>CAVZJJ010000003.1:0-383040 GCA_963775555.1 uncultured Bacteroidota bacterium | reverse complement strand
TTGTTGGTTATTTAGCCAACTTGTTTATTTTTGCCAAAAGGTTTTATAACCCATAAATATTTTTTCAAGAAATGGCCGAATTAGACACTTCCAACCCGCATTTACTGAAATACAGCAACGAAATCCTGAAAATCGAAGTTCCTGGCGGTGTAAAGTTAGAAGGCTTAGACAGGATGCGTGTAACGCTGAAAGTAGAATTAAAAGATAGCCCCGCCCACCGGTACGTCACAATTTGGACTTGTACAACGACACGCAACTGGAAAAGTTCATTCGTAAAACAGCCGAGCGACTGGAAATCGGAACCAGCATTATTGCCGCCAGCTTATCGGAACTCACCACAGGAATAGAAAACTACCGGCTGGAGCAGATCAAGCAGCAACAGGCCGAGCAGGTACAAGTAAAACGCTTGAGCGAAGATGAGCAGCGAAATGGCAGAAGCCCAGTTGCGAAATGAAAACCTGATGCATCAGACCATCGAGGATTTAGAGGGCCACCGGGATACAGGGCGAGAGAGAAAAACAGCATGATCTTATTTTTAGCCATCGACGAGCCGCAAGCTGCACGATCCTTTGAGTGTGATGTGTCTTGCAAGGAGCGGCACCGGAAAAAGTTACCTCATGGAAAAAGTGGCGCAGGGCATACCACTTGAAGACCTGCGCGAGCAAACAGCGTTCACGGGTGCAAGTTTTTATCACTTCAAACGGGAAGAGATCAAAGGAAAAGTTTTTCTGATCGAAGACCGCAAGGTGCGCAGAGCGTGATGTTCCCGATTGCAGAACTGCAAACCAAGAAACGCATCAGCAAGACGATGACGATCAAAGACAGGAGCGGAACCTTAAGAACCGTGACGCTGATCGTGGAAGGCCCGGTGAGCGTGATCGGTTGCACCACAAGAGAAAGGATATATGAGGATAATGCCAACCGTGCCATTCTTATTTACTTCGGATGGAAGTAAAGAGCAGGACGAGCGCATTATGCAGTATCAGAAGCAATCAAGAGCCGGACTCACTGACTGGCTAAAGGAAAAACAGGCGCAAGAGAAATTACAAAACATGCAGCGCATACTGCATCCTTTAAGAATCATTAACCCCTATGCACCGCTGATCGAACTGCCGAAGGAAATTTTTAAACCAAGAAGAACCCTGCCGATCCTGCTGAGCTTCATTGAAGCCGTAACATTTTACTGTCAATACAACAGAGAGCAAAAGGCAGATGAACAGACCGGAGAAGTGTACATAGAGACGCAGCCGGAAGATATCCAGTGGGCATTTAAGTTGCTACGTGATGTGCTGTTCAGAAAGGGCGATGAACTGAGCGGTGCGGTGAGAGAATTTTACCAGTGGCTTCAAGGGTGGCAGAAAAAAGAAAACTTAAAACAGTTCTATGGCGGTGATATTAGAAAAAACAATCCCCTGCATCCAAGAACCTTAAGCAGGTACTTGCAGGAACTTACCGAATACGGTCTTTTGCAAATCGCTGGCGGCAACCGTCACCGCACCGGTTACGCCTACAAGATTATCGGAGAAAAGGATTTTGAAAAGATGCAGGGCAGCATCGAGGCGCAGATCAAACAGGTGATGCAGAATATCGAGAATGCCCACGAAAAAAGAAAAGCAGAACAGCCAGCGGTAAAACCAAAATCAAAAAAGAGTAAGCCAGTCGGACAACAGTTGGACAAAGCCGCTACTGTCTGACTCAAATCCTTTGCCGTGGCCTCTTGCAAGGCAGTCGGACAATCAAAGCTAAAAATGCAAGCGCATGAAAAATTTAATCATCAAAAGTGCATCGTTCCAGTACATCGAGAAAAGTTTTAGAGAATGGCTCGACGTGCTGGGCTATGCTCCGACAGTGTACCAGATGCCGAATTCTTTGCGCGAATTTTTTCATTACCTCGAACAGCAAAGCATATATGAAATCTCGCAGCTTCAAGTAAAGCACTTCAAGGCATATTACACACAGCTGAAAATACGCAGCAACTTAAGACGTGGTGGGGGCTTATCGAACAGTTATTTGAACAAGCATGTGCAGATGCTGTACAAGTTCTCGACTACCTGCGCCAGAGCGGAAGGATGATTTTACCATCTCTGAACATGGGGTGGGAAGAAAACGACACGGAAGAAATTATTTTTCTTACGCAAGATGAAATCAAAGAACTTTTTGCAGCCAGGCCTATGGATACAACGAGGGAACGCAGTTGGAAGCGCTCAACAGCCGGGACAGAGCGATCCTTTGCGTGTTTTACGGTTGCGGCTTAAGAAGAAACGAGGGTTATCTTCTGGATGTATCGGATATTAATTTTGACCGCCGGATTTTATATGTGAGAAATGGCAAGGCCTACAAGCAGCGCATTGTTCCTTTTAATAAAACCCTTTCCAAACATTTACAGGACTATGTGTATGAGGGGAGAACGCAGCTTGTGAAAGACAAGCGCGAAGATGCTTTTTTTATCAGTCAGCGCGGACTTAGAATGAACGGTATGAGTATGGCTTTACGTCTGCGATTATTACAGCAAAGAACCGACAACATCGAGCTGCAAAATAAAAACGTGCGGCTGCATGTGCTGCGTCATTCGATTGCCACACACTTTTTACAAAACGGCATGACGCTGGAAAAAATAGCCAGGTTCTTAGGGCATGCATCATTGGAAAGTACGCAGGTGTATACGCATTTGGTGGAAGCGGACAGGAATGGCACGGAGCCGGTGAAGTCACAGCCGTATCACAACATTACGCGATACCCTTACCAGCAACTGCACGAAGATGAGCGGTAAAATACGACTGGGAAAAACCCGTGACAGCCGGACAAGAAAGAAGGTGGTCGCTCATGATGCAGATGCGGCCTTGCAATTAAAGCAGGAATTAAAAGAGCAGAAGGATTTTACTTCCTACCTGCTCACTAAAGGATTTAGCGCAGCAACAGTTAAGCGTTTTATCAAAGACACCGGATATTTTTTACAGTGGTGCGAGAAAGAAAATATCCCTGTGAATCAGGCCACCTATGCCGATGTATTGCATTTTATTCAAGGCAAACGAAATCGCGTTAAACAAAAAACGATCGCCGTACAGGTTAACAGCCTGAAACATTATTTTAATTTTTTGTGCATCACCGAACAGGTTAAAGATAATCCGACCCTGACCTTGCGCATCCGGGGCATCCGGCGAAAAACCCTTTACGACATACTGAATAAAAGCGAGCTGGAGAGCCTGTATGGTGGCTTCTCGCTGCCGGGGGCAGATGATGCGGCAAAAAATCAGAACTGGTTTAAGGCCTCTCTAATGGCTTCCAGGCGCAACAAGGTGATTGTCGGGCTGATGGTTTATCAGGGATTAACGGCGTATGAGCTGGGCGCATTAAGAGAGAATAATATCCGTTTACGAGAGGGAAAAGTTTTTATTGAAGGAAGCCGCCGAAGTGAATCACGTGAACTCACTTTGGAGGCGCACCAGATTTTAGACCTGATGGAATATCAGTTAAAGACCAGAGGAGAAATCCTACGGTTAACAGGAAAGATGAGCGATAAGTTTTTTATCAGTGCGGGAGAGAGTCCGCACTTCCGCAGCATCATGCAAATTTTAATGGAGCGATTGCACCGGCAAAACAGCAAGGTCACTTCTGCCAAGCAGATCCGCGCAAGCGTCATTACCCACTGGCTGAAGCTGTATAACCTGCGCCAGGTGCAGCAGATGGCCGGACACCGATTCGTCAGTTCCACGGAGGCTTATCTGGTCAATGACCTGGATGATTTGCAGGAGGACATTCAGAAATTCCATCCCATCGGAGAATAGTTTTTTCTTTAAGGATCTTTAACAAAATCCGTAACCCCGGTGTAACCCCAAGTAGATTTTGAAGTTATCGAAATAGCTTAAGTCCTTGAAAAGATGGTGCCCGGAGTCGGATTTGAACCAACGACACGCGGATTTTCAATCTCGCTCAAGGGTATATTCTGTTAATTACCCTCTCTTCACTGAGCTTAAATCTCATTGATATAGAAAGATTTTTTCATCGTTTTTGTTTTATGTGATATAACGGAAATATACCCATGATGTAACCCCGGCGTAACCCCGGTGCATTTTTAAGTGAGGAGAAAATCCATGATCAGAAAAGTAAACTTCACCAAGGCGCTGCTCTCCTCGATGAGGCCATCAAAGCCCGGTGAGCGGCTGGTTTTGATAGACACCAAGATACCGGGTTTACAATGCCGCATCAACCATACCGGTGTTGTAACCTTTAGCGTTTACCGGAGAATAAAATCCGGGCGGCCAGAACGGATTACTTTGGGAAGGCTGTCGGATATAACGGTTGAACAGGCGCGGGTAAATGCGGAGAAGATCAATGCTTGCATTGCCTCGGGAAACAACCCGGCGGAAGTTAAACGGGCGCACCGCTCGGAGATAACCTTTAAGGAGCTGTTTGAGCAGTACCTGGAGCGTCATTCCAAATGGAAGAAACGTTCCTGGCAAGATGATCGAGCGCGTTACCGGCTTTACTTGGAAAAGCCATTGGGAAACAAAAAGCTGTCGCATATCACGCGTCTTGACATTGCCTCCATTCATTCGGGCATCACAAAACAGATGAAGGAGAAAGGAAAAAGTCCTTCGTCCACGCAGTATAAAAGCGGAGCCACGGCCAACCGGGTGCTGGCTCTTGTCTCTGTCGTGTTTAACTGGGGTATATCCACCGGGTTATGCGAGAATAATCCGGCTAGAGGAATTAAGAAGAACACGGAGAAGAGCCGGGAGCGATTCCTGCAACCGGAAGAGCTTGCAGGGTTCTTACAATCGGTGCGGGAAGAAGAGAGTGACGACATACGCGACTATGTGATGCTGTCGCTGTTTACCGGAGCCCGCCGTTCCAATGTTCTTTCCATGAAATGGGAGCAGGTATCTTTCCAGCAGAAGCTCTGGTGCATCCCGCACTCCAAGAATAATGAATCGGTTCTGGTTCCGCTTGTAGATGAAGTCATGGACATACTGAAGGGGCGCAAAGACAATGAGAGCGAATATGTCTTTCCAGCCAAAGGAAAAACCGGCCACTTGCAGGAGCCTTGGAAAGGTTGGCAGCGTATCTTGAAACGTGCCGGGATAAAAGACCTCAGGCTGCATGACCTGCGGCGCACGATGGGTAGCTGGCAGGCTATTACCGGCAGCAGCACGATCATCATCGGAAAATCGCTGGGTCATAAATCTCAGCAGGCTACGGCTATCTATGCCCGGCTGCATCTTGATCCTGTGAGACGGTCGATTGAGACAGCCACGGCAGCGATTATGAATGCTGCACAGCAATAAAGGTTTTGAGTTACAAAAACACTTTATAGATTTGCTGTATTGCGATTGTTTAGCAATAGCACAATGAAAGATTTTTAACACTATGCTTAATGGAATCAAGCCCGGATACAGACGATTGGAAAAAAAGATTTAAGAAAGAGTATACCCCCAGAATAGCAAGAAGCGCATTTTATTGGATAGGATTAACAGTAGGAATTGCTGCGCTGGGTGAATGGATAATGGAGCTACTGAATGTGAAGGGGAATATGTACAATAAAGTAAGCCTGTTGGCAGTTACTTTGATTAGTGCAATCAACGTAGATTATTGGATGTATTGGAAGGCTCACAAAGACGATAGAAATAAGAAGAATGAAGACAATAGATCGAAAAAGAAGAGTAGCGACAGATTATCCGCAGATAATTATACATTGATTGGATTAATAGTGGCCTTTGTTTTCGCCTGCACCGCCAGCGCTCTTTTTAGGCAATTTAATCCAGACATGTCAGAAAATGGCCAAAATATTGTTCTTTGGATCTATATTTTGGGTATATTTATTGCTGTATTTATAATAACCTTTTTTGCTCGTTTTCGAATAAATATTCATGAAGGGTGGCAAAAATTTAAAAGAGAAGAGTGGCGAAAATATAACGAAGAAAGGAAATAATGAAAGACGTACTTATCCCATTTTCAGCATTATTTGGAGCAATTGCGGTTGCCGCATACTTTGCTTATAAGGTGGTGGTTGAATCCTATAAGGAGATTGATAACTCCAAAATATCAGGACGCAAAAAGCTCCGAAGTGAAGGAGAGGGCAAGCCCGACAAACCACTAAGACTAAAACCTAAGACTCAATCTTCTGCTACCTAGAATGTGGCTTGGGTACGATTACTTCTTTGGTTTTTAAAGTGTCCGAAGCCGACCTCTTTCCTGATTGTTTCTTTGGGCAATCCCAAACTGCAACTCCGATAAATATCGTTGTTAAACAGCAAGCAATAGACCAGTTCCGAAAGCGTTTAAGAATTTTTGCTACGTCTTTTTCCAACTCAGCATCTAACCGGTCTTCTTCATCTGCATTCATAGCAGACCTCCTAACGTGAAAATTGTAGCCTTATGATAAACAGATTCCTCGTGGTGTAAAGGCTGTTTTTGACATTCCATAAGTTTATTAACGGAACAATACCAGAACCTGCATTCTGGTTGCCAAGGCTGTGTTGACCTTAGCACAGCTTAAGGTTGTTATCTGAGTTAAAGAAAACCCATCAGACATCTTCCCTAAGCACAGCTTAGATGCTTAACGGCGCACAGCTCCAACGTATTTTTTTACTATTTTTGGACTTACCGACTTTGAATTATTTTGTTCACCGCAACGACCCATACATCACATCCACGGCATCGCTTTTTTCTATCTCAGGAAAAAAACACAAGCGCATCTGAAAAGGCCAAAGACTACTCTACGTTTGGGATGATGATGGTAGGGAGGAATTTTAGTGTTGCGGACTATCGGTTTGGGTTTAACTCAAAAGAAAAGGATGACGAAGTGAATGGAAGCGGCACAACATATAACTACGGATTCAGGATTTATTCTTCCCGTCTATCCAGATTTCTTTCAATCGACCCTCTTTTTCAAGCCTATCCTTGGTATACTCCATACCAATTTGCCGGGAACAACTCAATCTGGGCAATTGATTTAGATGGCTTGGAAGAGTTAATTATGGTAAGGCATCAATATGCTGATGGCCATATAGGAAATTGGACAGAATTTAAGCCTGGTCCAGGGCCAATGCTAACACTTAAAACTCGTTACGAACAAGATAATAAATATGGAAATTTTGCTTTCTCTCGTGAAGAAAAAATTGGCGAAACGACATTGGAAATGAAAAAAATGGAACCGATTCATCCTACTCAAATTGACCTTCCAGCCAATTCGCAGGAAATTCAACTACGAAAAGCACCAGAAATGATTCCTGTCCCACAAAAATCCAATAAACAAAAAATTGTTTCAAGTGCAGATCTTAGCACAAGTTCAATGCGTGCAGCCTTTGACCAAAAGAAAACATTTACGCTTAATGCACAATTCCCCCAAAATAGCAATGCACCAATTATTGACTCCAAATTACAAGGTGAAATTGATGAACTTGGGCGAATGTTAAAGGCCGATAAAAGTCTGAAAATAAATTTAGAGGGAAATTATAAATCAGGTTCAACTGGTCTCCTCCATACAATCGCAGGCAACGAGAATGTCCCTGTCGGAAACCAAGAACTAACTAGATCTCAATTAGCTCTTCAAAGAGCTGATTCAATTAAAAAAGCAATTGTAGACACATTTAACATTGATCCCGAGAGAATAACTACCTCTGTAGGAAATAAGGATGAAAAGTCTGTAGTCGCACAACCAACAAAATGAAAACCATCATTGTTTTTTCGATTATGATTTTCTTGCAAAGTATTATTGAAGAGTTCTATGGCAATACTCATCAAAATATTGAGTATATAGAATGGAAAGCTAATAGAAAATTAATATTCGAAGACTTTCAGGGAGTCGTTGATTCAAGTAGTACTGAAGCTGCAATGTGTAACTACAAAGTTGATTTTAAGTATGAGCGTGTCGATAATTTTGTAAATTTTAAAATAAGTGCTCTCTTCCTGAAGAATGGCTCTTGGATTAAACTTAAAACTCCGAAGGTTTTGAATCATGAACAGGGTCACTTTGACATAGCTGAGATATTTTCACGTAAAATTAAGCAAGCCATATTTAAAACTAAATTTGACATTTCTAAATTTGAATCTGAGGTCTTTGATTTAAACAAAAAATTTATCGACTCTTGCGATTATTTACAATATCTCTATGATTTAGAAACAAGTCATTCCATAGATTCTGCATCACAATTAATCTGGGACACAAAGATTTCTGATCAACTTTTATTGTTAAAGAGCTTTGAAAAAATCAAAGAAATCAATATTAATTTAGAGCAATAAACAAGCCTGTACTGAGATTATTGCATATTCGATCGATAACCAATTATCTTCAAAGTATCAGGGAGTGTAAATTAAACTGTGCTATTTAGATTTACTACATTTACTTCATTAAGCAAAGCGGAGTTGAGCTCTGCTGGAGAGCAACTCAACAAGGAATAGCTTAATCCGATTGCATATACAGGGGCTGTTCTTTCAGCCTCTTTTTTTATGCCTATGCTTTCGGAAGTATGCCTGTTAAAACTCATGGTCATTCGAGTATTTGAAGTTTGAGTCGCTGTCCAAAGATAATGGATAATTGAGATACGGTAATACCCCAGTTGTGCATGGGCTGTGTCCACTTCTTGCTGATATTTCGATGAGCAAGATAAATCAGCTTGAGCAGTGCCATGTCTGAAGTGAAGGCCGTTTTATTTTTAGTAACCTTACGGACCTGTCGGTGGAATCCTTCAATGGTATTGGTCGTGTAAATGAGCTTTCGGATGGGCTTGGCGTACTTGAAATAGGTAGAGAGTTTATGCCAGTTATTTTTCCAGGAGGAAATTACAACAGGATACTTTTTGCCCCATTTTTCTTCAAGTGACACCAGTTTTTCCTCTGCGTATTCCTTGGTATCGGCTTGATAAACCAGTTTTAAATCAGCCATGAACTCTTTTTGGTTCTTGCTCGCCACATACTTCAATGAGTTACGTATCTGATGAACAATACAGCTTTGGACTTCAGTCCCCGGAAAAATACTTACGATGGCCTCTGCAAAGCCTTTGAGGTTATCTATACAGGCAATCAGCACATCCTTTACTCCACGGTTTTGTAAATCCGTCAGCACACTAAGCCAGAAGTTGGCTCCTTCGCTTTCGGAGAGATACATTCCAAGCAGTTCCTTTTTTCCTTCTGTAGTAATACCAAGGATGTTGTAAACAGCCCGGCTGACAACTCTTCCGTCTTCTTTTACTTTGTAATGCATGGCGTCCAACCATAAAATGCAATAGACCTCATCCAATGGCCTGGATTGCCATTCTTTGATTTGAGGAATGATGCGGTCGGTTATTCCACTCAGAGTAGTTGCTGAAATTTCTGTGTCATACATCTCTTTAATGTGGTTAGAGATGTCTCGCAGACTCATGCCAAGACCATAAAGCCCGATGATTTTACTTTCCAAATTATCGGCAAGAATCGTTTCTCGCTTCTTGACGATGTCTGGCTCAAAGGTACCTTCTCGGTCTCTGGGTGTTTCAAGCTCAAAACTTCCTTCTGAACTTTTTACAATTTTCTTGCTCTTGCCATTGCGGCGATTGCCACGCGTCCGCTCGACTTCATCGAGATGCTCTTCGACTTCTGCATCCAGGGCTGATTCTAAAAATTCTTTGAGCAGCGGAGCGAAAGCTCCGTCTTTTCCAAGCAAGGGCTCGCCTCGTTTAAATTGTTCTAAGGCTTTCTTTTTGAGTGCCTCATACTCTTCGTTTTTTTCTTTCATTTTGCTGTGGTTATTTAAAGGTAAAAATTACTTTTACTTTTAAATAGCACAGTTCATTTTACAGTCTCAAGTATCATTAATTGATTGAATAGTTATAGTTTCTTTGGATTCTTTTTTTTCATACTCTGCAACAACATCAATAACATACTCTTTGGAGACGAGATCATCAATGATTTTCACATTTGTTTCAATTAGTGAGATGTTGGCATTCAATAAATTCCCATGTAAAATGTTTAAGTTTCTTAAAAAATCAAGACCTGCTGACTGTTTTGCTTCCCCTCCAAATAATGTTGAGGCATCTTCAAAATCATGTCTACCGATTCTAGCATAATATTCTGTAGCGAAAGTAGTAGCTTCTTCAATGTCATTTGCATCATTGTGTCTAAACTCTCGTTTTTGACATCCTGCCAATAAGACTAGATAGGTAAACATGCAAAAGATTTTCTTCATTTTTTCCTTACTAAGTAAACCGTGTATATTATCACAACAATTGAATATGCTATTGAATACTTACAGATCTCAGCCATTTTATTAATTAGCGATTCGTTCGTTCTGAGTGCTTCCCTAAAAGCTACATCGGAAAAAGTAGGATCGCCACCTTTTAAATTTTTTATTAGCCAGGTACAGTTCAATATTTCCACTCCAATTTTAAAAACAAAGAGTAAAGAAATAAAGATTATTATTATTTGTATTGCTTTTTTAGTTTCCACCTGTAACTTGTTTTTTTATGTCGACAGTAACATTTTTAACTGGATTCTGTGCAGCTTGATCTTGATAATCCAAGACTTGCTTAGCTCCTCCTGGACTCCAAGGAACTTGTATAGGATTTGTTTGATACTCTCCTGTACCAGTAAGTCTAAAATCATAGTCCATTCCTGACTTATACATTTCAGTTTTCATAACTTCTTGGGTCGTTTCTTTAAAAATCTTAGACCCACCTGCTCCAACAGCTTCGCATGACTTTGTAGTGCAATTATTGTTTCCTAAATCATACTGGTCAACTACGCGTGAATTAGGATCTCCTTTGTAAGGACCACTAGTTGGAGTTTTTGAATTGGGAGATTTAAATTGATCTTCAAAAAATTGTGCAGTTTTTTGTTCTTCCGCATCAGTTACTTCATATACATTCACCTCTTCATTTTCGAAAGCTTTCTTTAAAAAACTCTGTGCTGCTTGACCAGTTAATTTTCTTAAAACGCCTTGTCCAGATGGAGATAGTGAATTAAATGAGTGCGGGGCATTTCCGCCAGATGGAGCATCTACATCGGCATACCTTCCATATGTATATACGACCACGTTATCACCATCCCCAACAGTAATAAATGTATGACCTACATTAAGCTTATAGTATGCAGGGGATTCAGTATAAACACGAACTTCTTCCCCGTCCAAGTCAACTCCCCAAATCGGTGTATTGCTGGCAAACTGGTAAGGAGTTAAAAATGGAAATTGTTTGGTTCTTGGGTCCACACTTAAAAACCTTGCAACCCTTAGACCATATATTCGTGCTTCATAATTGATATTATTACCATTACCGCTAATTTCATCATCTTTTTCTTGACCGTTGAAGCCAATACGATACTCTGAAGGTCTAAAACTCCTCCCCACCATTCTCATCCCAAAGGGATAATAGAAATTTGACTG
This sequence comes from uncultured Bacteroidota bacterium, assembly GCA_963775555.1. Classification (GTDB taxonomy): domain Bacteria; phylum Bacteroidota; class Bacteroidia; order AKYH767-A; family 2013-40CM-41-45; genus QQVM01. The sequence continues at coordinate 371,684 of CAVZJJ010000003.1, read as the reverse complement.
CTTCTAGGCAGCTGCACACTCAAATATAATCAATATTCACAACTTTCGAAATTGTGTAAAATCGAAAGCATTAAGGGCCACAAAAATTTCAACTTGCCAATTGAATTTGACGAAGCTTTAGAATCAAATAAAAAGTGATTAGAATTGATCAAGGCATAGAAATCGATTGGCAGGGAACAGGGGAAACAGTAAAATCGAATTTAAAATTTTTCATCCTTGAGTGGCTTCCCTTTGTTATTAAAATACTCCCACACGCCAAGCTTATTCCCATCTTTATATTCCCCTTTTGATTCTACCATCCCATTGCTATAATAGGTTACTGATTCACCATTCAAAACCCCATTTTTAAAAGTATAAACGTGAGATAACATTCCTTTATCATTAAAATGATAGGAAAGCCCATCCTCAGTATATTTTCCGTTGATTAGCTTCACTTGCCTTTTGCTGATCAAAGTTCTGGAATTCGAATATGTAAGCTTCTCTGCTAGCGAGTCATTCAATGGAATAATAGTAACGCTAATTCTTATATTATCCCAAATTGCTCCCTCAATTAAAGTTTTACCTTGATGTTGGAGTTTAAACGATTCGCTATCAGTCATTATTAAGATCACCTGTGAAGAATCTTTTTCTTGCTCCGATTGATTTTGTGGATTATTTTGACAAGAACTTGTTAAAGTGCCAAGAAACAAGCCTGAAAATAAGATTACAGAATTAATTTTTAACTTTTCCATTTTGCATTTGCACTTTGATTGTTGTAGGATTTTTTCCATTCACGGTTGGACTATAACTGCCATCCATTGTAGCAGGTTTAGGCAACTCCCCTTTTCCGACCCCTGAATATGAAGTCTGACCAATGTATCCGGTTACCGTTGCTCCCTTTGCTTTCTCAGAGAATGATTTAACTAAATTATCTCCAGACATTGCATCGTTTACTAACGCTCCTTGTGTCGAATAATCTTTCGCTTCCATATCAATTGGGGTTGCCGAGTTACATGAATTTAAATCAATTTGAGTTCCACATAAAAATGCCCCACCCTTCAAATTGGCGATATCCGTATTATCAAGCACTGTAGGATCAGATCTTTGACCGGTCCAGCCAGTATTCTCATAACCCAATGCAATTGCACTTGGAACCCCGTGCGACATAATTGACAAGTTTGTAATTCCATCTTGCATTCGTTCAGTTGTCAAATTAGAATTCGTTGTCGATTTTGAATTTGCGTAGTTTATTATTTCGTCAGCTGAAGATACATAAACTGGTGGAGCTATACCATTTTTCTTTGCCCATAATTCGAATGATTTTTTCTCCTTTGCTGTATAATCCTTATCAAGAATCAACCATGTTACGGCTTCATTCGAACCAGCCTTGTCAAGTTGTCTTTTGTATTCCCTAATTTGATTCTTTGCCGCCATAATAAAGTTCATTCTATTCTTGTTGTGGAGATCTGCTCCTCCTGTTACAACAACTTTTTCCTCGCCATCCGGGTCAATAGCAATTAGTGGACTGTTACCCACAAAAACAAAAGGTGATTCACTTGGGTATTTTCCGGCTTTAGGGTCAACAGATAACCACCTTCCTAACCGTGGATCAAGCATTCGGGCATCAAAATTATAACTATTTGCATCCCCCTTCACTTCATTATCATTCTCCTTCCCATTAAACCCAAACCGATACCCCTCATTCGAAAAACTCCTACCCACCATCATCATCCCAAAGGGATTGTGACTATCAGCGAATGGTGAGCACCGTTTCTCTCTCAAATTTATTATGTTCGTCTTAGAATATTAAAACCCAAAACGGTGGAAGCTATTTGATTGCACTCCACCTATAAAATTTCGTATCTCCTTCAAGTTCGATATTCCATTTTAATCTAAAATTTTATCATTAAACTTCGCTTGCAAACTTTCTAAAAAAACAATTTTGTCGTAAGACAATTTGTATTTAGAAATTTGATTCTTAATGTATTTATCAATTTCACTCCTTTTTTCACTCCTGTTTTCAGCCTGATTTAACTCTACACTAATCGAGACAATAAAAAGCTCATTTAGACAGTTGTCACTTTCACCTTTCCTTTCATATAGAAACTCAAAAAAAGGATAAAAATTTTCATAGAACATCCTCTTTCCGATTGACCACAAATGCTCTTTCAAATATCCATCAGAAGTTTGACAGATACTTTCAAGACATTGTAAGTAATTATTATCAGAAGTATTAATGAATTTTACAGCTAGCGAATCAACTATTTCTAACAAGCATTCATCTTTCCCTTGAGGCACTAATTTTTTTAAAATCTCTTTTAATTTCAGATAAATACAAGTTGACATTATCCTTTATGGTACAAGCATCAATAAATGCATCTCCGATATGGCCTTGATAGGATTTGCAACTGCTCACTGGATAGATAAGCAATAGCGCGGATAAAAATATTAATATTAATTTCATTTTTTCAAATTTTAACACCAAGTTTATTCGACCCCAACGTCTGACTTTGAAGCCTCCTGTTCCATATCGCATTCTGTGTCACATGCTTGATTATTCATTTCTTGCTTAAATTCTTCTTTGTTCTTGCCAGAACCGATTAAATCAAAAACAGCGTTCCGGATTTTAGCTCCTACAGATTGCGCAAAACTTGCTACATCAGAGGGAGCATAATATTTTCCCCCAATTTTTCGCAAATCATCCATAATAGTTAAAGTTCCGCCAAACTCTTCAGGATCGGATGCTAATAGAGCATCAGTCAGTGTTTTTAACTCCAATATATCATTGTCATATGTTCTCAAACATCCTTCAGTCTTTTTCAATTCAGCATTCTCATCTCTTTCCCAAGTTTTAGTTTTTTCATTATAGGATTCTTGTCTGCCACCATGTATTCTAATTAAACTTCTTCCACTTTTTTGAATTTCTCCTGACATTCCATTTAAGATTAACCGATCGTTAGCCCCATACGATTCTCGTTTCTCACCACTTTTGGATCCAGCAATCCACATGTCGGTATCAGGAATATCATAAGTTCCATTCGGAGTGTCATTGCCAGTTTTCATTCGATCTCTACCACTCACTCCTTCAACTCTAACCTTAAATCGGTTTATTTCGTTTCCATTACGATCCTTTACAATAGCTATCCCATACCCATATTTGGCTCTGCTTTTGTACACATGCACTTCAATGTCCCATAGTCCGCCTTGATCAATTCTTAAAATCGGATTATTCCTAACGAAATGATATGGAGAAAAACCCGGATAGGATGCTTGGGCAGGATCTAGTGACAACCAGCGACTCAGCCTGGCATTGTAAATACGAGCACCAAAGTCATAATTTTTTCCGCTTCCATTCACTTCTCTTTCATTCTCCATCCCATTAAACCCAAACCGATACCCTTCACTCGAAAAACTCCGGCCTACCATCATCATCCCAAAGGGATAATAAAAAACTGACCGTATTTCAGAGGCGAGCATGATCAAATCTAATGAATATTCATATCCACTCAAATTTCGTAAACGAAAGTAACATTAGATTCCGTTTAAATTTCAAAAGGATTATAACTTCGATTTTTTACCTTGAATCAAATAGAAAATATTAAAAAAGACTTGACTTTGGCAAAGAATTCACCGAGCTGAAGAGATTCGAATATAATTTCTCGTTTCCTTTAAAATTTCAACTTTTCCACTAATAAGAATCGACACACTTTCTTGCATACTCATAAAAAAGATAGGAAAAAGATAGAATATAGATAGCAGTAAAAACCACTAGTCCTGTCAAGTTTTCTTTCTTTTTTATTTTTAGTAATAATTTGTTTACAATCATGAATAATGCAGCTAAAACAACGTATTCTAGTACTAAGCTTTTTACTAAAAAGTAAAGCTGATTGGGTATTTCATCGCATAAAATGTAAGGAGATGTTTCTATCAATATAAATTGAAGGAATATCCCTATTGCCAAACACAATAATGTTGTCAATAAAATTTTTCGCATAGTTATTTTGTAGGGTTTTCTTTAGCGCCAGATGTACTTGGGTTCATCGTACCTTTTGGTAAATCTTTAGCGGGTGCAAATGATGGGTGATGACCTCCCATATTTTTACTTCCAATTTCTGTCGAACCAGGCATGTCTCCGCCTAAAATGCCACCACTTTTCATATAATAGTTATTGTCCGAATTCGGATCTGCTCCAACTTGTGAAGCTTGAAAAGCATCCAAGTCAGTGGTTGATTCAACCACTACATTTAGATTCTTTTTGACTAATGAGCCATCAACATAGCCGCCAGTAGAATTCTTTTCGAGACCTGCATTGTATGCGTCTATCACTTTGTTCTGTTCAGCCACATAATCAACAATGGCTTGAGACATTCCTCTCGAATATGCTGCCCCCATACTTGACGTGACAAATTTAATTGATTCAGTGATATTGCCTTGTTCATCTCTTTCTAAACTATTTACAATATCAGCTGCATCTTTCACGCCTTGAATATATCCTGATTTATATCTGTTCTCTGAATCAAAATTCCATGGTAGTCTGGAAGTCCCGCCAACCTTCCCTGTCCAATCTGAAGAGCCATCATAAAAACGAGCTTGATTATCCCCAATAGCTTCTTGGGCTTTTTTAATCCAGTTAGAACCCCAGTGTTTAGCAGTACCACCATCTGAAGCTCCTGTGCCAGTTCCCCAAAAGCCATTGACAAATATCACGACATTCCCGTCTGGATCTTTTGCCTGAATAGGAGTATTAAGGGCGTAAGCATAAGGACTTATGTCTGGGTACATTCCAGCCTTAGGGTCTCTTGACGGAGTTCTGCCAATTCTCGGGTAATACATTCTTGCCCCCATGTTATTAGAATTTCCAGCACCTTTAATCTCTTCATCCTTTTCAAATCCGGTGAACCCAAATCGATACTCCGCAGCATTAAAACTCCTCCCCACCATCATCATCCCAAAGGGATAATAGAAATTTGACTGCTTCTAGGCAGCTGCACACTCAAATATAATCAATATTCACAACTTTCGAAATTGTGTAAAATCGAAAGCATTAAGGGCCACAAAAATTTCAACTTGCCAATTGAATTTGACGAAGCTTTAGAATCAAATAAAAAGTGATTAGAATTGATCAAGGCATAGAAATCGATTGGCAGGGAACAGGGGAAACAGTAAAATCGAATTTAAAATTTTTCATCCTTGAGTGGCTTCCCTTTGTTATTAAAATACTCCCACACGCCAAGCTTATTCCCATCTTTATATTCCCCTTTTGATTCTACCATCCCATTGCTATAATAGGTTACTGATTCACCATTCAAAACCCCATTTTTAAAAGTATAAACGTGAGATAACATTCCTTTATCATTAAAATGATAGGAAAGCCCATCCTCAGTATATTTTCCGTTGATTAGCTTCACTTGCCTTTTGCTGATCAAAGTTCTGGAATTCGAATATGTAAGCTTCTCTGCTAGCGAGTCATTCAATGGAATAATAGTAACGCTAATTCTTATATTATCCCAAATTGCTCCCTCAATTAAAGTTTTACCTTGATGTTGGAGTTTAAACGATTCGCTATCAGTCATTATTAAGATCACCTGTGAAGAATCTTTTTCTTGCTCCGATTGATTTTGTGGATTATTTTGACAAGAACTTGTTAAAGTGCCAAGAAACAAGCCTGAAAATAAGATTACAGAATTAATTTTTAACTTTTCCATTTTGCATTTGCACTTTGATTGTTGTAGGATTTTTTCCATTCACGGTTGGACTATAACTGCCATCCATTGTAGCAGGTTTAGGCAACTCCCCTTTTCCGACCCCTGAATATGAAGTCTGACCAATGTATCCGGTTACCGTTGCTCCCTTTGCTTTCTCAGAGAATGATTTAACTAAATTATCTCCAGACATTGCATCGTTTACTAACGCTCCTTGTGTCGAATAATCTTTCGCTTCCATATCAATTGGGGTTGCCGAGTTACATGAATTTAAATCAATTTGAGTTCCACATAAAAATGCCCCACCCTTCAAATTGGCGATATCCGTATTATCAAGCACTGTAGGATCAGATCTTTGACCGGTCCAGCCAGTATTCTCATAACCCAATGCAATTGCTGTTTACTCCATCGCATCCTGACCCCTCATTCCAGCGATCCTGACCCCCTGTTCCGGGCATGCTGACCCCTGCGGAGAATTCTATTCCGGCATCCTGACCCCCCGAAATTTCATCATTCCGGCATACTGACCCCGGCATTAACATTTGATTCCGGCATACTGACCCCCGCCTTTTAATTCCATTTGGATGATGGTTTTTTCTCTAAGTGATTTGATGTACGAACCATCAAATCACGCGAACTATGTCCGGAACAACCATTCTTATGAGTCAGTTAAAACAGATCTTACGCTTAATCAGTCAATCATATAAACTGAAAGCAATCTCACGCCAGATGGGTGTGGCACGCAACACGATAAAGGGGTATTTGCGTAATCTTGAAAGCAAAGGAATAAGTCTCGAAGAGGCTCTGAGCCTTGAAGATCCTCAGCTGGAACATCTCTTGCGAACTCCAGTAAAGTACGAACAGGAACGACATTGTGATTTATTATCACGCCTGGAATATTTTCACCAAGAAGAGAAAAAGCGACATGTTACCCGTCAACTGCTTTGGGAAGAATACAAAAGGGAATATCCTCAAGGATATCAATACTCCCGATTTTGTTATTACCTGCAATTGTATGATCGCAGTCAAAACGCGGTACTGATAAAAGAGCACTTGCCCGGAGATAAACTGTTCCTGGATTTTACAGGGGATAAAATGTATTACATCGATGATAGAGGGTTAAAGATCGAATGCGAAATATTTGTTGGCACACTGGGCTACAGTAATTACATCGCTGTACAGGCCGTACACTCACAAAAACTCCACGATGTCTTACATGCAACTGTATCGGTGATTGAACAAATCGGTGGCTGCACACAGGCTGTGGTTCCTGATAATTTAAAATCAGCAGTTACTCTTGCCGATCGATATGAACCGGTCATTAACTCTCTGTTCCTGGATCTGGCTAATCACTACGGTATGACCGTTTTTCCGGCCAGACCACGAAAGCCAAGGGATAAAGCCAAAGTTGAGGTATCGGTTCGAATCACGTATCAGCGTTTGTTTGCTCCTTTACGAAAAATCACATTCCGCAGCTTGCAGGAGTTAAATCAGACGCTCTTGGAGGCAGTAAAGCAATTGAATAACCGGGTGATGAAACAATACGGATGTTCTCGCAGTGTAATGCTGGAGAGGGATGAGCGATCATTGTTAAAACCGTTGCCTTCCAATCCATATGAGCTTAAAAAGCACCTTCTATTAACCGTTCAGCAAAACTGCCATGTTTATGTAAGCAGTCAGAAAAAATACTACAGTGTCCCTTACCGGTTGATTGGTCAAAAGGTACAGGTTGTAATTACAGCGACAGTAGTCAATATTTATTATCGCGGGCAATGTGTTGCTACGCATGTCTCCAACTCCACAAGGAAATATATTACCGAGGAACAACACCTTCCCTCGCATCATCAGATTGTACTGAAAGGCATGAATGCCGATCTGCTCCGACAACGTGCAGCGACCTATGGTGAGCCGGTTTTACAGGTAATCGAAACGGTACTAAAGAAAAGTAAGTACGCAGAGCAGGCCTATAAAACCTGTCAGGGCATTTTATCTCTTGCCTCAAAGACATCAGTTCAAACATTGATCGATGCCTGCCAGATCGCTTTGGAGTTCAACGTCTGCACGTACTCACAAATTGTCCGCATCGCAACGGGTAAATATGCAAACAGAACATTTTTCCCTGAAGAAAAACCATTGCCAAAGCATGAAAACATACGTGGCTCATCCACTTATCAATAATTGTTTAACCCTTAAAAACTGAACTCATGAGTTATCAAAAATCCATTGAATTAATGCAAAACCTCAGGTTGTATGGCATGCAGGCTGCGCTGGAAGGAATCGTGCAAGGAAAGAAAACCGATGCCCTTGCAAACGATCAATTATTATCGCTACTACTTCAACAGGAATGGGATGATAGGAATAACAGAAAAATAGAGCGGTTGACAAGGAGCGCACGCTTCCGTTACACATCGTCTCTGGCAGAGATCTCACCCGATCCCAAAAGAAATCTGACGGCTGACTTCCTGGCAAAAATCAGTACGTGTGCCTGGATAGAAAAATCCGAAAATCTGATCATCACAGGCCCTACCGGAGTGGGCAAAAGTCATATAGCATCAGCCATTGGTCATCAGTGCTGTCAGTTGGGCTTCAAGGTCACTTATCATAACACACAGAAATTATATCAATCGCTTCGTTTAGGCAGACTGGATGGAACCCACCGAAGGCAGATGCAGCACATCGCAAAGCACGATCTGTTGATTTTGGATGATTTTGGCCTGCAAAAACCCGATGAAATGGCACGGTTGGATTTATTGGAAATCGTCGAAGATCGTCATGGCAGAAAATCTATTATTATTGCATCACAAATACCATCATCGATCTGGTATGAAATAATCGGTGAACCGACATTAGCCGATGCAATATTGGATCGGATCGTTTCCAATGCGCACCGCGTCGAACTAAACGGCGAATCACTTAGAAAAAAGAAATAAAAACAGTGCATCGTTCATTGAAATAACCTCATCCTATCAGAACAAAAAGGTGGGGTCAATATGCCGGAATTAACTTTTACAGAGGGGTCAGGATGCCCGGAATGGGGGTCAGCTTCGCTGGAATAAACACAATTGCACTTGGAACCCCGTGCGACATAATTGACAAGTTTGTAATTCCATCTTGCATTCGTTCAGTTGTCAAATTAGAATTCGTTGTCGATTTTGAATTTGCGTAGTTTATTATTTCGTCAGCTGAAGATACATAAACTGGTGGAGCTATACCATTTTTCTTTGCCCATAATTCGAATGATTTTTTCTCCTTTGCTGTATAATCCTTATCAAGAATCAACCATGTTACGGCTTCATTCGAACCAGCCTTGTCAAGTTGTCTTTTGTATTCCCTAATTTGATTCTTTGCCGCCATAATAAAGTTCATTCTATTCTTGTTGTGGAGATCTGCTCCTCCTGTTACAACAACTTTTTCCTCGCCATCCGGGTCAATAGCAATTAGTGGACTGTTACCCACAAAAACAAAAGGTGATTCACTTGGGTATTTTCCGGCTTTAGGGTCAACAGATAACCACCTTCCTAACCGTGGATCAAGCATTCGGGCATCAAAATTATAACTATTTGCATCCCCCTTCACTTCATTATCATTCTCCTTCCCATTAAACCCAAACCGATACCCCTCATTCGAAAAACTCCTCCCCACCATCATCATCCCAAAGGGATAATAAAAAAACATAACGTCCTTAAGTTGCAGGTCTTCTAGAAAAAATAAGAGAAACTGAAAAGCTACAAGCTTAGCAGTTACTTTTTACCGGTCCTAATATATTTCAGTTACTTTTAATCAATTGTATTGAGATCGAGCAAGGTTTTAATTACCCAATTACTGACATTTTCTCGTTGAAGTTTATTCAATACAAATCAATTCATTTTCAATAAAAGCTAAGTATTCTAGTAAATAGAAATTGTATATTTTAGAATAGAAATACAATTCTGATTTCAACTCAATTTCAGAATTTCCGATGTGTCCAATTCTCGAATCAAATGGAGCCCCCATGAAATAAATAATATTTATTCTCGCAATCGGGTATTTATTTTGTACCGTTGTGTAATGTTTGAATTTTGGGCAAGAATTTAATTTGGGAGATAAAATTTCGATTTCTACCTTGGGAAGTTCTAAGTAGCCAAGCTTCAACTCCTTTTCTATGTATGAGAAGTCGACACAAATACATAAAATAAGATCATCACTGATTTGTTTCCCATATCTTTTTACCTTGTTATCAGAATTATTTTCCCTATAAATAAAGTCTTTATATAATTTAGTTATCAATTCATCAAGATATATAAGAATCCCAGCTGTATTAAAAAAATGGGCTACAAGATCCTTTTGATTGTCCTTATTATGTGGTTTTGGGATTAATGCGAAATTCTTTTCTCGAATAGATTCAGGCTTACGATCTTGAAAGAAGTTGACATCATTGAGAGTTGAGAATTGAGAATAATTTTTCTCGTCTTCCCAAAACACACTTTTTATCTTTTGCACGAATATTGACCAGTTTCTATTGATATCGAGTAATATGTTTTTGTCGCCATATAACTCATCACTATTCGAAACGGTTCCATTTATTATTTCACCCCCCCCTGAAAATGGCTGGTTTTGATCTAGTATAAATGCAGTGCCGTTTCGAAAAAAATATAAAAGTGTCTTTTCAGCAATTGCGATATCCAAATAAACTTTAGGATATTTTGTAAAAAATCTATTAAGTACGGCTTTTGAATAGTGGAACTCAGGCAATAAAAAAACTTGAGAAAGATTGCGTATTAACTTTTCCCTATTTGAACTGCAATTGTTCTTAAACTTTAATCTAAAGTTGTAATCCAAAATTTTCGAGTCCATATTGTATAGTACAGAATATTATTCGATTATCTGCAATTTTTAAAAAATCATACGACGTTTGATAAATATTAGTTTATTGGATTTCAGGCGAGACAGTGGTTTTCTTGCTATCTTCTGGAGTGGCGGAAAATGATCCGATAATGACACTTGCGGCGCCAATCGATGCCCCACCAGTCTCTGGAGCTGCAACTATTGCAGCAGCAACAACAGCAACTACTGCAGCAGCTTTGACAGCATTTTTTGTAGTCTCAAAAACTTCTTGAGCCTCACTAGTTAGTCTTGGATTATTCAAGGTATAATATATCAATCCGTTTTGCTCTTCACCCTTTGGAATAAATAAGTCCACATCATATGTGTATAACCCCTCGGTTGCTGTTAGCTTTAAAGTGCCTTCAAAGGGCGCAGGCGTTCCACGGCTAGTACCTTTTGATACAAAACTATTTGGATTCTCTATTTGAGCTAAATTCATGTATCTATCAATTTGTTGTTTCGCAAGCAAATTCTTTTCAGCTGCCCTGTAACTAACTGGTTTTATTTCCCAAATGGCAATATTACCATTAGCATCCCTATAAACCAAGTCTGCTCTCCCAGTATTTAACAATGGAACATTAAACGTAACTTCACTTGTAAAATTAGGCACTGCATTAAAATAAACTGCCGCTGCGGCGTGAACCGCTATTCCAACAAGGTAATTAGGAGTAACTGTTCCAGTTCTATCTGATGACTCAACTTCGCCTCCATCTGGATCAATAAAATATATTGGATTATCTAGGCTATAAACATATGGACTTTCTTCAGGATACTTTTTTGTCATTGGATCTACACTCATCCATCTTCCAAGTCGAGAGTCGTAGGAACGTGCGCCATAATCATAATTTACTGCACTACTACTGCTTATTTGATCATCTTTTTCTTTTCCATTAAACCCAAACCTATACCCCTCACTTGAAAAACTCCTCCCCACCATCATCATCCCAAAGGGATAATAGAAATTAGACTGTTTTTCAGGAGGTAGCACAGTCAAATATAATCAATATTCACAACCTACAAGATTGTGTACATCCAGGAAAAATTAAAGCGGAAAAAACTTTAACTAGCTAATTGCGTTTGACAGGGGTTTAAAATTCAAACAAAAAGTACTATAAGAAATAATTTGCGTATTGAAATCACTGAGCGAGGTTTAATTAAAACAAGAATTTCATCTCAGGATTTGTCATTTTTTGAAGAGACAATTTTGTAATCATTTATTTTTTGTCTTTTACAAGGCAAATCACTTTTATTCATCTACAATGAATTTTAATGTTTTTATATTTATTTCTTCAAATAGTTTGCCAAGCGACAATATAAAATAATCATATGTAATTGCTTTTTTATTTTCAACTACATCTGAGGATTCGTTTTCGATAAACCCTATTAATGCCCCTGCATGATACCCAGTAATACAAATTACTTGAAAAACAAATCCTTTCTCATGACAATCAGCCAATATAAATTTTTCAGCAGAAGGATTATATGCTTTTGAATTGTAAATTTCAAAAATAGTTCCAGAAAATAATAGCTTATTGTTCATTTTATTTAACAATTATATCATGTTTTCCTGAAGGATCAGCACTTTTAGTTTGCATTCCTGAAAAGTCTACTTCTCCTTTATGTTTTCCTTTAGCATCTAAGACTTCGAATCTTCCATGTTGGTTATCCAAAGAGTAGTTTGTTCCGTTACTATCTGAGAAAATTGTTCGTCCCGGATTCTTCTTTTCTAATATAGGATTACGAACCCAATTGTTTTCTTCAGCAACTTTGTTTGCCATCTTTCTAAATTCAGAAATACGTTCTCCGACAGCCAGCTTACTTGTTCTTTTATAAAATGCATCAGCATCAGCTAATACGCCCTTAAAAGCTCTTACAAATTGATTTTCGCCGGAAGTCTTAGAAAACAACAAATCGGCAGGTGTCATTTTGCCTGCCATTGCAACCATCAACACATCGGTTCCCGTTTGAACTGTTTCTTTCAGAAAACTACCATTGGGGACTAGTTTAATTTCAGTTTCAAATATAGGATTTCCATCTTCATCCAATTTGTAATCTGCATGTAGGTGATAACCCGGTAATATTGGTGCAATTCTAAAAAGCAAGTTCTCAGTAGCGTGTTTAATATCATAGAAAGTGGTGACAATTAATCTTGCACTAAACATTCCATCGTCTTGAGGATTATATTCTTCCTTCCCATCTAAATCAATATATTTAATTGGCTTATTCCCAGCGAACTGATATGTGCTGTACCAAGGATATGTTTGATAAAGAGGATCGATTGAAAAGAATCGACCAAACCTTGAACTTGTCATTCTCATACCATAATCATAGGTTTCATCATTTATGAGTAGCTCAGGGTCATTTTCCTTCCCATTAAACCCAAACCGATACCCTTCACTCGAAAAACTCCGGCCTACCATCATCATCCCAAAGGGATAATAGTCATTTGGATATATAAGCTTGTCAATCATAATAATATAAAGAAAATGGTGGCTCTAATTTAAGCAGTTTTTACACAAATTGTAACATTTTGAGACCAATTTTTCATGCAAAACGTAAGAATTTTTCGTGCACTAGTTTCATTTCATTTTCCAACAATTCTTCTGAAAATTTAACATACCGAAAGAACTCCTTACTACCGGCTGAATGTCCGGAAATACGACGCACTAGCTGTTCGGGCATTCCTAATGATAGATACGTTGTTATTGCAGTTCTGCGCATAGTATGTGAAGTGATTAGATCACAGAAACGGAATTTGTTCTTTAAGCTTGTGTTTTTGATTGCTTTTCTTGCCCCTCTTTTGCTACGGGTTTTGTCAATCAAATAAGTCCAACCTGCTTTCTCCGCTATTTCTCGTATATGGCGGTTAAAATATACGAGCTGTGTATGAGGTAACAATGTAGGAATTTTTCCGTCATATTTTTTCAGTATGTCGACGGCAAATTCAGGCAATTTGATCCTTGTAAATGTCGAGGTTTTTTTGGAAAATACTTTCAAATAATAATCTCTATAATTTTTTTCAATATTTCGCTTGGAAAGAAGTTTTAAGTCAGAGATTCTTAAACCAACAGCACAGCCAAAAACGAAGGTGTCTTTGGCCTTTTGGAGTTTTCGGCAAAGGGTTCCTTCAAATTCTTTGTTAAAGATTAGGAATTTAAGTTGTTCCGAACTTAATACAACTATAGGAACTTCTTCTTTTGTGACGTAAAACATTTTAGGGATATCCCGACTATCTATCCCTTTCTCATACTTAAGGTAGTTAAAGAATGAACGAATCAGTTTCATGGTCGCACCGACATAATTGTCAAAGTGATTGCATTCGCTATACATGAATAGAGTCAGTTTTTTATAATTTTTTTTCCATTGATTTTTCTCCTTGACATATTCTCTCTGTGAACACTTTATCAGGTTGTTAATTTTAAGATCTACCTTCTTTAATTCGCAAAATTTGATTAGAAGTTTGTTAAGACTTTTGTAGTTGTTAAGGCTCCCGTCTCTCATCTTGGAACCGTTCTTAAGTAGGTATTTTCCTGATTCGCATTCAGAAATGAATGAATTCAATAATGTAAAAAAATCATATTCTTTTGTCATAAGTTTATTGTTTAAGATTCAAGATTTTCTTTCAAGAGGCTTCAATGGCAAGACCTAAAATTGAAATTTAATATAGGTCTTCTTATCATAAACTGGAGTTTTCTATACCCCTCTACATTAGTTTATTTTTCTTCTTTTATGAATTGTCAAATTATTATTTTAGCAACCCGAGGTTTGGATGAATAGATAAGCAAAAGGATCTGACAGTTAAACTGCCAGATCCTTTTGCTTATTTTATCCGCTCTGATAAGATGTTGACTTATTTGATGTCGCTCACAAGGAACCGGCCTTTAAAAAATGAATTGTTTGCACCACGAACTGTGTAGAAATACAAACCTAGAGAAAATTTACTGTTTGACAATGTAAGCTCATTGCTATTTACCATGCTTTCATTGCTAATAAGGGAACCGAGAGAGTTGAAAATTTGAACGTCATAATTGTTAAAGTCAGAAAGGCCACGAATTACAAGTTTGGATGAAGCGGTTAGCGGGTTAGGGTATACATCAGCACTGATTGTGTTTTGATTTACATCGTTAATTCCAGTTGTACCTGTGCAATAGTGGACTTGTCCCAGAAATACGCGCACTAAAGGTGCAAATCCCATAAATGGATAATCAGCTGAACACCCCTGCATGATAGAGACATTTGCATCAGAAACGGCAAGATCTCCAATTAATGATCCTACCTTCATTGAAATGTTGGCCCCATTTATAGTAGAGGTAATATACCATCCATAAGTTTCACCGGCATTCATGGTAACGTTCATGTTAATTGGAATTGGCGTAAGGAGGCTTTGTGGGACAACCCCTGAAGCTGTGCCCGCAAGTATCCAGCCTGCTGAGCTAGACTCATGGCCAACATAGGTGCCAGGTCTGTAATAAATCGCGAAATCTGTAGTTGCCAAAGGCACTCCGTCAAAGTGAGAAATGGTAATTTGATTTGTTGCAACGATGTCAAACATATTTCCGCGCTGAACATTTCCTCCAACAAGAATTGTTACTAAGCTATCACAGGCCACTTGATCAAAGGAGGGATCTGCATTTGGAAAATCTGAATTTTGACCGTAGCTAAAATTGATTGACATTAGTAATACTAAGAGTGTAGTTGTTTTTTTCATTTGAGTTTTTTAGTAAGTAAAAATTTATTTAGTTTATGTATCAGTAAATATTGCAATTTAATTCAATCTAATCGAACAAAATTTGCAATTAAACCGGCGTAAAATTATTCAAGAATACTATGCGAAGCAAGAAGTCTTTTCAGTCATTCAAAGTTTAGGCTATATAAAGAGATTCTTGCTGAGCTCTGTATAATTTGAGTGAATTTTAGCCTTCATGAAATATTTTGCGTAAGAATACGCATATGCTTGCGTAGTTCTACGTGATAATTTGGAGGGAATAGGACCTCAGTAGATTTTATAATCTATTTGTGCTGTGCAGTAGAAAATCCGCCTTAGGGTAACACAACTTAATTGGTCAAAACTGACCGCAAACTACCATCGATAGAAATTGAGCAATTTAGTCTATATACCCCTAAACTTAAACCTAAATTTAGGGGTATGTAGATTAAATTTGTAGAGAATTGTTTTATTATCAGAAAAGAGAAATCTCCCAATCTGGAATTAAAAAATTTGCTCCGGGGGGGGGGGGAGTTGATCTACCAATTAGGATATCCTGTAAATGTAATATTTTACGATTCACAGAGTGTATCCAAGAGATCTGAGAGTATTACTATGAATTTGCCAATGAATGGTATGTTTTCGGCAAGTTTTACATATTTTCTGATCCTTGACCATACTTTACAAATTTCTGTTTTTACGTCTGATGCATTTTTTGCGCCAACGAAATTAAGTTTTGCTTTCTCTAAATGGAGATTTAATTCATCAAAGTTGAAATTGATCATTTCATTTTCGATTTGTGTGAATTCAGTTTTCATGGATATAGATTTATAGGTTAGAAATTATAAATTTTGAAATGAAAGTTTAGTTTGATCGAACTATATAAGTTTGGCGTAACCGTACTGCGTTACGGTTACGCCGCTTCATCAATAGAAAAGTGTTAAAATATTTAATGCTACTTTCATGAAGAGTTATAATTTGGGGTGTCAACTCAAGGGAAAGGAATAAACAAAATTACTTTATATTCAAGTCAGCTTCTGACAATGCTGACACTTCGGTTTTCCGCCTGTGCCAGATCGACGGTTTTCTTTTTCAATGTTGTTTCCTTCAGTACATGCTGTGTTGTCATGATGGACGTCTTGCTTAATTGAGTGGAAGGGTGCTACTTTTGCCATGAGAGTTAGATTTAGTTTTCACAATGAACGGAAAATATATATTCAAGGTCAATAGTATTTGTACGGAAAGTTTGCGGCAATTAAAAGTAGAATTACTGGGAAGCTTTTAAAAAAATGCTAGTGTTGTTCAACTAGTCTCAAAATCGAGTTGTTTTTATTTGATGGTTGTTTAGTAACTTGGGGCTAAAGCCCGTTTAATAAATCGCAGGAGAAAATTGACGCGTAGATCATGATGCATTCAGAAATGAGATCAGTTTTTAAAGCACAATTACATCGGGAGGAATTAAGTTAACTTGTCGGGAAAGAGTTTCTTTTTAAGAATTTCATCTTCCAGTATTTCGTTTTCCAGGGCATACTTAATTACACCTGCTAAATTTTTTGATTGGGTAATTATGGAAATTTCTTGTCGGTATTCATCAATTGTCCTTTTTGATAGACACAGAATATCGGCAATTTCTTTTGAAGATTTTTCTAGACAAAGAAGATACATTATTTCTCTTAGTTTTTCTTCGTGAGTAGTAAGGAACTGCTTTTTTACACTAATCGACTTGCTTTGTTCCAAAAGTTGCATAACTTGACTTGAATAATAGGTACCACCCTTTCGGATTGTATCAAGGGCTTCAATGATTTCTTCTTTATCCGCATTTTTGAGAAGGTAGCCAACAGCCCCGTTGCGAATCATTTCTTGAACATATCGTCGGTCGCCAAACATTGATAGCCCGATAACTTTGGTGTCGAATCTCTTAGTTATTAACTCAGTTGTTGAGATGCCGTCCAAAGGTTTCATTCGAATATCCATTAACACCACATCAAAAGGTTTTGCTTCTAGCAGTGAAATTACTTCTTTTCCGTTGGCAGCTTGTTGAATTTCGCGAATAATAGGGAGCGATCTGAGTAAGCTAAATAAGCCGTGTCGAAACAATGGGTGATCATCGGCTAGAATTAAATCAAGTGTCTCTTTTTCCATGCTTAAATTGTAAAATGGAAACAATAATGTGCGCCTTCTTCAAATGAATTTGTAAAAAATATTATTTTACCATCCATAAAAAGCACCCTGTTTTTTAAATTTTGTAATCCCATTCCGTTGCATTTTTCGGGGGTAGATTCTTTTTTTCCGTTGTCATAATACTCATAAGTTAGACTTTTATTGCTTTTGATCAACTTGATTGAAATTTCATTACAATTGGAATGTTTAAAGGAGTTGTTGATCAGTTCGAGTGTCATTCGGTAGATGCCTGTTTCATATTCACAGGGAAATTTAGTAGTACTACAGTTTTCATGAAATCTTATCCTTACACCTCTGTGTTTTTCAAAGAGTGCAATTGTTTCCTTTATGCCATCTACCAATCCAATTCTTTCAAGCAAAGCAGCTGATAAATTTCTTGCTATGGATCGGAGGTTTTCAATTGCAGCACTAAGATCCTTTCTAACATCAATCAGTATTGATAAGCTGTTTGTAGCAATGTCACTTTCCAATGTCGCTAGGTGGATTTTAATTGCTGAAAGTTGAGGTCCGATTTCATCATGAAGATCTTCAGCAATTCTCTTTCTTTCATATTCTTGGGTAAGTAGCATTGCATCCCTAATTTCAATTGCTTTTTCTTTTCGAATGCGAACATTTCGAATCAAAACAGCAGCAAAAAAGGAAATGACTAATGTGAAAGACACGGTGATAGTTATTATAAGGAAGAGAAATTGTTCTTGTGTAAGGTGCATAGAAAGCCAATTGTGAATAGAATATTAGTTAGAGTAACTATATAACTGTGGACTATCCAACTCAGATTCATAGTTGGAACAGAATTGTCAAATATCCAATTCGCTGTTGAAAAAATAATTAGAGTCAAACTAAAGTAAAAAAATATTCCACCAAGTATCCAAAATAAGGGAGATTTTCTGAGGTCATTTTCTGTTTGAAATGTATAATCTAATAGGGTTAATCCACTTGAAAGTATTAATAGTATTCCCTTGATAAATTTGTCTGTTGAATTATATTGAAAGATTGACCACAAAATATAGTTTGCGTAAATCCAGTAAAATGAATAAAGTATTATAAAAAATATAAATAGTTTCACTAAGAATTTAGAGCCAGTAATTTTTATTAAGAAATACAGTAGAATAATAGCTTCAAAAAGTGTATAAAAATTGATGAGCCACATATTATTTAGGTTGGCAAAGCTGAGGCCCCAAGTAATTGTTTCAACTACAGATGTAATAACCCAGAAGAGAAAAAACAAGCGTAGAGCTTTGTCAAGTTTTTTAAATGTAATTATTCCTGCGATCAATGGTAAGAAAGTCGAAAAATACTCTAAATAATCAATAAGTTGTTCCATCAAAACTAGCAGGTAGTAGTGAGACGAAAGTTAAGCATAAAGAATAATAAAGCTAGCTATTAAGTATATTATTGGATCCACATCGAGTCGGACAAGGACGACCCACATCCATACAAACAGCACCATCCCCAATCTGATCATCTTCATTTTCTGAAACACCTACAATGACCAAACTTTGTATATTTTCCTTGTTCAATCCAAAATAAATCCGAATTCCAACACTCCCTTTTTGATCAAGAAGTTGTTGAATGGCATCTTTTCCAAAGAAAAGAGCTTTTAGTGATTCTGAAGGAGCTTGTTGGCGATATCGTTTTGTTATAGTGGAGCCTTCTTCAAAAGATATTTCGTGGTTTTCGTTTCCAATAAATGACATATGTTTTTTTTTGTAAAGGAAAGACAAATTCATAACTAACTATCCGTATAAATACGGGAAAATATTATTAGATTTTAATTTATCTATGCGCAATTATAAATTAAATTATGCATTAGATTGCATTTTAGATTTCGAAAATGTTGTATGCCTATTATAACCTACTAGTTTAAATGAATGTTGTAAATCAAAACAATGATGTTTAATTAGTGAAAAACAAGGAAGGGTGTATGCTCTATATTCAAGATATGGAGATTGTGTCGACGGGACTAAATGTTAATATCATTTTTTAAATTTGCAACTTGAAATGGATCAAGAATTAAAATATATATTTTCCAACATAAACGAATGCTTGAAATTTGCTGAGGCCAAACATGCAGGTTCTATTATTTTTAATAGTGCTTTATTAATTGGAGTTACTTCTAACTACAATGATATTGTTTCGCATTTATTTGAACCTGCGCTTTTGGTTGGGGTTACATTACTAGGTTTGTCCATAGGTCTTAGCTTGTTGTCACAATTTCCAGTCACAAGTAATTCGTTTTACAATCAAAAACCTGTTTTAAACCCAAACCTTTATTTTTATGGGGATTTATCAAAAATCGACGAGGCGTTCTTAATTGCAGAAATTAAAAAACTAGATAACGAGTTCAACACTACGAAATTTCAAAGTGACTTAATTAACCAAATACTAGTTAATTCGAGAATAACTAAATCGAAATTTATATTTTTTAAAGTAGCTGTTGTTTTGTCCATTCTTGGAATTGGCATTGTAGGGTTTTGTGCTCTAATTGGTATAGTTCTCGGATCATGCTATTGAATATAAATATTATTTATTATTAAAAATTATTAATATGTCGCAGTATGATATACTACTTTAGGATTAATCATTTAGTTCGTAAAGCCTTTTCCATGGCCATGGAGATTCTTCCATAAACCGATTGACTAAGGTATTAAATATTCCTTTTTCAGAATTTCGTCGATTAAATCTAAAAATAAACTCGTCTAAATAATTTTGCAGATATCGGTATTGACATTTATGATGAATTCCGCGAAGCCATGATTTAAAATTCATAATGATGAGATGAATTTCCGGAAAACTTTTACCGTTGTCCGATAGATATTGTGTTAGATGATATTCTTTGCTCAATGGTGCATACGAAGGGAATGCATCTGTTTCAACTTTAGCGTTTCTGTTTATTGTGTTTTTAAAGAAAGGACGAAAACTTTCAGTTTTATAGTCTTCAATGCACTGGGCGTAGGCTAAGCCGATCTTGCGCTTTTTTTTCCTGCCTCTGAGCTCAATGGCAATTATCACCTTGTTTTTACTGGAGTCACTTCGACCTTGCATTCCTTTCTCAGGACCGCCCACTGTGAATTCATCAACATTCACTTTTCCGGTAAGCATAGTATGGCCTGAACTTTTCATTGCTATTTGTACTTTTCTTCTGAAAAACCAAGCTGTTCTTTGACGAATTCCATATTCCTTTGCAATTTGAACACTCGATATCCCTTTTTTACTGATACTAATTCTAAATAAAATATGGAATGCTTTAATTAATGGGAACTTTAATTTGTGGAATAATGTACCGGAAGTTGCTGATTCATCATATAAGCATTCTTTACACCTACGATAATACCAGGTTTTACTCCTCATTGCTGTCTTACATTTACATCGACTACACCGGAAACCCTTGCCCCACTTGAGGTCTACCAAGTATTGATAGCAGTCATTATTAGTTTGAAATTTCTCTGTAAACTCGATTAAATTTGTACTTTTAAATAGTTGCATAGCGATATCTTTTCTACAAAGAAAAGCATCCACTACGCCAAAGTGTGTCGTTATGGAACTAAGTGATTAATCCTATTATTTTATATTAGCCGTGTTCAACCAATAAGTGCAATTTAAAGATTTAAACTTTCACCTTGGGACTTTTAATTGTCCCAGGTGAAAGTTAAGCTGAGAAGCTTCATCTTTGGATTGCTTATGTCAAAAAACTACACCCATCTCAACTCTGAACAAAGATATCAGATTGAAGCCTTATTAAAAAGCGGAATCGCTCAAAAGGATATTGCGAAAATTGTAAATAAATCGCCATCCACGATAAGTCGAGAACTTAAACGGAATATACCAAAACGTGGAAGAGGAGCTTTGGTTTACACAGCTGAAAATGCACAACGGAAAACGGATCATCGGCATCAAATCAAAATGAAAAAAGAAAGATTTACCGATGAAATGAAAGTGTGGACGCGTCTCTGGATGAAGAGTATAAAATTCAGTCCGGAATTAATTCATGTCGTTGGCAAAAATGAGTTAGGGGATTTTGTCAGCCACGAGACCATTTACAAGTGGATTTGGCGTTGTAAGCAAAGTAATTGTAAGGAAGATAGACAAGACAAGAAACTGTATATGCACTTAGCACATGGACGTAGAAGAAGAAAGCGCGGATTAAGAAGAGATAGCCGGGGTATTATTCCAAACCGAGTGTCTATTGAAAATCGTCCGAAAATCGTAGATAAAAGAAAGCGCTTGGGAGATTTTGAAGTAGATCTGATGATGGGAAAAAATCATCAGGGAGCTTTGCTTGTAATGACGGATCGGGCATCTCTGAAAACCAAACTCACAAGGTTAGCCGGGAAAGACAGCATCATAATAAAGCGCGAAATTAAACGTAGATTAATCTCATTAAAGGGAATTGTTAAAACACTTACATTTGACAACGATAAGGCATTTAGTAAACATGAATCGATAGGAAAATCGCTGAATGCTACTACCTATTTTACCCGGCCTTATACCTCACAAGATAAAGGAACTGTAGAAAACAGAATAGGATTAATCCGCAGATTCTTCCCAAAGAAAACAGACCTATTGAAAGTACCTGACATAGATGTTCAAATAGTAGAATCAATAATTAATAACAGACCAGTAAGAAAATTTAATTATCAAACACCTAACCAAGTCTTCTCACAAAAAATTGCACTTATTACTTGAACTTACATTAGATCAAATTTAGACATTTGGTGATTAATTATTGAATTTATACAAAAACGATTTAATCGAAAAGGTGTGATCTGCTTAACCGGAATTTCTAGCGGGCTTTGAATTAGATTAATTCTGCCTTCTTTCTTAGAAAACTTCTACCTTCGATTTGGGAGAGTTCTCTAAACTCTTAACATTTTTGATAACAAAGAATAAATAGCTAGAAGGTGGTTGAAATTTTTATTTATCTGAATTGAAAGTATGGAAATTGAAAAAGTATTAGATCAAGCAAAAAACTGGATTGGGACAAGACTTAAAAATCCATATTTCGGTTCTGTTTTAGCGGTCTGGGTTGTGACAAATCGGAAAATTATTTTTGGTTTTTTTAATTTTGAGGAAAACCTTTCATTAGATCAACGAATTGATTGGGTACATCAACAACTTGAAGGATTTACCTTTCTCAGTTTTATGTGGGGCTTCCATGGTTTTGAAGCAACAGTAGTTTGGTCATTTATTATAGGATTCATTTTAATGATAGGTTTAAATAAAATAAGCGGAATCGGTGAATATTTGTATAAATGGTCTGACAAGAGTACTATTAAACTTGTTCAAAAAATTGAGCCAGCAAATTGGGTTGAAAAGGTGCTTTTTGAAGAATTGCAAATTAAAGCAACAATTTTTGAAGATGATTTGAAATCGAAAAGAACAGAAAACAATAGATTAGAACGAGAAAATGAAACTGCGTACGATCAATTAGCCAAAGTTAAAACAGAGGTCAATGTTTTAAATAAACAATTAGAAGAGTATCAAAATCAAAACACTACTTATGCCAGTCAAGTAAAATCGAATGCCGGAACAATTCAAGAGTTGACGGAGGCAAATAATGAGTCAGCTTCTGAGAAAATTGCATTGCAGCAAGAACTTGATTTGGTTAAATTAAGGTTTGACTTGTATGATATATTTAGGGGCAAATGGAGGAGCAGATTTAATGTGCCTGCACAAAATGGTAAGCAAGCATGGGATGGAACTGAAAACAATATTCAAATAACGCCCGACATGAAATATTTAGTTGATTCAAAACATATGTTCAACATTGACATGATTGACATTGATCCTCAAAAAAAGTCTGTTAAGTTTCGAAAGGTTAGCTTAGATGAAAAATCAACTGAAAGAATCACTTGTGATTTGGAATTCCTCAATTCTAATGAACTAAAAGGTTATGAAGACAACGTTACAACTGGCAACAATATTAAAATATTTTATTCAAGAATTTGACCTACTGTTTTCTGGAAATTCTTAGAATACTTTAAATGCTACATTCACAATTTAAGTTGGTGTGCCGCATAAATTAATTTATAGATTATGACAGTATTTTTAAAAGATGTAAGTTCAAGTAATAAGTGCAATTTTTTGTGAGAAGACTTGGTTAGGTGTTTGATAATTAAATTTTCTTACTGGTCTGTTATTAATTATTGATTCTACTATTTGAACATCTATGTCAGGTACTTTCAATAGGTCTGTTTTCTTTGGGAAGAATCTGCGGATTAATCCTATTCTGTTTTCTACAGTTCCTTTATCTTGTGAGGTATAAGGCCGGGTAAAATAGGTAGTAGCATTCAGCGATTTTCCTATCGATTCATGTTTACTAAATGCCTTATCGTTGTCAAATGTAAGTGTTTTAACAATTCCCTTTAATGAGATTAATCTACGTTTAATTTCGCGCTTTATTATGATGCTGTCTTTCCCGGCTAACCTTGTGAGTTTGGTTTTCAGAGATGCCCGATCCGTCATTACAAGCAAAGCTCCCTGATGATTTTTTCCCATCATCAGATCTACTTCAAAATCTCCCAAGCGCTTTCTTTTATCTACGATTTTCGGACGATTTTCAATAGACACTCGGTTTGGAATAATACCCCGGCTATCTCTTCTTAATCCGCGCTTTCTTCTTCTACGTCCATGTGCTAAGTGCATATACAGTTTCTTGTCTTGTCTATCTTCCTTACAATTACTTTGCTTACAACGCCAAATCCACTTGTAAATGGTCTCGTGGCTGACAAAATCCCCTAACTCATTTTTGCCAACGACATGAATTAATTCCGGACTGAATTTTATACTCTTCATCCAGAGACGCGTCCACACTTTCATTTCATCGGTAAATCTTTCTTTTTTCATTTTGATTTGATGCCGATGATCCGTTTTCCGTTGTGCATTTTCAGCTGTGTAAACCAAAGCTCCTCTTCCACGTTTTGGTATATTCCGTTTAAGTTCTCGACTTATCGTGGATGGCGATTTATTTACAATTTTCGCAATATCCTTTTGAGCGATTCCGCTTTTTAATAAGGCTTCAATCTGATATCTTTGTTCAGAGTTGAGATGGGTGTAGTTTTTTGACATAAGCAATCCAAAGATGAAGCTTCTCAGCTTAACTTTCACCTGGGACAATTAAAAGTCCCAAGGTGAAAGTTTAAATCTTTAAATTGCACTTATTGGTTGAACACGGCAGAGGTAATAGCTTTATTAAAACTTAAATGCAAGGAAGGTAAATTGGAATTGGTTGAAAAGAGAATTGAAGCAATTCAAATTGTCTATCAAGAAAATGAAAAAGGAGAACTAAGGTATTTTATTGATAACGATGTTCTAGAAAAATGCTCGAATGACATTCGGATGCAAATTGAAGAAATTTGGAATTCAAACAAACCAAACTAATATTTAGCAGTTTTTGAAAAGAAGGGTAAGAAGTTATCACCTGAACCTATGCTATATAAAAGTGGGTGTAAGAATTTGCAACTGTCCAGCGGAGGCAATTTTAAGGCTCTTTGCAAGTGATTCGCATATATCGTAAGGGTTCGCTTTCTTTTCGCTAATCGTATCTAAATTGGCTTTGAATTGCCTCTTACTGGCTTTCTCATCTTCCTTTGATAATACTGCTGTATCGATGGATGAAATTTTCTGTTTCACCAATTTAGCAAAGTTGAATCCATATAGCCTCTCCATCTTGAGCTTCAAAATAATTGCTTCGACAAGTTGATTGTATTAAATGGTTGTAATTCATTGATTTTCTCGTTGTCCTAAAACATAACTTTAAGGAGGCAAAACTGACCGAAACAAGGTAGCCAACATCGGCGAAATGCCCAATCTGGAATCTCAAGTCTGTGCAAATTCTATGATTTTGTCTAAATCTTCCATTAGCAAGTTCGATATTTGGAACCCTGCGGGTACTTTTACAGAGTGAGTGAGCAGAGCGAGTGAACAGTCAGACACTGTTCACTCGCTCTGTTACTCAAACTCACACTAAAACATACTCTCCACTTTTTTCTTTTTTTTCTGTTCTCTCACTCTGTCACTCACACTAAGTCTTACTATCCCTTTTTTTTCTGTTCACTCGCTCTGTTACTCAAACTCACACTCGATCTCAGACTAAAAACTTTTCGACTTAGAAAGAATGGACTTTAAGTCGTTTTAATACTTGCTTTCAAACTGAAAATTCAAACCTTTAAACTCAGTACATTGTCTGAACTGGGATTTGTGAGATTTTTTGGATTCGTGGGAATGTGTCGGTTTGCTATGGTGGAGATTTCAGACCAACTGACCCCCTCATTTCAAAAAAATTGCTCGGATGAGTTCGCCGATAAAAACCGATTGCAATTCAATTCGTTTCATACTGTCCGACAACAAAACTTTGAGGGGTTAAAGCCGACTGAATCAGGAGGGTCAATGGTAGCGAAATGTCCAGCTTATTCAATAACTAACTTTCCTTCGCCAATCGGATCGACGCCGGCAGTTAAAAAATAGAAATAAATGCCTGGTTTTAATTCGTCTTTCCTGATAGTTGCTGTGTTGGATTTGACTTCCAAGAATCTAACTATTCTGCAAAGCGGATCTCTCAACGTTATTCTTATCTCCTTCCGGTTACCGGAAAATTTAAAGGTCGTAGCATCAGAGAAAGGATTCGGAAATACTTGCCATGAAGGTGTTCCTGTTTCTTTGATTTGAGTAAAAAGGTCGGGCAGTGAATCCATAAAAGTAAATTCACATCCTACCTGATCAACAACTACAATTGTATAGCTACTTGCCGGGAGATCGTTGATTGCATTTCCAGAGAGTGTACCAATTGGTGGCTGCCAGGTGATGGTGTAGGGCGGCTGACCGTTTGAAATCGTAAGTAATATGGATCCGTTTGCACATCCGCCACAACCCGGACTGACAATAGAATCGCTTACCGATAGTGCCAGTGGCTCTATATAGGAAAATGTTTTTTCAGCAGCACAACCTAGACTATCGCTTACATTGATACTATAATTTCCGGAACAGGCATCCGGAAAGAATGATGCCATCGAACTATCCTGCCATAAATAATTTGTTGCTCCCAGCTGTCCACTAACCAAAACAAACAGAGAATCATTACATGTAAATGAGCAGTCTGCCAAAGAGAGGATGGAATCAATCTGAATACCGGAAATGCTAATCAACGTATCATTTATACTCTCTATACAACCTGAGCTGTCAGTAACGGTAAAATAATAAACTCCCGGACTCAATGAATTTCGGACAGAATCAGTATTGCCATCCGACCACAGATAAGTGAAGGGTGGTATTCCATTCGCAATAATCTCTATTTGGCCTATAGAATCCGGGCACGAAGGCAGTGTGTTCACAAATGAAACCGGACATGGTGTGTAATGATAAAACATATCGGCACTGCAATTTGTAACAGGGTCTCTCATAGTGATGATATAATCACCAGGCAGAGAAGGTACGGGTAAATCTCCGTAACCCAGAAAATTTCCTGCGAGATCAGACCACCATATGTAGTAGTTACCGGTATTGTCAACACTTAGAGTGTCATTGTGCACATTGACTGTTCCTGAAAGAGCGGGATAGAGGTGAACGGTCGTCGCAGTACTTAGTCCTGAACAACCGGAAGGACTTTGAACAAAGACACTATAAGATGCCGATGAAAGCGGGATATACTCATAATTATTGGCTCCGGAAATATTAACACCATTCATCTGCCATTGATAGGTATAACCGGATGAGTTAGATGTAGTCAGGTAAATACTGTCATCCATACATTGATAAACATCACTTCCCGAATAAATTGAAATATGAAGGACGGAATCGATGTCTACATAAATTTGATTTGAAGTTGTACATCCATTCCTATCAGTACCGATAACTTTATAGAACGCTTTTCTGTTCGCATAAAACAGTGTATCATTAACTGGATAAAATGCTGTATCATTTATAAACCATTCAAAGGTCAATGAAGTATCAGTAGTCAGCTGAATTAATAAGCTGTCCCCGATGCACAAAGGTTGAGTGCCGGAGGGCGATAGCTGTATGAAATTAGGGTACGAATAAAATGAAATAGTATCCGGAACCGACAGACTTTCACATCCATATGCTGTCTTAATTTTCACCTGATAAATTCCCCCTTGAGAAACACTAAGTCCATTCCAACTTGAATTCGAGTACAGCACGCCATTTTTTGTCCATTGATAATTTGACAGCCCTGCCGGCAATGCCAGTAATGAAAAATTATAAGTGTAACATGCGGGAACCGGATCATGGGTAATTGTTGCCTGCGGTGTCGGATGAACAATTACACTCACAGAATCACTTGCCGAATTGCCCAGTGAATCAGTGATCACAAGCGTATATATCTGATTCGTATTGGCA
The DNA here is from genome assembly GCA_963775555.1 of uncultured Bacteroidota bacterium. Lineage (GTDB taxonomy): Bacteria > Bacteroidota > Bacteroidia > AKYH767-A > 2013-40CM-41-45 > QQVM01. The sequence goes on along the minus strand of CAVZJJ010000003.1, from coordinate 343,901 downwards.
AAACAATTTGGGTTCCGTGCTGTATCGGAAGACAGGCCAAGTGATGGAGTCCATTGTATCTGGTAGGGTGGAGTTCCTCCCCATGCAGTATAATTTCCACCAATGACTACTGAGTCGCCATCACAAAAACTCCTGTTCAAACCTGCTTGTGCCGTTAATGCACCCATGATAAAAAGTAGCGAATCAGAATCGGATGAACATCCAATCGGAAGAATTTTTTTTACCTGGTAATATCCGTCAGATGTAGGCGCGTATATCAGTTGATTTCCGGGAATCAGAGTATCGTTCCTGAACCAATATGTATACAGGCTATCGTTTAATATAATATTGGGTCCGTCCTGATAAATCACAGGAGTATCAGGAAGATTGTAGGACTGCACGTTAAAACCATTAGTGTTTGTACAGCCGGTTGTGTCAGTCACATATAAATAATAATTCCCTCCGTTGTAAATAGTGATCGACTGAGTGCTGTCATCTGTTGGATACCAATGGTAAGTATAACCGGGCATTGCAGTAAGAGTTGCAGAATCGCCATTGCAAAACGGAATCGGTACGTTGATAATCACACTATCGTTCGGCAATTCAGCTCGTACAACATGTGTTCTTGCTGAAGTATCAATTCCGCAGTAATTCGAAGCTACCAGATAATAAGTACCCGGAAGGTTAGGTGGATTCATATAATATGAACTAAGCAAGGCGGAGGTATGACCTGCTAAAAGCGTATCGTTCCTATTCCAGTTGTAGAAGGTATATGATTGCGCAGGAACTTGCAGTCGGAATGGATAATCACCGCATTGATAAAGGAGAGAATCACCGGCAGGAACAAAAATGGAAGCGGATTGTGTTGTTGCTATTATAGGTGCAGTGTACGTGTGGTAACCGTCGGGATATACTACATTAACGGTATAGTTGCCGGGGCCGAAAACACTGATAGAAGGGTTCGCCGAACCCGTGGACCAATGATAAGTAGCACCTAAACAGCTATCGACATAGAGAGTAGTAAATCCTGAATCGCAAAAAACGTTCTGTCCATAAATTTCATTGTAATAGATTTGAGTAGCCCAGCTGCCGGTAAAACCTCCCATGGTGGACCACCAGCCGTCGGCATTTGTATAAATTCCATTGGCGTCAAAGGAATAGGATGCACCGGAACCTGAAGATCCAAATCCGATTTGATAGCCGTCTCTTCCGATATAATGTCCGTGTACGTCATAGAAATAATAAAAGTAATATTCAAATCTCAAGCCGGCGTAATCAAGAAATTCATGTGATTCGTATGTTAAAAGATCATTGTTGTACTGGTAAATATACCTCTCAAATTCCACCCAGAAATAAGTGTCCCAATACAAATAATCTTCAATAAGCAATTTGCCGGATGAATTATATGTCCAGTAGGCTTTTTGATCTATTTTCCATAAACTATTCTGAGTATCCCATACATAAGCCAGGCCGCTGTCCGGCAGGGTAGAATTCCCGGCATAATAATAATATAGTTGAAATTGATTTTGCCAACCTGCATTCCATGTCGCTTTTTCATCCATAGTGCGACGATGGTTAGCGTCATACGAATACCTCCATTGTTCATTGTCATACCAGGTAGTATCACCATTAATCCCATTTTGAATGATTAATAATGTATCATCGTCTCCTGCATAGTGGTGAAGTTCACGACGGACATTCTGACTTTGGCCGCTGTTTGTATTTATTTGAGTGCGGATTAATAAGTTTCCGAACAGGTCATAAACTTTTGTCAAATGCTGACTGGAGTTCACTGATTGGACAAGGCTATCGGTAACCAGAAAAGCACTATTATATGTAATAGTACGGCTTGAAACAATCTGCCATCCACCGGTTTCCCACTTGAGTGAGACATGACTTGAGAGAAGTGAATCATTCAGATATTGGTATGATTCCATGGAAAATGGTTTCCATTGATTACTGTCCCAGGCAAGGCTTATCTGCCTTTCAACCAAGGTGTCATTTATATAGAACAGTGAATCTCTGCTGGCCGGATCCCAGTTACCATTTAACCAACGATAGCTTGTTTCAAGTATTTTTTTCTCACGGGTATTAAATTTCTTGATATACTTCGAAGTATACTCGAGAGTGCTTCCCGGAGTATCGTCGTCTTTCGATTGGTTGATTATAACCATCGTGGAATCCGCGCACTGCGAAACAGCACTAGTGGATTTTAGAACAAGGAATGCAATTAGGAGGAGTGAAAATTTCATGGAGGACAATTGGAAAAACAATTAGACTAAGGTATAGATAATAAATCAAGAGTATACATCTCCAACTTTAAAAATTACTTGCTCTTTTTATATACTGGTTGTATCATGTTTTTTCTGCTCTCCAGATTCGATAGACTTGTTACCCCAAATTTGCTACTCTTCATCTTTCAAATAGCATAAAACCAACGACGCTTCCCGAGCTGCGACTAATAATTTCTTTAATCCTTAATTGCTCTCAACAAATATTATCGGTTCTTAAACACGACAAGCATTTAATGGTGGATGAATATCACACAGCTCAAAACAACGGACGAATGTCCGTTGAAGCAGTGATTTTTAGGAAAGCAAGTGGACTATATCAATGAATGGCGCGAAGTGCGAAAAATTTGTGTTTTGGGAAAAGGGAATTTATTAATGAATTTGAGCAACATGATTTAAATCATATAAAATAATTCAAGCCTCAGGAGCAGGATTGAGCCGTTCATCATTCTTATTTCAAGGATTAGTCTGCCTTATTTTGGCTCGTTTTTGCACTATTGTTTTATAGACTCATATAATCTATCCCCGCTTTTGTCCCCGCCGGATAAAATCGAAAAATTGATGACGGCAGTCATTCTCCCAATGTAACATACGTTACAAATTGCATCTGGGGAGAGAGCTACGTTTGTCCTCTCATTTAAAAAATATATATGAAATACGTAATTATTGGTGCCGTTGCAGGCGGGGCAAGTACTGCAGCACGTTTGAGAAGACTGGATGAACATGCAGAGATTGTAATTTTCGAAAAAGGGGAGTACATCTCTTATGCCAATTGTGGTCTTCCTTATTATATCGGAGATGTAATTAAAGATCGAAACGCGCTGTTCGTTCAAACGGCTGCGGCATTTAATCAGCGCTTCAATATTGACGTACGAACCAGGACAGAGGTAACGGCGATTGATCCTTCTACTAAAAAAATTACCGCCAGAAACCAGGTGAGCGGTGAAGAATATGAAGAGAGTTATGACAAGCTGGTTTTATCGCCGGGAGCTGAACCCATACGGCCTCCTTTGCCCGGAATAACAAACGAAGGAATTTTTACACTCAGAAATGTGGCCGATACGGATTACATCAAATCCTTTGTTCAGCAAAAGCATATTAAGAAAGCAGTCATCATTGGTGCAGGATTTATAGGATTGGAGATGGCTGAGAATTTATATGACCTCGGAATGGAAGTTTCAGTGGTTGAAATGGTGAATCAAATTCTGGCTCCCCTGGATTATCCGATCGCAGCAGTAGTTCAACAACATATACGTTCAAAAGGTGTTAATTTGTTGCTTGGATCTTCTGTGACAGCATTTGAAAAGAAAGATTCATCACTAAAAGTTTTATTAAAAAATGGAGACTCCCTGGAGGCAGATATAGTTATCCTGTCTATTGGCGTCAGACCGGATACGAAGCTGGCACTGAATGCCGGATTAAAAATTGGAGAATCAAGAGGGATCTGGGTTAATGAGTTTCTGCAAACTTCGAACCCTGACATTTATGCTGTGGGTGATGCCATCGAATTTACGAACCCCATCACCGGCCAATCGATGAGCACTTACCTGGCGGGGCCGGCCAACAAGCAAGGGCGTATTTGTGCTAATAATATTGTGTTGGGAAATAAGCATAAATACCATGGAGCGATCAATACTGCAATTGTGAAAGTCTTTGATATGACTGTAGCTACGGCAGGAACCGCCTCGAAGCACCTTAGCAATGCCGGTGTCAAGCACATTGTATCTACGATACACAATGGCTCACATGCAGGGTATTATCCGGGGGCCAGACAAATGAGTATTCAAATTGCATTCTCTCCGGAGGATGGCCGACTCTTAAGCGCTCAAATCGCGGGTTATGACGGAGTGGATAAACGAATAGATGTTTTCGCCTCTGCCATAAAAAGAAATAGCACCATCTATGAATTGACGGAATTTGAACACGCCTATGCACCCCCTTATTCTTCTGCAAAAGATCCTGTTAATATGGCCGGCTTTGTAGCTGAGAATATTTTACATGACCGTTTGAAAGTTTTTTACTGGAATGAATTCGACCAAATAACAGATCAGGATATCCTGCTTGATGTAAGAAGACAGGATGAGTTTGACGCCGGGCATATCAACAATGCCATTAATATTCCCTTGGATTCCATCAGGGAAAGAATGAGTGAGCTGGATAAGAGTAAAAATATTTACATCTATTGTCTTGCCGGCTTGCGTGGCTATCTTGCCCAAAGAATTTTGAAACAAAACGATTTTCGTTCAGTGTCCAATCTTTCCGGAGGGTATTATTTGTGGAATACCTGCACGAAAGAAATAGCTCAAACCCGGAACTTATTGGAGAAAGTTACCCATTAAATTAAAGTTCTCGGAGCATTTTGGATCCCGGTGATGATTTATCAGATTGAGTTTTTGCTTAGGGATAAAATTAGTTGATAGCAAGTATTCGTGAAACGTTGAAGGCTTGCTATCATTTACTTATTCAGGACCTTTGCTGACTCCATGATCACATCAAAAAAGTAGCCGGAGCCAAAATCTTTATCCAAAGAAATCATTCCTTCCACGACAATGATATCGCCTACTTCGGCAGACGCATCAGTAGTGATGGTCAGGTCAGATTTTCCGGCATAGGTAGTGCCGTCCTTGATGTGTATCCAGTTTTTAGTTAAAATATCTGAACTGTATTTGGTGACTTCACCTTTTACTTTAATTTTTTTTCCTGCATAATCCTTGCTGTTTTCCAATAAGGTGGCAATGGAAACATCACCTTTCATCTCTTCAGCATTCAGTGATTTTGTCGAACTTGAATCTCCGGAATAGTTTAATCCATGAGAATTCGGGGAAGCTTTTGTTTCAGCATCAGCACCGGCTTTTTTTAAATTGGCGACAAACAAGACCTCTTTGAAGGTCCTTTTTAATTCCTTGCTTGTGAAGTCTGTCATCATAGCTGCGTCATCGTAGGTGTAGGTTTGGCCTACAACTGCATTTACCTTGACCACTGCCAGCCAGTTTTCCTTCTCACCTTCTGTTACTCTGAGGTAAGTATATCCGCTGGTCTGTAATACCTCCTTTACAATGACTGTATGTATTTCTCCCGGCGTTTCAATATTTTGACTGGAATCTTCGGAAGAGGGTTTCATACCGGACACGATATTACTTTCGGATATTTCAGGGCTGGTACTCAAGCCACCAAGAAAAAGTATTTCGTTAAAGGTCCTGTTCAATTCTTTGCTCTGAAATTCTCCCATTTGAAGTCCACCGTTAAAATAGTAGATTTCTCCAATTGCCGGCTCAAAAAGAGGAAGGGCCAGCCACATTAAAGAGTCACGATCGCTCAGTTGCTCTTTTACATTTAGATATGTGTAACTTTTTGTTTGCAGTATTTCTAACACTTCCACCTTATGTGAATACAGCTTGGGAGCATCCGGTGTTTGAGAAAAAATTGTTGGTTCATATACAGCCAGCATTGCAATGGTGGCAAAAAACAGTAATCTCATTGGGCTTTGGGTTTATTATGAATATTGGAAGTAAAACGCATTATTTCTCTGCTTATTTCAATTGATGCTTTTATCATATTTCCTGCTTACAATTTCAGCACGAACAAAAATAAGCAATCAGGGATTGATGAGTAAAGACAAAGATCATGTATTATTGTCCTCCGGCTGAATTGGCAACACATAGATCCGAATCATGTAGATTTAATGACCATTGTCATTCCATTTTTTAATTTTCGTTTCCAAAAGACTCAATCTGAAAATAGGCCAGATCACCTCATACATTTTGCCTTTTAAGCTCTGGAAAAGGGAGGGTTCGGATGACATTTCATCGTCTGATGATGCTGCCCCAAAGCCTTTAAATACGTGATTAAACAGACTGTAATAGCCCTTTTCGGCCCTCTCCACAGACCATTAGCAGTTTTGTGGACGTTAAACCCTCAGTCACAGTAAGCTTGTTTTAAGGGAGGCCAGGGCCCTTTGTCGAGATTTTTTCATTATGAAATGCTGGAGCCGGGATCAATGAAATTCTTTATCCAATGGAATACCCGACTGCAAGTGGGTAAGCATGGAACTTGTCAGGAATAGCAGTGAAAAGATTTTTTTAGTCGCTATGCAATAGATTTTTTTCTATTACATAGTTTGGGTTAATACTATGTGCTATTTTAGCAGCGGGAAAAAATCCGGTTGATTTTTGGGATTCGTCCAATATGCTTTAAAGGAATCGATACTGAAATTGGTCTTTTAACATCCATTTTCTTTATGTTGATTATGCTGTACCTGAAGAAATTGTTTCGATGCCTTTTTCAAAGAGCATAATATTCCCCTCCTGGTGATTCATATCATATTATATAGTAGTTTTTATCTTCAATTTTGAGCAGATTATTTAAATAGAAAAAACAATATTATGAAACGTCTTTTAGACATTCTTTTTTCTTCAAAAACCACCATTGTTTTGCTGATTATACTGGCGATAGCCATGGGTACCGGTACTTTTGTTGAAGATAAATACGATACCGCCACAGCCAGGGAGATGATTTACAATGCCAAGTGGTTTGAGTTGCTGTTCTTATTGTTGGCACTCAATTTTATCGGGCATATAAAGTCATATAACATGCTCCGGAAACAAAGAATCGGAGGGGTTATTTTCCACCTTTCTTTTATCGTTATGATTTTGGGAGCAGGAGTTACGAGGTTCTTTGGCTATGAAGGAAACATGCATATACGCGAAGGAGCAGCTTCGAACATCTTATACAGTTCTGATCTTTATTTAAGGGTAGCGGTCAATGATAAAGACGGTTCGCAAAGCAAGGATTTCCCTGTAAATTTCAGCCCTTATGCCGACAATTCATTTCATGCGGAGGTTCCTGCCGGGGATAAAGGGAAATTGAAGATTAAATGCAATGGATATATCAGTAATGCAACTGAGAAATTGGAGGAGAATGTATCCGGAGGAGTGGATATGCTGGAACTCATCGTTGCCAGTGAAAATGGAAGGGAGCGGGTATTTGTCGAAAAGGGGGAAACAAAAAATATTGGTAAAGTATCCGTTGCCTTTGATGATAATTCGGCCGGTGACGCATTAAAGGTAAGTGAAAAGGGCGGCAGTCTGGAGGTTCAATCTCCCTACGAACTGATCAGGGCGGATATGTCAGGAGTCCGGAGCGACACAATACCCAAAGACAGTATCACGGAATTTATATCCAAGAATATTTATAACAGCCATGAAGCGACCTTTTTGTTTTCAAAATATTATAAAAGTGCTGTAAAACGAATCGTTCATTCTGACGGTGAGGAGACAGGATTTGATGCTTTACTTTTTGATCTCAGTCTGAATGATATTAAACAGGAGGTGCCGGTTTTATATTCACCCGGACAAGTGGCCGATTACCACGAGTTTGTTTTGGATGGAATTCCCGTTCAACTTGCTTATGGGAAAAAACCAATCGAACTTCCATTTTCTGTTCATCTGAATGATTTTATTCTTGAGCGATATGCCGGTTCTGAAAGTCCTTCGTCTTATGCCAGTGAGGTTACGGTTATTGACAACAGGAACAACACGAAAAAAGATTACCGGATTTTTATGAATCATATTTTGGATTACGACAATTACAGATTTTTCCAATCTTCCTACGATCAGGATGAGAAAGGAACCATCCTATCAGTGAATCATGATTTTTGGGGTACCTGGATTTCTTATTCAGGATACATTCTTTTAGCACTTGGTTTCATCATTACCTTATTGAACAAGGATTCACGCTTCCTCACTTTGCGCAGAATTGTTGTTGATATTCGTAAAGAGCGGAAGGCAGGAGCGACAATACTTGCCATCATGTTAGGTGTTGCATCGATGACGAATGCTCAAGGCACAATTTCTCCGTCTATTGATGCGGGTCATGCCGGTAAGTTTGGAGAGCTGATCACGCAGGCTGTAGATGGTCGCTTTGAACCTGTGAATTCACTGGCCTATGATGTGCTTCATAAGATCAGCCGCCAGGATAAGTTTACGCTTGAAGGAAAGGGTGAGATGGATGCCATGCAAGTATATATTGACATGATGGTAGATCCTGATTTCTGGAAACAACAGAAGATTGTTTATGTGAAAGAACAATCCATAAAGGACATACTTGGGGTTACCACGAAAAAGGCTTCTTTCCGGGATTTCTTTGATGAGAATGCCAACTATAAACTGCAGAAATTTGCTGAAGAAGCATTCAGAAAAAAACCGGCCGAACAAAACGCATTTGACAAAGAGATCATACGGGTTGATGAGCGGATGAATGTATTCATGATGGTTTTTCGAGGAAGCATTCTTAAAATATTTCCGGAGCCGGGAGCACCCAACAATAAATGGATAAGTTGGGACGACCCTCTCTCAAAGACTCCTTTGGAGGGAGTTATAAAAATTATCAACCAGGATTTGCAATTGCCCACCTTGAATTATGCAGGGATTATGCAAGTGTATATCAGAAGCATTCTGGAAGCCAAAAAGACCGGTGATTACAAAAAAGCGGATAAAATACTGGGTTATATATCAAGTATTCAACGGCAGGGAACTACCACACATATTTTACCTTCAGAATCAAAAGTGAAGGCAGAGATCTTTTATAATGAAGCCCAGATTTTCATTGTGCTCAAAAACTTATATGCCGTCTTGAGTTTATTTCTTCTTTTCCTTGCATTCATTGATAATGTGAAGATGAAAAAGAGCAAGGTGATTAGCTTTCTTTTGAATATCGGCATTGTGCTTTTAGCAGCTGGATTTCTATATCAAACCTTCGGGATGGGATTGCGCAGCTACCTGCTTGGTTATGCTCCCTGGAGTAATGGCTACGAGGCCTTAATTCTTGTTTCCTGGGGCACCTTGCTTGCCGGATTCACCTTTGTGCGTTATTCAAAAATTACATTGGCGGCGACTGCCTTGCTGGCCTTCTTTGTTTTGATGACCGCAAGTCATAGCAGCTACGACCCTCAGTTAACAAATCTGACACCTGTTCTTAAATCCTATTGGTTAATCATCCATGTAGCTATTCTTACAATCAGTTATGGATTTCTTGGTTTGGGTTTTATCCTTGGGATCATGAATTTATTCATTTATTTATTTAAAAATATCCGAAACCAGGAACGGCTTGATCTTCTTATTCTGGAACTTACATATATCAATGAAATGAATCTGACTGTCGGTATCGTTCTGGCCACTCTGGGAACATTTCTTGGCGGAGTATGGGCCAATGAATCATGGGGCAGGTACTGGGGATGGGATGCAAAAGAGACCTGGGCACTTGTGATAGTGATTACCTATACTATTTTGCTGCACATACGATTTATTCCAAAGCTCAGCGGTAAGTATATATTCAACGTAGCATCAGTACTTAGTTTTGGAAGTGTACTCATGACATTTTTTGGTGTAAACTACTTCCTCTCAAAAGGCATGCACAGCTATGGAGCCGGTGATCATGCCATTTTCCCGCTATGGGCCTGGATTGCCATCCTTTCGGTAGTTCTACTCATGCTGGTTGCCGGTATAAAAGAAAAAATGATTAATAAACAGATTGCTTCAAAGGAAGGAGTATAGTTCACTAACTTACATTTTCCCCATTCCATGCATTCTGTAATAAGTTATATACATTAAATAAATTAAACCCGATGAAAAATCTAGTGTTTGCAAGCATGCTGCTCCTGTTTATTTCAGCATGCCAGTCCGATAAAAGTTCCGAACAAAGCAATACCGCTGCAGGAATTCATACCGCTGTGGTGAAGGAAGTCATACAAAGTAGTGAATACACTTATTTGCATGTCCAGGAGGGAAATGCGGAGAAATGGCTTGCGGTCCCTAAGATGCAGGCTTCTGCAGGGGAGACCTATTATTACAAAGACGGACTTCCGATGAATGGATTTGAAAGCAAGGAATTGAACAGGACCTTTGATGAAATATTGTTTCTTGACAATATCAATTCAGATCAGGCCCTGGTGGAAAAAGAAACCGGTGGCCCAACTGCTTCTCCCGGAATGAGTGGTGCGGAACCCGGAGGAATGTTTGATAATGCCGATGGCCAAACTTCTTTGGAGCCACATGCCGTAGTTGCAGAAGAAGTATTACAAACCACTCAGTACACTTATATCCGGGTGAAAGAGGGCAGCGAGGAGAAATGGATTGCCGTGGCTAAAATGGAAGCTGTAAAGGGTACCAAATATTATTTTGTGGGCGGCTTGCTGATGACTGATTTTCCCAGCAAGGAATTGAACAGAACTTTTAAAGAGATTTTATTCGTTGATAAAATTTCTTTAGAGCCAATGAGCGCGGAGGATCCGATGCAGGCAAATGCACAGAGCAACGCCATGGCCTCAAAAGGATCCGCAATAGATCTTGAAAAAAAGAAAATAAGCATGAAGCATAGCAAGGACGACATCACCATTGCCAAACTGCTGGAGAATAAAAAGGAATACAATGGTAAAGTTATCAGAGTGAAGGGCGAAGTGATTAAATACAGCCCGGGCATCTTAAAAATGAACTGGATCCATCTGCAGGATGGAACGGATTTCGGTGGAAAATTTGACCTGACCATCACTACCAGCCAGGAAGTGAAAGTCGGCGATAATGTTACTTTGGAAGGTATTATAAGTTTAGATAAGGATTTTGGTTTTGGATACTTCTATGAGGTGATTATGGAGGATGCAAGACTTGTAAATTAATTCTCATGGCACATAAAATTTCCCTGGGCCTTATTTGCGCCCTCAGTTTAGCACTGTTTGCCTGCTCCTCCAATCAAGAGCAGGAAAGCAAGAGTTCAACTGTAAATAAAAAAGATTCAGAAACTTCAAGTCCGGCTCCTGCCACAGATTTTGATGTGATGGAGAAAAAACTGGAACAGGATTCACTTAACATAGAGCTTCGATCAATGTTGGCTGCTAATTATTATACTGCCGGAAAATTGGATCAGGCTGCAGAGCAATATTTGAAAATTTATCAACTGGATGCCAAGAACCTGCATGCCTTGAGCACCTTGGGAAATATCTATTATGACAGCCAGCAAGACGATAAGGCCATTCAGTTTTATGAGAAGGCCCTTGCCATTGATAATAATAATATCAATATGAGGTGCGATCTGGCTACCTGTTATTTTAGAATCAATAAGCTAAAGAAGGCAGCGGAAATTCTAAGAGAAAATATTAAAATGGACCCTGCTCATAAACAATCTCATTACAATCTATCAATAGTTCTAAAAGAGAGTGGTAAAGCACAAGAGGCGGCCGAGGAAATGAAGATTTACAATTCATTAGTGGCTGCGCCGCAATAATTGCTTTGTAAAAGCGGTAGTTGATTTCTTATCTGGTGTAGGTTTTTTCTGTATGACAACCCGGAGAGCAGGAACCGCCGTTCTCATTGGAAATATAGTTCATCCTAAACTCCCAATTTCCAAATTTTACGGACTCCTTAATCAGGTGCTCATTATTTGTAGCGTGCGGAGTGTGGCAAATAGTGCAGTTCCTAGCCTTGTCTCCATGAATGTGTACATAGTGTAAATTGGTATCAGCATTACGAAAACTGGTAGCCCCTGTAGTTTTTTGGGTTTCTATCATGTCACTTGTATGGCATTCCCAGCAGAGCGCGAATGCGTCACTGCTGTAGGGTACATAAGCTGTGTTAGGAAAGGCGAAATCCAATAAGCGTGAATCCTGGGAAGCATGTGGGTTATGGCATGATTTGGAACAATTCTCAAAAGGAGGGTGAAATACCTTGCTTGATTTCATGACCTGGCCAATATTTGCAATTGTTTTTGTCTCGGTTTTAATGGGTTTATCATGACAACTGAGGCACAGGTCTTTTCTTGCTGCAATTAATAGTTTTTTTACATCTGAAGAGTGAGGCGAATGACAGAGGGTACATGATTTTTTATCCTTCGTAGGAATATGTACGTAAGGAGATTCGGCGATGAGGGTTTTCGTGTCTTCATGACAGGATAGGCATAAATCACTTACGGTGGTTAGTAAGGCAATTTTATCAGGTGGGTGTATTGAAGAGCTGCTCTTATGACAATCTGCGCAACCTTTATCTGTTTCAGTTTTATGTTTGATTTTCTTTTCGACCAGGCTACCATGACAGTCTAAACAGGTCTTGCCTACGGCAGAGTCTGATGGATGTGGAATGCTATCGGTAACGGAGAATCCACTCATCTCGGAACTGCTATCCTGGCCACCTGCCCAAAGGCATAAGAACAATAACCCGGGAAGGATGAAAACGATTGATTTTTTCATAACTAAAAATTTCTTGTTAATTGTACATATACTCCTTTAAAATGCACTGTAGTGGTTCGATCCTTGTTCCAATACAATTCACCTCCAAGTGAAACAAACAATTTATTAATTGTGGAAGTGATTTCAACTTTTGTGGTTGTCAGCTCCATATTAACATATTTGCCTTTCATACTTCTGTAAGTGTAATCAAAATCAATTTTTGTGTTTTTTAAAACCGAGTAGGCTACCTTGCAGGATATATCAAAATCCTCACGGTACTCATCTTCATCAATCATGTATATATTATGCAGATTACTGTTTAATGTAAATGATACCTGCTTAAAGGATTTTTGAAGATTGATAAAATAATTGAGTGCCCGATAAGGAAGAATATTACTATTGTAATCGTCAAATTCCACTCCTGCCTTCAAATAATTGAAATCGACACGGGTACCTATGATGTGCCGTCTTAAGTAATTAAGCGACAGGTTATCCTTCAATGTAACATCATTGTAATCCTGATAATAACTCCTGAAATAGAGGTCTAATTTATTTTTGAATAACATTAAATCCGCCGTGAAGGAACGACTATTCATGTAGTAGCTATAGGTTCCTGCCTGCTCGGCATTGTAATCAATATACACCGTGGTGTTATTGGCGATCAGACCTCCCGGAATACGTACTATTTCAACATAGGGATTTCGGTCTATCAGGATGTAATCCACATTGAGCCGGTATACCAGGTTGCCGGTATTGTCCTTTACTACCACAGATTGCATATCAATATTTTGGTTTTTTAGCAATGTAATCTGATTGTCGATCAGGATGTACTCTGCATGAACAACCCTCAAAGTCGAAGAAGCTGATATGATGTCGATATACTCCCTAAAATAGTTGTAATAAAGCAACAATTTCCCTTTGGGGATTTTCTTGTCGTACATCAGATCGATTCCTATTTTATTTCTGTACTCATCATAGGCAGCTTGATTTACCTGAAGGTGGTCAAAAAACACTTTTGTATGTAAGCTTTCATACAATTGATGGCTCAATGCACTTTGAGTTGCGTGGGTGGTAATTTTATTTTCTTCAAATTGTGTTGTTCCATAGTTGTAATTGTTAAACAGCACGAATTTATATGGTAGTTTAAGGTTCAGACTTTCATTGGCATATAAGCGTTTATAGTATAATGTTCCTCGCTCATTGGAATTTGATATGTATGAACTGAATGCATATTTCTTTTCCTTGTCAAATGATATATTGTCTGTTAATTCCAGCAAGTCAATTGTGTTTTCGTTATAGAAAGTCTGCAGTATTGGAACGGAATTAGTTTGAGCACTTTTGTTTTCAGTATGCAAATAGGAGACTGAATTTTCATCATATTCCGTAAATGATTTACTGGCGTTTGCCTGCCATATGCGCTGATCAAGGACGAATTTATCATCCGACCCAATTGTATTTTGTTCCAGATTTAGCTGGGTATATCCAATCGTCACAGGCAGGAAACGTCCGGTGTATGAAGCAGTCGCTCCATACTGCTTAGTCTTCGATTCGACTTTTGTAATGTTCTCAATATTGAGGATTGCCCTGTTGAGAATGGCATTTGCAGTCACATGGATCTTTTTTTTGTTAAAGAAAAGAGCAGTACAGTCCAATCCTTCACTGGCGTATTTTTCACTGTAATCCGGAGCCCCTATATAGCTATCCTTTCGGGTCATCGGGTTAAGGGTTGCATTAAAATCTACAAGCATGAAATTCGGATGGACAAAATAACTTTTGGTATTGATGTGAAACAAGCCGTTCAGGTACATATCGGTCTGGGAACTCTGATAATTATCCCGTGTGGTTGTGTAAGCCCTGTAGGTCCCTCTCAGACGTGCTTCCCCTGAATAATGCATGAGCCGCCATACCTGGAATGGACTTGGATCCGTCTGCGATGATGCAGACAGCGCCGAGAGTATTATGTAAAACAATATGTATTTCCTTAGTTTCACCGTATTTTAATAATTTACATATTTCAATTTAAGCGAACCGGATTATTTAAAAAATATTTGTAAAACTTCTACTGGCATCTTGAATAGATTTCTATTTGTTATTGTCGTCAATTTTCTCATTCCCTGGTACTTTATTGTCTTGAAGGGTACTGTCTTGTCCTTCATCAAGTTTGGGTTCTATGTGAATCAGTGAATCATTCTCCGTTTGGTTGATATTTTTGTTTGGTTGTTGCTCAATTGGTTGTTGTAATAATTTTGTCAGGAAAAACCGATCTTGCCCACCATGTGGGTTGTGACATTCTGTACAATTATTCTTTTTATCTTTTTTATGGGCTTCGTTTTTAAATATTGTAGTGGCATCATGACAAAGCAGACAAAGTTGCTGAGATTCCCTTAACAATAGATTCTTAGTTTTACTCGTATGTTGACCATGACATGAGGCGCAATAGCCGGAAGCTACCGGCCCGTGTAAGAAAGCATAGCCGGAAGTAAAATTATCATGACACTTGAAACAACTGCCCGCAGTAAGCAAACTTTTGTTTTCACCACCATGAGGGTTGTGACACTCCGTGCAGTTTTTATCCCCAACGTCCTTGTGCTTATTATTTGCAAAAACCTGTTTGGATTCATGACAATAAAGGCAGATATCCTGGTTTTTTCGCATAAGCAATTTGTCAAAATCGGCACTGTGTTGATTATGACAAGCAGTGCAATAGCCGGTAGCCACAGGCGCATGCAATGATTTGTATTTAGCATTAAAATCATCGTGACAGGTATAGCATAGGCCTGGCATGGGAATAATTAAGCTGTTTGAAAAACCTCTTTCGTGGCAACTTTCACATTTGTTTTCTTCATAAGGTTGATGAACGAATGTGATGGGCTCACTTTTGGTAAAGGAGGTGATGATTGTATCTAAAGCGAGCTCATCTGAGTTTTCGGTTGGATTGTTTGGATCAGGAACACCATCAAAAAAAAAGGAAAGAGTTTGAAATTGCTTTTCAGGGGAGCAACGCACGATGAGGAGTGGAACGATAACTGCAAGTAAAAAAAAGCTGAAATTTCTTCCCTTATTGATCCATTTCATAACACACGAATACGACTATCAGGGAGGTAGCACATCAATATAGAAACCCAATTGTCATAGACTCCAAAAATACACTTAGGAGTAAAGTATAAATATGATTTATAGCATATTATCCTGTGAAAATCATATGAAATCTGCCATGTGACCGGTAAGAAAAGGTATATTTTAACAAAGAATCCATGGATATTTGTCTTTGTTATTAAGGCCATTTGCCGGGGAATCATAGAAGGAAAAGAACGGTGTAATTAAGCAGGAAATGGTCTTATTATATTTAAATATTTTCCTTGTTTTTAGGTCAATATTATTGGTGTTTTTCCGGGAAAATCCTGCATCTGGGATTTTTAATTCCTGCCAGAGGATTGAATTCATTAATTGGACAATAGTCTGATCGGGATAGCTTTTTTCCAGGCAGGTGATTGGGTCTGTTAGGAAAATAATGTAAGGTGTAGGTTGAAATAATTCTCTGCCAAGAACATCAATCAATGGTTTAAAGAAACATGACATATCTTTAAATTTGACAGCCATGAATTGAAATGACAAGGTGCCTTTAGAACTTGGAAGTAGATATTGAATATCAATCTACACTAAAAAACCGGTGTCTCACCTTAAGACACCGGTTTCATATGAAAATGATAAATGCAATAAATTACTTGTCAGCTTTTTCTTTAGGGTCCACCCTGCCATATATATTA
This sequence comes from uncultured Bacteroidota bacterium, assembly GCA_963775555.1. Classification (GTDB taxonomy): domain Bacteria; phylum Bacteroidota; class Bacteroidia; order AKYH767-A; family 2013-40CM-41-45; genus QQVM01. The sequence continues at coordinate 327,654 of CAVZJJ010000003.1, read as the reverse complement.
ATTAAATCGGGCCCATACTGGCTGGTAACGAAAATCAAATATTTTAAGTCGAAGCTTGGATCCACGTATTTCTGAAAGTATTTTAAATTATCGTAGTCAATAATCACTTTTGCAGGAATGATCAAATCGCCGGGTCCTGTGTAATGTCCCCCGAATACAATCAATAACTTTCCTTCTTTGTTAAATACCTGTACGTTCTCAAAAGCCGCGTCCACGGCATATACATTTAAGTCTTTATCGGTTGCAACCCCTTTTACCTTGGCAAATTGTCCAGGTCGGTCACCTTGAGTACCCAGGGTATCGATGAATGTACCATCAATCGAATAAATTTTAATACCGGGACAGCCGAAGTCGGCAGCATATACGCGGTCCTGGCGTATGGTAATATTCGAGGGAGAACATAAAAAACCAAGGTTTCCGGGTTCTACTTCAGGAAAAGAATACAGTAATTTATTAGTGGAATCGTTGGCGAAAACGTTTATTCTGTTGTTGGCAATATTGGCGACGAAAATTTTATTGTCATAAACAAAGACATCGCTGGGCTTGAATTTTTCTTTTTCACCAAAACTCCTGACAAAATTCCCGTTTTCATCAAATACAACTATTTCATATCGACCCGCATCGGCAACATACAAGTAGCCTTTTTCGTCAACAAAGCAATTGATGGGTACGCGTAATTTACCTTTTCCGGCAGGGCGGAAAAAATCCATAGTTTGCTTATTCAAATCAATAATTTCCATCCCTCCACCGTACTGGTCGCATACATAGATCTTCCCTTCACGAATGGCCAGACCGTATGGTTTCACCATGGTTTTTGGTTTTTCAGATCCTACTACAAACTTGGAAAAAAAACCTTGTTTTTTATCAAGATCCAAGGTAGTTGTAATCCTGGTTAAGTATTGAATCCGGGTTTGTTCGGGTGGGGCAGGATAAATTACCAGCGGTTTGGCCGCTTTCTCTTTTGCAAGCTTTTTAGATTGACAGCCGGAGAAAATGGAAAGTACTGCAAGGATAAAAACCAGAATTCCATATTTGAAAATAAAATAACTTAATGATCGTGAGGATGAAGAAAGGATTGATGGAGAAGAAGAATTCCCGGAACTTGTTTGAAGCGATTGGCTTTGATCGTCTTTTTTATTGCTGCCCGATAAGGACACCTGTCTTAATAATTGACCTGGATCTGTAAGAGGCTTAATTATATTCATGTTTTTCTGAAATTAAGGTTAAAAAAAAAGGGCGAAATAATTTCGCCCTTCAAAAGTAGTAAATTTTACACTTTGTTTACTTCTTATGGCAAGCTAAACAAAGAGCACTACCTTGGTTACTCATTCTTAAGAAATATCCTCTGCTGTTACTGTGAACACCATGGCAGGAAGTACACTGCATTTTACCATTGTCATCCAACAGACGAGCTTCGATAGTTGAAGTTCCAGAATACACGTGAGTTTTGTTCCAAACTCCACCTGCTTGCAGAGAGTCATAAACAAATGAAATTGGGTGGTCGTTGCGTAAATCAACATCCAATTGAGCTCCACCAGTCATGAAGATTGTTCCTGTTTGTCCACCGAATGAACCCAGTGCTACAGAACCATCATGGCAAGACAAGCAAAGTTTTGAAGTTCCATCTGGAGCAGTTACTCCATAACCTGCACCACCTGGACCAAATTCAAAACCAGTGTACATTTGATAAGTTGCAGTTGTGAATTGGTGATTCCAAAGCGGAGCTTCAGTAACGGTCAAATCAGCATTGTGAGGTGTGTGGCAAGGCTGACAAATCTGGCCACCCATAGTAGTAGTGGCATTGTAAGGATTCCATGCTTGTGTGGAAAAATCGTGAGGGGAACCAGCGATAGTGGTAGTAATGGCTCCAGGTCCTAATGTACTTTGTCCAACACTCATGAGTGGGATAAGAAAGCAAACTGCTGCGGCAATGATTAAGTTTTTCATAATTTTTTTTGTTTTTTGTGTTTTGTAATATTTTGAAACTGTATGTGATGACATTTTCATGACACAAATATCAGCCGAGAACCCAATTTAATCTATGACCAATCTCAGTTTGAATATTGTATTTAGGGGTAAAAAAAACTGCGAAAACGCAGACCAGTAAGGGTTTCAGGACTTTTGGCTATTATAAATATCTTAAAAACAGCCACTTAGGTATTTTGATTGGCTAGAAGGCTTATGAATATTGGGGATTGAAAAAGCTTCGGAGATTCTTATTTGACTCATTTGGTCCGGGAGATTTATTATAAAAGTGTCATTCAAACTTAAAGTCCTCCCTATTTAACCGATGGTTTGGATCTAATAATAGAACATACTGCCAGGCACTTATAGCATTCTTTGTATCACCGGTTAAAAAGTAAATGCCTCCCAATTGATACCATGCCTCTACATTTTTATCATTTAACTCTATTGATTTTAAATAACAACGAAGGGCATTGGTGAGCTGTTTGTTTTTATTTATATGTAAAATTGGTACTGTCTAGATGAAAATCGGGATCCAGTTTTTTAACATGATCCCAGGCAGCAATTGCCTTTGTTGTATCTCCGTTGGAGAAATAGGATTTGCCCAGCTCATACCATGCAGGCAGATTAGTGTTATTTAAACTTGTTGATTTCAGATAGCAGTTGATAGCCTCCTCTGTTTTATCCTGATCGACATACCCATTTCCTTCTTTATATAATAGTGTGCTTAAAGTTTCCGTCCACTTTATGACCTCAGGATTCGTAGGCTCCAGTTCGGCTGCTTTGATCCAAAGATCAGCAGCTTTTAAATAGTTATGCAAATGATAATAGGCAAAACCAAGTCGTAAATAAGTGTAGGCGAAACGATCATGTATCTTCAAAGATTTTTCACCGTAATAAATTGCCCTTTGTAGAAATTCATTTTTTAGATTCTCATTACTTTCTTTATTGGCTTTGATAATATAAGTTTCCGCAGCGAATAAATTTATTCTTGCCGAGTTCGGAGAGGAAACTACATCTTTTAAAAACAGCGTTTCATTATTTTTCCAATCCGCATTTCTTGCGATCGTTTTAATTGAAAAGAGGGTAAGTATTGAAAACAATAGAACATTCGAAATAAGCTTCGAATGTTGATTTAGCTTCAAATATAAAAGTGCAGCGGCGATACAGAAAGCCAGTGATGGTTGAAAGAGCATGCGTTCCGCCAGAGTCGTTCCCAGATCAAAGATCAAATTCGTTCCCACTGAAATGGTAACCAGAAAATATAGAATACAGAAAGAGAACAAGGAGCGTTTATTGAATGTGTAAAGCGCATAGCCGATTAAACCAAGTAATATCAGGGATGAAAAGGAAAACTCTTTCGAATACATGCTAATGTAGGGAATCTGATTGTAGCCATACTCGGTGGATAAGGGATGGGGGAATAGTAATAATGCCATGTACTTTATCAGAACAAATATTTTGGTAGCAAAGGCCTCTGCTCCCGTGGCATATATATAAGGGGAGTTGGTTACATCGTCAACGGGATAAGAATTCAGACCTACAATGAAAAATCTAATTAACATATACCCCAGGAATACTCCAATGTAGGGGATGCTAATCCGAATTGCATTTTTTACAGGTTGCCTGAAAAAGAAATAATAAATCAAAGGGAGGACTCCTATAAAAGTTACCGCACTTTCTTTAGTGAGCAAAGCAAGGAAGAAGGTTAGCAAAGCAGTGAACAGGAGGAGCGGAGTTTTTCTGTCTTTATATTTAATAAGTGTGATAAGCGAAAGGATCAATAAAATAAATGTGATCAGTTCGTCACGGCTTTTAACATTCGCGATGACTTCTGTATGTATAGGATGGGCAGCAAACAGGGCGCATGTAATAAATGCCAGGTATGCATTCTCTTTTTTGAAAACGTGATCATGCAGTAACTTGTAGAGCAAGGCAATCAATAATCCAAAAAGTAAAATATTAAACAAATGACTTACGATTGGATTAGCACCGAAGAATTGGTATTCCAGAGCGAATAAAACAAGGGAAAGCGGCCTGTAGCGGGCACCTGTGAGGACGTTTTCTTTGGGCATATAGCCATAAATATAATCCTGGCTCAATATTTCCGGAATACCCCGCAGACCTTTTTGTACAAAGCGGTTTTCTGTAAGAACTACGATATCATCGAGGGCATATTCATGAAATAAGGTATTCAAATTTAATCCAACAGCAAGAAGCACCAGGAATGGCAATTGGTGCTTGGCGCCGAATTTAAAATTTTCTGATTTCATTGTCATTGGGAATAAGTTCGTGGATCATCAAATGATCCTTTCGATATTCAGATATCCCTTTCTCCTGTTTCCGTCGTACCGGATTAATAGTATTTGAATTCCTCTTTATTGAATAAATGCCCGGGGTCCAGTTTTTTTACATTTTCCCATGCTTCATTTCCTGCATTGCTATCGTTCAGTAAAAAAAAGATCCCGCCTAAATTATACCAGGCCTCCACATTTCCGGCATTCAATTCGATCGATTTGCGATAACGTTTGATTGCATCCTTCAACTCTCCTTGTTCGTACCTGCCATTTCCCTGCTTGTAATAAATGACACTCAGGACCTCCAGACATTTTTTTGCTTCCGGATCGGAAGGGTCGAGCTGATAACCCTTGAGCCAAAGAGTAGCCGCTTTTTCATAGTCGAACTGATAGTAATATACAAATCCTAAATTTAGATATGTTACTGCGAATGTCGGATGTATTTTTATTGAACGCTCCCCATAAAGAGCTGCCTTATCATAGTATTCTTTACTTATAGCCGGATCTTTTTCCAGTTTAGCCTTCATCCTGTAAACTTCTGTGGCATATAAGGTGGTTCGCGCGCTGTTGGGAGCAGAAATTACATCTGCCATAAACAGGGTTTCATTGTTTTTCCATTCGCTGTTTCGGGAATAAGTCTTCATTGAAAAAAAGACTAAAATTACAAGCATTGTTAAAGCAGCAGGAATTTTTGTCTTTTTATATGCATTTAAAAAGATAAAAGCCAGAGCTATGCAAAAGCCAAGGGAAGGTTGAAATAATAAGCGTTCCGAGAAAGGAGTTCCGATATCGATGATGAAATTGGAGACCAAAGAAATGGTCACAAAAAAATATAAGATACTGAAGGAAAGCAAAGACTTTTTTTTGAAGGTGAAGATAGCATAAGCTGCCAATCCTGAGAGAACAAGCAGGGAAAGGGTGAACTTTAAGGAACTAATATCAATATATGGAATTTGATTGTAGGAGTAGTCGGATGACAATGGATGGGGAAAGACCATGATCCACATGTATTTTATGATAACAAATAACTTGGTAGCAAATGCCTGTGCAGGGGTAGCATACAAATAAGGTGCATTGAGAATATCAGTCACAATCGGCTTATGCATTCCAATCACGGCAAAGCGTAATAAGAGGTAAGCTGCAAAAGCAAGAATCAGTGGAATAGAAAATTGAATCGATTTCTTAAGGGATTGATGAAAAAAGAAATATAAAACCAGAGGAGCGATTCCAAGAAAGGTAGCAGCGCTTTCCCTGGTGAGCATAGCAAGAAAAAAACAGAGCACTGCAGTAAAAATCCCGGCTATAGATCGACTCTGACTATATCGTATCAAAGAAGTTAAAGAAGTGATCAACAAAATAAATGTAATGAGTTCATCCCGGCTCTTTACATTGGCGATGACTTCGGTATGCACGGGATGTACAGCGAAAATGAGGCAGGTAAAAAAAGCAAGATGTTGATCCTGTTCCCTGAACACATGCTTCTGCAATAAATTATAGAGTAAGATAATCAGGAGACTGAAAAGTAAAACATTTATCAAATGGCTTACAAAGGGTTTTGCCCCCCAGATTTCGTATTCCAGGGCAAAGATAATTGAGGAAAAAGGACGATAACGGGGTTGGGAAAGCAAGTTTTCTTTTGAAGAATAACCAGTCATCAGATCTGAACAAAGTATCTCAGGAATCCCTTTAATCCCTTTTTGCACGTACTTGTTTTCAGTCATCACAACGATGTCATCCAGGGCGTAATCATGCGATAAAGTGTTTGCATTTAAGCCCAGAGCAATAAATACTAAAAGTATCAATTGGTATTTTCTGCCGAATGTCGGAGCTCCTGATTTTATAGCCATTAATCTATCTGGGATGAATCATCCTGTTAATATATTCTTTTACCGTAATATCAATGTACAGAGAACGCCTTTGCGTTATAGAGCAGGAGACAAGAGGGAATGAAATGCGGCAAAGTGAAAAGTACTATGAGGTTTTATAGTCTTTTACAATAAAATCCAATCCCTTCTTGTTTAAAATTTGTATTTCCCTTTTATGCCGGAGTATTAAATTTTCCCCTTCAAAATCGCTCAATTGTCTTGAAACCTGTTCAGGAGTAGTCCCGGCAATATCCGCAATTTCTTGTCTGCTCAGTTCAATATTCAAGGTTTTGGTTTCAGGATTTATTCCAAAAATTTCATTCAGGTAAACAAATGCCTCAGCAACCTTTTCGCGGATGTTCATCTGGGCGAGATATTTCACACGTAATTCTGTTTTCCTTAATTCAAGGGCATAATGAAGCACAAGATTATAAGCAAATTCACTGCTGTTCATGCATGCTTCACGAAACACGATGGTTTCCACAAAACATACGGTCGTGTCCATCAGCGCAATGGCATTAAAGTAGTATTTATCGGTGGGTAATACCCTGTGTCCTAATATTTTTCCATCAGAACCCAAACGAACTACTTGCTCCCTGCCATTCAAATTCGTTGTGACTACTTTTGTTCCGCCTTTCTGAACAAAGTGAATTCCCTGCATCGTATTTCCTTCCCTGAAAATATAATCTCCTTTTCTATAAAAGTTCTGATTTTTAAGAGAGGAAATATTTTTTAAAGTTTCTCCGGAACAATATTTTTTTACGACGCAATTAAAAGAAGTACAATCTGCACATTCCGTCTTCTGTCTCATACTTTTATAAAAATGAAATTATTGAATAATATTTTTTTAATTTTTTATACTAAGTAGTTTAGTATGTCAGCGGGTTGTGGTTTTTCCCATGGCAAGTCAGATAGCATCGTCCGGTTTCGAAACCTGTATCGTCAAAGCGAAGAACACCACTGCTGGAGGCAGTCACATAAGCTGTATTGAAATTTATCAGGTTACTATTGTTTGTTGCATTTCCCTGGAGATTACTGATTCCATGTGGATCATGGCAGGTATTGCAGGATGTTTTTTCTCCACTGATATGTTTGTTATGCTCTTTAAAGGATTGATTTCCCATTATCGAAGCGCTGCTGTGACAGGAAAAACAGAGTTCAAAATTGGAAACGCTGTAGCTAACATTGTCTGTTCTCAAGTACTGAAATTTCAGGATTTGGGGATATATGGAACCATGAGGACCTGCAGGTGCTCCCGTTCCATTACTGGCATGGCAAGCCGAACAATAGATTCGGCTCGATGTACTTAGAGGGGAGATCAAACTGGGCCCGTTTGAATTTACTCCAATTCCTGCCACTGGATGAAATGAGGGGTTGGAGGGTTCAAACTCAAGACGTAGATTACCTTGGACGATTCTGCGTGAAGTCGCCGGAGCCGTAGGGGGATTATTGGAATGGCAACGATAGCAGATTTCATATTCATTTACTGCGGGGTTTATCTCAACTCCACTTTGGGTTATTCCTTTGACACCTATGAGAAAGCCATTTACGGCAGGTGCTGTTGCCGCTTGCGTTTTCGCAGCATGTGAATTGTGGCAATCTACACATTCTACATGTTTTGTATTTACGAGCGCGGCTTCCGTCGGGTCATGCACACCGGTATAGCCGTACACATTATGCCTGTATGATTTCGAGAATTCCGCTTGAAGATTTTTTGATGCAACGTTTCCATTATGACAATCGAGACAATTATCTTCTTCGGCCTGATATTTTAACAAACGGGTAAGACTCCCTGCGTTGTGTGGATTGTGACAATTTTCACATGCATTTGCTGCCACTGTGGTATAAGGAGTATAGGGCCAAGGGTTAGGAGCCGTAGTGTTCCAGGTTTTCGTGGAGGTGTTATGGCTGCTGTTTGTCCAATTGGTCTTTTCGTGGCAAGCGATACATAAACTGGAATTTTGAGTAGAGCTTACCAGAAAATCAGTATACAAATTCTTGTGTGGATCGTGGCATGAAGTGCACTGCAATTGATCATTTTCCAGTTGTATCTGTGGATTTAAGCTAGACGGGTTTTTTAATTGTCCGTTTGAAGTTGCAAGGGCGGCATCATAAGTAAATGAAATGGGGTGATCATTCCGGAGATCTGTGGAGAGATTACTGGGTCCGGCCGGCATATTTACCGCACTGGCAAAAGTGATAATTGAACTTCTGCTTAAGACACTTCCGAGGGCAATTGTTCCATCATGACAAGAAAGGCACAAAATAGATGAGCCACTGGGTTGATTGGGTAGTGCCTGCATTGTGGAACTGCTGTATAGTGTGTAGTTGGATCCGGGATCATTTCTGTTCCACAAGGGTCCCATTGGTTGGCTGTTATGAGCAGTATGGCAGAACAGGCAAATTTCTGACTCTGAAACTGCTTTGATTGTTCCCGGTCCACTCACTGATAAATTATGCTTTGTATCAACAATTGATTGGGAGTCTACCATGGCAGAAATCCCGATTAAAAGGATCAGGCAAATAATCTTTTTCATTTTTTACCTCCGGTAATAAGTTGAAATTCCTGTATTCTTGAATTATAACTGTCTGCTATATAAATCATGTTCTTCTTATCAATGTAAATTCCCGAGGGCATCCAGAATTCTCCCGTTTCATGACCCTGTGAACCAAAAGTATACAAGAAGTTACCATGGATATCGAATACCTGAACGGCATGAAACAAAGCATCCACTATATAAATATTTCCATAAGAGTCGGTAGCTATTCCTTTAGGTGATGCAAAAAATCCTGTCGCATCTCCGTTTGAGCCAAAAACAGAAATAACTTCATACTTGTTATTGAATACCTGAACTCTGAAGTTCATCGCATCCACCACATAAGCATTTCCTTTCTTGTCTATCCAAAGGTGTGTAGGAAAATTAAATTCTCCTTTTGCGGTGCCTCTTGAACCGATCGTACGGATGATATCTCCTTTTTCGTTTAATACAAGAATTCGATGAGCGCCTGTTTCCAGTACCCAGATTTCGTTGTTCACTTCTGAATAGGCGATCCCTGTTGGTTTATCGAGTTTGAGTGAATCATTTAAAACGCTACATTCTTTTTTATCCGCATTAAGGAGGAAGATCTTGTTCAGATATGAGTCAGTAAAAAGAAAGTCGTCATGAAAATTACAAATACCTACAAGTGAAGCCAGGTTATAATTTTTTTTTCTTATGAAGTGGGGGGATTTGTTCTTTTTATTATTCACTACCAGTATTGCCTTGCATTCCTGATCCAGGATCCAATAGCTATCCGGGTTTCTATAGATGAGGGATACCGGCCTGATTAATTCCTGCTTTTTTTTCCCAAAGATTATATTCTGAAAAGTATTTTTAGTTTTTTTCTTTTGGTTTTTACCGTCAAGCGAAGGCCATTCACTCACCCATTCGATTTCTGCTTTTTCAATTGCCGACGGAGTATTAATCATTAAGCTATCCTGTGCCTTGCACGATGGACTCATCGGATGAAAAACCGGCAGTAAAAACAGCAGCAATACAAGAACTTTTTTTGAAAATACAGACATGGCCCTGAAACTCTTTGAGTTCGACCATAAAATTAGGGATAAACAAAAAACAAGATGAGGACTTAAATCATGATTTATTAATAAATCGCATGAATTTTCTGTCTTTTTAAAATGTCATAGGATAGATAATATGACAAAAGTCATATGAAGGAGTCTGTGACCGAATCCTTCCATTAATTAGCGGTAGTAGGATCCAATCCTATTCGGTCATACAATATATTAACCGATTATTTCGCTAACAGAAAGACATGAAAAAAGGAGCTGTTAATCCCTAAAATAAAAAGACGCAGGCAGGAGTCAACAATGCTATTCAGGATGGCTATAATAAAGCCAGAAGTTTATTTAAGATTTCAAAAACGTCCAAAAATAGAATCAAATAGATTTACTGAATACATTTCCATCTGATTTTTTTCTTCGCATGCGTGCATCCAAAACCGAACTTATATTTCTGATAAACAAGCTGCCTTTTTCTGTGACGGAAATGGTGTTGTTTTTTGTGTTCACCAATCCATCTTTTTCCAGCAGGGAAAGTTCATTCATACTATCTTTCAATGCAGGAGTGTCAAGTGTTTTTTTATCGATTTCGGTGAACCCTCTGCACATCAGATCCAGAATATTTTTTCGAATGGTTAAATCCTCTTCATTCAATAAATGACCATTGACAATTGGCAGTACACCTTTTGAAATCAGTTCCTGATATTCTTCGACCTTTTCTTCATTTTGGGCGAAGGCGGTCCAGGCATCACTGATACTGGAAGCTCCGAGGGCTATGATGAGTTTTGATTGTGTTGTGGTATAACCCATGAAGTTACGGTGCATAGTACCCTTGGAAACGGCATCAAAGAGTTTGTCATTTGGCAGAGCGAAATGATCCATTCCGATGGCCTTGTAACCTTGTGCAGTTAACAGGGTCTTACCCAATTGATACATTTTCCATTTTTCACTTGCCTTGGGCAGATCCGCTTTTGTGTACCTGCGCTGGGCCTTACTTTTCCAGGGAACATAAGCATAGGAATAGAAAGCGATACGGTCAGGTTTTAGTTCTTTTATTTTAGAAACAGTGAGTTCGATACTTGAGGTGGTTTGTTTAGGCAGACCGTAAATCAAATCCACATTCACGCTGTTGTATCCATGCTTGCGTGCCCAGTCAACCACTTCCTTCGTTTTTTCAAAGGACTGTACACGGTTAATGACAAACTGAACAGCAGGATCAAAATCCTGTACTCCTAAACTAATCCGGTTAAATCCTACCGTTGCAAGTTGTTGCAGGTGTGCTTCGTGTGTATAATTTGGATGTACCTCAATACTGAATTCATGATCAGCAACCACTTTCGAATTATCGGTGATTCCTTTGATCAGTCGAACTAAATTTTCCGGACTGAAGAAGGTGGGGGTTCCACCTCCAAGGTGAATTTCACGGATGACAGGAGGAGATGGCAACATGGAGCGATACATGTCCCATTCTTTTAAAACACTCACGAGGTAAGGTTCTTCCACTCTGTGATTGGTGGTGATGCGTTTATTGCATGCACAAAAAGTACAGAGATTTTCACAGAAGGGAAGGTGGATGTAGATGCACAATTCGCCGTTTTCCCTTTTGAAAGTATCGATAACGGATTGTTTCCACGTTTCAACTGAAATACTTTCTTTTTCCCAATAAGGTACAGTCGGATAGCTTGTGTACCGGGGAAGCGGCAGATCGTATTTATTAAGTAAGGAAAGAATGTCTTCGTCCATTTTATTTATTATAACTTGTTTAATGCCTCAATTGTTTTTTCAATATCATTTTCTGAGAGGGCGTCATTTAAAAACCAGCTTTCGTAGGCGGAAGGCGGCAGGTAGATTCCCTCAGAAAGCATGTGATGAAAAAAGCGATTGAAAAAGGGAATATCACATTGGGATGCGCTTGCAAAGTCGATCACTTTGTGCGCACCGAAATGTACACTGATCATGCTTCCAATCTGATTGATGGTATGCGCAATGCCTTTAGCGGCGAGGGTTTTGCTTAAGCCTTCTTTTAACAGATTCGTTTTTTTATCCAGATTCTTATAAATTTCCGGATTTTGATTCAGGATACTAAGTGTTGTATAACCCGCTGTTATGGCTACCGGGTTTCCGCTCAGAGTACCTGCCTGGTAAACATTTCCCAGAGGAGCAATGTGCTCCATGATTTCTTTTTTACCTCCAAAAGCTCCAACGGGCATTCCGCCTCCAATCACTTTTCCATAGGTGACAAGGTCAGCCTGCATCCCTAATCGTTCCTGTGCTCCACCCGGTGCAAGTCGAAAGCCGGTCATGACTTCATCAAAGACAAATACAATTTTATGTTGCGTACAGAGTTTTCGCAGTCCTTCCAGAAAACCGGGTTCAGGAAGAATACAGCCCATATTTCCTGCAATAGGTTCAATGATGATGGCAGCAATTTCACCTTCGTAATTATTCACCAGGATTTCTACTGCAGCGAGATCATTATATGGAGCTACCAGAGTATCGGATGCCACTCCGGCAGTAACCCCCGGCACTGTTTGAATGTTAAATGTAGCGAGTCCGCTGCCGGCTTTCACTAAAAAAGCATCGGCATGACCGTGATAACAACCGTCGAACTTGATGATTTTATTTTTACCTGTATAGCCGCGGGCAAGACGAATAGCACTCATGCAGGCTTCTGTTCCGCTGCTCACAAGCCGAACCAAATCCACGTTTGGGGCCATACTTTTAATGAGCTCAGCCATTGAAATTTCCAATTCAGTAGGTGTACCAAAGGAAATGGCTTCAGTTACTTTTTGCTGGATGGAACGGACCACTTCCTCATGACAATGGCCGAGGATCATGGGTCCCCAGGAGCTGATGTAATCGATATATTTGTTTCCATCTGCGTCAAAGAGGTAAGCGCCTTTTGCACTTTTCATGAAGACAGGATTGCCTCCAACACTTTTAAAAGCACGAACAGGGGAGTTTACACCGCCTGGAATCGAAGATTGGGCTTTTTTGAATAAATTTTCGCTTTTTTGAAGTGAGTTCATCTTTAAAAATAGTTATTTTTTCTATAATGATTTATAATTTTTAACGGCGTCCACAAATGCCTTCGCGTTTGGTACCGGAATGTTCGGCAAGATTCCATGACCTAAATTGGCGATATATTTATTTACACCAAAAGCGTCGATCATTTCTTTCACTTCGCGTTGTATCTGAGGGATGGGAAGCAATAGCTTACAAGGGTCGAAATTCCCTTGAAGTGTTTTTTTATTGTGTGTGAGTTCTCGTGCAAATTTTGGACTGATGCACCAATCAATTCCAAGTGCAGAAGCAGATGATTTGCTCAGTGCTTCCAGCGCATACCAGCTTCCTTTTGGAAAAAGAATTACCGGTACCCTGGTACTTAATGAATCAGAAATTTTATTCAGGTAGGGAAGGGCAAATTGATTGAAATCATCAGGGCCCAGCAATCCACTCCAGCTGTCAAAAACCTGGACGGCATCCGCACCGGCATTCACCTGTTCATGCAGGTAGGCAATGGTTACATCACTGATTTTATTGAGCAACTGATGGGCCAGTTCAGGTTGTGAGAAACAAAATTGTTTTGCCTTATCGAAATTTTTACTGCCTTTTCCCTCTACCATATAGCAGAGAATGGTGAAAGGGGCACCGGCAAATCCAATGAGAGGAACGCGATTGTTCAATTCATTTTTAATGAGTTTGATGGCATCACTCACATAGGATAAGGAGCCGACAGCGGCTTCATCCACAATCAATGCATCCACATCTTTCTGAGTACTTATTGTCTCCGGTAAAAAGGGACCTTTATGTTCGAGCAATTGAACTTCGAGTCCCATAGCTTGAGGGATCACTAATATATCGGAGAATAAAATAGCGGCATCAACGCCGATATGGTCGACCGGTTGTATGGTTATTTCACAAGCAAGCTCCGGAGTTTGAACACGGGTGAAGAAGTCATATTTATTTCTTAGTTCAATGTACTCCGGTAAATACCTTCCGGCTTGTCGCATCATCCAGACAGGAGGCCTCTCGACCACTTCGCCTTTTAATGCTTTGATGAAAAGATGTTCTTTATTCACGGTGGGTTTTGGTTTTAATGAAAGGATGCAGCACATCCTTAATAATATCAATTAATGTCTATGAAATGGATTGCACATGAAGCATACAGGATGCCAGGTCCGGAAAGGAAACAAAAAGCAGAAGTCTAGTCTGTCATAAATTTTTTGAGTTCCTGAGCGATTTTATCACCGCCATTGGCCAACAGTTTCTCTGCAGCTGATTTCCCTGCATGTTCACTGTTATCAAGTTCAAAATCCATTTCGATTTCTACCTTTCTGACTCCATCCAGTGACAGTATATTACCTTTAAAATGAATGTTCTTGTTGTTCACGGTAGCCAATGCCGCAATGGGTATGGAACATCCTCCCTTAAGGTTTCTCAGGAAAGACCTTTCGATTCCGGTACAAACTGCTGTATCATGGTGATTTAATGTCTTACAGATTGCATCTGCTTCAGGATCATCCTCTCTGCAAACCACTGCTAATGCGCCTTGTGCAGGGGCAGGAAGCATCCAATCCAACTCAGTCTTGAAAGGAACATCCAGTCCGATTCTGTCGAGGCCGGCAGCTGCAAATAGAGCGGCGTTCCATTGCAAAGTGGTTTTTAACTTTTCCAATCGTGTATTGATATTGCCGCGTATCGACTCAATGGCGTGAACCGGATACTTGTTCAGCCACTGTGCCTTTCTTCTCAAACTGCTGGTAGCAATGGTAATTTCAGGGCTGTCAGTAACCCGGAAATTCTCCTCCTTATATACCAGCACGTCTTTGACGTTCGCCCTTTTGGGGATCGCTGCAATTTTCAGGTTTTTTGGTAACTGGGTAGGAACATCTTTCAGGGAGTGGACAGCGATGTCTATTTTATTTGACAACAAAGCACTGTCGAGTGTTTTAGTAAAAATCCCTTGTACTCCCATTTCGTATAATGGAGAAGTGAGATTGATATCACCTTCACTTTTTACAAGGACGATTTCTGTCTTTATTCCCTGTTGTTCTAATAAGTTTGCGATAAATTTTGCTTGCCATAAGGCCAAACTGCTGTCTCTCGAACCTATCCTAAATAGCTTGTGCATACTGCATGAATTTATCTACAATCTTTTCAGGTTCGAATTTTATAATTTTATTTTGCTTTAAATTTAATACAAAAGTTTGAATCGTTTTCTTAACAAGTTCATCTTTTACGTCTTCTTCGAGTTTTGCCAAATGCGGGCATTTTTTGCTTGCTTCTACCAACATTTGTTTCAGAGCTACAATTTGATCCCTTTGTCTGTAAAAATTATTCCAATCGACGAAGGCCGAAATATGGTTATTAATTATTTCATTGGCAATAGGTAAATACGTTTTGCGGATTTCAAGTGATTTGTCAAGGATGGCTGAAATGGAATCAATGTCTAAAACGTCATACTGACTATTGGATTTGCACTGAGGATGAACTGTCTGTGGAATTGATAAATCGAGAATCAGTTTGGTTTTCGCATTTACCATGAATTCAGGGGTAACGATGTATTTATCGGAAGATGTACTTAGAATAATTACATCAAACTCACCCAATTTTTCCTGAATGTTTTCATAAGGCAACAAGCCGAAACCATGCGTGTTAGCAATTTCCATTGCTGTTGAATAGGTTCTGTTTGAGATGGTTAAATCGAAGTGTGGTAAATAATTTTTAATGTTTTTAGAAATATTGTTTCCGAATTTACCGGTACCTATCAATAAACATTTTGTAGGTTTTTGTTCAATGCGCTCCTGAAGGATCTCAATGGCTGCATAAGAGGCGGAAACGGTGCCTTTACTTAAAGCCGTTTTGGTTTTCACTTCTTTTGAGGCCTGAATGCAGATATTTGCCATTCTTTCAAACACAGGACCCAGGACACCATTCTCCTTTGAGAGTTTGCATGCATTTTTAAACTGACCTAATATTTCATAATCCCCTAATATCTGGGAATCAAGGCCGGAGGCAACATGAAATATATGGTTTAATGCATCATCTGAAGTTTTTACAAATTTGTACTGATCTAACAGGTCTTTAGACTGATTACAAACTGTTGTTAGGATATTTTCTGCGGATTGAACAGAACCTAATCCATAAATTTCGGTCCGATTACAGGTGCTTAATACCACAAAGTCCTTAAAATCAAAGCTTTTTGCCAGATCGTAGCATTCTTTTTGTTTATCGACTGAGACTGAAAATGCGCTTCGGGTGGTAGTATTTGTGTTCTTGAAACTAATTCCGATAACAAATGTGTTTTCCATAAGATTCGTTTATTCTGATTGTCATTCTACAAATTCACTTAACAAAACTAGGGCTTTGAGTCACCGAGGTACATGACTGGAATCATGCGAAAAACTGTATTTTTGACGGAATTAGCCTGCGAAAAGGCAGAGCAGAGCGGATTTTCAGATTTCTATCCTTCCTGAATCTATATTCTGACTAGTACTATTGCCTGATTATAGACCTTAAATTCCTGAAATTAAAAGCTTTAGTTTTGTACTTTGGATCATCAAAAGCTGAACAGGTATGGTCAGTAAATTTTTAGATTTTCTCAGGAAAATAGAGGCTTTGGAAGGGGTCGAAATGAAAATCTGAAACTTCCATGACAAAGCAAGACCGTTTTGAAGGCCTCCAGCAAGGATCAGCAAGAATTTTACGTATTTATTTTAGAAAAATTACCGCATGAACACAGAATCATGCGGTAATTTTCAGCTCATAAGCGATTAAGCAGCGGTTATTGCTTGATTATTTTGCGAACACTTACATTAGTTCCACTCACCATTTTCAACCAATACAAGCCTTTAGGTAGTTGACTCATATTCAACTGAATATCATTGTTTTCGGAATTTAAGTCAATAACCAGTTCTCCCAGAGAATTGTAAACTTTGCTTTCAATATCTTGAATTTGACCTGTATAGGAAATCCGGGCGATGTCGGAAACCGGATTTGGATAAACGGAGAAAAGATGGGAGTTATGGTTGCGGAGATCTTTCAAGCCGGTGATTACGGACTGAAGCTGGAGATTATCGATAATCAATTCACTACCGATTCTGGCTGAGTCGAAGGGGTAGGAAGAAGAATAGATGTCAATTTTCATCGTGTCCGGGGTAGAAAAAGAAGAGAACGGTAGAAAAATGGGAGTGTAAACTGATGTCGGAGGGAGAGAAAGAAATCCACCACCTACCCAGGAAGAATTGGCTGAAACCATAACGCTGATGGAAGCGGTATCACTTCCGGTAGTCAGGTATTTGTAGAAACCGAGAAGCGTATCACTTGTATTCGTATACGGTTGTCCACCTCCATAGGAGTTTTGTCCTGTTGTTGCACCCGAAATCTGAGGAAATGAACCCTGGTCTGTGGTCATTAGACTCAAAGCGTAAGAACCGCTATGAGCATCGGAAGACTGGCTGATGCCGTTTCCGAAAGTAAACCAGTCAATTGGACTACTGAGTGTAGTACTGTGCC
Source organism: uncultured Bacteroidota bacterium (assembly GCA_963775555.1). GTDB lineage: Bacteria > Bacteroidota > Bacteroidia > AKYH767-A > 2013-40CM-41-45 > QQVM01. The sequence goes on along the minus strand of CAVZJJ010000003.1, from coordinate 310,450 downwards.
AGTTTTCCATGTCGCCACCGGGAATAGCTTGAGAGATAGAAGGTCCGGTGAAAGCAAGTTCATCGTATTCAATCCAGCTGCCATCGGTTATTCCCAAATTGCTGATAAGATTGCTGCACGTAGCTGCAATGATTACAGTGTCAGGAGTGGAAGCTAATGTCAGAGGAAATGAAAACGGAACATAATTGGGTTCACTACCCGTTCCTTTAATCATGAAAAAATCAGAGCTGATAATCACTCCTGAATTTTTAAATATAACCAAGAGAATAGCAGAATCAGCTCCCGGTAAATCGTATCTGAAATAACCTGTTATCGCTGTTGGTTGCTCGGAATATGGAACGCCACCTTCTCCAATTACCGGATCTCCTGTTGTATTGGAAATATAGCCGGTACTGGTGTCAGTTCCCATGATAAAGGTTTCAATGCGGACCGCTTGTCCAATAAATCCGGTTACCTTAGAAACGGTGATCGTGCCGAACGTTGGAACGGTATAGCTGTTGGACGAATACCAGTCTGACGGGTCTTCGAAGGAGACACTATTCCAGTTTTCAAAATCAGCATTCGGAATGGATTGTGCCAGCAAGTAATTTTGAAATACGAATAAGGAAAATAGGAGTAAATAATTTTTCATAGGATTTATTTTGGTGTTCAAAATTACATAACCCGAAAATCTGGACGAATACGAAAAAATTTTAATTCACGGAGTTGTGAACAAGGTCTATTGAAGGTCTCAAAGCTTATTCAGCACGAGGTGTAAGCTAACTCAAACCGGCTTATACACTATTCCAATCTCTGCTGTATCCTGGTCCAAAACTTTGATGATTGAAGAGATTCGATGAATGATATTATCAACAACAAATAGGATCCATAGAGGTAAACAGGTAGAGGAGCGAGGTAGGGAAAAAACGTACAGGATGCAGCTGAAATTGCCAGAAGATGTTTGAATTTTTTTTGCAGTATGAGGAGGAGAAAGAAAATTAGCCCGAGAAGCGACGATAGATAACTTAATGTCAGCGAAGAGCGAAAATACCCAACAGAGAAACATTGAAAAAAATTAAGTGTTGCATTCCGGAATATCATGAGCGGATCTTTCACCGCAATCTTTTTATATTCAGCCAGACACCATCTTGATTCCCCAAAGAAAACCGAGGCGTCGTACATGCCGGGAGAAGTGATATATGTATAGTCCACGCCTGAAGAATTTCTATAGGCATTCCATGAAATACTGTCACTGAAATTTTGCACTGTCGCATTTGGATAAGCTCCCAGAGAGGTGTACATAACATGGCCTGGGTGTTTAGCTGTAGACACGGGCTTCATGATCCACAAGGCAAGAAAGAAGAAGAGGAATAACCCTGCTTTTTTAGGATAAGGAAGGTGAGCAGATGCGATGAGCAATGTAAGGACACTTATGATCAGTACTGAGGATCTCACGTGGAACAAGAAGGCCAGAATAAGTGCCAGGATGAGCAGTAGCTCCAGTGATTTTTTTTTACGCGAGAGGTAGAAATAAACAAGTAATGCAGATGGGAGCAATTCCCAAAAATAATAGAAGGGATAGAGTGCGAAATATATCAGAAAAGGATTAAGAGTAAAAAGAAGAAAAAAAAGAAGTCGGTCGGAATTCTTTTTCAGCAGCAAGATTACCATGAGAGAAACCAGGGAATGAATCAACAGCTGAAATAATTTTACAGCACCTATATCGCCTGTCCACCAAAAGAGATATCGTGCGAGGAAAACGATGTATAGATAGCCGGGCTGATTGATAGAGTAGGATCGGGCATTAATTATTTCAGATGAAAAGCGGTATGAATTTATTTTTTCAACGGACAATTTTTTATCGGGGATTGACTGCAACTCCTTCAGCGTGTCCACTTCATTCAGGTTGAATTGCCATGGGCTGCCAACTTGCATAAGTGCGGCACCTGAAAAGTAGGGAACTGTAAATTCCGGAATCATCATTCTCCCGGAGTCCATGAAGCGTCCGATTAAAAAAACACCCGTGAAAATGAGCAAGGCAAAGAAGAGGAGTGTTTTAATTTTCATCCGGTCAAATCAGTAAAGACGATCCATTTGTCCTGAATGCGATGTGAATGATTGTTGCCAGAAAACTGAAGTGCAGAAAAAAATTTTGCACCGGGATTAATAGTCGATTTTATCCGGTTTCAGCATCCAGTCTTTAAAAATCTGCAGGGCTTCCGGATCGGGCAGATGAACCATTTCAATTTTACGCAGGGCGGGGCTTACATTGATTTCATCATAGATAAAGGCATCGTCGAATCCAATTTCTGCAGCCTGATGGCGGGTGTTCGCGTAATATACTTTTGATGGCCTTGCCCAGTAGATGGCGCCAAGACACATGGGGCAGGGTTCACAGGATGTATAGATCTCACAACCATCCAGCTGGAAGTTACCCAGGGTTTTGCATGCGTTCCGGATAGCCACCACTTCTGCGTGGGCTGTTGGATCATTGGAGGAGGTTACTTCATTGGAACCTTTCCCGATAATCCGGCCGTCTTTTACCACAATACAGCCAAAAGGGCCTCCTTTGTTGTTTTGCGAACCTTCGCGGGAAAGTTGTATTGCAGCTTTAATAAATTCTTGCGTTTCGTTTTTCATGTTTAAAGAAAGAGAATTCAGTATGAAGTGGGATTATCAGGAAAGTCCTTTAAAAAATTCATCCGGGTTTCCTTGAATGTTGTAAATGTAAAATTAATCATCCTGATTAGTGAGTATTATTTTGCAATTTTTCATCCTGTGGTCTTGCAAAATTAGCATATTTTTATGGCCGGATATCGTTTACATCACATCAATGGTTCAACTTTGCCAAAAAATAATGGAGGCCCAACTGAAAAATATTCAGGTGGCGGTGTGTACCGTTGTGAATACGAAGGGGTCTACCCCACGGCAGCAAGGAGCCAAGATGCTGGTGTATTCCAATGGTGATATTTTCGGGAGTATTGGAGGAGGAGACCTGGAAAAAAATGTAATCAGCAATGCACTTAAAACAATCCGGCAAGGTCGACCGGAATTATTTAAACATGATTTATTACATCAACACAACATGTGCTGTGGTGGAAGTGTGGAGATCTTCATCGAACCTGTTATGCAAAAAAACAAGTTGTATATTTTTGGAGCCGGTCATACAGGACATGCAATGGCCCGTCATGCGCTCAGTCTGGACTTTGAGGTGGTTGTGGTCGACGACCGGAAAGAATATCTGGATCAGATTAGCTTAGAAGGGATAAACAAGCTGCACTTGCATTACAGCGATGCGCTTCCTCTGCTTCCCATGGATGAGCAGACGTACATCTGTATCATGACCTACAGTCATCCTTTTGACCGGGAGATTTTGGCTTTCTGTATTCGTAAACCTTTCGCTTACCTTGGAATGATCGGTAGTCGGCGGAAGGTGGAGATGACCCGAAAAATGTTTTTAGAAGGTGGACTGGCGACTGAAGAAGATCTAAATAAAGTGGATATGCCAATGGGTATAGATATCGCAGCGGAAACTCCGGATGAGATCGCGGTGAGTATCCTTGCGAAGATGATCGCTGTGCGGAGGAAGGTGCAATCTTGATTTTAAAATTTACCACGGAGAATCAGAGATCACAGAGTATCTCTGTAACTTAAATCGATGTATTTTGATCATTAAATCTTTCAAGGCTTTTCATATTTCACAATAGCATACTATATCATAGAGATTTGCATCAAATTTTCTTTCCGAATTGGTAATAACAAAAAAGTTAATAAAATAACAAGATGTATCTTCTCTGATTAAGTGCCTCAGCTGATTTATAAGTTAGCATAAAGGCATGGTCAATGAGACATTTTTCCTCGTCTTCCCTGCAGAATGCGATAGAATGATCGGGTTCGGATTTCGTCGAGTGTGAGTCCTGTGATGAAAATTTCTTCTTCCGTGATGGCTCCTGAATTCAATGCGCGAAGAAAATAATTGAGCAAACCTTGACCTGTAGCCGCATCATCGAAGATGTCTCCACTGAGGGTAGCTTGTGCCGCTTTATCTACAAAGTGCCGCAGACGGATAGCGGCGTCTTCATAGCTTTCCAAAAAGAAATTATATACAGCCGCATAGCGCATGGGTAATTGGGCCGGGTTGAGATCCCATCCCTGGTAAAAACCATTTCGGAGTGAATGGGTAGTATGGCCATAGCATAATTTCCAGGCACGGTGTACCACCTCAGCATTTTCTTTAAATTGTTCAGGTGTAAGTGCATCGCCTTTGTGATGACCTATAGGCATTACATTAGTAGCTCCATCAGAGAGAAATATCCCGGTGCCGGCAAGGGCCACTTTGGTCATATGGTGGGCGAAGTCACAGACCGGATGATCCATGGTTTGGTATTTAGCGGTGATGTTGGATGAGGCTGTATAGTCGTAGGTTCCGAAATGGGCGGCCACACAGCGTCCTTCGCCGGCCATGATGAGTCCACGAAGCGGATTCACACCGTCTTTATCCATGATGGCCTGTGTGGCTTCCACCATCATTTCCATCTTCAATGAGCCGGGTTTCATGTCAAATTCCTTTTCAATGATTTCAAAAAACTTTACCAGACTTTGCATTTGTTCCGGGATGGTGACTTTGGGAAGCATGACCACAAAATTATCCGGTAGTTTGCTTTTAGTTTCAGTGAGCAAGGTTGTCAGGAAGATATCGAGTGTACGAACGCCCCTTGCTTTGAGATCTTCAGTGAAAGGTTTTATGCGGATACCGATGAAGGGAGAAGTTGAATTTTCTTGCATCGCTCTTGCAAGTTCTTTCGCCGCATTTACTGCGGTTGCGTCTTCTTCTTCATCCGGACGGTTTCCAAATCCATCTTCGAAGTCTATGCGGAAGTCTTCAACGGCTTCCCGCTCAAGTTTCGCGATCACTTTATTATAGACTGTGAATGGCAGCCATGCAGGATGATTTTTTCTTTCATCAGGGTTCATTCTACTGAGCAGCTCAGAAAGTTTTTCAATTTCTTTTGCATCGGTGGGAAGGGTGGTATGGCCCTCCAGTTCCAGCACACGTGCCATCACCGTAAAATCGGGGGCATAGGTGCGAAAACTTTTCATGGCAATTTCTCCCATCTTAGCTGCAGAATCCCATTTATAAAGATTGGCACCGCCATAGACAGTATGTACGGGTTGCCGGTCGGGCAGGTCGCCTGGGTATATTTTTTGAAAGGCAAGATTCGCCTGGCGAAGTTCGTTCAGGATCAGTGATTTTTGATTTTCCTGGATGGTGGTTTTCATTGTCATTGGAGCTCCTTGATTAGAAGGGGGGTAAAGATATAAATACCATTGAAAAGTCTATATGTAATAAGTGCTTTGAGTTTGTGTCCCAACAGCATTTTCCGCTTTTTCTATGGGTAGATAGTTTACCATTTTATTTACCACAAAGAACACAAAGGAGGCACAAAGGACACAGATTTTGTGGTGTTTATTCGTGTTCGGATTCTATGCAAGACTAATAGATTCAAAATGTAAACGTAAAATATAAGCCTTCATTTATCAGGTTGTAAAAGGGGCTTTGAGTTTTAATTTTGTAAAAATTATTATTCCTTGTAAGTTCAAGTAATAAGTGCAATTTTTTGTGAGAAGACTTGGTTAGGTGTTTGATAATTAAATTTTCTTACTGGTCTGTTATTAATTATTGATTCTACTATTTGAACATCTATGTCAGGTACTTTCAATAGGTCTGTTTTCTTTGGGAAGAATCTGCGGATTAATCCTATTCTGTTTTCTACAGTTCCTTTATCTTGTGAGGTATAAGGCCGGGTAAAATAGGTAGTAGCATTCAGCGATTTTCCTATCGATTCATGTTTACTAAATGCCTTATCGTTGTCAAATGTAAGTGTTTTAACAATTCCCTTTAATGAGATTAATCTACGTTTAATTTCGCGCTTTATTATGATGCTGTCTTTCCCGGCTAACCTTGTGAGTTTGGTTTTCAGAGATGCCCGATCCGTCATTACAAGCAAAGCTCCCTGATGATTTTTTCCCATCATCAGATCTACTTCAAAATCTCCCAAGCGCTTTCTTTTATCTACGATTTTCGGACGATTTTCAATAGACACTCGGTTTGGAATAATACCCCGGCTATCTCTTCTTAATCCGCGCTTTCTTCTTCTACGTCCATGTGCTAAGTGCATATACAGTTTCTTGTCTTGTCTATCTTCCTTACAATTACTTTGCTTACAACGCCAAATCCACTTGTAAATGGTCTCGTGGCTGACAAAATCCCCTAACTCATTTTTGCCAACGACATGAATTAATTCCGGACTGAATTTTATACTCTTCATCCAGAGACGCGTCCACACTTTCATTTCATCGGTAAATCTTTCTTTTTTCATTTTGATTTGATGCCGATGATCCGTTTTCCGTTGTGCATTTTCAGCTGTGTAAACCAAAGCTCCTCTTCCACGTTTTGGTATATTCCGTTTAAGTTCTCGACTTATCGTGGATGGCGATTTATTTACAATTTTCGCAATATCCTTTTGAGCGATTCCGCTTTTTAATAAGGCTTCAATCTGATATCTTTGTTCAGAGTTGAGATGGGTGTAGTTTTTTGACATAAGCAATCCAAAGATGAAGCTTCTCAGCTTAACTTTCACCTGGGACAATTAAAAGTCCCAAGGTGAAAGTTTAAATCTTTAAATTGCACTTATTGGTTGAACACGGCCCTGATAAGAATTCATGAAAATCAAATTGCAAGAAATATTGTACAAAGTGCTTTGGATGTACACAAGGCACTGGGTCCTGGACTGTTAGAAAATTCATATGATGTTTGTTTGACGTATAAGCTCAGGCAAATGGGATTAATCGTTGAACCACAATTGGCTCTTCCATTGATCTTTGAAGGAGTGAAATTACCTGCCGGATATCGAGTGGATCAGATGGTAGAAGGGAAAGTCATTTTTGAAGTTAAATCTGTTGAAGGATTAAATGAATTGCTTTTAGCACAAATTTTGACTTATTTAAAATTGTCACATTATAAATTGGGCTTATTGATCAATTTTAATACTGTATTGTTAAAAGATGGAATTAGAAGAGTTATCAATGGAATATTATAGCGAATTTTCACTGTATGTTGGATCTATATTTCTTACAATGAAATTTAGTTTTCTACAAATCTTAAAAGCTATCTAAATAGAAAGGCAATTACTAATTTATTAAAATTCGAAATGCTTATTTGAAATTAGGATGCAAATTGTAAAAAACCAGATTTATACGGGCTTCAATCTTGTGAACTTTGTGCCTCCTTTGTGTTCTTTGTGGTAAAACGGGAATGGATTCGCTTTTATAGTTGCATTGAGTACTCAGCGGTAGAAGTCAGTGACAGATCTGATTGAATCAATGCTTCTTCTTTCAAGCCGGAATATTTGTTAAATCAGCTCCCTCTGTAGGTACTATAGCCAAACGGATTCAAGAGCAATGGCACGTGATAATGTGAAGCATCGAGAATTTCAAAAACAATTTCCACGAAGGGATAAAAGCTTTTTACTTTTTGTTTTTCAAAATACGCTGCTGTTTCAAAATGCAACTTGTAATTTCCCGGTGCAAGAACAAGGTTTGATTTTAGCAGATCACTGACTCTCCCATCGGCATTGCTTATACCTTCAGCGATGAATGCCCAAGTATCATCGGGTCCCGCTTGTTCCAGCCGGATTTTTACACCGGAGGCCGGTTTGCCTGCGGAGGTGTCCAAAATATGTGTTGTCAGTTGGCTCATTCGATAATTTTTTTCAATCGGAGTTTGGTAATTTTTAACTGCTCGTCTGCGGCCGTGTTCATTTCTGTATTCTTGTCATTAGGAAGACGGGCTTTCAGTAAATGTAACATTTCGTCGGCGCTTTTTCCTGTAGCACAGACAATAAAGATAAAACCAAATTTGTTTTCATACTCTTCATTCCCTTTTGCCAGTTCCAGAAGAGTTTGTGTTGTTGCGGATTGCACTGAGGACTGTTCGCCCCCTGCCAATTCCTTTGTAGAAGCAAACTTTTGCTCCAGGTCTTTCAAATCACCAATTTTAGGGTGATGATTAAATGCTTCCAGCCAGTCTTGTTCTTGTGTTAATGACCAGGCTTTTTCTGCCTGGACCAGTAATTCTTCCAGATCCATGAAAGGACGTGTAGAAATCATTTCATTTATCCAAGTTGTGGAACCACAACATTTTTGCATTACTTCAAAGAAATTGCCTTCAGGAATATTATTTAGTTCTTCGATTGTCATTTTGATGGATATTGTCCGTGCGCAAGTTGAATTTGTTGATTCAAGATTTAACCACGAAGTACGCAAAGGAAACACTAAGGTCACGAAGATTTTACAGTTAAAACATTAGATCACACCGAATAGTCTCAGCCGACTGATACCACCATCGGGATAGATGCATAATCTAACATGCGTAATTTCATCATGAGGAAGAATTTCTTTTTCGAAAACATGTTCGTGATCTGCCTGCAATTTTTGTTTTGGAAGAATTTCTTTCCAGGTCACAGTGTCTGATCCAATTTTTATTTCCTCTTTTTTTGTAATCGAAGTAGCTTCAATCGAACACATATCAGGATAGTTACCTTTGAAATGTGCAGTATCCACCAATATGCGTTGAATTTTTCCTTTATGAGCCAGTCGCAGGATTAACCAGTCTTTATTATCAGGAGTCCTGTTGCGTTTTGTTTCCCAGCCATCCCCCATGTTGATTCCTTTTCCGGGAAGGAGAATATTATCCATGTGTGAAAAGAACATGTCATTACAAAGAATCGCTTTTGCTCCATTCAATGCAGCAGCAAGATCCGTTCTTTCATCAGGCTTGACTGTTGACCAATCCTTATGGACCTCACCGTAAACTTTCAAGCGAGCGACGCCACCATCAGGATAAATATTCAGCCGGAGGTGGGTGTATATTTCCCTGCTCAGACATTCATAGAAATTCTGACTGCCCGGATTCAAAGGAGATTTTTGGAGTAGCTCAGTCCATGTAACTGTTGAAGCCGAGAGATCCTGCAATGGATCGGTGATACGTGTTCCTTCGATGGATGCAAAAGGGGGATGGTTTCCAAGAAAATGATTAGTGTCAATATCAAAACCATGGATGATTCCCGGAGCACCGAGTTGTATAATACACCAGTCGTAACCGGGAACTCTTTTCCTTCTTGACTCCCATCCATCCATCCATTTTCCACGGTCGGTATATTTATCGGCGATAAAAATGCCCCGTCCCGGTTTCAGGAGGTTCGTCATTTCCGCGAAAAAATCATCTGAGCAGGAAATTGCCCTTGCACCAAGCCCTTCCGAAGCTAGGTTAACCAATTCTGTATAGGTAGGAAGTTGGAGTTCGTGTTGGCTCATGAATTTCTTAAAATGATTTTTCCGGCCGGTGAAGATACGAATGAACCTTTATCGTACACCAAAGCTCCTCCAACATAAGTCTTCTCCACAAGCCCTGAAAGCATGATACCTTCATAGGGGCTGATTGGATGACGGAACCGCATCAGTGAAGGAGAAACCTTCATTTTTTTTGTCGGATTCCACATGACAAGATCGGCATCAGCGCCTACCTGGATTCTTCCCTTACCTGGTAAATTCAGGAAATCCGCTACTTTAGAAGTCATCCATGATGCTACCTGTTCGATAGGTACATTTTTATCTTGTGCCATTGTCCACATGATCGGGAGGGCAAATTGCAATGTAGAGATTCCACCCCAGGCCTCTTTCAGATTGCCATCAGTCATACTTTTTAATTCCGGTGGTGCAGGACTATGGTCGGTAACCACAAAATCGATGGTGCCATCTATCAGCGCATCCCACAACTTGTCATTGTTTTCTTTTTCCCGGATTGGAGGAGTACATTTGAACCGCGTATCGGCATCTTGAATTGTCTCAGCATTGAAGAATAGGTAATGCGGACAGGTTTCGACGCTGATGGGAATACCTTTTTCTCTCGCTTCTTTAAGAGACGCAAGTGAGTTGGAGGAAGAGAGATGGACAATATGGGTTTTCAGCTTATATTTTTCAGCCACTTTGATCAATGTGCTTATCGCCTTGTCTTCCCATTCATGTGGGCGCGATCTTAAAAATGCCTGATAGGAGTAAGGTTCAAGGTTATGTTCTTCTTGTCCTTTGTTTTTTTCTTCGATTTCTGCATGCACCAGCAGAGGCAATCCTTCCTCAGAAATTTTCTTTGCAACTGATTCGAGGTGTGCTATGCTCACGTTCGGAAAATCATCAATACCTGAATTTGCAAGAAAGGCCTTAAACCCAAGTACTCCGGCTTTGATTAATGCATCCAAGTCCTTTGAATTATCCGGAACAATACCACCCCAGAAACCGCAGTTTACATATATGTTTCCTTCGGCTGCTTTTAGTTTTTTCTTAAAGTTGGCAGCTGATGTTGTAACGGGTGTTGAATTCAGTGGCATATCAACCAGTGTAGTGACACCTCCTGCAGCAGCTGCTTTCGTAGCACTTTCAAAACCTTCCCATTCAGTTCGGCCGGGCTCGTTGATGTGTACATGGGAGTCGATCAATCCCGGCATTAACACGGATTCACCTGCACTCACTAATTTCTTTGCAGAACCTGCAGGAGCTTTGCCTTCGATGATTTCAACAATTTTCCCTTCTGTGATCAAAATCGTTACTTCTCTTATTCCTTCCGGAAGAATTGTTTTTTTACAATAAATAGCGAGATCTGCTTGCATGTTTTAAAATTAAAAAATATGTAATTCCTGATCAGAAGGTTGAAAGAAAAGTTTCTTCCCGGATCATTAAATTAATTTTGTAAGATAACAATTCGAGGACAGAAATTATCAACAATCCGACTGATTTTCTAATTAAGTTTAGCTCCTTGTTGTATCCAACGCCCTAAAAGTTCACGTTCTTCTTCGGTGATACCTGTTTTATTTGCCTGAGGCATAGTCTTAGTTTGTACAGCCCTTACCATGATACGGTCCGCCATTTTGCGAATAACTTCCGGCGCATCGAACATTACCCCGTTGGGCGCAATTTTGAGAACATCATCCGTCGGTTTGAGGGAGTGACAACTTATACATCGTTTTTGAACTATTGGTTGAATTTGAGAAAAGGAGACAGGTTCATTGGATGAAAATTTTACGGGCCGTGGAGCAGTGACAAGCACCAATGCGATGAGTGCTATCACAGCAAATGGAATCATCCACTTAGCATATTGTCCCTTTTCACGCTGATTAATAAAATGCCTCACTGCAACACTTGCCAAGGTAAGTCCTGCAAGAACTGCCCAGTTGAATGTGGGACTGAAAGTAGCAGGAAAGTGATTGCTGATCATCACATAGATGACAGGAAAAGTCATGTAATTATTGTGAAGAGAGCGGAGGCCCGCATGAAGGCCCAGGCTGGGATCCAATGGGAGTCCTTTTTTGGCCGCTTTCACCAGAGCTTTTTGAGAAGGGATGATGGTAAAAAAGACATTACCAACCATGATGGTGCCTATCAATGCACCAACATGCATGAAGGCTGCCCTGCCACTTAAATATTGACTTAAAAAATATGCGATTGAGGTGATGATGACAAAGCCAACCAACGCGAAAGTTTTCTTTTGATGCACCAATGGTGTACGGCATAAAAAATCATAGATGAACCAGCCGGACACTAAAGTACCGATGCCAATACCAATTGCAGTCCTTGCGCTGATGCCTGATACAGCGGGATCAATCATGTATGCTTTGGCATTGAAATAATACACCAGGGTAAGTAGTACAATGCCGGTGATCCATGTAAAGTATGCCTCGTATTTGAACCAGTGGAGCGTATTGGGAATTTCAGCAGGAGCTCCTTTATATTTCTCGATATAGTAGAAACCACCCCCATGGATGGCCCATAAGTTCCCTGCGAGTTCGTCGCGTAAATTATCGGTCCGGTTCAGACTGTTCTCCAGAAAAATAAAATAGAAGGAAGCTCCGATCCAGGAAACGCCAAAAATCACATGCACCCAACGGACAATAAGATGAAGCCAGTCCAGGACATGGGTGCTTATACCAGCCCATTCAGCAAGGTAATAGATAATATAAAAAAGCACACAAAGGAGTGCCAGAATAATTACCACACTCCGGTAGAGTGTGATTTCTTTCATGGATTCCCGCAAGTCTTCTGTGTCGATGGAATTATTCTTCATTTATAAAAATTTCGTGGTGAATATAGGGATAAAGAGAGTTTATTTTGCAGCCGGTCAAATGCGATTTTGAGCGATACCTATGGATAGAATTTGAAAATACAATTCATCCTGTGATAAAAATTGAAAGGCATTTACATCGGCAAATTTGTTTATTTATTGGAGAGAGAGGAGAGAGAACAGCTTGGTGAACTTTGTGTATTCCTTATTGCCTTGGGTGGTAGAAATTTTAACACAAGGATCATGAAGGAGGACAAAGAATGGAAAAAAGTTTTTGATAATTCTTTTGAAGTAAATATTATTTTTTCTTCATGTTTTTAATTTCTTCAATCGAAAGTAATATCACTTCGTTAGTAGCCGGCAACTTAAATGATGGTTCAAATTCATGATTTCCCACTGAAGAAATCGCGTCTTTGATGGCGAGCCATGTACTGAAGGCAAGCATAAAGGGAGGTTCCGCAACGGCCTTGCTTTTACGTATAGCTTTTGGATTTGGTACACTCTGCAGGAGGTGTACTCTGAAATCTTCGGGTATATCCCGGATGGATGGAATTTTATAGGTATCAGGAGAGTGATTGAGGAGATTGCCTTTGCTGTCCCATTTTATCTCCTCGGTTGTCACCCATCCCAGTCCCTGGATAAATCCACCTTCCACTTGTCCAAGGTCGATGGCGGGATTGATAGAATCTCCGACATCATGAAGGATGTCGCTGCGAAGATGTTTTACATAACCTGTAAGTGTATCAACGAGAACTTCGCTCACCGCCATACCGAATGCGAAATAGTTAAATGGCGTTCCCCATCCTTTCACCTTGTCCCATCCGATACCGGGTGTTTTGTAAAAACCTGTGGCGCTCAGACTTACCTGGTTTAGATTGGCAAGCACCATTGCTTCATCGAAGGCAATTTTACGGTCAGGGTAGAGGGAGTCGATGATGGAATTATTTTCAAACAGAATATGTGCTGTAGTGGTTTCTTTTTCCGGTCTTTGTTTATTGAATTCAGAAACCATGAGGACGGAGAGTCTTTCTTTCAACTTGTCGATGGCATTTTTTACCGCCATTCCGTTGAGGTCGGTACCGGCAGATGCTGCCGTAGCAGAGGTGTTGGGAACTTTGGAGGTATTGGTCGCGTTCACCTTTATCTTGTCGAGACTCAGTCCGAGTTCAGCAGCGGCGATTTGAGCGATCTTGGTATTGAGGCCTTGACCCATTTCTGTGCCACCATGATTTACCAAAACGGTGCCGTCTTTATAGATGTTTACAAGTGCACCCGCCTGATTGAGAAAAGTAGTTGTGAATGAAATGCCGAATTTTACAGGAGTGAGCGCAATGCCTTTTTTATAGAATTCATTTGTTGAGTTAAAAGTGTCAATCGCTTTTCTTCGTTTGTAGTATTCTGATGAAACACTCAGTTGATCGAAAATCGTTTGAAGGCGGTTGAGTTCTACGGTCTGACCATAGTGTGTTACATTGTCAGTATCAGTTCCATAAAAATTAATTTTTCGAACATCTGCCGGATCTTTTTTCAAAAAGCGTGCGATACGATCCATAACTTGTTCCATCCCCGCCATTCCTTGTGGTCCGCCAAAACCGCGAAAGGCAGTATTTGAGGGAAGGTTTGTTTTATAAGCCTTTCCAATAACCATCATGTCGGGAACATAATATGAATTATCCGCATGCAACATGGCGCGTTCCAGGATGGCTATACTGAGATCTGTCGCGCAGCCGGCATCAGCATGTTGTTCAAATTTTACTGCGAGCAATTTTCCATTCTCATCAAATCCGGCTTCGTATTGGATCAGGTAAGGATGACGTTTACCGGTCATTTTTTGATCATCATCCCTGAAGAGACGAATCTTCACTGGTTGTCCTGTGGCATGACATAATAAAGCAGACCATGCAGCTACATGATTGGCTTGGGTTTCTTTTCCTCCGAAAGCGCCACCCATTCTGCGCGTCTCTACAACTACTTCATTTTTGTTGATTCCCAGAACTTCGGCGACAATTGCCTGTGTTTCCGAAGGGTGTTGCGTGGATGAAAACACATTTATTTCTTTTCCTTCACCCGGCATACAAAGGCAGGTTTGTGTTTCCAGGTACCAATGTTCCTGCGCTCCGGTTTCGAGTTCACCTTTGATAACGTGCGGAGATTTTTTAAGTGCTGCTTCAGCATCCCCTCTTTGCATGGTTCTCGACGGAGCTATTAGTGCATTTTGTTCTATTGCTTCCCTTAGATTCAAAATAGCAGGCAGTGGCTCATAGTCAATCCAAATCAATGATTCTGCGTGACGAGCAATTTCTTCGTTGTCGGCGGCGATCAAAACGATGGCCTGACCAATGCATACAACTTCATCGAAGGCAAGACACAGTTCATCATGAATAACAGGTCCCAATTGATTATGACCGGGAATATCTTTACAGGAGAGTACAGCGTGTACCCCTTTTAATTTCTTTGCTTCGCTGAGGTTGATTGATTTTATCCTAGCATGGGCTTGAGTGCTATATACCACATGTCCTATGAGTAAGCCGGCATGAACGGGAATATCATCGATGTAAACCGATTTTCCACTAACATGTTTTATGGCGCTTTCGTGTGGTATATTATTCATGTATGATTTCGGTGTTATATTGAAATTCATTTGTGTTCAGACCAGAATTTAATCAGCAGATTCCTGGCGGCAAGTCTTCTGAATTCCGCACCGGATCTTGCGTCTGTCAGTGGACTGAATTCATTGTAGATAATTTCTGCGGCAGATTCTGCATTTGCCCGGTTCCATATTTTTCCGGTCAGGAATTCTTCGGCCTGTAGCGCTCGTTTCGTCATGCCGGCCATGCCTCCATAGGCAAGAATGATTTCTTCAACGAGGTGATCATTCAGTTTTAGCATAAATCCGGCACTCACAGTAGAGATATCAAGGTCTTTACGCTTGGAAACTTTGTACGATTCAACAATGCGCGATTTCTCAGGGAGGGGAATATGGATTGAACTAATGATTTCGTCAGCTTTTCTTTTTGTCTGACGGTAGCCGGTAATGAATTCGTCTAAGGTGTATTCCTGTTCAGAGTGCAGACTTTTTAAATGTACACGTGCGCGATAAGCAAGCAATACCGGTAAGGTATCACCGATCGGAGAAGCGGATCCTATGTTACCTCCGAGTGTGGCGAGGGAACGAATTTGTCTGGATCCGAAGACGGCAAGCATCTTATGAAGTGCAGGGAGATCTCTTTCTGTTTTCAGTTTTATTTCTTCCAAATCAAGGCCGGCTCCCAGTATGATTTCCTCTTTATTCTTTACAAAAGATTTCAATTCACGGATTCCGGAAAGATCAATAATCTCTTTCAGCACTTCGCGCTTCTTGGTAACCCTTAAAGCCACATCCGTAGCACCACTGATGAGGATCGCTTCGGGTTGGGCAACTTTCAATCGCAAAGCCTCATTCATTCCTGAAGGGCGTGCATAGGATTGAAGTCCCGAGCTTATCTGCAAATTTATTTCCTCCCGCTGAATGGAAATCAATAATTCTCTGACTGCATCTTCTTTCGCATTGAAATGATCCATCCCTTTGTGCACACAAGCTCTGGCTGCTGCTTCAAGAATAGGTCTGTATCCGGTGCAGCGGCACAAATTTCCGGTAAGGGCATCGGAGATACTTTCTTGTCCAGGGTCTTGTTCATTTTTATACAGAGCAAAAAGAGACATGATAAATCCGGGAGTGCAGTAGCCACATTGACTTCCATGACTTGCTACCATGGATTCCTGCACAGGGTGAAGTACAATTTCCTGTTCTTCGATTGTATTTAGATTTTCGACCGTGATCAATTGCTTTCCATGAAGCATGGGTAAAAACACGAGGCAGGAATCAATGGCTGTATAGCACAGTTTGTTTTGTTCGTCCAGTTCGCCGATTACAACGGTGCAGGCCCCGCAATCACCTTCCGCACAACCTTCTTTAGTACCACGATTTGACGGAAGTTTGCGGAGATAATGGAGTACCGTCGTAGTTGGACTCAGGCCTTCCTTCCCAATGTCGATGGAACAAATTTTGTCGTCTTTTACGAATGATATGATGGAAGATTTCTTCATGGTTCTATGTGACAATACCTGATATGCCAGGCATTAAATCTATGCCGGATCATCGGGGTCGCCAAATTTAAGGAATGATCTCTGATGTTTAGGCCTTAGATACAGCATTTATACAAGAAGCGATGTTCAAATGAACCGGGGCAAATGGCAACAATACTGCACGTTCAAGGTTGAAGCTATTGCACTTAATTTTCATCAGAACTCTGCAGACAGTTGTATTGAAACGGTTCTTGGAGCTTCGATTTTAAGTGGACGGAGGGAATAAGAAAGATTTGAAAGATTCGTGGAAAGGATGGCAAGCGAAAATACTTTGGTGAAATGTTTACGGATCCTTGCATCAAAGATGGTGGTGGTACCGGAATGCACTTCCCTGTAATTACGTATCCCGGAAGGGAGTATGGCAGGTACATCCAGGTCGTAAAACAGTTTGTCGATGTTTTCCATAAAACTGAAGATACGAACACTCATTCCAAAGCTGATGCTTTTCCAGGTGATCTCCATGTCTCCTTTTGCACTGTGCAGGAAGCGGTATTTGAGGATACGATTTGTCGTGTCGGTGCTTGTCGAGCTATAGGATAATTGGGTAGGGGTAAAGCCCGGACCCGGATTATCCACACCGTACACCTCATTCGGAGCCTCCGATTGGGGGAGCGAGTAGGTATAGCCCAGCAACAGGTTCAGAGAAACATCTTTAAAAATTTTACCTCCACCTGCCAGTGAAATCTCATAACCATGTACCAAAGATGTTCCGGTATTTACAAATTTGAATCCTGCGGAATCAGGCAGCCAGCGGGCATAGGTGTATTCAATGGTATTATTGTATTGTTGCCAGAAGGCAGCCAGATCAAGATATCCATAAAACTTACCCAGTTTAAATCCTTGTTTAATTCCGGCTTCAAGATTCTGACTTGTTTCAGGTTTAAGTTCCGGGTTAGGAAACACAAACAAACCTCCGGCACTCGTAAAGATGAATTTTTCGGTAATGCTTGGGTAGCGATAACCCTGACCATAGGAGGCACGAAGGAATGTTCCTTCAGTCAGCGCCCAGGAAACGCCGCCTCTTACAATGGGCTGAATCACTTTTTCGGAGTCATTGAGGGTAAAATATTCTACACGGCAGCCGGCAGAAAGATTCACACTGTTTCCAAACTTCTTATCTGCCTGCAGGAATGAGGCATAGTTATTCAGTGAATTAGTATTGCTTCCGCTGTAAGTATATAATTCCGAATTCGCACGGATATTATTCATTATAAGGCCTCCGGTAAGATGTAGTGCGCCCAACGATTGAAATTCCTTATGTACCTGGTATTCTCCGTAGTATACATTGCTTGCGTTGCTCTGATCATTGTTATTATCGGCCAGGTGATGAAAATACCGGAGGTTAAGGGTTTGTTTAAAACCGCCCGGAGAAAAATAAGCTATAAAAGGGTCGATGTAATACATCTTCGTATCCGAGATCGTCATGGTGCCGGGAAGTGCACGGTAAATTCCTGAACTGTCGTTGAGCCATACCAGGGAAAAGTTATCATGCGAAAGCATAAAGTTTCCATTGATTCCGTAGGAGAGCCCTTTTATTTTCTTGGGACGGAAACGAAATCCGAAATTGAGTCGTCCCAGCCGTGTTGCCACATCGCGATCTGTAAGGGTTGTATCGACGGGGATGTTGAGGTTCTTTACCTTTTGCGGCGGACCGATATAGTGATGATCCTGCAATCCACGGCCACCGATAACAAAGTCGATGTTTTCGTTTTTCGTGAGCCGTTCCGAATGAAGAAATGAAAATCCGTACAAGGGTGCTGCACCGGACCACCATTTTGCATCAGCAACGGATGGAGCACTGTATTGTCCGTAATAACTTTCTACCTTAGTGAGTGGTTTTTCTTTCGGATAAGTAGTGCGTACGTTGATAACACCACTCAGAGAAGATGATCCGTAAAGCACAGAGGAAGCGCCTTTGATTACTTCAATCTGCTCTACGTTTTCAATCGGAAGAAATGACCACTCCGGCCTTCCCTGGTCACCGATCAATACAGGCATCCCATCAACCAGCACAGCGACACGGCTTCCAACGCCAAAGGAAAAGCCACTGCCGGAACGAATTTGCGGTTCACCATCGAGGATATTGAGGCCGGGAACCTGATCAAGAACCTGAATGATGTTCGTAGTGTTTCTACTTTCGATAAGGGCAGGTTTGATCACTTCCATGGATACCGTTAGCTCGCTGAGTTTTTGTTCAAACTTGCTTGCGGAAATCACTACTGCTTCAAGCATTTCTTCTTTGGGGTGGAGATAAAAATTTTGCCTGAGGGTATCTCCATTGTGTATACTAATTTTCAAGGTGTCATTGTGCATTCCTATGAAGGAGCAGACCAGCAGGTATTCTCCGGCTTTGAGAGGAAGAGTAAAATTTCCGTTTTCGTCGGAGGTGGTAAGGATTTCAATTTGTGCCGGACATACAATGTTAGCTCCGGTAATTTTCTCCCGTTTATCTTTTTGAAAGACGCTACCCTGAATCAATGCCGCGTTCTGGCCCTTGGTTCCTGTGATCCAGAAAATTCCGGCAACCAGAGTAGCAAAGAGTTTTAGGCGCATATTCAATATTCTGAAGGCAGGTTAGGCGATGCGAAAAAATTAGTCGATCAGAATTTTTTTTATTGATACGATTTTTTTGGATTCATCACTGAGGACTACAAAATAGATACCTGCAGAGATTGACTGTATTTCTACTTCGCTGTTTACACCGTAGATGGCGTAAGTAGTCAATGTGCTTCCTTTCAGGTCCATGATTTCCGCTTTTGTGATATTTGCCATTGGAGCTTTAACGATAAGTTGGCGGGAAGCAGAATTAAAATGTACCGACGTGGCCCGGCCCGGTAGTTCTTCTTTAATTCCGGTGGAATTAAAAATCAATGCAAGATCATCCATGAAGAGGGTACTGTTCACAGTAGCTGTAAATCCGGCACTTGAAGAAAGCAGGCAACGAGCTGTGACCGGACTTGCTGAAGAATAGTAGGTGATGGCGGATGAAAAATACGTATATACTCCTACCGTTGTGGTGGGTGTTGTGAAGCGGGAAAAGCCAATGGTATCCTCCACCGCATCGAGCAGGACAAATGCAAGGAATCCATTATCACCTCCCACGGGTGTGCATTTATACCATCCCGTAATGCTGTCTGGGCGGTCGGTGTAAGGAATTCCCCCGGTTATTGTCTGATTGCCGGTGTTGATGGTTCCTGTAGTAGCAATCCCGTTTGCAGTTTGGCCAAGGACATTTTTAGTGATCAGTTTGATAGCATTGTTTCCGCTATAGACATCAGCTCCTGTTGCCTTGAGCGCGGTAAGAATTCCCAGGACGGCGGTGCTGGGGTTTAAGGTATTCCAGTTATCAGGATCTTCATAAAGTCCTTGTGAGGTCCAGTTTTCGAAACCGGGATTGGGCAATGCAATTTGAGCATTTGTGGATTGAAGCATTAAGAGGCATAAAAATATAAGCGAGAGAAGTTTTTTCATGAGCTTTGTTTTGGTGATGGAGTAAAGGTAAAAAAAATTGAATACCGTGGATGCCGACATGCTTAAGTGTATAGCCCCGGGCGAAGCGAGCTTTGCGAGCTGAGCACGGGACGGGTGATGGTGAGAGGAATATCCTTTCCGCTCCAAAAATTCAGCTACTCTCTTATATCGTATCTGCAAAGTCAAGTTCTGCATTTATTATTTTCTCATGTCTGTAGTTTTAAGTGGCGCTTGAGATGCAGAATTTTGTGCTGAATATAGAGATTTGAAATTTTTAGAATGTGATTTTGGGGGCATTGCATATTAAACCTTATCTTCCATCCGATTATAGAAAAAAGCAATGAAAAAAATTTTAAAATTTCTGGTCTTTCTGCTTTTACTCAACCCTTTTTGCATAACAATGTTTGCTCAAGGAGTAAATTCGGAACTAAGATCCATTGCCCTGGTATTGAGGGTGACAGGAACCAATAAGATAATACAGGAAGTTGAACTCTACAAAACCACTGTATTTGATGGCAAGGCGAAAAACACATACGGACGTGGATCTGTTCGAACTGAAAGTGCTTTGCATGTACAGGTTTTATCGGATGCTGCGGAAGTATTGATTGATGCCTATTTTGATAATCCACTTAATTTACTCCTGGAAAGTTTTCAACCTGATGGCAGCATTGAACGGGGAGTTGTAGAAAAGGAGGAAAGTTTTGTGAATCTGCGCCTGCCTTTACCAGCGGGTTCCGGAACACTTACGGTGGCCAGTTATCAGATTAACCGGGAAAATACGGAACAATTGGTGAGCACATTTCAAACCAGCTACGATGAGAAATAAACTATTGATTCTCTTTTTGCTCGTGGCTTCTACTGCAGCCCGTGCGCAGGTGTTTACAGTCGATACGATTGCATACCACGGAAATCCCAATAACCGCATCAACCTCCTGATCATGGGTGATGGATATACTTCCGGGGAATTAAGCACTTTCCGGACTGATGCTCAATCGGTCGCCAACTATTTTTTTTCTGTACCGCCTTATTCATTGTACGCGAATTTTTTTAATGTCTTTGGAATAGAAGTGGTATCTAATGAAAGCGGCACAGATCATCCGGAAACAGCGCCCGACTGTGTAATCGGCGCCCAACCGATTACAGCGGTAGACAATTACCTGGAAACAACGTTTGACTATGGCGGGACCCATCGATGCATTTTTTCCAACCAGAATGCATTGGTATATTCCATTGCCAATACCAATTTTCCTTTGTACGATTTCATCAACGTGATTGTGAACACTTCGTACTATGGTGGTTGCGCTGGTGGAATTGCTTATACCAGCATGAATTCAGCTTCACCGGAAGTTTTTGTGCATGAGTTTGGTCACATGTTTGGAGATTTGTCGGACGAGTATGAATACAGTGATCCCTGTAGTGCAGGAAACACACAGTACATCAATGTAACACAGGAGACCAATCCGTCATTGATAGTGTGGAAGAACTGGTTAACAACGGCTCCGATCCCGACACCGTCGGGGACCAATTGCAGCTTGATTGGTTTGTACGAAGGTGCGCAGTATTGTTCTACCAACTGGTATCGTCCGAAATGCAATTGCAAGATGCGTTCTTTGAACCAGCCCTTGTGCGAGGTGTGCACAGAACAGTTGATCTACAAGGTAAGTACGATGGTGAATTATATTGAAAGCCATAGCCCTTCCAATGCAACGACAGTTCCCTTGTGTAAAAACAGTACCTTGAATTTTTCCGCCGGCATCCTGAACAGTACTACTAATACGGTGAGAAGCCAGTGGCTCGTGGATAATGTGGTGGCAGTTAATAACAGTGCCAATTTTACCCTCAATCCATCTTCTTTATCAACAGGTATACATCAGGTGAAGCTGATTGCCTACGATACTACTCTACAGGCCAAAAAGACACTGACTCCCTACCAGCTAACGTGGAGTGTAAATGTTTTGGCTGCGCCTGCAGCCACTGCTACTTCGAATGGCACCACTTTTTGCACTGGCCAGACTCTTAATCTTAGCGCATCCGGGACCGGAACTTTTTCATGGGCCGGACCTAATGCGTATTCTTCCCCTTCTCAGAATCCTTCTCTCAGCAACCTGACTGCCTCTCAATCCGGTACCTATACAGTAACTGCCACCAATTCCTGTGGGACTTCTTCTTCTTCGGTAGTGGTGAGTGTGAGCTCTTCGGTAAATGCGAACATCACCGCTCAGGGTCCATTGAATTTTTGTTCAGGCAACAGTGTGGTTCTGGATGCCGGTGCAAACGCTAGCAATAGTTATCAGTGGTACAACAACTCGGGCCTTATTCCAGGGGCCGGCAGTCACGATTTTACCGCTTTTCAATCCGGGGATTATACTGTTGCCGTTACCATTACAGGAACCACTTGTTCGGCGACTTCATTGCCTGTCACTGTTACAGTCAACCCGTCTCCGGTAGCGGATATTACAACCACGGATACAACCGTATTTTGCCAGGGAGGATCTGCCACATTGCAGGCACAGACCGGCGCCGGTTATTCTTATCAATGGTTCAGGGGAAATCAGTTGCTTGTTTCCTCACCTTCATCGCAATATAATGCTTCGGCATCTGGAAACTATTCTATAGTTGCAACACTGGGTTCCTGCCGTGATACTTCAGGGATTATCGGAATTGTGGTGAACCCGAATCCATCCAATACAATCACAATTCAAGGTGATACAGTTTTTTGCATAGGTGACCAGGTGGATCTTTCAGTTCCATCCTGTGCTACCTGCACCTATCAATGGCAAAAAGACCTGGTAGATATCCATGGTGCCATTGCGGAAAGTTATGCTGCAAGCGAACATGGATACTATCGCGTGCAAATCATCAATACACTCACCAGTTGCTCTTCAATATCCAGGGATGTCTTTGTAGATGTACATAATATGCCTTTGGCAGCAATTAGTGCCGATGGTCCTGCATTTTTCTGCGACGGAGATTCTGTAGAATTGTCTGTTGCCTCCGGTCCCTCTTATTCGTTTGCCTGGTACCTGGATGCTCAGCCTTTGTCGGGAAGCACTTCCCCAAATTTAACAGCGAAGACCCCGGGTGCATATACAGTAATAATAAGTGACCTTGTTTGCAGTACACAAAGTGACCCCTTTCAGGTGACGGTGAATCCGGTTCCACAAGTAAGCATAGATGCTCTGCCTGATACCATGTGTATCTACAACAGTCAGATTGCCCTTCATGGAAGTCCTGCAGGAGGACTGTTCAGTGGCAGTGGTGTTGTTGACAGCAGTTTTAGTCCTGTACTGGCAGGGAATGGCCTGCATGCTATTTCATATATTTATAGCGATAGTAATGGATGCGGGGACCTCAGCTCAGATTCCATCTTTGTTGATATATGCCTTGGCACAGCTACATTAACTGAGTTTACAGATTTTTCATTATTCCCGAATCCGGCATCCGGATTTGTGGCGATCCGTTTTTATACTGATCATGCATCGGAAGTGTATTTTACACTCCGGGATATGACGGGACGTATTGTTGAGCAGTTTAACAGGGGCAGTAGTGCCTCAGGAGAAAATTCTGTAATCTTGAATACACATTCCCGGGCTCCGGGGGTTTATTTTGTAGAGATGAAATCGGGAGGCAGGGCCTTGACAAAAAAACTGGTGGTAACGAATTGAAAATTTCAGGTGGGTTGATTATCGTTGGCTGACAGATTCCGTCGTATATAATGAGAGCTGAGTTTAGCTTCTTTGGATACAGTTTTATCTAAATATTTCATCATGAAGACGATTTTAACGGTATTATTCATCACAATTTCCACAAACTATTGTGCAGCCCAAAGAAAGTACCTTGATGTATGCGTGACTTGTGATTGGCTATGGCACACTTTTGATTTTAACTCTGTACAGGATAGTTCCGATTATTATTTTGAGTTTGACAGCAGCCAGGTCAACAATATTTGGCAAGTAGGTTTGCCGTCCAAACCGATTTTTAACTTTGGCTATCAACAGCCGAGAGCCCTGCTAACTGATAGTGTAAATGCATATCCCATAAATAATATTTCTTCTTTTCAATTTTCATTGATCAATTGCGGATCTCAATGGGGAGTGGGTTGCGGAGGAAGTTATTGGGGGCCTTACTTTGACCTTGTCCACCGTATCGAAAGTGATCAGGGAGCAGACGGAGGAACCATTGAAGTCTCACATGATAATGGAGTAAGCTGGACCAATTTAATTTCAGACTCCATTAATGCACCTTCTGTTATGATTGGCAACATCTATTCAATCAATGATACGGTTTCGAGTTTGGGTAAACCGGGATTTTCAGGCTCCGTTGGATGGGACGTGATACAATTTTTTTATCAGTCTTCTTATCCGGCCACGTATGACACCATTACAATCCGCTTTACTTTTGCCAGTGATTCTATTCAGACAAACAGAGATGGTTGGATGATAGGGCTGATAGGAGTGCAAGGAGTTTTTGAAGGCATCAAAGAAATCATTTCTTCAGATCTTTTATCTGCTTTCCCAAATCCCGCCACTAATAGTCTGGTTTTGTTACCCAATGAAAAACTCCACATGAATGGAGAGCTTTTAATAATTGATGCATTTGGACGGGTGGTATTTTCTGAGCAACATATTTCATCAAATAGTTTGGATATCTCGAGCCTGTCTGAGGGTTTATATTTCCTTAAATATTCCGAAGAAAATAAAACCTCGGGATTGAAATTTATCAAACGATAGTTCATCGCCTCGTTTTTTTATAAGTTATTCTTAAATGAAAATTCTCTTTCGTACATTTATAGACGATGGATCATAAGCTGAATTTAAAGAAGGAACTGAAAGCGGAATGCCTGCGTTTGCTTGAGGAAAGGATATTGACAGCCTCTGAGGCGATGGCTGCAGCGCAGGAGTCTGCAAATTCGGAAGGAAAAAGTTCCGCAGGAGATAAATATGAAACCTCCAGGGCCATGGGACAGCAGGATCGAGATATGAATGCAAGGCAGCTGGAGCAAGCCAGGAAAGATCTTGCATTTGTGCAATCGTTGGATGCAGGAAAAAAAATGCAGACTGCCGGACTGGGAGCATTGATATATTGCAGGGAAGGGATTTTTTTTCTGGTTGCAGGCTTGGGAAGTGTTCGTATCGGAAATGAGCAAATTCATATAATTTCTCCTGCTGCTCCGATGGCGAGTATGCTGCTGAATAAGAATGCGGGAGAAAAAATTTCATTCAATGGAAAAACATTTGAAATTATAGAAGTCATTTAGCTATTAATCTCCTGGTGTATGAACACATTTAAACACATTGCTCAAATCTTTTTTTATTTCCTGGTGCTGAGTACCGCTCTTGCACAGGACCCTCACAGCGGTTGCGCTCCAAAGGTGACAGATAAAGATTGGTATAGCAGTGGAAAGAAAGCACCCCTGTTTGAGGGCTTGGATGGTATTAATTTTCCAATCAGTACCCGGAGTGAGGAGGCCCAAAAATATTTTAATCAGGGTTTGATGTTATCCTACGGTTTTAATCATGCTGAAGCGGCACGTTCTTTTTACGAAGCCATCCGTCTGGATTCTTCTTGTGCCATGTGTTACTGGGGCTATGCACTTGTGTTGGGTCCTAATTACAATGCGGGAATGGAGAAGGATAATATGCAAAGGGCCTATGAGGCATCGCAAAAAGCATTAGAACTCAGCGATGCGCTCACGCAGAAAGAAAGGATGCTGATTATGGCATTAACAATGCGCTACGATTCAACTGCTGAAGAGGATCGGTCATGGAACGATGATGCCTATGCATTTACCATGGGTTCAGTTTATCAGATTTTTCCGGAGGATCCTGACGTAGGGGCCTTGTATGCAGAGGCTCTCATGGATCAGCATCCATGGGATTTATGGAACAGTGATGGGACGCCCAAAAACTGGACTCCTGAAATTGTGAATGTGTTGGAAAAAGTGATTCAGAAGTCGCCACAACACGCCGGTGCAAATCACTTTTACATTCATGCTGTGGAAGCATCCTTCACACCCGAACGTGCCATGGCCAGTGCGGATCTCCTGCGTGATCTGGTTCCCGGCGCAGGTCATCTGGTGCATATGCCATCTCATATTTATATTCGGACAGGTCGCTATCATGACGGAACGCTTGCTAACCAGCGTGCTGTTGAGATGGATAATCAGTATATATCTGCTTGTCATGCTCAGGGAGTTTATCCGCTCGCCTACTTCCCGCACAACTATCATTTCATGGCTGCTACAGCGGCACTTGAAGGTGACAAAGAAACTGCTATCATGGCCAGCCGTAAGATGCGCGATCAGCTGGATAAACAGTTATTACGCGATCCTGCTTGGGGAACTTTGCAACATTATTATTCGATTATCTATTATGTGATGGTGAAATTTGGTATGTGGGATGAGATCATGCAGGAACCGCTGCCGGATGAAGACTTACCTTATCCCCGTGCTATATTAGAATATGCTAAAGGCATGGCTTCTCTGGCAAAGAAGGATCTCAACGCGGCAAGTGCGCATCTTAAGGAACTGGAAAGACTTTCCATGGACAGCGCTGCCCAATCGGTGAGTATCTGGGAAGTGAATACAGCTAATGATCTTATGGGTATAGCAGTCGCTGTGTTGAAAGGAGAGTTGTTGAATCGCCAGGGAAAAGGGGCAGAAGGATTGGTTCAACTCAGGGCCGCCGTTGCAATCGAAGATAAACTGAATTACAATGAGCCACCTGACTGGTTTTTCTCAGTGCGTCACAATCTAGGCGCTGTGTTGTTGGAGAACAAGATGTATGTGGAAGCGGAAAAGGCTTTCCGGGAAGACTTAAAAAAATATCCTGAGAATGGTTGGGCCTTAAAGGGTCTGGAGGAGGCGCTTCAATTTCAAAACAAACTTGATGATTCAAAGCAGACGGAGCTTAAATTTGAACAAGCTTGGAAATACTCGAAAGTCTCGATAAAGGCGGCAAGAATTTTATAAATCCGGATTCTTACAAAATTTCTTTCAATCACATAGATTGGATATTTTATTTATTCGTTCCTGTTTTTCGTTTCTCTATTCTTCTTTGTTTTTCGCTTTTAGTTCGAGCCTGATTATCGCCAGATGAGAAAGCAGGACCAGTGGGACCACACAAGTTGGGAGCCAGTTAAACGGGAAATGCAGCACCGCAATGTTAGGTTGCTCAAATCCAAATTGCTGGATGGGAAAAGGCGCCGATAGAACAGCAATGATCACAATATTTAACAGCAGTCCTAAGGCAATAAAATTCCAAACCAATATGAGACGATGCCTGAAAGGTTTTTTATAATAACCGAAATAAAAGATAAAGGGAGCACTGAGTCCGGCAAGAATATCAAAGTTACGTCCTTCAAAGGTCATGATTTCAGGAACAGCTTTATGAAGGAAAAGGTAGAAAAGAACTAACTCAACGGGAATTCTGAGCGTATGGATAAGTGTTAAAGTTTTAGGGTCAAGGCGGTCAAGGTATTGCCTTCCCTGTTTCGTAATGAATAACATGGCAATACACAGGAGGGCAGGTATAACTGCTATCATTAAACCGGGAGGCAGGCTGTTGGTCCGGTTCAGCAAGCCCAATTTTTCAAGCATTACCTGTACGGCTAACCAGGCAAGCAGAAGGAAGAATGTAATTTTTGAATTTTCTGTTGCTTTGTAAAACAGAAATACACTTAGTATGGTAGTGAGTATAAAAACAAGACTGATCGAAGCAGGCAGGTTTTCCATCGTAAAGTTCTTTTACAAGGTTGAACTATAAAGCTGTGAAAGGTGCTCTGGGTATATTCTTTTGCTTAAAATCACTTCGTTTTTTTTCCAGATGTAAGCAATGCAGTCAGTGAATAAACAATGAAGATAAAAAAAAGGCGGAGCAAAAAATTCATCAAGGTATCACTCACAGAGTGAGACAGGCTGTCGATTTTCCGGAATATATACACTGCATAGGCCAGAGAGCCGATCAGCAGAAACCATCCAATCGTTGAAGCGGGAAGAAAGAGTATTCCTTTTCTTTTAAACCAGGGAAAATTCATGAGAGAATGATTTAATGATTCATTCAAAGATAATTCTTTTGAATTTTTACACTTTGATTCCTACCACCAGCACATCATCCACCTGTTCATAAGCACCCTTCCAGTTATCAAAGAATGCGGCTAGTGATTCTTGTTGCACCGACATGGGACTTTCATGCATGGAAAGCAGGGTATCTTTAAATTTCTTCGACATGATCTTTTTCCCAAGCGGTCCACCGAATTGATCAGCATAACCATCAGTATAAAGATAAATACGGTCGCCCTCCTGCAAACTGAGGGCGCGTTGCGAAAATTTCCGGTCTTCATCCGGGCGAAAACCGCCAATGGGAAGTTTGTCGGGCTGTATGCTGTCAGCTCCATAATTGCGCACCATATACAAAGGACGGTTAGCACCAGCGAATTGGGCTTCACGTGTTTTGGGATTATAGCATAACAAAGCTATGTCCATTCCGCTGTGTGATTCATTCTCTTTTTGTTGTAATGCCTCCACGATGCCTTCATTCAGGAGGCCAAGAATTTCAGCGGGTTCGCTCACTTTCTTTTGACCAATGATTTGGTGAAGGAGAGAAGATCCTACCATAGCCATAAATGCTCCCGCCACACCATGGCCTGTGCAATCCACGACGGCAAGATATGCGACTCCTTCTACTTCTTCAAAGAAGTAAAAATCACCGCTTACAATATCTTTGGGCTGGTAGAGGACGAAAAAGTCAGGAAAAATCTTTTGGATATTTTCTTTTTTTGGAAGCACTGCAAATTGAATGTTGCGTGCATAATGCAGACTGTCGAGGATATCCTGGTTCTTCTGGCTGATACTCAGGTTTTTTCTTTCCAGCTCCCATTTTTGCATCATCACCTGGTAGGCACGTTCACTCAACTTATCGGAGAGATTTTTATTTTCTTCTTTGAATCTTTTGTTGACCCATCGGAAATACAGGAAACCACCCAGTAATCCAAAACCAAGTATAAAAAGCAGGAACCAGGTAAGCTCCTGACTAAAGCCGGCTTTTTTTATTGAACTGTCGAGCAGGATGCTGTTTAATATCGTTGAACTGAACACGTTTGGGTCAAAAAGTAAATTCGAACCGCAAATTAAGCTTTTATTTAACACGGAATTTCTCATTTTGCTCAGACCAATCTGGAAAAAAACATCTTTAAATCTAAGTCGGAAGTCCATTCATTCTTGAAATAAATCGGAATTCAAAAGATATTCCTATTTTTGATCGAAACCTTTTCACCATCCCGGATATGCCTGTTCCTGATATGTACAAATTATTTCGTCAAATGGAGGAAGACCATATCATTCTCTCCTTCAAGGGCAGCATCACTAAGGAGCTTCTTTCGTCCATATACGATATCATGGAATCCAAGATGGATCAAAGTCATGATGTGCCACAACGGAAGAAAAAGTTTTACCATATACTTGTAGAGAGTCTGCAAAATATTTTTCACCACATGGAAGGTTTAAATGGAGATAGTGAAAGCAGACGCGAGCGGGAAGCCATGTTCATGGTGGGTTATAATGAAAAAAAAGGCTATCGGATTTTCACAGGCAATTTTATCCGGAGTGAAGAGGTAGGTCCTTTGCAGGACAGACTTGAAAAGATAAATACCCTGAGCACGGAGGAATTGCGGGAATTTTACCGGGAAAAACTCAGCACGACGGAATTGTCGGAGCGCGGAGGTGCAGGGCTGGGTTTTATTGATATGGCCCGAAAATCAGGACAGAAGCTGGAATTCACTTTTCAGCCGGTTGAACCGGGTTTTCATTTCTTTACATTTTCCGTCACGATCAGTTAAATAATTACATAGAAACATAAACATATGGAGCCCCTCATCATTGAAGAAAGTATTAAGACACCCAATATTACATTTGATTCCGGGTCCGGTGTCCTTGAAATAAGAGGGAAGTCCATTCCCGAAAATTCCCTCGAATTTTACAAGCCGGTTTTCGACTGGCTGGATAAATATGTTTCGACACCTGCTAAGTCAACCGAAATCCGTGTACAGTTAGAATACTTCAACACCAGTTCTTCCAAATGCCTCCTGGACCTTTTCCGCAAACTCGAAGCCACCGCTGTCTCAGGCAACAGTAAAGTGAAGGTGAGCTGGTATTATGAAGCCGATGATGAAGACATGATGGAAGCCGGGGATGATTACCAGGCCTTGGTGAAGATTCCTTTTGAGTTGATTCGAGTCGAGGGTTGAGATATTCGCAGATCTCAAAAGTGCCAGGGAGAAGATATTCAATAAATGTGTATTTGAATTAGGTAAAGTTATCTATGTGTTGATGGATATGGTGATAGAGGAGTGGAATAGTAGGTATATATATGAGTTCATTTGTCGACTTTTTTGAATTCAAACCTTTTGACAATTTATATTGGGCAAATACGTTCAATGTCATAAGCAATTAATATAACGATGAAGTGCCATAAATTAGCTGCAAGTGCTCTCATAATTTTCATTTTATTTTCGACTTTTTATCAAGCCCAATCATGCAGCTCATATAAAGTTACTGCAGTCGGAAAAACGATGGTGGGCAGCAATTATGATACGTGGTTGGAAACACCCAGAATCTGGTTTGAAACAAATAACTATGGTGCTGCCTTTACCGGAGCAAGATTTACCGGAGCAGATGGCTATGCTCCGCAAACGGGCATGAATGAATTTGGTCTGGCTTTTGTAACCCTTGCTTCTGCTACGCCCGAAAATGGATCACCTTCTCCAAACAAAAAACAGATTTTAAGCAGAACAAATTACCTGAAAGACATATTACACAGGTGTAAAACTGTTGATGAAGTAAAAGCCTACATTGACCAATACGACCACAGCACATTGAGCCAGGAGGTTTTTTTGTATGTTGACAAAACAGGAAATTACCTGGTGGTTGAACCCTATACCATGACATTGGGAAATGATTCAAAGTATGTTTTAGCAAATTTTTGTCCCTCAACCATTCCAGACTTTAGTTTGATCAAGCAAGTCAGATATATCAATGGAACTGCTTTTCTCCGGAATAAAATCGATTCTTCTCTGGATTTTTGCACAGCACTTTCTGATACTATGCATGTATGCAGGAAGAAGCATGGTGACGGGACTTTACTCACATCTATTCTGGACCTTAACGAAGGAATCACATATTTGTATTTCTATCATGACTATAAGAACCTTGTAAAATTCAACTTGAAAGAGGAGCTTTCAAAGGGCGATCACTACCTTGAGATTCCTCCGCTTTTTCCACCCAATGCAGAATTTGCTGCGTTGCTGGCATTTAAAACACCATGGAAAAGTAACTTTGTAAATATATTTATCCGCTTTTGTGCCGGCCTGTTTTTTATTTCTGCTATCTTTTTCCTCATCAGTTATTTAAGAAAAAGGAAAATTGTACGTTACGCTTACGCCAGGTTGCTTTCAGGTCTTTTGAGTTTTGTTCTTTTGCTTTACGTTTTCATGTTGGTAAGGGTGGAAAATATTTACTACTTCCCGGCGCCATATACGGATGGCAGCATCTCCTTAGTAAGTGCCGGATCTTATATCCCCTTTTTAATTTTATTGCTCATTGTACCATTACTGTTCCTAAACAGAAAGATATTCAGAGAATCAACCTGGGGCTTTCTTCCAAAATTTATTTTTACTGTGAACAGTATTACATACATTGCATTAGTAATTCTGTTTGCTTATTGGGGGTTTTACAGTGTTTTCAATTAGTATTCACAATTATTTTTGTAAATGAACAAATGCCGCGGCACTCTCTGATAGTATTTTTGAATTGTCCGAAAAAAATTATGAAAAAAATAGTAATAATATTTATTCTGGTTTTTCAGTTTTTTAAATTTAGTCATGCACAAAATTTGGATAGCACATTAATAAAATTAGATTATGGTTCAAAGATCCGGGAAGTACAGGACTTCTTTAATCTTGAACAGATTGATTATTTTGCAATTACTTCTCAGGACACTTCGTTAAAAAACTATTATTTTTTATTTACCAGCAAGGAATACCGGGGCAAAAAATCCGATCCGTCAAAGAACATCATCAGATCGAATGAAGCAAAGGCAGTTTCTTTCGGCAATGGAGATACGGCACTTGTATTTTCTATCATGACAAAAGCAAGAGGAGTAGAAGAGATCGAATTTTGCTATAATCTGGTAAAATTTAGAACGAGCAAATTCTATAAAAAGACCAAGAGTGATGCTTACAGCTTAAGGGATGCAGTCAATTCCCATGGAAAATTTGTTTCAGTCCCTTTGAATAAAGCATTTCCTCTACTAGTATATTCTCTCCCCTATGAAGACCCCAAACGCCCTGGCTACCTTTTCTATTGTGAATTAACCGCCGGTGGCGTAGCTCCTGAACAATGGGGAGAGCGATATGGAGTGAAGCATTATATAGTGATAGAATTGGCTATTCTTTCAAAGCAGTAATGTGTTTAGGAAGTTTTCTCGAAAACAAAAATCTTTGTTTTTCCCTTTCTGGCCATTTTCCTGGCCTTTGGGATGAAGTGACATTGGCATCTTTGAAAGTGTTTCAGGGAATGTCTCGAACTTTATAAGCAATTCTATTTGTGGCCACCACTTCTCCCCCTTTAAGCTTTAGCAGGTTTTACCTGAAGGAAAAGGATTCTATTTGTCTGACTCTTCTTTTGAATTATTTACAATAATCCGCAATCGTCTGCATATTGTTGAATCCTGAGATCAGATAATTGTATACCTTTAAAACTCCTCCGGTTCACCAATTGTAGAATCAGATTTATATGTAATTTTGACAAGTTTAAATACTGTTTGATAATATTTTAGAAAAAAAAATTAAAACCAGCGACATGAAAAAAATAATTTTACTGTCAGGACTACTACTGTTTTTCGCGATTATTTACGGAAAGCCAATTGACGAAAACACTGCAAAATTGGTTGGATTTTCTTTTTTGACAAGCAGGACAAATGCGCTACCTATAAATGTAGACTCAAACCTTAAATTAGTTTATAAGGAAAGTTCAACATCAATTGATCCATTGGATTCGATTCAGACACGAACTTTCTTTTATGTATTCAATGCTGGTTCAAATTGTTTTGTAATTGTATCCGGTGATGATAATGTAACACCAATTTTGGGGTATTCCGGCCGTGGAAGTTTCGATCCTTTGAACTTACCTAAGAATGTTTCTAAATGGCTGGAAGGTTACAAAAATGAAATTCGTTTAGTTATAGATAATGATATTCATGCGAGTAATCTAATTTCCGAAGAATGGAAAAGTTATATGGATGGAACTGCAATAAATCCCGCTGATTTTTCAATCTCTACAGTAAATCCATTGATGCAAACTCAGTGGAACCAATCTCCTTATTATAATGATTTCTGTCCGG
Organism: uncultured Bacteroidota bacterium; assembly: GCA_963775555.1. GTDB lineage: Bacteria > Bacteroidota > Bacteroidia > AKYH767-A > 2013-40CM-41-45 > QQVM01. The sequence continues at coordinate 277,309 of CAVZJJ010000003.1, read as the reverse complement.
GTGGTTCTGTCACAGGATGTGTCGCGACTGCAATGGCGCAGATTATGAAATATTGGAATTACCCTGCAACAGGTTCCGGTTTTCACTCTTATAATCATCCAACGTACGGAACGTTATCTGCAAACTTTAGCAGTTCAAGTTATCAATGGGGTTCAATGCCCAATAGTGTAAACAGTTCAAATAGTGCTGTCGCGACTTTAATGTATGATGTCGGAGTGAGTGTGGATATGAATTATAGCCCTCAGGTAAGTGGAGCATATGTTATTTCTGCACAAAGTCCTGTCATTAATTGTTCAGAATATGCACTTAAAACTTATTTTGGATACAAGAGTACTTTACAAGGCGTCGAGCGGAGCAATTACAATCAAACTCAATGGCTGAGTTTATTAAAGACTGAACTGGATGCAAGCAGACCTGTACTATATGCAGGTTTTGGTACTGGTGGTGGGCATTGTTTTGTTGCGGACGGATATGATATTAATGATTTTATACATTTTAATTGGGGTTGGGGTGGTGCCTATGATGGATTTTTTCAAATCAATGCTCTGGATCCCAGTGGAACAGGAACAGGTGGCGGATCGGGTGGCTACAATAGCGGACATCAAGCTGTAATTGGTATTGAACCACCTGTTGTTAGCCAAACCTATAATATGGCATTGTACAATTATGTAATGCCATCTTCCACTACGATAAATTATGGTCAGGCATTTACAGTGAGTACAAACATTGTAAACAACGGGACTGCTACATTCAACGGTGATTATACTATGGCTGTATTTGATGCTTCTTATAATTTAATTGACTATGTAGAAACACTGAACGGTTATACTCTGCAAGCTGGTTATGCCTATATTAATGACCTTGTATTTTCAACAACAGGCTTATTTAGCATGTTGCCCGGGACCTACTATGTGGGTGTTTTTTATCGCCCTACAGGTGGGAATTGGTTTCAGATAGCTGATAATGCAGGTTATTCTAATCTCGTTCAGATGATTGTAACAAATCCAAACGACATTGAATTAAATTCAGCGATGACTGTTACTCCCGGAACTACACTAACGCAAGGTCAGGCTGTTTCCGTAAATCTGAATATTGTAAATGATGGATTAAGTACTTTTATTGGACAATATGGAGTTGGTCTTTACAATTTAGATGGAACCTTAGCTCAAACTGTTGCAACCCTGGATGAAAATGTTGGTTTACCTCCAACCTATACTTATATAGCTCCCTACCTGACATTCTCTTCAACTTCTGTAACAGTCAGTCCCGGAACATATCTATTAGCCATTCTTCATAATCCTAATAGTACCGGCTGGCAACTCACCGGCTCATCCTATTTTCAAAATCCTATTACGGTTACAGTGGTTGCACCCAATATACAACCGGACATTTATGAAGTAAATAATTCTATCAGTCAATCTTATAATATTCCTGTTTCATTTGTAGGGAATAGCGCTACTGTCTCTACACCAGGGTCCAATTGCCATATCACATCAGATAATGATTATTATAAAGTTGTTTTGCCCACTGGCTATAATTACGCTATAACTCCACGTATACATGATTCATATAATAGTGGAAATGGAAATATTTACACGCTCGATGGTTTATTTTCATATTCAACAGACGGCAGTACCTGGTCTGATGCCTATGATGATATACTCACTGGAAACATTTCTGTAAATGGTAGCAGCACGGTTTATTTTCATGTGGCACCTTATTTTGCCGGCGAAACCGGAACATATTTGCTCGACATGGTAATCAACCGGGTTGCGGTAATTGGAATTGAAGAAAATGAAATGAATGCCTTCATTAAAGTCTATCCGAACCCTGCAAAGGACTTTGTTACAATAGATTTAAATGAGTTTGAGGGTAAAGTGAACCTAATTGATCTCTATGATATTAGGGGGCAAAAAGTGCTTTCTGCAAATTTAGGTAACACGGAAAATAATTTTCGATTACCACTAAGCAGTTTGTCAGAGGCAGTTTATTTTTTACAATTACACACTACGGGTGGAATATTATCAAAGAAATTGATTGTAAGCAGATGAAAGTGATTAATTGAACTTTTCTTATCGCTTATTTAAATCGTTACACTCAGTGTAAGATAACACAAAGGGGTGATGAAAATCAGTTAGAACGAGTTCGGTTTTTTAAGAACGGATCAACTCCCTTGGCGGGGGACCTTGTACGAATCCCAATAGTGCCGGTACTTTCAGCCCATGCTTGGCCTAAGTAATGCGTAGAATATTATTCTTAATGAATGTGAAAAGCAGGCATCCTCTTAATTTTTGAGCAGCTTGAAACTTTGAATCCGTTCGCCATCATCAATTCTAAGAATATACATACCACTGCATAATTCCTGTAAGTCTATTTTGTTTTCAGATTCACCGGCAATCTGGAAATCTTTTATTCTGCGCCCTTCCGTGTTAAGTATTTGTGCATGGAACTGCTTCGACTGCCCGCATCTGACAAAATAATTCCCACTTTCCATTTCAAGATAAGGGTCACAATGAAAATTTATACCCTTATTTCTCAGAGCAATAATTTGTGAATATTTATAATCACCGTTGTAATCAACCTGTTTAAGCCGATAATAATTTGTTTGGTCATTGGGATGCAAATCGTCAAATTTATAATTGGAAATTTGAGTGCTGTTTCCGTTTCCATTCACAGAGCCAATTTTATCGAAAGAAAATCCATCCTGACTTTTTTCAACTAAAAAATAGTCATTGTTAATTTCACTGGCTGTTGTCCAGTCAAGGTGATTGACATTGTTTTCGTTTATTCCGGAAAAAGAGATTAATTCGACTGGAAGAGGAACACTGGCTTGTACTATTACCTCGTCGATAAAATAATAAGCACCAAAAGTACTTGTAGCGGAAGGGTTGAAAACGGTATGAGTAGTATTAATATCATTTGAGAAATTTCCTATGGTGAGATGCTGAAAGGGGGTGCTTGCCGTGTAAGTAAAGGAGACCAATTTCCATGTTGTGCTCCACCAATCAGTGCTTATTTCAAATTGTGGGACTACGTTGATAGGTTCATGCTGAAGTTGTGTCAAAGGGGTCGAGGATAAACAAACTCCTATATGATTGCAACCTGAACCGGAGTATTGATTACTGTTCCCATTTGTCATCATGAAGGAGATTGTATAGGTCTGCCCAACTATAAGCGGGGAGGAAAGTGGTCTCGAAATATATTCGCGGAAGTCAGCAGCTCCCGGATTGTAATAAGCCACAAAACCCATGACAGCATTTCCGGAAAAAGGATTTACATTCCCAAAAATGCAATTTGGTAGTTGTGCAGAGCCAGATCCATTGGTGGATAGGTAATCAGGGCTCGCATAAGGCCATGCAAATACAGGTTGATTGTTTACATTATTCCATCCGGATACTTTCCACCATTCACCCGCCCCTGTTGGCAAGGCATTGAATGTTTCGAAACCATTATTCGTTACCAGATTTTGGGCAATAGAATGCAGCTCAAAAAGAAACAGAAATGCCAGAAAGAATAATTTAGTTTTCATGCTCTAAATAAAAACCAGGTAAAATAAGCACATTCTCAAGGATCCCTAACTGGCACTATAGACCTCAATATAAGGGATCTTTTAGGTAAGGGAAAATTTTAAGTTCTGAACTGGAATTTTGTAACCTAAGCGGGAAAAATTGATTGTTGAATGGGATTAAGGTGAGATCTGTATAGGATGACATTTGGGACGGAATTATTGAATGAAACATCATTTTTCTAACAAAAAACTGCTTTGGGTTCCCGGATTTTCTTCCTGTAGACATGATTTCATGAGATTGGACACCTGCCGCGTCCTCCTATCCTGGATTCAAAGTCATCCTAAAATCTGAATAAATTGTATCGGTTTCAATCGACTTTGAGCTCACAAAATTTCTGATACACTACTTAGGAATCCTTGCATTGAATAATTTTTCAGGCAGGGATGGCTGTTCAGGATTAAATTTTTTGATTCATCCTGTAATATGTAGCGGTTTCACGAAAACATAGTTAATCTTAAAAATTTAATATATTCGCTATGCAAATATCCTTCGCTTCATTCAATTTACTAATTAGAATCGAAGAGAATAAGATAATTTTTGAATACCGGAACTTCAATTATTATAAAAGAAGATATCATGAAATTAGGAGCATTTTCAGTGAGCCTCAGTGTCAAAGACATTATGGCTTCAAAAGCATTTTATGAAAAGCTTGGATTTAAAGTTTTTGCCGGCAAAATTGAAAGGAACTATCTCATCATGAAAAATGAGAATGCGCTGGTCGGACTCTTTCAGGGGATGTTTCCGAGCAATATATTAACCTTTAATCCGGGCTGGGATGAAAGCGCCAATAAAATAGATTCATTCGAGGATATTCGGGAAATTCAGAAGCAACTAAAGAGCACAGGCCTCAGTATTGAGAATGAAGTAGACGAGAAAAGTTCCGGACCGGCTGGCTTTATGGTGATTGACCCGGATGGAAATGTTATTTTGATTGATCAGCATGTATAGCGTTTTATGTATCCATTTTTAACAATTAGCGGTCTCCTTACTTATTTAAATTCACGCTCGATCCGGGAAACTAAATTGCCTATGTCAGATCAATTTTCCTTTTCAACTAAAGTAATTAGATAAAGAATGATCAGATTTCGCTTGGCTTCATATGAAGTGTGGTTTAAATGGTTTTTCTTCAGGAACTGTGAATAAAGATTTATTAACGTTGGCCAGTCTTTCGAATGAACAAATTTCCACTCAAAATGGAGCACAGAATTGCACTATGTAAAGAAAAGAAACTCGTAGGGAAGCGGTTGAGGATCTCATTTTCTGAGAACAGCACATTTGAGCTTTGGAAGAGTTTCATGCCAGGACGGAAAGAAATACAAAACAATGTAGGTACGGAGCTTTATTCTTTGCAAAATTACCCTCCCTTTTTCTTTGACAAGTTTAATCCCAATGCAGAGTTTGAAAAATGGGCATGCCTCGAAGTGAAAGATTTCAAATCAGTCCCTCCGGATATGGAAACCTATATACTCCCTGCCGGACTTTATGCGGTATTTGTATATCAGGGACTTTCGAGTATGGCAGCCGATACCTTCCAATACATTTTAGGGACATGGTTACCTCAATCAGGATATTCCCTGGATCAGCGACCGCATTTTGAGATTTTGGGTGAAAAATATAAATATGAAGATCCGGCTTCTGAAGAAGAAATTTGGATACCGATAAGATCAGGAAAGGAAGCCGCACTATAAGAAGAGCTCGTTTCAGTTCGGGGATTTTCATTTTTTCATTCATGTTATTAAATTTCTGATGGACATGCATTGAAATTATTAAATCGAAAAGGAAACCAGCCTGATTTATCAATTCAATTTATGAGTTGTTGGTTTTCTTACATTTTAATTTTATAAAAATTCTAATTTGAATTGGATTATCTGACAGCTTTCATTCCAACTAGCATCATGAAAAAACTTATATTTCTAATTTCGATTATTTTGTATTTACTTACAAACTTGTTCACATCATGCAATAACCCTATTCCCATGAAAGAAGATACAGGAAGAATACATGCGTTTAGGTTAAAACCGGGGATGGACCTGAAAGCAGAAATTGAATCTTTTGTAAAACAGGAAAACATAGAAGCCGGTTGGATTATAACGGCAGTTGGCAGCCTTACTCGGACAAATCTCAGGTATGCAAACAGTAAGGAGGGTACTAAAATGCAGGGCCACTTTGAAATTGTTTCTCTGGTGGGTACCCTCAGCAAAGACGGCTGTCATCTGCATCTAAGTGTGAGCGACAGCCTGGGAAGGACCTCCGGTGGTCATCTTCTGGATGAAAATATGGTGTACACCACGGTAGAGCTTGTGATTGGCGAAAGCAGGGAAATGGTGTTCAGCAGAGAAAATGATGGTAGCACGGAATGGAAAGAGCTTCAGATCAGGAAAAGGTGAATGGATATTATTTATATATCCATGGATGCAGATGCCTTGTTTAATAAAAATTATTAAAAAGGGTTCGTTGTTGGGATGAATAATTGCTTAGTTTAGCTCTTCTTATTTAAATCGGATAATGTGCGCTTTGTAGCGGGTTGCCATCAGAAATTAGCTCATAAAATTCGCCGGGAGTTTTTGTAACAATTAAATGTTTGAATTATGGCTTTCGGCATCAGTCCCGGTTTTACAGAAGATCTCTACCTTGAAAAATTTACCCCGGAGCAATTTCTGGCTTTGGCTGTGGAAGCATCCCGCTTAAATAACTGGCAGCTGACCTTTATAAGTGAAACCGGTTTCATAGCCCATACCAATAGAGGGCGATTTAAGTGGAATGCAGAAATCACTTTTAAAATACAAGGTGAACAGGTTGTTATTATAAGCAAGTCTGTCGGAAATGAAATCATTGACTGGGGCAGAAATAGACGAGTCATCAGAAAATTTTCAGATGCCCTTATTGATTTAAAATATTCCATCAAGGCAGAAGAGCTCAATTCAAAATACGAAGTTTTAAAGGAGGAATTTGTTCCGGATGAGCAGGATGTGTTAAAGCTTCCTGAACCAAGCGCAGCTCAGAGAGCAAGGGAAGCGTTTTCAATTCTGATACCCCGGAAAGGATATTTTATTACACCTATACTTGTTTACCTGAATGTATGGATTTTTATCCTTATGATGATTTCAGGTGTGAGTATTTTCCTGCCTGATAATGAAAGCCTGATTCAATGGGGTGCTAATTTCCGACCCGTCACTTTAGAAGGTCAATGGTGGCGCTTGATCACCAATTGTTTTCTTCACATTGGGATATTTCATCTGCTCATGAATATGTACGCCCTGGTGTACATCGGACTCTTATTGGAACCGCATTTAGGTAAAGCAAAATTTCTTGCTGCCTATTTATTAGCAGGGGTGACAGCCAGTGTTGCCAGTCTGTGGTGGAACGACCTGTCGATTAGTGCAGGTGCCTCCGGAGCTATTTTTGGCATGTATGGAATTTTCCTGGCATTGCTCACAACCAAGCTGATTGAAAAAGAAACAAGAAAGCCATTGTTAATGAGTATTGGAATTTTTGTGGCTTACAATTTAGCATATGGAATGAAAGGAGGCATTGATAATGCCGCTCACCTTGGAGGTTTAATCGGAGGCTTGGTGATGGGTTATGCATTTTTACCAAGTTTGAAACGACCGGCTGATCAAACTACTAAATATTCAACGATTGTTGTTCTTGCTGTCGTCATATTTACAGTTTCCTTTGGCGTGTATAGAAAAATCCCCAATGATATTGCTGCCTATGAGGAGAAAATGAAATCCTTTGTATCCATGGAGCAGATGGCCCTCGGAGTCTTTCAACTTCCGAGAAATGCACCGAAAGACAAGGTACTATATGAAATAAAGGACCGGGGCTTATATTATTGGAATGAAAACATTAAATTACTTAACGAGGTTGAAGCATTGCATCTTAGTGAATTATTACATGAGCAAAATCAGAAACTCATTCATTACTGTAATTTGAGAATAAAGAGTTACGAGTTAATTTACAAATCCGTAGATGAAGATACTGATAAGTACAAGAAGGATTTGGAGATTTACGAAGTACAAATTCAGGAAATAATCAAAAGCTTGAAACAGCAATAATACTATTTGTTCAGTTGCATTGTTGTGCCATTACATTTTTTGACCATTATAAATTAATCGAAACTCTTTATCTAAAGATCTTACAAATGAAATTTAATAAATTACTGCAAGGTAAAATGATTATGTTGTTTATACTTGTTGCGCTGGACACACATGCACAGATCAATTCCTATCCATTGAATCAAAGTCTTATAGGACCTGGGCAGCTATCATTCGATATTGATAATGATGGAATGAATGATTACACATTCGATATCCTCACACTTTCACCCGGAGTGCTTGCGGCTCGGGTAAATGGTGATGGGAATTCTAAAATTCTGGACAATTCCACATTTGGGTATCCCGACACCTTAAATTTTAATGATCCGGTCACAGGATATTTTCATTCGGGAATTGGAGTACTGGGAACTTTCAATAATGCAGGACAATTCAACGGAGCCGGTAATAAATACCTGGGCATTAGGATTAATTCCGGCGGCTCTGATTTCTATGGATGGATTGAACTCTATTGCAGCGTCGACAGAGATACTTTGAATCTGATTTCATGTGGATACAATACGACATCCGGTGCATCTATTCTTGCAGGACAAACATCTTTGACAGGGATAAATGATTTTCATAAAGACATGTTGGATGTTCGTCTTTTTCTAAATGAAAATGCAACGGAGCTTACTATTAAGAGGGATCTGATTAATAATTTCAATTATTTAATCTATTCTTTGAGCGGTCAGGAAGTATCATGTGGTATGGCAAGCGACAGAATAGATATTTCGAAGCTTTCAAATGGTAATTATATCCTGAAAATTCAGAAAGAGAATTCGTATATTGCAAGGCAATTTGTTATCAGCCGTTGATTGTTTAGAAGGCTTGGACAATTGCTCCCCATTATTTTTTCGTTAAAAAATCATTGCTATGGCCAAGGAAGAAAATACACGCAGGAAATTTTTAAAAATGCTGGGCTTGTCAGCCAGTGCTACATTGGTGAGTACAAGTGCCCTTGCTGCTTTTACAAATAAGGAGGATATTAAAAAGCTCAATCCTCAGCAGCAGGAGTTTATGTTACGTTACGGAAAATGGATGGATGAATTTACGGATGTGATCCGTATTCAAAAAGAAATGCCCGATAATAAAGCGAATCAACTCCGAATGATTGCATTGACAGAAAAAGCGGAGCATTTTCAACCGGAGCTTAATGAATTCATGAAAGACAGGACATTTGCCATGATCTATCACGCTTCCATTGAGCGGCTGAAGAAAGAAATATAATAGGATCGACCTTCCCGATTCAAAATCTTGCTTTTCAGAGTTGTTTTAAAATTTCTGAAGTGATCATGAAACTCATTGAATTGTATTCAATTTGATGAAACCTGATGGTTTCTGGCAATTCTTTTTAACTTTGCATCATTCTCATCCGAAAGACGGTTTTTTCTCTTTATAAGGAGAGTTCATTAATAATTATCCCGCGACAATATGGACAATAACAGCTTAGATGCATTTATCTATAAATTAACAAAAGGATCCTGGAGGAAATATTTCATTTTAGGAATCATCTTCATTGTATTTCTGATGGTTAAACCCTGGGTCCAGATTGGTGCCGGTGAACGAGGAATTGTGATGAATTTTGGTGCTGTTCAGGACAAGGTGTTGAATGAAGGAATGCATTTCCGTGTACCACTTATGCAGGAAGTAATTATAATGGATGTAAAGATTCATAAAGCAGTGACCGATGCGGCATCAGCTTCTTCAGATTTGCAGGATGTAGCACTTTCTGTTGCATTGAACTACCACATCATACCGGATAAAGCCAATATCGTGTATCAGTCAATTGGTGTGGAGTTTAAAGAGAGAATCATAGATCCTGCCATACAGGAAGTGATGAAGGCAGTCTCTGCACGTTATTCAGCGGAAGAGCTGATTACAAAAAGACCGGCAGTGAGTGCTGAAATGCAGGAGGCCCTCAAAACCCGACTACTGATGTCGAATATTGCTGTGGATGCATTTTCAATTGTCTCTTTTAATTTTTCTAAAATATTTACAGACGCGATTGAAGCCAAGCAAACTGCGGAGCAGAATGCACTTAAGGCGAAGCGTGACCTTGACAGGATTAAGGTAGAAGCGGAGCAGACTATTACAGCTGCTACCGCGGAAGCAGAAGCATTGCGCCTTCAAAAGATGAACATTTCTCCTGATCTCATTGAGTTGAGAAAAATTGAAGCCAATCTGAAAGCCATCGACAAATGGAATGGTGTATTGCCGGAAGTAACCGGAGCAGGTGCAGTGCCATTTATTGGAGTAGGGGACTCCAAGATGAAATAAAATTCGCTTACTTCAAGAAATTATAAGGTAGATTTTTGTGGGATGTCGGATGGAAACGGAAATGCCGGAGTCTTCCTTCAAAAAAATTTACGTTATTCCTGAATGTGAACAATTCGCTTTTTAACGGCACCTGTTTTTCCTTCTAAAGAAAGGAGTAGCATACCCGGCGGAATATCTTCAAGCGAAAGTTTAAACGAAGACCCACTCATCGCCTCGGATTTAATATAGCTTCCATCCATACTAAATACGTTGACGGTTGAAAAATAATTTTCAGGCATGGAAATTATTATAAAATTACCGGCTGGATTTGGGAATAATTTAATTTCTTCACTTCCATTGATTTGATCTAGAGCAGTAATCAAATTGTTGAAGGTACCCCAGGTTTCAAGTCCTTTTCGATACCATTTTAATTCGGTGTACCAGTGATTAAACATGCTGGATTGGTCAGAGCTATTATAGACCATTCCGAGTCCTGCTGAAAAATTTGAAGTGTATAGTTCAGCTTCAAAATGAATAAACCCGATTGTTGAGCTTGAAGTATCAATAAAACAATAACCATCGGTTTCGCGGAATACAGTTCTGTTATTATAGAAGACAGGATTCTTACTAATTGTATAACAATTAAAATAGGTTCCATGCCCGTGCAATGGAGTGCTCGTTTGTTCCGGGACATTGCTATAGAATAAATTCATTCTCGCAGGATAGGAAATGGTGTCTGTATCTGAGCTGGCATAGAATCCGCTTGCTGAGCCAGAATTAACAATCGTGTACCTCATATAATTTACGCTATCACTTGTTGAGTTAAAATATTTATCAAGTATTTTAATATACGAGTATGTGGACACAGAGTTGTTATAATTTGAAAAATATTCGAATTCATCGCCGATGTCGAAATTATAGATGTCGAACTCCGTGGGATTGCCGGGATCTTCAATCATTGTAAGCGGGATTACTTCCTGCGGAAATTCCCGAATAGAAAAAATCAACGGCCAGCCACCGAAACGACTCAGACGAATGTTAAAATTGTTTGCCGGGTGCGAACTAATTTGAACATTCATTGTATCGTAGACATTCAGATGAATGTACTTAATACTATCTGAAGATCCGGCTAAAAGAGTATCGAAACTGACGGAATCAACGCTTGCTTCGATCCTCCCGGAAGTATCCAATTGCATTATAACCCATGACTGTCCGGCAGTTGCCTGTCGGTCAAAGATCATGGAATCTCCGGTTTCATTGTAAAATACAGTCATGCCACTTGTAATGGATTCTTTGATCCTTTCTCCCATCCAGGAAGGGCCGTATAGTATGCCTGTATCAATGCCCTGGCTGACTGAAAAGTCACTCAAGGTGTCACGCCATGTTCTGAAAGGAAAATATAGGGTATCTGTTCCGGAAAAAGAGGAAGAGTCAATTCTGGTTTCCTTGATCTGAGACCAGGTATAAATATTGAAGAAATTCGGATAGGGAGAAATTGAATTATTGTAATGGAAGCTATGTCCGGGTTGGACAAACTGATAGTCCTGTGCATTTGTTTTTATAAATAAAAAAACACTCAACAAGCTTAATAAAAGAAGTCGAAAGAATCCGGAAGAAAAAATATGCATCGTTGGTTCAGCTGAAAATGTTGATTAAAGGTATATAAATATCAAATGGGTAAGGGTTAAGTGCGTAAATAACAGGGCTGTGTTTATCGAGGAATCCCGGACCATTTTTCCATTCCTAAACTTAAAGACTGCCGTCCACTTGCCCAGAGCATTGATATTTAGGTTATTATGCGTTCTATTAAATTAAACAAATGATTAAAAAAAAATATTAAAAAAGTTGATTAATTCAAAATGCTGTGCATATCTTTGCTCTCAATAATTTTTTAGGTATGACAAAGAAGAAAGCGGTCCTGGTGGTGGATCCAAGTACTGAAGAGAAAATAAAAAATGCCGCCAGGATCATTTTTCATAAGAAGGGATTCGCTGCTACCCGAACAAGGGATATTGCGGAACAGGCAGACATTAATCTGGCTCTGCTCAACTACTATTTTCGCAGTAAGGAGAAACTATTTGACATCATCATGTTGGAAAGTTTCCAGGAGTTTCTGCAAACGATGAAGGCGGTTTTCCACAATGATAAAACCACTTTGGAGAACAAAATAAATTTAATCGTGGAGAATTATATTGATCTGTTCATAGAACAACCCGACATACCGCTATTCTTATTAAGTGAGTTGAGGAGAAACCCCGATGAACTGGTCGCTAAAATAAAATTAAAAGAACTGATAGGGAAATCGAATTTTCTCCATCAGTTTCAACTCCAGGTAAAGGAAGGTAAAATTGCTCCAATGAAACCGCTTCATTTTATCATGAACCTAATGAGCATGACCATTTTTCCCTTTGTTGCTAGCCCAATGCTACGGAGCATAGGTGACGTGTCTCAAAAGGAGTTCAATGAATTAATGGAAGAAAGAAAGGCTCTTATTCCTAAATGGATCAAGAGTATAATGAAAGCAAAGTAATCTGTGTATACAGAGTTATGGTATGTGATTTAAAATTAATTGAGAAATGATTCGATCCACAATTCGTAAAACCCGCCTGGCAGGATTTGTTATTATTTTCCTTCTCGCCCTGAAAGGAAGTCTTGTTTTTTCACAGGGAACGGTTTCTTTGAACATTGATTCCTGTTATGCATTTGCAAAACTAAATTACCCTATGGTAAAGCAATGGGCATTGCTGGAGCAGGCGAGGGATTATTCCATTAACAATGTTTCTAAGGGGTATTGGCCCCAGTTGAGTATCAGCGGGCAAGCCAGCTACCAATCGGATGTTACACGGCTTCCAAGTCCTATTGCAGAATCCGGTCAACCGGTTATCAGCAAAGATCAATACAAAATATATGGTGACATCAACCAATCACTTACCGATATCATTGTAATCCGTAATCAAAAGGATTTAATCAAAGCAAATTCAGCAGCGGAGGAACAAAAAGTGGAAGTAGAGTTATACAAATTGAAGGAGCGTATTAATCAATTGTTTTTTGGCATCTTGTTATTAGACGCGCAATTGCAGCAGACTGAATTGTTAAAAATAGATTTAAAGGCCGGCATCTCGAAAACCACTGCAGCCATCAGTAATGGCACAGCATTAAAAAGTAATTTGGAAGTATTACAAGCTGAGATGCTCAAATCGGACCAGCGCACCATTGAATTAAAAGCGAGTCGCAAAGGTTATACAGATATGTTGGCTCTGTTTATTAACAAACCAGTTGACGCATCTACAAAATTTGAGACTCCTGCTACCAAAAACGTTTCATCCGACATTCACCGACCTGAATTAAGATTGTTTGAAATACAAAAAAAGAGTTTGGACGTCCAAAATCAGTTAATCAATTCAAAGAATCTGCCGCGCCTGGGATTGTTTCTGCAGGGAGGATATGGGAGACCTGCGCTTAATTTTTTGAATGATCAATTTGATTTTTATTATATCGGCGGCGTTCGCCTTTATTGGAATGTGGCCGGTTTGTACACAATAAAGAAGGAAAAACAGTTGGTACGTATTAATCAAAGTTCTCTGGATGTGCAACAGGAAGTATTTCTATTCAATACAAATTATACTTTGAAACAGCAAAACAGTGAATTGGACAAACTGCTGCAATTAATTGCAACGGATAATGCCATTATAAGCTTACGGGAGGGAATAAAACTGACAGCCAACAATCAACTTGAAAATGGAACTATCACTGCAAATGATTTTATAATTTATTTAAATGCCGAGGATCAGGCCAGACAAAACCTTCTTCTCCATCAGGTGCAATTAATCTTTGCACAATACAACTATCAAACAACTTCAGGGAATTAAAAAGAATTCAAAATGAAAAGTTTATCACAAATAAAAGTCGCTACTCTCTTAATGCTGTCATTAATATCCTGCCGTAACGGTAAAGACGATTTTGACGCTTCGGGTGCTTTCGAAGCTGAAGAAATTATTATTTCATCCGAAGTTATGGGGACCATTAAGCAATTCGATATCGAGGAAGGGCAGGATTTGATCACCGGGCAATTTATCGGCTACATAGACAGCACACAATTATATTTAAAGAAAAAACAATTGGAGGCGCAAATAGATGCTTTGCTGAGTAAGAAACCCAATGTTTCATTGCAGCTCGCATCTCTTCAGGAACAATTGAAAACAGCCGAAGTGGAGCAAAGGCGCATGAGCAATCTCGTGAAAGCCGACGCCGCGACTACAAAACAATTGGACGATATTAATGCGCAGATAGAAGTGATTAAAAAACAAATTGAAGCGCAGCGCTCCACCCTGGAAATTTCGGCCGGAGGAATCAGCAAAGATGCTTTACCACTACAGGCACAGATTGAGCAAATTAATGATCAGTTAGAGAAAAGTAAAATTGTAAGTTCCATAAATGGCACGGTGTTGACCAAATTCGCTGAACTTGGAGAGATGACATCACCCGGGAAACCACTTTATAAGGTGGCTGACCTCAGCACGATCATTTTACGCGTTTATATTTCAGGCGACCAGCTTCCAGCTGTGAAATTAAATCAAAAAGTAAAAGTACTGACAGACGATGGAAAGGGTGGTTTTACTGAAAGCGAAGGAATCCTTTCCTGGATCAATGATAAGGCTGAGTTTACTCCAAAGACTATTCAGACGAAAAACGAGCGAGCTAATTTGGTATATGCTGTTAAAGTAAAAGTGAAAAACAACGGTACTTATAAAATTGGTATGTATGGTGAAGTAAAATTTTAACATGAACAGTCCGGATGTTATTTTAAACAATATTACCAAAACCTATAACAAAGGCAGCCTTATAGCAGTGGACGGGGTTTCACTGTCTGTGCAGAAAGGCGAGCTCTTTGGCTTAATAGGACCGGATGGTGCGGGTAAGACAAGTATCTTCAGAATACTTACTACCCTGCTACTTCCTGACGGCGGAAATGCGCGTGTAAATGGTTTGGATGTTGTAGCAGATTATAAATTGCTTCGTCAACGTGTGGGCTACATGCCGGGAAAATTTTCTCTGTACCAGGATTTAACGGTAGAAGAAAACCTGAATTTTTTCGCAGCAGTTTTTGGGACAAGCGTAAAAGAAAATTATAGTCTAATCGAAGCTATTTATGTTCAGCTCGAACCTTTCAAAACCCGAAGGGCAGGAAAGTTGTCCGGAGGAATGAAGCAAAAGCTCGCTTTGTGTTGCGCATTAATTCATCGTCCGAAAGTATTATTCCTCGATGAACCCACCACGGGTGTGGATACTGTTTCAAGGAAAGAGTTCTGGGAAATGCTGAAGCGACTGAAACAGGAGGGCATTACGATCCTCGTTTCGACCCCCTACATGGATGAGGCCACACTTTGCGAACGAATAGCGCTTATTCAGGATGGAAAAATCTTATCAGTTGACACACCGGAAAATGTAGTGAATAAGTATCCGGTTCCGCTTTACGCAATTAAGTCCGGAGAAATGAGCAAGCTGTTGCACGATTTGCGTGATTCCGGGCAATTGCAGAGTATTAATGCCTTCGGAGAATTTCACCACATCGCTTTCAGTAGTGATGACCAGATAGGGAATCAGCGCCTCATTCATTATCTCGAAACAAAGGGAAATAAAAATATTGAATTGAAAAAAATTACACCGGGGATTGAAGATTGCTTTATACAACTCATGAATGAATAGCACGAAGGAAGTCGTTATCAAAGCAGATAAACTCACCAAACGTTATGGAGATTTTATCGCAGCCAATGAAGTAAGTTTTGAAGTATTCAAGGGAGAAATATTTGGATTCCTGGGGGCTAATGGAGCAGGGAAGACTACAGCAATGAGAATGCTGTGTGGGCTTTCCACGCCTTCTTCAGGAAATGCAATTATCGCCGGTTTCGACATTTACAAACAAACTGAAGAAATCAAGAAAAACATCGGCTATATGAGTCAGAAATTTTCACTCTATGAAGATCTTACTGTTATTGAAAACATACGGTTTTTTGGTGGTATTTATGGCTTGTCGGATAAAGAGATAAAAAGTAAAAGCGAAATGCTGATTGGGCAATTGGGATTGGAGAAGGAAGTAAAAAAACTTGTAAAATCCCTGCCACTCGGATGGAAGCAAAAACTTGCATTCTCCGTGGCCGTCATTCATGAGCCCAAAATTGTTTTTTTAGATGAGCCAACAGGAGGAGTAGACCCTGTCACCCGACGGCAATTCTGGGATCTGATATATGATGCTTCCGACAGAGGTATTACTGTATTTGTTACCACGCACTATATGGATGAAGCGGAATACTGCAATCGGATTTCCATGATGGTAGATGGAGTCGTGAAGGCGCTTGACACACCCGCTAATTTAAAAACACAGTATTCTGCAGCTTCGATGGATGATGTATTCTTTGAGCTTGCGCGGGGAGCGAAGAGGGGCGATAATTGATAATTGTCAGTTGATAATTGATAATGAATTGAGTGGGTTTAGGTTGTGATGGATAATTAATTGAAAAATTATGTATGTAGATAAAAGGTTTAGCAAAATCCGCAAAATTATTTTCAATATTTGCTCCTTGGTTCTCTACAATCAATTTTTAATTTTCCACTATCCACTATCCACTATCCACTATCCACTATCCACTATCCACTATCCACTATCCACTATCCACTATCCACTATCCACTATCCACTATCCACTATCCACTATCCACTATCCACTATCCACTATCCACTATCAATTATCAACCAGCAAGAGTCAATGAAAAATGTAATCGCTGATAAGTCATATTCGTTTGCGATAAGGATGGTAGAATTATATAAATTGTTAGTAACAGACAAACGGGAATATGTATTATCGAAGCAGTTATTAAGAAGCGGAACGGCTATTGGTGCATTAGTAAAGGAAGCGGAGCATGCTCAATCAAAAGCCGATTTCTTAAACAAAATGAATGTAGCACTTAAGGAGGCAAATGAATCAGTTTATTGGTTGATGCTTCTAAAGGATACCGGATTTCTTGAATTGAAACTATTCAATAGTATGCATACAGACTGCACGGAACTATTAAAATTGCTTATCAGTATAGTAAAGTCAACAAAAACAGCTCTCGGAAAGTGAGATCAATTGAAAGTTGATAATGGATAGTTGACAAGGGACAATGGATAATTGATAATGGACAATTGATAATTACTAATGAGGAATTGAAGACCTCTGTTTGTCACTATCAACTATCAACTATCAACTATCAATTATCAACTATCCATTATCAACTATCCATTATCAACTATCAATTAAAAACTATCCACTGTCAATTATCAACTTTCAATTAAAAACTATCAACTAAATAAATGAAACAATTTCTCCTCTTTGTAAAAAAGGAATTTTACCACGTCTTCCGGGATAAAAAAACCTTGCTGATGTTATTTGGTATGCCGATTGTTCAGATAGTTCTTTTTGGATTTGCGCTGACGAATGAAATTAAAAATTCAAAAATTGCGATTTGTGATTATGCAAAAGATGAGGCCTCACAACATATTATTAATCAATTGGCGGCGAGTACCAATTTTGTAATTGAAAAGTCCCTATATAGTCATCAACAAATCGAAGGGGCTTTTAAGGAAGGGAAGATCAAACTTGCAATAGTTTTTCCGGTCAATTTTAACAATGATTTACTTCACCTCAATAAAGCACAGGTTCAAATTATTGCGGATGCCTCAGACCCTAATACGGCAACTACACTCAGCAACTATATATCTTCCATAGTTTCTTCCTATCAACAGGAGTTGAGAATCAATCATCCGGTTTCCTATCAGATTATTCCGGAACTAAGAATGCTTTATAACCCTGAATTGAAGGGAGCGACTAATTTTGTACCGGGAGTGATGGCTCTGGTACTGATGCTGGTTTGCGTATTGATGACATCTGTGTCTATTGTAAGAGAAAAGGAAACAGGCACCATGGAGGTGCTTCTTGTTTCCCCTTTCAATCCTTTTTTAGTAATCATTGCCAAAGCTGTTCCCTATTTCTTTCTTTCTCTGGTGAATCTGGTTATCATCTTATTTTTAAGTGTGTTCTTGCTGGGAATGCCATTTGCGGGAAGCCTGCTTTTATTTTTCGCAGAGAGTAGCTTGCTGATAATTACAGCTCTCTCTCTTGGTTTATTAATTTCCAACAGCACCAATTCGCAACAAACAGCCATGTTGTTCTCCTTGATGGGTTTATTGATTCCCACAGTCCTTCTCACAGGCTTTATGTTCCCTGTGGAAAATATGCCACTGGCCTTGCAGATCATATCTAATATACTTCCTTCCAAATGGTATTATATTATCGTAAAATCAATCATGATTAAAGGACTGGGTTTTTCCTTCATATGGAAAGAAACACTGGTGTTGATAGTAATGACAAGTCTTTTGATTTTTATCAGCTTCAAAAAGTTTAAAATACGTTTGGCATGAGAACATTGAAGTTTTTATTACAAAAAGAATTTAAGCAGATATTCCGTAATAAGTCTCTTCTGCCAATGATCTTTGCAATGCCGATCATTCAGCTTTTAATAATGCCTATGGCAGCTGATTATGAAGTAAAAAACATTAATCTCTCCTATGTGGATCACGATCATTCTGTCTATTCACAAAAATTGCTTTCAAAAATTATCTCGTCAGGTTATTTCAAATTGAATGATTATGGTCATTCATTTGATGATGCCTTCAGAGAACTTGAAAAAAACAATTCCGATCTGATCGTGGAAATCCCTGATGGTTTTGAGAGGAATCTTGTTCGCGAAAATCAACAGAAGATCTTTATTGCCGTAAATGCAATTAATGGAACGAAGGCTAATGTAGGCGGATCTTATTTAAGTCGCATTGTTTCAGATTATAATGCCGATATCCGCATGGAATGGTTGCCTGAGCAACAATCTAATTCACTGCCAATTATCGAAGTGAATTCCACCAATTGGTTTAATACACATATGAATTACCGGTTTTTTATGGTGCCTGGAATTTTAGCCATTCTGGTCACCATGGTCGGGACCTACATGTGTTCATTGAATATTGTAAAGGAAAAGGAGGAAGGTACCATTGAACAAATTAATGTGACTCCCATTAAAAAGCTGCACTTCATTCTTGGCAAGTTGATTCCGTTTTGGGTGATTGGGATGTTTATTTTTAGTGTTGGATTATTATTTGTTGCCAGAGTGGTTTACGGAATTATTCCACTTGGAAGCATAGCATTGCTCTATGGTTTTTTAGCATTGTATTTAGTGGCGGTACTTGGTTTTGGGCTATTGCTTTCCACCTATTCAGACACACAGCAACAGGCCATGTCGGTGGCTTTCTTTTTTATGATGATATTCATTCTGATGAGTGGTCTTTTCACTTCAGTAGACAGTATGCCTGCATGGGCAAAAGTGATTGCACAATGCAATCCGGTTACTTATTTTATTGAGGTGATGAGGATGATCGTATTGAAAGGAAGTGGTTTCAGGGATATTAAATATCATTTTCTCATCATTTCCGGATTTGCCGTCTTCTTGAATACATGGGCTATTTTAAATTATCGTAAAACAAATTGATCAGAAATTCTTGTAAATATGATCAGGAATTAGCGATATATTATTTGTTACATATAATTTTCGATAGGGCCAGTACCCGGTTTTCGGTTAATAGTCTCACCAGGTAAGTTCCGGAGTTAAGGTGTATTTGATTTATAAATGAATTACCGGGGAAAGAATAATTCCTAATTTTTAATCACGAATTTTTTGTTGATTACCTCTTTACCGGAGTATAATCGCGCAAAGTAAATACCGGGCTCGAAATTGAGGGGAAGAGTACTAGAGCTTCTTTTAGTTTTCTGAAGATAGATACATTTACCCAGGTTATCATACACTTCCACAGCATCAAGATCCTTCAGCGAAGAGATGGATACCTGTCCAGGTGAGGGATTGGGGTATATCGAAGCCCATACTCCTCCTGCATTTATATCCAGAATTACTTTTGCGGGTTCTGACATGTGAGGTCCACTGAAGATTCGATAAGAAAATGTGTCAAGTCCGGTATAACCTGCTTCAGGATAAAATGTAAATCCTCCGTCACTTGACAGAAATAAAAATCCATGAACAGGAGCACCGTCCAGATAGGCTTGTCCGTTGAAGCCAGCCATCACATAGTCATTCGATAATAACCCGGAAGAGGCAGGAACAGCAAAGACGGAGGACGTATTTATACTGAAAGTGTCGAGGAAGGCAACAGGTCCGCCTGGAAGTTGATATAAATTATTTCGAACTACCTCGTATGAACTTTTCACAAATTCAGTAGTATTAGTCACAGTATTCCATGTGGGCCAGGTGAACCGTGTCGAGGGTTGATAGACATTCCCTTTATAAAACATAGTTATCGAGATTCCGCTACTCACAGTATCTTGAAGTCCTGATACTGATGCACGGTCATGGATCACTTTCATTTGAGATGGATCATCGAAGTTCAATAAGGTCCAGGGCAGACGGATATCAAGATAATTCGAATCAATGCGAACTGCATCCAGACTCGATTCAGGAAGGTTGAGACGATTCACCTGCATGTGCCCTATGTATTGTGTCTCCAGCAAATCAGAATTGTTTTGCCACCTTACTATATTCCAATGGTTAGTATTGGAAACAACCGAACGGTAAACTTGTCCGGGCGCAGGATGTCCATACCATACTCCGTAGAGATCATAGGCTTCCGTAACAAAAAGTTCTGCTTCGTAATTTGAAACGCTTAGATAAAATTCTGCACGGTTTGAAACTGTGGCACCATTAGGTAAAATCGACTCTCCCAGAGAAGGGGCATAAGTGTCGAGTGCAATTAGAATAGTATCCAACACGCCCGGTGGTGGCATATGCAGTCTCATCGTAAAATAGGCATAATCTGCGGCTGCTTCTATTGAAGTAATTTGCGATGAACCGGAAAATTGTTGCCATGGAACAAGTGGCGTATTTCTTTTAAATCCTATAAGTCCAAAGTTTTGTTCTGCCGCGGTTACATTATGCCATAATGTTCGTCTGGCAGGATCCGAGTCCACCGGGTCGGTGATCCAGGTCCGCTTAAACCATTCGTCCATCCAGTTAAACATAACAGATCCTGCACAACCGGCATCCATTATATTTTGAGCGAGTCGTATGTTATTTTCTCCCTGAGAAGTTTCGTCAAAACCTCCGTGATGAATTCCATTCTGTGCATAGTGTGCAATGCCCCAGCTGCTGGGACAACCGGTCTCTGCAATCAACAGAGGAAAATTTGCATAATGAACTTTTAAGTCTTCCAGATAGCAGATATAACTGTTTTGCCCCATGTAATCGGTACAGCTTTGGTAATTTTGCTGATGACTGATAAAGTCTGGATAATAAGGATAGGCATGAATGCTCACAAAATATCCGGCAGTTAATAGAGAAGGTACTAATGATGCAAGATCAATGGAGGCACTATCTTCCATACGATTGGTTTCTTCAGGATGATATAGTGGATCCAATGTCGGCCAGGATGAGAAACTGAGCGGCTTCACTTCATTATAATTTGCATTCTCATACTCGCTCAAATGATTGAGATGCCCGGTAATCCATGTTTCAACCGGACTGGCATTCGTGATGGAAAAATAATTTCCACTGAATGAAGTCATGGAACTATGCAACTGATTCGAAGTAAGAACTTCTACCGGCATCACTTCCCTTCCTAAAATGTAGGCACATACCCATTTTGAAGCATCCGTGGTATAGCTTCCGAATGCTTTTCCTACGCGGGTGGAGATATTCCTGTTTCCGTGCACACAATCAATATTTTCTTCAATCTCCGTTTGAAACATAGCGGTTAAAGAAAACAAATCATTAGAATAACCGGGAACATCTTCTTCCAGCCAGATTCCTTGCATGATAAACAATGGAGAATTTGGATTTGCCAGATTGAACGAATCGAGTACTTCATAGAAGGAAGGGAAATGCAAAGTATAAAGGCGAATGCTGTTAAAGCCGGCTTCTTGAATCTGAGAAAGCCACCTTCCGTATTGCTCTCTGGTAACCAATAAATCACCCGGATAGGCTCCAGGTACGGCTACTCCAAAATTAATTCCTTTTACAGGGAATGGTACATAACGGTCTCCGTTCCATATTTTTAAATAGGTACTGTCGCATGCAAAAGGCTTTTCGCCCGAAGCGAAAACCCACTGTTGAAACATGAGTAGAAACAATATTAAAAATGACGAAGGCCTCATCATGACAGAATTTTCTTGCTTCCGGAATAAAAATACACCTCTATTCAACTAGAATAAAGGTGACTGCAATTGCCGGGTATTACGTTAAGATAGAATTATTTTTTAAATAAACCCATTTTTAGACAAATTTTCTTTTTTGGTGAAATCGGATTTCTTGTTTTAGAAAGGACAAATTATTCATTTGTGCCCTAAAAACAAGGATTTTAATATTTCTGTGGATCTATTTCGGTGATTTGCACTTTAGAGAAGTACAAACTCAAACAAGGGAACATCAGGTCAAGAAAACCGTAATTGTTTGAATAAGCCATGATTGATTTTCTTTTCGCTTTGCAATAGATTTTTTTTCTATTGCATAATTTGGGATAAATATTGCCATTGTTTACTACGCTGAATTACGGGAAATGTAAATTATCCCGGCGCTTATTCCTTTGTCATGGAATGCAGTCTGCCTTCTAAAAAATCCGGGCCGCATCCATGTTTTCACTGATGATTTTTTAAAAATGACCCGGTTAAACATCAAAGAGGATTAATTACCTTTATTAGTCCGATTTAGAGTGAGAAGAGAAACCTTGTGTCTGGTTATACGTTTATTCCTATTGCGATTTATTAGGATACGACAAATTGAAAGACTCCGATTTGTACTGTTAAGTATAAATTCAGAAAAAACGGAAATCCTCATTGAGCGAAACCCGGTTATTAAAAGTCAGATCCTAAATGACGCTGTTTTCAAAAAAATTATCATAAAAATTGAATGATGTTTAAGAGACTGTTCTTACTGGTTTTTTGCTGGTTTCTCCTACTTAGTTTGAATGCTCAGGTACTTAGCAACTATGTTCCCTTGTCGATGTATGTTGGAAAGGATACTACTACAAGCCCGGGTGCGTCTCCGGTGAATACAAGCAAAATTTCTGTTTTTGCTTCTGCTAATTTTTCAGGTATTCTCACAGCTAATCCTGCGACAGGAACAGTTTCAATTACTGATGCTAAACCTGTTGGAAATTATACCATCACTGTCAGTGCTTTTAGTGCCAGTGGGGCCAGAACCGCAAAGACATTTTCCCTGATTGTAAAAAATGCTGAATGCAGTGATGGCCGGTTTAACGGAAACACGCTCATTCCTGTTGACAGACCTAATCTTACCGGACTGGCGATTGCCGATTTCAACGGCGATGGAAATCAAGATCTCGCTGCTTCGCACATCGGTTATAATTCCGTATCAATTTATCTGGGAGATGGTAATGGTGGATTTATTGACTCCACAGAGGAAGGTGTGAGTTCACACCCTTATGCCTTGGCTGTTGGTGATTTTGATCGTGACGGGAATCAGGATTTTATGGTGACGAATGAAGGAGCAAATTTGGTTGCGATTCGGCTCGGTTATGGAAATGGTACATTTTACAGTATGCCTAACGTTAGTGTGGGGACGGGTCCTGCCGGAATTGCTCTGGCAGATTTCAATAATGACGGGAAGCTGGATTTTGTGACGGCCAATTATAACAGTAATAGTGTTTCCATTCGCTTAGGAGATGGGTCCGGAAATTTTAGTGGCACTACTAATTTACCTGTCGGTTTATATCCGGAATCGGTGAGCGTTGGTGATTTTAACAGCGATGGAAAACAAGATTTCGTGGTAGCCAATAGTGGTTCAAATTCTGTTTCAATTCGTCTTGGAAATGGTATCGGTGGATTTAGCGCGGTAACTGATGTGTCAGTTGGTTTAAGCCCTTTCAGTGTGGTTGTCGGTGACTTTAATAATGACGGCAAACAGGATTTGGCTGCTGCCAATCACTCATCCAATTCTGTGTCAGTGAAATTGGGGAATGGCTTCGGTGGATTCAGTGGAACTACAGAAATACCTGTTGGATCAGGACCATACTGTGTGAGTATCGGAAATTTTAATGGAGATGAATATCCGGATCTTGCAACTGCCAATTATCAGTCCAATACAGTATCTATACGACTCGGAGATGGCAATGGTACATTTACCGGCAACACTGAATTTCCAGTTGGTTCTTATCCAATCCATCTGGTTGTAGGAGAATTTAACGGTGACAATCGTCAGGATCTCGCAATAGCCAACTATCTGGATCATACCATTTCCATTCGACTGGGAATGGATGGTGTCCCATCTCTGATGCCGATCATCAGCAACAGTCCCGTTTGCGACGGTCAAAAAATTGAATTCTATTCTTCTTCCGCAAGGTTTTATACATGGACCGGACCGGATTCTTTCACTTCTAACATACAGAATCCTGAAATTCCTGTTTCAAATTTAAATAGTGCCGGAGTTTACTCTCTCTCAATGACGGATTTTAACAACTGCTCGGCTACTTTATCAACGATGGTAGTGGTAAATCCTTTACCTGTGGTTACATTCACTTTGCTTCAGGATTCAGTATGCACTTATGATCCTGCCCAGACTTTGATTGGAGGCCTGCCGGTAGGTGGAGTTTATACCGGAGTTGGAGTTGTTGGCAATCAGTTTATTCCTTCAGTTGCAGGAGCCGGAAATTTTTACCTGACCTATACTTATACAGATGCAAATGATTGCGCAAGTAATGATACGGGAAAAGTGTATGTCTTGCTGTGCACCGGAATTGAGGAATCTGATGCTTCAGAGTTGTTCTCTGTTTATCCAAACCCTGTCAGGGAGCTTATAAATATTGACTTGCCTGGTTTACAGGGGGAAGTTTCTTTTTCGCTCTATACACTCGATGGAAAATGTGTCCGGACATGGGTGGCCCCGGGGGGAATGAGATCCGGTTTTCCAACCGGGGATCTTTCACAAGGTGTGTATTTTCTTAAAATGTCCGCTGAAGATCGAACAGTAATTACCCGTGTGATCAAAGTAGAATGAAGACGATCAGATAAGCCACCCTGATGCTTTTATTTTGAACGCTCAGAATTTTCGGAATTAAAAAGAGGCTTCTATTTCTTTTTCCATCGGCCTCCAAGTAACAGAATTTTCCGGAGCAGATCCCACACCAGAGTAAAGTATAACAATAGGGTCATCGCCCATATAACGGCTATGTTAACCGAAAATGTATCACAGGTATTACCCCAGAATGATTTAACTGGAGTAAAGAACATGCCCTTTAAAGAATTGGTGGAAGCTTTTGTTCTGTACACTGGTTCAAAATAGCGGATCACCCTGTCCTTGTAAACCCGTAGTCGCTCTATCCCCGTACTGTTGCGCACAATCTGATCCAGATTCTCATTATAGTAATCCTTTTTCCGCTGTTCGAAATCCTTCAGACCCTGCGGTGTGCGAGTCATGTTTTCTATGATTGCTTCTTTTCGTTCACTGCTTGAATTAAATTGTTCGATATAAAAATCTTTGAGCTGATCCAGATCCTTACGCATGGCCTGTATTGTACCCATCTCTTGTTTGGCTTGTTCATTCATTCCTGCAGTTGTCAATCTCACGCGGGAGTTTTCCGACTGTTCCAAACTTAATTCATTGTATACAAGTTTCAACACTGCCCGAATCGAATCATCCGGTGCTTGCTGGCGAATCATACGTTCACTCTTATCGGTACGTTCACGGAGTACGGGAATCCACCAGTCTTTCTTAAAGGTGGCCTCACTCATCTTCGCTTCCATGGGAAAAAAGTCCCGCTGAAATTTATTGTCGCGGAACTGGTAAACACTTAGTGCTTCAAATGCCCAACGGGATGCCATGATATTGCCTACAAGCGGAACTTCCGCCGGATCACTGATAAGTGGATTCAGCTTTTCAAATTTTACGATCACACCGCTGAGAAGAATTTGAGGAATGATTAAAAAAGGAATCAGGATATAGATGGTCACCACGGAATCAAGTCCTGAGGAAATATTGAGACCGACAAGGTTGGCGAAGCAGGCCGTGGTGAATAAGACCCACCAATACTGTAACCACATGTCTTGCACGCCAAAGATTAAATTCCCGACAAGTACAAATGAAATAGTTTGTATGGCTGAAACAAGAAATAGCAGGGCGATTTTGGAAAACAAATAACTCTTACGGCTGAGGTGAAGAAATTTTTCCCGCTGAAGAATTTTCCGGTCCCGGATAATTTCTTCCGCTGATGCAGTCATGCCGAGAAATAAGGCTACGATGACACAGATAAAAAGATAGGCGGGAAGATTGGGATTGTCGGTGAACACATAATTTTCCCCTGGAGAAGTATAGCGCAGAATGAAGGCCAGAATGCCGGCAAGAAGTGGTGCCTCCAGCAAGGTAATGGCCATGTATTGCCGGTTGCTCAGCTTAGAGAGGAAATCGCGTGTAAAGAATACGCGCCACTGTCTGAAATAACTTGCCTTATTTCCACTTGAAAGTGTTTCGGAATTTTCACGAGCAACAGTCCCTGATGAAGGTTGTGATTGTTTGTACCATTCAAACCATTCTTTTGGAGATACTTTTCTGCTTCCGGTACGGTTTCCAAATTCATCCACTTCCTCCAGGCCGATGATGTTGAATATTTGTTCCGCGTTAATGTTTCCGCATGATGGACATTCACCTTCATCAGCGTCAGCGAAATGGGCTTGTCGTTTAAAATAAAGAAGAGAATCGGAAGGATTGCCATAATAGATGGGGTAACCTCCTGTATCAAGGATCAGCAAGCGGTCGAACATCCGGAAGATATCAGATGAGGGCTGGTGGATAACCACAAATACCAGTTTGCCGGCAAGCGTGAGCTGCTTCAACAGATCCATTACATTCTCTGCATCGTGAGAAGATAATCCGGAGGTGGGTTCATCTACAAACAATACGGCAGGTTCCCTGATCAGTTCCAGAGCGATGTTCAGTCGTTTTCGCTGACCGCCGCTTATTGTTTTGTTAAGAGGATTGCCCACTTTCAGATCGGCAGTTTCGGTGAGACCGAGTGAGTGGAGTGTATCCATCACTTTTACCCGAATCTCTTCATCGTTCAAATTACCAAATACCAGTTTCGTGTTATAAAAAAGGTTTTGGAAGACACTGAGTTCTTCAATCAACAAATCGTCCTGAGGGATATTGCCGATCATTCCCTCCAACACACTTGCATCTTTATAAACATCTTTTCCATTGAGAAGCAGTCTTCCGGAGGATACAGGAGAAGTGCCATTCAATACACTTAGAAGAGTTGATTTTCCTGCTCCACTACTACCCATGATACCCACGAGTTCTCCCGAATGTGATGTGATATTCAGTGTATGCAAACCCTTTCGTCCATTCGGGAAAGTGAATTCAAGATCCTCAGCACGCAGTTGGATCCGGCGTTCTTCTTTTTTGCCGGTAAAAAAACGGAGTACATCGCTGTAGTAGAGTGCCTGGATTTTTTGTCCGCGTAGGACTGCACCTTGTGTGAAGACAGAAACAATCGTAGGATCAACGGGCTTACCGTTCACCGTGAGAAGATCTTTCCCGGTGTAGCGAAGAAAAAACATCCCTGCCGGTTCGATGTGCAGGAACCAGATTGTCTGATCAACATCAGCATGTTCCAATTGATGAAACTGATGGCCTTCTTCCGTTTTATGCTTCCGTACGCATAATACCGACCTTGATTCGAGTTGCGGTATCTGGAGACTTTTACCCGTGAAGGCAAGGCAAAAACGATGTAAATCTTGCTCGATATTAAAGACCGTGGCTACAGTTTCAAGAAACTCTTTTTCCGGCTCTGTAATAGAAGTGTCCGAGCTGTTCATGAATTCAACGAGGCGTATGAACACAATGTATTTCTGACTTGTGTTCAACTCTTTATTGATCTCAGTACAAATACGAAGTGCTTTTACCGAACTGAGAGCGATTCTTTTTCTTGCCTTTGTGATGTCTTCTCCTCCCTGTAAGGCGAGAAGGTGTTTGTCAAAGAGGGTGATATATTCCGGAATCCTTTGTAAACTCAATTGCTGGCGCAAAAAGGCTTCCACGACGGAACGGCTTTGAAGCGTCAGCCGCTCCAGACTTGCGCCAATCGCGAACAATTGCATCAGGGCCTGTAAAATTCGTTCACTCATAAAGCAGAAATTGAATCACAAGATTATAAAAGAATCGCTGAATTTAAACAAAAGATTTAGTGTAATAAAGGAGTCGAGGTGGGATAAAACGAAAAAGCCGCCCGAAAGGAGGGGCGGCTTCTTCATGGATTAAAGTCCAAAGCGAAATAAAAACTGTTTAGCTGATCATTCCATCCCTAACTTTTTTCACCGCCGCTGACAGTCTTTCTAAGTTGGCTTTGTCAAGATCCTCAGGAGTTTTGATGCTATCATAAGTCTTCTTCAATTCTTCAAGTTGAAGATATAACTGGGCAGAACTTGGAATTTTTTTCAGTTCAGTAAATAAATTAACAAGATTATCAACGTACAATTTCTGGTTATAGATTTTTTCAAAGATATCAGCATTCTCTTTCACCCGCTCACGGTCTTTCATCAACTCGATGCTTAAATATTGAACCTCAATAATAGTTCCTGCCAATACATGTGCTGCCACTTCAAGACGTTTGTTAGTTTTCAGAAAAGCGTCAGTTTCTGCATAGGCACGGTCAATCATCCTGATCAGGGAATCACGGTTATCCGCGTTCTCGCGGAAGCTGGTGGTAAATTGGTCGAAGGTTTCTTGCACACCTAACTTTTCGGAAAGTTTCCGTGTCGTGGCGTAGTATTCCAGAATATCCTGGTTCTGTCCGTAAAATGCTGCATAAGCCATGTCAATTCCGTAGACTCCGTAATTGATGGCTTTCTTATAGGCGGTATTGTATTTGCCTTCCGCATCAGCTTTATTCAGCAGATCCTTATTGAATGGAACTTCATGTTGGTATATCGCATTGATGATCTCCATCGGTGAAGGTAGGTTGGCAATGGTATAGAAAAACTTGAAGTCAAGCAGTTCTTTTGCTGCTACACTTGCTGAGTCCTGCACTTCGATCATGGAATTATCTACTGGCTCTTCTGCCGGTTGATTGCTTTTGTTGCCGCAAGAAAAAAGAAGGGAGCTGCCTGCAAGACTGAATACAAAGAGAAGTTTTTTCATAAAGTTGAGGAGATTTGATGCAAAAATAGAAAGGATTGGCTAAAATCAAAGAAGAATAGCAATCCCTGTTCCGAATTATGACATTCCTGAGGACAATTGCCAGTTCCCCGTAAATTGCCTTATTTCGTGATGAAGATACGTATTTATGTCAAAAATAAAAGGGCAAAAGGGCAAAAAGGCACTTGAACAGAACGTTCAAAAGGATTTCTCCTTCCCGGCCTCCTTGCTTTGGATGCTTTTGCTAAGTCTGGTCACCTATCTGGTCTATGCAGCATCCCTTAAATTTGAATTGCTGAATTGGGACGAAAAGCACTATATCTATGAACAGCCCATGACCCGGGGTCTATCATGGGAAAATATCAGGACAATCTTTTCAAAAAAGGTACTTGGCAGCTATAACCCGCTGGTCATGATTTCTTTTGCGATCGACCATGACCTTTCTCATTCGAAGGCCTCCTGGTATCACGGAATGAATCTGTTCTTTCACCTCATCAATACACTTTTGCTTTTTGCTGTTGCCCGAAAGCTTGGCTTAAGGGTGATGATTGCCGGATTCATCGCGATGTTGTTCGCCATTCATCCGATGCACATAGAGTCGGTGGCCTGGGTAGCTAGCAGGAAGGACGTATTGATGGGATTCTTCCTTTTTTCTTCATGGTGGTTCTATCTGCACTATTTTAAAGTGAATAAATGGCCTGCATATTTTTTTAGTATCCTATTATTCCTGCTGGCATTGTTGTCCAAAGCTCAGGCTGTTACTTTCCCTATCATTCTCATCCTCTCCGATTACCTTCTCAACAAATCATGGAGCTGGAAATTCTTCTATAATAAAATCCCATACTTTGTTCTTTCCCTTGTCTTCGGCATAATCGCCATCAGTGGAAGTACTTTTTCTGCCGATAAATATGCCATTCCTCTGAGTTTAATTGATAAAATTTCATATTCTTTCATTGCCCTCTGGGTGTATAGTTACAAGCTCATTCTTCCTATCCATCAGTCGGCCATTTATGCCTTTCCTTTAAAAGGTTCACTGGAGTTCATCATGCCGTTGGTATTAAGTTGCCTGATGGTAATATTTGCCGGTTGGTATATGATCCGGAACTTTAAAACAAAACCCCTGATTGTTTTTGCACTTCTCTTTTTCTTAGTGAATACTTTTCTTACGTTACATTTGGTCGCAGTAAATAGTTCCTTGATCTATGAACGATTTACTTATCTAAGTTACATAGGACTTTTTTTTCTGATTGCTGCACCTGATGAAACGGCGAATGGTAAAAAATATCTTCCCTGGATTCTTGCCGTTGTTTGCACTTTATTCGCCTACCTAAGTACACAAAGGTTACAGGTGTGGAAGAACAGTGTGGCATTGTGGACCGACACCCTCGAAAAAAATCCTTCGTCTAACGAAGCCTACAACAACCGCGGTGATTATTACAACACTGCTGGTAACCTGGATTTAGCATTTGATGATTTCACTAATTCAACACACGTAAATCCAAAACAACCTAATGCCTTTAATAACCTGGCAGTGATCTGGTTCAAAAGAAATCAATTGGACAAAGCTCTGGAAGAAAACCAAAAAGCACTGGACCTGGACCCTTCATATTCACAGGCTACTTCCAACAGAGGAATTTTGTATTTCAACAAAGGAGAAATGGATTCGGCCATCTTTTATTACCTGAAAGCTTTGCAGTTGCTACCTGATTATCCTTTCGCTCTCTGCAATCTGGGATCGGTCTACCTGAAAATGGAAATGCCCGACTCTGCAATCTATTATTATCGAAAAGCATTGGAGTTACAAAGCAATTATCCTGATGCCAGTAAGTATATGGGGCTGGCCTATTTTAAAAAGGGAAATTATAGCGAAGCTGAACAAGCTATGAATGATGCGCAAAAAATGAGCAGCTCATCGGATGCTATAAAGGTTTTGAGTTCAGAATATTTGTTGCTTGCATCTAAAGCTTTTCACGACGGAGAAACCAATAAAGCAATAGGTTATTGCGAGAAATCCATACAGTTTAATCCACAGAATGCTGAGGCCTACTATAATCTGGGCGGCTATTATATGACTCTTCAGAATTTGGCTAAGACCCGTGAATATTGGAAAAAAGCACTTGAGATCAATCCAAATTATAAGGAAGCACGAGATTGGTTAGACAGGATTGGGGGATAGGCAAAATAAATATGTTTATCCTCTGGAGCAGGGAATTTGCCGCCCTCACGGAAGAGTTGTTTCAAGAAATTTAGCTTCTGAACAGGTAAATTGCCTTTCTCCGGATTTGATCTGCAATACTTATCTTTGTGCAATGCATTCACCATCCTTCGACGAAATTTACATGGAGCTGGCACAGAACCTGGCGCGAAAATCCCATTGTGTGAAAATCTCCGTTGGGGCTGTCCTTACAAAGGAAACACGTATTGTGTCCCTCGGATATAATGGTCCACCTGCCGGTACCCATAATTGTGACGAAGAATGGCCTGGAGAAGGTTGTCCACGCGATAGCAAAGGCAGTTGTTCTCTGGCATTGCACGCGGAGCAAAATGCAATTCTGTACGCCGCGAAAAATGGAGTACCTATGAACGGGTGTACTTTGTATGTCACCTTGTCGCCTTGCCTTGCCTGTGCCCGGATAATCTTCACCATGGGTATTCGAAAAGTCCTGTTTTTAAAGTCCTATGCTGCTTACAAAGGGATTGAGCTGGATGAAGGGGTTGACTTTTTAAGACGATTTGGGGTAGAAGTAGAACAATATGTTCCAGGAACTGAAAAAACAATGGCTTGAGTTGACGAAATTATCAATCCTGATTAAGCCGGATTTTTTTCGATTTATCAAAACATTTTTAGTATTATAGAGTTAAACAATTCTCTGATACGGTCGGCTGAATTACCCGGAAAAAATTCGAAATCACACCAATCCCGGCCTTTTTCAAATCTATCTGATTCAGTAAATATTACAAGTCAAATAAGCAAAGGTGAATAAATACAGAATCTGGTTACCATTCCTTCTTTCAGCTATCCTCGCACTCGGAATCTATGTGGGCATGCGACTGACCGAACCTTTCAAAAACAGCCCTTCATTTTTTTCTTTTCGTACCGGTCAATTCAATAAAATCAACGATGTGATTAATTACATCAACAATGAATATGTTGATACGGTGAATCAAAAAACACTTGTCGAAGAAACCATCACTGAGCTGCTGCATCAGTTGGACCCTCATTCCGCTTACATTCCTGCTGATGAATTGCAGGCGATGAACGAACCACTGGAAGGAAATTTTGACGGGATCGGTATTGAGTTTCATGTGCAGGAAGATACGATCATGGTCGTGTCAGCTGTTGCAGGTGGGCCTTCTGAGCAATTGGGTATTCAAGCCGGAGACCGCATCATAGAGGTGGAGGGAAAAAATGTGGCACATATCAATATCACTAATGCGCAGGTGATGCAATTGTTACGTGGTCCGAGTGGAACAAAAGTGAAAGTGGAAATTCTTCGAAAGAGCACGGGACAAAGCATTGTGTACACCATCCAGCGCGGGAAGATACCGATCTACAGCGTGGACGTGGCTTATATGCTAAGTCCGGAAACGGGTTATATCAAAGTCAGTCATTTTGCAGAACATACCTATGATGAATACCTCAGCGCATTTGTTAAATTGAAAGATGAAGGTATGCAAAACCTCATCCTTGACCTGCGTGGCAATCCGGGTGGTTATCTTAAAACTGCCATCCAGTTGGCTGATGAATTTTTGCCAGAAAAAAAATTGGTAGTGTATACAGAAGGCCGGGCCCGGCCACGTGAATCTTTTTATGCAACAACACGTGGTTTCTTCGAAGAGGGAGCCCTCGTTGTGATGATGGATGAGGGCAGCGCTTCGGCAAGCGAAATTGTTGCCGGTGCTTTGCAGGATTGGGACCGTGCTACCATCGTGGGACGAAGATCCTTTGGAAAAGGACTGGTGCAGGAACAAAGTCAGTTTCCGGATGGGTCTGCCATGCGATTGACCATTGCACGCTATTATACACCAACAGGGAGAAGTATACAGAAGCCTTATGTTGGCGGTTATGAAGCCTATTCCAATGAACTTTATGACCGGATGCGTAATGGCGAAATGGAATCGTCGGATAGCATTCACTTCAAGGATTCACTTCAGTATATAACGCCTGGGGGAAAAATTGTATACGGCGGGGGTGGGATTATGCCCGATGTATTTGTTGCCATGGATACCAGCGGAAGTTCACAATTTTATGCAGATGTGAGCAGTCGTGGGATGATTTCACAGTTTGCTTTTGATCAACTTGATCAAAATCGTTCCAGTTTTGAAAAGTATGGAACCTTTAAGGATTACAACAAATCATTTCAGGTTTCGGAAGATTTATACCGGAAGTTTGTTGCCTATGCCATGAAAGGAGGGATCCCGAAAACCGATCCCGGTATTAATGCATCTTCAGAAATAATACGCACACAAATCAAAGCCCTCATTGCGCGTCAAATCTGGAAAAACGATGGCTTCTATCCTGTGATTCAATCCCTCGACAAAAGTCTGAATAAGGCTCTCGAACTTATGGAGAAGAAACAGGTTGCAATTAAAGGCAGTTGAAAATATTTTTCAGGGGATTTATGAGCGAGCCCTCTTTACCGGAGAATTTCTGAAGGAGCCTGATGACTTGAGTTTTTTAGCCTGAGTTTATTTCTGGTTCAGAAGAGCAATGTTTGTATTATTTTCCCTGAATAAGATTCATTTTTCTGTCTGAGTAATGACTCCGGGATGAATCCCCACTGCAATTTTTTTGTATCTTTGCTGAATAGTTTTTCATTCAATTATTTATCTAAAACAACAAAGAAATGGCTTTCGAACTTCCTCCACTTCCTTATGCTTTCAATGCCCTGGAACCCGCTATTGACGCGCGTACGATGGAGATCCACCATGGAAAACATCACCAGGCTTATGTGACTAATCTGAACAATGCCATCGCCGGAACCGATGCTGAAAAATTAAGCATTGAAGATATTTGTAAAAACATTTCCAAATATCCTGTTGCAGTGCGCAACAACGGAGGTGGACATTTTAACCATTCCCTCTTCTGGACCATCATGAAAGGCGGAGCCGGAGGAAATCCTTCCGGAGCATTGGCTGATGCCATCAACTCTGCTTTTGGCAACCAGGAAGAATTTAAAACGAAGTTTGCTACTGCCGGTGCAACGCGCTTTGGTAGCGGTTGGGCCTGGTTAGTAGTTGGCGCTGATAAAAAACTTGTGATTGGATCCAGTCCTAATCAGGATAACCCATTGATGGATGTTTCAGAGTTAAAGGGTACTCCGGTGCTGGGATTGGATGTCTGGGAACATGCATACTATCTGCATTACCAGAATCGTCGCCCGGACTATATCTCTGCCTGGTGGAATGTGGTCAATTGGGATGAAGTGGCTCGCCGCTTCGCCGCAGCCATGAAATAATCAATTCCCCGGGAAAAGCTCATCCGAAATTTAGCACAGATCGCTCTTTGACAGAAGAGGTCTGTGCTTTTTTATTTTCTCTTTGTCGGGTTTGGGATAAACGTGTTAGCAATTTGACTCCACCTCACCACAATCGACAATTTCTTATCCCCATCTTCGTTAATCGCGGAGGATGAAGAGTCAACTCATAGCATATCTTAAAATTACCGGAAAAATAATCCTTTTACTGGTACTCGGGGTTTTGGCACTCGGCTTCTGGTTGGTTTTTTCTACGGCGATGACATCAAAAAAATGATGATCGCTGAACTAAACAAAAATCTGGCAACAGAAATCCATGTAGAGAAATTTGAGTTTTCTGTTTTTCGACATTTTCCGTATGCTTCAGTTGACCTTCAGAAAGTCATGGCCAAAGACGTCTTGAAGAGTCTCCCGGAGGATACCCTGCTTTACGCGGAACATCTTTCCCTCTTATTTAATATGGCCGGTATCTTTAGCAAAGATCTTTCAGTGAAAAAGATCGTGGCGAAAAATGGAATCTTAAATATTCGGATTGATAAAGAAGGGAACAACAATTATCATTTCTGGAAATCAACCGGTGATTCTGGCCGTGCCAATGCAGTGATCGATCTCCAGAAAATCCTGCTTACCAATATGCTCATTCGTTATCAGGATAAAAAAAATACTCAGGATTACCTCTTGAAGGCGGAGGAAGCAGAGTTGACAGGACAATTTTCACAGGATCAATACGTACTCTCCACTTCAGCTAAACTCTTTGTGGAACATTTTTATGCAGGGAGGAACAATTATGTTATTCAAAAGCCAGTCACAATTCATTCCGGACTTCACGTCAACACCCTTGATAAAACATATAAATTCGATAAAAGCAGGGTGAGGATTGCGAACCTTGAATTTGATGTTTCAGGAAATATCATCGCGCTCGAGACGACGACTATCCTCAACCTGGCCATCAAAGCCTATGAAGCAGATCTTGAATCTTTCATCAGCATGTTACCACCGGAGTATGTGAAATATTTCAAGGACTTCAGCAGCAAAGGACGCTTCATGTGCGCCCTGTCTATTGAAGGAAAAACGGATTCGAAAAATGTGCCGGGCCTTGCCATCGATTTTTCTATCCGGGAGGGAAAAATTACACCACGTGAAAGCTCGGTTTCGCTTTCTGAAATGAATCTTAGCGGAACATTTCGTAACAGGGGCCTTTCAGGTAAAAGTGAGTTGATCATCCCTTCCATGACTGCCGTTCTGGGCAGCAACAAGATCATTGCCGACCTGCGCCTCATTGATCTCAGTGACCCCTTCCTGACCATGAACGCTTCTGCATTATTGGATCTCGCTAAAGTCAGACACTTCATCTCACTGGATACACTGGTTTCCCTTAATGGAGGATTGAAGTTGGACATCGCTTTCGCAGGAAAAATAAAAGACGTAAAGAATTATACCCAGGGACAAAAGTACAATGTGCAATCATCGGGATATATAGAACTTGATAATGTAAATTTTGTTCTCAAGCACAATCCTCTGGAGTATAAAAATATCAGAGGGAAATTGTCTTTGCAGGATAATGATGTGAACGTGGAAACATTAAGTGGCAACATATCGTCCAGCGATTTCCATCTGAGTGGAA
The DNA here is from genome assembly GCA_963775555.1 of uncultured Bacteroidota bacterium. GTDB lineage: Bacteria > Bacteroidota > Bacteroidia > AKYH767-A > 2013-40CM-41-45 > QQVM01. Next base: position 241,054 of record CAVZJJ010000003.1, on the reverse strand, counting down.
CTTTTCAGAATTTCATCAACTTCATCTTCGTGCCCAACCAGGCAGCAGAATTCAAAGCTACACTCAGGAGTAATTTGATCGACCTGGATGAATTGCTGGCTGGATAAATCTTCTTCCTCGCCTGATGATACTTCGTACATCATGAAATTTAACCCCCGACTTTTAAGTGATCTTGATGTGAGTGTGGGCAATTTGAAATTTCGTAAGTTCAGCGCTGCCCGCTTGCAGGGAAAAATATTTCTGAACAGACAGGTCATCTCCGGTAAAGGTCTGACCTTTGCTTCGATGCACGGTATGATCTTTATGGATGCCACAATCAATGCTTCCCGCAAAGACAGTATCCTGATGAGTTGCGATGCACGTGTTTCCGGACTTGACATCACCGAACTTTTCGTTCAACTTGAAAATTTCGGTCAGTCAACCATGACAGATCGAAATGTGCGAGGTAAAATTAAGGCGGAGATTCAGTTTACATCGAGTTGGACCACAGGTTTGGTGATCAATCCGGCCAAGGTCCGGGCCCTGTTGCGATATCACCATTGACAATGGAGAGCTAATCAATTTTGCACCCATACAGGCACTGGCCCGCTACCTCAAAGTTCCTGATTTGAATAACATTCAATTCTCCACCTTGAAAAATGTGATTTCCATTTCGGACAGGAAAATCAATGTTCCGGATATGGAAATTAAATCGACTGCCCTCAACCTTTCTGCGAGCGGCGTCCATGATTTTGATAATATGGTTGACTACCGGCTAAAACTCTTACTTTCTGATGTTCTCGGGAAAAAGGCGAAGCAAACAACTCGGAGTTTGGTGAAATTGAAGACGATGGTCTTGGTCGTACCCAGTTGCTTCTGACCATGAAAGGCCCCATAGACGATCCTCATTTTGGATATGACAAGAAAGGGGCAGGGGAGAAAATTAAAACAGACCTGAGCAAAGAGAAGCAAACCATGAAAACGATCCTGAATGAAGAGTTCGGAATGTTCAAGAAAGACACCGTAAAAACAGAAAAAAAGACGAAAAAGGAAGAAATGCAGATTGATTGGGAAGATGAAGGTCAATAGAATTTTTTACATTGCCAAAATCTTTCATCTTTGCGGCTTGAAAAGCGACAATCTTTCCAGAAATCGTGCGTTTTTATCTAAAATCCTGCCTTGATTGAACATTTATAGCCAAAAACAACGCTGGAAAGTACTTCTTACTCCTTGCCGCTCTTCTGATTGGCGCGGCATCGTTGTGGTATACCAATAAATTGGTAAAAAGGCTTTCTGAAGAAGAAAACAAAAAAATTCAACTGTGGGCGGAAGCTACCAAGCGACTGTCGGATGTAACAGAAGTAAATACAGACATCAATTTCCTGTCGACAGTAATCAGTAATAACAATACGATTCCGGTTATTTGGGCGGATAAAGATTTCAATGTCATTTCCTTACCGCAACCTTGACTCCGCAAGAGCTGGCAAGAACGGGCTATCTGATAAAACAAGTCGAAGAAATGCGGAAGGAGCATGATCCAATTGAGATCCGCATTGGTCAAAATCTTGTTCCAGTATATTCTTTATAAAGATTCCGATTTTCTGATTCGTCTTGCGTTATTATCCGTATTTTCAATTGGCTGTAATCGCATTGTTTCTCTTTGTTTCTTACCTCGCTTTCAGTACCTCACGTAAGGCGGAACAAAATCAGGTTTGGGTTGGTATGGCCAAAGAAACTGCGCATCAATTGGGAACTCCGTTATCTTCTTTGGTTGCCTGGTTGGAATTTCTAAAAATGAAAGGAACCAGTTCGGAATATACCAGCGAGATTGAAAAGGATATAGAACGACTTCAAACAATTACCGAGCGTTTTTCTAAGATTGGGTCCGCGCCTTCATTGCACAAGGAAAATATCGCCCTGGTAATGAAACATTCGGTGGATTATATACGAACGAGGACATCGAACAAGGCCATTTTCAATATTCAGAGTCCATCGCATGAAGTGTATGCACCCATGAACATTCCACTTTTTGAGTGGGTGATTGAAAATATTTTGAAGAATGCACTTGATGCAATGGGAGGTACCGGCGAGATCAATGTGCTGATTACCGATCAGCAACAATTTGTGTACATTGATATTTCAGATACCGGAAAAGGAATTCCAAAATCTTCGTACAAAACGATTTTTAAACCCGGCTATACGACGAAGAGCCGTGGTTGGGGACTTGGACTCTCGCTCAGTAAAAGAATCATCGAAGAATATCATGATGGGCAGATTTTTGTAAAAAGTTCCGATACCTCCAAAGGAACAACCTTCAGGATAGTGCTGAAGAAACAAAAGACCTGATTCTTCTTTAAAATTAATTGTCTTAAGTATTTCCTTTCCTAAGAACATTCTGAGGTGTTGGTAGTTCATTCCTTTTTATTTGTACAATAAAAAATTATCACATGCCAGGTCTCTACTTCCATATCCCTTTTTGCAGGCAGGCCTGTCACTATTGCGACTTTCACTTTTCAACTACGTTAAAGAACAAAGAGGAATTACTTCTCGCTCTGCGCTTGGAGTTATCACTCCGCAGAACCTATCTCGGCAACAAAGCACTTGACACCATTTATTTCGGAGGCGGCACGCCCAGCTTGCTGGAAGGTGTTGAGATCAGGGAAATACTTGCTGAAGTATATGATAATTTCGAGGTGATAAAAAATCCCGAGATCACCCTCGAAGCGAATCCCGATGACCTGAGTCCGGATAAATTAGAGCAGTTGCATCATGCCGGCATCAATCGATTGAGCATCGGAATTCAAAGTTTTTCGGAAGCGGATTTGAAATTCATGAACCGGGCACATAAGGTGGAACAAGCCATTCAATGTGTGAAGGCAGCACAGGAATCGGCATAAAGAATATCAGTATAGATCTTATCTACGGTGTGCCGACATTGGATGATGAACAATGGAGAAAAAATCTTGACATAGCTTTTTCTCATGGACGTGCAACACCTTTCATGTTATTCACTGACTGTTGAGCCGCGTACGGCCCTTGCCAAAATGATCAAGGATAAAAAAGTACCGGAGGTGGAAGACGAAAAATCTGTAAGGCAGTTTGAAATATTGATGGATCTTCGCCACGGAGAAAGGATTTGAACATTATGAGATATCAAATTTTGCGAAACCCGGGCACTATTCACGGCACAATACTTCTTATTGGCAAGGAGAGCCCTATCTGGGTATCGGCCCCTCAGCGCATTCCTACGATCACAGAGCCGGCAATGGAATATCTCCAATAACCATGAATATATCCGAAAAATAATGACGGGCACGATGCCTTTCGAAAGAGAAGAACTCTCAGTTGAAAACAAGTACAATGAATACATCCTCACGCGGCTCCGCACTTCCTGGGGCATCGATGCTGAAATTCTAAAGAACAGAATTTGGAAAGGAACAAGCCCTGACATTCCTTGCCATTGCTGATTTTCAAATGCAGGATGGATTGTTGGAAAAGCAAGGAAGCGTTTATCGCTTATCCAGGAAGGGAAAATTCTATGCCGATCGTGTGGCAGGTGACTTTTTCTGGGAGATGGAGGATTGATCAGCTCTCTTGGTCCGATTCATCAACAAGATCATCAGCATCTTGCCGATCCCCTCCTTTTCGTTTCGCCGGAGCCGGAAGTCCGGCCACCACAATAACGATTTCACCTTTCACCGTTTTAGCTGAAAAATGATCAAAGCACTCTTTCAGCGTTCCATGAAAATTTTCTTCAAATAGCTTGCTGATTTCCCTTGAAACACTGGCTTTCCGGTCATTTCCAAATGCTTCAGAAAATTGCCCCAGTGTTTTAAGCAGCCGGTATGGAGATTCATAAAAGATCATCGTACGTTCTTCTTCTTTCAGGCCTTGAATGCGTGTCTGCCTCCCTTTTTTTTGAGGAAGAAATCCTTCGAAACAAAAACGGTCGCAGGGGAGACCTGAATTAATAAGAGCGGGTATAAAAGCAGTAGGGCCGGGCAATGTTTCCACCTCCACACCATGCCGGATACACTCCCGTACAATTAAAAAACCAGGATCCGAAATGCCGGGCGTGCCTGCATCGGTTATAAGCGCGATGTTTTGTCCTGCTTCAATGCCTTGAATGATATCTTCCAGCATGCGATGTTCATTATGCGCATGATAGGATTTCATTGGCTTGCTGATGCCAAGGTGCTTTAACAAATGACTGCTCGTGCGGGTATCCTCCGCGAGAATCAAATCTGCCTCTTTGAGAATTCTAATTGCGCGGAGGGTAATATCTTCGAGATTGCCAACCGGTGTAGGAACCAGGATAAGTTTGGCCATGCGAATGGGTCAGGAAATATAGCGGCGCTCCACCAGGTCCATGAAAAGTGAGGCCGGATGAGTACTCAGGTCCCAATCATACTTGCTGAGAAGATTTTGATGGATATAATTTCTTGCTCCTTCCATGCTGCCGCTGTTGTTCAAAATTTCAATGCTGGAATGGTAGCCCTGCGCATCCCCTGCAAAAAGCTGATTGATGAAGAGGAATTTTTCATTGATCCCAATGGCTATTTTTAAGTCTATGATTGGTTTCCGCTGATGCTTTTCTGCCAGTCCGGTTTGCATTTTTGATCCTGCCATACGCTTGGCAAGCGTTTCCTGATCACTGAATTTTCCGGCCATGGTTGGAACTTCATCATATTTATCATGGATGTCTGTTATTACCTTCTTCCTGCGGAAAGATTCCTGGGCCTGCTTTGATTCAGCCGCTTTGTTGGCAGCTGCAACCAGTAATTCATCCATGGTTGGATGAGTGGAGGCAGGTTTTTGGGCAGCAATCTGTTCAATTACAGGTACCACTTCTACTTGCCTGACTTCGTTGACTTCAGCTGGCGCGACTGAGCTTGTCGGAATCAACGATTCAATATGCACCGGTTGTGTTTTAGCAGGAGGAGGAATTGACGCGTTTTTTACGGCGATGGCAGCTTCTAAATCTTCCATCGATTGTATAGCATGCTGATGCTGAAGATCCAATGCCTTAGCATACAATGTTTTTATTTCTGAAATAAATTCCTGCATGGACTCTGCTGAAAAGTTATTTGCCGATGCCAGAAGTGCACGATGCTGATCAATTAATTTATTGAGAGTGATTTCAATTTCCTGCTGAACTTGATTTGAATCCATAGTCATGATTGCTGTTTATTGCGCTTAAAGGGATTTTTGTACCCGATTCTAAAACAAATGTTTCCGGTTCGAATAATTATCTTTCTTATACTGAAAAACGTAAAAAATGTTTAAAAATTTTGGACTTTTTTGGAGAAAAACCTGCCTTTATCAGTAAACATCCCTTTTTAAAAACCTGATATCGTCATTCTTTCAGAGCGACCGGATGGAATTGACGTTCCCAAATCGTCAGCATCAAATGGTTCATAAAAAATAGTTTTATGACTGTTCTGCAAGTCTTCTTCCCTTGGCAAATCCCATAGTTTGCGTAGTTTTACATCCATAACTTTGATTATGTTTTTAGAGCAATTAAAACCCGGAACCCACCACCATGGCCATATCGAAGTGATTTGTGGCTCCATGTTTTCCGGAAAAACGGAAGAGTTAATTCGTCGACTCAAAAGATCAAAAATCGCAAAACAAAAGGTAGAAATCTTCAAGCCTAAATTGGATACACGTTATGATGAAATCAATGTAGTATCACACGATTCCAATTTTATCCCTTCCACACCCGTCGATTCTTCTTCACAGATATTGTTGCTTGCAAACGATGTCGAAGTTGTGGGTATTGATGAGGCCCAGTTTTTTGATGATCAACTTCCTTCAGTGGCTCAGACACTTGCAAACCGTGGTATCCGCGTTATTGTTGCCGGTCTGGATATGGACTACCTCGGAAAACCATTTGGGCCCATACCACAAATGCTCGCTATTGCTGAATTTGTCACTAAAGTTCACGCCGTTTGTATTGTCTGTGGCAACCTTGCCAATTATTCACACCGAACTGTGGCGAACTCTTCACGTATTTTACTCGGAGAAAAAGACAGCTACCTGCCCTTATGCCGCGTTTGTTTTAATAATGAGCGGTTAAAATCTGAATAAATTGGTTGCTCTACCGGATCCTACCTATACAAGTACTCAAGTCGCAGAAATTGTCGCCGGAAAATTGGTGCAAAATGCTCCTGCTTTTTCCGGTGTCCAGGATTTACTCACCGACAGCCGAAAAGTTACTCATGCGGAGACGTCATTATTTTTTGGTATTAAGGGAAGTCGACATGATGGTCATCGCTTCATTCCGGATCTTGTTAAGCAGGGTGTACGTAATTTTGTTGTCAGTGACTTTCAGGAGGCATTCAGGAAACTGGCTGCGAATTTCATCATCGTTGACGACCCGCTTGTTGCACTTCAAAAGCTGAGTGCCTATCACAGAAGTCAATTTCAGTTCCCTGTCATTGGGATTACAGGTAGCAATGGAAAAACCATCGTCAAAGAATGGTTATATCAATTGTTGCGCCCTGATCGTAATATTGTTCGCAGTCCAAAGAGTTTTAATTCACAGGTAGGTGTACCACTTTCAGTATGGCTGATGCGTGAAGAAAATCAGCTGGCTATCATTGAAGCCGGGATGTCCATGCCTGGTGAGATGGATAATCTGGCAAGGATTATAAGGCCTACACTCGGGATTTTTACCAATATAGGTTCTGCTCATGATGAAAATTTCGAGAATACAGAACAGAAGGTTCGGGAAAAACTGAAGTTGTTTTCCGGAGTACGTACCTTGATCTATTGCAAAGACTATACGGTGATCCACGACATCATTCAGGAGACGTATACAAATGCGGAGACTACCGAACTTTTTACCTGGTCGAGGAAGTCTAAAGCCGACCTCCAAATCGGAAGAATCACACGGAATGAAGGGGAGTCCGAAATACAAGCTGTATTTAAAAATTCTTTTCAGAGTATCAGCATTCCATTCACGGATGATGCATCGGTTGAAAATGCCATCCATTGCTGGGCACTCTTGTTGAAATTAGAAATGGATCCGGAACAAATCGCTGAACGAATGCAGTTTCTTAGTCCGGTGGCGATGCGCTTGGAGATGAAAACAGGGATTAACCATTCATCGGTAATTAACGACAGCTACAATTCTGACATTGGTTCCTTGCGTGTAGCGCTCGATTTTTTAAATCAACAAAAGCAACACGACACCCGAACTATCATCTTATCCGACATCTTGCAAAGTGGAAAAAATGAGGAGGTCCTGTATCAGGAAGTGGCAAATCTCCTGAAGGCAAAAGGAGTGGATAGGATGTTTGGAATTGGTGAAGCGATTTCCCGGCAGCAGCATATTTTTGATTTGCCTAAGAAATTTTATAGCGGTACCGACGACTTTTTAAAAGACTTTTCTCAACAGGTTTTTCGTGATGAGACTATTCTCATCAAGGGCGCACGGCCTTTCGGCTTCGAAAGTATCAGCAAACTCCTGCAGCAGAAAGCACATGAGACCATTTTAGAGATTAACCTCAATGCGCTGGTTCATAACCTCAACTATTACCGATCCCGGTTAAAGCCATCCACCCGTATCATGGCGATGGTGAAAGCCGCCTCTTATGGCAGTGGAAGTTTTGAGATCGCAAATATTCTACAGTTCCATCGCGTGGATTACCTGGCAGTTGCATATACTGATGAAGGAGTTGAACTGAGGAAATCTGGCATCAGTCTTCCCATCATGGTGATGAATCCTGAGGTCCAAAGTTTTGAGGCAATGGTTAAATACGGACTTGAACCGGAGATTTATAATTTGCGAATGTTGAATCAGATTGGAGATGAGCTGAAACGTTTTGAAGGAGAAGCTTTCCGTGTTCATATCAAACTCGACACCGGAATGCACCGACTGGGATTTGAAGAATCGGATATCAACCAGTTGATTGTTCGATTGAAGAATCACCGGCAAATCCATATTGAATCAGTATTTTCTCATTTGGCTGCAAGTGAAGACTCAGAACACGATGGGTTCACCCGATTACAGTTGGAAAAATTTCAACGCATGAGTGATCATATCTGTAATTCATTTGACTATCCGGTATTACGGCATATATTGAATTCTTCAGGAATTCTCCGCTTCAGCGAGGCACAGATGGATATGGTTCGTCTTGGAATCGGAATGTATGGAGTTGCTGCTACACAGCAGGAGCAGCAGCATCTCGAACAGGTAGCGACTTTGAGAACGACCATCTCGCAGATCAAACATGTTAACTCGAACGAAACCGTGGGCTATGGACGGTCGGGTAAACTGAAACGAGATACTGTGGTCGCTACTGTTGCCATTGGTTATGCAGATGGAGTCAGCAGGAAATTGAGTAACGGGATTGGAAAAATGTTTATCAATGGGAAATTCGCACCGGTAATTGGAAATGTGTGTATGGATATGACCATGTTGGATGTAACAGACATACCTGCAAGGGAAGGTGATGAAGTAATCGTTTTCGGTACTGAACACCCTGTAACAGAACTGGCTAAAACGCTGGGAACGATTCCATACGAAGTTCTTGCCAATATCAGCCAGCGGGTGAAACGCGTATATTTTCAGGAATAGCAGAAATGCTATTATTCTCAACTCTACTCTTCGGAAATTTGAATTTTACTTTTTGTTTTTCTTCCCTCGAAAGAATTACCTATAAAAATTTCGGCATCTTATTGAAGTTCCTGGCTTTGTTTCCGCGTAATACCGGCGTGATGTAGGACAAGTTAAACTCCCATGCACTGGTGGAATTGGTCAGCTTGCTGAGACCGGATGCATTGATGTCATAGCTAATCCCTAATCCGAAGCGGTTATAGTCAAAGCGAGTGGATAGAATCACTGCATCCTGCACACGGTAATATCCGCCAAGGGAAAAGAAGGCTTCTTTCTTATGATTGGTGTATCGGGACTTAAACTGCACCTTGTTTTTGATCAGTCCACCAACAAGAATTTCTTTTTGTTTTCCCTGGAACGATACCATGAAGCGGGGATTGAACCAGCTGGTTTTTTCATGGGTGAAATTTATTTCACCACTACCGTGAAGGGTGATTTTCCGGCGAAGGGGGGAATCCTGGCGGACATAAAAACTTACGTTCGGACTTCCGATGTGAGACATACTTGCCCCAAAGTTGAATGAGTTATTTCCATCGGGTACATAATAGTAGAGAAGGCCGGCGTTAAAATCGAGATAGGTGAATTGCTCAAGCTGAATGTTGTCCATTGAAGGCAGCGCCGGGTCAAAGGAATCCCCGTTCCATTGAGAATCCCAGGTTGACTTTGAAAGATCAATACTCATTTGATTCAAGCCGGTTTGAAAACCGATGGCAAAGAAATGGTCGCCATTGTTGTCAAGAGCTGCTACATATGAAAGCGATCCCTCAATGATGGTATTTGCAAAACCGGCACTACCGGCTTTATCCTGATAGATCATCAGGCCAACACCAAAAAAATTGGTGCCCAGTTCTCCCTTACCAAGTGGTGCATCCCCGGAAAGGTGAATGGTCGAATATCCCTTTCCCAGTCCTGACCATTGGGTGCGGTAGGTATTAGAAAGGCGCAAAGTTCCGTCAAAAACACCTGTCTGAGCCGGATTCACCTGCAAAGGGGTGGTATGATATTGAGAAAAGTGAGCGTCCTGGGCATGCAATCCGGCAGCCAGGAAAAGTAAACTAATACCGATGATCGCTAGTAAAAATTTTCTCATCGAATTTCTATTTGACTTATTAATTTACCGGACCAATGTAACATTACCAGTTTCTGTCGTGGTTTTCTTGTCGTCATAATTCACGGTAATAACGTAAATGAAAACAGCAGGATCCAGTTCTTTTCCTTTGTAACGTCCATCCCAGCCAATCGTTGCATCTGTTGTTTCAAATACTTTTTCTCCCCAGCGGTCATAAATTGTGAAGCGAATTCCATATAAATTATTTCCACGCAAAAATAAATAGTCGTTTCGACCATCGCCATTTGGAGAAAATGTATTGGGCACAAAGAATTTGTTATTGTGTAAAATGTTGACAGTTACCTGTCGTGTAGCCTGACAACCGGTAGAACTGTCGACGATAGCGACCGTATAGGTGGTACTGGTGCCAGGGCTTGCAATTGGGTTGAATCCTCTTGTTGTATCCAGGCCGGTGGCAGGACTCCAGTTATAAGAACTTCCTCCTCCAGCGATGAGTTGATAGGAACTGCCGAAGAACATCGAGGTATCCGGACTTACAAATGCCCCGGGAACACTTTCTACCTGGATATATGAATATTGCACCAGGGTATCAGAGCCGTATTGATTAGTAACAATTAAACGTACGTCGTAAAAACCATCCGATGCATAGCAGATATTTCTTGGATTTTGCAGACTGGATGTATCCGGTGCTCCTCCCGGGAAATACCAGGACCAGGCAATCGGAGTTTCTGTGGACATATCGAAAAAATCGACGCAGCGGCCTGAGCAAATGTTCTGGGTAAAAGTATTGAAGTCGGCTACAGGGAGAGGACAACTATTTACTTTCATGTATGCCGGTATAGTCAGCGTGTCAAATCCAAAGGAATTCCCAACTATGAGTGTAACATCATAGATGCCGGGAGTGAAATAACATATACCCAAAGGGTTGGGATTGGTACTTGCAGAAGGTGTTCCTCCCGGGAAGAACCACTGCCAGGCAGTAGCACCTCCGGTACTCAGGTCGGTAAAATTAACACAGGAACGCTCGCAGATCTCGGTAGTGTCAGATGTAAAGTCCGGAAGAGGAGGATTACAGGGAACCACAGTAATGTAATCCACTTTGGTGATTGTGTCGGATCCGATTCCATTGGAAGCAATCAATTGTACAGTATATGTTCCTATGGCATTAAAACATACCGAAGCTGGATTTTGTGTAGAAGAGGTGGCCGGTGTCCCACCAATAAAATTCCATGTCCATGAGCTGGGATTGTTACTGCTCTGATCAATAAAACTGGTGCATCCGTTCACACACAAATTGGTGTCACTTGCAATGAAATCGGCAACAGGAGGAAAGGCTCCGGATAAATTAATGTTATCCACTGCAAAAGAAGGACTTGTTCCGGTTCCTCCGTTGTCATTTTGCCAGCGAAAACCAATTCTTACATTCGGATTGTTGTCTGCACTGGCAGGCAATTGAACGGAAAATGTGGTCCATGTTCCAAAACCCGCTCCGCAAACCTGACTGGTTCGGGGAGGGTCTGCAATATTGATCCAGCTCACACCATCCCAGTATTCAATGAGTGTATTATCCTGGTTAATTACATTGTCGCCATACTCAAAATAGTCGAATGTGAGAACGATTCCAAATTGTCCATTGCAATTAATGGTCGGAGATTCTGCTCTTTTATTTGTGAGCACTTCAAGTTGAAATCCACCCGGATCATATACTGCACCACAATCACCGGTATTGCAAAGTGTCATTGCATTGGGTGATCCTGCCACATTTCCAACGTGAAGAGTCCGGTCTGATAAACTGCTGTTGATATGACAACCTGCAGTAGAACACATCCCTGGAGAAAGTCCCGGTTCAGTAGAACTGATGTACCATTCGTTGGCAAAATTATCCTGTGCTCCGACATTCGTTACGACCCAGGTTCCATTCAAGGTGACATAATTGTTTGCAAGGTTGCCCTGATCACAACTTCCACCGTTGTTGCCGAAGTCTTCTGTCCAAAAGGCTTGCGCCTTTGCTACCTGAAAATTGCCGATGAAAATCAGAAGCCCTGCAATGAGCAGGGTTTTTACCGCGAACAGAAAGTGATTATTTTTTTTTGGATGAACCATAATTACAAAAGCGAAACAATTTACAACTATTTTAGGAATCCCCAATTTTTCTCGTTAGACATTGATCTGCAAACAGATACAAATTAAAATCCGGCGATGAACTGGATTGTTTTAAACTGGCTACCATATCCTGTTTATCTACATCTTTCATTTTCGATTGTTGGATAAGATGATAGGCCTTTTCAGCCAGAAGTTGTATCTTTTTTTCCTGTTGAGCAGGTGAATTCTTCCGGCTATCGATGGCATTGATAAGTTCGTCTATACCCTCCTTGCGGGTAGCACTTACTTTCAACACCGGTATACTCCATTCTGTATTCCTGAAATCATGAAGCATTTTTTGCAAAGTGTTTGCCAAGGTATCAGCCCCTTCCCGGTCGCATTTATTCACTACAAAGATATCGGCAATTTCCATAATGCCCGATTTGAGCGTTTGAATTTCGTCACCCGATTCCGGAACTACCACTACAAGGGTAATATCGGCAAGCCCTGCGATTTCCACCTCTGATTGTCCCACGCCTACAGTTTCCACGATGATAAGGTCAAAGTCTGCAGCCCGGATCAAATCGACCAGCTCGATAATCTTTTCCGATAATCCTCCCAAAGAACCACGGGTGGCAAGCGATCTGATAAAGATATTGGGATCGGTAAAATGCTCAGACATGCGAAGTCTGTCGCCGAGCAGTGATCCGTAATTAAACGGGGAGGTAGGATCTACGGCCAGGATAGCGATTTTTTTTCCCTTGGCGGAAAGGGCAGTAATCATTGCATTGATCAGAGTGCTTTTCCCGGCTCCCGGAGGACCGGTAACTCCAATCACCGGAACAGAAGCGTTGGCTTTGAGTTGATACAGCAGATTCCGCGACCCTTCAAGGTCGTTCTCAACCATGGTGATGGCCCGGGCCAGGGCCTTTCGGTCTCCTTGTGAAATTTGTTGTAAAATGGAATTCGCTGCCTGCCGGTTGCTCATGGTTTTCAAGGAAGAAGACAAAGAAACAAGAAAGCAGCCGACCATCAAAACGGAATGAGGAAATATGCTAAATTGCAGGCCTTGCATGGCAACAAATAAACTTTCAGTCGCTATTATCACTTACAACGAGGAGCGAAATATTGCCCGTTGTCTTGAATCCGTTAAGGCAGTAGCCGATGAAATCATTGTGGTTGACTCTTTTTCAGATGATCGCACAGAGGAAATTTGCCGCCAATACAATGTGCGTTTCCTTCAACATGAGTTTGAAGGGCATGTGGAGCAGAAAAATTACGCACTGGATCAAACTTCATTCAGCCATGTGCTGTCACTGGATGCTGATGAGGCACTTTCTGCCGAACTGATAAAAAGTATTCTCCGGGTGAAGGATCAATGGACATCCAACACCTATTCCATGAACCGTCTCACCAATTACTGCGGAAAGTGGATTCGTCATGGGAGCTGGTATCCTGACCGCAAACTCCGACTGATTTTGAAAGGAAAGGGAAAGTGGAGTGGAGAAAACCCTCATGATGAGTACAAGCCCGATGATCCCTCCTCAGTAGAACAGTTAAAAGGGGATATTCTTCACTATTCGTATTACAGTGCTGAAGGACACATCGCGCAAGTGAATAAATTTACCACTGTGGGCGCACTCAGTGCCTTCAATGCAGGAAGAAGGTCAAATAAGGCTATGTTAATCTACAAACCCCTCTATAAATTTATCAGGGATTACTTTTTGAAATTTGGATTTCTGGATGGTTATGAAGGATTCCTCATTGCACGTATCTCCGCGCAAGCGACATTTTTAAAATATGTAAAACTCATCGAGTTGCAAAAAAACAAACTATAAGGTGGCAAGAATCTCCGGCATTAAAAAGATACTGATCAGCCGTACCGATGCAATAGGTGATGTTGTGCTTGCATTACCGCTGGCCGGACTGTTGAAAGAAATGTTTGGTTCAGAGGTTCGCATTGCTTTTTTTGGAAGAACATATACATATGCAGTTATTAATACCTGCCGGTATGTGGACGAATTTTACAATTACGATACATTTAAAAATTTCGACGCGCCGGGACGCATCGCCTTTTTAAAGGAGATGAATGCCGATCTCATCCTGCATGTTTTTCCCAGGGAGGACATCGCTTCGGCTGCAAGGCAGGCAGGCATTCCTTATCGGATCGGAACTAATCACCGCTTGCATCATCTCTGGAATTGCAATTATCGTGTTGCTTTCAGCAGGAAAAATTCCGAATATCACGAATCCCAATTAAATACCTTTCTCCTGAAAGATCTTGGTCTTTCCGAAATTCCGACACTCGATAAATTAGCTTCTTTGTACGGTTTTACCAGGATACCTGAGCTTCCGGAAAAATTTCGGGATCGGTTGAACCCTGCTAAATTCAAACTCATTTTACATCCGCTTTCGAATGCAAGTGCACGCGAATGGAGCCTTGTGCATTACAGAGATCTTATCCGATATTTAGCTACTGATCCGGTACAAGTAATCATTACCGGTACGCAGAGTGAAAGGACAGGATTGGAAGCATGGCTTGAACCCTTGCAGGGAATTGTTTTTGATCTTGTCGGCAAATTAAATCTGGAGGAAATGATTGCCTTGATTCAAGCTTCCGACGGACTGATTGCAGCCAGCACAGGACCATTGCATATCGCTGCGGCATTGGGGAAAAGGACACTAGGTATATATCCTCCCATCCGCCCGATGCACCCTGGACGCTGGGCACCACTCGGTACCGCCGCTGAATTTGCTGTGGTTGAAAAATCCTGCTCGGAATGTCGCAACGAACCAAAGAAATGCCATTGTATGAATGAAATCAGTTCCGCTGAAATTGCGACCAGAGTTTCCCGGTGGCTCCCTATTAAATGAAATGAGTTTTCAGGCAATGACCAATTTGTGTCATCCCCGGGATTAAAAAAATGAGGGTCTATCTTCCGGTTTTTTAATTTGAGCTTGATGATTAGAATGAAAAATAGCATTTATTATTTATTATTCCTCTACCTGCTTGTTGCCATCCTGACGATTGTTTTTTTTAATGGGACAGGTGATGCAGGAGATAGTATTATGCATTATTTATTTGCAAAGTATGCCCCTTTACATCCGGGATTGTTCTTTGATCACTTTGCCAAACCATTTTTTGTTTTAATTACCAGCCCTTTTGCTCAATTTGGTTTTACGGGAATAAAAATATTTAATGCCATTACCACTTTCATCACTATCTATTTGACTTATATAATAGCGGTGGAATTAAATATGAAAAACGCAATCGTTGCGGCCATCATAATCATGTTCGCTCCGCTTTATTATATACTCACTTTTTCAGGTTTGACTGAACCATTGTTTGCATTATTCATAGCTGCAAGTCTGCTTCTTTCGATCAAAGAAAAGCAGACTGCTGCCTGCTTGTTGGTTTCTTTCCTTCCATTTGTAAGATCAGAAGGATTAATAATTATTGGCGTTTTCGCGATATACTTCTTGTATAAAAAAAGATGGAGCTTGGTTCCTCTCCTGCTTTTTGGTTCTCTGGTTTATTCAATCGCCGGTTATTTTGTCCATCATGATTTTTTGTGGGTCTTTACTAAAATTCCTTATGCCAAACTGAGTAGTAATTACGGTAGCGGAAAACTACTGCATTTTGCAGAACAATTAATTTATGTTGTCGGTGTGCCGGTTTATTTTCTCTTTTGGACAGGTGTGATTAGTTTGGTGATTAAATCGATAGGCAGGAAAATTGGACCGGAGGTAATAATTCTGATTCTATTGGGCTTTGCATGCTTTTTCATTGCTCATTCTCTGTTTTGGTACCTCGGTATATTTAATTCGATGGGATTAAAAAGAGTCTTGATCGGTGTAATGCCGCTCATGGGTATAATATCACTTTACGGATTCAATTTTTTATCAGAGGAAATATTTGTTGGCAGAAGATTTCCTAAATTAATCATCCGGCTATTTCTAGTGGTCTATATTATTCTTTTTCCGTTTACTTCTAACCCGGCTGCTTTAAAATGGGAAAGGGATATGATGCTTAGTAAGGGACAAAAATTGGCAGGTCAAATGACGGATTTTCCCGGAAAGCAAATTGCGGTGACATACCCTGTTCTCTTCGCGGACCCATACCTTGCTGAAGTACTTTCAATTGATTGGTTTGATCCTGAGAAACGAATAGAATTAAACAGACAGAATATTGCTCAGATGAAAGCAGGAAATCTGATCCTGTGGGAAAATTGGTTTGCAGTTGTTGAGCAAAATGTCACAAAAATGGATCTGGATACAAATGCATCGCTGCTTAATCTTTATACTGCTTCCGTAGATGATCAGGGTCGGGAAATTATTTATGCTATCTATATGAAAAAGTAATGTTTATATCTGAGATGCAACATTCTTCCATTTACCGGATTAACAATTCTGCAGAAATGATTCTCTGATTAGTTTCTAAACGGGCCTATTCAAAAAAAGACATCGGCATCCAATGATTAGAAGTCATTTTTGGAGATATATCTTTCGAAGGCTGGAACACCTTCGTCCCGAAGAAAGCTCTTGCGTTAAAAGCCTGTGGCAGGTTTTATAGGAAATCCACATACATTTTAATCATTGTGCATCTGCGTTATCTGCGTTCTATTCTAACTTCTTCCTTGTCTGCATCGGGATTTATACAATTAGAGAAATTCATGAGATGCAATAGCATTCAATATCATGTTATGAATTCCGGAGTACAAGTAAACGAGGAATTCAAAATGAGCCCATGCACACTTTAACTCAGATGTTTTTGATCTTACTTAAACAGTGTTCTCCGTTGGAGATTTAGCGAATAGTAACAGGCACATGAAAAGAGCTACAAAGGTTACTCCAGACTGTGTCTCCAGGGTGTCTTCTGTGAGCATAGACAAGGCTGTAATGATCCAGAAACTCCGAAATAAAAATTCCCGCCAGCGATTCTGATAAAAAAAGGAGTAACACAATACGCTGATAAAATAGAGTAAGGAAGGAATTCCAAGAGCCACTGCAATAGCAAGGTATTGATTGTGGGCTCTCAATCGATATTTTTCATCAAGTTGTGTTTTCATGTCACTGTATTCCTGTCGATAGGCTTGTGGCATATCTCCTGTACCGACACCTAATAATGGGTGACTGGAAATAATATTGGTAGCTGCTTTCCAGAATTCAAATCGTTGTGTAACAGAATGTCCGCTTGGATTTGCTCCCTGCTTGTATTGATCGAATTCCCAGACAATCTGAAGCAGACGGATTCTCGTATTCGAGAGATGCTGATATTTCACATTGGCGATGCCACGCTCTATGGATTTGATTTCCTCCGCCTGCAAGGAATTTAATCCTTCTGCATCTTTTCTGAGCCCCTTGGAAGTCAGAAACCTTACCAGGGTGAATCGCAACGGCTGGCCTTGTTCATCGAGTGAATCATAGGGTAGTGTACTGATTGCATTCCAGTTTGGACGCAATTCTTCTTCACACACATAAGCCCAGATCGGAAATCCATTTTCATAAATCATGCGATCAAGGATGAATGTGTAGGAATTTCCTTCTCTCGTTTTTTCAGTTACGTCAATACGATAGTCTTGCTTGGTAGAATATTCTTTCAAGACACTCCGGATTTCAATAAAAAACATCAAAGGAATAAGGAGAGAGATCAGCAGGATTCCGGCACGGGTCCACTTCCCCGGTGTGCGTAATCCATAAATGAGCAGGTGAATTATTCCTGTTACCAGGAGAATTGCAATTCCGGTAATTGACTCAATGAAAACCAGGAAATACATAAACCATACTGTACATAGCAGATAAAAGAAAAGCCATCCGAAAGCTCGGCGCTGGAAGGAATGCAAGGAAGCTTGTAGCAGTATAAATACAGATAAACAAACAAAGAGGGCAAAACGGATGTGTGAGATATTGAATATAAAAATTTCACGGATGTCGTGTATGCTCCGCTGAATGATTCCTGCATAAACGGCCATGCTTAGCATGGATCCGGTAAATACAGATGCTACAAAAACTCCCATTACCCAATGAAACTGCTTCCGTGAAAGTGGTGCAGAGCCACCAAGTACCAGAGGAAGCAGGAGGAGCGGTAATTTAATACGAAGGTCTTTTGTTCCTTCCTGCAGGTCTGTTGTCCATAGTAAACCAATGGCGTGAAGCAGCCAGATACCTGCAATTCCAAGTGCCAGACGATTACGGCTGAATCTTTTGAGTTTTTCTGCCACGGACCCTTCAAGAAAGAGCGACCCGGCAATAAAAAACTGGGACAGACTCGTCAGGAAAAGGGAAACCGGCATTCCGGCAGCCAGAAGCAGCAGACCGGTAAACAGCAAGACATTTGATTTCCGGAAATTGTATAGCTCCATTCGGAAGAAAAATAGATTCGGAAGAAAATTTAAACCAACTTAATCACTGATTGCTGCTATTTGTCTTTTACTTCAGCGTTCGCATTTATGCTGCCATTTAAAATCGCCACATACTGAGCAGGAACTTTAAGCAGATCCATCGCCGCATCCAGTTCCGTATCATATTTTAAAGAAGTTTGTATTCTCCCGGTTTGAAAATAGTAGCGCGAAACAATTTCTTCCTCAAGAACCTGCAGAATCTCTGTTTTATTTCTCTGTACATCATGCTGCTTGTTATGGGCCATTTTTGATTTCAAGGCATCGAATTCCTGGTGGATGTCATCGAAGGATTTTTCCTTCTCGGCATCATCTTTCAACTCCTCCATCTTTTTTTCGGTAGCTTTTACATAATCGTAATCTTTCCCGGAAATAAATTCTACGAAATCATTGAAGTCCAGGTCTTGAAGTTGAAATTCGTTTACGGATGCAATTTGTGCATGTCGCTGCTGATAACGAGTAGCATAGTCGAAAATTAGATTTTTGTTGATCAGGCTGGCTGTGATATCACTGTACTTCGGAGAAGAGGTAATGATATCAGGGAGTATTCCTCCTCCATCCCGCACATTTCTTCCCGCTTGTGTTTTGAAAACACGGGTTAGTGAATCAGGAATTTTTCCAACACTGCCATCTGCATTCCTGTTGCTGTAATCCAGGGCTTGTATACAGCGTCCACTGGGGATGTAATACTTGGAGGTGGTAATTTTTAACTGGGCATTATAACTTAGTGGACGTGTTGTTTGTACAAGCCCTTTTCCGTAAGTACGTTGGCCGATTATAACCGCTCTGTCAAGATCCTGTAATGCACCTGATACAATTTCAGAAGCGGAGGCAGAGCCGCTGTTGACAAGCACTGCGACGGGAACATTTGTATCCACCGCCGAATTAATTGCTTTATAGGTTCTGTTCATGTCTTTAATCTTTCCACGCGTGCTTACAATATCCTCTCCCCGCTCCACAAAAGTATTCACCACGTTGACCGCCTCATGTAGCAAGCCACCGGGGTTGCCACGTAAATCAAATACAAGTCCGTTTATAGCACCCTTTTCTTTGAGTTCTTTCAGTGCCTGTGCCACATCCCTACCTGCATTTTCAGTGAAATGGCTGAGACGTATGTAGGCGATACCATCATTGAGCATGCCATAATATGGAACACTTTTAACTTTTATCTCCTCCCTTATCAATTGAAAATCGAGTGGTTTGGCTTCTCCTTCTCTTTGAATCAGAAGTCGCACTTCAGTTTTCGGTGATCCTTTTAATATACGGCTAACATCATCTGTCTTTTTTCCTTTGACGGATTTTCCATCAATCTCAAGAAGAATATCACCGGCACGTAGTCCGCCCTTTTGTGCAGGAAATCCTTCGTATGGATCGCTGATGATTACGTTATTCTCCCGCATACGTATTAATGCGCCAATGCCACCGTACTGCCCGGTAGTCATAAAGCGATAGTCTTCAATTTCTGATTCCGGAATAAAATTAGTGTAAGGATCGAGAGACCCGAGCATGGCATCCATCCCTGTCTTCATCAATTTTCCCGGATCAGTAGAATCAACATAGTACATGTTGACTTCTCTGTATAAAGAACTGAATACATCAAGGTTTTTAGATATCTCGAAGTAGTCATCGGCAAAACTATAGGCGGTAATAGAAACTACTACAGTGAATGCTATTATCGCCCAGGTCTTGAAACGGCTCGGAATTATCTTCATGATTGAATTTATTAGTTTGAACTAAGGCAAGGGATCATAGCCATGCCCACCCCAGGGATGACAACGCGATAATCGTTTGATCGTAAGGTAAGTTCCTTTTATCGGTCCATATTTCCGAAGTGCCTCAATTCCATACTGTGAGCAAGTAGGGGTAAAACGACAGGAGGACCTCAATAGTGGCGATATCGCACCCTGATAGAAGCGAATTATCGCGATCAGGATCCCAATGATTATTTTTCTAAAAAATTTCAGCAAAGCGCTGTAAAATTAAAGTTAATTTTTGTTCTACCTCCCCGAATTCGGGCATTGTTTTCCCACTGTAAACTAACAAGAGGGCAGCTTGCTTTTCTTTCTTCTCCAGTAACGGATAAAAACCGCCTTTATTTTTACGGTAGACTTCCCGCATCATCCTTTTTATTCTGTTTCTGTGAACGGCAGATTTAAAATTCTTCTTAGGGACGGCAAAGGCAGCTTGTGCAGGAAAGGGGGAATCCAGATTTTCAAGCATCCAGATTAATCGAAATGGGGGCACCTGTACATGATGTCCTTTCTTCATCAGGAGTTCAAATATTTTTCGACTGCTCAGGCGCTCCGCTTTACGGAAAGTCTGCAGGCGATGGGGGGTTGCAGAGGCAGACATGGAAGATATCCTCTTACTTATTCGCCTTCTTGATATATTGTTCAAGAGCCATTGTCATGGAAGGCGCTGCAGGAACGGGAGCTTGAATATCCAGGCGCAATCCGGCATCCAGCACAGTCTGTGCAGTGGTGGGGCCGAAGGCAGCGATACGTGTATTGTTCTGTTTGAACTTAGGAAAATTTTTGAAAAGGGAAGTGATCCCTGATGGGCTGAAAAATACCAGCACATCATAATTCACATCAGCAAGATCTGAAAGATCGCTGGCAACAGTTTTATAGATGACGGCTTTGGTATAATCGATTGTATTGGCATCGAGGGTATCGAATATTTCCTGTTTATGAATATCGGTGCAGGGCACTAAAAATTTTTCCTTTCGGTGTTTCTTAATCAGATCCATCAAGTCATTGATGGTTTGCTTGCCGAAAAATATTTTTCGCTTCCGGTAAACAACAAATTTCTGAAGATAATATGCGGTTGATTCTGAAATGCAGAAATATTTCATGCTCTCAGGAACAGTCACACGCATCTCCGTGCAAATACGGAAAAAATGATCGGCTGCATTGCGACTTGTAAGTATCACTGCAGTATGCTCAGCAATATTCACACGATCCTTTCGGAAATCGTTGGCAAGAATGGGTTCTACCTGAATAAACGGTCGAAAATCGATCTTGACCGCGAATTTCTTGGCAAGATCATAATAGGGTGACTTGTCTGTTTCAGGTTTAGGCTGTGTTACCAGGATACTTTTAACTTTCAAACTACTCATACCAGGATGACTCTTTCTTGGAGTAAAATATCACATTCACAGCCCTCTAGGGTTTGATAATTCGAATCAAGACCAACAAAGGCGCGATTTCAAGGGTGCAAAGATACAAAAATAAATAAAGCGGCGAGAAGCCGGGAACCGACATCCCGGCAAGCAATCCCCGTATGATTCGGTAAAAAAAGGCAAAAGCAATCAGGACAATGCTAAGATTAGCTAAAAAGTGAGTTTCGATAATTGGATTGTAGGCCATGAGGGCAACAATAGGGAGCAGGATCAAGCCCAGTACGTTGTTAATCAGGAAAATGTTGAAGATATAGGTGGCCATTTCCCGGTCAAGGTCAAAAAGCCAACCGATTATTTTAAGAATTAAAAACTTGAGGGTGTAAGTGGCAGATACCACGGTTAAGAAAAACGCGAATCGGTTAAATCCGGGTCCGATGCCACCCAAAGTCCAGCCAATATCTAAACTGAGCAGATAAAGAAATAAAGCACCAATAACATTAAATGTCAAGGCAAGGATGATTGAAGCACGTTGAACAAGGATGTTTTCATCACGGACAATTTGGTTCGTGAGGTTGGTGTTTAAAAAAGCCTGCAACAGCTGATTAAAATACTTGTTGTAAAAAATACGCATCCATGTATATACCGCTAACACCATTAAGAAGACTGGAAAGAACCAGTTCTGATCGAGGCCCTCTTTTTGAACAGGCACTGAATGAACGGGTTTCAATTCATGACCCTGATACAAATTAATGTATTCGCTTTGAGAGCCTAACCGGGTCTTCCCTGATGGGTAATCCGAAGAAGGAAGTGTATAACTGAAAGTAAATTCCCGGATACTATGTTCTGTGGCTGCATTTTCCAATGGGGCCGCCACCGCAACCGAACACAAAGTGGTATCCGGAACAACTGATGGAAGATAAAAATAACTGGTGTCCTGCATTGTTCTTATGCTGTAAAGATATTGAAAGGAATGCTAACAGAACCTAAACCGTTTGCTCCCTTTTCAGGAATTTCCGAACTTGAACATGCGGGAAATGATGAAACTGAATTTAACTCCCCCTTTGGACCATTCATCTACGGTATTGACCAAAAAATCATTCTCAATAATACCGGAAGCGTTCGTGAACATGAGACTGAAAACATGGCCACCGGTTTCAATTTCTATCCCGATACCCAATGGATCCGAATAATTTCTTCCGGGGATGTCGTCACGGAACGTATGGAAATAATCTGCGATGAGTGATGTGCTTTGAGTGATCTTCAATCGAAATCCTGCTCCCAGACTAAAAACATCATTTTGATCTTCAGCTTCAACAAAGTTTCTGTGCAGGTAGGAAGGGATTAGGACCATTGAAAATTTTGTAGAAAACTTACGCGCGATGATTACCTGGCTGTTATAAGTGAGGCGGTGAATGTCTTTAATTACAAGTTCAGCAGCTTTTGCCGAGACAGTTGCATTAGTGAATAAAGAAATGCTTATCGGAATTTTTTTATCGCTTGTCTGGCGCAGAAGCTTGTATTTAAGCAGGCCTTCAAAATTTTCATTTCGTTTCGATCTGCTCACGCCGGCAGTCAGCCGATCTGTGATTCCGTAATGCAATGCAATTCTGATATCCTGGCTTTGGTCAAATCCGTAGAGATTATGAAATCCGCCGCCACTTTCTTTTCCGATATTTCCAAAAAGGTGATTGATGCGCACATCCAGATTATCTTTCTTGACTGTTTCATTGGTTTGCACATTGATGACCTTATCTCCCTTAAAAGTTGCAAGAACATATTCCTTTTCAGATGGATCTACCTCGCTTTGCAATTGGGAGAGGATGTCTTCCTGGGCAAAAAGCCCTTGAGTCATCAGGAAAAGGAGCAGAGAGAGAAGAAATCGGATATGTTTCATGATTTTAAAATGAATGTTCTTTCGGATAAAGGCGATCCTGGCATACCCGAACAACTATTGTTTTTTGAATGGTTCAAAATTGGATTGCAGTTTGACAAGCACTGTGTCTGCAATATTCTGAAATAATAGCTTAGGTATAGTGATTCCATATTCGGCAATAGCAATTTGAAATTCGCTTTCGAGATGGATATGTTTTCCATCAACAGTGAAAGTGCCTTTTTCTGTGATTTCTTTTTCGATTCCGTGTAGGGTGAAAATTCCCTTGCAACTAACCGTATAGTTCCCGGCAACAGCCCAGTTCACTGTATCAAGTAAAGTACATTTGAAAGTGGCTTGAGGGTATTTGTCACTTTCCAGGTACTTTTCGTTAAAGTGTTCCTGCATGAGTTCTTTGGCAAATTTGAATCCTCGTATAGGAACGATAAATGCTACTTCATTTGTACTTGTATTCAATATGGAATTCATTCCTTTATTAACCGCTTCAATATTCTCCAGCGGGGCTTCAGAATAAAACGATACTCTTCCACTTTTATCCATAAACACAGGCTGCCCATTGGCGTAAAAGCCGTAAAGGAAAATTAAAAGAAGAAAGATGTTTTTCATAAAACTGTCAGTTGTCTGGAAAGCCCTGTTGTATCCATGTCAGTAATTTGTATTTTTCACAAGGGTTCATCTGTATGCCAATGGGCATGTGTTGCGAATCGTCCACGACAAGATTTAATCTGTCCACAAACCTGCCGGTACGGATTCTGTCAGCAACTACTGCGTATGTGGTATAATCGTAACTGCCGGCTCCACCGGTGGCATGGCAGTCAGGGAGATTGCAATTCGATTGTATGATAGGTGCAATGTGAAGATGATAGCTGAATGCCATGCTGTCACAACCGGCTGGTGCTACATTGATTTCAGTAGTAGCATCTTTTGAGCAGCCGAAGAGGAAAATCAAATAAGCAGAAAGAAGTACTACAAGCCTCATAGATATACAAATATAATAAGAGGATTTAATGATGCCACTAATCAAGAGCCCTTTATGAATTTAGGGCAAGACAAGATAAGAATTCCAATGAGAAAAAATTGTTTCCTCTAAATATACTCAGACTGAGGTCAGAGATAGAATTTTTAGCAGGATTGTAATTTGAATGAAAAAACGGACGCTAGAAGCCAATTCTAAACGAAGGCTTATTTGCTTTGTGAAATAAGAATGTTAGGGTAGTGTGTGGAATCATTATTTTCCACTTTCGACATCAGGCTGACTGCCCAGGAATCTGCATCAGCCACTTCCTTCATACGCTGTATTCCACTGAATTCATGATTGTCAAAAATGCCGACATCGGTCGCCTGCCCATTTGTAAAAGCCAGGAGATGAAATTGTTGATCTTCGCCTGGTGCAGGTAGGTTCAACACATCAATAAAAACTTCTTTCGAATTCCGGTTCCAGAAAATTCTTGCCTTATAGTTTTTACCGCTATCGGGCGACTGTAAAGTGATGACCTGGGAATTTATATCCCGCATCACCAAAACATCATACAAAGTTTTATCAAAACTATCTTTTACCATATTGTAGTTTTGTGCCAATTGATTCTTTTCACTTAGGATCTCACTGAAGCGTTCTTCAGAATCCTCCCAACGGCTGTAAAAAAACCATGATGCAAATGTGCTGATGGCAAGGGCCGCAAGACTGGCTGCGATAAGGTATTTATAGGTGAGTGAATGATCTTTTTTCTGCCCGGTTTTTTTTTGTTCTTTTTCCTTCACACTGCTATTGGCTTGCATGTTTAGAAGGATGCCGGTGCGGAGTGAAGGCCTGGGATTGATCGCATGGACAGCAGCATAAGCATGAATGGCTTCCTGGACCTGATTCAATTCGCGGGCGAGTTCAGGATACATCAGGACTTTTTGCTCGAATTCCGTTTTTTCCGGATCCGGTAAGGCCCCAAGTGCATACATCTCGATGACTCCTGATGCGATATATTCTTTTACTTCCATTGTCCCCCGCTGAATTTGTCCAGGTAATTTCTTAACTTCATAATGGCCATCCTGGATCTTGTTTTTACCGTCCCAAGTGGAATGTTCAATTTTAATGCAACTTCTGACTGATTAAAGCCGGCAAAGAATAATAGGTAAAGAATCTGTCTGTACTCTTGATCCATCTCATTAACAACATCTTGCAGGCCCTTTGTTTCTGGGTTATAGTGTTTAGGAGTTTCCGGGCCTGTCTTTGAAAGCAAATGTTCCATAGAACTGTATTGAAACTTTTTCAATGAAGCCGACGAATGCATTTTCTCACGAGCGATAGCACGTACAACCTGAATCATCCACGCTGATAAACGGCCTTTCACAGGGTTATATTGTGAAATGTTCTCCCTGATTTTTAATAAAGTTTCTTGTAATACCTCCTCAGCAAGAGCTTCGTCTTCCAGCATCCGCATTGCAACTCCATAAAATGTTGCCGAATAATTATCGTACAGTAGTGCAAGACCCTTTGATTCTTTTTTTAAAAGCAGATCAATAAGTTCCTGTTCAGGTATTTGCTTTTGCTTGTTCAAAAGAAAAAAATTGTCGAAGGGTTCTTAGTTGTAAAGGAACAAAAATAAGAAGAATACTTTTGCCTTCGGCCAATTTCTATAGATTACCATGAACGCTTTAGCTGCCAATGCCTTTAATTTGAAGGTGTAAATTTGCTTAAACGTCGAGGTAGCTTTTTTTCTGCTTTTAGAATAGGATACTTCGTTGTGTATTCTGCGTATGGCATATTCATAGTAAGGGCGTGGATAGCTTCTGCTGAAATCAATATCGCGGTCGCTCGATAGGTTCCATTGAACCTCTTTCAAAAAGCTGCTTTTAGTCTCATTGAAAAGCTCTGTGCCTGTGATCGGGTAAGCAAGGGTGAGGGTATAATAATCCGGATCAGCAGTTTTCAGGTGAGTGATGGTTTGCTCCAGGTCTTCTTCAGTCTCTCCGGGATAACCTACCATGATAAAAGTGCCTGTTTCCAGGCCTGATTTCCTTGAAAGTTGTATCATCTCCTGCACTTGTGTTGCTTTCACTCGTCTGTCCATGGCATCCAGAATTTTCTGGGAACCGCTTTCCGCCCCTATCCATATCCGGAAACACCCGCTGTCCTTCAAATCGCGGATAACCTGTTCGTTCATCCTGTCTGAACGGCTGATGCACTCATAGGGAATTTTTATTCCCTGTTTAATTACCTCATCCTTGAATTCGCTGAGCCACTTATGACTGATGGTGAACACGTCATCCACAAACCAAATGGTGTCGAATGAATATGTGGATTGAAGCTGCTTCATTTCATTCACTACGGAAACAGCACTGCGTCGACGGTAGCTTTGACCATAAACAGCCCGGCTGCACCATTTGCAGGTGTAAGGGCATCCTCGCATGCTGGAAACGGAAATGGTGGAAGATCCGTGTTTTTTTTTCCATGCTTCAAGGTAAAGATTCAGGTTGATTTTTTTTCGGTTAGGAAAGGGTAAGCTGTCGAGGTCGCGCTTCAAAATACGTTCACTCGTTTGTATCACCAAATCATCTGTATTCAGAAAAGCAATTCCTTGAATTTTTAATAGTGCCTGAATAAACTCATCCGGACCTGTCTTATCCCTGGCTGATAAAATCACCTGCGTCAACTCTAACATACTCTCTTCTCCTTCTCCTACAACCAGAAAGTCTGCACCATGACGAAGGAAATTCTCGACATGGTACCTCACCTCAGGGCCACCCAGTATGATTCGTGTGTTAACAAGTTCGGGAGATCTGCGTACAAATTGAATGATGCGAAGTACATTAATCCGGGTCATCAGGTTGGTGTAAATTCCCAGAATTTTTGGACGATGCCTGAGCAGTTCCGTTGTTAAATTTTCAAAGTGCGAGAATGTGGAATCAAAAACTTCGTTCGGAATTCCTTGTTGTTCCAGATAGGCGGATACATAAAGGATTCCCAGAGGAGGATAGGGTTTCATGATGACCTGCTCTTTCGGATCTTCTTCTATGAAGTACCCATGTGTGAGGAAAACTTCGGACTGAAGCAAGGGTGAATCAATCATGATTAGTCAGTGATTTCAAGAATTTACAAAAGCATTCCGGCATGCAAACCATAGCTTTGGATGCCAAAGGTATTAACGCTTCTTTAATTCAATCAGATAATGATCGGCGTAGTTGGACAGAAATGAACTGTTGCTAAAAAACTTTTCAAGCCGGTATAAAATATTTTTCCAGCCATTTCTTCCCTGCATGCCTTTTTCGAGGTAGGAGGGGGGTATCAATAATCCCACCGGTTTTGTTTTAACCGGAATAAATTTATTTTTGAGTAAATTAGAAAGTTCTTTCGGACTATAATACCAAACCTGTTGAATGCTGCTTCCTATTCTCACAGATACAGGATCGATGGTCCTTCTCCTCATTGCCTGGTCTTTCCTGCCCTTGAATGTAAAGTATAGCAACTCCCAAAGACATTTTCGTCCCATGACAACAAGTAGCAGGCTTCCGTTTTTTTCCAGAAGCGGATCCAGGTCATTTCCCAGTTGTGTGATTTCATCCGGGGATAGACAATTCAACCCGCCGAAATTGGAAAAGATCAGGCTGAATTGTTGGCCGGAAAAAAGTTGGTTCAGCGCTCTCATATCGCAGAGGTGAAAATGCAAATTTCCAATATCCAGTATTTCTTTTTTCTGACTTGCAACCTTTAGCATTCTTTCTGAAATATCCGTGGCTTCCACATGATGTCCTTTGGCTGCAAGGCGGCAGGCATCTTCTCCCGTACCACAGTTCAGTTCAAGGATAGCGGGATGATCATGGAGATGAATGTTCTTTTCTAAATACCTCCACACTCTTTCTCTTTGCATCCTTCCGGTCCAGGAGTAGGTAAATGACTCATCGTAGGAGCTGGCAGCTGAATTAAAAGCGGCAGAAGAAGTATCTTTCAATGATGCCATATCTTTCATTTCACGGGGGTCTGTAATTTATTCATGCGACTTTTGTAATATACTGATGTGCTGAAATATACAGGCAGTCCTGCGATTCTTCGAAATTTTGCAAAAGTAAATTGACCGGGTTTCGTGAATAGCTTGCGCAATTCCGAAAGTCCTTGTAAAGTGCGGTAGCGGCGATGGACAAAGCGTTGCAGTGCCTTATAAAAATCAGAAGGATAGGTATTGTGAAACATCATTGCCAGCTCATCACTGTCTGCCCAGTTTGATTTATTCTTTAATTCGGATTTTACTTTCTCGTAAAATTTTGTTCCCGGCAAAGGATAAGAAACGGATATTCCTATATCATCAGGCATCAGGGCCATCACCATACGAAGGGTTTGATCAATATCTTCTTTTGTCTCTCCAGGATATCCAAACTGAAGGAAAAATGCAGGCCTGATACCATATTCCCTGAGGAGCTTTGTAGCCTGGTGAATTTGCGCTACGCTTGTTCCTTTTTCCATTGCATCCAATATTTTTTGAGAGCCACTCTCAGCGCCCATCCATACCGTTTCACAACCACTTTTTGCCAACGCTTCTATGGTATTTTCCTGAAGAAGCAGGTCCACCCGGGATTGAATCTTAAAGTTAATTTTAATTCCGGCGCGTTTTATTTGAGCATAGAATTCTTGTATCCAACCGGGTTTCAGTCCAAAAATATCATCGGTCATCCAGAAGTGTGTAGCTCCAAAGCTTTGATTTAAAAAGACCAACTCTTTGACGATACGTTCAGGCTGGTGCACAGAGTACCTGTTTCCATAGATGGGCTTCGCACACCAGTTGCAATGAAATGGGCAGCCACGTGTTGTACTCACATTCAGGGAAAAGTAACCGTGTTTTTTTATCCATCGGCTCTTATATTCAGCTATGTCCACCAGATCCCATGCCGGTGAGGGGAGCAGATCAAGGTCCCGAATTAGCTCTCGTTTATCAGTACGAACTTCTTTCTTTCCCAAACGGAAAATTAAGCCCTGTATTCCAAAAAAATCTGTTTCTTTTGATTCCAATGATGCAAGCAGTTCTGCCAGCGTACGTTCTCCTTCACCATAAATAATAAAATCAGCACCCGCATCAAGGTAAAGTCCGGGATGGTCGGTTGAATCGCTGCTTGAAACTATTACCGGAATTTTGGATTCACGTGCAATGGCGATCATCTGAAATGCCGCC
This sequence comes from uncultured Bacteroidota bacterium, assembly GCA_963775555.1. Lineage (GTDB taxonomy): Bacteria > Bacteroidota > Bacteroidia > AKYH767-A > 2013-40CM-41-45 > QQVM01. Next base: position 211,739 of record CAVZJJ010000003.1, on the reverse strand, counting down.
TCCCTCATATTGGTCAGACACATTTTTGTGAGGTAATTGAAGCCATCATCATACAGCACAAAGTAATCAGGTTTCATTGACTGCAAGCGGGACCTTGCTTCTTCCGGATCAGCGACGAACATGGTGTCAAATAAACTTACTTCATAACCTTTCTTCCGCATTAAAGCCGCAGCGTAGATTGTAGCCAGCGGTGGATAGGGTTGTTGGATTTTCCACTGTTTAGGATCAAATCTTAAAAAATAACTATGGCTGAATAAGACCTTTTTCATAGATGCAGGTTAACCGAGTGACGGTGTTCAAATTCAACCAGGTTCTTTTCATATTGAGCCAGGACTTTTTCCTGGTAACCCAAAGGATGGTGTTTAGATTCATTTTTACGGCAGCGTAAGCGGAGATCAAACGTGTCCGGATCGAAATGTTTGAATTTCTTTTTCCAGTGATCCAGGGTCAATCGAAAGAAAAATGAATCCAGTTTTTCTCCGGCCTTACCTGACAATAATTTTTCAAGGATTGGTTTCAGTATAAATTTTTCTTTTTTACTCACCCAGCGGGCATCACGAAGAGCAAGTTGCGGATAGTAGTCGCGGTACCATTCGTTTTCCTGCATCAACTTCCGGTAGAGTGGCAGGTTATAGGTGGGAATCAGAAAAGCCATCTCCGTGGCACTGAATAAATTTCTGTTTGGAATTGGCAGACTTTCTTCAGTTACAAAATAATTTATGCAGAAATACTTATGTGAGTTAAACAGGAATATCTTTTTAAAAATAACCAGGAGGGTCCTTGATACCCACATCCTGCCGGGGGAGGTGACGATAAAATAATCAATATCCGACTGTTTATCCATATAAATCTTGGAAATAGATCCTGATAAGCTAATTCCGCGGACAAATGGGAAGCGTGCCATCAATCCCGAAAACCAGGTAGCTCTTGCAAGTGCTTTCATGGCATGTTTCTCTCCTTCCAGCCTTCGTTGTACAATTTTTTCAGAATGATTGATGAAGTAATAGGAATTCCACGATTTAATGAGTCCTTCCATATGGAGCCGTTTTAATATCATGCGCACTTCTTCTAATCCATGCATGCCTTGTTCTGAGTAGCTGGCAATTTCTTCTGTGAGCAAGGGATGTTGAAACAGATCGAAGTAGAGAAGTATGCGTAAGACCGCTGCCTCCTCAGGCAATAAACGGGTTTCGTACGCAATAGCTTCGTTGTTTTGCGATACTCTCATCGGCCTTCTTGTTTTATTTCTTGAATAGAATAGCCGGGTACTATTCTATAAATGTAATTTACCTCCAGTAAGTTTTTCTCACGGTGAATACATTCGAGGCTTACATCATGCTGTGTTGCTACTTCAATGATCTGCTTTATTTCAGTGTCCTGGGAAAGAATCATCATAATAGTTGAAGCAGGATGAGCATAGTGTTTCAGTGAAGAAAATAATCCTTTAAAAAAGTCAAGGTCAGGGCCGCAATACCATGCATAGTCGCTTTCACTTCGGATTTCTCCCCGGTAAAATGGCGGGTTCAGCAATATGAGATCATACCTTTCTTGTTTGATATTTTTGAATAGGTCCGATTGGATTACCTTCACTTCACCAGAATTAGTGAGAAGCAGCTCCTGGTTCTTCGATATATTTTCAAGAATGTTTTGCACTGAAAGTGGGTTGATGTCACTGGCCGTCACCTGAGCACCGCATGAGGCGGCATAAATCGACATGAGTCCTGTCCCGGCACCCAATTCCAGTATTTTTTTTCCTTTTAATTCAAGCGTGGCCAAATGACGGAGCAGAATTTTAGTGCTGAAAAATAAACCTGGATGAAACACTCCTGATTTTATATGGATGGAAATATCCTTGTAGCGATAAGCTCTGTCGCTGGAAGTGTACCATCTTACCCATGGACGCAGAATGATCTCCAGAAGTTTTTTCTCCAACTTTTGGAAAGCAGTTTTACTTCTAAGATTTGGGTCGGTACTAATCACAATTTAAGAATTTTCCTGTAATCAAACAGGATAAATATAAACTTTTCTGAAGAGAATAGCGAAATCAATATGACTGTGAATAGGCAGTCATCCGTTTAATTGAATTAACAAGAATCAGGTATGGTTAAAATCCTTCAGTTTCCGGCTGTCTGTACTTCCATACTTTCTGAAGTGTTTTTATCTCGTAAGGATATCGATATACTTTTTTATGATAGCGGAATGAGGAGAGAAGTCGAAGCATTCGCATTTTCCTTGAGGAGAGCCGGATGTCAGAAACTGTCGGATAGTATCCATTCAGTACCGTTTCGAAATTCCGGATATGATCCACCATTTCTTTGGTCAACCATGGGGTGAGAGGGTTTTTTCGCAAATCAAATTTTTCCCAGTGTGGTGCTATCCAATCTTCAAGTCGCTCGGGAAATCGAAAACCGGAGCGAAGTACTGCCTCATACAATGCGCTTCCCTCTGCAGGAACCGGACTATAGATATAAATGATGATCTCTGTCTCAGGGTTGATTTCTTTTATCTGGCGGATAAATTCTATATCCGAATGAATTTGATTCCATACTTCTTGCTCAGTATCTGCAGGTGTTCCGAGTACAAATGAATATTCTGGAACAATATCGAATTGCTTCATGCGGGCAGCGAACTTCCTAATTTGTGCGGCTGTTTGAGTTCCGCCTTTATCCATTTTCTTCAGAATTTCATCATTGCCCGTTTCGGCTCCGAAAAAAATCATGCGACAACCCGATGCACGCATCTGAGATAAAGTTTCATCAGAATATTTATCAATAGTATCAATGCGCCCCTCTCCCCACCAATTCATTTCTTCTCCAAGCATGAGTGTTGAAAATTCCATGGTCCTTTTTTCTGACACGAAAAAATTATTGTCATGAAACTCAATGGCATTTCCGCCATAGTTTTCTTTCAGGAAGAGAATGTCTTTGTAAATATGTTCGGCAGACTTGCCTCTCCAACGTGCTTTGTAGATCGGCACGACAGCACAAAAAGAGCATGTAAAAGGGCAGCCAAAACTGGAATGATAAGCTATAGTTTTACTTCCCAGGTAGGTCTTTCCAAGATAGCGTCGGAGTGGGTAACTGCGATTTAATTTTTCATACGGCAGAGCAGGCAATTCATCCTGATCATATAATTCATCTTTGCGTGTAACAACAATTTCTTGGCTGTTATTGAGTTCTCGGTCTTCTTTGGAAATATAAATTAAGTTGGGAATATTCTTGAATTCGTTTTCGCCGCTATCCAGTGCCTTGAGCAAATCCGGAAAGGCCTTGTCGCCAGGTCCGTTGATAATATAATCCACAAATCCTGAACTCATCACCGTGCCTGACTGGTTGGATGGAAAATATCCTCCCCATATAATGATGATGTCCGGATAGTACTGTCTTATTTTTTTTGAAAAGGGAATGGCTTGTTTTAATTGGGGTCCCGGCATCACAGTGCAGGCAAAGTAGCGAAAGCTACCGCCGGATAAATGGGTCTTGATGCGCTCCCATGGATCGACTTCCAGGTTTCCGTCTACAATTTCCCATTCACGGCTGCCATCAATCGAAGCAGCAACCTGAAGGATGCTGTTCGGTATACGTGGCTTGCTCGATGCTGCACGGGGATTAAAAAAGAGGACCTTATTCATTTCTGTTCCTCAAATATAAGATTGATTTTCGGAATGAGATTTAATTTCAGCAGGAGGATAAATTTTAACAATAAAATTTTCGAATAAAACTAACAGGCTCGTTGATCAAAATTGATTGTATATCAAACGCTGGCTTCCCAATAATTCTTTTTGTGGGATTTCAATAACCAATAGGTAATTGTGAAATAAAATATGCCAAGCAACCAAAGCCGGTAAAATGCAAAAGGAAGAATAAATGAAAAAGAAGTAATTCTATTTTGGACCAATGGAAGTATTCCTCCAAGCACAACGCATCCCAGTAATATCGACCAGAAATTCCGGTATCGATTGTCCGCTTTGTTTCCAATTCGTGCAAAGAGGCAAAGAGGTAATAGTAAAAGCAGGTTATGATAGGTTGCACCTGCCGGTGTTATAAAGAGTATTGTTGTTGAGAGGAGAAGAATGCCTATTTCAAAAAACCTGCTACTTTTTCTGAGAATGTACAATAGCCAGGAGCTATAGGCGAGGATCATCACCTGGATGCCATATTTAAACAGATAAAATAGAGTATCGGATTTGAAAAGAGGTTCCGGGTTTTCTGTCGAATGATACTTAAATAGGTTATGAGCAAGCGCATTCCAGGATTGAAATGCATAAGACCAGGGAGATTGCCCTTCCAGGTTTCCATCCAGGTGTTGGAAGAAAACTGTTTGAAAAAAGTCAGCATAATTTTTCCAGCCAAATACGAACAAGGCAGCTGTATTTAAAACAAGAATGCTCAGTGATAAAACCAATAGTGATTTCCATCTCTTTGCATGAATGAGCGATGGAATGAAGACTGCCGGGAAGTATTTCACCGCAATGCCTGCGCCCAGAATCATTCCCGGCAGACTGCTTTTTTTTGCGACCAGAAGGTGATAGGCCCATAGCATACTCAGCAAGAGGAGTATGTACATCTGTCCCAGCATCATTGTATTCGCTAAGGCTATCCCGGTGCTCAGGATCAGGAGCAGACTGCCTTTGAAATCAAATTCACAAATTTTACTGATTAAGCGTGAAAGCAAGAATAAAAAACCAACGTTTATAATAAGCCAGCATCTTTTGGCCTTCAGTGGAGTCAAACCGGAAATAGGAAGGAGTATAAAAGCCGTAGGCGGAGGGAAGGGGGCAAACTTTCCCGGACTATCCATTTGATGCTTGTAAATCTGATCTTGAAACCAGGAATTATTATACAGTTGGATGTCATTCTGATGCTCAATAATCAGCCGACTTGAAACATAGTAGTTGGGAAAGTCGCTCCGAATGCTTGTCCAGCCTGGTATTAGCCCAAAATAGACCTGGAAAGATGCAAAAGCAATTAAAAGCAGGGATGACCATCTGTTATATCGTGCCTGTAGAAATGATGAAAAGGACATATAAACAAAGGAATGAATATTTACTAAATTTGCAGCCGTTGAAGGCGGATTTCACATATTCCATTATAAATCTCAATGCAATAGTAATTGAGCAAAAGACAAAAACACAATATTCCATATACTATGAGTAAAGATCGTTTTCAGTACCATGACTATTATCTCGCGGACGAATTATTGACCGAAGAACACATCCTGATTCGAAACAGTGTTCGCGAATGGGTGAAAAAAGAAGTTTCTCCAATTGTTGAAGAAGCTTGTCAGAAAGCCGAATTCCCAAAGCAATGGGTGAAAGGCCTCGCGGAGATTGGCGCTTTTGGACCATACATTCCTGAAGAATATGGTGGAGGTGGTCTTGACCAGATTAGTTATGGTTTGATTATGATGGAACTGGAACGGGGTGATTCGGGATTGCGCTCCACCGCTTCTGTTCAAAGTTCACTGGTGATGTATCCGATTTACACATATGGCAGCGAAGAACAACGCAAAAAATATCTTCCAAAACTTGCGAGTGGTGAATGGATGGGTTGTTTTGGCCTCACCGAACCTGACCATGGATCAAATCCATCAGGGATGTTGTCCACTATCAAGGATATGGGGGACCATTATCTGTTGAATGGTTCCAAGATGTGGATCAGCAATGCTCCTTTTGCACAGGTTGCAGTGGTCTGGGCAAAGGACGAACAGGGAATCATTCGCGGCTTGATTCTCGAAAGAGGGATGAAAGGTTTCACAACTCCGGAAACTCACGGTAAATGGTCATTGCGTGCGAGTGCAACAGGAGAACTTGTTTTCGATAATGTTAAAGTGCCCAAAGAAAATATCTTACCCAATGTGAAGGGTCTTAAAGGTCCGCTCGGCTGTCTTAATTCCGCTCGTTATGGTATTGCCTGGGGGGCCATTGGCGCTGCATTGGATTGTTACGATTCTGCTTTGCGATATGCAAAAGAGCGTGTACAATTTGGCAAACCCATTGCAGCTTTCCAGCTGACTCAAAAAAAGCTGGCAGAAATGATTACGGAAATTACAAAGGCGCAGCTGCTGACCTGGAGACTTGGGGTCTTGAAAAATGAGAACCGTGCAACGCCTGCTCAAATTTCGATGGCGAAAAGAAATAATGTGAACATGGCTCTGCAGATTGCTCGCGTGGCACGACAAATACATGGTGGTATGGGTATCACAGGTGAATATCCGATCATGAGGCACATGATGAACCTCGAATCAGTAATCACCTACGAAGGGACACATGACATTCATTTGCTCATCACCGGTATGGATGTTACCGGAATTAATGCCTTTGAATAAATTATAAAATCTATCTTAGTTAAAGGCAGGATTGACTTACCGGAAGCATGTTGTCTTTGCAAAAGTTGTGAGTACCTTTTCATTTTATTCGCACAGATGTTGTGTTTTTACTTTTAATAACCTTGATTTCATTGTTTAGTTTGATTAATTATCATATAGTGAAATCTGGTGCGTTCAATTTTTATACCTTGCAAATTATTTTCTATTATGTTGGAAGTTGAAATAAGAGAGAAACGTTGGGAATTAAAACCCCGTGGAGACGAAGGAATTATCAAGGAGCTTTCAGAAGCGCTGAACATAAGTCCAACACTTTCCAATTTATTGGTTCAGCGCGGGATCACTTCCTTCGAAGAGTCAAAGAAATTTTTTCGACCCTCCATCGATGATCTGCACGACCCTTTTCTAATGAAGGATATGGACAAAGCCATTGTCCGTATCGAGGAAGCATTCCGTGATGGTGAAAAAATAATTGTTTACGGAGATTACGATGTGGATGGTACCACTGCAGTAGCACTGGTCTATTCTTTTATCAAAACCATTTACGACAACGTGGACTATTACCTTCCCGATCGTTATAAGGAAGGTTATGGGATTTCATTCAAGGGAATTGATCATGCAGAATCCACAGGAGTCAGCTTAATGATTGCCTTGGATTGTGGTATCAAAGCAAATGATAAAGTGGACTATGCTAAAAGTAAAGGCATTGATTTTATTATTTGCGATCACCATCGCCCGGGAGAAACTCTTCCTGCCGCTGTTGCTGTTTTGGATCCTAAAAGGAGCGACGATGTGTATCCCTTCGATGAGCTCTCAGGATGTGGCATTGGATTCAAACTCGTTCAGGGTTTTGCCCGGAAACATAATATACCTTTTGAAAAACTCGAGCAATATCTGGACCTCGTGGCCGTCAGCACGGCTGCAGACATAGTGCCGATTGTTGATGAAAACAGGATTCTTGTATATCATGGTTTGAAATGGCTCAATTCGAATCCTCGTCCCGGGATCAAAGCCATTCTGGATATGGTACAGGTGAAGAGAGAATTAACAGTGAATGATATTGTATTCATCATCGGTCCGCGGATTAATGCTGCCGGTCGAATTCAGGATGCAAGGCAAGCAGTGGATTTGCTAATTACTGCGAACCGTACTGATGCATTGTCGGAAGGACGAATCATTGACGAAAAAAATACCGAAAGAAGGGCACTCGACCTCACCATTACTGAGCACGCACTGCAGCTCATTCAGGATGATGCCCGGTTTAGAAATCGGAAGTCTACAGTACTCTTCCATAAGGACTGGCATAAAGGGGTCATTGGAATTGTCGCATCCCGACTTACTGAAAGATATTACCGGCCAACTGTAATTCTTACGGAATCCAATGGTATGGCAACAGGTTCGGCTCGTTCGGTGAAGGACTTCGATATTTACAATGCCATCGAATCCTGCGCAGATTTGTTGGAACAGTTTGGAGGACACATGTATGCTGCCGGCCTTACCCTGAAAATTGAGAATATTGAAAAGTTTACTATTCGCTTCGAAGAAATTGTGGCCTCCACTATTGATGAGAAATCCCTGATTCAGGAAATTGAAATAGATTCCAACCTCAAACTAAGCGAAATCACCCCTTCTTTTTTCAATGTCCTTAAACAGTTTGCTCCCTTCGGCCCCGGAAACATGAGTCCGGTTTTCAGAACAGAAAATGTACGTGACACCGGCCTTTCACGCGTTGTGGGAAATAATCACCTCAAACTAAACCTGGCTGAGGACCAGACCACCCGCTTTGGTGTGGACGGAATCGCTTTCCAAATGGGCCAGTTTTATCCTTTTATTTCACGCAGGATTCCTTTTGATGTATGTTATAACCTGGAAGAAAATTCTTTCAATGGAAAAACAAACATTCAGATGAATGTGAAGGATATCAGGATGAAATAGAGGCTCTTCTTTCTCCCTCTAAAAATCAATTCTTCGATTTTTTTGCAAAGTCTTTATCATTCCCATAGATGCAAGACGGGAGCGGGAAACAAGAAAAAGATTCATTGTATTCTATGCATCAGGGATTTAGCTCTTTATCTCTTTGAACCCTCACCAAATGCCTGCAATACTGAACTCACCAGCGATAGAATCAGACTGAAGCCCATTGCAGTCCAAAAGCCGGAAACAGCAAATCCATCTATCATTTTAGCAGCTAATAGGATAAGTAAAGCATTAATAACCAATAAGAACAACCCCAGGGTCAGAATGGTGACAGGAATGGTGAGCAAAATAAGAACCGGCCTTAAAAAGGCATTTAAGAAAGAAATCACTACAGCCACTACAATGGCTGTCAGGATACCGTCCACATGAACTCCGGGGAGCAACCAGGCGGTTATTAGAACAGCTAAAACTCCAACAATCAATCGGGCAAGAATTTTCATTGTTTACAAATTAAAGGGGTAGATTTAAGCCTTCAATAAAAGTACTTTATTCTAAGGTAAATGAGCAAAAAACTTGATTAAATTTGCCGACCAGTTTTAAAACCTATTTATGCAAAACGATCTCGAAAACGGTAAGAAGTTCTATGATGGTGTCATGTCCGCATTTGACACGGCGGCGGCCTTTACAGACTTTGAACCCGGATTATTAAACCAGATTAAAATCTGCAACAGTATTTACAAGTTTTATTTCCCCCTTGAGGTCGATGGAAAAATAGAAGTCATTGAGGGAATTCGTGTCCAACACAGTCATCACAAAACACCAACGAAGGGTGGCATCCGTTACTCTGAATTTGTGAATGAAGATGAAGTGAAAGCCCTGGCTACTCTGATGACTTTCAAGTGCGCTGTAGTAGATGTGCCTTTTGGTGGTGCCAAAGGAGGAATAAAAATCAGTCCGAGAAAATATTCGGATAAGCATCTGGAGCGGATCACACGACGTTATACCACCGAGCTGATTAAGAAAAGTATGATCGGTGCCGCGATTGATGTCCCTGCTCCTGACTACGGGAGTGGTTCCAGGGAGATGGCCTGGATCGCCGATACCTACGCGACATTTAAATATGATGACTTGAATGCTTTAGGTTGTGTCACTGGTAAACCATTGGGACAAGGTGGTATCCAGGGACGTACCGAAGCCACAGGACAGGGATTGTTTTTTGGATTACGTGAAGCACTGAGCCATACCGAAGACATGAAAAAATTAGGTCTGAGCAACGGGATACGCGATAAGCGGATTATTGTGCAAGGTCTCGGAAATGTCGGATACTATTCCTCAAAATTTTGCATGGAAGGCGGAGGTATTATAGTGGGTATTGCTGAACGGGAAGGTGGTATCTACAATCCTAAAGGCCTTAACGTAGATGAGGTTGTTAAGCACCGGAAAGAAAATGGTTCCATCCTGAATTTCCCAGGAGCTACCAATGTTCCCAATTCAATGGATGTCCTGGAAATGGAATGTGATATCCTGATACCTGCTGCCCTGGAGAACCAAATCACCCAGGATAATGCTGCCAGGATAAAAGCGAAAATTATTGCCGAAGGTGCCAATGGTCCGGTAACCAAAAATGCTGAACCTATTCTTTTCGAAAAGAACATAATGATCATTCCTGATCTTTATCTTAATGCAGGAGGCGTAACGGTCTCTTACTTCGAATGGTTGAAAAACCTTTCCCATGTGCGCTTTGGAAGAATGGAAAAACGCTTTCACGAAATGGCCAACAGTGAATTAGTTACCGCCGTGGAAAGCATTACAGGAAAACAATTGGAATCCCGTCACCGGAATCTCCTTGTACATGGCCCGGATGAAATCGATCTGGTTCGTTCAGGATTGGAAGAGACAATGCTCTATGCATACAATGAGATCAGGGAAGTAAAGGTGCAAAACGCAAAGATCAATGATCTCCGTACAGCTGCCTTCGTAAGCGGAATCCGTAAGTTGGGAGTGAGCTATCAGGCGCTTGGTATTTTTCCTTGATTACAAAAAAATATTTTCCAAAAAAAACCGGCTCTCACAAAGAACCGGTTTTTTTATTTGATGTATTGTTATCAGATGATCAACATCGCATCTCCATAGCTGTAGAAATGATATTTTTCTTTCACAGCTACTTTATAGGCGTGCATGATATTGTCGTAACCTCCGAAAGCGGCTACCATCATCAGCAAAGTTGATTCAGGCATGTGGAAGTTGGTGATCATGGTATTCGCCACACTGAAATCGTATGGAGGAAAAATAAATTTATTCGTCCAACCGTCAAATGGTTTTAATTCACCCTGAGTAGAAACTGAAGATTCGATTCCTCGCATCACCGTGGTTCCCACTGCACAGATTCTTTTCTTATTTGCCTTCGCTTTGTTCACAATATCACAACACTCTTTGGTGATGATCACTTGCTCAGAATCCATTTTGTGTTTGGTGAGATCTTCAACTTCAACCGGACGAAAGGTTCCCAAGTCCTACGTGCAGCGTTAATTCTGCAAATTGAATTCCTTTTAACTCAAGTCGTTTCACCAAGGGCATGCTGAAGTGCAGTCCTGCTGTTGGTGCAGCAACCGCACCCTCATGGCGGGCAAATACAGTTTGGTATCGCTCAACATCATCCGGTTCGGCTTTACGCTTGATATATTTCGGCAAAGGTGTATTTCCTAATGCAGTAATAGTCTTTTTGAATTCTTCATAAGGACCGTCAAATAAGAAACGCAAGGTGCGCCCTCTTGAGGTCGTATTGTCGATGACCTCTGCTACCAGCAAATCATCCTCACCGAAATAAAGCTTATTTCCGATGCGAATCTTGCGGGCAGGATCTACCAAGACATCCCACAGGCGGCTTTCCCGGTTCAGTTCCCGTAAAAGAAAGACTTCAATCTTGGCTCCGGTCTTTTCCTTATTACCATAGAGTCGGGCAGGAAATACCCGGGTATTATTTACGGCCATCACATCATTCTCGTTAAAGTAGCCAAGAATGTCTTTGAAATGTTTATGCTCTATTTTTCCTGTTTTCCGGTCCAGTACCATCAGGCGCGCATCTTCCCGGTTCTTTGCCGGATGTGTTGCGATAAGGTTCTCTGGAACGCTGATTTTAAACTGCGATAATTTCATACTTAGTGTGGTTGTAAAAAGTCTTCAAAATAAATGAAGGGCGGCAAAGATAATACCCTGCCCCCCCCCTTGTAAAGGGTTTTGAAAGATAAATTCAAAGAAAGTGCAAAATATTTTAATCTTATTGATATTCAGACAGTTGTGTCGAGAATTCCAAGGGGTCCACTGGACTCGGCGAGATGGTATTCACCGATGCGCGTCCTGCATAAGCTGGATAGGTAGGCCCCGGTACCCAATTTCTGCCCAAAATCGTAGGCAAGGCTTCGAATATAGGTGCCCTTAGTACAGATCACCCGGAAATGGAGTTCCGGAAGAATAATTTTTGTGATTTCGAAAACACTTATCTCTATTTCTTTTGCTTTAATTTCCGGTTTTTGGCCTTTTCGGGCCAGCTTGTAAGCCCTTTGGCCTTCAATTTTAACTGCGGAAAAGGCCGGAGGAGTCTGTTGTTGTTTGCCAATAAAACTTTTCACTGTTTCTTCTAAAAGTATAGGATCAATGGAGCTGACTACCTGGTTCACGACTACCTCGGATTCCAAATCATGACTGGCAGTGCTTGCACCCAGATAAAAACTCCCGGTATATTCCTTTTCAGCATCCTGAATCTGCTGAATTTTTTTCGTGAAGGCACCCGTACATACTATTAATAATCCTGTAGCCAATGGATCCAAAGTCCCGGCATGACCGACCTTTAGTTTGATGCGCAGTTCAGGTTGAAGGGCTTCTCTTTTAAGTGATGCAATGATGGCCCCTTTCACCTTGCGCACTACATCGAATGATGTCCAGCGATAGGGTTTGTTGAAGAGAAAAATTTGTTCGGCGAGATTCATGGTAAAATGCTGCGATATAATCCCTTTAAAACATCGAGAGTTCAACTCCCAGCAGGTGTAAAATCAGGATAAGACTACCGACGAGAATCCGGTAATAGCCGAAAATCCGGAAACCATGCCGTGTCAGATAGGTGATAAAGGTTTTGATGGCCAGCATGGCTACAATAAAGGCAATAATATTTCCAAAAATCAACAGCCAATCTGATTATCCTGAAAGCCCACACCCTTATGATAAAAATCCCAAAGGTCTTTCACAGTAGCACCAAACATAGTCGGTACAGCAAGAAAGAAGGAAAATTCAGCTGCTGCTTTTTTATTCAGCCCCTGAGTAAGTCCGCCGATGATGGTTGCCGCTGATCTTGATACCCCCGGTATCATGGCAAGAACCTGGAAAAAACCAATCTTAAGCGCCTTATTGTCAGAATTCAGGCATGTCACTTCCCCTCTCTTCAGCTTCTGCAAACCATTTGTCAAGGAGCAGGAAGATAATTCCTCCGATTAAAAGAGCGATGGCAACAACCACTACATTCTCCAATAGCATATCGATGTACTTTTTAAAAAGGAGTCCAAAGAAACTGCAGGAATGAAAGCAATCAGAAGTTTTTTATAGAAATCAAAACTTCGTTGCAGATCTCCTTTAACAGGAAGAAATTTTTTCCAATAAAGTACAATCACGGAGAGGATGGCTCCCAATTGAATCACTACGGTAAAAGTCTTGGTGAAATCATCGCTGGCAATCCCCATCAGGGAAGAACCTATGATCATATGTCCCGTGGAGGAGACCGGTAAAAATTCGGTAATACCTTCTATAATTCCCAGTACAAAGGCCTGCCATGGAGTCATGATGAAAAAAATCCGCGGGGTTAAAATCTATTTGTCACGGAGAAAATCAAACAGATCAGAATGTCAATCGTTTGATTTTTTCAATATCGCATATACTTCAATGATGAAGCCGGATATGACGAGAATGGGAGCCAATGTAATTCTGCGGAAACTGAAAATCTCGGGATTCCAAACTTTAGGATCATCTGAGCCTCCGCCTGACATCATAGCAAATCCAACAAAAATTACCGCTATACCAATCAGCAGGATGATAAAATTATCTCTCCCAAACGGAAAATCTTCTGCTGTTTTAACGAGTTTTTTTGACATGTGGAAGGATCGTTTTATTGGATAAAATGATTGTATAATTCCTGAGGCTTGCGTTCAAAGTCAAACCTCAAATTTCTGCCTGCAAATATAGTTTTTTTAACAAGAAATTTTCTTCAAAGCGCAGATTTCTATTTGAAGATACTGCATACTTTCCTTCACCTATTCCTAATAAAGTTCGTCCGTTTTCAGCCTCAAATACCTGTTTACGGCAAAAAAAGTGGAAAGGAATGATAGCAATAATCCCAGAACAAGAACACCCCCTACAAGGATGCCCAGCATATTCATATCGGAAAGTTGACCCAGCTCCGGAAAGCGGTTATGAATAAAATAAATGACTCCGCTAAGAAGTATGCCTGCTATAATTCCGGCATAAATACCATGAAAAATTCCTTTTTTCAGGAAAGGCCAGCGGATGAAAGCTTTTGTCGCCCCTACCAATTGCATACTTTTAATCAGGAAGCGGCGACTATACATGGACAAGTCGTATTGTATTGTTGATGAGAGCAACTGCAATGAAAAATAACAAACCGCAAAATACAAGAATCACCATGGCAATCGCACGGAAATTTTCATTCATCTTGTCCACTTCCGTTTGCTGATAGGTAACCTCTCTCACCAGATTACTCGCCGCAAGTTCGTCATGGATTTTCTTTAGACTATCCGGATTGGAATATTCAGAATGAACACGCATATCGAGCGTGGCAGGAAGTGGGTTGGACTCCAGCATGCCCAAGGCATCTTCTCCCAATTCTTTCATGAGACTGTCAAGATGCTTGCTGTTTTGAAATATATACTACTGATTTAGCATAGGGCTGCTTTTCAATTTTTTTCTGAAAACGTTGAATGTCTGAATTGAGCAATTCCATCATTTAAAAAACATTCAACTCAACATGCTCCTTTACATAATCTGATATCTTTTTCGCGTCCAGCACAAGCAATCCCAAAAGGCCCAGCATCAGTAGCACCAGTGAAATACTGAGTATGGCGGAGATATAGGAAGACCGTAATCTTCTATTGCTGTTTTTAGTGGGCTTCGGTCTGCATGAATTCCGCAACGAAAGTAGAAAAAGAAAAATGGCTCTTGAGCCGGAATTCGAGCTCTCTTTTCAGCTTTTTTTCTACATTCGCATGTTCAGAAGCTTTGATCAGCCATGGGCTTTCGCAGAATTGCTTTTAATGCAAGCGGAACACTTTAATGTATCATTCCTTATTCTATCTGCATACTAATTGAAGATTTCGGTAAAGGTTTATGGAATACAATTTCAGAGAAGTTGAAAAAAAATGGCAGAAACTACTGGAAGGAAAATCAAACTTTCAAGGCGGAGCTTGAGCTTTCACGACCCAAATATTATGTGCTCGACATGTTTCCCTATCCCTCCGGTTCAGGTTTACATGTTGGTCATCCGCTTGGATATATCGCTTCTGATATCTATGCCCGCTATCAAAAGACTGAAAGGATTTAATGTCCTGCATCCGATGGGTTATGATGCCTTTGGATTGCCGGCAGAACAATATGCCATTCAAACCGGTCAGCCTCCTGCAATTACTACCGAACAAAATATCAATCGCTACCGGGAACAACTGGATAATATCGGTCTCTCTTTTGACTGGAGTCGTGAGGTGCGAACCTCCGATCCAGCTTATTACAAATGGACACAATGGATTTTTCTCAAACTTGTTTGGCTCCATGGTATAATAACCAATCAAAAAAAGCAGAGGCAATCGAGAAGCTCATTGACAGAATTCAACTACAGATGGAAATACAGGTCTGAATGCTGCTCATGCATCAGGAATCATTACTTTCTCTGCTGATGAGTGGAAAAATTTTTCTGAAAAAGAAAAGGCGGATGTTCTCTTGAATTATCGTCTTGCTTATATTTCTGAAGCCACGGTTAACTGGTGCCCTGCATTGGGAACTGTTTTGGCGAATGAAGAAGTAAAAGAAGGTCTTAGTGAAAGAGGAGGATATCCTGTAGAGAGGAAATTAATGAAGCAATGGAGCCTTCGGATCACTGCTTATGCTGACCGTCTGCTCAATGATCTTGATGGCATCGACTGGACTGAATCACTCAAAGAACAACAACGTAACTGGATTGGGAAAAGTGAAGGTGCACAGCTGAAGTTCAATGTTGCAAAATTCAGAATTGATAAATTGAAATTTTCACTACCCGTCCGGATACAATTTTCGGTGCCACTTTCATGACACTTGCACCGGAACATGAATTGGTCGATAAAATAACAACGTAATGAGCAAAAAGCTGCCGTTCAAAATTATATTGAAGAAGTAAAGAAACGTTCCGAACGTGAAAGAATGGCTGAAGTAAAACGCATCACAGGTGTATTCACCGGAGCTTATGCGATTCATCCCTTCACCGGAAAATCAATTCCAGTCTGGATCGGAGATTATGTTCTTGGCCGGATATGGAACCGGAGCAGTCATGTCTGTTCCTGCACACGATGAACGCGATCATGCTTTTGCAAGACATTTTTCCCTTCCCATTATTCAGGTGATTCAAGGGGCCGAAGAATATGAATATTCAGGAAGAATCTTTCGATGCTAAAGAAGGGTGTGTGCATCAATTCAGATTTTCTAAATGGAATGAAAGTGAAAGAGCCATGCGAAAAGTAATTGATGAAGATTACAGCGCGTGGATTAGGTAATGGAAAAATTAATTTCCGCTTGCGTGATGCAATCTTCGGTCGTCAACGTTATTGGGGTGAACCAATTCCTGTCTATTATAAAGATGGAATTCCTCATCCATTATCTGAAGCAGAATTGCCTTTAATCCTACCGGAAGTCGATAAATACTTGCCTACTGAAGATGGAGAACCTCCTCTAGCCAGAGCAAAGAACTGGAAGTATCAAGGAAAAGTATGAATACGAAACGACCACCATGCCTGGTTGGGCCGGTTCATCCTGGTATTTTCTTCGTTACATGGATGCCGGAAATCAAGAAGGATTTGCCTCCGATGAAGCATTGAATTACTGGCAGCGATGTGGATTTGTATATCGGAGGTGCCGAACATGCCACCGGACATCTATTGTATGTCCGCTTCTGGACTAAATTTCTATTTGATCTTGGACTGATTCCGGTTATTGAACCTGCGAAGAAACTGATCAACCAGGGAATGATACAGGGTCGATCAAATTTTGTGTACAGAATAAAAGATTCCAATCAATTTGTTTCGTCTAACCTGAAAGCATAAGTATGAAACGACTGCTTTACACGTTGATGTAAATCTGGTGAAAATGATATTCTGGATATTAATGCTTTTAAAAAATGGAGAAGTGATTATACCAACTGCGACATTTATTCTTGAAGACAAAAACACCAAAGCTGAAGCTTCAGGCAGACAATGGAGTTTATGTGTGTGGAGCTGAAGTGGAAAAAATGTCCAAGTCGAAATGGAATGTGGTGAGTCCGGATGCAATGATAGAAAAATACGGAGCCGATTGCCTGCGCCTCTATGAAATGTTTCTCGGCCCTCTCGAACTGTCTAAGCCCTGGAACACAAATGGAATCAGTGGAACTTCCAATTTCATTCGTAAACTTTGGAAGTTGTATCATACTCCGGACAGAGGATCAAAAGATCTTATTTGGTCTGTCACTGATGAAGAACCATCAAAAGCAGAATTCAAGGTTCTTCACAAAACCATCAGGAAAATAATTGAAGATATTGATCGTTATTCATTTAATACTTCCGTAAGTAATTTCATGATTTGTGTAAATGAATTGACGGATTTGAAATGTCATAAACGCGCGATACTTGAACCCCTGGCAATTCTCGTTTCTCCTTATGCTCCTCATGTTGCTGAAGAACTTTGGGAGAAACTTGGACATAAGGAAAGTATAAGTCATGCAAGTTTTCCTGAATTCAAAGAAGAATATCTTGGTCGAAGATCAGTTTGCGTATCCTATTTCAGTCAATGGAAAAACAAAATTCAACCTGGAAATTTCACTTGCCTTGAATAAAGAAGAAATTGAAAAAGAAGTTTTAAATGCTGATGAAGTTCAAAAACTCCTTGCCGGACAAAGCCCTAAAAAGGTGGTGGTTGTGCCCGGACGCATTGTAAACATTGTAATCTTAGACCTAAATTCTGCAATTCGAGCAAGGATTTCCTATTCGGGCATTCTGAAAAAATTGTATAATTTATTGTCTTTGTAAACAGGTCTTTAGTTGAAAAATTATTACAGGTTATTTGGTGTAATTGCCTAAAATAGTCTAATTTGCCTGCTCAAATCAAGAATTACCTAAGCCCTGAAAATGAATCAGTTAAATCAACATATAGAAGCCCTTATTTTTTGCTCCGAACAAAGCATTTCAATTGATGAAATCGCCGGTTCCCTGAAAATCTCCTTTGACTGGGATCTAGAGTGAAGAAACAATTCTTACAGCGCACTTGAAGAGATTAAATTAAAGTATGCTTCAGAAGATTATCCTTTTTGTCTGGAAGAAATTTCTGAAGGCTATCAGTTTCTGTCCAAGAAAGAATTTCATGCTACGATATCTGCATTGATTCAACACAAGTCGAAGAAGAAACTTTCTATTTCTCAGATGGAAACGCTTGCGATTATCGCTTATAAACAACCCATCACCAAAAGTGAAGTGGAACATATCCGTGGTGTAAATTGTGATTATGCAATACATAAATTGCTGGAAAAAGAAATGGTGAGCATTTCCGGAAAGAGTGAAGGCCCGGGTCGTCCAGTACTTTATTCTACCAGTAAAAATTTCATGGATTATTTTGGAATTCAAAATCCGAAAGATCTTCCTCAGTTGAAAGATTTACACATGGAGCAAAATGAAATTGGTACTGCTTCAGAATATGGCAATGAGGAGAATGAGGAGTACTTTAGTTACTGAGCAAGAGAAGCAGGCCCTGTGCAGGAAATTGACTGAATTGAGTGAATGCTGACTGTCAGGACGAAAGATGAACAGGGAAATTATTGCACGTAGAAGTATTCTGAATCTGAGATAACTATAGAATGCATCCGAAGTAATCACAGAAGCAGATACTTCAGATGAAATGCCTCCTGTGATTGGTGAAGAAGAGGATATGATCCTGCCTGATCGGAAAGCTATTTTCATTGAAAGCCAAGTGGAACATCTGAGAATATTTAGTTTTGAAGAGTCTGCATCTGAAGATATTCCTTGGTGAAGATGATTCAAGATATCATAATTCAATTTCCCGGATTTCGCTTTTAGCATTTTTCCTCTGGTAATGGTGAATTCGTAATCATATATAAAATATTTATGCTTGTTTTAAATGCTAACAAGCTGATTGCAGAAGCTTGTTTAGCCGGTTTAAGGCAATGGCTCTTTGGAACAATCTTTGCAAACCTTGCTGCATGAACAATAGAATTCTATTCTTGTCATTTTTGCTCTTCCTCATCTCCAGTCATGTAGTTGCAGGTCAAAAAACTTTACGTACGGTTAAAAATGAAGCTTTTCAAAGAGGAGAGATTTTAAAGTTCCGGATACACTATGGTTTTCTTGATGCAGGTGAAGCGATCCTTGAAGTCAAAAAAGACGTTAGCACTTTTGCCGGAAGAGATTGTTATCACGTCGTAGGTACCGGCAGAACTCTGGGTGCCTTCGATTGGTTTTTTAAAGTTCGTGACAGATACGAAAGTGTGATCGATCAACAAAGTATGATGCCATGGTTATTTATCCGACGAGTGAATGAAGGTGGTTATATGATTAATCAGAATGTGAGTTTTAACCATTACAAAGATTCCGCCACGAGTGAGAAAGCAACTATTTCAATTCCTGAATATACTCAGGATCTTGTCTCCGCTTTTTATTATGCCCGCACAATTGATTTTACAAATGCAAAAGAAGGTGATCAGTTTGAAATTACCGGATACCTTGATGATGCCACCATGCCCTTGAACCTGAAATTTCTTGGCAGGGAAGAAGTGAAGACAAAAAAAGGAACTTTTCGTTGCATTAAATTACGTCCAATGCTGCAGGAAGGTCGTGTATTCAAAGAGCAGGAAGATATGACCGTTTGGGTGAGCGATGATAAAAACCGAATTCCAATCCGTGTACAAACAAATATTCTGATCGGCTCCATTAAAATGGATTTGTACAGATTACGAGAATCTTGCCAACACTCCGGCCATTGTTCTGGACTGATATCAACGAGATACGAATTCTACGATCACCTTCATATATTAATTCGGCTTTATCCGTTTGTCTTTCAAAGATCTTTCCGAAATTACCCCATGGAATTGAAACCTGAAATTGTTGAAAGAGATTGAAGCCCTTGAAAAGAAGTACCTGGCCATGGGTCAGGATCTGAATTCGTATCTCGATGGACTCCTGTATGCCGACTATCTCACCTACTGGGATTATATTCATGTCGACACTTTACTCTCCCTACAAAGTCCAAAGACCAGTTTTCCTGATGAGGAAATATTTATCATGTATCATCAGATCACAGAACTTTATTTCAAGTTGTGTCTACATGAATATCAAACAGATAGCCGAAAAGGAGAATATTGATGCCAAATTTTTTCTGCCAGAGTATAATCCGTATCAACTGCTACTTCGATAACCTTATTCGTTCCTTTGAAGTAATGGTTGCCGGAATGGAGCCTGAGCAATTCCTAAAATTCAGAATGAGTCTTTTACCTGCCAGCGGATTTCAAAGCGCACAATACAGAATGATCGAAATTTGTTCTACGGATTTTATTCGTCTGGTCGATAAAGATGCAAGAGAAGAGCATGGAAAGAAAGAATGCATCGATTCCTGAAATGTTCGAACAAATTTATTGGAAAGCAGGAGCCACCGAATTGTCAACAGGAAAAAAAACTTTAACGCTAAAGCAATTTGAAGAAAAGTACTCGGCGGTGCTTGTCGCACTGGCTGAAGAGTACAGCGAGAAAAATTTATGGAAGATCTATCAGGCTTTACCGGAGGATGACCGGAAAAATGAAAAGATCATTGCTGCGTTAAAACTACTTGATATCAGCGTGAATATAAACTGGCCACTCAGTCATTACAAATCCGCTGTTCGTTACTTGCAGAAGGATCCGGAAGATATCAAAGCAACCGGAGGAACTAATTGGCAAAAGTATTTACCACCACGTTTTCAAAGAAGAATTTTCTATCCTTCACTCTACAACGAACAGGAAATGAATGATTGGGGAAAAGGTTGGGTAGCGAAAGAAGTGTTTGGCCTCGGGAATCCCGGAGAAGATTGAGCATGGTTATTTTTTGTCTGCCTAATGTATATCGATTAACGTTCAACCATTAACGTTCAACGTTTACTTTGTACGATTTAGTATCCAATTTACATTCCACTTTGATCGTATCTCTGAAATGACCCGACAAGTCCTTCTCACAATTACAGGCCAACATCCCCATAGTATTCAAGCCCATCTCATGCTCCGGATGACGATGACGAGTTGAAGTTTGTGAATAGGAGCCCAGTTATAAGATTATATTGTTGAAAATCACTATATTAATAATGGTATTTAGCATTCAATTAGGTTTATAGAATAAACTACTTTATGTTTGTGTCGATAAATTAAAACCTATTCATCATGGCCTATACAGAACAAGCACCCCGGGAACAAGAGAGTCTCGAATTGATCCACAAAATGATCAGCTCCGCAAAAAGAGATTTCGAAGATGATAGTTTTCATTATTTGCTTTGGGGATGGCTAGTCTTTATTGCCTGCTTCCTTCAATTTACAATGATGAAATTAGATCCTTCCTACAGTAATTTCGGATGGATGATCCTGATGCCTGCAGGTGGAATCGCTTCCATGATCTATGGATACAGGCAAGGAAAGAAGCAAAGAATCAAAACATATACCGATGAAATTTTGAAGTACGTTTTAATCGCATTTCTTGTGACCTTATTCACTGTACTGTTGTTTATGTCCAAACTCGGATTGATGGCATATCCCCTGGTGATGATGGTCTACGGTATCTGGCTCTTTACATCCGGCGGAATAATTCAATTCAAACCCCTGATCATTGGTGGTATTTTAAATTGGATATTAGGAATCATATCGGCTTTTGTTCTATTCGAAACGCAACTGGTCTTGCTTGCTTTAGCTGTTTTGCTGGGCTATATTATTCCGGGACACTTGCTGAAGAAAAAATTTCACGATAAGAGACAAGAAATTGCAGTGCAATAAAAACTTATTATAATTGATCTGATGCTTAGGCACCTACAATACTCCAATATTTATTTGCACAAGGAGTCCTGCCAATTAATATATGTTTAAAGACCTTGACCCCTTATTACATAGTCAGCTACGCTTAGCCATCATGTCGCTCCTGGTCGCTGTAAAGGAAGCTGAGTTTTCCTTTCTCAAGGAAAAAACAGGGGCAAGTTCAGGAAACCTCAGCGTGCAGATAACAAAATTGTCAGAAGCTGAATATATTGTGGTGAAAAAGTCCTTTCGCGATAATTATCCCTTGACTACTTGTTCTATTACCAGGAAAGGGGTAAAGGCTTTTGAAAAATATGTTTCGGACATCAGTACCTATCTGCCATCTAAATAAATGGATAATTGAAATATCAAATTGTATTTTTACATAAAATCATCATCAAATGAAAACCAGATTAACAGTAATACTCTTATTTCTTACATCATTCTGTTTTGCACAAAGAGGCCAGACACCTGATAGTCTCACCTTGGTCGCCATGGATAAAATTAATTGGTTGAGCGGCGACTGGACCGGTGAAGGTTGGATCATGATTGGAACGGAGAAAAAACTGTTCAGTCAGGAGGAACATATTACACATAAGGCCAAGGGCTCGGTAATATTGATCGATGGAGTAGGTGTAAATAATGACGATAAAAACATTGTCCACGAGGCCTTCGCAGTAATTTCATACGATCTTTTTACAGGAAAGTACTTAATGCGTGCTTTCAAATCAGACGGAAAATACGTGGATGCCAATGTGAAAGTGGAAGAAGATGGTACATTCATCTGGGGTTTCAGCAACCCGCAGACTCCTGAAGTCCGTTACACCATCCGCCTGCTTGAAAATAAGTGGAATGAAATTGGAGAATACCGCCTTGAAGGAGGGCAATGGAAAAAGTTCTATGAAATGAACCTAACAAAACTGTAACAAGCTTAGCTGAATAATTCGGTAGTGTTTCCCACTTCCACCCAGTCACCATGCTCACGGATTAGTTCGATGAGCGCATCAACAGCTTTCTCCTCAGAAACATTTCTCTGAACGACAGTCTGCCCTTTGTACAAAGTAATTTTACCCGGACCGGTACCAACATAACCGTAGTCGGCATCAGCCATCTCACCCGGACCATTCACGATGCAACCCATGATTCCGATTTTGATTCCTTTCAGGTGATCTGTACGTGATCTGATTCTGGCCGTTGTTTCCTGGAGGTCAAATAAGGTTCGTCCGCAACTCGGACAACTAATATATTCAGTTTTTGAAATCCTCGTTCGTGTGGCTTGTAGAATCCCAAATGCAAGTGCATTGACACTCTTTTCGGAAATATTTCCCTTCGCGTCCAGCCATATCCCATCTCCGAAGCCATCCAGAAAAAGTGCCCCCGCATCCGTGCTTGCATGGATCTGCAATTCCTCTTCGCTCAGAGCCGGATAAGTTCGCTTGATGATGACAGGAACACCACCAATCTCCTGATGCATCATCAGCTCAATAAACATACGACGGATTTCTGCCATCCCATGTGGATTGAAGGATTCAAAAACAAAGACCACATTTTTGGGATAGCGCGGAAAATATCGAACTGCCTTCTTTAAACAGAGTAGCAATATCCACCTGAACAAAATTTAATTCAGCTGATTTTTCAGATTGAAGAAAATTTTCAAAAGAAGGATATAATGGATAGTGCCGGTCTTTCTTTGTGTGTTTCAACCAGCTAGTCTGATCGACAATAACCCCCAGCGTCCCCGGAATTTCAAAATCCAACACCTTGTCTTTCGTATAGATATAATCACAGGCCTGGTCACTCAGGTTCCACTTGTCAAGCTGAACTGAATAGTTATAGCCAACAGGGAACAAGGAAGCTGCGGTGATTTTTTCTTTGTGACTAAGATCTGCGATCACCCGGGGCACCTGCTGTTCTCCGAAGTTGTGTGTGGAAAAGGTTTCTCTCCGTTTATATTCAAAAGGAGAGTAGGGGAGTGAGCCAACGATTTTAGTGCTGTAATCTCTTTTTGTATTTCAGCACGTTGACTATAACGATCAACAAGCATTTTGGCTACCGGTATTTCAAATTCAGGATCTTCAGTCAGTGAAACACGAACCGTATCACCTATTCCATCTTCCAGCAAAGTGCCAATGCCGGTAGCGGATTTAATGCGGCCATCTTCTCCTTCGCCGGCCTCCGTCACACCAAGGTGCAGCGGATAATTCATTTTCGCTTCTCTCATTTTTTGGATGAGCAATCGATAAGCCTGCACCATCACCTGCGGGTTACTGGCTTTCATGGAAAGCACAATATTGAAATAAGAATTGTCTTCGCAGATTCTTAAAAACTCCAGGGCGGATTCCACCATTCCAAGTGGGGTATCTCCATAGCGGCTCAAAATACGATCACTCAGGGAGCCATGGTTTGTACCAATACGCATGGCCGTACCCAACTCCTTGCATATTTTAATGAGTGGTGTAAAACGATCCCGTATGCGATCCAGCTCGGCGTTGTAAGCGGTATCGGAATAATCTATTGTTTCAAATTTTTTCTTGTCGGCATAATTTCCCGGGTTCACCCGAACTTTTTCAACCACCCGCGCCGCCCATTCAGCGGCGTTCGGGGTGAAATGTATATCCGCCACCAGGGGTGTAAAATAACCCCGTTGATGCAATTCCTTGCGAATGACTTCCAGGTTCTTTGCTTCGTGTATACTTGGAGCCGTGATCCGAACCAGTTCGCATCCCGCTTCTATCATACGGATACTTTGCTCCACCGTTGCCAGGGTATTCATCGTATCCGTGGTAGTCATGGATTGAACACGGATAGGATTATTGGCACCGATGCCAAGGTTGCCACATTTCACTTCACGTGTCTGATAACGGGAATACTTGGTGAGACTGTTGCAGTAAATGGAAAAATCAGGATATGTTGCCATAGGGACAGAGAATGGCAAAGATAAGGAAACTAAAATCAAGGCAATTTTAAGTCTTAAATTTTATCCTGGAGAGGCTTCAGCGGATTCTTATATTCGCCCGGCTTTGATTTTACTGCATTGACCCCCGGTTCGTGACAGTATACCAAAAAGCAGTACAAACGAGAGAAAATTTACACCTAATTTAGTGGTCTGACTATTTATGAATTAGACGTTCCCGTGTAGTATTCATAATACTTTTCATTTAAACAACTGTTACTATGAAATCTATTTTCACATTTTTATTAGCAATAACGACTCAACTGCTCTATCCACAATCGACGCTGATTAAGAAAACAAGTTTCAGTTCCGATAATTACTATCGTTTTCAAAACGGAGAATTTTGTGGACCACAGATTACGGCAATTATTCCAAATGGAAGTATTGCAACTTATGTAAAGATAAATCCGGATGAATCGAAGCTTTTTCTTTTTGACAGTTCAGTCAATGTAACTGGCCAGATATTCACAAGCTATAACAGTGGTATGCAGTTTAACATTATTACGGATTTAATTGCGACGCCAGACAGTGGATTCCTTTATTCAACTCTGTATGCAAATCCTTCATTCTCTGTATGGAACTCAGGTTTAGTTAAAAGGGGAGTGCCAGGATGGAACTATTCTTTTCCTTCAGGCTATATGGGAGAAGAGATTTATGATCTTTATGTTACAGCTGAAGGAAATTACGCATGTCAAGGTAGAGATTCACTATACATAATCTCACCATATGGAATCAGAATCCTTAATGCAGTGAATACTCCGGATATTCTGATAAATAATTACACAAATTCAGATAAGTTGATTAAACACCAACAATTTTTAGAAAGAAGGGACAGCACCGGGAATATTCTTTGGTCAATTCCATATGGCGGATATTATGCTGCCAATGACAGTTTTTTATATGCTGTTGGCTCGGATACAATTCGACGGTTAGATCCGAGCAATGGCTTTGTGTTATGGGCAAGCTTTGCTCCTGGAGCATGTACAGGTGACTTTACTTTTGATGGTGGATATGCCTGGCTGAATTCTATCGGACAATTAGGCGTTCATAATTCTGCAGGTCAACAAATTTTATCTAAGGATTTTCCATTCGCGCTAAGGGGAATAACACAAATCCGGAAGCATCCTTCAGGAGTTTATTTCATAGGAGGGGCTTACCCAAGCAATGCATTTATGTATGCTGACAATAAATTTTCTTCATTCGTTGCGACACTTGATTCCTCATTCAATGGATTAGTGGACTCAACATCTGTATTCTGGCCCATGGATTCAAATCACGATCGCATAGTCTCCTATTCAGATATCGCGCGTCTTAACCTTGCATATGGAGCACAGGGACACTCTCGAGAGCCATGGCCATCGAATATTGGTCTGGAACCATATCTTTTTAGTGATTATGCGACTGATTGGAGCGGTAGTTTTTGTGATGGTCTCAATTATAAATATTCGGATTCAAATGGAGATGGCAGTGTTGATAGTCTCGACTTTCAGTGCTATGAGGATTTCTATTGGTATCCTTATCCAGTTTCATTGCGTAAGCGGGACATACAAACCAATTTGCCCACTTCTACTTTTTCTTTAATTCCGAATGCAAGTATTGTATTCCCAGGTGATACGATTCGTTTCTATTTTGTACTTAGCGATAGTCTTCTCGGTCTGGATACGTTAAGCGCATTCGCCTTTGATGCAATTGATTATTCCGGGTTCACCGATATAGCTTCAATACGCATTGAGGCATTGGATAATGAATTAGGTTTGATTCCTGAGTTACGTATAGCAAAGAATATGGTGCCTCCAAGTTCAGGCGCACTAAGCTTTGGATTCATGATGGCACGTTTAGACAAACAAGACAGGTATTATATTTCTGACACTATAGGTTATGTAGAATTTAAAATTAGTACACTGGTACCATTCTCTCAAACTCTCACATTATATATACGATCCATCTCTGCACTAAGCAATTGTGGCATTGAGCGGAGTATTTTGCCTGTTAACGGACAAGTTTATATACAGGTTGGAACCAGCTCAGTTGAAGTACTGATTCCCTTAGAAGTAAAATTGTCACCAAATCCTTGTGATAGGGAATTCACCCTGGAATTGAATCGACCAGAAAAGAAAAGGATTCGAATTTCAGATTTGCTTGGAAAAACAATAATTGAATTTATTTCTTCTGAAACAACAATCAAGATTCCTGTTTACGATTTGCAAAATGGAGTGTATTTGCTCACAGTAGATGACAATACTTCTCATGTGAACAGGAAAATAATTGTTCAACACAAATAGTATAGAGCAGGATGATTTATTCTTTGACAAACTTTCGTGTCTGAACGGCTCTGCCTTTGTCAAGAAGTTGTATGAGATACAAGCCCTTTGAATATCCTTCCAAATTAATATTCAGTTTTGAAAAACTATTCGTAAAAACTGAGTAGCACTCTTTCCCTTCAGAATTATAAACCAGAATGGATAAGTCCTTTGGAGGTAAATTATCAATGATAAGTACGTCTTTTGCAGGAACCGGGTAAAGATTGATTTTTTCTAAATAGGTTTCAGAAGTTTTGTTAATCAGTGATCTCAAATGCACCGGCTTGGTGTTATATTGAAATTCTATTGGGAATCCTCCTGCGGTGATGGCTTTGAATGCAAGCAGATTAATATTTAATTCAATATTTCCACTCGTACTATCAAGAATAAGCAGATCCATATATCCAATAGTATCCTGAACCATATATGAGTTTTGTAAATCTCTTCTTGCAACTAAAAGTGTATTGCGAAGTCCAAGTACTTTGGGGTTTAAAACCCGTAGATCTGAAATGGCCCCCAGATCACTAGTCATAGCATAGGCCCATGGACCCAATGCCATGTCCCAGGTACTCAGAGAATCCCAGCCCAGGTTAAATGCCAGCCCGAAAATGGAATCAACAGAAACGCCATTATCACCAATGATAAAATGAAATCTCACAACATCTCCGGTAAGAGCCGAATCCCTATCAGGGAGACAACTAAAATAGGGTAGGGCTGCAATGGAATTGTTTTGATTCGGATTACGCATCCTCATTGGAACATTACTTCCTCGCCCAAAAAGAACTCCTAAAATAGCTGCATGTTCGAGATCAAGGGAATCGATCACTCCGTCTGGCTCATAATCACATTGCTTGTGGTTTACTCCTATCGCAAATGAACCGGAAAAATCTTGAGCAATATCGCCTCCAAAATAACCGCTTATACGATTATTCCATATTGAATCGTACCTGGATGGACCGATCGAGCCTTGTGCCAATGCAATATATAGTGCATCGCCGATATCAAATCTTCCATCATCATTCGCATCACCGGGAGTCACCTGGCTGAATGAATCAACAATGCTGTTTCCTGAGCTGTCAATTGTAGTTATGAATGATGAATAATCTATAATGGGGAAAGGGGAAGACCGGTAATAATCGCCGGAACTCATATATGTACCTCCTGTTAGAATAGATCCATCAGATTGTTCTCCAATGAGATTCATTCCAAAGGTTGGCAGGGGAACGTCTTTAATCCATAAGAGATTTCCTGTACTGTCAAAGCGATTGATACGGCTTCTGTTATAACTTGCCCAGCCTCCATCCGCCATCATTAGAATTTTATTTGAACCTGTTGGAGATAAATAAATCGAGGAGATGTACGTGCCTGTCATTCCATCCAGGAGATGAATAGAGTCTGCAGTTGTTGCATAAAGTAGTGTATCGTAATTGAACACCAATCCCGGAATTGAATATCTTATTATTCCGGACGAATCGAGCCTGGCTCTGGCAGATTGCCCAAAGAAAAAAATATCTCCATTCGAGAATCCTTGTAGTGTACCCGGGCCTCTAAAATCAAATGTCCCGGTTACCAGTCCGTTCTCATCGAATAGAAATAAAGAATCAGTGGCAAGGCAAGCATATCCGTTGGGTAGTACAGCAACATCGTAGCTTTCCTGTTGTTTGCCATAAATATTCAACATTGGAGGAACTTCAACCGACCACATGGAAGCTCCGGAACTATCTAATTTAATGAGGTAAGAATCTGAATATTGCGGATAGTCATAATAGATGTAGTTATAAATATAAATTACACCTCCGTCCGGAGTAGCATGAAGTCCCCGAAGCCATGAATTTGAATGACTTCCTCTCCATGAACCGCTTGACTCCCAAATTGTATTGCCTGAGAGGTCCAGCTTCATTATTTGCGTATAGTATCTGTCGGTTCTTATTTCAATGTATGAATGCCCGGTTAGTGATTGACTAAATTGCAGGAGATGCATGATTGAATCCTGAGGCTGGAAATAGGCACTACTGGGTTGTGAATTAAAACTCAACCTTTTTAAATAAGTTGGTTGTGCATTTAAATTAAAATAGGCAATCAGAAAAATGCTGAATGAAAAATATTTTAGGAATATCTTCATAAAGAAAATATTTATTAGATGTAAGGTATACAAAAATGAATTTCTTCCTTGAGTTTAATGCAAATAATTAATTCATATATTTTTCGCGGACGAATTAAGGTTGTTCACCCCTTTATTTGAGTCATTGACAATTCCTGCCGGGAATCTAATTTGCACCGCAGTTATAAAAAACAAAAGCCGGAATGACCCGGCTTTTGATTTGTTCAAATACTATTGTGAGGGCAAAATTATTTTTCTTCCCGGGTTCAATTACAATCCCGCAATTCCTTTTGACTTCGGAAGTTTTACGTCATACGTAAAATGAAGTGTCTTGCTTTCCATTGGCTTGAGTGAAAGCTTCCAACTGAGCAGTCCGGTCTCTTCGTTGAGAGTAGATCCGTCACCGTCAACCAGCAGTACTTTGATATTTGGATTTTGGCTCACCGGAATCTGATCGCTAAGATCCAGATTGATTGCAGTCGATTTATTGTTTTTAATTTTTAGTTCATAGGTGGTCGAAATCGTTTTTTCATCGGAAAGTACCCTTTCTTTGGTTTTATCTTTTAATCGCTTTCTGTTAATCACAATGTTTCGATCTTTTCCAAAACTAAGGCTGATGGTATCTTTGAAAGCATCAGGATTTAGTACTGACTTTCCAATAAAACTTCCATCAAAATATATTCTGGAACTTCCCGGGATAAGATTCAGTTCGTTCAGGTCAATCACATCAGCCATGAGGTATGCGTTTATGTCCAGTTTTGGAACTGCAGAATATTGGTATTTGGCTTTGAGTGATTTTTCCTGAATGGCCACTACGTGCATCTCATCATCATGGGGTATGGAGTATTTTAGTTTTATGTCATACTCAGTTTGAATCATGCCTTCGCGTTGCTCCGTGTAACTGGCCAGTGTAGCGGCATCCAGCATGATCTCGTCGTTGGCCATATCGGCCGCAGAAGTACTTCCCTGCAGTGAGGGAGTTTTGCTGAGCATTTCGCGACTTTCCTCTTTAAGTTTAGCACGGTAACTTTGTACAAAGTTCAGGTAAAAAGGAGTCAGAACAGGTTTCTGAGTATTCAGAGCAGGATTACCGGTGCTTAAAGTAAGTGCCACATTTTTCCAGTCCATGCCGGTTTGTTGACGGAGTTCCGCTTTATAATTGAGTTCAATATTTCCATCATTGTTTGCACGAAGATCATAGGAGGGCAACCAGGCTGCCTGGTCAACATAAAAGCTCACGGAAATTTTGGCATTGCTTTGAACTTCGGCATAGGCCATCACAACAATGGTAGGAATAGATTCTTTTACCGGTGCCTGCCCACTTTGATTTATTTTATTCAGATCCTGAATTCTTTTTTCCAGGACTTGTTTTGACTCATTCTTGTAATAGAGTTTTTTCTTGAGGATTGTACTTTCATTACTGATATTAGTCAGTCGAGACCTAAGAAATGCAATTCCATCTTTAAACATATCAAGCGTGTCTCTCACTGATTCGCCTTTGAGCAAGCGATTGTTTAAAAGGATATTTTTCTCAGTGGCGAATGATTGTAATTGCTCATTCATTTCTTCGATCTCAAAGTTTAACATAACCAAAGAGTCATTTACTATTTTGATTGTTTTGTCGATCTGGTTAGGATTTTCTTTTTTTGGAATTTCATTGTAACGCACCTGGAACTTTACATCCATGATGGTGATGTTTCCTTTTGCGGATGCCTGCAGAGAATTGACATCCAGGTTTGGCGAAACTCCTTCAAATACAAATTGGTTGATGCCGGGTAATGCGATAAAGTCAGAAATGCAGGTCAGTTGAGCCCCTCTTAGATAGACTGTGGCTTTGCTGACAATGGCATCTTCTCTTTTTACGTTTTCACTGAATGCGGGATTTACCAGCAGGGTGCCGGTAAGGATGAACAGGAGGATGATTTCTTTTCTCATGATGTGTGGAATTTTTCTTCTGGATGCCTGCTTTCATCCGATTCCATAATATCATGATAATTGATTCAAGCTCTCCACAGTGAAGCTGATTGAGACTGGAGAGGTAATGAGAGTTGTTTATAAACGCTTGCAGATAAGCCGCTTTCTAAAAAATTATTCACAATTCAATCACTCCTTAAAATAGGAAGGAGAGTTTCATACTTAATCTGAATAGAATGAAAACTCATGGATCAACCTGGAAATATGCAGACTACATGATTAATCCGGCAGGATATTATTGAATAATCACACGCCCGGAATATTTCTCGGTCTTGCCTTGTACTTCGATGAAATAGATTCCGGCAGGCCAGTTCTTCACACGTATCATTTCCATGTCTTTGTCCGCTTCATAAATCAAACGCCCTTCAAAACTGAATATTCTTACATATTCAAGCTGCTTTATTTCTGAAATTCCCAAGCGAATAAAGTCGGTACCAGGATTTGGACTGATTTGTAGCGCTTTCCTCTCAGGGCCATTAATGGATTGGAAAGAGACATAGTAAACAATAAAACTAATCGTGTCGGAAAGAATGCCACTTACCCTCGCCTGTGGCCAAACCACTACGATATTGTCTCCGTCTATATAGTTTACGGAATTGAAGAGATAAGGCGGTGGGCGTTTTACGATGCTATCATTCGGAGCCAGGATGGTGCTGCCGATGCTGTCCATATAGAGGGTATCAGTAAGCCCTAGGCCACCCTGGATCATAACATCTGCCTCACCCTGAAAAGCAATATTGCCGGTGTTTTTTATTGTTATAAAAATACTGTCATAGGAGGCGTTGTTGTAGGCAGTGTCTCCAAGAGCATTTGGAAATCCGTCGAGGGATGTAATGCTTAATCTGACTTGTGAAAAAAGCTTCGGTCCGGTGAGAAGGAAGAGCAGGACTAGGTAAAAACGGATCGCTTTCATGGGCTTATGTATAGGTCCATTCAAATGTAGGTAAATGCTTGTAAATTCTAAATATATTTTATAATTTTCTTACTTATTCAAGAAGGTATGAATATTTTAAATTCAATTGTAAACGGCCTTACTAAAGAGGAGGTTCGTTTTTTTAAACTATGGCTCGAGCGGGGATATGATCGCGACGACCGTCTGGATAAAACCTTGTTTGATTATATGCGCAAGTCAGGGGAGCGCTATGATGAAGACAAGATTTTTTTGAAGTTGTACGGTTCACGGTCCAGGAATTCTTTTTATCGATTACGGAACCGCTTACTTACGGAGTTGAACAAGAGTTTGATGATCCAGCATTTTGATGGTGACGACAGCAATTACACCTTGCATCTACTTGCCTTGGCTAAGTTTTTCCTGAATAGAAACCCGAAGGCCGCCCATTACTTTTTAAGAAAAGCAGAAGCACTGGCCATGCGGACAGAAAATTTCGAGTTGCTCGATATTATTTACAGCGACTTCATCCGCTTGTCTCATGAAATTCTGAGTATCGATCCGGAGGGATATGTCCAAAAAAGGAGAGACAACCAACGGCATATCGGTCAGCTCCGGGCAATCGATGACATCCTTGCTGTGCTCACGTACAAGATGAAGGTAACACAGAATTTTTCTTCCACGGAGAATCCAATCCTTCCGCTCTTACAGGATATTGTAGATTCTTATTCACATGATAAGGAGCTGAGCAAAAGCCCCAAGTTACGCTTTCAAATTTATCATGCAGTTACACAGATCCTTCTGCAGAAAAGGGACTATAATGCACTGGAAGAATATCTTTTAGTGACCTATAAGGATTTTGTTTCCGGTTTGCTCTTTACACGAACAAACCATGATACTAAATTGCAGATGCTGGTTTTTCTTATTAACTCATTATTTAAAAACGGTAAGTACGAAGAATCACTGGCCTATGCGGAGAGACTGAATCAGGCGATGCACGAGTACCAGGGGATTCTTCATGATAAATATTTGTTCTTCTACTACAACTCCCAGGTGATTAATTACTCCCGTTTGGACCGCAACCGGGCGATTGAAATTCTCTTGGAGATGAGATCGAATAAAATAATTCGTTCTGATTTATTTCATGAAATGTTTGTTTATTTAAATTTATCTGTTTCATATTTTGATAAAAAAGAATTTCATCTTTCAATTCGAAATCTTAATAGTCTTTTTTTGTCCGATGGGTATAAGAAAGCGGACGCTTCGCTGCGTTTTAAAATATCTGTTGCTGAATTAATGATCCGTTATGAGTTAAGTGATTTCGATGTGCTGGAAACAAAAATACGTCAGGTGCAAAAAGAGTATTCTTCCTTCATTAATGAAAGTGGAAATATCCGTGAAGCCCTGGTTATTCAGGCCATTCAGCGTTTGATGCTTTCCGGATCGATTAAAAAAGAATTTTCTTTTCTGAACCGCTTAAAGAAGGTTTTGCTAAGTGATACTGTCCAGGAAAGCGGTGATGCAGAGATATTAAATTACAGGAATTGGCTTATGGGAAAGCTTAAATAGGGACAAAAAATTTGGCGAATGAACCCATTAGCTTGGCGAATATTTTCCTAATTATTAAATAGTATTTTATTACTTGATTTTGAATGAAATATTTTGAATATCAAAAAAAAACAGACATATTTCCAGTATTAAATATAAGTGCTCCCTCCTGATTTCAGGTTTTTGGGCTTTGTAAATTTTCATATAAATATTTATTAATTCAACTACTATTTAAACACCCGAAAGATTCCATTCAAAATAAAACTTCAGCAATGAACACATTTTACTTTAGTAAATTTCGCAAGGCGATTGCCGTGCTGAATTTCATTTCTATTATTTCCACTGTTGTATTATTCACAACCAAGATTAGCTCGGCACAAGGCTTTAATTCTGTCAGCAATCTGACTAGTCTTCCGGTTACTGCCATAACCGGGGAAAAGCCACAATCCAAAGTCTGGACCAATGCGGGAAAATGGTGGATGGTCA
Source organism: uncultured Bacteroidota bacterium (assembly GCA_963775555.1). Classification (GTDB taxonomy): domain Bacteria; phylum Bacteroidota; class Bacteroidia; order AKYH767-A; family 2013-40CM-41-45; genus QQVM01. The sequence goes on along the minus strand of CAVZJJ010000003.1, from coordinate 177,934 downwards.
TGCCCGATTCTACAGGCACACATGTCTGGCGATTGGATGGGACCACCTGGACAAGTGTATTGGATATCGATGCCAGCCAAGCCAGCTTTGCAGATTGCAAAGCGGTTGGAAACGTTACCCATATCCTGCTTTACAAGGGAACATCTTCTTCACTGGTATCCGTAGAATATGTACCCGCATCAACCACTTACCAATTGTGGTCAACCCGGACTTCTACCGTTGCCATTAGTCTGGATAGCGGTGTTGAAACTGCCGCCATCGACATGGATGGAAACGGAAGGATGTGGCTGGCTTCTGCAGGAACTAATGACATTAATGTTAGGTGGAGTGATTCTCCTTATTCTTCCTGGAGCGCTGCAATCAATCTTGCTACAGGAGTAACGGATGATGATATCTGCGCACTAACTGCTTTTGATGGAAAGATCGGAGTCTTATGGTCGAATCAAACTACGCAACGATTTGGTTTCAGATACCATGCTGACGGCGCAGCTGCTGGAACATGGTCTGCAGATGAGGTTCCGGCTTCACAATCCGCCGTTATTGGATCCGGAATGGCTGATGATCATATTAATCTTGCTGTTGCAAGCGATGGAACGATCTACGCAGCGGTAAAAACAAGTTTCAATGATTTTGGATCCGGGCTTCCTCAAATTGCCCTGTTGATCCGTCGTCCGGCCGGTACCTGGGATAATCTTTACGAAATTGCTACTGTCGGAACCAGACCTATTGTAATTTTAAACGAATCTGCGGGAAAAGTCAAAGTGCTGTACACTTCATCCGATAGTGGTGGAAATATTCTGTACAAGGAAAGCTCTACTTCCAGCATATCATTTAGTGCTGTCATAACCTTGATCAGCGGTACATACAATAACACTACCAGTACCAAGCAAAACTACACGGGAGACATTGTGATCATGGCTTCAAGTGCTTCCACTCTGGTGGGAGTTTTAGCTTCAGACGCTGCAGGAGCTGCGCCATCGGCACCAAACTTGATTTCACCCGGTGACGTTTCAACCGGCATTACACTTTCGCCAACATTAAGCTGGAATGCATCTGCAACAGCCACATCATACCAGGTGCAGGTATCGACAGTATCAAATTTTGCAACAACTGTATACAACCAAAGTGGAATTGCAACAACTTCGACCAATGTGAATCCTGCATTATTAAATAACAACCTTTATTACTGGAGAGTAAATGCCACAAACGCAAATGGCACAAGTAGCTTTTCTACGACATGGAGTTTTACCACTATATCCTCAACTCCCGGCATTGAAGACAACGGGGCAGGTTATGCTCTGGATTTTGATGGAGTGAATGGGGCTTCAACCACTGATTATGTAAATTGTGGAAATGGCTCTTCTCTGAATATAACCCAGTCGCTCACCATGGAAGCATGGATTAAACCTACCGCACAAAGAACACATTCAATAGTGAAAAAATTTCTTACCGGTGGGATTGTTGGATATGAGTTGTTTCTTGCCAATAATGCTCAACGACAAGTTTCTGTTAGATTAAACAATTCAGCTTCATACCGGGTAAATTCCACAACACCTTATCCAATCGATGGATCATGGATGCATGTAGCTGCTACCTATGATTATTCAACTAAGGAAATAAAACTTTATGTGAATGGAATACAGGAAGGCGGAACATTGGCCGGACCTGCCTCCATTGCTTCAACAACCAACCCGCTGACCATTGGATCCGAATTGTCTGATTTTTCTAAGGCATTCCAAGGAAGTATCGATGAAGTAAGGGTATGGAATATTGTTAGATCCGATGCAGACATCAAGTCAAACATGACCAAGAAATTAATTGGCAATGAATCCGGATTAGTTGGTTATTGGAGGTTTGATGAAACTTCCGGAACTAGCATGAATGATGAGACATCAAACAACAATGACGGTACCATGGTCAACATGGATGCCGGTACTGATCATATATGGAGCGGAGCTGCTCTAGGCGATGCTTCGGCATATGACTATTTGGCTACCGGCGGATATACAGTTACATTAAATCATGCGAATGGAGATGCTCTTACTGCAACTACAACCGCAGGAACCATTACTGGAATTCAGGTGTACCGTGCGGATGATAATGCAATAAGAAGTGGTTCCACAGGACTTGTTGGATACTCTCTGGACGCATCCAGGTTCTGGGGAGTAAGAGCAATTGGAACTGCGACACCTACTTATACCTTGGTTTATAATTATACCGGTAACCCCGCTGTGATAAGCGAAAGCGGTCTTAAGCTGGTGAAGAGAGATAATATTTCAGTAGGAGCATGGACTGATGCATCAGCTACTCTTGATATGGCTGCGAACACACTAACAGTAACAGGGGCGACAGGCACAGAATATGCTTTGGCAATTCCAGCCGCTACTCCTCCTGCCGCACCGACATTAATTTCACCCGCAGATGCTTCAACAGGAATCGCCCTTTCTCCGACTTTGAGCTGGAACTCTTCAGCAGGAGCAAACACATATCAGGTGCAGGTATCAACCAGTTCCGGTTTTGGTACAACTGTATTCAACCAAAGTGCCATTGCCGGCACTTCAGTTGCAGTGAGTCCGGCTTTGGCAAATAGTACAGTCTATTACTGGAGAGTAAATGCTACAAATATAGATGGTACAAGTGGCTGGTCTCCGGTTTGGAGTTTTACCACCATCTCTCTGAGTTCTGGCATTGAAGACAACGGGGCAGGCTATGCTTTGGATTTTGATGGTACTAATGATTATATAGACTGTGGAAATAATCCATCAATTCAAATATCAGGAACGGCCATCACTATGGAAGCCTGGATCAAACCCACCAAGGTGGGTACAATGTCCATATTAAAAAAATGTGGCATTATAGGTGGCGGAACCGGATATGAGTTGTATTGTGGAAGTGCCGGGTTTGTATACTGTAGATTTAATGGTAATGACGCTTCACGAGCATTGTCGACTACCTCTTATCCTTCAACCGGGGCATGGATTCATGTTGCCGCGACATATGATGGTGTAAACACCAAGATGTATATCAATGGAGTACTGGAAGGTACAACTGCGTTTACAGCGGCTATTGTTAATAGCACAAACATCCTGGAAATTGCCAATGATCCCTCTACTGCTGCAAGATTTTTTCAGGGCTCCATCGATGAGGTGAGATTATGGAATGTCGCCCGGACAGATGCCGACATCAAGTCAAACATGACTAAGAAATTAATCGGCAATGAATCCGGCTTAGTTGGTTATTGGAGGTTTGATGAAACATCAGGAACTAGCATGAATGATGAGACATCAAACAACAATGATGGTACCATGATCAACATGGATGCAGGTACTGATCATCTATGGAGCGGTGCTGCCTTAGGCGATGCTTCGGCATACGACTATGTGGCTGCCGGCGGATATACAGCTACATTAAATCATGCGAATGGAGATGCTCTTACTGCAACTACAACCTCGGGAACCATTTCTGGAATACAAGTTTACCGTGCGGATGATAATGCAATAAGAAGCGGTTCCACAGGACTTGTTGGATATTCTCTGGACGCATCCAGGTTCTGGGGAGTAAGAGCAATTGGAACTGCGACACCTACTTATACCTTGGTTTATAATTATACCGGTAACCCCGCTGTGATAAGCGAAAGCGGTCTTAAGCTGGTGAAGAGAGATAATATTTCAGTGGGAGCATGGACTGATGCATCAGCTACTCTTGATATGGGTGCGAACACACTAACAGTAACGGGGGCCACAGGCACAGAATATGCCTTGGCAATTCCAGCCGCTACTCCACCTGCCGCACCAACATTAATTTCACCCGCAGATGCTTCAACAGGAATCGCCCTTTCGCCAACTTTGAGCTGGAACGCTTCAGCCGGAGCAAACACATATCAGGTGCAGGTATCGACCAGTTCCGGTTTTGGTACAACTGTATTTAACCAAAGTGCCATTGCCGGCACTTCAGTTGCTGTGAGTCCTGCTTTAGCAAATAGTACAGTCTATTACTGGAGAGTAAATGCCACAAATACAGATGGTACAAGTAGCTGGTCTCCGGTTTGGAGTTTTACCACGATCGGAACAGGACCTGTAACCCTGGTCTTACAGGATGGACTGAATGGATACAGCGGTACAAGGGATACCTATATATGGGAAACTTCACCTGGTACCGTACGTGGTGCTGAAACTACATTTATACAGGATAAAAATCCTGCAGATGTTCCTCCAAATGAGCGTAAAGCACTATTGCTTTTCGACCTTTCTTCTATTCCTCCCGGAGCTACCATCCAATCAGCTGAATTACAATTTTACGTTGATGCGGAAGGTCAGGGATTTAACATGCACCGTATGCTGACTTCCTGGGATGAGGCAACTGTCAGCTATACTTCACTTGGCGGCAGGCATTTTCTGCCTGATAATATCGATGCTGAATCTTCAGTAAATTCGATTTGGCCTGGTGTGGATACTTATACAGGATATATAACAGTATCTGTACCCGCATCTACTATTCAGGATTGGATCGATGGCAACCTGACCAATAATGGTTGGTTGATGATTGCCATTCATGCGGATGATGGCCAGCAATTACGATCAAGGGAGCATGCATCACAGGCGGACCGGCCTAAATTGACGGTAACCTATTCTACTTCCAGTGGTCCTTCCATTAATATTTCAGGCACACCACTTAGTGCATTCAATAGTCAGACTGGAACACCATCAGCTAGTCAGAGTTACACAGTATCTGGAAGCAATCTGACCGATAGTATTTTAATTACGGCTCCGCTTAATTTTGAGATATCTACACTTCCGGCCAGCAATTTTAGTTCCTCAATCACTTTACATCCCTCCGGTGGTTCCGTAGCATCCACAACAATTTATGTGCGCTTCAACCGGGCTTCAGCTGGTTCGTCCAGTGGTAATATTCAACATACAAGTATCGGTGCCGTTACCCAAAATGTAGCCGTAACCGGCACTGCTTCGACTCCAGCTTCATCCATCGTACTTCAGGACGGACTCAATGCTTACAGCGGAACAAGGGACACTTATATTTATGATGTCGATCCAACCATTACGCATGGGGCAGATACCAGTTTTATTCAGGATAAAAACCCTGGTAACACACCACCGGATGACCGAACTTCCCTCTTACTTTTTGATCTTTCTTCTATTCCTTCCGGAGCTATTATCACATCTGCCGAGTTGCAATTTTATGTTGGTGTTGAAGGGCAGGGATTTAATATGTACCGTATGTTGGTTCCGTGGAACGAGGCGACAGCAAGCTTTGCCTCCATTGGTAACAGACACTTTGCAGCTGACAACGTCGATGCGGAGACCGCAATAAATGCCAACTGGCCCGGAGTGGATACCTATGTAGGATCCATTACAGTGCCTGTTCCAGCATCCACCATTCAGGATTGGATCGATGGCAACCTGACGAATAATGGTTGGTTGATGATTGCCACCCACGCTGATGATGGACAGCAATTACGATCAAGGGAACATCCCGTGCAAGCTGACCGGCCTAAGTTGACAATCAATTATTCACTTGTTCCAAGTCAGGCACCCAATCAGCCAACGAATCCTTCACCGGCTGATCTTGCCAATTCAGGTTCAACCAGCCCGAATATTTGTGCTACCGTGAGCGATCCAAATGGAGACGCTCTCCTGGTACAATTTTATGGCAGGCCGAAAAATGGCACAGGTGCGAAATTCGCAATTGTCGGATTACCGGATACACAATTCTATACCGAAGAACCACAAGGTCAAAACAGTGGTGGCGGAGGGAAAAATGGAATCTTCAGATCACAAACTCAATGGGTCGCTGATCACAGGATTGACAGTAATATTGTTTTTGTATCGCATTTAGGTGACTGTGCACAAAACGGGGACGCGAACCTTATCGAATGGCAAAGGGCCGATACTTCAATGAAAAATCTTGAGTATCCCAATGTTCCGATTGCAGACGGAGTTCCTTATGGTATTTGTGTAGGTAATCATGATCAGGGACCTATCGGAAATCCGGATGGAACGACTACATACTATACACAGTTTTTCGGATCAAGATTTAATGGCCGAGCTTACTATGGTGGCCATTATGGTTCCAATAATGATAACCACTTCCAATTGTTCAGCGGTGGTGGAATAGACTTTATAAACATCAGCATTGAATATTATGCGAACGGAACAACCGCCTCGATGCAACCGGTGTTGAATTGGGCAGATTCTTTATTAAAAAAATACAGTAACCGTAAAGGAATTATATCAAGTCACAATATTTTAGGAACTGGAAATCCGGGAGCTTTCCAGGGACCGGGTCAGAAGATTTACGATGACCTGAAAGACAACCCCAACCTTATCCTCATGCTGGCAGGTCACGTACCCGGCGAAGGCCGTCGTTCAGATACCTACCTCGGCAATACGGTTCATACATTGATGTCCGATTACCAAAGTGGTTATACCAATGGAGGAAACGGATATTTGCGCTTCATGCAGTTCCTGCCTGATCAAAATCTTTTAAGTGTAAAGACCTATTCACCTTACAGTAACACTTCTTTCACAGGAGCCAGCAGTCAATTTACCTTACCTGTAAACCTGACTTCGGAATTTGTATTGCTGGGTACCAATACCAACGTGCCTTCCGGTTCAGTGAGCTGCATTCAGTGGCCCTCTTTGACTGAGGGAGTAGAATACGAATGGTATATGGTAGTGTCTGATGGAGACAGCAGCACAACAGGACCGGTATGGTCCTTTACTGCAACCGGTTCAACACCACCGCAGGTGACAACTCATCCGGTCTCTCAAGCGAAATGTGAAGGTGACCTGGTTTCCTTCACTTCTGCCGCAAGTGGTGATCCAACACCGACAGTACAATGGCAGCTTAGCACAAATGGCGGGGTAAACTGGAATAATATTTTAGCTGCGGTGAATGCCACCTTATCTTTTACAACCAGTGCTTCTGATCATGGAAATCAATACAGGGCTATCTTCACCAATGCTTATGGTGCTGATACATCGAATGCCGCCACCCTGACAATAAGCGGACTTGCTTCCACATCGAGCACTTCGATAACTGATTGTGATAGCTATACATGGAACGGTGTTACTTATACCAGCTCTGGAGTTTATACTACAACCGGACTCAATAATGCTGCCGGATGTGATTCTTCCGCTACTGTGGTCCTGACGATTAACAACAGTACACATAACTCAAACACTGTTTACGACTGTGTAAGTTATACATGGGCATCAGGTAATGGAATTACTTACACTTCAAGTGGTACGTATTTATACAGCTACACAAATGGAGCCGGATGTGCATCTATGGATACTCTGCATCTTACGATCAGCGCGAATTCAACTTCAAGCACTTCTGTTACTGCATGTAATACTTACACATGGAATGGAGTCGCTCATACCACTTCGGGAACTTACACAACCACCGGTTTGTTAACTCTATCAGGTTGTGATTCATCAGCGACCGTGGTACTCACAATTAATTCCTGTTCTTCTTCCGCCTTAACATTTGTTCCTGCCAGCCAGCAATATTTAAACTTGGGCAATGATCCATCCTTGCATCTCACCAATTTTACTCTCGAGGCATGGATCAAAATAGAAGGACCCGGTGTTTCAGTCACTTCAGGTTCAGGAGGAGTTGACATTGCTCCAATCCTTGCAAAAGGAAAAGGTGAAGTTGAAGATCCTGTTAAAGACGAAAATTATATTTTTGGTTACAACGCCGCAGCCAATAAACTGGCCGCCGATTTCGAGGACAATACCAACTCAAATAATCATCCGGTGATCTCTCGTTCCACTTTAGGCACCTGCTGGACACATGTAGCTGCCAGCTATAATGTTCCGCTTCATACCTGGAAACTTTATATCAACGGAATTTTGGATACAACTTTAGTCTTAGATTCGATTTATGTACCTCAATCCTTAAGTAATGTGAATGGATGCATTGGATCCACCCTCAGTTCAACCGGAACATTGGAAGGATTCTTTGCAGGTAAAATTGATGAAGTAAGAATATGGAATGTAGTGAGAACTGATGCCGAAATTTTTGCCAACTACAATGCAGAATTATTAACCGGTACAGGACTAGCGGCTCGTTGGGGATTAAACGAAGGCAGTGGATCCGTTGCTGCCAATTCAGTTGCAGGTGGACCAAGCGCAATCCTGGTTAGCAGTCCTGCGTGGACACTTGGATTTGACGCGGGTGCTAATACCAGTTCAAGCACACCAATAACGGCCTGTGATAGTTATACATGGAATGGTATTACCCATACTTCTTCAGGTACCTACACCACGACCGGATTTACGAATGCAGGCGGATGCGATTCGTCAGCTACGGTAGTACTCACGCTTAACTCACTGCATAATTCAAGTAGCATAACTGAATGTACGAGTTATACATGGGCTGCCGGAACCGGTACGACCTACACTTCCAGCGGTACTTATCTCTACAACTATACCAATGCAGGATGTGCATCCACAGATACATTGCATTTGATCATTGATGGAAATCCCACATCCAGTACAACGGTGACTGCTTGCGACAGCTATACATGGAACGGCGTTACTTATACCACTTCAGGTACATACACTACCAACCGGACTTACAGGAACTGGTGGATGTGACTCATCGGCTACTGTTGTGTTGACTATTAATACATGTCCAACATCTTTTTCAGTAGCCCTCTTGCCTGCGAACTCACAACTTGTGGATTTAGGAAATGATGCTTCTTTGCATCTCACAAACTTCACCCTGGAGGCCTGGATAAAAATTGAAGGAACCGGAGTTGTTACAAGTTCTGGTAATGGGGGCCTTGCAAATATAGTTCCCATCATTTCAAAAGGGAAGGCGGAAGCAGAAACTGCAGCTCAAGATGTGAATTATATTTTTGGATATGATCTTACGACAAAGAAACTAAATGCCGATTTTGAGGACAATGCTGCATCCGGAAACCATCCGGTTACAGGAAATGCTGTATTGGGCAATTGCTGGACGCACGTTGCGGCAAGCTATGATGTTGCATTACATACCTGGAAATTGTATGTAAATGGAGTACTCGATCAGACTCTTATTTTAGGAGCAAGTTACACTCCGCAATCTTTAAGCAATGTTAAAGCTTGTATCGGCTCTTCTTTCATTTCAACAGGTGCCGCGACAGGATATTTTGCCGGCCGGATTGATGAAGTCAGGATTTGGAATGTAGTCAGGAGCGATGCAGAGATTCTCGCGAATTACAATTTGGAACTTAGCAGTGGTACCGGACTCGCTTCCCGTTGGGGATTCAATGAAGGAACCGGAATTGTTGCTTCAAACTCTGTGGGAGCCGCGCCTGTCGCTAACCTGGTGAATACACCTTCATGGGCCGCAGGATTTGATGAAGCTCTTTCCGGAGCTTCCAATCTGGATTTTAATGGCACAAGTGATTACGTTTCTTTTGGTGCAGCATCCCCTGCTTTGAATGCTTCTACTTTTACTTTGGAGGCATGGATTAAAATTGAAGGAACTGGAGTTACCACAACTACCAGTGGTGCAGGTGGTGGTGGCTTTGAAGGTACTACAGCTGCAGTTCCTATTGTTACGAAAGGAAGAGGAGAAGCAGAAAGTCCTGCCAATGTCAATATGAATTATTTTATGGGTCTGGTTGGCAACAAGCTTGCGGCAGACTTTGAAGAAGGTACAGGGCCTAATCATTCTGTCATAGGCAATGCCACCATCCCATCCAATACATGGACGCATGTGGCAGCCACTTATGAACCTGTTAATGCTGTGTGGAATCTTTACATTAACGGAGTATTGGATAAAACACTGGATATTGGCTCAAACATTGTTCCCGCCAACACCAGCATACAACATGCTGCTATAGGAAGCGCCCTTACATCTGCAGGAGCAGCCGCAGGTTTCTTCAATGGTAAAATTGATGAGGTAAGAATATGGAACGTGGAAAGAACCCCTGCTGAAATCCTTACAAATTACGGTATAGAACTTACCGGTGGAACAGGTTTACTCGGACGCTGGAGCTTCAATGAAGGTTGTGGACTCACCGCAGGTAATACTGTAAATGGAGGAGTGAATGGTACACTAAGCAGTATCACCGGCCCGATTTGGGTTAGTGGTAATTTCATCAGTCCGCCAATTGTGGTTACAGATCCGCTTTCTCAAAGTGTATGTGAAGGAGAGGATGTTTACTTCTTCTCCGATGCCAGTGGTGACCCTGCTCCGACAGTACAATGGCAAGTTAGTACAAATGGAGGATTGAACTGGAGTGATATTTTAAACGCTAACAATCCAGATCTCATTTTCACTACGAGTGCTTCAGATAACGGTAAAAAATATCGTGCAATCTGGAGCAATACTGTAGGCTCTGATACTAGTGTTGTTGTAGATCTTGAAGTAAATCCAAGCACTTTTAACTCTACGACAACTTCTGCATGTGATTCATACATGTGGGGTGTAAACGGACAGACCTATAACGCAAGTGGAACCTTTACTGATTTAGTGGGATGTCATACCGAGGAGCTGGTACTGACGATCAGAAACAGTTCAACTTCCAGTTCAATCGTGGATGTTTGTGACAGCTATACATGGAATGGTACGACCTACACTGCATCGGGAGTTTATACCTATAGCACGCTTAATGAAGCAGGCTGTGATTCTACAGCTACATTGAACCTAACGATCAGAAACAGTTCAACGTCCAGTGCGACCGAGGATGTTTGTGACAGTTATACATGGAACGGCACGACTTATACTGCATCGGGAGTTTATACCAATAGCACAACAAATGCAGCAGGTTGTGATTCAACGGCTACTTTGAACCTGACGATTCGAAACAGTTCAACGTCCAGTGCGACCGAGGATGTTTGTGACAGCTATACCTGGAACGGAACTACCTATACCGCATCAGGAACCTATACCTTCAGCTCAACAAATGCAGGGGTTGTGATTCAACAGCTACATTGAATCTGACGATTCGTTATGGCACAACTTCCAGTTCAACCGTAGATGTTTGTGACAGCTATACATGGAATGGTACGACCTACACTGCATCGGGAGTCTATACCTATAGCTCAACAAATGCAGCGGGTTGTGATTCAATAGCTACATTGAACCTGACGATTCGTTATGCACAACTTCCAGTTCAACCGTAGATGTTTGTGATTCGTATACCTGGAACGGCACGACTTATACTGCATCGGGAGTTTATGCCTTCCTCATCAAATGCAGCTGGTTGTGATTCAACAGCTACACTGAACCTGACGATTCGTTACGCGTCAACTTCCAGTTCAACCGTGGATGTTTGCGACAGCTATACCTGGAACGGCACGACCTACACTGCATCGGGAGTTTATACCTATTCCACCAATGCAGCAGGTTGTGATTCAACAGCGACATTGAATCTGACGATCGTTATAGCACAACTTCCAGTTCAACCGAAGATGTGTGTGACTGCTATACATGGAACGGTACGACCTACACTGCATCGGGAACCTATACCTATACTCACACTAAATGCAGCGGGATGTGATTCAACAGCTACTTTGAACTTAACGATTCGTTATGCCACAACATTCAAGCTCAACCGTAGATGTGTGTGATACCTATACCTGGAACGGAACAACATATACCGCATCCGGAGTATATGCTTATCAGCACAACAAATGCAGCAGGTTGTGATTCAACGGCTACACTGAACCTGACGATTCGTTATGCTACAACATCAAGTAGTACTGTAGATGTATGTGACAGCTATACCTGGAACGGAACTACCTACACTGCATCGGGAACCTATACCTATTCCACGTTAAACGCAGCAGGTTGTGATTCAACGGCTACTTTGAACCTGACGATCCGTTACAGGACAACATCAAGTAGTACTGAGGATGTATGTGATAGCTATACCTGGAACGGAACGACCTACACTGCATCGGGAGTTTATACCTATTCAACTTTACAATGCAGAAGGTTGTGATTCAACGGCTACATTGAACTTAACGATTCGTTACGCCACAACTTCCAGTTCAACCGTAGATGTATGTGACAGTATACCTGGAACGGAACAACATATACCGCATCCGGAGTTTATGCTTTTGGCTCAACAAATGCAGCTGGTTGTGATTCAACGGCTACACTGAACCTGACGATTCGTTACGCTACAACATCAAGCAGTACAGTAGATGTATGTGATACTATACCTGGAACGGAACGACCTATACTGCATCGGGAGTCTATACTTATTCAACAAATGCAGCAGGTTGTGATTCAACTGCTACCTTGAACCTGACGATGATAGTTCAACATCAAGTAGTACTGAAGATGTATGTGACAGCTATACATGGAACGGAACGACCTACACTGCATCGGGAGTTTATACCTATTCAACTTAAAATGCAGAAGGTTGTGATTCAACAGCGACACTTGAACCTGACGATTCGTTATGCACAACTTCCAGCTCAACCGTAGATGTCTGTGACAGCTATACCTGGAACGGAACTACCTACTCGGCATCCGGAGTTTATACCTATAGCACGCTTAATGAAGCAGGCTGTGATTCTACAGCTACATTGAACCTGACGATTCGTTACGCGACAACATCAAGTAGTACTGTGGATGTATGTGACAGCTATACATGGAACGGAACGACCTACACAGCATCGGGAACCTATACCTTCAGCTCAACCAATGCAGCAGGTTGTGATTCAACAGCGACATTGAACCTGACGATTCGTTATGCCACAACTTCCAGTTCAACCGTGGATGTGTGTGACAGCTATACCTGGAACGGAAATACCTACACGGCATCCGGAGTATATACCTATAGCACGCTTAATGAAGCAGGCTGTGATTCTACAGCTACATTGAACCTAACGATCAGAAACAGTTCAACGTCCAGTGCGACCGAGGATGTTTGTGACAGTTATACCTGGAACGGAACGACTTATACCGCATCGGGAGTTTATACCTATAGCACCATCAATGCAGCAGGTTGTGATTCAACAGCTACACTGAATCTGACGATTCGTTATAGTCAACATCTTCCAGTTCAACCGTAGATGTGTGTGACAGTTATACCTGGAACGGAACGACTTATACTGCATCCGGAGTTTATACCTATAGCCACGCAATGCTGCAGGTTGTGATTCAACAGCGACATTGAATCTGACGATTCGTTACAGGACAACTTCAAGTTCAACCGTAGATGTTTGTGACAGCTATACCTGGAACGGAACGACCTATACTGCATCCGGAGTATATACTTATAGCACGCTTAATGCAGCAGGTTGTGATTCAACGGCTACATTGAACCTGACGATTCGAAATAGCTACAACTTCAAGTTCCACCGTGGATGTTTGTGACAGCTATACCTGGAACGGAACTACCTACACAGCATCCGGAGTCTATACCTATTCCACGCTAAATGCAGTAGGTTGTGATTCTACAGCGACTTTGAACCTGACGATTCGTTATGCTCACAACGTCCAGCTCAACCGTAGATGTATGTGACACCTATACATGGAACGGAACGACTTATACAGCATCCGGAGTATATACCTTATAGCATCAACAAATGCAGCAGGTTGTGATTCAACAGCGACATTGAACCTGACGATTCGTTATAGTACAACTTCCAGTACAACCGAGGATGTTTGCGACAGCTATACATGGAACGGAACGACCTACACTGCATCGGAGCTTATACTTAGTCAACCAAATGCAGCAGGATGTGATTCAACAGCGACCTTGAATTTAACGATCCGTTATAGCTCAACATCAACAAGCTCCACCGTAGATGTGTGTGATAGCTATACCTGGAACGGAACAACTTATACCGCATCCGGAGTTTATACTTATAGCACACCGAATGCAGCAGGTTGTGATTCAACAGCTACCTTGAACCTGACGATCCGAAACAGTTCAACATCAAAAGTACTGCCGGGATGTGTGTGATAGCTATACATGGAACGGAACAACTTATACAGCATCCGGAATCTATACCTATTCAACGCTCAATGCAGCAGGTTGTGATTCAACAGCGACATTGAATCTGACGATTCGTAATAGCTCAACATCGCAGTACAACCGAAGATGTGTGTGATAGCTATACCTGGAACGGAACGACCTATACGGCATCCGGAGCTTATACTTATTCAACAACAAATGCAGCAGGTTGTGATTCAACAGCTACATTGAACCTGACGATCAGAAACAGTTCAACGTCACAGTACCACCGAAGATGTGTGTGATAGCTATACGTGGAACGGAACGACCTATACCGCATCCGGAGTCTATACTTATTCACACGCTAAACGCAGCAGGTTGTGATTCTACAGCCACCCTGAACTTAACGGTCCGCTATAGCTCAGCACATCAAGTTCAACCGTAGATGTATGTGATACCTATACGTGGAACGGAACGACCTATACAGCATCCGGAGTCTATACCTATAGTTCAACGCAATGCAGCAGGTTGTGATTCAACAGCGACCTTGAACCTGACGATCCGCAATAGCTCAACGTCACAGTACGACCAGGATGTGTGTGATACCTATACATGGAACGGAACAACCTATACGGCATCAGGAACCTATACCTATTCCACAACCAAATGCAGCAGGTTGTGATTCTACAGCCACCCTGAACTTAACGGTTCGCTATAGCTCAGCACATCAAGCTCAACAGTAGATGTATGTGATACCTATACGTGGAACGGAACACCTATACAGCATCCGGAACCTATACTTATTCCACGCTCAATGAAGCAGGTTGTGATTCAACGGCTACATTGAACCTTGACGATTCGTTATAGCACAACATCCAGTTCAACCGTAGATGTGTGTGACAGCTACACGCTGGAACGGAACGACCTATACAGCATCCGGAACTTATACCTATTCCACAGCTTAAATGAAGCAGGATGTGATTCAACGGCTACACTGAACCTGACGATTCGTTATGCTACAACTTCCAGTTCCACCGTAGATGTTTGTGATCAGCTACACCTGGAACGGAACTACCTTATACCGCATCCGGAACTTATACCTATTCCACAACAAATGCAGCAGGTTGTGATTCTACTGCTACATCTGAACTTTAACGATTCGTTATGCCACCACATCAAGCTCAACAGTAGATGTGTGTGACACCTACACCTGGAACGGAACGACCATATACTGCATCCGGAATCTATACCTATTCAACTACAAATGCAGCAGGATGTGATTCAACGGCGACATTGAACCTGACAATTCGTCACGAGACAACTCAAGTCCAGTACAGTGGATGTATGTGACAGCTATACATGGAACGGAACAACCTATACTGCATCGGGAATTTATACCTATAGCACGCTCAATGCAGCAGGTTGTGATTCAACAGCTACATTGAACCTGACGATTCGTATAGCGACAACGTCCAGTACGCACTGATGGATGTATGTGATAGCTATACCTGGAACGGAACACCTACACTTCAAGTGGAACCTATACATTATTCACATCTGCAATGCAGCGGATGTGATTCTACGGCTACCTTGAACTTAACGATCCGTTATGCTACATCATCAAGCAGCACGTGAGATGTCTGTGATAGCTATACATGGAACGGTACTACCTACACTTCAAGTGGAACCTATACTTATTCCACATTGAATGCAGCAGGTTGTGATTCTACAGCAACGTTGAACCTGACTATCCGTTATGCAGCAACATCAAGTACTACCGAAGATGTATGTGACAGCTATACCTGGAACGGAACAACCTACACTTCAGGGAACTTATACATATTCCACATTGAATGCGGCGGGATGTGATTCTACGGCTACCTTGAACTTAACGATCCGTTATGCACTGCATCAAGCAGCACGGTGGACGTCTGTGACAGCTATACATGGAACGGCACGACCTACATTTCAAGTGGAACCTATACTTATTCTACATTGAATGCAGCAGGTTGTGATTCAACAGCTACTTTGAACCTGACGATCAGAAACAGTTCAACTTCAAGTTCAACCATGGATGTTTGTGACAGCTACAGCTGGAACGGAACGACCTACAATGCATCCGGAGTTTATACATACAGCACAACAAATGCAGCAGGTTGTGATTCAACAGCGACATTGAACCTGACGATTCGTTATGCCACAACTTCCAGTTCAACCGTGGATGTCTGTGACAGCTATACCTGGAACGGAAATACCTACTCGGCATCCGGAGTTTATACCTATAGCACGCTTAATGAAGCAGGCTGTGATTCTACAGCTACATTGAACCTAACGATCAGAAACAGTTCAACGTCCAGTGCGACCGAGGATGTTTGTGACAGTTATACCTGGAACGGCACGACTTACACTGCATCGGGAGTTTATACCTATAGCTCGACCAATGCAGCGGGTTGTGATTCAACGGCTACATTGAACCTGACGATTCGTTCTGCTACAACTTCCAGTTCAACCGTGGATGTCTGTGACAGCTATACATGGAATGGTACGACTTATACTTCATCGGGAGTTTATACCTATAGTTCAACCAATGCAGCGGGTTGTGATTCAACGGCTACATTGAACCTGACGATTCGTTACGCTACACTTCAAGTTCAACCGTGGATGTCTGTGACAGCTATACATGGAACGGCACGACTTACACTGCATCGGGAGTCTATACCTATAGCTCAACAAATGCAGCGGGTTGTGATTCAACGGCTACATTGAACCTGACGATTCGTAACAGCACGTCTTCCACAGAGACTATCACAGCTACCAACTCCTATACATGGGCGGTGAATGGAATTACTTACACAACAAGCGGCACCTATACACACACAGGTGTAAATCTTGCCGGTTGTGCTCACGTAAGCACCTTGATCCTGACCATCGATATAAGTGGGGTAAATCTTGATCTGAAGTTATTCCTTGAAGGGTACATTATCAGTTCTGGTCCGACCATGATGTTTAGTACATTGTATGATCTTGAACAGGGTGGAATACTGACTGGACCGTACAGCCCAGATGCAACTGATACTATACAGGTTAATCTTTGGACCGCTGCCAGCATAAGTCTTGGAAATCTTGATCCTGACTATTCAGAGCAGGTCATCCTTCACAACAATGGTTCGGCATCAGTGAACTTCGCTACTGCTCCTGCGGGTAACTATTACATTGCCGTGAAACACAAGAGCAGCATCGAGACATGGAGCAGTATTGAAGTGGCCTTGTCATCTACGGCTGTTCTGTATGATTTTAGCGACCTGATCACACGTGCTTATGATGATGGTACGAAGCCTCCAATGCAGAATGTTGGCGGAGTATTTGCCTTCTACAGTGGAGATGTGAACCAGGATGGTACAGTGGATGCTGTGGATATGAATTATGTTTATAATGACAACAACCTTTCCCTCTACGATTACCTTCTAACGGATTGTACAGGCGATGGTACGGCTGATGCAACGGACATGAACTATGTTTATAATAACAATAACCTGTCCTTGTACTATGCCCGTCCATATTAAAGCATGATTCTGCATGATATCTGATTTACGGATATCATGCAGAATATTTTTATGGGATTGATAACTGTGCTGGCTTCAGAAATCGGAACTCAATACCATGGACTGAACTCTTTTGCTACAGACTAGTAGAAAGTGTAGAGTTAAATATACGAGCTGGTCTTATCAGTAGCTTCCGGTCGTGCATTGGAATTGTATTTTTTTTTTACAATAATAAAGCTTTGGCAGGACCAGTCTTGATATTGGTATTGGAAAGGAAATATCCTTTCAAATAATAGAACACTTCTTGGAGAAAATAAATGGTAATAAGCTATTGCTTATAAACCTTTACAGCTATTCTCTTTAAATTTGCTTTTGGGTTTGTATGGCTTGAAAAGATTGGTGGTGAAATAATAAGTAAGGTGCACATTCGTATATACATACCAATCTTTATTTTTTGGAGCACCCCGTTGGCTGAAGTTGGGCTTTCCTTCAGGATGAGCGGGATCGTTTGAAGGGTCTGAAAGATAGGCCGCAACCGGACCTTGTTCCTGAGTTAGAAGTTGCTTGTCAGGATAAATGCCACTCACATCATCGAGGTAATCCGTAAAGGTTTTACGAAGTCCAATCTCTGCACCAAGGTCAAAATTTGCGCTGATTTTTAATGTAAAGCCTATTCCAAAAGGAATAGAAAATTGCTGTAAAGAATATGGTGCCGGATAATCTCCTACGAGGTACTGTCCTTCTGTCCCTATCTTTTGTAGTTCATACACTTCATCGTTTACATTCCACTTTGGATTAAATTGGAAATACGCAATTCCGGCGAAGATGTAAGGTGTTGCAAAGTTCCTGCGGGAGAAGCCGCGTTTCCTGCTCTGAAGGGAATAAATGATGTGCAAACCAGCCTCATTGATGTCTGAATAGAATCCTAAATTCCGGTATTGGTTTCCTGTTAAATTTACACTGGTTGCATCACTCGCTGTGATTCTTCCATGAAAAACAGCAAGCCGTAAAAATATACGTGGTCGGAATAAAAAAATCGCATGAGCACCAAAGCCGGGCCGGGTAAAAGGAAGTGTGAAGTTATCATCAAGATCTCCTGCATAATTTGAAGCTCCCGCTGATACTCCAAGTCCAATTGTTCCCCGTTGTTGTTGCGCGTCAACAGGAAGTTGAAAGAGCAACAAAATAAGCAGGAACAGAAGTTTAGTATTCATTTGAGAGGTCAAATTGAATCTGGAAAGGATGGCATTAGACTTTCTTTTTTGGGTACCTTTTTCATTTTTTTTCAGAAGAAAATTATTGTTCTTCAATGCGGAGAAATTCAAATTCTCTCTCCCTTAGATGATCCATAATTAACGGAAGTGAACCACGCAATCTCTTCTCCGCTTTCAAACTGTCGTGAAAAACAATTATGGAGCCTTCGCGGTATTCCCTGATGACCCTTTGGTAGCATTGATCCGCGGTTTGCGCTGCATCATAATCCTGACTGATTACATCCCACATCACCAATTTATAATTATTTTTTAAATACCTGATTTGCGATGGCCTTATTTTTCCATAAGGTGGACGGTAGAGGCAAGAATTGACAAGTTTGCGACATTCTTCGATATCTTCAAAGTACTCCTTATTCTTTACTTTCCATCCGTTGAGGTGATGCTGTGTATGATTTCCTGTTTGATGACCTTGTTTGATTATTTCCTGATAAAGTTGAGGATGTTTCATCACATTGGTACCGATGCAAAAAAAAGTAGCTTTTGCATTATAAGCTGACAAGGTATCCAGCACCCAGGGCGTTACCTCAGGGTTGGGCCCATCATCGAAGGTTAGATAAATTTTTTTCCCTACTCCACGCATACGCCACGTCATGGATGGAAAAAGTTTTTGAAGGAGTGTGGGTGCTTTCACCTTGTAGTATAATTAGCAGATATATTTCTTTTGCCGGATGCAAGATACGAAGGGATGCTCAATTGAGTCCAATTCTTTGACGACATTAAGAGCAATCTTTAATTTGAAGCATATTAGTTTTTACCAAAAAAAATCATGCGTTGCGGCGCATGATTTTTTAAGAAGCAATAAGGTATTAAGAATTAGATACCTGATTTCTGTGCCAAATCCATGAATTCCTTTTCTATCTTATCTGACAGATCTTTCTGACGTGTTTGTTTTAGTGTACTTGACATGGCCTGTAAGATATAAAGTGCCTGACTCATGTCTTGTTCCACAAACTTAAAGTACTTGGTTCCCTTAAGAGAAATATAATACTGTAAGTTGTCGCTGTAAATTTCTGCAATGCGTTCTGAAATAGCATTTGCCTTGGCGATAAGCTCAGCATTGTTTGATTTTTCAATATCAGAGAATGTTAATGAGTCTTGCTGGTTAAAATCGCCGGCAGCCCTGTAGTATAATTCAGCGATTTTTGTCATGAAGTAATTATAAGGAACGGTCTTGTCCGGCATTACGTCGACACATTTATCCAGAACCTTTACCGCTGAATCTTTCCGGCCTTCACGTAAAAGCTCTTGCGCCAGGCGTGAAAAGTTAATCCTGAAATTCGTAGTCATTCGCAAGTTGTTCTCATCAAGATAGACGGACTCCTTGTTCATGTTACCCCAAAGAAACTTGTTCATTACATTGTCATACATGACATCTGTCTCGACACGTCCCGGTACAATTTCATTTGAAGCGACACTTCGGATAGGCACAATACGGTAAGTCAGTCCTTCCAGTTGAAAATAAGGTTCCAGGTTCAGGTAATTATCTGATCCCACGGTAGTGGCGAAGTAGATTGGACGCTTCCAGTGGTTATTTGCCAGTATATTGAGAATCATCAGGTCATTTTTCATGAGGTAACTTCCGTCAATGGTCCATTCCATGTATGGAACGATTTTGTCTGCATTTTCCGGCTTGACAGTACCGGTAGCCAGGGCTTCTGCAGGATCCACTGTCAGGCGGATATTCCGGGTTGGGAAATAGTTGATTTCTTCACCGGAGTTGGTTCTAGCCTTGGATTGAGGTTCATCACTACCCATAAAATCAACGAGCTCTTTCAATTCAACTGGTTCTTTCAGTCCACGATCGTAAAATGGGATATAATCACGTCTTCCGAGTTGATACTTATCCGGTGTCCATGAAATGGTGATAGGATCAGAATCATAGTATTTTCGGTTCAATTGGTTAATGTACCAATCGGTATTGAGAAGACTCAAGTTTACGACCCGGACATCCGTCCGGACATTTTCAACTTCTTGGGCATACCAAAGCGGGAAGGTGTCATTGTCACCGTTTGTGAATAATATCGCGTTGGGCTGACATGAATTTAAATAGTCAGTTGCAAAATCACGGGAAGTGTAACGGTCCGAACGGTCATGATCATCCCATCCTTCTTTTGCCATTACAGCGGGAACAGCAGCCGTGCATAGAACTATGGCTATCACGGCAGAAACAGTCCCCGGTAATTTTTTACGAAGAAATTCAAAGAGGGAAAGTACTCCAATCCCAATCCAGATGGCAAAAGCATAATAGGATCCTGCATAGGCATAATCCCGTTCACGCGGTTGCAGTGGAGTTCCATTCAGGTAAATGACGATGGCAATACCGGTAAAGAAGAAGAGCAGCATCACTACCCAGGCATCTTTTTTATCTCGTGAATAATGAAACACCATGCCGATTAAACCGAGCAGGAAGGGGAGAAGATAAAATAAATTGCGGGCTTTGTTTTGCAATAGACTTTGTGGAAGATGATCCTGAGGTCCGAGCCTCATTTCATCGATGAATTTGATTCCGCTTAACCAATTTCCTTTCGTAACCCCTCCTGGCCCCTGCAGATCATTTTGTCTGCCTCCAAAATTCCACATGAAGTAACGCCAGTACATTTCAATTACCTGATATTGGATAAAGAATCCTACATTATCTCCGAAGCTGGGCGTTTTATCACCTTTGATATTAGCCCATTTCTTGTACTCGTTGATGTGATTTTGCTGACTGCTCCACATCCTTGGAAAAATGGTGGTCTTGTTAGGCTCATATTCCGCAGTCACTTTCTTTCCTGCCTCAACATATTTATTGACTCCATCCACCTTTGCATAATTCATTGAACCTTCGTTCTGGGCAACTACTCTTGCGTTATAGTATTGTCCAAAAAACAGAGGACGTTCCCCATATTGTTCACGCTTCAGATAAGAGATAAAGCTGAATACATTTTCAGGATCATTTTCATCCAGTGGAGGGTTGGCTGCGGATCGAATAACGATTTGCGCAAATGAACTATAACCGATCAGGATAAAAGTGCAACAGAGGATTGCAGTGTTCCAAATAGGATGGTTGTGTTTTTTAGTATAACGCAATCCCCAGATGATTGCACCAACGACCAGAAGTCCGTAGAAGAGAATTCCGGAACCAAATGGAAGGCCCAGGGTGTTTACAAATAACAAGTCAAAAGAACCTGCCAGAGAAATTGCACCTACGATGATGCCGTACTGGATAAAACCAAGTATGGCAATACTGATTGCAGCTGTATAAAAGAGTCCGCTTTTTGTGATCGGATATTTTCTGAAATAATAAACAAAGGCCAATGCAGGAATTGTAAGCAGGTTCAACAAGTGAACACCGATACTAAGACCCATGAGGTAGGCGATGAGAATGAGCCATCGTAAATTATGAGGTTCATCGGCTACATTCTCCCACTTGAAGATGGCCCAGAATACAATCGCGGTGAAGAAAGAGGAACTTGCATATACCTCGCCTTCTGCAGCTGAAAACCAAAATGAATCAGTAAAGGTATAGGCAAGAGCACCTACAAATCCGGCACCCATAACAGCAAGGATTTTATCCATGCTTGCTTCTCCTTTTCCTATGACTATTTTCCTTGCAAGTGCTGTGATTGTCCAAAATAGAAACAACACAGTGAAAGCACTCATCAATGCGGAAAGCGTGTTCACCAGTATTGGATACATAGCCACATTATCTCCTCCAAAGAGGATAAATATACGGGCAAGCATCAGGAATAAGGGGGCTCCCGGCGGGTGTCCAACTTCCAGTTTATGTGCGGTTGCGATAAATTCACCACAGTCCCAAAAACTTCCGGTCGGTTCTATCGTGCTTATGAATACATAAGATGCGATGAGAAATGTTAACCAACCAATCAGATTGTTAATACGTTGATAATTCATAGTGGGTGCTAAAAAATTGAATGCCTGCGAAGGTATAAAATAATTGAAATTGACGCCCTAAACACGTTTTTTCCTTTCGTAAAAAAGAGCAAGCGAGGCAAGAAGATTTATACCTGAATTTTTCTGATAACGAAAGGAGACAGTGTTTCTTTTGCAAGGTGCGGCTCCCTTATGAATAAAACTCACGGAATGATCTGTTAAAAACGAGAATATTATATCTGAATTACTCAGGACTTTCATCGAGGGGACAAGTAGACAAGGATATCTCTGTGGATTGAGTCTGGGAACCCATCGTTTTGTTGAGTTGTAAATGATTTTGTCAACTAGTTTGATACTCCCATTTTAGGTCTTTTTTTCAATTTTGATCAAAAAGGCTGTTTTTAAGCTTATTTCTATTTGTGCCTGTTGATAAATAAATTTGGAATAATGGCTATAATCAGGAGCTGTTTTTAATGAATTATCAAAAAAAGTTTGTTTATTTTTTAAAAATGACCAATTATTTGGAATCTGAAGTTAATGTGAACATGACAAGTGTAAGAGTATCACGGATTTAGGAAAAATATATATTTGCCAGGCATTAATTTGCAGGGAAACAATCCTTCGAGGGGAGGAATATTCTTATACAATATTTAACACCATGGGAAACACTTTACGCATCGGCTTCCCTAAAGCCGTTTCGATTCTTTTTATTTTCAGCGTAGTGGCAATCAATTCTTTAGCGGTTACGCCATCTGTAAAAGGAACCTTGCCTGCTCAACTAATTGAAAGTTCTGGCCTAGCTTATACAGGCAGTTCTGATTTTTGGACTCACAACGATGGTTATGGAGATGAAAATCTTTACCTGATTGGGAATAACGGAGGACTATTACGGACAGTTGAAGTCCAAGGGGTCATTAATCATGATTGGGAAGATATTACGCAGGATCGAAACCGCAATTATATGTTCATAGGGGATTTTGGAAATAACCTGAATGACCGTACAGACCTCAAAATATTTAAGATTCAGCATCCTTCAAGCGTTTCCGGCACTACTGTCACAGCAAGTGTCATCAATTTCACTTATCCCGATCAGCATGCCTTTCCGGCCTCCTGGATGAATTTCGATATGGAGGCCTTCTTTCATTTCCAGGGCAAGCTGTATTTATTCAGTAAATCAGTCGGTTCTGCTGTCGGTTATACCAAAATGTACACTCTGCCTGACCAGCCCGGAACTTACGTTGCTACTCTGGTGGACAGTTTTTATACCAATGACCGAACTACATCTGCTGATATTAGTCCTGATGGGAAAAGCATGATTCTCATTGCCAATTCCCGCATTCATCTCTTCAGAAATTTCACCGGGGATAATTTTTTCGGTGGTCAATCTACCTTAATCAGCATCAGTGGGGCCTGGACACAGAAAGAGGCAGTGTCATTTTCAAGCAACAACGAAATTTATATGAGTGATGAAGATAATGGCGTTGGGGCAAAACTATATTATATCGATTTAAGTCCCTGGATTCCGAATACTACAACAGGTATTTCAGGGGACATTGCTTCGGAGGATTACAAAGTCTTTCCGAATCCTGCCAACTCATTTTTCGCAGCACAGATTACAAGCAGCGGAATTTCACATAGCGAATTGCAATTGTTCGATATGACAGGACAAGTTGTTCGTCAGGTGTCAGGAAATGCAGGAATATCAATGCTACGTATGGAGACTGCCACTTTACCTTCCGGAGTTTATTTCTATAAATTATTTACTGATAATCGTGAAATAAAGACTGCCCGGCTTGTAATTTCTCACTGAAAGAATCAGTAATGAAGATTATTGAATTTCGCTGTTCCTCTCATGCAGGGGCAGCGAAATTTTCATTTATAGCCGTTCCATTCCCAAGCGATTAATCATTTTCCTGTACCTTTGGGCCTCTATATAACCTGCAACAAATAATTTATGAGTTCTCACGAACGTGCTCAGCACGATGATGCCAACAATGTAACATACCAACGCTGCCAATATGCTTACGAATTTGCCAGAACCTATATTCAGGGAAAGAAGGTTCTTGACATTGGTTGCGGCAATGGTTATGGTACCGCTTTAATGGCTGAATCTGCCAAAGAAATTGTGGGTCTGGATTATGATGAGCAAACAGTGGCAAACAACAACAAGGTCTATAATTCCATCTCCAATATATCTTTCAAACGCGCTACAATACCTCCCATTCCTTTTGATGCCGGGGCCTTTGAGGTGATCACCGCGTTCCAATTCATAGAACACATTGCAGAGAGGAGAGAGTTTATAAAGGAATGTTTACGTGTTTTGATTCCCGGTGGAACATTGTTGGTTACTACTCCTAATGTTAAAAAATCACTGGCGCGTAATCCTTTTCACGTACATGAATACACTTTTGCAGAGATGGAGCAGGAGTTGAAATCACTAGGCGCTTCCTTTGAATTGCAGGGGCTCAACGGCAATGCTTCAGTCAACCAGTATTATGCGGAGAATGGAAAGTTTGTACGAATGATTCTGAAATGGGACGTTTTAAAACTGCACCAACGTTTGCCTGCAGGTTTGCTGACCAAGCCCTACAATTGGATCACCAATCTAATGCGCAGGCAGTTGAAGGAGAATGTAAGTCAGACATCAGGCATTACTACTAAGGACTTTTTTCTTCAAACCAATGCACTGGATTCCTGCTGGGATATCTATCTCATTGCCAGGAAGTGAAGGAGCTTAAAATGAGATATTTATCATAGAAG
This sequence comes from uncultured Bacteroidota bacterium, assembly GCA_963775555.1. Taxonomy (GTDB): domain Bacteria; phylum Bacteroidota; class Bacteroidia; order AKYH767-A; family 2013-40CM-41-45; genus QQVM01. Next base: position 152,549 of record CAVZJJ010000003.1, on the reverse strand, counting down.
GCGAAGAATCCTCCTGATACTTCAGAAGTTCCGTTTCAATAAAAACGCAATTTCTGTTAGAATATAGGGTCTTACTATTGTAAACCAGATTCATTTATTTACCTTTGCCGTCCCAAAATTGACCTATGGTGTAACTGGCAACACGTCTGATTTTGGTTCAGAAGAGTCTAGGTTCGAGCCCTAGTAGGTCAACTTTTTTAACATTTATCTCCCTGTAGATCAAGCACTTACAGGGAGATTTTTTTTTAGGGGAAGGTATAGGGGAAGGTAGATGCCATTTTTCTGATTTTATACTGACTTTCCTTAATTTCTATTTCCTGCTTTATTAATCAACAATATACACTTGTTTTCTCAGTCAAGAGTATCTTTAATTTCCATTCACTTAAACTACGATTATGACTTCAGATATCCGTGAAACTCCTATTCAGATTGAGAAAGAGGGAGCTATTATCATCGACGTTAATGACATTACTATCTATACCCTTAGTGCGCAAGTAGAAGAGGTTTGTAAGAAGATAGAATTGTTCGAGGGTTTGAAAGTCAACCCGGAACAATATCGAGCAGTTTTTCAACTTCTGGCAAGTGAATATTCCCTAGACAAAGAGGAGGACGTATATTCACCGCAAATCATTGTAGACTCTTCGCACCCATCGTTTGGGCCCTTCCTTGCTTTCGCATTATCACTAATAGACGTGAATAAAATTCCTGCATTGCTTCGTCACCAAAAAAAGAAATTCAAGGGGAACCTTTACGCCGTTAAATCAAATTTTGTCGGATTGGTAGAGTACAGAGTTTACCAACAGGTTGAAGGTTTATCAAAAGTCGAAACAACAAGACGCTTAGAAAAAATAATGAAGTGGGTAAATCATGAAAGAGAGAAGAAGGAGGAAAAAGAAGAAGACCTTCTTAATAAAAAGTTGAGTTGGACGGGAAAACCTTTTGAGCTAAATAAGATTTCTGAATTTTGTTATGATGGTGGCTACACACCGGAACGAACGAGTTTTACGAAGGTCTTTTCAGGTGAAACTTGTCATTGGATGAGAGATCCGGCCTTTTTAGCTTATTTATTGCATGTATTGTACACCCAGAAGAAATTGAAGGTACTCGGTTCTAAAGCTTATTTAAAAATTGCCACTGTACAGTTCAACGACTATTCCAACAAGCAGACAAAAAAAATCTCATTCAAACACCTGCATTATGATGTACAGACGAGATATCGTGAAAAGTACGAAATAACACGAAAAATAGTGAATGAGCTTTTAAAATTTGATGAAGCACAAGCTATTGTAAAACGTATAAAGCATTCGCCAACGACTATTCTATAGTCGTTGGTAAATGCTTTGGTGCTTTTGTGGAAATTGGACATCGTAACTTGAATTAAACAACGGTGTCGCAAATTTTGATTTTACAACTTTCGAGGGAGGATTTACAGGCACTTATACAAGCGGCCGTATCTATTGCATTGAAAGAGTTGAAAAATGAAGTGAGTGTGCCAAAGGAGGAATACCTCACCCGGTCAGACGTGGCAGCCATGTTTCAAGTCACATTGACTACCGTGAACGAATGGTCCAGATCAGGAAAATTAAAAAGACACTACATCGCTTCCCGTGTATTTTATTTGAGGAGTGAGTTAGATGCCTTGTTCAAATCCAAAACTCTCAAGATTAAAAATAAGGTTTGGTAATAACCAGATCTCAATAGCGCTCCGTTTATCATTGCGTCCGTTTTGTGAAGAAGCATATAATAAATATAACACCATGACATTACCAATAAGAAAGGATCCTCTTACCGGGGAAGAATTTATTCCCAAGCGGCGCAATCAGAAATTCGCCAGCCGCAAGAATCAGATTGCTTACAATAATGAGAAGGCCTATTCGATCAGAATGGCCAATGAGCCAACACAACGCATTCTAAATAAAAACCGCAAGGTGCTGAGTCAGAAATTGGGTGATAAGAAAGATGTTATTGTAACGGAGGAATTTTTAAGAGGAGCGGATTTTGATTTTGGATGTTATTCTAATTATGTTTTGATAGATAAGACGACTCCAGCATTTAAAATTTTCAATTACTATCTCATACCATTAGAAAACAATAGTTTTAAAATTACTCAGAATGGTTAGGATAATAGAAATTCCGGAATTGATGAAAATGGATTCCCCTCTTATGAAGCCAATTGAGATCACATCTTCTTCTGCATTTATGTCGAAGAAATCATTGTATCTAGTAGGAGCTCTTGTGATTGTGACAATAGTGATATGGCAAGTAAATAGGAGGAGAGAGGTGAGAACTGAAGAAGTGCGGCCGAAACAGAAAGGTATTTCTGTTAAGGAGTATTTGGATAAGTACAATAGATCAGGTGGATAATGCCACTAAACTGTGCCTTTTCCTGAAAAAACTTTTTTGTAAGGCTATTTCAGGTCAAGACAGAATTAAATCCCATGAATTTTTTCAAATGTGGAAAACAAATTGTGGAAGAGATAAACGAAAATACAAATTCGATGGAAACCTCCACGTGCACATTTTTGTGAAAGTTGACTTTTTTAAACGGTTATAGGTTTTGTGATTATCTTGATAAATTACATATTAGATTTAGAAATTAAGGTTTATAAAGAGTTAAAAAACGAGAGGAATTAATTGCAATTTCACACTTTGATTTATTCCAACATAAGATTCCCGGAGGAATTTCGTCTTGCATCAAAGGGAATAAAATTTAAGTGTGCCCCTATTAAATTAGGGACGCAAATATATTTGGAGGCGATTAAATTAGTTCGAAAAAGTGGAAAGATTATCCCTTTTTCAAATGAATCATTTGGGATGCAAGCATAAATACTTAATCGATACATACTGCCTGGTAGTCCTTCTTTAAACCTCTGAAAATCGTTTGAAGAAATAAATGTTGACCCAATTTTATTGTCATATAATTTATACTTTATGTCATGAAACATTGTTAAAATGCAAAGTAGTATATCTTCTTTTTTGTCGATTATATCTGAGATTCTAAATTTATTTCCTAAATCGAAATGCAGGATAAATTGACGTATACACATTATTAAATCATCAAATATAATTTGATCAGTTATTGGTAACCGATAAGGGAATTCTGTGTTCAATAAAAATTTGAGAAGTTTAGCGGCTTTTCCAAATTTTGTGAGGTCCTTTAGTCTATATGAGTTTTCGTCTGTGTTTTTTCTGTATTCCCTTTTAAGAAACTCGGTAGCTGAGTTCACAGTAAAATCAGTCTTAGACAAAATTTCTGTATCGGCGTATAGTTTTATCCCATGAAGAATCGCTTGAAATGATTCTTGTTGAAATACTTTAAAATCGATAGGTGTTTTTTGTAATGCGCTTTGTGTTATTTGTTCATGTACAGCATATACATAATTTACATGAATATGAGTAGGTCCTTTACTTTTTTCGTCAGGGTGAGCAATTATATCTGCGACTTCGCGAAGATTTAATTCATCCGTCAACAGTGATCTAAACGAGAATATCAATTCCTTAATATCTCTTCTTTCAAATCTATTTTCGATAATCAACTGAAGATTGTCATATATGGAAAGTCGAGTAGAATCACTTATTGTTTTAATATTCATAACTAACTTTTACTTTTTGTAAACTAAATCATTCAAAACTTAATTAAAGCAAATCAAATTGAAAAGGTTGACAAATTTAGGCTTATTAATTATCTTTTGTTAAAAAAAATTCTTACTTTTGCTATGTCGAAACGCGATTTAATGCGTCCGTTGTGTATAGCTTTGCAGCGCTGACGATGACAGGCTTAATAATCCTAATTAATCATTTATTACCTGGATTTATTTTACATGTTATTGTACTGGAAAGTTTGAGATGCTTATTTACTAAATTAAAAAAGGAGGTGCTTATGAAAACAACAAATTTGATTCATATTGATTCTACTCCTGTCGTTGATAAGGTTGGAGGCTGTACACCTTCTAGCATTAGCTACTGATGATCTGGTGAAATTCAGCGAAAAGAACAACGAAGCCGTCTTTTAGACGGCTTTATTTTTTTGTGCCCTGCTAAAGGTGGTGTTTCAGTAGCTGAAAGGTCGGATGACAAACGAAGAAGAAATGAATAGCAGGATTCAACTAACCGACATTTACCCCAACAGCCAGGCAACCTGAAATTCAAATTGACAAGTGATACGGTGAATAAGTTATTTATTTTGCAACCGCACAACCCAACACGAAAAAAAATGAAAGAGTTTTTTCTTCACCACTTTATTAAAATTCCTACATTGGTAATCTATTTTTGAAGCTAAATGAATCGGATAGAGTTTATAAATAAAATCAACACTTATGCTGCAAGGTTTGTCTTGGAAGTGGAGGGCTTTAATGCAGCAAACAAATACGACATCAACATACATGCTGAAAGTTTTCTCATTCCTGTTTTGAATGAAACCTTCGGCTTGAATCTTGAAAACTTAAATTCAACACAGAAGAAAAATTTTCCTGCAATTGACTTAGCTGACTTTAAAAGCAGAGTTGCTTTTCAAATCACAGCAACAAGCGACTATTCTAAAATTGAAACTACGCTTGGGAAGTTTTTCGGCCACGAACTACATAAGTATTTTGATGTTATTTATTTCTACATCCTAACGGAAAAGAAAGAAAAATACAAAGACAGTAAATTGGCAAAACTTATTCCTGATGGTTTTACTTTCAACACCAAAGACCATGTAATTGATAGAGAGATTCTGCTTCAAAAGATCCAAGACATAAGTTCAACACCTAAACTTCAAACACTTGCAAAAATATATCAGCAAGAATTTTCTGATGTTCAAATTGAATTGCGGAAAAAGGAATATGTTGGCGGTTATTTGGATAACAAACCCGAAGACATTTCTCCCAACCTTTTACCGATTAGTTTCCCTGAAAAATTCTACAAAGCAGAATTGGATATTGATAGAGAAAAAATATTGGCTGAATTGAATGACTACTTATTTACAATCAACAAGAAGCCAATAAAGACAATGAGAGAGGCAAAGTATGTAAAGAGAGCGTTAAGAAAGCATGAGAGTAAAGCATTTGATTGGCTGCTACATGAAAATTGTCTTTACACTTTCAAAAACCTGTATGACGAAAAAGAACCGTTCAGAAAAATTGTAGATAAGGGAACAATCACGCCTATTGATTGCAAAGAGTTTTACGAAGGAAGCGAAGCCAGCAAAATTGTTTTCAAACATTTGCTTCGTAACACACTTACAGAGTTTTGTATAATAAAAGAAATTGAATGGTATGGTAAGAGTAAAATTTTCCGTTTTGCCGCCAATCGAAAAGTACCTAACCAGAAACAAGTAAGATGGAAAGGCAAAAATGAATCAACAAAGTCCGTGATTTTTGAAATGCACAATAAAAAAGAAGGACACATTATTTGCTTCCGACATCTTGCGTTCAAGAGTTCTTTCTTAAATATTTCTGATGAATGGTTTTTGGTTTTGAATCCAACTTGGAGTTTTACAAATCCTGGAGGTTATCACACAAGCAGATTTGAATCTGCTTACTTGTCAGGACTGAAGAGATTAGAAAACAACAATGCTGTTTTCAATTATTTCAGATTCTTTGGTTATTACTTTTCTCATGTGAATTTATTTACTGTTGAATATCCTTATTTGAAAATAAGTCCACACACATCATTAACGCTTTCTCCAAAACTTGAAGAAAAAACTTGGAAGCCAGTAAAAGTATTGCCTGAAAAAATTGACGCACCACCGACAGATTTAAAAGAAGACAACGAACTTTTTGACAACTCATTTTTTGAATAATGAAACTAAGATACATAGAAGAACCTTCCTTACAATTCGGACAAGACCAACACATTTGTCCGAAGGCAGGTATTTTCAATTTTAATCCATTTGACATAAACCAAGTAAGACCTGAAAAAATTACCGTTGGAATAATTGGCAAAGGAGAAAGCATTGACAAAGTTCTTGAATGGATTGAATCATGTAAAAAACATATTGGGGGAAAGGAAAGCAGAAACCCTCATCCAAACTTGCATTTAAACTTTTGTGGTTTTAATAAAGAAGTTGGTTTCAAAAGTGAAATCGTTTATGATGAAACTTATTTGAGAAGATTAAATAATTCAGAGTTTGACGACATAATTCGCAACACAGATAATTTGGAGGACCGAATAAAAGAGATTGCTGAACTTATTCTTGGTGAAATAAAATTTCTTTCAAAAAATAAAAAGCCCGACATTATTTTATGTGTGTTAAGTGAAAACTTCATTACCTACATTCAAGAGGAAGTAAAACCAACAGACGAAGATGAGGAAGAAGGTGAAAAGGAAATTCCCGAAAAGGATTTTGATGAAGAAGAAGTTTCAAAAAAGGAGCAAAATTTCAGACGCTATCTGAAGGCAAAGGCCATGCAATACAATGTTCCAATTCAAATTGTAAGAGATAGAATTGTAAAGCCAACGGCAGAAATGCAAGATGCTGCAACAATAGCTTGGAATTTTTTCACAGCATTGTATTACAAAGCATCGGGAACACCTTGGGCAATGATTAGAAAAGACATTGCAGAAACAACTTGCTATGCAGGAATTAGTTTTTTCAAAAGCAGAGATAGAAGCACAACTCAAACAAGCATTGCACAAATATTTAATGAACTTGGAAAAGGCGTTATTCTTCGTGGCGAAGAAATTCTACTAAAGAAAAATGATAGAACGCCTCACCTATCGCAAGAGCAAGCGTTCAATTTACTTTCGTTTTCACTCAAAGAATATTATGATGCAGTAAAAATATTTCCTAAACGATTGGTGATGCACAAGACATCAAACTTTAGTGGAGATGAAATTTTTGGTTTTAGTCAGGCAGCAAAAGAATTACACATTAACCAAATTGATTTGGTTTCAATTCAGCAATCAGATGTTCGGCTTTATCGTAGCGGCATTTATCCGCCAATGAGAGGAACACAATTGACATTAGCAGACAATCATCATGTTTTGTATTCAAGAGGTTCTGTTCCATACTACGAAACTTACCCGGGGAAATACATTCCAAGTCCACTTGAAATTAAGTTAGCTAAGTATGATGAATCACCCAATTTGATTTGTGATGAAATTTTAGCATTGACTAAAATGAATTGGAATAATACACAGTTTGACCGAAAATTTCCAATAACAATTGAGTGTGCAAGAAATGTGGGAGAGATTTTAAAATATCTTGACCCCGATGATGAGATGCAATTGAAATATAGTTTTTACATGTAAAATATTATGGCAGACAATATTCAATACTACTGTGTAGGTTTCACTTGGAAGGACAGCGTACCAGAGAATCAATTAGTGCGATTCCTTCAAAGAGGCATTTGGGAAAATGGTTTTGATGATAAATATTTAGATAGAGTAAATTCAGTTCCTGTAGGTTCAAGAATTGCAGCTAAGACAACTTACACAAGAAAAGAAAATGATAAAACAATCTCTATTCTTTTAATTCATGCCACAGGAACAGTTACTGAAAATAAGCAAGACGGCAAGACCTTAAAAATAAAGTGGGATAAAATATTTGAACCGTTTGAAATAAAAAATAAAGGTGCTTATCGTTCAATAATTTCAAGAATAAATAACCTTGATTCTTTAAAGGAAATTTTCAAGAACGATAAGCTCCTTTTCACTGGAAAAGAGATTCCCTTTTATTCAGCAGAGGAGTTTAAAATGGGTTATCATCTATTTCCATGTTTTGTTTTTAAAAAAGATAATTGGGATGATTACGGATTCAAAACGCAATATGAGATTGTTTACTATTTGTCAGGAAAAAAGTTTACAAGCATTGGAACTGCAAAGTTTTATAACAAAGCAGAAAGTAATGGTGAACTTCCTGGAACATTTACATCGTTGGATAATAATTTTTGTTCATTAGGTCAATCAAATAGCTACTATGTAAATCTCAGAAAGGATATTGCGAAAGAAACTGCTGACCATTATCTTGATGTGGTAAATGACTTGGCAACAAACAGAGGCATACTTGAATCATTTGAACATGAGAGTGGTTTTCAAACCTCATTGCTAAGAAGTAGCGAAGCACAGAAGGCATTACGAGAAGGGAAACGAATCTACAATAACATAAAAGTTGAAAATACTTTTCAGTTTACATTTTCAACATTGATTGGAAATGCAACTGATAAACACAAAATAAAATTTGATTTTACTGAAAAGGAAAGTTTACCATTCAGAATAAAAGTTATCATTGGAAAAAATGGAACAGGTAAAACGCAATATATCGGAAAGTTAGCTTCAACACTTAGTGGACACGAACAACAAGGAGAGTTTTCCACCAAGTATGTTCCCCCATTTAGCCGAGTAATGGCAATTTCATACAGTTTGTTTGACAGGTTTCCAAAACCGAATCAAACCAAAACTTACAGCTATTACTATTGCGGTTTTCAAAGTGAGAAAGGATTTTTAACCGAGCATCAAATCCAAACAAGAGTTACTAAAGCGTTTGCTGCTTTAAAGAAGTCGGACAGAGTTCAACTTTTCGGGAAGTATCTATCGTTAGTTCTTTCAGATGAAATAGCTTCAGAAATATTGGACGAAGATTTCATTGAGTTTAGCACAAAAGAGTTTTCACTTTATGACGAAGATGGTTTTTCAAAATACAGTTCAGGGCAAATAATTATGATTCTCATTTTGGCGGAGGTGCTGGCATTCATTACAAATGAATCTTTACTCCTCTTTGACGAACCCGAAACTCATTTACATCCCAACAGCATTTCTCTTTTTATCAATGTTGTAAACAGAATTTTAAAGAAGTTTGACTCCTATGCAATAATTTCAACTCACTCACCGCAGATAATTCAAGAAGTTCCATCAAAAGATATTATTGTTATTGAGAGAATGGAAAATAGTCCAAGTGTCCGAGGGCTTGGCATAGAAACATTTGGAGAAAATCTAAATACAATTACTGAACAAATATTTCATACAATAAATCATGATGAGTATTACAGAGAATTTCTGAAAACCTTATCAAAGCCGTGTTCAACCAATAAGTGCAATTTAAAGATTTAAACTTTCACCTTGGGACTTTTAATTGTCCCAGGTGAAAGTTAAGCTGAGAAGCTTCATCTTTGGATTGCTTATGTCAAAAAACTACACCCATCTCAACTCTGAACAAAGATATCAGATTGAAGCCTTATTAAAAAGCGGAATCGCTCAAAAGGATATTGCGAAAATTGTAAATAAATCGCCATCCACGATAAGTCGAGAACTTAAACGGAATATACCAAAACGTGGAAGAGGAGCTTTGGTTTACACAGCTGAAAATGCACAACGGAAAACGGATCATCGGCATCAAATCAAAATGAAAAAAGAAAGATTTACCGATGAAATGAAAGTGTGGACGCGTCTCTGGATGAAGAGTATAAAATTCAGTCCGGAATTAATTCATGTCGTTGGCAAAAATGAGTTAGGGGATTTTGTCAGCCACGAGACCATTTACAAGTGGATTTGGCGTTGTAAGCAAAGTAATTGTAAGGAAGATAGACAAGACAAGAAACTGTATATGCACTTAGCACATGGACGTAGAAGAAGAAAGCGCGGATTAAGAAGAGATAGCCGGGGTATTATTCCAAACCGAGTGTCTATTGAAAATCGTCCGAAAATCGTAGATAAAAGAAAGCGCTTGGGAGATTTTGAAGTAGATCTGATGATGGGAAAAAATCATCAGGGAGCTTTGCTTGTAATGACGGATCGGGCATCTCTGAAAACCAAACTCACAAGGTTAGCCGGGAAAGACAGCATCATAATAAAGCGCGAAATTAAACGTAGATTAATCTCATTAAAGGGAATTGTTAAAACACTTACATTTGACAACGATAAGGCATTTAGTAAACATGAATCGATAGGAAAATCGCTGAATGCTACTACCTATTTTACCCGGCCTTATACCTCACAAGATAAAGGAACTGTAGAAAACAGAATAGGATTAATCCGCAGATTCTTCCCAAAGAAAACAGACCTATTGAAAGTACCTGACATAGATGTTCAAATAGTAGAATCAATAATTAATAACAGACCAGTAAGAAAATTTAATTATCAAACACCTAACCAAGTCTTCTCACAAAAAATTGCACTTATTACTTGAACTTACAAAAGAAAAAAAGTTATAAGGAGTTAATTATCATTTTTGAACAAAATAGTTTGCCTCTAAGTTTGAATGCGAAAATATATTTACAAACTCTTTACAACAGTCAATGAAGAATCTAATTCCGCTTACACGAAAAATGAGTTACTGGGATGACATTGTAAATAATAAAAACATTGCATCACGAGCATCTTTGCAAGCGATTCGTCAAGCTGTTTCAAATCGTGTTACAGAATACATAAATCGGACAGTTCCAAACTCTCTTGAAACGATTCCTGCTTCCACTTTTGTAGCACCGAATATTGATTTATTAAAAGGGTGCTATTCAAAGTCAATTGCACTTTCAAACTTAAAAGCAAAAATAAAAAATAGACAAAGCGATTTGCTGAAGGGAGAATGTCAATACTGCAACATTGGAGAACCTAAGACATTTGACCATTATCTACCTCAAGACGATTTTCCTGAATTTTCAGCTTTATCAATTAACTTGATTCCATGTTGTGCAACATGCAATACGGAAAAAGGTGAAGAATGGTTGTTAACAGGTAATCGTAGAATAATTAATTTCTATTACGACACTTTACCAAATGTTCAATATTTAAACTGTTCAATTATTTTCCGAAATAATATTCCTCAAGCAAGCTTCACTCTTAATGCTGCGGTAATTCCAGTAGGAATGAGAACTATCATAATAGAACATTTTACCAAACTAAAATTAGCCGAAAGATACAAAGACAGAAGTAATAGCGAAATTTCTGATGTGCGGATTGCAATTTTGCAATCAGTTGGTTTGCTTACAAGAGCACAGATACAAAATCAATTGACCAATGAAGCTGCTGGTATGAAAGGCTGTAAGGGAGACAACTATTGGAGAGCAGTTCTACGAATAGCATTATCAAACTCAAATAGATTTCTAACAGATGCAGGATTCTAAAAGCCACCCACAAAAAAATATACTCTTAAAAAAGCACAAGCCACCGGTGAAAGCATCCAGAAGGCATCATTGATTAGTTTATAAAGGAATCTTGATCTCAAAAAACTAGGATGCATTGAGTCAGGATCTGCTGTTGAAGGCCGTCTTGCGTATGATCCGAGAGATGTACTAAAGTTTTTTGGTACAACAGCTGACATCAGGAGTATCTTAGAGTTCAAAAAACAGCTACTCAAGCTGTTTTTATTTCGTTTATTCACAGTGGCGCTTCACCATTGTTAATAGAGCCCAATTTCAATTTTGAACCTATTAGAATTCCTGATGGATATAGAATCAAATTTTTATTTTACATTTAGTTTTTGCACGAACTGACGTTAGGCACAATATTACAGACGACCAAAAAACAGAACAATGAACGTAGAAGCAAAGGACATATTTGAACTATTAGAAAAGGTTCAGAACACACAAGGCAAGTTATCTTTACTAATCGTAATAGGACTTACTATTGCTATTGGAGTTTTAATAACATATCTAAAATACGCAACCAAATCAATCGCAGAAGAAGCTTCAAATAAATCAATTGCTCTATACGAAAGTAATCTATCTGAAAAACTTCAAACTCAAATCGGACTGTTTTTTCGTGACGAAAATGTAAGAAACAACTTGCTTACTCATATCGGAACGAAATCAATTGACAAAAAAATTGAATGTTGGCAGATAGGTCAAAAAATGTATTTCAAGTATCAAAAATCTTGGTCATTCTCAGAAACAACAGACGTAAAAGAGTTTGTTGACATAGATAATGAACTAAACGAGATAAGAACACAAATATTTACCGAAACTATTCACATCGGCTATTTCTTATCTCAAAAAATGATACGATTAAATTCACTTATGCGAGAAAATTTAAGATTGCGAAGAACAGAATTAGCATATAGTGGAAATAATTACCAACCATATAATGAAACTAAACTTCAAAACACATTAAATCGTCAACAGGAAAATGAACAGAAAATTTCAGAGTTAATGTATGAAGTTGAAAAATGGATTATTGACAAATTACATTCTGACCAAACAATTGAAAATTTTGAGTTTACAAAAGAGCAACGTGACGCAATTAAAAAAGAAAGAGAAACAAAATTTGAAACAATTTCAAAATAAAACAACATATGACAATTAAAGAACAATTTTTATTAGTGCAAAACGATGTTATTAGAAATTTGGATAACCGTTTCGTTCGTTTTTTAGATACAAATCTTGATATTTCGTTTGACGGCAATTATCCACAACCAAACGAGAGTTTACTCCTTGCAGGAACATTTAATTTTCAGGTCAGAGTAAATAATATTTTTTATAGCCCATATTCTGATGAGTTCTTTGACTTAACAGCGAGAAATGCAAGACGAGAATATGTTGTTAAATATGGCTTCCTTCACAACTACTGCTTCAATCTTTTTTGCACTTACTTTGAAATTATAACCAATAATTTATCAACGGAAACAGCCAGAAAATATTTGGAGGAATATGAATTTCTACTTAGCACTCAAACATCTATAAACAACCAAGAATGCCAAGACTCTTACAAACATTATTGGAGAGAAATAATTTTAAGAGTTATATATATTCTACGAAATGGCGGACATTCGTTTTACGATAGGTTTAACAACACACAACGACAACAAATAATTTCAGACTTAGACAACATCGAACAACAATTAAGATAAATACTGTGCCTAACAGCACCTACCCAAAAGTGGCGGTTCAGTGGGTAAATCGAGCTTTGTGCTCCTATCAAAGTTTCTGCTTGGTTGATAGTTTTGTGCTTCGAAATCGCCACATTCGGGTAGCTGCAAATCGGCAGACTGTTCAAAAACTATTTATAAATCTTAAGTTCTGTGTTTTGAATTTATTTCTGGTTGAAGCAGCATTAAGTAAAGAATTCACATGACTTTTCAGATAGGTATTAACCGTAAGCAAGCATTACTTTTTCCGGTATGTTTGGATGAAATGATTCCTAAAGAACATCCGATACGTATCGTTAATTTGTTGTTTGGGAATCTTGAACTTAGAAAACTTGGGTTCATTGACTTGGGATCTGCTGTTGAAGTCCTTCCTGCGTATGATGCGAAAGATTTTTTATTCCCTTTCATTGTTATTGCCGTTCAGATTTATCCCCTTTTGCTTGGGTATTACCTTAAACTTTAAAGCATAATTCACAACGCAGATAGGTTGCGTAGCAATCATACTACATTTGTGACGTAATGAGAACAAGCCAATGTCTGGCAGGAATATGCATTCAAAATCTTAGGCCACTACCTTTAATTTTATTAAGTACGATAACTTAAAATACATAGTAAAATGCCAAAAACTACTGAACCTACACAATTCTGTAAGATTTGTAATGTCGAAGTTGTTTACCAGAGTCGATATCCTGCTTACGTCTGTAGCTCTTGTGCAGGCAAAATTACTGACATTGATGGCAGAAGTGTCGTCTTCTCGAATTTTGATAGTGGAGGGGGTTTAATCGGACATTACAGAGGTAATCAACAACCTTACGAATCTAATGTCTGTTTTATTGATGGGAGAAAATGCATTGCAAATGAAGCGAGATTTGGTGGGGTAGTGATTGAGGTTGTAGGCGAATGATTTTAAGGGTAAATGCACTTTCGTTCAAGTGAGAATTTAAAATATAGTTCAAATAATTTATTTGTATGGTTCCTGACAATCTGAAAAACAAACTTTTTCTTGCCGGATGCCTGCCTGTAATGAATCCGAAATTCTTTAGAGAATTTGAAGTAATTTTTAACAGATGTAATATCCCTTTTGATCTGCTCCCAAATACAAAAGATATATGGGCAATTGATTATATGCCTGTTCAGGTGTCTGCGGATAAATTTATTCAGTTCAAATACAATCCTGATTATTTGCAAGACAAAATATGGATTAAAACAATACCAGATGTTGACTTGATTTGTGATGCAATAAATTTGACACGTAATCAATCTGAAATTGTACTCGATGGAGGAAATGTTGTAAGATCTTCCGATTCTGTCATTATGTGTGATAAAGTATTTTCAGAAAACCCCGGAATACCGGAGCAGAAATTAACAAACATGCTTCGGGATTTATTTGAAGTAGATAACCTGTGGTTTGTACCCAAACAACCCGGGGATTTTACCGGACATGCTGATGGAATGATTCGTTTCCTTGATTACAAGACTTTGATCGTGAACGATTATTCAAGAGAGAATAAAAAGTTTCAAAATGAATTCCGCACAGCTATAGCTAGTACAGGTCTCGATTGCATAGAAATTCCATATAATCCTTATGACAATAAATTATTGGAGCAGGCAAATGGAATTTATATCAATTATCTCCAAATGGAAAATGTATTTATTCTTCCGGTTTATGGTAGAAATGAGGATGAAAAAGTTTTGCGTCAGTTCCGGGACATTTTTAGTGGATCGACTATTGAAACGATTGATAGCAACGAAATTGCCGATAGAGGCGGAGTATTGAATTGTATTAGTTGGACAATTATGGAAAGGACAAAGAACGAGTGATAGAATTAACATTTTAGTTGTAGGACTAATACTAAAGCCGTGTTCAACCAATAAGTGCAATTTAAAGATTTAAACTTTCACCTTGGGACTTTTAATTGTCCCAGGTGAAAGTTAAGCTGAGAAGCTTCATCTTTGGATTGCTTATGTCAAAAAACTACACCCATCTCAACTCTGAACAAAGATATCAGATTGAAGCCTTATTAAAAAGCGGAATCGCTCAAAAGGATATTGCGAAAATTGTAAATAAATCGCCATCCACGATAAGTCGAGAACTTAAACGGAATATACCAAAACGTGGAAGAGGAGCTTTGGTTTACACAGCTGAAAATGCACAACGGAAAACGGATCATCGGCATCAAATCAAAATGAAAAAAGAAAGATTTACCGATGAAATGAAAGTGTGGACGCGTCTCTGGATGAAGAGTATAAAATTCAGTCCGGAATTAATTCATGTCGTTGGCAAAAATGAGTTAGGGGATTTTGTCAGCCACGAGACCATTTACAAGTGGATTTGGCGTTGTAAGCAAAGTAATTGTAAGGAAGATAGACAAGACAAGAAACTGTATATGCACTTAGCACATGGACGTAGAAGAAGAAAGCGCGGATTAAGAAGAGATAGCCGGGGTATTATTCCAAACCGAGTGTCTATTGAAAATCGTCCGAAAATCGTAGATAAAAGAAAGCGCTTGGGAGATTTTGAAGTAGATCTGATGATGGGAAAAAATCATCAGGGAGCTTTGCTTGTAATGACGGATCGGGCATCTCTGAAAACCAAACTCACAAGGTTAGCCGGGAAAGACAGCATCATAATAAAGCGCGAAATTAAACGTAGATTAATCTCATTAAAGGGAATTGTTAAAACACTTACATTTGACAACGATAAGGCATTTAGTAAACATGAATCGATAGGAAAATCGCTGAATGCTACTACCTATTTTACCCGGCCTTATACCTCACAAGATAAAGGAACTGTAGAAAACAGAATAGGATTAATCCGCAGATTCTTCCCAAAGAAAACAGACCTATTGAAAGTACCTGACATAGATGTTCAAATAGTAGAATCAATAATTAATAACAGACCAGTAAGAAAATTTAATTATCAAACACCTAACCAAGTCTTCTCACAAAAAATTGCACTTATTACTTGAACTTACAAAATATTATATTACTTTAACATCAAATTCTAAAGCTATGCCCATTCGCCATAAATTTGAAAACATACCGCCAAATCCACCAGGGTTCAACTGGGATCCACAATTTCAGACGCATAATGGTATTCTGGATATCGTTCCATATGATCCGGAAGTAATTTTTATCGGCACTTTCAATCCTGGATGGCCGTGGAACGATGCTGATTTTTTTTATGGCCGAGGAATGTATATGTGGACTATTATGGCAAATTTATTCTTGCATAATGCAAATCAACTAGTAGATAGGCGTAATCCCATACCACCTGATAATTCACCTTCCCTTGCAGAGATATTCGAGATTTGCCGAAGAGGAAAAATGGTTTTCGCCGATTTGGTATTGGGCACAAATGGTGATATCCCAACAGTAATTAGTGATGGACAAGAATCGGTATTGGTTAATGGGAATTATACATGGTCTGATTACAAGGATGGTCGCCTTGATCAAATGGGTGATCAATATTGGTTGGACGATAATGTCGAAAACATTGTTAAGTTCATTCGGAACAAACCTTCAATCAAGCAGATCTATTTCACATTTAAGTCAGGTGAGTGGCTAGTCGAAAAAAAGAATGAAGTGCAGGCTGCACTACCCGACGTTTCGAGTTGTTCTATATTTACCCCATCAGGCAACGGTTTTGGACAAAATTATCCTGCACCATATGAGAATCGTGCGTGGTCAATTGCACACCATTGGGTATGGAATAATATGAACCACCCCAATGTGCCGGTTAATCATCCTGCTTACGGCCACTTGGATCATGATTGGCTCAGGCGTAATGGAGTAAATCCGGACAATTTTTAGATTTATTTAGTTAAAAATTTCATCCGTGAAATTTTAAATTAAATTAGATTATTTTCAGGCTTTAAATATTCCTTTGCTCTCTTTATTTTCATAGATTTGTCATACATCATTTAACCCGCTTCCCTAGAAATGGCCATCAAAAAATCCGAATTATACAGTTCCCTATGGGCATCCTGCGATGCATTACGTGGTGGCATGGATGCCAGCATGTACAAGGATTATGTTCTTGTCCTGTTGTTCGTTAAATATGTTTCCGATAAGTATGCAGATGATCCAAATGCGGTGATCGTTATTCCCAAAGGCGGGGGCTTTCGTGATATTGCGAAGTTGAAGGGTAATAAAGATATCGGTGAAAAAATTGATACTGCCATCGGGGCTCTTGCAAAAGCAAACGATCTGGAAAATGTCATTGATGTAGTAAGTTTCAATGATGAGGAAAAGATCGGCAAGGGCAAGGAGATGATTGATCGTCTCAGTGATCTGGTGAGTATTTTCGAAAACCCTGCGCTTGATTTTTCTAAGAACCGTGCGGAAGGGGATGATATTTTGGGGGATGCCTACGAGTATTTGATGCGTCACTTCGCAACTGAGAGCGGCAAGAGTAAGGGTCAGTTTTATACTCCTTCTGAAGTGAGCCGTGTGATGGCGAAAGTGTTAAGGGTTACTGCAGGTAGCAATAAGACTTCTTTTTATGATCCCACTTGCGGCTCGGGATCTCTGCTGTTGAAAGTTGTGGATGAGGCAAATGGCAAAGGAACATTATACGGACAAGAGAAAGACGTTTCTACAGCGGCGCTTGCACGAATGAATATGATTCTGCACAATTGTCCAACTGCCGAAATCCGTAAAGGTCAGAGTACCTTATCCAATCCTCTCTTTGAAAATAAAAAAGGCGAACTTCGAGACTTTTGATTACGTAACATCCAATCCTCCATTCTCTCTATCGAACTGGAGCACCGGATTCAACCCCGGGGATGATCATTACGGACGTTTTCTTGGTTATGGAATTCCTCCTGACAAGAACGGCGATTATGCTTTCCTGCTTCATATTATTAAATCATTGAAGAGTACCGGTAAGGGCGCTATTATTCTTCCTCATGGTGTTCTTTTCCGGGGTGGAGCGGAAGCAGAGATTCGAAAAAACATTTTGGAGAAATGCCTGATCAAAGGAATCATTGGTTTGCCACCTAACTTATTTTATGGTACAGGCATTCCTGCATGCATCATTGTGATTGATAAGGAAAATGCTTCACAGCAATTGTCGCTTCCGTTAAGTAAGAGAGGAATTTTTATCATTGATGCCGGAAAGGGATTCATGAAAGACGGAAATAAGAACCGTCTTCGTGAGCAGGACATCCATAAGATTGTTGATGTCTTTAACAATCAAAAGGAAGTTCCTAAGTTCAGCCGATTTATTTCGCTCAAAGAAATTTCCGACCCGAAAAATGATTTCAACCTGAACATTCCACGCTACATCGACAGCCAGGAAGAAGAAGACATACAAGACGTAGAAGCGCATCTAGTGGGTGACATTCCTAATGCCGACATTGATGCTTTGCAAGAGTATTGGGATGTTTACCCTTCTTTGAAAAATGATTTATTCGGAAAAAGTAAGCGGAAGAATTACTCTCAGCCAAAAGTGGATAAGGAACATGTGAAACAGGCCATCTTCAATCATCCTGAATTTACCGGTTTTATCAAGGAAATGGATAAGCTGTTCAACAACTGGAAAAAGCGGAATACTGAATCTCTGAAAGGACTGAAGAAAGGATTTAAACCGAAGCAAACCATTCATGTTATTGCGGAAGATATTCTAAAAACTTATTCGGGAAAGGCACTCATTGATAAATACGATGTTTACCAGCACCTCATGAATTACTGGCATGATGTGATGCAGGATGATTCTTATCTGATCACAGTTGATGGCTGGAAGGCCGAACCCTATCGTATCCTCATTGAAAACAAACAGGGAAAAAAAGTAGATAAGGGTTGGACATGTGATCTCGTTCCACCTTCACTCATTATTGACCGGTATTTTTACACGGAGAAAAAAGCAATTGAGAAGATGGAAGCTGATAAAGAAATGCTTTCCGGACAAATTACGGAACTGGAAGAAGAACACAGTGGAGAAGAAGGTTTCTTTGCGGACTACGATAAGGTAAACAAAGTAACTGTTCAGAAAAGATTGAAGGAAATTCAAAACGATAAATCTTTCAGAGAAGAAATAAAGGTACTTCAACAGTATTTGACCCTTAGCGAAGAGCAGAGCGTGCTAGGCAATAAATTAAAAACCGCTTCCGAAGAATTGGATAAAAAAACATTTCTCCGCTATAAGACCCTGACAGAAAACGAAATCAGAGACTTAGTAGTAGACAATAAATGGATGACGGCCATCGAACAATCCCTCAAAACAGAAATGGACAGCATCAGCCAGCGATTGACACAACGTCTTAAAGACTTGGTGGAGCGTTATGAATCTCCTTTGCCTTTATTAAATAGGGAAGTAGAAACTTTAGAAAAGAAGGTGAATGAACATCTTGAAAAAATGGGGTTTGTATGGAATTGAAAGCAGGCTATAAGAAAACAGAGTTTGGAGTTATTCCAGAAGATTGGGAATTTAAATGTATTGGTGAGCTTTCAAATTGTTATTCTGGAGGAACCCCAAATACTTCAATACGCGAATATTATAATGGGAATATATCCTGGATAAGTTCAAGTGAACTGAATAAAAGAAGAATAAATCAAACAGACGAGTATATTTCTCAAAAGGGCGTAGATAATTCATCCGCTAAAATGGTTGCTTCGGGAACGTTGCTATTAGCAATGTATGGTGCTACAGCTGGTGTAGCAGCAATTACTAATATTTCTGGAGCAATTAATCAAGCTGTTTTAGCAATAATTCCTTCAACATTAAGTGCTGAATATTTATACCAGTTTTTTAAACTTAATAAGGATAAAATAATTAACACTTATACTCAAGGAGGCCAACCTAATTTAAGCGGAAGTATTGTTAAGTCAATTCAAGTCTCAATACCTAAATCTAAATCCGAACAAACCGCCATTGCCACCGCCCTCTCCGATGCCGATGCCTTCATCAGCAGTCTTGAAAAACTCATTGACAAAAAAAGAAAGATTAAACAGGGGGTGATGCAGAGGTTGTTGAAGCCGGGAGAGGGGTGGAAAAGAAAAACTCTGAAAGAGGTAGCGAAATATAGAAGGGGAAGTTTTCCGCAACCATATGGTTTGGATAAATGGTATGATAATATTTCTGGTTATCCTTTTGTACAAGTCTTTGATGTTGATGACAATTTTAAATTGAAGGCAGATACAAAATCAAAAATTAGCAAAGAGGCTCAACCTATGAGTGTTTTTATTCCCAATGGATCAGTAATTATTACACTTCAAGGTTCTATTGGAAGGATTGCAATTACTCAGTATGATGCTTATGTAGATAGAACATTATTAATTTTCGAATCATTCTTGGAACCTTTCGATAAATATTTTTTCGTATTAACAATTTACAATTTATTCGATATAGAAAAGCAAAAGGCCCCTGGTGGAATTATAAAAACTATTACAAAAGAAGCACTTTCAAAATTTGTGATTTCTTTTCCTGAAATAGATGAGCAAAGTAGAATTGCGAGAATTATACAAGATTTAAATGAAGAAATATTGTTGATTGAACATAGACTTTCTAAAACTAAATCAATAAAGCAAGGCATGATGCAAAATCTCTTAACCGGGAAGATAAGGTTGGTGAAAAAAGAGGAGTTAAAGGCAGTTTAGTTTCAAATGTAAAATACAGATGTATTAATTCTCTTTATTATGAAAAAACTCAAGCTGGTTTTTTATGTTTTGCTGATAAATTCAATGGGGGCATGTGCACAAACACGTATCCCCTGTGAATCTTTACCTGGAAGTTTTCAGTCCTATGAGCAAGCTTCCATACAAATTCATAATGCCGAATTTGAGCTTAGCGAATCTGTTGATACAAGAAAGAGTTCATGGATTCAAGGTTTGTCCTTTTTGAGTTGTGATAGTCAATTTGGGTTTCTGATAATGAAAGCAGATGGAAAATCGTATATTCATCAGAATGTGCCCATAAATATTTGGAATGAACTTAAAGTTTCAGAATCATTTGGAAGTTTCTACAATGAAAATATTAAAAGCAGGTATAGGATTTCTATAAGATAGATTCATAATTGTATTCCCATTTATTAGTTGAGAAAGTAAGGCTACTGAAATGCGCCCCGAACGAGAAACCCAAAACCGAATAGTAAAACTTTTATCCGAAAATCTTGGCTATAAACCACTTTACGGAGGCAATCTCCAGGATCGTCCAGGTAACAGCAACATTGAAGCACCTGTACTCGAAACTTTTCTCCAGAGTAAAGGATATTCAGATTCCATCATCAACAAAGCGATTGCTGAGTTTAAGAAATGTGCTGCTGTAAACAGTGCTGATGAGTTATATCCGATCAACAAAGCAGTTTACAGCTTGTTGCGATATGGAGTAAAGGTCAGGGAGGATATAGGTGAAAATTACAAAACTGTTCATCTTGTAGACTGGAAGAATATTGAGAAGAATGAATTTTATTATGGCGAGGAAGTCACCGTAAAGGGTGAAAAGAACAAGCGACCGGATATTGTACTTTATGTGAATGGGATCGCACTCGTTGTTTTTGAATTGAAGCGAGCAAGTGTCTCCGTAACCGAAGGTATCCGGCAGAATTTAGATAATCAGCAAGACAGGTTCATAAAGCCTTTTTTCTCTACGGTACAATTGGTAATTGCAGCCAATGATACTCAAGGTCTTTGGTATGGGACTACCAAAACATCGGAAAAGTTTTTCCTAAAATGGAAGGAAGAAAATTTTGAATACAATCCCGATACCAACTTGCTTGATCATCAAGTTCTTCAGTTTTGTGCTCCGGAACGCGTACTAAGTATTATTCACGATTATGTTGTATTTGATGCGGGGATAAAAAAACTTTGCAGACCCAATCAGTATTTTGGTGTAAAAGCAGCGCAGAAAAATGTACTTCAGAAAAAGGGTGGTGTTATCTGGCATACCCAGGGATCAGGAAAAAGCCTGACGATGGTGTGGCTCGCCAAATGGATTCGAGAGCATGTCGAAGATCCAAGACTTCTTATTGTCACTGATCGTAAGGAATTGGACGAACAAATAGAGAAAGTATTTCTTGGAGTGGAAGAGAAGATATTCCATTGCAAGAAATCAGGAGCTCTGAGTGGCAGCGAGGTACTATTCAATGCACTGAATGCTAACAACCCTTGGTTGATGTGCAGTCTTATTCATAAGTTCGGTAATAGGGAAGATGAAAACGACTACGGAGATTACATCAATGAACTTAAAAGTAAAATTCCTAAAAACTTCCAACCCAAAGGAAATTTATATGTCTTTATAGACGAATGTCACCGCACCCAAAGTGGCGACTTGCATAAGGCCATGAAAGCAATACTACCTGATGCAACATTCATCGGTTTCACGGGAACACCACTCTTAAAATCAGATAAGAAACGGAGCATTGAAGTTTTCGGTCCTTATATCCACACCTACAAATTCGATGAAGCTGTGAAGGATGGTGTAGTCCTTGATTTATTATATGAAGCCAGAGACGTTGACCAACATGTCTTGGATCAGAAGGGTATAGATGTTTGGTTTGAAGAAGTTACCAAAGGAATGAATGACCTGCCAAAAGCTGAATTGAAAAAGCAGTGGGGTAATATGCAAAAGGTTTTAAGCACCAAGAGTCGTCTTGAGAAAATTGTTTTCGATATCATCAAAGACTTCAAGATAAAACCGAGGCTAAAGGACGGAAGAGGAAATGCAATTTTGATCAGTCGTTCCATTTATGAAGCCTGTCGTTATTTTGAAATCCTTCAAGCTTCCGGATTTAAAAAGTGTGCAATCATCACCTCTTTCGCACCCAATGCCTATTCAACGAAAGGAGAAGAAACCGGGCAAGGAGAAACGGAAAAAATTGAGCAGTTTCATACCTATGTGAAGATGCTCAATGGTAAAGATCAAGAGACATTTGAAAAGGAAGTAAAGAAGCAGTTCGTCGAAGAGCCGGCAAACATGCAGTTATTAATTGTCGTAGATAAGCTGCTCACAGGATTTGATGCTCCACCATGTACTTACTTGTACATAGACAAGGAGATGCAAGATCAGGGATTATTTCAGGCGATCTGTCGTGTCAACAGAACAGAAGAAGATGATAAGGATTTTGGTTACATCGTAGATTACAAAAATTTGTTTGCCAGCGGAAAACTGGAAGGAGCAATGCGTGATTATACAAGTGGTGCTTTCGACAATTTTGACAATGAAGAAATCAAAGGCTTGCTTACCGACCGAGTTGAAAAAGCGAAGGAACAAATGTCTGAAGCGATGGAAGTCCTGCATCAGATGTGTGCTCCGGTGGAGTCACCGAAAGAAATCGAGCAATACATTAAATATTTTTGTGGAAATACAGAGGACAAAGATGCACTCAAACAGAACGAAGAAAAGCGACTGTCATTTTACAAGGCAGTGGTCTCCTTAATCCGGGCCTTCAATAATATCGCTCCGGATTTGGGTGATTGCTATTCAGCTAAAGAAGCAGAACGGATAAAGAAGTCTGTATTAGATTACACAGAGTTGCGGAATGCAATAAAGCAAGCCAGCTTTGATTACATTGACCTCAAGCGTTACGAGCCCGATATGCGCCAACTACTCGACATGTATTTGAGTGCTGACCCGAGTAGGGTGATTTCAAACTTTGGAGACACAACTCTGTTGAACCTCATCGTGGATGTAGGAATACAAGCAAGCGTTGATAAATTGCCGGATAAAATTAAGAAGAGCAAAACAGCAGTTTCTGAAACCCTTGAAGCAAACATGCGCAAAGTGATTATTCAAGAAATGCCTATCAATCCAATCTTCTACGAAAGGATGAGTGTGCTCTTGACGGATCTTGTGCGTCAACGAAAGGAAGGTGCTTTGGAATATGAAAAGCTATTAAAGAAATATGAAGAGTTGGCAAAACAACTTTATGCGAAGACCAACAACCAGTATCCTAAGAGCATCAGCACACCTGCAAAGCGGGCTCTGTTTGATAACCTGAACAAGAATGAAGAGCTTGTAGAATTATTATACGAGCGAATTAACAATGAACGACCGGACAACTGGGTGGGTTCAACAGTTAAAGAAAGAGTCGTGAGGAATTTTCTGCTTGATCCGCTGGCTAAATACGGAATCACTGAAGAGAAAGAAATCCAAAGGATATTTGACCTGATTGCCAATCAACAGGAATTTCAATGAGAAAGATGGAAATTGCAGATATAAGCATCGACGTTGACAAGAAGAATATCAAGAATATTCACTTGGCAGTGTATCCTCCCAATGGAAGAGTTACGCTTGCTTGTCCTGAAAATGTGAATAACGAAACGCTTAGACTGTTCGTCATTTCAAAATTAGGATGGATCAGAAGGCAGCAACGCATGTTGCAGAAAAAAGACCGGCAAAGCGAACGCAGGTATGTTGACAGGGAGACGCATTATTTCATGGGTCGGCAGTATCTGCTCAAAGTTCAGGAAGGCGATTTGCCGGTAAGGGTTGAGAAAGGCAAAAAGAGCATGTACTTATCGGTCCGGGAAGGAAGCAATAGAACACAAAGGGAGAAAATCATGAATGAATGGTACCGCTCTCAGTTGAAAGCAATCGCTGCACCGCTTTTTTCAAAATGGGAAAAGAAAATAGGCGTTCAGGCCGAAGACTGGAACGTCCGTTCCATGAAAACAAAATGGGGCACTTGCAATCCCGGAAGCAAAAAGATATTGCTAAACCTGGAACTGGCAAAGAAGCCGGTTAAATGCCTTGAATATATTATCGCACACGAACTAGTACATTTATTGGAACGCAATCACAACGACCGCTTCATTGCTCACATGGATCACTTCATGCCACAGTGGAAACACTACCGGGAAGAATTGAACAGTATGCCAGTGGGGCATGTGGGGTGGGATTATTGAAGGATTGAACTTTGTATTAAAGCTGAATCTTACGAATATTAAATGATTTCACTATGCATTGTAAGTTGATCCTTTTCTTTGTTTTGATTGGTCAAGTTGCTCCTGGACAAGCACCCTCAAATTCGAATGTTTTTTTTGCGAAAGAATATAGCAAGGAAATTGCGCTTTTTAACGCAAAAGAGTTTGTTATTAATAATGTTTTGGGAGAGTCGATTGATGCAGTTAAATTTCAGATAGATCCTTTAGCTGCGGCATATTCAGGGGAATTAACGAGCCTGTCTTATACTTGTAAAAAGAAAAAGAAGGAAGGGCTCATTTTAGGATTTTATAATGACAATTGGAATAATGCCGGAGTTGTTTACAGTGCATACGCTTTTAAGAATCTTTCGAAAGAGTCTGCAACTATTCTTCTTGATAGAATTGACTCTCTAGTCGAAGAAAACAAGGATTACTTGGAGGCCAGTATTGATTATAACAATTTATATTTTCAATACGATGATATGATATTTCTTATTTACAAAAGCACTTCAGGTTCAATTAGAATCAGAGTAATGTGGAATGATTTTGACTCTGAGTGGGATTTAACAGCTTTCAAAAGAACAAAGAAAAGATTTTTAGAAAATTAACGGAAGTTTGCATCCATAAATATAAACTAACTAGATTAGTAACCAAAGGCACATAAGTATGACCAAGTCTGAAAAACTCACAGACCTTTTTGATAGATGGAAAAGCGAATTTTATCCCAATGAGGTTTTCTACAAGGATGGAATCACAAATGAAGAATATTTTGACAAAGCAAATAAGAAGATTCTATTCATAACAAAGGAACCCAATGCTATCAACCACGAGAAAAACGAGGATCGAAGTTTCGTGACCGAATGGAATACTACTATGCCAACATATCCATTTTCTCATAGAATTGCTGAATGGTCATATGGTATCCTTAATGAATTTCCAATTTATTCTGATGCCGCAAAGAATGCAATGAAGAATGATGTGCTGAAAAAAATAGCGTTAATGAACCTAAAGAAAAGTGGTGGGACAGGAACCTCTGCCGAACAAGATTTTACTGACTTAATAAAGGATCAAAAACATATTGAGTACATTCACAAACAAATTGAAATTATTGATCCTGAAATTATTATTTTTGGCTTGGCAACTTGGCATCATCTAGTAAAGAAGAGTTTTCCGGAAATTGTTTGGAGTGATAGCAACTCTTACCATATTCAAACCGGAACATTTAGGAAAGCAAGGGTAATTAATTTTTACCATCCATCAGCAAGGAATGTACCGGCGGCTTCGTATTCGTTGTTGCAGAATGTGTACTTGCCTGAATATAGTCTCAATATTTAAATCGGTGTGAGGAAATGATTCTTAACTTAGTTTCCAAATTCTGAAAGGGATATGTTTATTCCAGCGAAGCTGACCCCCATTCCGGGCATCCTGACCCCTCTGTAAAAGTTAATTCCGGCATATTGACCCCACCTTTTTGTTCTGATAGGATGAGGTTATTTCAATGAACGATGCACTGTTTTTATTTCTTTTTTCTAAGTGATTCGCCGTTTAGTTCGACGCGGTGCGCATTGGAAACGATCCGATCCAATATTGCATCGGCTAATGTCGGTTCACCGATTATTTCATACCAGATCGATGATGGTATTTGTGATGCAATAATAATAGATTTTCTGCCATGACGATCTTCGACGATTTCCAATAAATCCAACCGTGCCATTTCATCGGGTTTTTGCAGGCCAAAATCATCCAAAATCAACAGATCGTGCTTTGCGATGTGCTGCATCTGCCTTCGGTGGGTTCCATCCAGTCTGCCTAAACGAAGCGATTGATATAATTTCTGTGTGTTATGATAAGTGACCTTGAAGCCCAACTGACAGCACTGATGACCAATGGCTGATGCTATATGACTTTTGCCCACTCCGGTAGGGCCTGTGATGATCAGATTTTCGGATTTTTCTATCCAGGCACACGTACTGATTTTTGCCAGGAAGTCAGCCGTCAGATTTCTTTTGGGATCGGGTGAGATCTCTGCCAGAGACGATGTGTAACGGAAGCGTGCGCTCCTTGTCAACCGCTCTATTTTTCTGTTATTCCTATCATCCCATTCCTGTTGAAGTAGTAGCGATAATAATTGATCGTTTGCAAGGGCATCGGTTTTCTTTCCTTGCACGATTCCTTCCAGCGCAGCCTGCATGCCATACAACCTGAGGTTTTGCATTAATTCAATGGATTTTTGATAACTCATGAGTTCAGTTTTTAAGGGTTAAACAATTATTGATAAGTGGATGAGCCACGTATGTTTTCATGCTTTGGCAATGGTTTTTCTTCAGGGAAAAATGTTCTGTTTGCATATTTACCCGTTGCGATGCGGACAATTTGTGAGTACGTGCAGACGTTGAACTCCAAAGCGATCTGGCAGGCATCGATCAATGTTTGAACTGATGTCTTTGAGGCAAGAGATAAAATGCCCTGACAGGTTTTATAGGCCTGCTCTGCGTACTTACTTTTCTTTAGTACCGTTTCGATTACCTGTAAAACCGGCTCACCATAGGTCGCTGCACGTTGTCGGAGCAGATCGGCATTCATGCCTTTCAGTACAATCTGATGATGCGAGGGAAGGTGTTGTTCCTCGGTAATATATTTCCTTGTGGAGTTGGAGACATGCGTAGCAACACATTGCCCGCGATAATAAATATTGACTACTGTCGCTGTAATTACAACCTGTACCTTTTGACCAATCAACCGGTAAGGGACACTGTAGTATTTTTTCTGACTGCTTACATAAACATGGCAGTTTTGCTGAACGGTTAATAGAAGGTGCTTTTTAAGCTCATATGGATTGGAAGGCAACGGTTTTAACAATGATCGCTCATCCCTCTCCAGCATTACACTGCGAGAACATCCGTATTGTTTCATCACCCGGTTATTCAATTGCTTTACTGCCTCCAAGAGCGCCTGATTTAACTCCTGCAAGCTGCGGAATGTGATTTTTCGTAAAGGAGCAAACAAACGCTGATACGTGATTCGAACCGATACCTCAACTTTGGCTTTATCCCTTGGCTTTCGTGGTCTGGCCGGAAAAACGGTCATACCGTAGTGATTAGCCAGATCCAGGAACAGAGAGTTAATGACCGGTTCATATCGATCGGCAAGAGTAACTGCTGATTTTAAATTATCAGGAACCACAGCCTGTGTGCAGCCACCGATTTGTTCAATCACCGATACAGTTGCATGTAAGACATCGTGGAGTTTTTGTGAGTGTACGGCCTGTACAGCGATGTAATTACTGTAGCCCAGTGTGCCAACAAATATTTCGCATTCGATCTTTAACCCCGTATCATCGATGTAATACATTTTATCCCCTGTAAAATCCAGGAACAGTTTATCTCCGGGCAAGTGCTCTTTTATCAGTACCGCGTTTTGACTGCGATCATACAATTGCAGGTAATAACAAAATCGGGAGTATTGATATCCTTGAGGATATTCCCTTTTGTATTCTTCCCAAAGCAGTTGACGGGTAACATGTCGCTTTTTCTCTTCTTGGTGAAAATATTCCAGGCGTGATAATAAATCACAATGTCGTTCCTGTTCGTACTTTACTGGAGTTCGCAAGAGATGTTCCAGCTGAGGATCTTCAAGGCTCAGAGCCTCTTCGAGACTTATTCCTTTGCTTTCAAGATTACGCAAATACCCCTTTATCGTGTTGCGTGCCACACCCATCTGGCGTGAGATTGCTTTCAGTTTATATGATTGACTGATTAAGCGTAAGATCTGTTTTAACTGACTCATAAGAATGGTTGTTCCGGACATAGTTCGCGTGATTTGATGGTTCGTACATCAAATCACTTAGAGAAAAAACCATCATCCAAATGGAATTAAAAGGCGGGGGTCAGTATGCCGGAATCAAATGTTAATGCCGGGGTCAGTATGCCGGAATGATGAAATTTCGGGGGGTCAGGATGCCGGAATAGAATTCTCCGCAGGGGTCAGCATGCCCGGAACAGGGGGTCAGGATCGCTGGAATGAGGGGTCAGGATGCGATGGAGTAAACAGGGATATCATGAAAAAGATAATTCTACTGTTACTCGTATTTTTTAAATGCACATTTTGTAATTCGCAAACAAGTGCTGATTTCTTCAAATTCGGAAATGATAAGGCAGACAAAGGGGATTTTATAGGAGCAATTTTAGATTATACGCGATCAATAGAAATCGATCCAAATCTTGCAACAGCGTATTTTAATAGAGGACATGCAAAAGCTGACCTAGGGGACTTCAGAGGTGCCATATTGGACTATGATAAAGGGATAATGATTGACCCAAATGAGGCTGGGGCTTATCAGTTGCGCGGATACTCAAAATCTAACCTAGGAGATTATCATGGAGCTATTGCAGATTACTCTGCTCTGATCTTTTCTGTAGCGAATGGATAGTTGGAATGTCTTTGTAACAGTTCTGCTAATTGTGCCTTTGCAACCTGATCACCTTCCAGGTATTTCTTATGCAATTCCATTAAAGAATTATGAATTGACGATCCGAAACCAAGCCTGGCATTAATTGGTTGAATGAAACCATAAAATGAATTGAACTTGAAGCTGTACGGGCAGTCGAAGAATGCTTTTAGCAGGGAAAAGTTCAGTGATATATTTGTAAGCTCTAAAAATGGTTTAGGTTCCGTATTGGGTCTGTCAGAATAATCTCTTTGCGGGGATATAATAACATAAGCTGATTTGCGAACTTCGCCACCGAAGATTGATTCCTGCCCCTGTTGTCTACCATCTGGTGCACGCAGAAATAAGTAAAAACTTTTTCGATCTTGTAATAGCAACATACATTAGTCTCCGTTCATCCTCTGGCCTTGGGAAATATCTTTCTACACCTTTGATTAATTGTTTATCGATAAAGTGCCATACCTGTTTTCCGGACGGTTGTTTGGAAGGCAAATAATTTTTATTCAATCCCGGTACAAACACAACAGGAAACTCCAAACCCTTTGCCTGGTAAACCGTCATGATCTGAACTGCATTTGGAGTCTTGTAAGTATTATTTTGCCAACCTTCCGGATAATATTCAGACGCGGAGTAGATCAGAAAATTTAGGAACGTTGAAATCTTTCTGTCAGGAGGATACGTGAAATAAATGCTTTCGAAATCATGTATAATCTGGCTAAACATACCTAGGTTATAGAAAATAATTTCCTCATTGTTAAATCCTGTAACCTCACTTTCATCACTCTGAAATATGTCTTCACGGATACCTGCTTTATCGAGAAAGTTCTGATAGATCGCCTGAATATTAAATCGCTCATAATACATCTCCTTATGAGGTTTATTCTTATCGAGATAAGAAATAGCATCATTTAATTTTTGTTCGCTTACTTTATCACTAAGAGATAACCAGTGGTGCTTCAGAGTGTCCGGATCAAGCTGATTATTCAGATACATGAAAATTGCTCTTGCAGCATTTACCTCCGGTCTCTGGAAAAGATTATTAACCCCACTTACTATGAATGGTATTTGTGCAGCCTGCAATGCTTCAATAATGGCATCAGCCTTTTTCCATTTCCGGACCAAGATAACGCAGTCGGAGTAATCAAGACCACGAGGCGACAAATCCGGTTTATCTCGAAATGCTATGCCTCGTAAATTGCGTATTGATTGAACGATGAACTGATTTTCTGCTTCAACTGAGTCAAACTGATTATATAAAATATCGCCTTTTTCATATGCCTGAAATCCTTTCGCAACCATTTGCTTTGGAAGGCGGGCTGAATTATTCGTAATAACTTTCAGAGCTACATCGACAATTGCCTTTGAGCTTCTGAAGTTATCGTTCAGAATAACTTCTTTTACGTTATTGTAACGGTCTTTAAAATGTTGGATGTAGTCTATGTCTGATCCACGCCACTGGAAAATCGTCTGGTCATCGTCCCCAACAACACATGTATTAGTTCCAAGCTCATACAATTCCCGCACAAGCAACTCCTGGATCGGATTCACATCTTGGTACTCGTCTACAATGAGATAGCCCAGGTTTTTCTTAATCCTGTTCCGGAAACCTTTATCGTGCTTCATGAACTGATAAGCCTTCGTCATTATCATGGTGAAGTCGAGGTAACAACTTTCCATGAGCGTGTTTTCATATTTTTCCAGTGAAGTAAAAAGCTCACCCGGTACATCAGCGCGATTGTGAAACTCAGCTTCCCTGAGAATACTCATTAGTTGAATGAAATATCCGGTGTCCTTGAACCTTTCCATATTCAGGTCCTTCATTCCGATGATTCCAAACTTTCGCTCAACAAAAAGCTTAAGCTTTATTTCATCGAGGACGGAGAACTTTTGAAAGTCATAATTGTAATCCTGCAATACATTCAGACACCAGGCATGAATGGTTCCGATATACATTTCGGCCAATCCTTTAAGGTCTGGCAATTGTTCCCTGCAGAGCTTTAATATGCGGGCTTGTAACTCGCCAGCGGCCTTCTCTGTGTAGGTGAATGCTATTATTTTAGCCGGAGGTGTTCCTTGTCTTAATATGTTAATGATCCTCTCGGAAATAACTTGCGTCTTTCCAGAACCAGCACAGGCGATGATAAGGAGGTTCTTATCAAGGGTGTTTATGGCTTCTATTTGGTCTGAGGTATATTTCATATCAAAAACAGGTACAAACTGGATAATCCGGACATCTTGACTAGTAAATTCCCTTTCGTAAAGAAAGGTAAATTTCCTTAATTTAGCTTTAATTACTCAGTAATATCCCGGAATTAAATGGTCAGTGCTAAACAGAAAAGGTGGTCAAACCATCCGGATTATCCATAAGTGGACAACGAGTATAATACATCATGATCAGTGGTTCGATGAATAATTTTAGTCCGCTCCTTTCGTCTCATGGGAATGAAATATACAAATTCTTTTTTTTGACTCTTAAGTTTTGTATTCCTCTTTTTCATCAAAATAGACATCAGTTCTGATATGGCCAAATGGGATAATCCGGATATCTGGGCCAATAAATTCGCTTTCGTAAAGGAAGATAAATTTATGTATTTTGGCCTTAATTACTCATTGATATCCCAGAATTTATTGATTCTAATAGGAAAAAGGTGGTCAGGCTATCCGGATTATCCATCTAATCTACAGAATAAACAATTTTTCTGTCCTTGAAGAATTTTTATAATCAATTTTTATAAGATACAGGCCGGCTTTGAGTATTCCTGGTGATGAAAACCGATATTCGGTCGATTCGATGGTTTCAGGTATGTTTAGCATTTTACCACTCGTATCAAAAACAGAAACTTTGAGAGGCAACTGTAATGGGTTTTTAATGGAAAAACCATTGCCAAGTTTTCCAAATAAAATTTCATCTAGCACGGAATTTTCATCTGTTTCAATTTCATCATCGCCGGTTCCAAACCTTAAATTGCTAAAATCTACAACACCCTGTGCGTTCTTTAATGCATCAGCATTAATGATGACTGTTGGATTAATGCCCATTTCTTTTAGCGTGTGAAATGGCGATCTTGGAATGTATCGTTTTCCAGGTGGTTTCATATAGCTTTTTATTGCTGTTTGGTATAATAAAGTGTCGCCTTCTAACAGAAAACCCTGAAATTGGAAAATTTCTCCTGCTAACATTAGTGCAGTGTCTTTTTGATGAGCATAAATAAATCCGGTACACGTGTCGGGTAAGGTAGCTGGTGGTTCCACATACCAAAGCTCCCTGTAATCACTAAATATCGATCTGTGTTGAACCCAAATTTGTGCATCTGCTCCGGTATTTACTCCTACTATATAGTTGATTAAAAATCCGCTCTGGATGCTTGGTTGTACAATTTGAACAACACTTACATTGCACTGAGCAGAAGCAAAAGTGAGGGAAAACCAGAAAATGCCCAAGGCAAGAATTATAGTTTTTTTCATCTTTAACTTTTTAATTGTTTTATGTTTCTCATGATTTAATTTGAACTTTATTTGTGTAGGTTAGATTCAAAATTGTTTTGTTCTAACTGTCTGATGTGATTTATTAGATTGCTTTTATAGGGCTATTAAAAACCTTTAAATTTATTTACCTACCCAGTACAATTCTTTTTGTATATCGTTTATCTTTATTAATCAAAACGATCATATAGAGACCGGATTTAATTCCCTGATCCAAATTGAATTCAATTCTTCTTGTTTGTTCGCTGTAATTAAGCTTGCGTTGAAAAATAAGGGCACCAAGTTCATTGTAAATCTGCATGACACCACTTTCAAATTTATCATCAGCAAGGGTGAGTATGAAATTCCCATTCGAAGGATTTGGACTAACGACCATCTCGTAACCTCCATCATTTTCCTGAATGCTAACCGTTGACGCCCCGATTTGGGCAAAGAAAAAGTCTGAATTACCCTGCGAAGTAAATTGATAAGGGGTGATAATAATGCTGTCACGAAAAATTCCACTTATGTAAATGCGTTGACTTGTGTCAATTGAAAAATCAAAGTTAAAATCGCCACCCACAAATTTCCTGACCCATAACATATTCCCATCAACATCACAAGAAGCTATATAACTTGCCGGTCCCGTTTCCATAAAACCGCCATTCGAAAAGTAAAGTGTATCATAATAAAATCCGCTAAAGTAAATTGCATTTCCGGTTCCTGTGCTTACTACATAATTCCAGACATCGCCATGTATACTGGATTGGTAATTCACCCATTTGATGTTCCCGTCCTGGTCATACCGTGCAACAAAACCGCTAAAATCATCCCCGCTTAAATACGGAATGGTGATCGTATCAAAAGTTGCAAAAGGAGCAGTATAGCTTCCGGTTACCACGATATCATTATTTGGACAAATTGCAATACCCGCACCCTTTACCTCGGATACCCCACCATCCTGTCTAACCCATAAGAATCGACCTGCACTGTCATATTTGGCAATAAACATTTGATTATTTCCTAGGTTTGTCAATTGAACAGTGTCAAATACTGCTAGAGAGCCAAAGTAACCTATAACAACTACATTTTCTTTCGGATCAAGGGCGATGTCATTAATTAGGTTAAAACTTCCTTGCAGATTATTCAGCCAGATAAGCATGCCCGTTGAATCAAACTTGGCTATGAATGAACCCCCGTAGCCTCCTACAAATGGGTTAGTAATTGTTGTTGTATCAATTGATATACTATCGGAGTAATGACCCGTGAAATAAACGTCTCCCTGCTGATTAGTAGCCACTGCAGAGACAAGACTATTAGCTACTCCAATTGCACGTTTGGCCCATAGTACCGATCCATTTTGGGACAACCTTGCAAAGAAACGATTAGCTGCTCCGCTTGCAACAAATAAAGTTGAATCCAGCAAGATTGTGTCTGTCCATATACCTGTAATAAAACATCCTCCATCCCATGCAGCAGCAACACTACCTACCGAACCATAACTATTACCTGGTGTCGGAAAATATTTCAGCCAGAGTGTAGATCCAGTGTCGGAAATTTTCGCAATAAAAGCATTCGCGGTATCCGGCAGTGCAAGTTGCAATGAATCAAAAGCACAGGGACTATAAAAATTGCCGCATACAAATGAAGTACCGGAAGGATGAGCCGAAATGGAATGGACTTCATCATTTCCGCTTCCACCTCCGGTTCGGGCCCAAGTAGCAAGTTGCGCAGATGTCAATTGAACAAACAATAGGAAGATGCAAAAGGTTGTAATTTTTTTCATGGTGTGTGATTGATTTATTATTCGGATAGTTTGCTAACAAAAGTGTTTAGACAGACAGTAGAATGGAACCTCATAAACAAAAGAGAAACTGTAAGGATGATTTTAATTGGAAGCACAAATTGGTTGCAAATTTTAAACACCGAGTAGTTAACATCTTGAGAATTCATGGCCTTATATTTTATAAGCAAATACTTTTTAAAATATAATTTAAATGTTATCCCAATCTGTCATTGGAATATTTTTTTAATTATCAATGGCTGTGAGACACCCTGTTTAAATCATCTAAAAGAATATGTTGTTGATCCAAACATCTAAAATAAATAAGCGATGCCGATTCTAAGGCTCAATGAATTGATTATAATTTTATCTTGACTATATAATAAACTCTTGTAATCATTTTGACTGAAAGAAACCACATTATTTTTTAATTCATCATTCAGGATATTTGAAAGTCCAAGCTCATAATTAACTCCCAAATTAAAATGCCATTTTTCTCTATACTTATAATATAAGGTAATCGGGAGAGATAAGGACATCAATTCACTTTTTATATTCAACTGTTTTTTATCTGTATTGAAACTCTGTATGTCATTGAAGACAGTATCCGTACCACTTTGAGTATATAAACCCCCATGCAACAAATTACCATTTGTTACATGATAACTGGCTGACAGGACGGTCGAAAACTTTATACCGGGACTGAAAAGTATAAACCATTTAGGACTAAACGGTTGAATGTTAATTGAAACATGAGGTATGACACTAAATGTTGTTAACGACACACTTTCTTCAATATTACCTGTGTAAATAAATCCTTTGAACGGATCACCGGCAGAATCTGTCAGCGCCCAAGGTATTGTATCGGCGAGTCCGTTCTTTGATAATAAATTAAAGTTTGTTTGACAAACATTGATTTCAATTCCTGCACCAGTTTTATGTTTGGCTTGGAAATAGTTGAAGTCTAATGAAAAGGAGATACTACTCTCAAGATTATATTTACTATTAGATTCATCAAATCCATTTAATGAAAATAATATGGGAAAGAGGTAATTAACATTTAAAAATTGATTCGAACCTGATGCAGCAACTTTCTTCGCCATTTCAATTGAATCCAGAGTATGTTGCTGCTGCAAAATAAATATTTGCTTTTTTAAAAGACTATCGTTAGAACTCGTAACTGCTTCCTTAATAAATTTAATAAAGATCCGATCATCTGAAAAGTTAACAAACTGCGTTTTTTCACTATCCTTGTTTGTTACCGGAGATATTGAGCTTTCTAAGCGGAATTCGGGTCTATTACTTAATAATTCATCGTACTTTTTACAAGTCTCAACGATTATGTAAAATGGATCATAATTAAAACTAGGAACCATATCATTACCATCTAAAATTAAATCCTTCTTAACACACACGGTGGCACTATCGCTATTAACTATAGAAAAATTGTGTATATTATACGTATCAAAATTAATTAAGCCGATCGTTTCCAACGTGTTCAGATTGTTTAACAACCTGGTGGTTTCAATTTTATTATTACCCAATTTTGTAAAAATAAACACATTGATTTTACCATCAAAGCGATATGGAATATCGATATTTTCTGTATAATCTTTTTTATAATTTACAATTTGAGAATATGAATATTCACAATGAAGAAAAATTATTAAAAATATGGTAAAGAATCTGAATTTGAATTTATTCACAATTGCAGGGTTCATATTCTTCGGTTAAACTAAAAGAAGTAAAATGAATTTTTATTTTTGCTGGTACAGTTACATTTTCAGTCCCATTGTATTCAATACGATAATAGTAATCTTCCTCCGCATTGATTGAACAAATATTCAAAGATCCTGTAATAGTGTGACGCGTAACAAAACAATAGTCATTTGACGATGGCATTTTAATTTTAGCATCTTCTGGCAACGAACTTATTCGACATTGTCCCTTCTCTGCTCCATCTGAATCCTCAACCACAATCCTTAATTTATTAATATCGATGGCTGAATCAGCGGAAATTTTAAACCGATAACTGTGTTCACCACCAGCCCTCATGCATTTTGGAACCACATTTCGACTTTGGTTAGGATACATGAAATCAATAGCCAGCGGTATTTTTTCTTTAAAATATATATTGCTTACTGTTTCAACCAATGATGTGTCATTATAATAGTCTATTGCAATTGCACTAATAGAGCTTTTTTCTTTAGGAATTGGCAATTCAATTTTCCAATTGGAGGTGCCGTCAGCTTTTTTCCAATCGCCATTATTTAATTTGACAAAAATCGATGAAATAGAATCGATACCGTTTGCACTTCCTTCAATTATTTTTGTATCAACCGATTGGTCATCTTTGGGAAAATCGATCTTAACTATAGGCTTATCTTTTGAGAGAACTAAAAGGACAGCAAATTTGTAAGTTATTTTTTTTGATTCTCGCAGATATTCTAATAACGCCGAAAAATCATTAAAAGATAAAGGTGGCAATTCGGCGTCATTTTTATCAAATGTAATGATGTTACTTTCAGGCAAACGTATATTACCCTTTACTTTGATAATATCATTTTCAGAAGGTATTCTGGAAGGAAAACTTGCATGAGCTCTAACTAGATGATTCATAATTGCGTCCAATTCTTTATTAGACAATGGACTGTTATCAGTATTGTTTTTTTTGTATGTATAAATTAATGTAGACTCTTCAAATAACTGGATCTTTTTAGGTTCAAGAGAACCATCAATTGTTGCAATTAAGTGTTTTATTTTCACAACATCGTCATTCCTAACATTCCCAATGAGATAGATATTTTGGGCAAAACAAGATGCGGAAACTATAATAGAAAATAACAGCGATGTGCTTAGTGCTTTCATGTCTAGTAGATATTAATTGCAGGTAGAATCTAATTTCGTTCCATTTGCAATCAGGCTAAATATTTTTGCTTCAAAAGGTCCTTTTTGCCTATCGGTTTTTGCTTCTATAAGAATTTTATATACACGACTATCAATTAAACCTTCCATAGGGAATTCGATACGGTTGCCATTTTGGATAAAACGACGAACAGGAGCATTCTTGGAGTCTATTTCCGTGATAGTAATTTCGTAAGACCAGTTAGAACCTAAATTTGTCCATGTAATTGCGTTCCTGTCTTGAAATGAAATTACCAATTCCTTTGGTTTTTCTTCTTTCTTTTTTTCCGGTTTTCTAGCCGCAATGGTGTTCATATTTAATTTTTTTGTTGCCTCTTGAATAGCGGAAAGTTGAATGGTAATGTAGTTATCATTGGGTCGAAACTTTAAAGCTTCTTCGTAAAAATATTTAGCTGCAGTATCTTGATTTTGCATAAAGGCGTTGTCCGCTTTTTGTAAACATGTAAAAAACAATATAGTATCTTTGGGAATTGCGGGTAGTTTCAATTTTAAATCACGAATCATGTATTGAATTGACGAATCATTAGGATTTTTTATCAATGAAAGCAAAGTGTCTGTATCAAGGTATGTATTATCTCCAACATATAGGGATTGCTTATCTATAGTGGGGTATCTCAATCTTCCAAAATCAATACTTTTGCCAATGAAATACACAACCAAGGAGTCGTGGGCTTTAACGATAGGATCTAAAATTTGCTTCATATTAAAACCATAATTGCTTTCTGGATAAATATATTTATTAAAAAATATTTCAATATTGGAAATAGAAGTATAACTATTTTCCAACGATTTTAAAGGTAACTGATTTATCTCTAACCGTAAGAAAGACAATTTGTTTTGAAAAATGTCAGCTATACCTTCTATGTAAACTAGTTTAGCCCGATCTGAATCTGACATTGCTAATTTTCCTTGGGATAGCTCTAATGATGCACTTTTGCAATTCATTACACACTCTTCCATGTCACCATTTTGAAAAGAAGAAATTGCTTTTTCAAAGGAAGTCTTGAGTAAATATTTATACATAGCAAAACCACCTATTCCCAAAATTATTAAGATTGAGAAAAACAAAATTGCCTTTTTAAAAACTCCTTTATTATTAACTTTTTTTCTTTTTGTTTCTTCTTCAGGTAGAGGAACACTTTGTGATGCATCATTTTGCATGGAAGCTTCCTCTGAGGTTGATTCTTCTTCTGGATTTGAAGCCGCAGATGAAACTAACGAATAGTGAGGATTGGGAGTTCCACAACTCGTACAGAATCTTTGGTCGGGTAATAAAGTGCTTCCACAACTAGTACAGAACATGTTTAATCCACTTTAAGATATTACATTTAGATTAAAATAATTTATTTCCACAACTACCGCAAAACCTGGTTTCCGAAGTAACCTGGGAACCGCAATTGCTGCAGAATTTCTTTCCTGTTTCAGCAATATTGATGTTCTCGGTTGCCAATTTCATTTGTTCTTCCGCTATATCCTGTTGTTGAGACTCTGAAGTTGAATTGGCTACAGCAAGGGCAGGGGGAGTTACTGCAAGTGGAGGAGCAACAACAGACACTTTGTCTTTAATCAATTCATATTTGGAGAAAAAATCACTTTGGTCCGGAATTGCCTTCCCTTTTTGATTTTGGCCATTTATTAAACCAAGTAACTTATCAAAAACTTCTCTCATAAGTTTTAATTTTTACAGTTTAAATAATAATTCTTTTAGAAGGCTTTTCTACTACGCCTCCGCCCCATGATCCTCCTGAGGCCATTACTGCTCTTTCTCGTCCCCAGGCTCTGATAGCATCTATTTGTTCAGGGCTGGTCTTACTAAGTGGAACTACGTTATTAAAACAGCGGACAAATAAATCATCCGAAACAAAATCATCTCCATGAATAACAGCCTTAACCGCTACATCCCTCACTGCTGACTCAAGATCAGCACCGGAAAATCCCTCGGAATTCTTTACCAGCTGATCAAAACACCCGCTTGAAGGGGTAGATAAAAGGTTTTTATTAATATATAAATTAATGATATCTTTTCTTTCATCTTCTTTTGGCAGATCAACAAAGAATATTTCATCAAATCGTCCGCGTCTCAGCAACTCAGGAGGTAATTTACTAATATCATTAGCTGTGGATACTACAAAAACACGGTACCTGCTTTCCTGTAACCAAAAGAGAAATTGACCAACCATTCTTGTGGAAGTGCCTCCGTCGCTTGAACCGGATGCGCCCGCCAATCCCTTTTCAATTTCATCTATCCATAACACGCATGGCGCTGCATTGTCAGCAGAAGTCAAAGCATCTTTTAATCTTCCTTCAGACTGTCCCAAGTATTGACCCTGAATTGAAGCAAGGTCCAAACGATATAATGGAAGATTCCAAGAAGCAGCAATAAATTTTGCAGAGAGTGATTTGCCGCAACCGGGAACGCCAACGAGCAATACTCCTCTTGGCGGCCTGAGTTTTCTTTCTCTTAAATCAGCGGTAATCAAAAGCTTTTGCTCATCAAGCCACTTTCTCATTCCTTCCAGACCAGCAACAGTTAAAGTGCTGGGATCAATTTTGACCTTCTCTAACCCTGAAATATCACTAAAGAGTTTGTCCTTATGCATACTTAACTCGCCAAGATCTTCAATGGTCAATGTTCCTTTAGCCATTATTGTTGCGAGCACATTTTCTGCTTCAACTTTGGTCATATTGGCAAGAATTGACGCTGCAGTCCTGTATTCGGGCTCGCTCCATTCAATGGGAATTGACCCCAGGTATTGCATGACAAACTCCTTCACTATTTCAAACATCTCATCTTCATCAGGGCTGTCCAGCTTGATTGCCATGCCGAGCCGCTGAAGCTGCTGCCAGACCGGGTTACTAGTAATGATACAAATGGAACCGCCTCTGTCTATTGCCTGTAGAACACTGTCATAAAATTGCCGGGTCATCATGTTGTCAGCGTCTAAATCGTTGACTTCCGTAAAAACAAATGTCAGATTTTGCCTCTGGGAAATCTGTTGAACAGCAAAATCAAGAGCTCCTGATACAGACCTATCTTCATTTAATGTTCTCTTCGTTTTTATATCCTGTGTGCCATGTGATAAA
The DNA here is from genome assembly GCA_963775555.1 of uncultured Bacteroidota bacterium. Lineage (GTDB taxonomy): Bacteria > Bacteroidota > Bacteroidia > AKYH767-A > 2013-40CM-41-45 > QQVM01. The sequence goes on along the minus strand of CAVZJJ010000003.1, from coordinate 112,208 downwards.
TTATGGACATATATTGGAACTCCAACCTGATCCACTAAAACACCTAAGGTTTCTAAAACCCTGGCTCTTTCAATACTATTTATAACAATAAATGGGATGCGTGCCTTGAACATTCTCGTCAGAGAAGTATGGAAATCAGTTTTATTTGCCATATCTTAAAATATAATTCTTCGTTTATTGGGAATATTGCTAGGAATTTCGGTTGAGCTATTGATGTTAGAAATAGCAACTTTATTTATATCTATGCTATCAAAAGCAAGGAGCAATGAATTCATTTGATTCGATCTGTCTTTAAAAGCATTTTCTTTCAAGGACTTTTTAATATTCTCTACAAAAGATTGCAGATCATCCTTTAAAGTTTTTTTTAAGTCATTTGAAAATGGTTTTAATTCCACAAATACAATGATAGATTTCAATCCGTTCTTTGCTTGCGAAATGATAATTGCAAAATCTGAGGGGGATCGAATAATCTGGTTTTGTGAAGCACTGTTAAACTTATCAGACCATATTTGCTTTCGCTTTTTATATGTTTCTTCAATAAGAACGGAGAATCTTACAACTGTTCCGGCATCCATAGTAATGGTTCCCTCATTCATCAACTGAATAACAGTATCGTCACCTTGAGCAAACTTGTCCAGCATTTGCTTCCACTCAAAATAAGTTATAGGAGGTTTCATGATTTCCTTCTAATTCTTGGATTAATAATTGAATCAGGAGGTACTACGTCCCATTTTGGAAAAACAGCATAGTCATCAACTGGAACGGCAATTGAGATATTCTCAGCTTTTGTTATCTCTCCTTTCGAGTCAGTAGAAGGTTTATTTTCTCCTTCCGTTTTTTTTTCGTTAGAGAAATCATCTGGATTGTTTAAAAGAATTTTTGCCATAGATATTTAAGTTAAAATAGAACGAGCCGCACCTTTTGATAAGCTCATGAATTGATCAGAATTGATATTATTTAGAAAATTCAGTACGTTTTCAGATTCATTATCTTCTTTTTTAAGTTCATAACGGCATTCTACTGTCTCTGCCAATAAGCCTCTGAGAACTGCGGCTGCTTTTATCTTTTTTTCCTCTACCTGACCTTCAATGCTGTTCTTGTAACTTTCATGCTGCTTCCAAATTCGAAATATCCAAAATGCTCCTATGGCAGAAATAAGAAGCCATGCAAGCTGAGAAATGTCGGGGTGCGTAATTCCATCAAGGGTCCACCAAACTCCAAGGATAATAAGAATTCCCGGTATAAATGTATCTTTTAATGGGAATTTTGCATTAGCAATTAAGTCATCTTTAAGTTTTTCGTAGTATGTACTTTGCTTGTAAAGCAAATCCTGTTCTTCACTTCCATCTACTGTTGCTTCTTTGAAACCATCAATATCAAATTCTACGCGTTGCGGAATTTTAATCCTGTATTCGGCAACAAATGTATTATAAGCTTCAATCATCCAAGGTTGACTAATAGAAATTGCCAGAGCCTGGGTAGCGGCAGAAGCTCCTGATTTGCCGGGATTAAAGGCAGCATTCGTAAGCATTTGAAGGAAATCAACCTTTTGCTCAAATATTTTCTCTTCAGTCGCCATAAGAGCAAACGCTGCGTCTTTGTCTCCTTTCTTTTCGATAATTAATTCGCATTCGCGCTCCCTTTTTTTCAAGGGTAATTCTTCGTCGTCAAAATTAGTTACTAAAGATTTGAGCAATTCATCTAATTGCTTGATTAAAGAGGCATAAATATTAGTGCCGGACGATATTATTAAATTAAAGTGCGAATGAATTTCTTTATTTGCTTTTTCAATTTGTAAACTTTCTTCAAACATTTGCCAATTGGTCGCAAATTGAATCAGAATGGGATATTGTTTTTGTGCTTCTGTGTCTTTTTTAGCTTTATAAAATTCTATCCAATTATCTTTTTGCTGATCAATAAAATCATCCGTTTGCGATAGTTCTGCCACCCAATCTTTTACATGCTGAACCATTATATCCTTAGAGGCAGGAGGGAAAATTCCTGTCGAAACAGCCTCAAGAATTACAATAAATTCCCTATCAAGGTCACGGGGATTTTGATGCCTGAAATATCTCTCAATCCATTTTATTGTCGAATCATTACGGTTAATTCTTCTTGTTAGTAAAGTAAAAAATAATGACGTTCTGTAATCATCACGCCTGATAGATTCACGTACTGCTCTTTCCGCTGTTTGTTTATCGTCTCTAAGCCAGCAGGCTACACAAACGAGTGTAGGGGCGAGCCAGTAGCCCGGAGCTTTTATCATTGCCTCCTCGGTTGCAAACTGTAAGATATCATTTGTAACTAAACGATTATCCACACCTTGTAATATCCCTGTTGCCATTCTCCTGATTTCAGCATAATAGCCAAACTTATGTTCAAGTTCCTGACGAATTTTGACTATTTGGGTTTCTGCAAGTTGTAATTCAGTTTTACGTCTATACTCACCAACATAATCCTCAAAAGATTTTGAAAACTTGTCTACTTCTAGGGCGAGTGTATCATGTTTTTGGTGTAGTTCAGTAAGGGAGTCGTCAAGACTAACAACTACATCACCAATAGTTTTTACTTGCTTACTAACATGTAAAACATTATCCCCAATAGCAATAAGATTCTTGTTAATAATGTCTAGATTCTTATCTATATGACCTACTGCAGTTTCTGACATCTACACTATAATTTAATAGTTGAACCGTCTTCTTTAATTAAAATCATTTTGTTTTGGTACACTTCAATCATGGCATAAGCGTTATGAAGCGCAAGTGCCCTAGCTTTTTCAAGGTGAGCGGGGAGGCTCTCGCCAATTTTGAAATGATTCATGATTTGTGTTCCGCTTAAATCAAGAATGTGTACTTCATAAGGATGACCAAGGTAACATTTTGAAACTATCCCTAATGGATATTCAATTATTCCAAGTGGTCCGAATTCTTCTTTTAATTTCTCAACTAATTCAGCAAATCCTTTTGTAGCTGTTAAAGTTCCTGTATCAAGGGAAGACATGGATTGTATGTACTTCTTTGATCTTTTTTGGAGCAGCACTCTGTCACTAGAAACTCCGGACTTTAATTGTGTAGAGGTTGTTTTATCGGTGCTAACATTTAGCGATGGTTTGGTATTAAAAATTGGTTTTGGCATACTCTTTAAATTTAAGAATTTTAATATTTCATCATTTTACCAGCGTCTTTTCAGCTTGCCTGTTTTGGGGTTAATTGAAAAATGAATTTCATCTTTATCTTTTCTCATGCCCCCAAACATTACATATATGCCGAAGAGCATGATGAGTAATGTCCCTGTGAATGAAGCTATTTGTATAAACTGCTGGTTTGAGATAAGCGCTATTTTCATAAGGGAATAGCCCAAACCAAATACAGCAATTACAATTTTAAGGATGCTGCTCAGAATACCTCTGCGTGCATATATAAATATTGTTCCTATCAATAGAACTGCAACAACTTCCGGACTTGGTGCTAAGCCAGATGTGTGATTATCCCACCATAAGGCGAGACAAAAACTAAATAGTCCCAGAATGGAAACGAAGTTTAATATTCTGTTCATCTGAAATAATTCAGCTAATTTGTAAATATTCATTCAGTTTCTTTTCAAGTTCCAAAAGAAACTGTTGCATCTTAACTGTTTGTTCCGAATAGGCATTATGAAATTCTTGTTGAAATTCACCTCCTAAATATTCAGATGACATCAATTGAGCGTAATTTTCAGGTTCTAAATTGCCCGAACTTTTTTCCTTCTCAATATAACCGTAAACCTCTCCAATTTGTACCGTTGTTGCGGTAATCATTTGCCCAATAACTCCGTAGAGATTTTTTAGGGAATTTGGGTCGTTCATTATTTGATTCATAAATTTATAAAATTTAATTACGGTGACTTGTTAGGGTTGAATGTTTGCTTTCAAGAAAATTAACTGCTTTTTTCAAACGAGCAGAAAGACTGCTCAAAGTTTCGTTAAATTTTTGAACATATGCATTGCTTGCAAATCTTTCCATTTGCGAATCATTCCAATGACTTTTAAGATTTGATAATTCGCTTTGAATTCGCTCTTGATCCTTTTGAATTAGATCTTGCATTGCAAGAAGTTGCACTTGTATTTGAGCAATAGCGTTTAACTTTTCTTCAATCGAACTCATAGTGATTTGTTTTTAAATTATTTAACATACTTATAAAATATATCCTTAACGATTTTAAAGCTTCCCATCTCGCGGATGATTTTTTCAAATTCAGCTTTTGAGCTTTTTGTGTTTACAATCTTTTCCAGCCTGTTCCGATAATCCCTGTTTTTCTCAATATGCAAAGCAAATTTTGTTTTGGCATCAAGGATGTCCTGGTTTTTTCGTTTAATGAATTTTTGAATATTGCTGCTGAAATCATCTTTATGCCAGCTGGCTTTTCCGTTTGCATAATGATTTAGCTCCGCAAAAAGGATGGAAAGATCTTCCTCCCAAATATTTATTTCACAGCGGGCGATAGACTGTCTTAGGTAAAGAGTTTCAGTGCCTTTTTCATCAGCGCTTTTGAATTCTTTTTTTAGTAGTTCATTGATGGTGTTAATCTTTGCACCTGCTTTTTCAAAACCCTGGCCTACTCTCTCAAAGAGAAGTTCGTAGATTGTCTTCACTTCAGTTTGAATATGGGACTGGTGATTTGCAGATAGGTTATCCATCTTTGAAGGCAACTCTCTTTTCAGAGTTCCAAATTGATTTCTTAAAGTATCCAGTGCTATCATTTTATTCTTTGCTTCTGTTGCTCTGGAGTTAAGTCTCATGAAATCATTTGTAAGCGTCCCTAATGAAACAGATGATTTAATCATTGGGAACACTTTTAGGTCTATATCGCTGAGAATATTCAGGTAGTCATTTGATAGTTTGGAAAAGTAAGTGCTGTACTCATTTAATGTGGCAAGGTTTTTTCTTATGGAAACATAATTTGCAAGTACATAGTCAGTTCCAAAAGAACCAGTTGCTTGTCCAACTGATATTTTGTCCAATTCGGATTTTATGACAGGAAATTGGGCCAATAATGAAGCATCCTGCCCGATCAATGATTTTATTTTTTCTCTCCTCTGGTTTTCTGTATTAAGGTCTGAAACGGCAATTCTGTATTGTTGTTCAAATTTCTGCATTTCAAAATGCAAAGTTTCAACGGAGCGAAAAACAAGATTATTGGAGGCATTCCTGAACCTCGTTTTGCTTGAGGATAAATTCAGTTTTGCATCTAGTGCGGGATTCGGAAGCTCATCCAAATCATCGAGCAAATCACTGATGTATGAAAGCTTGGCGAACAGATTTTTCATCTCCTCAGCTTTTGCATCTGATGTAGTGGAATTAAAAGACTGGATATTTAGCGCTGCATTTATTTCAATTACCAGTGCCGGAAATTTTGAGAAAATATGGATATTTGTATTTATGATTTGAGCATACTCCTTCAAATCATTTAATAGCTTTTCTTTTTCCGATTTTGCATTTTGCAAAAACAAAAGGGAGTCAGTTATGACCTGAACATTTTCCAAATATTTATTGCTTCTCTCCACGTTATTCTAAATCTTTCAAAAATTCCTTTAAAATTCCAACCATTCCGTCCTTACATGTCCGTAATTTATTTTCATCCAGATGGCTATATATATTAAATAGATCAGGGTTGACGCTTGTAACTGGCGAAGGTGCATACAGGTAAGACATTTTTTCCTTTGCCGGTTCCTTGCGTCCTTCATTAATCTTTATGATATCTCCTGAATCTCCTTTTAGTATCAGTTTGCTCTCAAATAGGTCTGTTTCTATGCCTGAATTCATAAGCGATTTTCCTGAATAAGAATAAACTATGGTATGAACTCCAAGGTCTGGTCCAACCTTTAAAATGGAGATAAGTCTTTTTGCTGCTTCTGAAGCACTAAATCCCTGTTTCTGAAAAGAGGCATCCAGATTTAATACGATTAAGTAGAAATTGGTTGTGCAGGCTTCTTCGCTATTTTTCCTGTTATTGATTTCTTCTTCCACCTCAGCCAGCATCTTTTCGGCTTCTGATTTTTGATAATACCTGAAACTGTCAAGTTTGCTTTCTATCAATTTAAATCTTTCACGCCACTGTATTTTATCTCCGCCGAAATTATTGAGTAGGCAGAACTTAGCACCTTTATTCTGGTTAATTAGTTGCACTGACATCAGGCCTAAAACAGATGAAGCCGCCCCCATATCATTTCCGGCTATAAGGAGATTAGAGTTTTCGGCACGTTTAAACTGAATAAAGCTGTCCTCTTTCTGGTGGGTTTTACGGTTTATCTTAATAAAAGAAGGTTCTCCAAGGAATACTTTCGGATAAAGCAGCTGATTTGCATTTACAGACAGTTGATCAATTAGGCCTATGTTATTAGTAATGACAGCGCTATCTTCATTGGGAAGGAAGTACCTGTCAATCTTGCTTGTTGGATTTGCCCTGTACTTATTATCAAGAAAATCTATGATTGTCTTGGAAACAGCATCTTCCAATTTATAAACCTGGAAACGCTGGTTTCCGAATTTGGGCCTGCCAGGCTTTTCATTATAGATAGCTTCTCCCTTTTTCTCCAAAAGAGCAGCTTCTGTATTGTCCATTGAAAATATTTGCTTGCAGGCATTTGGATCCATCTGGAGAGCAATCCTGACATTGGAATTAAACTGTGTTGATTCACTGATGGTAATTCCGGTCAAATCCTGGGATGATAAAATGATGTGCATGCCGGCAGAACGTCCCTGTTGAGCGATGGTATCTATGTGGCGGCTTGCCTCCTCTTTAATAGAATCAAATTGTTTAAGTAAAATTTGAAACTCATCAAGAATAATAATCAAACGGGGGAAATTGAAATCTACTCTTTGTTGTCTAGTCAAGGCGCTTATCTTACCTCCAAAATTGGCTAATATACTTTGCCGTCTTGTGTTTTCATCATTTAAAAACCGCAGTACATTAAGTCCATAACTTCTGTCATTCCCTTGGAATAAAATTTTAAGGTGCGGAAGATTTCGATACTTCTGAAAACTTGACCCTTTGAAATCAAGTAAAACGAATTGCAATTCTTCAGGAGAATATTTCAATGCTGCATTAATGATAATGTTATCTAAAAGAACCGTTTTGCCTGATCCGGTTTTACCTCCGATAATTGAATGGTAATTATCAGTTCCGCAATCAATCGTAAATTCCAGCTCTTCAGTTGCACTCTTTAGCCCAACGGGTACTTGAATTCCATTATTGTAGTCACTATTATTCTGGTATTCCTGCCAGATATTAATTTCCTCATTTAATATCTTGTCAAAATAGTCCTTCTGAGAAATTGAAATACTTGAACTTCTCTTAACAGCATTATTTAAGTGGGATATTATTTCCGCTGCACGTTGTGGGATGTCACTTTCAGGCTCAATAACAAAGTGTTTGTTATATAATTCGGATTCCTGTGCATTAAATAGCTGGTATCCACGAAGTGCTTTCTTCAATAAACCAATTTTTCTTACTAATCCAGATACATCTTCTTCTTTCCCCCATTCTGTTTTGATTAATGGGTTGTATGACATGAAAACAAATGTTCCAAATTTAGCCCCTTTTGAAACTATATTCTGAAGTAATTGAATGCTTTCAGTGTTAAATCCTGATGGAAAATTGGAGATGAATATAAATGTATAAGGTTTGGTAAGTTTGGTTTCATTCAGATTCAACGCTTCCAGGTTGTCATATTTGAAAGTAAGACTTTCTGTTTGCAATTTAGTGAAATTCAATAAAACCGTTGCGAGTCTGCTGGAAATTTCAGAATTATTTAAAACAAGATTTGGTTTTGATTTTTCATATCCACAAAGAAGATTAAAGTTTGAACCACTCCCTTCGGGATCAATAATTACTAAGTTTATCAAACGCGGATTTAAACTCAATGATAATTTTAACCCGATATTTTGTAAAAACTGATGTGACTCTTGATGATTCGATGCCTCCAACTCAACACATATGCCATTGCTTTTCGTAAAATCAAGAATAGCTGGAATATTTCTGCCATTATCAAAATCTGAATGTATTAAACATCCAATTTGAAGTGGAGAAGGGATTTTAATATTCTCTGAATCGTTAAAATTGAAATTGTCATTGATGCCAATGTTTGTGAAATGAGGCAAATCGTTTTCGGAGAAATTAGTTTCTAAGGCAGATAAGGAATTTTCAATTGACTCATTACAATGGACTTCTTGCCTTCCATAGTAGTCATGTATCTCGTTTATGAAAGAAGTATTGTCAATTAATAATTTAGATGTTGATTCCACTCTATTCAGATTTATATACGGAATTATTTTCAGCTTCTTTGAATTAGGCTTTGTAATTTTTTAAGCCCCCATACCCAAAACAAACCTAAAGAAATAAATAGGTGAAGAATTGCCTTTGCTTGATAATTATAAAAATATTTAAGATTAGGTATTAAACCTTCATCCCAAGGGTTATTATTAATCTTTCCTGTTGTCATAAATTCATATTTTAACCTCTAAGTTGCACAAAATTTTAAAAGATTGTTGAAATCTGTAACTAGAATTGAAGCCAATGTACCAAAAGTAGACGTAAATAAAAAACTAATATAACCAGTCATATGCTAATTAATTATATGAGGATTAAAGCATAAAAGCGAATATATAGAAAAGGGTCTTGACTCCTAATGACTTTTATCACTATTTTCCTGTCCCTAACAACTGGCATAAGTTATGCGCTTTCAAAACCTAGGTGGTGTTAACGAGTGATTACTTGGCTACTTCAACTTCTATAAGTGTCTTCAAACTGGATAACCGGAACTTTTATTAAGTGGCCAGGGATAATATTCGTTGAAAATTCAAACATTCGTGGTGGTCTCAGCGAATCTTGAACCAAGCACGGAATTTCTATCGATGGTTCATAAAGAACCTAATTTAAATGACTTTTTTCGCGAAATTGTGTGAAATAAGCCAAAATAGCATGAATGTACGGTCCTGAACGAAGTTCGATAAATTTTGTAACAGGTACATTTGCTGGACTACTGGATAATCCAGACATCTTGACCCGTAAATTCCCTTTCGTAAAGCAAGGCAAATTTCCTTAATTTAGCCTCAATTACTCATTAGTATCCCGGAATTAAATGATCAATCCTAAACGGAAAAAGGTGGTCAAGCCATCCGGATTATCCAGTCAAGTAAGCCATTACTATATGTCCGCTTTCGTGATATGCTCCTTGTTCAAATAATTTGTCCGTCATCTTAATTCGATTAAAAAGTTTCTTTATCCATTTAAAGTTGATGAATTGTATTTTCTTCATATTTTTTTATCCATTCCATTATTTCGATAGAATCGGCATAATCAATAGTATAGTCTTTATAATATATTTCTTCTTGAGCATCTCGAGTCAGCCGGGAGGTAGTAATAAGCATCCCTTTTTTAATCTTGTTCTTGATTAATATAAACATAAACCGTTGAATAATTGAAATTCCAATGGGTCGGTCTAATCTATTTCTTTTACATTCTACCAATAATTTTGAATTGTTTTCGTTTGAAATCGCCAAGAAATCATATCCTCCATCTCTTGTTTTTTTAGTTAAGTCAATTTTGTAATTGCCTATTTCTTGGAATAACTCAGCCATAATGATTTCAAAATCTCTGCTATGTATTTTTGTAATCTCTTGTATTCTTTGGTTAATCTGTAAAATTAAAGAAGAAATAAAATCTTTTTCCATTTTCATCAATTGCTTACCTTGAATGGTTAAATCCTCTTTAGTCTTGAAATTGTAACTCTGAATAATATAACCTAAACTCATTGGGTCATTTAGATTTTCTTTATCAAAAACTCCCAATAATTTATCTCTGAGTTCTCTCAACTCTTTTATATAGTTTTCATCAAATGGACTTTTCGATTTTAGTTCTTCTAATTTTAAAATATGTGTTACTACATTAGAAGCAAACCTTTGATTTTTAAAAACACTTTTGTTTGATAAAAAATATTTTATTTCATCAAAATTATCAGGAACCAGCAATTTATGAAGCAGGGTCAGAATGATTTCTAATTCAATTTTATCTTCTATTGTCATTTAATAATACTTGATATTACAATTGGAAGTGTCTGTCTTTTTGCTTTCCGCTAACGCCTAGGGTTAATGAAGTGACGGAACTCGAAGCTACAACTTTTCTTTGGCGGCTCAAACAATAATTTAAAAATTAAACCCTCGAGCCGCCCTCCTAAGCTAATTCCGGTAAGTTTTTCAATATTAAAAAACTCCCAAAAACGATGTCATCATCGAATAGTGATTTTGCTTTAGCTTCACCTAAAACGCCAGATCTATTTCTCCATTTCAATTTCCAATCCGCTTCGCATGGAACAATAATTGGCTTACTTAATTTTCTAGATCCTGGAACAAAATTTAAATTAAATGTCAAATTAGGTAGAACATTCTTTGAATCAATAGGTTCTAAATGCCAAACATCAAGGAATTCATCTGCGCTACCTTCTTCGACTGGTATTGCAGTTGAAACAAGTATCTTATAGATTTCTGGGTCATTATAAGCTGAGTGATATTGCTTCATTTCTAAAGGAAAATCGATGAAACCAAATCCGCGCCAAAACTTTTCTGATTCCCTTGGTGCACATTGTACTTCAACAGTCATCAAACCAAGTTTGGTTAAATAATCAATTGCATATGCAACTAATTTTGTACCAATTCCCCTTGATCGATGTGTTTGAACTATTTCTGTAATTTCAATTCTTGCACAATAATCTGAGATAAAATCCCAAGTTAAGAATCCAACAGTCAAATTATCCAACGAAATTGTTAATGCTCTCCCATTTTCAAAACTACATTTAATTACATTCCAGTTACAGTAAAACCCAGTACGTGAGGCGCTAGCCTCTTCGATCAGCCACGATTCAATCTCTTCCAATTGAAAAATATTTGGCTCGGAAGAAATAAATACTTCAGTTGAGTAGTTCTCTATATTCATGCTAGGCGGATTCCAAACAATACCGATAACGTTTTGGCGCTTCGCAAAGAAGCGGATTTCGAAGCACTGAACTGTCAACCCAGCACAAAAGTTGATAGGAGGTAGAAGGTTCAATTAACGACTTAACCTGCTTTTTTGCCAAACGACTGTTAGCAGCAGCCAAGTCGTCCTTAGTTTGTAGGAACTGTCGCACTTTTGCGAACATTGTGATAAACGCATAATACTTGTCCGTTGTCAATAATTGTCTGTCCGCCTTTTGCAAATGGAAAAATGTGGTCGGCTTGATACTGTGTCCAACTTACTTGTGCTTCTTTCTCTGGTTTCCCCTCTGTTAAACATTGCTGGCAAAGTCCTTTGTCTCGTCTATAAATTTTTATTTTCTCTGCTTCGTTAAATAGTCGTTTGGTGTCAAACATTGTCAATGAAGCACTTTGCTCTGTAAGAAACTCAAAGAAAATTTGTCTGAGGATTATGTCTCGCTCTTGTAAATTATTTTGGCTTTGTTGTCTGTTGTTGCTGAATATATTTATGTCCAAATCTTCTTGGTCTCCTTTTCTCCATCTTTCATAGAAAACAAAAAAGAATTTATTAATGAGATTTATTTCTTTGTCACCAATTACATAATGCTTTTTTAAATGTCGGATGAGTAAATAAAACGAGATGATTAAATATTCTCTTGAAAGTTCTTTAATTCCCGTCTCCTCGTCAAACATCGGGTCGTTCTTAAATATTTCATAGAATAAATTTAAGTTGCGGATACAATTCTTTGCGATTTCATTATTTTCAAATGAATAGTTTCCAATTCCGTCTTTGTGGGAGTGTAAATTAAACTGTGCTATTTAGATTTACTACATTTGCTTCATTAAGCAAAGCGGAGTTGAGCTCTGCTGGAGAGCAACTCAACAAGGAATAGCTTAATCCGATTGCATATACAGGGGCTGTTCTTTCAGCCTCTTTTTTTATGCCTATGCTTTCGGAAGTATGCCTGTTAAAACTCATGGTCATTCGAGTATTTGAAGTTTGAGTCGCTGTCCAAAGATAATGGATAATTGAGATACGGTAATACCCCAGTTGTGCATGGGCTGTGTCCACTTCTTGCTGATATTTCGATGAGCAAGATAAATCAGCTTGAGCAGTGCCATGTCTGAAGTGAAGGCCGTTTTATTTTTAGTAACCTTACGGACCTGTCGGTGGAATCCTTCAATGGTATTGGTCGTGTAAATGAGCTTTCGGATGGGCTTGGCGTACTTGAAATAGGTAGAGAGTTTATGCCAGTTATTTTTCCAGGAGGAAATTACAACAGGATACTTTTTGCCCCATTTTTCTTCAAGTGACACCAGTTTTTCCTCTGCGTATTCCTTGGTATCGGCTTGATAAACCAGTTTTAAATCAGCCATGAACTCTTTTTGGTTCTTGCTCGCCACATACTTCAATGAGTTACGTATCTGATGAACAATACAGCTTTGGACTTCAGTCCCCGGAAAAATACTTACGATGGCCTCTGCAAAGCCTTTGAGGTTATCTATACAGGCAATCAGCACATCCTTTACTCCACGGTTTTGTAAATCCGTCAGCACACTAAGCCAGAAGTTGGCTCCTTCGCTTTCGGAGAGATACATTCCAAGCAGTTCCTTTTTTCCTTCTGTAGTAATACCAAGGATGTTGTAAACAGCCCGGCTGACAACTCTTCCGTCTTCTTTTACTTTGTAATGCATGGCGTCCAACCATAAAATGCAATAGACCTCATCCAATGGCCTGGATTGCCATTCTTTGATTTGAGGAATGATGCGGTCGGTTATTCCACTCAGAGTAGTTGCTGAAATTTCTGTGTCATACATCTCTTTAATGTGGTTAGAGATGTCTCGCAGACTCATGCCAAGACCATAAAGCCCGATGATTTTACTTTCCAAATTATCGGCAAGAATCGTTTCTCGCTTCTTGACGATGTCTGGCTCAAAGGTACCTTCTCGGTCTCTGGGTGTTTCAAGCTCAAAACTTCCTTCTGAACTTTTTACAATTTTCTTGCTCTTGCCATTGCGGCGATTGCCACGCGTCCGCTCGACTTCATCGAGATGCTCTTCGACTTCTGCATCCAGGGCTGATTCTAAAAATTCTTTGAGCAGCGGAGCGAAAGCTCCGTCTTTTCCAAGCAAGGGCTCGCCTCGTTTAAATTGTTCTAAGGCTTTCTTTTTGAGTGCCTCATACTCTTCGTTTTTTTCTTTCATTTTGCTGTGGTTATTTAAAGGTAAAAATTACTTTTACTTTTAAATAGCACAGTTCATTTTACAGTCTCGTGTCCCATTCGGGATTTGATTTAGAATTGCAATAATTTAAAATAGCTTGTGCTTTATTGTCACTTTTTGCGGAATGAGGTAAGATGTCAAGGGTTTGTTTCAATTTTGTCCTCGCCCAAATAATTTCATCTTCAGCTTGTTTTTGTAATGGAGGCAGTTCTATTTCAATAAAATGTTTTATATAAATATTAACATTTCGAATTATTTCGTAATGAAGAAATAAGTCATCGTCTTCTGACGGGAGTGACTGTTCACTTCTAGTGTAGTTAAATATAATTGGCTTATTCTTCCACCATTCAGCATATATATCTCCCGGTGATTTCAGTGAATTTAAATTTGCGATTAACTGGGATCTATTATTAAATATATTTTTTAATTTATTTAGAATTGTCAATAAGTTATGAATGGTGTGCTCTTCAATTTGAGATTTAATTATATCTAAATTAGAAGGATCAGGCAATCGTAAAACATCGTGAAATTGTTGAACTACTATTTTCCCTTTGTATTTTTTCCATAATTCAAAAATTAGATTTTCTGAACTGATATTTAAAAAACTATTCCCAATTTTATTTACTTTTTCAAATGTAAGTTCAAGTAATAAGTGCAATTTTTTGTGAGAAGACTTGGTTAGGTGTTTGATAATTAAATTTTCTTACTGGTCTGTTATTAATTATTGATTCTACTATTTGAACATCTATGTCAGGTACTTTCAATAGGTCTGTTTTCTTTGGGAAGAATCTGCGGATTAATCCTATTCTGTTTTCTACAGTTCCTTTATCTTGTGAGGTATAAGGCCGGGTAAAATAGGTAGTAGCATTCAGCGATTTTCCTATCGATTCATGTTTACTAAATGCCTTATCGTTGTCAAATGTAAGTGTTTTAACAATTCCCTTTAATGAGATTAATCTACGTTTAATTTCGCGCTTTATTATGATGCTGTCTTTCCCGGCTAACCTTGTGAGTTTGGTTTTCAGAGATGCCCGATCCGTCATTACAAGCAAAGCTCCCTGATGATTTTTTCCCATCATCAGATCTACTTCAAAATCTCCCAAGCGCTTTCTTTTATCTACGATTTTCGGACGATTTTCAATAGACACTCGGTTTGGAATAATACCCCGGCTATCTCTTCTTAATCCGCGCTTTCTTCTTCTACGTCCATGTGCTAAGTGCATATACAGTTTCTTGTCTTGTCTATCTTCCTTACAATTACTTTGCTTACAACGCCAAATCCACTTGTAAATGGTCTCGTGGCTGACAAAATCCCCTAACTCATTTTTGCCAACGACATGAATTAATTCCGGACTGAATTTTATACTCTTCATCCAGAGACGCGTCCACACTTTCATTTCATCGGTAAATCTTTCTTTTTTCATTTTGATTTGATGCCGATGATCCGTTTTCCGTTGTGCATTTTCAGCTGTGTAAACCAAAGCTCCTCTTCCACGTTTTGGTATATTCCGTTTAAGTTCTCGACTTATCGTGGATGGCGATTTATTTACAATTTTCGCAATATCCTTTTGAGCGATTCCGCTTTTTAATAAGGCTTCAATCTGATATCTTTGTTCAGAGTTGAGATGGGTGTAGTTTTTTGACATAAGCAATCCAAAGATGAAGCTTCTCAGCTTAACTTTCACCTGGGACAATTAAAAGTCCCAAGGTGAAAGTTTAAATCTTTAAATTGCACTTATTGGTTGAACACGGCAAAAGTGCTTTCATAATTTTCTTTTTTTATCCAACTTATTAATGCATTTTCTGAAATGTTTAGATAATGCCTTATTTCAATTAAGAATGAGTCAATGTCTTCAATGCTTTCAATCAGAGCATAGTGCTTCTTTAAAATTTTAACTACATCTTCGGAGATA
This sequence comes from uncultured Bacteroidota bacterium, assembly GCA_963775555.1. GTDB lineage: Bacteria > Bacteroidota > Bacteroidia > AKYH767-A > 2013-40CM-41-45 > QQVM01. The sequence goes on along the minus strand of CAVZJJ010000003.1, from coordinate 97,084 downwards.
AGCTTAAAACTATCGAATATATTAATATTTGAAGTTTTGTACTTGTCTTTAACTTCAATTAGTTTAAAATAATCTTTAATTTGGTTTAATAATTTTGCTAACTTTTCCCTTCCATTTTCATTTAAAATTCCTATTTTTAACCAAGCATTGGCTGGGATTGAATTTTTTAATTCTGATTCTAAAATTATCAGTCTTTTATTTATTTTAGATTTACTTGAAAGTGGTAACCAGTCAAAACTATTTTTGTTTAGCGTAATTAATTGTGAGTATTGGCCTTCCCAATCAGTTATTGTTTTCAGGTTAATTAAGTCAGGATACTTAACTCCGTCACTAGATAATATTAAATATTTTGCTTCAATATCTTTTTCTAACTGAAAAATTATTAGCAATATTGGTTGTACTTGTTTTTTTATAAATTCAATATGTTGAATTCCAGTTGTTGCCATACTAATCCAAGATTTAACTTCAGAGCTTTCTTTCCAGAAATTAAAGTCTTTTTCCCAATTCAATGTTGCGAGTAATGAGTTGTCAATTTTCATAAGCTGTAAACCATCCGAATCCAACCAATTTTCTAATTTACTTATAGTTTGGTCGTTGTCTGGCCAATTCCATTTGGTTATTGCATTTGGTTCGATTCCAAGTAATATAAGTAGATCATTAATATTTTCGTGACATGTATTTATTTGTGTTTTAAGTTCTAATTCTTTATTAATTGAAAGTTTAGTTTTGTGTATGAATTCAGGAAGGGAGTTCATCCAATTTAAGGTAGGCTCAAATACTTTTTCACTAAATTCTCTGTAAGAGATTTGTTTAAGTAAACTGAGTTGATTAATTTTAGAATTCGTGTCAAGTTCAGACTTGCTTATTAGAATAGAAGTTTCTTTAAAACTTGAATAGGCCTTCAAGGCAGAATTCTTTCCTTCTTCAACTTTTTGAGGGGCTTTTGAATCTAAGAAAAATTGGAGTGCTTTTTGCTCTTCAAGTATTTTATTTATTTCTTTTTCTTTTTCTTGTTTAGAAGTACTTGGGTTGTCATTATTCGTTTGTGAAATATATTTTAGTATCGATCTAAATGCCTCATTAATATTGTTGTTTTTAAATGCACCCGCTCTTATAGCAATCGAAAAATCATTTTCGAACTTACCTAGTCTTTCACGTACAACATCTACAGCTTGATTGTTATTGCTAGCAAAAAGCACAGATATTCCATTTGACCATGCATTTAGCAAAACAGAAAGCACCACCTGACTTTTACCACAACCAGGAGGCCCACTTATTACAGTAACAGGTTTAGATTTTAATATACCATCTACTGCATTGCTTTGCGATTTATTAAGAGAAACGATCGGAAGGGAGGAAATTTTTATTTGTACTGCTTTACGTGGTAAATCCTCCAATATACTTAGACCTCCAATAGTTTTGTTATTGACCAAATTACTGCTTAAGAGTTCGTAGTCTTTGAGTAAGTGTTTATTAACTGGATTGTCTTGAGTTGGTAAAAAAAGTACCCAGTCGCTCGGTGGATTCACGTAATTACTAAAATTACGTATGATTTTATTTTCAATTTCTGGAATTTTACTACAAATTGTTTTTTTCAAATGAGCGATAAAATTGCCATTTTTTGCCTGAAATAAATCACCTGTTTGTTCTATAAATCCTTGAAAAAGTTTATCAAAATCTGTTTCATAGGTCAAATTTAACTTATTCGCAAGGTAGTTTATCAATAACGGAGAAATACTCCATGACCCAATTTCTGGTATAATTTTGTATGTATTTTCTTCACTAGCTTCTAATCTAACTTCTCGATAGTAAATTGGATTCCACTTATAAATTTGCCATTCTTCATTACTTTTTTTCATACTGGGCCAACAAGGAACCCCGATATATAAATCATTAAGATCCTTAGTTTCGATGCTTTCGATTTTATTCCTGAATACATGATTTTGTATTTGGTCCAATTTAATAGTCCATGGACCGGAAAATATGTTAGTGTTAAAATTTATTAGTGAAGTCCATTGATTGGCACTATTATCCTGAACTGGAAGAGAAAAAAAATTTTCCTCAGACCTTTTAACTATTTCTTTATGGAAATTTATTACTCCTAACCAGTCAATAATCCTTTTGAAATTTTGTTTTCCCATTTTATTTTAAAAAAATCGAAGGCTGTATGTCTTCAAACTAAATTGCACTTTGTCTTAGATAGTGTTTTCTGCTAATTCAAATCTACGTTTATTTTTTTACTTTCCTTTGTTTTATTTTTTTGGTACTGCACCCTTTTGTATTTTAAAGCTTCAATTTTTATTCTTTTTCTTTCATTTAAAATAGCATGTCTTGTCCTGAAATAGCTTTACAAAAAAAACTATTTAAATGGCAAAAACACGATTAAAAAAGCAACGCGTTTCACCCCTCAGCCGCATTCCCTATATCAGGCGCGACGAAGAAGAAATGAGTAAAATCATTGGTGAGATCCGCAGTGGCATCATTACTATAGGGGCAGCTTGTTTCAAATATGGCTTATGCCGGAACACGCTGAAACTATGGATTAGCAAATTATCTATTCGTAAATTGGAGTCCATTATGCGCAAAAAGCACTTTAAGCCCACTCTCGAAGACCCGGATTCCAAAGCCTTACAACGAAAGGTGCACGAGCTTACCAGAGCTTTAGAACTAGCCAAGCTTAAAATTAACAGCTTAGAAACGATGATCAAAATTAGCGAAGAAGATTTTCAAATTAAGATTAGAAAAAAGTCTGGTACCAAACGGTCAAAAGAATGAGGCAAACCTTCCCGAATGAAAGCCTGGAAGGGCTATGCGCACTGTTTGGTGTCACACGTCAGGCTTATTATGAAGCGCAAGTGCATGAGCGCAAGACAACAATAGCCAACGCCTTGGTGTTAGGTTTTGTTACGGAATTTCGTAAGGATATTCCAATGCATGGTATCAGGAAATGGTTCCATCTCATCAATCCCCAGATAGAAATCCATGGAATAAAAAGGGGACGAGATCAGCTTTTTGATTTGCTCCGATTCCATGGCTTGCTGATACGAAGGCGTAGACGGATGGTAAAAACTACGGACTCTCATCATTGGCTAAAAAAGTATCCAAATTTGACGCAAGATATTGTTGTGACCGGTGCAGACCAGCTATGGGTAAGCGATATTACATACATCAGAACTCTTCAAGGATTTAGCTATCTGAGCCTGATTACCGATGCTTATTCCAGAAAAATTATGGGATATTCCTTGTTCCAAACGCTAGAAGCAGTTGGTTGCATCGAGGCATTAAAAATGGCCATTGCCAACCGTAAAATACAATCTCTAATTAAGCTTATCCATCATTCAGACCGTGGGATACAGTATTGCTCTGCAAAGTATATCGAAATTTTGCTAGCCGAATGTATCGAGATCAGCATGACTCAAAGCGGAAGTCCTTACGAAAATGCCTTGGCTGAACGAGTAAATGGAATCATCAAAAATGAATTCTCTTCGAAGCGGATCTATCAAAATCATCAGGATGCAAAGAAACACATCGATAAAATCGTAGCACAATACAATAGCCTACGACCGCATTCCAGCGTTGATTTCCTTACGCCAGACCAAGCCCATATGAAGTCAGGGGAACTTACAAAACGCTGGAAAAAATATCCGGTAAAGAAAAAGATTGTAGCAGAGCGTGAGTTTTCTGAGGCATCAACCGAATGTATGAACCAATAAAAAACAGGAACCATAATTGCTGATTCCTGTCATACTATCGGGTTAAGTTATTCCTTGTTGAGGTGCTCTCCAGCAGAGCTCAACTCTGCTTCACTTAACAAGACAAAGATTAGGATTTATTTTAGTAATATAGCAGTATGATTTATGTACAGGGATTTTAGGAGTAATATTCAAAACCTGTAAGGTTTTTTCAGGACGAGACACTTTTTTGTTTTTCAAATAAAATCTAGTAGTTGCCATGATTTCGAAATTTCGCTAAAAAGTGGGGGAAGGTATAGGGGAAGGTAAATCCCTGTTTTATCCTACCTCAAACATACTGCACTTTATTCAAATGTCCAAAAAAGTGATAAAAAACCCTCTTTTGAATATAGCGAAGTCAGTAAAAGTTAAAAAGTTCGAGCCCTAGTAGGTCAACATTTAAATTTCAAGCGCCCTGCGAATTAATGATTTGCAGGGCGCTTTTTTGTAAGATGAACCAATCGGTTTCTAGCTGTTTGTTTCGTATTTATTTTGTTTGTCTTGTTTTGGACAAGACTTCCATGACCAAGATGTTAAATATTTAGGTGGAGCAGATAAAGGCATCCGGATTCAAGTGTTTAAAGGCCTCTAAAAGTTGGCCTAATAGGGCTTTTCAGGAAAATGCCTGCCCTTTTCTTAATTTGATCTAAATAGTTGATTATTCGCAGTTAATCAGTTTTATTTACTTGACTTTAATCATATTTTTAGATGAATATCGACCGTACTTTTAATTTTCTCTCCAATCAATTCACAATGTTAAGCGCCATGTTACACACCGACCTTTCTCACGATAAAATGAAACAAACCAAAGATATTCCTGAAGCCTTGCTTTTACACCCTGAAAGCGTGAAAGTGATGGATGGCAACGAGGCAGTCGCTTCCATTGCTTACCGATCCAATGAAGTCTGCGCAATCTATCCCATCACTCCAGCCTCTACGATGGGTGAACATTGTGATGATTGGTCTGCGGAAGGAAAGCTGAATATATGGAATGATATCCCTCGAGTTGTTGAGATGCAAAGTGAAGGAGGAGCTGCCGGTGCTGCACATGGTGCCCTCCTGGGTGGAGCGTTAACGACTTCATTCACTTCATCACAAGGGCTCTTGCTGATGATTCCGGATATGTACAAGATTGCCGGAGAATTGACGCCCTTCGTGTTGCATGTTGCAGCCAGGACGGTAGCTACTCACGCACTTTCCATTTTTGGAGATCATTCGGACGTGATGGCTGTGCGGTCAACCGGATTCGCTATCCTGTTCGGAAGTAATGTTCAGGAAGCAATGGACTTTGCATTGATGGCACAGGCCTCCAGTTTGAAATCACGCATTCCATTCGTGAATGCATTCGATGGTTTCAGGACTTCCCACGAGTTGGCAAAAGTTTCTCTGGTGACCGATCATTCCATACGGAGTATGATCGACGAAGATGATGTGACTGCTCACCGTGACAGAAGTTTATCGCCCAAACATCCAAGTATCCGTGGCACCGCGCAGAACCCGGATGTTTTTTTTCAAAGTCGTGAAGCGTCCAACACTTTTCACAACAATGTGCCGGAAGTTGTAAAAGCGATGATGCAAAAATTCGCCACACTTACAGGCAGAAAATATAAGCTCTTCGATTACTATGGTCATCCTGAAGCTGAGAAAGTGATTGTGCTGATGGGTTCAGGTGCTGGTGCTGTCCATGAAACTGTGGATTATCTCAATTCAAAAGGGGAGAAAACAGGATTTCTGAATATCCATTTGTTCCGTCCTTTTTCAGTAAGTGATTTTGTAGACGGGTTACCACGCAGTGTAAAATCAATCGCTGTATTGGACCGGACCAAAGAGCCCGGAGCCATAGGAGAACCTTTGTATCAGGATGTAGTTACTGCATTGGCTGAGGAACGTACACGAAACCCATTACGTTTCACGGAAAATCCGACAGTCATCGGAGGACGTTATGGATTGTCATCCAAAGAATTTACTCCCGCAATGGTAAAATCCATTTTTGAAGAGTTGGATAATGAGCATCCAAAAAATCATTTCACTGTTGGAATTAATGATGACGTTACTCATATGAGTCTCGTTTACGATCCCACATTCAGCCTGGAAAAAGGTCATGCTTTTTGCGGCCTGTTCTATGGACTGGGAGCTGATGGAACTGTGAGTGCAAATAAAAATTCCATTAAAATTATTGGTAACTCTACGGATTATCATGTACAGGGATATTTTGTTTATGATTCCAAAAAATCAGGGTCTTCGACAATTTCGCATCTGCGTTTTGATAACAAGCCCATTCAATCCACCTACCTGATCAGTTCGGCTAATTTTATTGCCTGCCATCAGTTTAATTTCCTGATGCAATTTGACATGTTGAAAAACGCATCACAGGGATGTAACTTCCTGCTGAACTCACCTTACACTGAGAAGGAAGTTTGGAATTACATTCCACGGCAGGTTCAGCAGCAAATTATTGATAAGGAAATTAACTTTTATGTGATCAATGCCACCAAGGTGGCGCAGGAAGCGGGCCTTGGTACCCGTATTAACACAATTCTTCAGACCTGCTTCTTTCATATCTCCGAAATTATACCGCATGATGAAGCAATTGATAAAATAAAGAAAGCATTGCAGGCATCATATTCCGGAAAAGGGGAAAGTGTAATTCGGAAAAATTTTCTGGCCGTAGATAAAGCGCTGGAAAACCTGCGTCGCGTGGATTATCCGAAAGAACTCAGTGGTACTATTGAGCATGGTTTTGTAATGAACGCTGCTGCACCGGCATTCGCGAGGGATGTCCTCCAAAAAATAATTTCCGGAGAAGGAGATGATCTGCCGGTAAGCGCTTTCCCTCCTGACGGTGGCTACCTTACAGGAACCACTCAATGGGAAAAAAGAAATATTGCAAGCGCAGTTCCTACTTGGGACGAAGAATTATGCACTCAATGCAACAAATGTGTAATCATTTGTCCGCATGCTGCCATACGGGCTAAAATTTATGACAAAGAACTTTTAACAACTGCACCAAGCGGATTTAAACATATCCCACCTGTGGGAAAGGAATTCAACAAGGAAAAAGAAGCATACACTCTACAAGTAGCTGTTGAAGATTGTACAGGTTGTAATCTTTGTGTTGAACATTGCCCGGTTGAGAGTAAGGTACAAGTAGGTCACAAGGCTATCAACATGCACGAAAAGCTTTCCCTGCTTGAATCAGAGCGAAACAACTGGGATTTTTTCCTGAACATACCTGAAATTGACCGGGAGCGATTGAACCTTGTTAGTGTGAAAGGAACCCAGTTGCTTCAGCCACTCTTTGAATTTTCAAGTGCCTGTGCAGGATGCGGTGAAACTCCTTATCTGAAGTTGTTGACTCAGCTTTTTGGAGATCGCATGGTAGTGGCGAATGCAACAGGATGTTCATCAATATTTGGTGCAAGTCTTCCTACAACACCCTGGACACGCAACAAAGAAGGCTTAGGCCCTGCATGGGGAAATTCTTTGTTCGAAGAGAATGCTGAGTTCGGATTGGGTATTAAATTGGCAGCAGATCATCGAAGAATGACTGCTGCTTCATTACTTACAAAGATGAGTGGGCTAATAGATTCATCTCTTGTGGAAACTATTCTACAAAACGAAATGCTGAATGAAGGAGAAATTAAAAAACAAAAAGAAGCAGTTGCTGAACTTAACCGCCAATTGAAAAATTTGAATACTCCGGATGCACAACGTTTACTTAGTTTCTCTGAGAACCTGGAAGCACGGTCAGTATGGATTGTAGGAGGAGACGGTTGGGCCTACGATATCGGATATGGTGGATTGGATCATGTATTATCCAGTGGAGAGAATGTGAATATTCTTGTGATGGACACCGAAGTGTATTCTAATACCGGTGGTCAGACTTCCAAAGCGACTCCCATAGGAGCTGTAGCACGTTTTTCTGCATCCGGTAAAAAAATAGGGAAGAAAAATCTTGGTCAGATTGCAATTAGCAACCGTCATGTTTACGTGGCACAGGTAGCCATCGGCGCTAATGACACACAAACTGTTCGTGCAATCCAGGAAGCCGAAGCATATCCGGGAACTTCCTTAATCATAGCATACAGCCATTGTATTGCTCATGGTTATGATCTCTCACACGGTGCGGAACAACAGGAAAATGCGGTTAAGTCCGGTTACTGGCCATTATACCGTTTCAATCCATCCAAGCCGGCCGGCAATAGATTCTCACTGGACTCCAAGGAGCCATCAATCCCACTTACGGATTATATGTACAAGGAAGGTCGTTTCACTTTACTTCAGCGAAATGATGCTGAACTTGCTGAGAAACTTTTACATATGGCCGAAGCTCAATTGGCCGATAAATGGGATTCACTTAAAATGTTAAGCACCCTGTAAATAATAGCACCATGAAAATATTGCATCCGGAATTGCTGAAAGTTGCCATCTTCGATTACAATGCTGTACAGGAGGAGATGAACCGGCCCAGACATGATGTGGTCACACACTCTGTTTGTCACCTGACACGACAGGCGATCGGTAATTTTCTAAAACTGTTTCTCGAATCAAAAAGCATTGGATATCAGGATACCGATTCACTAAATCACCTTGTTGAATTGTGTAAGGCGAACGATCCTGATTTTATCTCGTACGATTTCTCCTCATTGCAATGTGGTCATATTTCTGCTCAGGACGACCCATCCAATTATTGCCTGCGGGAGGAAAAGGTGGAACATTGTTTTCATTTGCTCGAGAATCTCAAATCGAAATTATTACCGGAAATACAGAATCAGTTTCCAAATAGCGGGAATTAATCTATGACCGAATCAGGCAAATTCATTCATCTGAATGTAGAAAGAGCTTGCCAATTATAATTTCAGGTCCGGTACAAGGCTTGTATACTCTGGAATCTGGCTTTTATGGGTAAATGAAATTTCCCCAATTATATAATTTGATTCCGGACTCTGTACATCAGGGAGGTTGGGGATATTTTTGCGTTTGATGGAGGAAAGGTGTTCAGATCTTTTCAGTCTTTATTTGAGTTTACATAGTTCCTCTGTTGCCATCTTATAATAAAAGAACATGAAATATAGCATCTGGTTTTATGGAATAGTTTTTTTTATTTTATTATCCTGCAATATGGATAGGAGTTTTGTAGTCGGCGAATGGACTATTGACAATTTGAGTTCTTCCGATACTTCAGTAAACAAGGAGACTCTCCTGGCAACTTCACTGGCCAGGCATTATGCCGCGAAAAACGTGATGATTTTCCGCATTGATAATTCAATCACCCTCACCAATTCAGAAGGGAAAGTATTGGATGAAGGAGATTATAAATTGGTCGATGGTGGCAACTATCTGACGATTGAGTTTTCTAAAGACAAAATGGAGAGTAAATACACCATTTCGGAACGAGCGGAAAATTCATTCAAATTGTCGGCTAGTGATGCTGGAGAATCAATCAACATTGTGTTATCAAGACAGAAGAGATAGAATCGTATTTTCTTGGGGTGTCTGATTTAAGTGGGCACTTAAATTCAATGTTAAAAATTCCATTCAACAATTTAACTTGTTTGACTAATTAAGTAATAGTTGTGCTGATTGGTAAATATAAATGGCACTATTCAATGAACATCATTTTCGCCATTTTATTGATTTCACTCTCGGCCAGCTCCGTTAGTTCGTTATCAATTTCTTTTTCTTCCGCAAGTGTTTCGCGCAAGATTCTTGCGGCAGATTCTTTCGACAATTCCCTTGCGTAGGCAGCTGCGGATCCGAATCCCGTTATTTTGCGGTGGTTGAGTTTTTGAAGGGAGCTGATAATGCTGGAATCGCGTACGTTTGATTCCATGGAAGACGCAATATGTTCTTTTGTTTGTTTGAGTATTCCCTCAGTGGTCAGACATTTTTTTGCTGATGGAATAGTATTTATCATGTGAAATACTTCTTTCAGCCGGTTCTGTTGTATCTGTGTACGCTTAAGTTGCTTTTGAATGATTGTTTTCAATTTTTTTGAAGCGGCCTCATTTTCTATCGCAACCATCTCATTTAATTCTTGCTCATTGGTGCTGTAGAGTTCCCCTAATTCTGTAATTAACAAATCTTTCAAGGTGCTAATGCTATTGATTTTGCTTTCCATGATATGTGATATTAAAATTGTTTGCGATAAATCAATTTTTGCAAACATAAAATTAATCATGAAATCATGCTTTTATCAATGATGCTTATCATCGAACCCGGGGATATAGATTTTGTAAATTCCTGAGAGACGAGTGATGTTTGAGTTCGGTTAGGAGGTATTAAAATTATCCAGGGAACATTTAACTGGAAAACAGGCCATGATTCCTGTAAATAAATTCAAGTATAATCCTTTTGTGATGGAGTTGGATTTGTTTTTTTGGAATATTGATTTGAAAAGAAATCAGAAAATTTATTGATACGGAGTCAGCAATATTTATTATTCATCCTGGTGACATGAATCATTGTTTTAAGTTGCGGAATTCCAAAACTTTGATGCATTGGATTAGAGCATAAAAACAATTATTATGAGAACAGATCTTGAATTAATGCAAAATGTACTTGACGAATTAGAATGGGAGCCGGGTATTGAAGCTTCCAGGATTAGTGTAGACGTTAAAAATGGTCTTGTAACACTGAGTGGTTTTGTAAATAGCTATGGTGAAAAGGTACTTGCTGAGCGTGCAGTGAAAAAAGTAAACGGGGTAAGAGCAGTACTGGAGGAGATTGAAGTAAAAATTCTTGGATTAAATAAGCGAACCGATCAGGATATCGCTGCAATGGCTTTGAACAATTTGAAGTGGAATACCCAGGTGCCCGAAGATAAAATTAAGATGAAAATAGAAGATGGTTGGGTTACGTTGGAAGGGAAAGTGGAATGGAATTATCAGAAAGAAGCGACGGTCAATGCTATTCGTACTCTTGCCGGTATCCGGGGAATTACCAACAGGATACAAGTGGAAGTAAAACTGGAGCCACAAAGCATTAAAGGAAAAATTAAAAGCGCCCTGGAACGGAGTGCCAGTCTTGATGCGGAACATATTCATGTATTAGTCGATGGCCGCAAGGTTATTTTGAATGGAGCCGTTCAGTCATGGGCCGAGAAGAAACAGGCAAAGGAAGCCGCATGGGCAGCTCCGGGCGTTACCGCTGTGGAGGATAATATTGAAGTTAAGCTGACGAAAATGGCCTATTAACCAAATGGATTGAACTCACTGACATATCGCATTTTGAACTACTTAGGAATTGATTGAAGGGAAGATTGGCTTCAGGGAAATGAAATGTATGGATGCTGGAAAGACATGGATGATTTGGGTTTACAATACTTCTATAACGTGGGTTAATTATTTGGATTTATTCAGTGCATAAAACAATTAAATCACAAAACGATGGCTTTGGATTTTAATAAATTCGCCGAGAAGGGTAATAAATTTATCAAAGAACTTGCTAAGGAATTTGGGCATCCTGAGGATACTGCGAAGGCAGGAAGAAAATTGCGTGCAATACTGCATGCATTAAGGGGCTGCTTAACGGTACAAGAATCGATGCAACTTCTTGCACAATTGCCTATGTTTCTAAAGGCAGTTTATGTAGACGGATGGAATTATGGAAGGGTAAAGAAAAAGATCAAAAGTGAAATGGATTTCATGGAAGAGGTTCGCCGCTTTGATTTTGGTTCGGCAGATTTTGATTTTAAAGAAGATGAAGATATTGAAATCAACACTTTGCTTGTTTTTCAACAACTCAGAAAATACATTTCACCGGGTGAGATGGAAGATTTAAGGGCTGTTCTTCCGAAGGAGTTGAAATACTTTACTGCCAAAGAATTAATGCTTTGATTAATAATGTTGATTCAGCAAACAGGTCCTTAAGCAACTCTTGTTTTCAATTTTGCTTTATTGTGACTTTGTAGAGTTAGTAGGATACTGACAATCTTTACTTGTGTGTTTATTCCGGGAAGCAGAAGAAAAGAAATTTGAAAATGAATGATTCAGGCTTGAAGGTTTTGTAGCTCATAAAAACCATTTCAGGTAATTTGGATATCAAACAGGATTCATTAAGGGCTGGCATTTTCTTCACATGAAAAATAGAGATTCGAAAAATGTCATAGCATGAATAAAGCAAAAATGTCAGATTTCTTTTCGCAAAAACCGGTAGAGCCGGTGATCCCACCTAAAAAGCCTGATGAATCTCCAGCCCCGGAAGAGCCAACTATTCTGCCGGGTGACCCTTCTGTTTCACCGGCCCCTGAAAAACCGCTTAGTTCACCCCCGGAAATGCCTGTGATTCCTAAAACAGAGAAGGATGGATAGCAGACATTTAGTGAAGGAAAAATTTTATAATTTCTGAGTCAGGGGAGAAAAGTTTTAAAATGATAAATTGAAAATTCATGATTGTTATTTTGCAGTGATGAAAAGGATATTAATCTCTGGGTTGTGTAATACGGATCATTGATTCTGCTTCGCTATAGATATAATTTTGTGCGTGAATTAAGAACATTTAAAAAATGATTGCGATGAACAAAAAAATTGAAAATCTTAAGGACTTGTTTGTAGAACAAGGAAGGGAGTTTTATGATACTTCCCTGCAGGAGAAAGCAGAGTTGCCTATTATTCAGCAACATGTTAAAAATCAGCAGTTAAAAAAAATCATTAATCGTCAATTAAATTTATCAAAGGATCAGAACCACCGAATTGAACAGGCATTTAAGAAACTTAACCTGGATCCAAAAGGTGAAAAGAACGAATGTTGTGCTTCCGTATTCAAACATGCAAAAAGTCTCATTAACAGAAGTACCGATGCGGAAGTACGTGATGCAGTTATTGTAAATTCTATTCAACGACTTAATCACTCAAAAATTACTCAACTGGGATCATTGGCTGCTTATGCAAAAGAAATTGACCATGAGGACATAGCCATTTCATTGCGCGAATCATTAAAGGAAGAAATGGCAATGGACAAAGAGCTCAGTGAGCTTGCTGCTTTAGATGTAAACAGAAGGGCCGTAACAACGACCTTGGTATAGAGTTCATTTATTGTTTAATTATTTAATCTAAAAGTCATGACAATGCTAAAAAGAAGAATTGATGGAGGTTTGATGCCTACATTACGCAGCAACTTGTCAGAGTTGTTTGACATGGATCGTTTACTGGACGAACCATTTATGGGAACATCTTTTTGGGATAACAGGAGATTTGCCCGTCTTCCTGCAACCAACATTCGTGAAATCAACGATGAATTCATTGTTGAATTGGCCGCTCCGGGTATGAAGAAGAACGATTTTCACATTAACATTGATAATAATATTCTGGAGATCAAAGTCGAAAAGGAAGAAGAATCTTCTGATATTCAAAAAAGTTTTACCCGCCGGGAGTATAACTTTAACGCTTTTTACCGTTCCTTTAATTTGCCTGATACTGTTCTATCTGAAAAAATAAAGGCAGAATATAAGGACGGCTTATTACAAATTCATCTACCAAAAGTTGCGGAAGCGAAAAAGAAAGTAGTAAAAGAGATTGCTGTTGTTTGATTTATTTTTCAGAAAATGAACATTGCCTGCTTTCAAGGGCCATGTGGGTGGTTCTAAAAGTTGAGGGCATTTAAGTTCAGCAATGTGACACAAGGATGAGTACGCAGACTCATTCTTGTGTTTTTTCGATTTCAAAAAATCTAATTTATTATTTATTTCTGTGTTTTATTGAAGAAGCATTTGGATAAGTATTGAAAAGCGGGCAGGTTTCACAAGGTTTCCTGAAAAGACTCTTGCATAATTATTTTGCAGCGCATTCAAGATCAAAGACGGCTATTAACAGCCGTCTTTTTATATTAACATTGGTGATTTATTTTAGATATGGTAGCTTCCAAACGCCATTCCCTTATGAATTGTGAATTCAAATTTCCATTACTAACCTTGTGGCAGGCTGAAATTCCGAAATTTTGAGTGACGGGTGATTAAAGTCACAGCGGAGCAACATACAGGTTATCTGTTTTTCAATGTCTACTTGGTATTATTGTAATAGGGATTTACTTGTTTGGTCAAGCCTTTCTCATTCAGGATGATTTAAAAACCTATAGGTTAATAATATTTATTTCTAATAGGGAAGGCAATTAAATGAGTTGTGATTATTGTCAATAGGTACGTGAAGGTTGTGTACAAAGCAAGTTTTTAAATATTCATAGAAGATTACTTTGAAAACTGTCTTTAAACATTGATTACGCAGGGAAAGCTCCCCGATATACTTTATATGCTAAGAATAAATATGAATTCATTATCCTTCTTAACGGCACATGTTAACTGTAACTATATAAACTAAGTCATGGAACTTCATCTAACCAGAAGCATTACAAAAGATGTTTTAATACCGGCAGGTCCTGTACACCTGGAAGGAGAACTTACGATTCCTGAAGATGCCGAAGCTCTTGTTATTTTCTCACATGGAAGTGGCAGCAGCCGTTTCAGCCCGAGAAACAGGATGGTAGCCAAAGCCTTGCAAAAAAAGGGAATTGGGACATTGCTTTTCGATTTGCTAACAGCTGAAGAGGATAGTATTCATGCCAGCCGCTTTGACATTGATTTACTGACGAAAAGATTAACTGCTGCGACAGGTTGGCTAATGGAACATGAAATTAGCGATGATCTAAACATAGGATATTTTGGTGCCAGCACCGGGGCTGCATCTGCACTCAACGCTGCTGCGGATCTGCCTTTCATTATAAAAGCAGTTGTTTGCAGAGGTGGACGACCCGATCTTTCACTGCCTGTGCTGGAAATGGTTAAAGCACCTGTTTTGCTAATTGTTGGCGGTTTGGATAGCCAGGTGGTTGAATTTAATAAACTGGCTTATGAAAAAATCAACTGTGAGAAAGAGTTAAAAATTGTTTCGGGTGCTACCCATTTGTTTGAAGAGTCCGGTAAGCTGGATGAAGTATGCATCCTGGCAGCAAAATGGTTTAAAAAGTATTTATTAGCTCAGAAATGAGAATTTGGTTTTATCCATTAATTCAACATGTCTTTAATAGAAATATTTTTTTGCCAGGTAAACAGCCTGATCAAATTGAAAAAGGGAACGGGTTCAATGATAAGATCAAAAAAATTGGTAAGTGAATAGCTTATTCTAATTTCAAAGCTGTACGTCTTATTTTGGCCTGCACATAATTGCTTAAAATAGCAAAAGCAAAAGGAGGTTGAGGAATAGTTTTTCTTTCATAAGATGTTATTTTTCTATCTACGAAAGGATTACCTTGTATTTGAATCAAAGCAAGAGTAAAATGAGGCGAAAATAGAATTAGTACATGCCGTCCAGCGCAATGGAGGTCTTATTGAATTTTCGTTTTATTTTCCTTGTAGATTGAGATTTTTTCAAAAGACCCTGATCGTCAAAAAGAAGGAGATGGGTCATGTCATTTTCTGTAAGTTGAATGTTAAAACACTTTTTCCCCTGCTTGTCAACTGTTGATTTCAGGTTCTTGATGAATCCATTCCGAAAATGATCATGTAGATGTATTGAAACAGCGGAGGGTAATTTTTGCATATAAGTAGTACTCAATAATTCAGTTAATACATCAGACATCACTTGATGATAATCAAAGCTGATATTATTTAATTTGCCAGGGGAAACAAGGGAGTGATTCATAGTCATTCTGATTAGTTGATTCATTATAATCATGGATTAAAAAAGAAGTTAAAATTAATAAAGTCTTCTTTTATTAGAAATGATTTTCATTGTTAATCGAGCCAATCTAAATCATCGTATTTCAGGGAATATTTTCTTTATTTTGAATTGTCGATTGTGGTTTTAGACGGGGTGAATGAATGATACAAAACTTGAAATAGTTGAAACACAAGAGTTGATTTATTTCGTTCCAAATTAAGTGAAAAAAAATCAGGCTATGTTTAATGATAGAATTGATTCAGGGCAAAAGTTGGCATTAGCTCTAAAAGAATTTGAACATAAGGAGGGGGCCATAATTATGGCTATTCCCAGAGGTGGTATTATTACGGGATGTATTATTGCAGAACAATTGCAATTACCGGTTGGTCTTGTGCATAGCATGAATGAATTTCAAACTAATGTGGAACGGGATTATGCTGAAGTGGACCTGGAGTCGAGATATTTTGCTGACCGTGAGGGACGTTTTGCATTGAATAAATCAGGTATGGATGGAATGGAGCAGTTGCGTGAGATGAACCGGAAAGAGTTAGATTTTTATTATTGCGAATTACCGCAGCCGGAATTATCGGGTAAGACGGTAATTCTTGTCGATGATGGTGCAAGTACAGGAAAAAAGATGATGGATGCCCTACAAATCATTCGCAAGGAGAGGCCGGAAGAATTGATAGTTGCTATTCCGGTGGGACCCGCAGATACTATTAAACGGCTGGAAAGTTTTTCTGACCGACTTGTTTGTCTTGAGAGGCCTGAAAACTTTTATGCGAAAGGGCTATACTATCGTGATTTAAGGCACGTTTCGGATCATGAGATTCTTGAGATGTTGCATAAGGCGAACTTGTTGAATTTAATGCTGACTCTGCAATGATTAAAACAGTTTGGGACTATTCAAATCATCACATATTTTATTTTTTATTTTCCATGCCTTTTTAATACTGTTTTATTGTTCTGATTGGGTTTTCCGTAGCCAGAGGCTATATAATCTGATCTGCTTTTTTAACAATCTTTTCATGGTTCATATTATGCATAAGGTTTGGATGGGGATATTGGCCCTGTACCGACTGGCATTGGTCCATCCGGAATCGACTTGGATAGCAGGATGACAGCGCTTCGTACCTCGATTTTCCGGTGACTCACCTTTGCGGACTTCATTTTCCTCTTTCCTTAATTAGTGCTGACACTTTCCTGGCCTTCTTTGGAAATCTTATGATAAGTGTTTGGTTATATATTCGGTATTATAGAAAAAAAGAAATCTGATAAACTATTAAAAGCCGTGTTCAACCAATAAGTGCAATTTAAAGATTTAAACTTTCACCTTGGGACTTTTAATTGTCCCAGGTGAAAGTTAAGCTGAGAAGCTTCATCTTTGGATTGCTTATGTCAAAAAACTACACCCATCTCAACTCTGAACAAAGATATCAGATTGAAGCCTTATTAAAAAGCGGAATCGCTCAAAAGGATATTGCGAAAATTGTAAATAAATCGCCATCCACGATAAGTCGAGAACTTAAACGGAATATACCAAAACGTGGAAGAGGAGCTTTGGTTTACACAGCTGAAAATGCACAACGGAAAACGGATCATCGGCATCAAATCAAAATGAAAAAAGAAAGATTTACCGATGAAATGAAAGTGTGGACGCGTCTCTGGATGAAGAGTATAAAATTCAGTCCGGAATTAATTCATGTCGTTGGCAAAAATGAGTTAGGGGATTTTGTCAGCCACGAGACCATTTACAAGTGGATTTGGCGTTGTAAGCAAAGTAATTGTAAGGAAGATAGACAAGACAAGAAACTGTATATGCACTTAGCACATGGACGTAGAAGAAGAAAGCGCGGATTAAGAAGAGATAGCCGGGGTATTATTCCAAACCGAGTGTCTATTGAAAATCGTCCGAAAATCGTAGATAAAAGAAAGCGCTTGGGAGATTTTGAAGTAGATCTGATGATGGGAAAAAATCATCAGGGAGCTTTGCTTGTAATGACGGATCGGGCATCTCTGAAAACCAAACTCACAAGGTTAGCCGGGAAAGACAGCATCATAATAAAGCGCGAAATTAAACGTAGATTAATCTCATTAAAGGGAATTGTTAAAACACTTACATTTGACAACGATAAGGCATTTAGTAAACATGAATCGATAGGAAAATCGCTGAATGCTACTACCTATTTTACCCGGCCTTATACCTCACAAGATAAAGGAACTGTAGAAAACAGAATAGGATTAATCCGCAGATTCTTCCCAAAGAAAACAGACCTATTGAAAGTACCTGACATAGATGTTCAAATAGTAGAATCAATAATTAATAACAGACCAGTAAGAAAATTTAATTATCAAACACCTAACCAAGTCTTCTCACAAAAAATTGCACTTATTACTTGAACTTACAAAAGATGAAATGAATATCATTTGCGCGAATGACTGAAGTTCTTAATATTAAATACGGCGTGAGTTAACTTTGAAACTAGTTTAAAATTTGTCATGTTTCTCAAAAAACTGTGGTATAATCCATAAGATAGTAACAGTTGAAATATATATTCACATGTCAGCGATAGAAAAAATAAAGGATCTGAAGGATCTCCTCAATGAGCAATTATGTGAGCTTTTTAATGCTGAAAATCAACAACGAATTGCTTTGTTAAAAATGAAGGAGAAGGCCACTTCGAGAGAACTTAAGTTGATTATTTATAAACATCTTGATGAAACAGCTCTCCATATAAAGCGACTGAAGGGTATTTTCCGTGATATTGACATTGCAGGATTCGGCGAGGACTCTGAAGTAATGCACAGTTTAGTTGAGGAAGGAAATAAATTGATGAGCAGAAGTTCCGATCCTGAAATTTTAGATGCGAGTATAATTTCCGCCCTTCAGTATGTAGAGCATTATGAAATTGCAGGATATGGAACCGCTTGTGCTTATGCCCGGGAGTTAAATCTAAATAATGTAGCAGAGCAATTGTATATTACTTTGATGGATGAAAAGTTGATGGACGAAAGATTGAGTGGATTGGCTATAGAAGTAATAAATAAGAAAGCCAATATTCACGAAATTGAATAAATTTACAACTGCGAAAATTATAAGGTTCATTGTGTCATATAAACGTTTCGTGGATTCTTGCCTTTTTGTATGATCAGGTTGCCTGTAAAAAATTGTTCAATTATGCAAAGGAAGTGTTTCAGCACTATGTTTGCTTGTTTCGTGTAATATCAGCAGGGGTATCTGTGAATCCGCTAATAGTTTTTTAGTCAGATAATTTTTCCAGGTTTTTTCAATAGGGTTAATCCGGCCGATATTGAAAACCATAAGAAATGGTTTTTCCTTTTTTAAAAAATTGTTAACGACCACAGCCGCATCTTCAGGATGAGGTGTATAGAATGAATGGGGAATTCCTTCCAAAAATTTGTTTATGCGCAAACCTGCGACTGCGGCGAGGAGATCTTCTTCATTTTCCATGAGACCGAAGAGGAAGATCTCTGACCGGAATTTCTTTGCAAGGTGAAGTAATGGTTGAAAGGTTAACTCAGGAATGTGCCTTTTGAAGTCCAGATTAAAAATGATTTTATCAGAAGACTTGAATTTCGCTTTTTCAGGTATTACCATCACAGGGCAATCTATATTTAGTATAATTTTAGTGATTGGATTATTCATTAAATTATCCGGATGAGTTCCTGATTCTTTCGTACCCATGATTGCCAACTCAATGTTTTCATGTTCAATGAATCGGTTGATGAAAGTATCCTGACGTCCGTCAACGAGGATATATTCGAATTCAAATTCGCAATCTTCACACTGTTTTTTCAAGTCCTTCGCAATCTTTGCAAGAAACTTTGATGCATTCTTTAATGTAGATTGAGATTCCGTTGTATTCTTGTTTTCGAGTATGCTTAGAAGTGTAAACTTGCAATGATCATGTTGATATAAAGACAATCCATATTGAATTGCGTTGAATGAATGTTCCGAAAAGTCGGTAAGTAAAAGTATTCTCTTTAACATTGAATTAGTAAATTGGAGATTTCAGTTGGAAATTGCTTTCTATTTTTTTTGATGAAGTATCCGGTCTAAACAAGCAAAATGGATTGAACACCAGCATAACTTATTTTGACGGTAATGATTGAATTTGATCAGTAAGATCAGACTGGTTTTCAACTGTTTAAATTTATTTTTATTCTGATGATAAATTTTGCCGGTTAATTAAATTATTAACCTGTAATCATAAGATAAATATACACGGTTTTGATTCGGAGCTCAAGGCATTTGATACTGCCTATGAATGATTAAAATCATCCAAATCCAATTAGTGAGTTGCCTTAATTGCACTAAATTTGAAAAAGAAATCGAAAAACCGAGGTATACGTATTTATTGCTTTTAATCTAAATCATACCTGGATTTGATTAAATATTTGTATTTTTAATGTATTCTGCCATGATTTTTAGGATTGTATTTAGAAGATTGTTGAGTTTGTTTCTTTTATAGTATGGGACTCTTAGAATAAGCCAATTAATTAATACTTCCTTGATGAGAATTGAGAAAAGGAATAGTAGGAAAAAGAAAGCAAAAAATTCAACTTCCAAGTTGATTGGTAAACGTGTAGAAACAAAAGGGGAAGAAGAGAATTCTTTCCTTCATAAATTACTCACGCACCTGATAGAGTTGGAAATGCAGAACCAGGAGATGAGAGAGATGATGCACCGCCTGGAATCGGCTCGGGATCAATATGCCGATTTGTTTAATTTTGCCCCTGTTCCTTATTTTGTTGTTAATAGCAAAGGAATTATTCAGCAGGCAAACCTCGCCGCTGGCAATTTGCTTGGAAGTGAAAGGGCTAAACTCAAAGGCAAGCCATTTTCCATATTTACCAGCGAGCATGATGCCTGGCGTGAGAATTTTTACTCCTATTTGATAAGAGTTTTTAAAGCCGAAACGATACAAACCGCCGAATTATTACTGCAAAATAAATCAGGAGAATTTATTCCTGTTCAACTGGAAAGTGTCAGAATAAAAGATGATCCGGGCGGGTTGGAATGTTGCACGATGACATTACGTGACATCCGTGATGAGAAAAGAACAAAGCAGTTGGAATTGCTTAATACTGAATTGTTCCGGGAGAAGGAGATTAGTCGGAGATATCTTGAACTAAGCGGAGTCTTTTTTGTGGCACTGGATAGACACGGGAATATAGAGATGATCAATGAAACCGGGAAGCGCATCCTTGGAATAAAATCAAAGTTAAAAAAGGATGTTGAGAAGAATAAAAAGAGAGTGAATTTGAAATTGGAAGGATTGAACTGGTTCGAAAATTTCATTCCGGTGAAAGATCGGGAGAAGATAAAGAATTTATACAACCGAATGATGCTCGGGGAGATGGAGGTCGAATCTTATGAAAATAATGTGTTATGTAAAGATGGAAGTGAGCGAACCATTTTATGGCGAATTGCTTTGCTGGTAAATGATAAGTCAGCAATTACCGGGACGCTGAGTTCAGGAACTGATATTACAATTATGAAGTTGGAGGAGGCCAAGCTCAGACAGACCTTGCAGGCATTGAAGGAATCGGACCTGGGTTTTCGTAACATATTTGAAAATGTAAATGATGCGATACTTATTATTGAAGCTGATTCAGGGAAAATTCTGAATGTGAATAAAAAAGTAATTGAACTTCTGGGATATTCTTTTGGGGAAATCCTTCAAATGAAAATATTTGATTTGTACCCGGAAGAAGATCTTCCTGCACTTAGAGAGAGATACAAACAATTGCAATTAAAAGGACAGAGCCTTTTTGAAGTATCTCCAATTAGGAAGGATGGTTCAATTATTAGATTAGAAGTGAACGGTCGACTTATTGAATACGATGGAAGAAAGGCATTTCTTAATGTGGCCCGCGATATAGGGGGCAGAAAAAAGGACGAAGCTTTTTTAATGTCTGCTTTGCTGGAAGGTCAGGAAAAGGAGCGTAAACGTATTGCCGCGGATTTGCATGACAGCATCCAACCATTGTTGTCTACTATAAAACGAAAAGTGGAATCTCTGGCTCCTGTAATTACGATGAATGACAAAGGAATAAAAAAGTCATATCGTGACATTGATAATTTACTGGATAGGACGTTGAAAGAAATTAAGGCCATTTCAAGGAATCTTGCTTCTCCTGCGTTGGCTGATTTCGGCCTGGTCGCGACACTTCATGATCTCTGTGAAAATATGAATCAGGAGCAAAAGGCAAGCATCAATTTTTATAGTACAGGAGTTGATGAAAAGTTGAATACAAAGATTGCTAACGGATTGTACCGCATTTCGCAGGAATTGTTACACAATGCGATAAGACATTCAATGGCTAGTGCTATTACGCTCCAATTAATTGGGCATAGCAACAGTGTGGTCCTGATGATTGAAGATGATGGAAAAGGATTTGATGTTTCTGTAAAAAGAAAGGGGCTTGGCCTTAAAAACATTACGGCGAGGGTTAAAGCTATGGAAGGTAATTTAGACGTGGATTCGATGAAGGAAAGAGGTACTATCATTACTGTGGAGGTCCCGTTATTGGCAGGATAAAATTTACCTGTTGTAAACATTCAGTACTTTTGAGGGTGAATCCTCCAAATTGTTTTGATGCAATTTATCCTGATCGAAATCATTGATACACACTATAATTGATGGGTGCTCTGTTTTTATATTACGTTAATAAAATGTACATTTAATATTTGTAAGTTCAAGTAATAAGTGCAATTTTTTGTGAGAAGACTTGGTTAGGTGTTTGATAATTAAATTTTCTTACTGGTCTGTTATTAATTATTGATTCTACTATTTGAACATCTATGTCAGGTACTTTCAATAGGTCTGTTTTCTTTGGGAAGAATCTGCGGATTAATCCTATTCTGTTTTCTACAGTTCCTTTATCTTGTGAGGTATAAGGCCGGGTAAAATAGGTAGTAGCATTCAGCGATTTTCCTATCGATTCATGTTTACTAAATGCCTTATCGTTGTCAAATGTAAGTGTTTTAACAATTCCCTTTAATGAGATTAATCTACGTTTAATTTCGCGCTTTATTATGATGCTGTCTTTCCCGGCTAACCTTGTGAGTTTGGTTTTCAGAGATGCCCGATCCGTCATTACAAGCAAAGCTCCCTGATGATTTTTTCCCATCATCAGATCTACTTCAAAATCTCCCAAGCGCTTTCTTTTATCTACGATTTTCGGACGATTTTCAATAGACACTCGGTTTGGAATAATACCCCGGCTATCTCTTCTTAATCCGCGCTTTCTTCTTCTACGTCCATGTGCTAAGTGCATATACAGTTTCTTGTCTTGTCTATCTTCCTTACAATTACTTTGCTTACAACGCCAAATCCACTTGTAAATGGTCTCGTGGCTGACAAAATCCCCTAACTCATTTTTGCCAACGACATGAATTAATTCCGGACTGAATTTTATACTCTTCATCCAGAGACGCGTCCACACTTTCATTTCATCGGTAAATCTTTCTTTTTTCATTTTGATTTGATGCCGATGATCCGTTTTCCGTTGTGCATTTTCAGCTGTGTAAACCAAAGCTCCTCTTCCACGTTTTGGTATATTCCGTTTAAGTTCTCGACTTATCGTGGATGGCGATTTATTTACAATTTTCGCAATATCCTTTTGAGCGATTCCGCTTTTTAATAAGGCTTCAATCTGATATCTTTGTTCAGAGTTGAGATGGGTGTAGTTTTTTGACATAAGCAATCCAAAGATGAAGCTTCTCAGCTTAACTTTCACCTGGGACAATTAAAAGTCCCAAGGTGAAAGTTTAAATCTTTAAATTGCACTTATTGGTTGAACACGGCATTCTTAAAAATATCAAATCACAGAATTTTACCAATGGAAGCAATAAAGGTATTATTGGCAGACGATCATAAAATATTCCGCGAGGGAATCATTTCCCTGCTGAAAACTGAAAAGGAAATTGAGATTGTCGCTGAAGCGAATAATGGAAATGAAGTTCTCGAAATCCTCAAAACTACACCGGTAGATGTAGTCCTGCTTGATATCAATATGCCAAAGATGAGTGGAATTGAGACGGCCACCCTCATCACAAAGCATTTTCCTTCTACCCGGATTCTTGTTTTTTCCTCTTATGATGAGGATCTCTATATTCTCAAGATGATTCAGATTGGTGTTGCAGGTTATGTACTGAAAACTTCAGGAACAACTGAATTGATAATGGCCCTCAAAGCAGTCTCAATGGGAGATAGCTACTATTGTAAGGAAGTTTCAAGTAAAATAAGGCAGCAATTTTCCAGAAAAAAATTGAAGGGGGTAAACAATGAAATTCCTTTGACTGAAAGAGAACTTGAGATTATGAAACTTGTCGCAAAGGGACTTACAAATGCACAAATTGGAGAGCGACTTTTTATCAGCCCGAGGACAGTAGATACACATCGTAGAAATTTGCTGCAAAAACTAAATCTTCACAGCGCGGTGGAACTTACGCGTTATGCCATTGAACATAAACTTTGATGGCTGATTATAATATTGTTTAGCCCTTTTCGATTTTATTTTCATGTTTATATTTGAATAGCTTCGTAGAACTACGTTGCACAACGTAGTTGCAATACCACTGTCAACGTACTACTGCTTTACTCACGGTATTTTTACCCATCAGCAAGGGTATTTTACACTTCTTTAAACGTTGTAAATGGCTGATTTACTTATCATTACAATTACAGTTAAATGTGTACCTTTTTAGAGCGACATATGTCGCTGGTCTGAATGTATTTTATCTTCAATTTTGACAACTGAAACTATTGTATTAACCATTAAATATTTTATGCCATGACAACCCAGCAACATATTCTAGGAGACATGCCCATTCATGTAATGGAAATTGTATCAAAAATAGCTGACCGCATGCAATTTAAAAAAGGCCAGGTTATCTTTTGTGAAGGGAACACGCCATTGGGAGTATTTTTTGTGCGCCAGGGGAAGATTAAAATCAGTAAGCTGGGAAGCGATGGCAAAGAGCAGATTATTCGCATCGCTGCACCTAATGAGATGTTAGGCTACACCGATATTGTATCTCATACAAAGTACAGCACTTCAGCAAAAGCGATTGAAGATACCGTATTGATGTTTGTTTCCAAGCAACAATTCTGGAGCATGATTAAAGAACAACCGGACTTGTTTGAGAATTTTATTTTACTGCTTTCCATGGATTTGAAAGAAGCGGAAAATAAAATTGCGGATCTTGCTTACAAACCGGTTCGTGGGCGACTTGCGGATGCACTGATATATTTGACAAACAAGTTCAGTGAAGAGAATGCCGATCTACATCATATTTCCATTACCCGCTCTGATCTTGCCTGCTACGTAGGAACTGCAAAAGAAACTGTAAACCGCTTGCTTTCCGAATTCCGGCACGAAAACCTTGTGGAAACAGATGGCACAAAAATTAATATTTTAAACTTTAAAGGTTTGAATACTGTGAGTGATATGTATAATTGATCACATCGTAATTTTAATTATTTTCTATCAGATGACGGAAATTGAAAATTGAATGCAGCCAGAAAAAGTATTTTCTTTTCAATTTTCAATTTCCTTTTCTTTTTTACCCGATATTAATTAGAAGTCAATAAACCTGAGTGATGAGTCTCCGACTTATTTACTTTGAGCAAGGATATTCTGACTCCTGCAGGTAAACTACTACGATGTATTTCATCGTATATTAATATATCGTTGTCGATATGTTTAAATATAAAGGATATACTGTTTCTGCTTAGGGATGTATCGTATAATTTCCGGGGATGTTTAACTTATCTCGCTTGGTTGATCAGCACGTCACTTGAGCCGGAAGATCAGTCTGAGTTATTTCAAAAAATTAATGATGCCTTAGCTGATAAATTTCCCGGATATAGATTTGTTATCGATGATCAGGAATTTCAAAAAAAGGGGAGTATCAGCACCACCAGTCTGGGATTTCGCTTTATGATTCATGTGGGCTTTAGGTTTTAAATCGTAATACCATTCATATAAAAGACATCTATTTCTTGCGATTTAGCAGGAATTAGTTCTTTTTATTACGTTAGGGAGCCGCTTTTACCCGGCTAAAAACTCCCTTTTACGGAGAAAATCACCTGGTTCGTCAAGTTTGATTGTTTCAGGGTCTTCCTTGATTCATTTTGCATTCTCTCAAACTACGAGGTTTCGAAAATGAATCATCATTGTATAAGTCCAATTTTAAAAATATTTAGAGCTTTTTTTTCGACAGTTGCATTAATATATGGCTCACTGATTCCGGTAAAAGGGCAAGTGCTTATTAATGAAATCCAGGCCTCAAATATCCATACAAAACAAGATCAATTCGGCGACTATAGTGATTGGATTGAATTGTATAATTCTGGAATTGCCGAAGTAAATCTGAGCGGTTATGGTCTGTCCGATGATATCAGCAAACCCTGGCTTTTTCAGTTCCCGGATATCAGCATTCCTGCTCATTCCCATTTGCTTGTTTTTGCTTCGGATTCAATGGTAACAGATATCCGTTCACATTGGGAAACGGCGCTTTCTGCTAACAGCACCTGGAGCTATCGTGCTAATACCTTTAATCCTCCTGATACCAATTGGAGAAACTTGTCGTTCAACGATAATTGGCTTTCCGGAACCGGAGGCATAGGTTACGGTGATGGAGATGATGGAACAATAGTTTCCACCTGTGTATCTATTTATATGCGTCAGACTTTTTCAATTCCTGATATCAGCAAAATTAAGGCGGCGGTATTCAATATGGATTATGATGACGCTTTTGTAGCCTACCTCAATGGAGTGGAGATTGCCCGCATGAATGTGGGAACAAAGGGTGATCGCCCTTCCTGGAACAGTCTTGCCCTGGCAGCCCATGAGGCACTGATGTATCAGGGAGGAGAGCCGGATTCCTTTTTCCTGGATGTAAATTTATTGAAAGAAATATTGGTCAATGGAACTAATGTACTTGCCATTGAAGTGCATAACCAAAGTGTATTAAACAACGATCTGACCTGCAACGCCTGGTTAAGTTTCCTTGTGGATGACGGAGTTAATTATTTCGGGTCGGTCCCTTCATTTTTTAGAGCTGCGGCGGATAATTATTTGCATGCGCCGTTCAAACTGAGCCGTTCAGGAGAAACAGTTTTCCTTGTCGATGCAAGTGGCGCAGTAATCGACGAAAAATACTCGGGTATATTAGAACCTGATAATTCCATCGGAAGAAATCCTGATGGAAGTACCAACTGGTGTTTGTTTTCCACACCTTCTCCGTCTTCGGTTAATAACAGCCCTGCCTGTGCAACAGGATATGCTTCCAGCCCGGTCTTTTCCAAGAGTGGAGGATTTTATAAGGATGCTCAAACATTGATGCTCTCATCCAACGATCCAACGAGTCAAATTCGATATACTATTGATGGAAGTGATGTGACGAGTGCTTCTTCTCTTTATACTTTACCGATTCGTATAGATACCAGCCTAACAATTCGTGCGGCAGCGTTTAGTGTATCTATGCTGGCAAGTCCTGTTATTACGAATACATATTTCATTGGAGTGACTACAAAATTACCGGTATTCTCTCTCACCACGGATCCGGCTAATCTATGGGATTACAATTCAGGAATTTTTGTCAAAGGACCGAATGCCGGAACAACGAATCCCTATTGGGGAGCAAATTTCTGGCAGGATTGGGAGAAACCGATTACACTTGAATATTATGACCGGTCAAAAAACAGGACCTTTCGTTTTAATTCAGGAATGAAAATAACAGGAGGATGGTCCCGCAGTGCTCCACAAAAAAGTCTGGAGATCATGTTGGGTGATCGTTATGGACAATCAAAGTTGAATTACGCATTGGAAGAATCCGTAAAGCCCTGGCTGGATGAATGGGACGATTTCATTTTGCACACCACCGGTAATGACAGGAACCTGTGTAAAATGAGAGATCCCTTAATGAATCGTTTGCTGCAAAGCACACACAATGATTTTCTTGCTTATGAACCCTGCATGCTTTTTATAAACGGTCAGAACTGGGGCGTATATTATATCCGGGAGAATGATGACCATCACTGGATTGAAAGCAATTATGGATACCACAAAGACGAAGTGGATTTACTGAAAGAAAGCTATTTCTATCCAAGCATTGAGGTGAAGAAGGGAAGCGATTCTGCTTTTTTTGTAATGCATGAATATGCAATGAACACTTCTCCCTCTGATCCGGCCTTTTACAGTACCATGTCGTCCTTCATGGACCTTGACAACATGACTGATTATTTTATCGCTGAGACTTATTATCCCAATGATGACTGGATGGGTGGCAGCAATAACAATCTGAAATTGTGGAGGCCCAGGAAAGAAGGTGGAAAATTTCGTTACCTGATCTATGACCTTGATTTTGGCTTGGGCTACAGCGGAACGGTCACTAACAATATGTTGAGCGTAGCTCGCAATGCATCACCTCATAATTACAATTCCGATTTGTTCAGAGCGCTGACGAATAACTCTGAGTATAAGCGTTATTTCATCAATCGCTACGCTGATCTTGTTAATACTATTTTCCTTCCTTCCAATGTCGAGTCGATGGTGAACCTTTTTCGAGATTCCATCAAACAGGATATGCATTTTCAATGGGACGCATGGGGAGGTGATTCCATTACATGGATCAGTAAGATCAACAGCATGATCACCTTCGCGAATCAGAGGCCTGCTTATGCAAGAAATTTTATACAGAGTGAATTCGGCTTGAGCGGTCAGGTAGCACTCACCATTCAGGCCCAACCTGCAGAGGCCGGCAGGATCCTCATCAGTACTGTTATACCGGACGGCCTCCCCTGGACCGGAGTTTATTTTAATGGAAACCCGGTGACCATTACCGCGATTCCTAATCCCGGTTACTCTTTCGACCATTGGAAATCGAATGGAGTCATCAACCAGAATAATTATAACCAGACAGCGACATTTAATTTCACAAGTAATGATTTGATCACTTGTTATTTTAGCGGATCCGCGGCTCCACTTGATATCGCCTTCAGCGAAATAAATTATAACAGCTATGATACGTTGGATTCAGGAGATTGGCTTGAACTTAAGAACAGTGCCTCTTATCCTCTTGATATTTCAGGTTGGAAACTCAGGGATGAGGAGGATCATCATTGCTATTTGATTCCTACAGGTACAAGTATTCCGGCAGGAGCTTACCTCGTGCTGGCCTCCAACCTGAATAAGTTCAGCGAAGTCTTTCCAACAGTTCAAAATGTGATCGGAGATTTTGGTTTTGACTTCTCCAATGGCGGCGAAAATTTGCGCCTCTACAATCATCGTGATTCTTTGCTGATGTCAGTGTATTACCAGGACCAATTACCATGGCCGAGCGGTGCTGACGGGCATGGATATACACTCGAGATTGCAGATATTAATCAGGATGCAAACAATGGATCGAATTGGTTTGATGGATGTCTTGGGGGTTCTCCGGGAGGTCCATACCAGGCTCCGATGGTGTCTGTTTCAACTTCCGGCTCCTTATCTTTCTGTCAGGGCGACAGTCTTGTATTAAATGCATCATCTTCTCCGGGAGCAATGTTCCAATGGAAGAAAGATGACTTTGTGATTGATCAGGCAACGGAGGATTCCTATACGGCCAGCGTATCCGGCCTTTACCAGGTGCAGGTCACATCCAATGGCTGTTCCGCGCTATCCGATACTCTTCATGTAACCGTATTACCACCGGAGCAGATTACTTCCACTACTCCGGCCCAACATTGCGAAGTGGGAGATATGCAATTGAGTGCTACCGGTACTTCTTTGCTGAATTGGTATGCCGCACCTTCAGGAGGTGTGGTTTTGGGAACAGGAAACTCCTTTCTAACTCCGGTGTTACAGCAGAGTACCAGCTACTATGTTTGCGCATCGGGAGCTTGCACTTCTCCCTGCGTGGAGGTGATTGCAGAAATACTCCCTGTCAATGCAATGCCTGTAATACAGGATGTGGATCGATGCGGCCCCGGTGAGATCACACTTGTTGCATTAGATACTGCAATGATACGTTGGTTTGATGCTCCCGTGGGAGGTAACTTGCTGGCTACCGGTTCATCATTTTATATTTCGGCCCTTCAGCAAACAGAAATATTTTATGCATCAGCAGGGGCTCTTTGTCCAAGTTCACGCCTTCCTGTGCAGGCACTCATCAAGGTGATTACAGAAGATCCTCTTGTAAACGACGCCGGACGATGTGGGCCCGGAAGTTTGATTCTCAATGCTGCCTCGGCAGATCAACTGGGATGGTATGATGATGTGGGAGGTAACTTGCTGGATACAGGAAATGTGTACACAACTCCGCATCTTTCTCAATCTGCGACATATTATGTACAAGCCGGACTTGATTGTCCGAGTGCATTTGTTCCTGTCAACGCGATCATTCATGAACTTCCGCTTCCTCAACTTGGAAATGATACAATGATTGGGTCCGGGACTCAGCTGGTACTGGATCCGGGACAGGGTTTTATTTCATATAACTGGTCTGACGGAAGTACCCTATCAACCCTGACTGTAATTTCAGGCGGGCAGTTTAGTGTGACTGTTATTGATATGAATGGTTGTGTAGGCAGTGATTCTGTTTCTGTGATGCTGGCAACAGGAATTAATGCTGATACTTTTTCTGAATTTTCTGTATTCCCTAATCCGGCAAGTACATATTGTTTGGTTGAGTTTGGAAATGCAGAAGCCACGGCCGAAATCCGCCTGATTGATTATTCAGGAAGAATCCTCATGAGAAAAAATCTGAACGGAGGAAAAGAGCTGGTGCTGTTGAGTCTTGAAGGTATCTCAGCTGGTTTATATCAAATACAATACATTTCAAAAGAGAAGTTTCAAAGTAAAACGATTATAATTCAGTAATTGATTTACCAATGAACAAATTATGCCTGCGTGGGGTAAAGTACTTTAAGCGCAGAAACAAGTTTAACCGAAGAGTGTCGAAAAGACTTCTTCTACTTTGGAAACAGCCACCACCTCGATAGACTTATAACGTGATTTGTCCAGCCCTTTCATGTTATACTTGCTAACAACGATTTGGCCGAATCCCATTTTTTCCGCTTCGCTGATTCGGCCTTCGATGCGGGTTACCGGCCGGATCTCTCCACTCAATCCTACTTCTGCGGAGAAAGCGACTTTGGGATGAATGGCGATATCTTCATTGGAAGAGAGTATGGCGCATATTACGGCAAGGTCAATAGCAGGGTCTTCTACTTTTATTCCACCGGCTATATTCAGAAAAACATCTTTGGCACCGAGCTTGAAACCGCAACGTTTTTCAAGAACGGCCAGCAGCATGCTGAGACGCCTGAGATCAAAGCCGGTTGATGAACGCTGCGGAGTTCCGTAAACAGCAGAACTCACGAGTGCCTGCGTTTCAATGAGCAGGGGTCGGATTCCTTCCATAGTTGCAGCTATGGCTACACCACTCAGGCGCTCCTCACGTTGTGCAATTAGAATTTCAGAGGGATTGCTTACTTCACGCAAACCGGAACCTTGCATTTCATAAATACCCAATTCAGCGGTTGATCCAAAACGATTTTTATTGCTTCGTAATACACGGTAAACATGATGCCTGTCGCCCTCAAATTGCAACACGGTGTCCACCATGTGTTCGAGAATTTTTGGCCCCGCAATCATTCCATCTTTTGTGATATGCCCGATCAGGAATACCGGGGTAGCTGATTCTTTCGCAAAGCGTAATAGTTCAGCAGTGCTTTCACGTATCTGAGAAACACTTCCCGGTGAAGAGTCTATTTTACTGCTGAAGACGGTTTGGATGGAATCGATGATAAGCAGATCGGGATTCAGTTCGGAGATCTGATGAAAAATATTTTCGAGTGATGTTTCTGTAAGAATGAAGAAGCGTTCGTTTTTCATCTTTACCCTGTCAGCTCTCATTTTAATCTGCAATTCACTTTCTTCACCACTCACATACAATACTGTTTTATTGGTGAGTTGCAAGGCGAGTTGGAGCAGCAGGGTGGATTTTCCAATACCGGGTTCACCTCCCATGAGTACCAGGGAACCGGGGACAAGTCCGCCACCGAGAACACGATTGAGCTCTTTATCCGGAAGTTCAATTCTGCTCTCTGTATTTTCTGAGATCTCCTGCAAAAGCATTGGTTTCGCAACCTTCTCTTTTTTTCCGCTGGGTTTTTTCCAGATGACTTTCTCTTCTTTGGAAATCACTTCCTCTACGAACGTATTCCATTGTCCACAGGATGGACAACGTCCTACCCATTTGGAGGATTGAACGCCGCAATTCTGGCAAAAGAAAGTTGTTTTAATTTTTGACATAGGTGTTGAATGCGGGGATGAAATTAGAAATACTATCGCGGAAGACCTACCTCTTTAAAGAAAATATCACAAAAGAAACATCTTCAATATGAATGTATGGCAGAGGAATTAATAATTTGAAAACCTGATATTTAATTCGAAGGCACAAAAGGAAATTCAATTAGGGCTGATGGAATTTCTGAAAAGCAGAAGGAAAAAAATTATTTCCTTTTTTGGAATTCACGCTGCATGATTCCGGTAGTCCCATCGTGATCGGTGGCCATCATTAAAATATCATCATTCAAGGTAACAACCTGCCATGTTCCATTCAGTTCATCCAGAACAACACGGAAGTTGTCAATTTTCACCTCAACTTTGACCAGACTCGTTTTCACGACATAGGTTCCTGTATCATAAGGAACAGGTTCAGTACCATATCCATGCGCCTTATACCGGTATAAATTACCTTCCGTAAAAATCCAGGTTTCAGCAGGGTTGGTCCGGGGGATGGGGAGGAGGTTCCAGGTTCCTGATCAATTGATCCATCACCTTGCTCTCGGACATAAAGTAGCCAGTCTTAGTACAAGACCATGATCCGGTGATGATGAGTGCCGTGATCATCCATGAGAGGAAAAGTTTGGATTTCATGGATCGCTTTTTGTAAAGATAATTGAAAATTCAATTAATCAGGTATTCCTGAGGTAATTATTTCCCTGAATTCAGGATCTTTTGTTCGATCAGAGAGGTTGAATATCCGGGAAGAAAGTCTAAAGTCATTATTTTTCCACCTTTTGACTTTACGATATCTGCACCTACGATATCTTCCGGCTTGTAATCTGCACCTTTTACCAGTACATCAGGTTGAACAAGTTTAATCAACTCATAGGGGGTATCCTCATTAAAAAATACCACCTTATCCACAAAATGCAGCGATGCGACGATCATAGAC
Source organism: uncultured Bacteroidota bacterium (assembly GCA_963775555.1). Classification (GTDB taxonomy): domain Bacteria; phylum Bacteroidota; class Bacteroidia; order AKYH767-A; family 2013-40CM-41-45; genus QQVM01. Next base: position 64,439 of record CAVZJJ010000003.1, on the reverse strand, counting down.
CGTTGTCTCTCATCGTTGATGGGCCTGTGGCGCCCTTTTATCCTGGCAACAGATGCATTCGTATTCAATCCGACAAGCAGTACATCGCCGAGGTCTGAGGCCCGGCAGAGGTAGTCAATATGTCCCAGATGGAGGATGTCGAAACAGCCATTCGTAAAAACAATTTTTTTATCCTGAAACCTCCACAACCCAAGTTGATGTGTCAGGGTAATACCGGAGAGAATTTTCTTTTCGATGATGTCAAACATGTTTAGCAGTTACAAGGCGTTGTGAGAGGGTGAAAAGAATGAATGAAATTCCACCGAATAAAATTACAACTAATGTCTGAGATGTGTGCATGAGAGTGGCAAAAGCCAGCCCATGCTGGTAGGCAACTCCATAGAGCAATAAGCCCTTGGAAACGAGCAGGTGATAAGCTCCAATGCCCCCCTGAACTGGCGCAGACATACCCATACCACCCACTACAAGCACAAAAAGGCCTGCTTCCAGACTCAAGCCGGAAGTGGCAGGCAATGCAAAAAAGCAGATATATGACATGAAAAAATACATGAACCAAATCAGAATTGTATGAAACAATAAAGGCTCCCGGATTTTCCAATTTACGGATGGAACGGAGGCCTTCCAGGATGCCTTTGAACATGGAAGTAATTTTCACCAGCAAACCCTGCTTCGACTACCTGGGATTTGTTCTTCTTGTTTAGTCATCCGACATCACAAAGAAAATTACGATTGCGGCGAAGATGAAAATATAAAAATATGGAGAGTAAGCAATTTGTCCGATTTTTTCTGCTGCAGGTTTAAATAGATTTTCAGTTAGAAAATTTCCAAGTCGGTCATAAGTGATCAGCGGCGGTCATCAGGACGCAAATAAGCAGACATACTACGTCGAGTGCTCGTTCCACAATTACTGTTCCGATAAGAAGATCAAAGGGAATTGTTCCTGATTTGCTCAGTGTCCCGCAACGTGTTACTTCCCCCAAACGCGGAATGGCGAGATTGGCCAGGTAGCCGATCATAAGGGCAATCGAAGTTTTATATAAACCCGGGGAATAGCCGGAGGGTTTGATCAGCATGTTCCAGCGGTGAGCACGACTGGTAAATGCGATAAGAGATGCAAGCACGGAGACCAGTAGCCAGAAAAGATTTGTTTCTTTCAGTTCATTGAGGGTAGTACGAATATTCACCCCGCGGAAAGCAAGCCAAAGCAAAGCCAGTCCGACAAGGAGGAGAAATACATACTTAAGAATGGAATAAATTCGGAAGCTCAATATTATTTGTTTTTTTGTGACCTTGTCCGAAGTGGCGTCCTGTTCATTCTTTTTACTCGTGCAGAAAGGAGCAGGATAGTACTTTGTACAGGCAAAGCTGCATTTTAGTTCCCTTCCTTGATTTCGGTAACGCCACCGGAAATGATAAATTTCATCATGTCAGTTCCTGATGCATCCAGGGGTCGGATGTTTTCGCGGGGTAGTATGATCAACTCCCCTGCAAAACTATATGAAAATGGAAGGTATACTGCTACCATTTCTTTGCTCAGGCCGATTTCTCCAAGGTCTTCCTGTGTGATGAAACCGATTCGGTTAATGTCGCTGTTGCGCTCCAAACGAACAAGCACAGGTTTGTTGAAACGTCTTTTCTCTCCAACGAAAGCTTCCACAAGGTCTTTCACAGAACTATAAATAAGCTTTACCAGTGGTGCTTTATCGATAAGTAATTCAAGATAAGAGAAGAAAGGATTTCGGATGTATTTCACGCCGATATATCCAATCGAAGTGATGACAATAAATATGGTGAGCAGGCCGAGACCGGGTATTTCAATTTGCGGAAAGCCGGGCATGCTAATGGGAATTTGGAAAGGCAGCAAGCTGTCTACCCAAAGAATTGTCTTAATCAATACCCATACTGTGACAGTGACCGGCACAACTAAAAGTAAGCCTTGTAAAAAGAAACGAATTGCTTTTTTCATTCTATTCTATATTTGCCGCAAATATCCAATTAATCATGAATCGATAGGCGGGGATTGATTGTGTTTATTAAACAATTTGAATGGCGAATCTTCGTTTCCTGATTATTTAATGTGAATGTGGCGAACAATCCAATTTTAATGGATGAATCCCTGTATTCAATCTGAAAAAACAGGATAATTGTTTATTTTTACCACCTAAGCACAAATACAGATGACAAGGTTCATTTTATTTTCCATACTGATACTTTTTAGCGATGCCTGCTTTGCTCAAAAGCTGGTCTCCAGCGCGGAAAATGACAGCGCATTAATCATCACAAAAGATCCGAAACTTGATGAACTGGTAGAGAAGCAAAAGCAGGAAAACCTGGAAAATCAAAGCATTCCGGGATACCGCATCCAGATTTATTTTGGTGGAAACAGGCAGAAAGCAACGGAAGTAAAAATAGATTTCGGCAATCGTTATCCTGATATTCCTGCCTACCTCAGCTATCAGCAACCTAATTATAAAATTCGCGTCGGCGATTACCGTTCGCGCTTTGAGGCACAAAAACTTCTTTCAGAATTGGAGGGAAAATATCCTACCACTTTTGTAGTTCCTGATGATGTGAGATTGCCTCAGCTCAGATAGAATTTTTTGAAATAAAATAAAACCAAACTATGCAATGGAAAAATAATTTCTTGCATAGAGACTAAGCAAATCAATCCTTTTGGCTTTCGCTTCGCCCGGCCTAAGGGTGATTTTTTAAATCGGGATAAATCACATTCCCTCACACATTTATTTCAAAGCGTGCCAGGTATTGATCAATTTCTCTGCAATAAAGAAAACAGGTTTGATGATTACGGATTCATCTCTTATTCTCAGGCCAGAGTCCGCTTGACTTCCACTTGTTCGTATCCTTCGATAATATCATTGACTTTTATGTCATTGAAATTAGTGAGACTCAATCCGCATTCGTAGCCGGAAGAAACATCTTTTACATCATCTTTGAAATCGTTTCAATGAAGCAAGCTCGCCGCTGAATACCACAATACCATCGCGTACAACACGTACTTTTGTGTTTCGGCCGATTTTTCCGTCCAGTACCATACAACCTGCAATGGTTCCAACTTTTGGTATTTTGAAAATTTCACGGATCTCAATATTTCCAACGATCTTCTCCTGGAATTCAGGAGCAAGCATACCTTCCATGGCCAGTTTCAATTCATTGATGGCATTGTAAATAATTGAATATAGACGGATTTCAATTTGCTCTGTCTCAGCCAAGTTTTCGTGCATTGATAGAAGGACGTACCTGGAATCCAATAATGATGGCATTTGAAGCTGAGGCCAACAAGACATCCGATTCAGTGATTTGACCGACAGATTTATGAATGATGTTAATCTGAATTTCCGCCGTAGAAAGTTTCAATAGTGAATCTGCAAGAGCTTCGATAGAACCATCCACGTCACCCTTTACGATAACATTTAATTCTTTAAAGTTTCCGATTGCCAAACGACGACCGATCTCATCAAGAGTAATGTGTTTATGAGTACGGATACCTTGTTCGCGTTGTAACTGCAAGCGTTTGTTAGCAATATCACGTGCTTCTCGTTCATCTTCCATCACATTGAACAGATCTCCTGCCTGAGGAGCTCCGGTCATACCTAATACCTGTGCCGGGTGAGGCAGGACCGGCTTCTTTAATTCTGAAACCACGTTCGTTATAAAGCGCTTTCACACGTCCGCTGTAACATCCGGCGAGCAGTACATCGCCCACACGCAACGTTCCACCTTGTACTAGCACTGTCATCACATAACCTCGGCCTTTATCAAGCATGGATTCGATCACCGTTCCATTAGCACGACGATTCGGATTGGCTTTCAGATCGAGCAAGTTCTGCTTCGAGCAATACTTTTTCAAGAAGCGGCTTCAATATTCAATCCTTTCTTCGCTGAAATTTCCTGACACTGGTATTTTCCTCCCCAGTCTTCCACAAGAATATTCATCTTGGAAAGTTGTTCTTTGATACGTTCAGGATTTGCTCCCTCTTTATCCACTTTATTGATTGCAAATACCATCGGTACATTGGCAGCCTGAGCGTGATTGATGGCTTCAATTGTTTGAGGCATCACATTATCATCAGCAGAGATCACAATGATGGCGACATCTGTCACTTTTGCTCCACGGGCACGCATGGCTGTAAAGGCTTCGTGTCCCGGAGTATCAAGGAAAGTGATTTGTTTTCCATTATCAAGCTGTACGGCGTAAGCACCAATGTGCTGGGTGATACCTCCGGCTTCTCCGGCAATTACATTTGCTTTACGGATATAGTCAAGCAAAGAAGTTTTACCATGGTCGACGTGTCCCATGACTGTAACAATTGGTGCACGATGGCATCAGGTTTCTTCCGGATTGTCTTCTTCCGTCATTGATCGTTTCCGGTACATCTGCAGAAACGAATTCAACTGCGAAACCGAATTCTTCCGCTACAACCTGCAGTGCTTCTGCATCGAGACGCTGATTGATGGAAACAAACATTCCCAATGACATAAAAGTAGAAATAACTTCCGTCACAGAGACATCCATCATCTTTGCCAGTTCATTCGCGGTAACAAATTCCGTAACTTTAATTGTCTTTTGTCCTGCTTCTTCTGCAGCAGCAAGTTCTCGTTTTTCTTCAGCACGTTCTTCACGGCGCGCTTTGCGCATCTTGGAAGATTTAGACTTACCACCGCTGCTTAATCTTGCAAGCGTTGCTTTGATCTGATCCTGAATTTCTTTTTCTGTGGGTTCCGCCTTTGGAGTGGAAGGGAAAGACGTGCATGACCTCTTGGAGGTCCGCTCGAGTACGTGTTTGATCGCGCTTGTCTTGTGGAACAGGTTGAGCACCTGTCTTACGGTCAGTGCGTTTACGTTTTTTCTTTCCTCTATCTTCAACGGCTCCGGAAGATGATGCAACCGGTTTTCTTTTGGCCGGTGCAGAAGGCAATTCTATTTTTCCAAGAACTGTTGGTCCCGATAGTTGATTGAAACTCACTCGGTGAATATCATCCTTGGGAGTTTCAGGAGCAACTTCAGGAGAAAGTTCAGGTGTTACTTCAGTGGGAGGCTCTTCGGTTTATCAGTACTTCTTTTTCCTGAACAACTTCAGGACTTACTTCCGGTGCTTCTTCAATGACAGCTTCAACAGGAGCCGGTTCTGTTTCAACAACGGGAATAACTTCTTCGCTGCGACTTCTGTTACAGGAATCTCCTCTTCGGTTTTCTTCTTGGTGGTCTTCTTTAGCAGGCTTCTCCTCTTTCTCTTCCTTCTTTGTCTTCTTGGTTTCATTTACTTCAGGAACCTCTTCAGTCTTTTTCTTCGAAACTGTTTTTTCTTTTTGTCGCCTTTTGAAGAAGTTTCTTCAATGTCAATTTTTCCAACAAGTTTAATACCTTCCACCTTGTCGGCCTTACCTTTGATGACTTCTACCTCTTTAGCTTTTTCCTTAGGCTCAGCCTTAGGTTCAGCTTTTGGTTCAGCTTTTGCAGTTTCTTTTAGCAGGCTTTTCTTCTTTCAGTAAATCAGCTACGCTGATATTTTTGATCAGGATATCATTGCCTTCATCTTCCTTTTTACCGGAAGATTTTTTAGAGTCATCAGCATCAAGAACAACGGCAACATCCTTACGAAGCTTGGTCTGAGCCAATTGCTGAGCTTCTTCCTTTGCTGCTTTATCTCCTTGAAATTCTTTCAATGAGCAAAGCATAGGCATCCCCGGGCAATTTGGTGTTGGGGTTGCTTTCAATGCTGATCCCTTCATTTCTTAAGGAAATCAACAATGTGATCAAGACTCAGGTTGAATTCCTTGATCGCTTTGCTTAAACGAATTGACTTTTCTGTTTCTGCCATAAATTTTAATCAGCCTGTCCGATGCTCCCGGAACAGCTCCTGCAAGGTAATGAATTATTATTGTTGGCGAAGAGCCGCTATTCGGCTCTTCCTCCCGGTAATTTATTCAAATTCAGATTTCAGAATACGAATCACTTCCTTGATGGTTTCTTCTTCAAGGTCGGTACGTTTAACCAGGTCTTCGATTGGTAATTCAAGAACACTTTTTGCGGTATCACAACCAATATTCTTCAATTCGTCAATGATCCATGGTTCGATTTCATCTGAAAACTCGTCGATATCCACATCTTCGCTGTCTTCATCCGTATCACGGTATACATCAATTTCATATCCGGTAAGCGGCCAGCCAGTTTGATGTTATTTCCACCTTTTCCAATCGCCAGAGAAACCTGATCGGGCTTCAGAAATACAGAAGCTCGTTTTTTCTCTTCATCTAAGTTTGATCGTCGTGATCTTGGCCGGAGCCAAGGCACGGGAAATGAAGAGGGGATTATTGGTGGTGTAATTGATAACGTCAATATTTTCATTGCGTCAATTCACGAACAATTCCATGAATACGTGAACCTTTCATTCCAACACAAGCACCAACCGGATCAATTCGGTCGTCGTAACTTTCAACAGCAACTTTTGCGCGTTCGCCCGGTTCACGAACAATCTTTTTCAGTAGTAATCAGACCATCAAATACTTCCGGTACTTCCAGTTCGAATAACTTTTCCAGGAAAAGTGGGTGAGGTACGGGAAAGAATGATCTTGGGTGTTGCCATTGATCATTTCCACACGTAAAACAACTGCACGAACACTATCACCTTTTTTGTAAGAAGTCACTCGGAATTTGTTCGTTTTTAGGAAGGATGAGTTCATTGCCGTCATCATCCATGACGAGGGTTTCTTTTTTCCAGGTCTGATATACTTCTCCTGTGATGATTTCACCAACACGGTCCTTATATTTTTTGAAGATGCCTTCTTTCTCCAGCTCCTGTACACGTGCCATCAGGTTCTGACGGGCTGCAAGTACTGCACGGCGTCCAAAATCAGAGAAGCGGATCTTTTCAGAAAAATCTTCACCTACTTCAAAATCCGGTTCCACTTTAATGGCTTCAGAATAGGGGATCTGAGTAGACTCGATCTTCTACCTGTTCATCTTCAACGATCAGGCGGTTGCGAAAAGCTTCAAGGTCTCCCTTATCAGTATTGATGACGATATCGAAGTTGTCGGCAGTGCCGTACTTTTTCTTGATCATATTTTTGAACACGTCTTCCAGAATGCTCATCATGCTGGCACGGTCGATATTCTTGAGTTCTTTAAATTCTGAAAAGGCATCAACCAATTCAGCATGTTCGTTTTTTTCCAGTGTCTTTTTCATTTGCGTCAAATGATTTTGTCGAAAGAGAAGTTAACTTTTGTTTCTTTTATTTGAGTCGAAAGGTATTTCTACCGTATTTATTTTGATTTCTTTTTTCTTGCCGGTCTTAATGGTGATTTCTTCCTCAAGCTTCAGCAGATTCTCATCAGCTGCCAGTAAGTGCCCGTTCTTTTGATACCATCAAAGGTAAGTACACTTACCTTTTGTCCGATACGTTTGTGAAATTGTTTCAAAACTTTTAAAGGTTCTTCCATTCCCGGTGATCCCACTTCCAATTCGTGTTTTTCAAACACATCAGTGTTCTCCAGTTCTTTTTGCAGATAGCGGTTTATCGCGATGCAATCGTCAAGCTTCATTCCTTTAGGATTGTCGAGACTGACAATAATTTTAGCGGGGCTCACTTTTACTTCAACCAGAAAGTTTTCGGTGCCTTCCAGCTTTTCTGCTCACTAAATCAACTATTTTCTCACTTTATGTTCATGTCATGCTAATAAAAAAGGGGACTGATGTCCCCTTCCTTTATCCGTCTAAAATCACTGCAAAGATAGAACAAAAATTTCAGCTGCCCAAAGGTGTTTAAGCACATGATTTTCAGTCTAAAATCCTAAAATTCATCCGATTCTTAAAGTCCGTTTATTCAATAAATTCGATGTTTTTTTGATTGAAAAAATCAGAGGGGCTAAGAAATTGTTGACGATTTCTTAAATAAACCACCACTAATTTGGTAAAAACCACCTTTTATCGAATCGTTCCACCATTTTCCATCCCTTTTGTTGGTGCGACAAAAGCCAACTCTCCTTTCGAATTTTCTGCCATCAGAATCATTCCCTGGGATTCAATTCCTTTGATTTTTCGGGGTTCCAGATTTACCAGTATGCTCACTTGTTGGCCGATGATTTCTTCCGGTGAATAATCTTCTGCAATTCCGGAAACAACTGTGCGCTGATCAATACCTGTATCAATAATAAGTTTCAATAAGTTTATCTGTCTTGGGAACTCGTTCTGCCGAAAGAATTGTTCCGACACGGATATCCATTTTCTGAAAATCATCGAAACTTGTACTTGCTTTCGCAGGAGCTGGTCCACTGATGCAGCCGCCTCATTTGCTGCTTTGCTTGCCAGTCAGTTTGTCGATTTGTTTTTGAATTTCTCCGTCTTCAATTTTTTCAAAAAGAAGAGTCGCTTCATTCAAAGTATGTCCGGTTTTAAAAATAGTTTTTCCTGAAATCTTCTTCCATGAACTTGCAGGCAGGTTTAGCATCGCCAAAAGTTTCGTCGAAGTGAATGGAAGAAATGGTTCCATCAGATAAGCAAGTGCTGGCAGTTATTTCCAGATGAAATATTCAGAATGGTTGCCACTCGTTCCGGATTCGTTGCATGGAATTTCCATGGTTCCTGATCTGCTAAATATTTATTTCCCGCACGTGCAAGATTCATCAGTTCAAACAAGGCATCACGAAAACGAAATTTGAGAATATTCTCCTCAATACGTTTCGGTGTTTCTTTGATCAGATCTAAGCATGCTTGATCTTCTTTGCGTCAATTCGCCGGCAGCAGGAACTTTTCCGTCAAAATATTTTTGTGTCAGTACCAGGGTGCGGTTCACAAAATTTCCAAGGATAGCGACCAAGTTCATTGTTGTTTCTCGCCTGAAAATCTTTCCATGTAAAATCATTGTCTTTGTTTTCAGGTGCTGTTGCACAGAGAGTATAACGCAATACATCCTGTTTGTCCGGGAAATTCTTCCAGATATTCATGCAGCCATACAGCCCAATTTCTTGAAGTGGAAATTTTTTCACCTTCAAGATTTAAAAATTCATTCGCAGGAACATTCTCCGGAAGAATAAATTCACCATGTGCTTTCAACATCGCCGGAAAAATGATGCAATGAAAAACGATATTGTCCTTTCCGATAAAATGAAGTAGGCGGGTATCTTTATCTTTCCAGTATGTTTCCCAACCTTCGGGATCATTCGTGTTTTCGAATAAAGCTTTCGTTGCTGAGATATAACCAATAGGAGCATCAAACCAAACATACAGACACTTTTCCTTCTGCTTCTTTCAGTGGAACCGGTACTCCCCAGTCGAGATCACGCGTAACTGCTCTTGGCTGTAATCCCTGATCCAGCCACGATTTGCACTGACCATAGGCATTATGCTTCCAGTCTTTTTCATGGCTCTTAATCCATTCTTCAAGCCATTCTTTTTGAAAACGATCCAAGTGGTAAGATACCAATGTTTTGTTTTTTTGAGAATCGGGTGCTTTTCCGCTTAGTTGAGAATGAGGATTGATTAGTTCAGAAGGAGACAAGACTCTTTCCGCATTTTTCACATTGGTCACCATAAGCATTTGGATTGCTGCAATTTGGACAAGTGCCTGTAATGTAACGGTCAGCTAAAAATGTTTTAGCTTCTTCATCGTAATATTGTTCGGTTGTTTGCTTCAGTAAAAATGTTTTTGTCATAAAGTGTAGTGAAAAATTCTGAAGCAGTTTGATGATGGACTGGCAGAAGAAGTTCGGTGATAAATATCAAAGCTAATTCCAAAATCTTCAAAACTTTTTTTTATGATACCGTGGTATTTGTCGACAACCTGCTGAGGTGCTAATACCTTCTTTTCGTGCGCGGAGGGTAATAGGAACACCATGTTCATCAGAGCCGCAAATAAATTTCACATCCTCTTCCATAGCACGAAGAAAACGCACATAAATATCAGAAGGTAAGATAGGCACCTGCAAGATGGCCGATATGCACAGGGCCATTTGCATAAGGCAATGCCGCTGTGACGAGTGTACGTTTCATAAATTTATTGCATTATTTATATCGTGTGAGTATCAGCATATAATAAGTTTAATTCCCTGTTGACACTTATACAGCTTTCTCTCCCCGACAAAATTCAATAACTTCGCGGCAAAGATAAGAATATGATCCGACCGCCCTATCTGAAAGAAGGTGATTCCGTTACAATTGTTTCGACCGCCAGAAAAGTTTCCAAGGCAGAATTAAAAATGGCTGCAGATACTCTGCAATCCTGGGGTCTGGATGTGAAATACGGAAAGAATCTGTTCAAATCAGACAGGCAGTTTGCAGGAACCGATGAAGAGCGACGTGCTGATTTTCAATCGGCACTCAATAGTAAATCAAGTGCCATATTCTTTGCCCGCGGAGGCTATGGAACGGTTCGGTTCATTGATCAGATTGACTGGAAGAGATTTCAAAAAAATCCTAAATGGCTCATCGGGTTCAGCGATATCACCGTGGTGCATTCTCATGCGAATAAAATTGTTGAAGTGGAAACACTCCATGCTCCCATGGGACTTACCTTGTCGAAGGTGAATGCCAATTGCCTGAGTGTTATCAAGGATGCCCTCTTCGGGCAAAGCCTTCGCTATACTTCTCCAAGCAGGCACCGGCAATGGAAAAATTAAACCGCAACGGATCTGCACGTGGCCAGTTGGTCGGTGGTAATCTTAGTCGATTCTGCACACCTTGAGCGGTACCCCTTCCGACATTGATACAACCGGAAAGATTCTTTTTCTGGAAGATCTGGATGAATACCTCTATCATATTGACCGCATGATGATGCAGCTCAAGCGCAGCGGGAAGTTGGCCTCCCTGGCCGGTTTGATTGTTGGCGGGATGACTGACATGAAAGACAACGATATACCTTTTGGAAAAACTGCGGAAGAGATCATCGCGGAGGCTGTTGCTGAATACAATTATCCGGTTTATTTTGGTTTTCCCGCCGGACACATTCCGAATAATTATCCCTTGATCTTCGGACGGGAAGTCACACTGAAAGTGAGTGACAAGATGTCCCTCAGCTTTCATTCCTGATGACTCCCAAAGAACTCGGAAAGATGGGCGAAGCCATGGCTGCGAAGCACCTTGCTGAGAGGGGCTACATTCTCCATTATAAAAACTATGTGTACGATCGTGCTGAGGTTGATATTGTCGCCGAGCAAAATGGAATGCTCGTTTTTGTGGAAGTGAAGACACGTATATCTGCCTACCTGAGCGATCCTTCTCTCCTGATATCCCGAAAGAAACAAAGACAGATCATCAAGGCCTCGGATAATTACGCCCGCGAATTTCATCCGGAAAAGGAGTCACGCTTCGATGTGATACTGATCGTTACCAATGAAAAGTACACCTCCCTCGAACATATTGAAGATGCTTTTTATCCGATGGCGTAATAGAACGCAGATGACGCAGATTCTTTATGATGTGCGCTGATTTTTATTTTTCTAGGGACATGAAATTCACAAGCCTTGCATTTTAATCTCCATAAGAATGTCTTGCAGCGAAAATTATAAACACACAGCAATCACCGAACAAATTATCAAAGCATATTATAAAGTTTATAATGCGCTGGGGTATGGTTTTTTAGAAAAAGTATATGAAAATGCATTATTGGTTGAGCTACTTTCGATGGGAATGCTCGTTGAAAAAAAAAACTATAAAAGTTTATTGTGGAGAAAACCTGGTTGGGAAATATTATGCAGATTTATTGATTAACAACTGCGTAATTGTTGAATTAAGAGCCGCAGAAACTCTATGTGAAGAGCACGAAATACAATTAATAAATTACCTTAAAGCAACTGATATTGAAGTAGGTCTTTTATTAAATTTCGGCAAGATCGCTCAAATTAGACGTAAGGTTTTTTCGAACCCCCAAGGCAATGTGAAACGGTAAGATCTGAATAAGCGGCGTTCCGTTCATTTGTTTATATTGAATTAATGCGATTTGCACCAATTCAATATTTAGATCATATTTTATCATAAACAATCTGCGTTATCTGCGTTCCATCTAATCTGAAGAACAAAATAAACCATCCAAATCCCCTGAATATTACCTAAATTTGCAGCCACAAATAACATACATGGGAAAGTTTAGGAAAGCAGCGCCGGGAGGCCGGAAAGGTGGTACAGGAAAGAGAGGATCAGGAGCGAAAGCGGGTGCTCGTAAGGCAAGCAGCGGTACCGGTCGTGGCAGAGGAAAGTCATCTTCCTTCATTCCTGAGCGTGGGAAAAGCCCTGCAGCAAGGCCCTATAAGCGGAAAGACGATGCAGAAAGGCCGAAAAGGAGAGAATACGATGATAAGCCTTCCCGTTCACGTGAGGGAGATAATCCCGACAGAAGAGGACCGGCATCACGTCCATTTGCCCGTCGTTCGGATAGCGATAAACCATTTAAAAGAGCATCCGGAGACAAGCCATTCCGGAGTCGCGAGGGTGATAGAGAAGAGAAATCGGGATCGGAAAGAGGATTGAAGGCACGCCCATTTCAGAGAAGCGAAGAATCGGGAAGCAGCAGAAAACGCACTTTTGATGATAAGCCAGTACGTTCCCGTGATAGTGAAAGGCCCGAAAGATCACGCCGGGACGACGATGCACCGACCAGGCCTTATAAACGAAGAGAGGATTCAGACTCCCCTGTTAGAAAATCATATAGCAAGGATGCCGGAACTAAACGGCCTTATGAGCGCAGAGATGATTCTGATAGGACAGAAAGAAGATCCTACAGCAAAGAGCCCAGAACTACTTCGCGGGAAGACAGACCGGCCCCAAGCCGTTCCGGTGAAAGATCTTCCCGGCCCTATCAGCGCCGGGAGAGTACGGTAAAACCAAGAAAAGGTCGTTCGGAAGGCAAATTCTTTCGTCCTGATGAAGACAACACCACCGAGAAAAGAAAACGTATCGGGCAGGATGATCACTATAAACGTCCGGAACCTTCCCGCTATGGCGATTCTCCCCGTGAAGGGGAAGAAAGAAAATGGAACCGGAAAGAGTCCCATGAACTGTACGGCGACAAGAATAAAAGTAAGACTCCTTTTCCAAAGAAAGACAAAGCCGAATCATTTTCATCGGATGGAGAAGATGGTACACGTCTCAATAAATTCATTGCCAATGCAGGGATTTGCTCCCGCCGCGAAGCGGATGAGATGATCAAAGTAGGGGTGATCTCCGTCAACGGAGAGATCATTACCGAAATGGGATATAAGGTACAGTCGGGCGATGTGGTGAAATACAATAACGAAACCCTGCGCGGTGAACGTCTTGTTTATATTCTACTGAACAAGCCCAAAGATTTCATCACTACCACCGACGATCCTGAAGAGCGTAAAACCGTGATGAACCTAATCGCGAAAGCATGCAAAGAACGTGTATACCCTGTAGGGCGGCTCGATCGCAATACCACCGGCGTTTTGCTATTCACCAACGACGGCGATATTGCAAAAAAACTGACGCATCCAAGTTTTGAAATACAGAAAATCTATCAGGTAGAGCTGGACCAGGCCCTGAAAAAAGCCGACATGGAAGCCGTTCAGGAAGGTCTGACACTTAGTGATGGATTCATTAAAGTGGATGAGATTGCTTATGCCAATGAAGCAAGAAATGTGATTGGGGTTGAGATTCACTCCGGGCGCAACCGTATCGTGAGACGTATTTTTGAATACCTTGATTACAGTGTAAAGAAACTTGACCGCGTTGTTTTTGCCGGCCTCACCAAGAAAGACCTCCCTCGTGGCCGCTGGCGTTTCCTTACTGAAATGGAAATTGCAAATTTGAAGATGATTACCGGCAAGAAGAAAAAGGTTTCTTAACAGGTGTAATTCGTATGACATCTTATCCGTTGAGGCGTTTATTAAGATGGTATTTGGTTGTTTTCATTACCCTGGCTGCAACAGTTTTAGGATCTGTTTATTTTATCAGAGTATTCGGTACTGCGGAGACCTATGATTCATCAATTTCATTTCTCGGATATTTTCTGCATGAAGAATTTTTAATTTATTTGCTCGTCGGATTCGTTGCACAAATGATCGATGGTACATTAGGAATGGCTTACGGAGTAAGTACCACTTCCTTCCTGATGAGTGCCGGAGTTTCTCCTGCCATTGCCAGCACAAGCGTACACATTGCTGAAGTTTTCACAACCGGTATTTCCGGATTTTCTCACTGGCAGTTTGGCAATGTAGATAAGCAAATGTTTAAAAAACTTGCTATCCCTGGCGCCATCGGTGCAGCGATTGGAGCTTATTTTCTTGTTTCATTCGATGGTAATGTCATTAAGCCCTATGTATCTGTATACCTCTTGATCATGGGAATAATTATTATCGGTAAGGCATTTAAAAAAGTGATACTATTCAAAGACTACAAAAAGGTGCATTGGCTGGCGCTATTTGGAGGTTTTGTGGATGCATCAGGTGGCGGGGGATGGGGTCCGGTTGTAACTACAACATTAATCGGTTCCGGTAACAATCCAAAACTGACAATAGGAACGGTCAATGCTGTCGAATTTTTTGTTGCACTCACTGCATCGGGAATATTTACCCTGTTTATTGGGATCAACAGCTGGCTTGTTATAGCCGGTTTGATTGCAGGAGGTGTTATTGCTGCTCCTTTAGCTGCGTTTATTTGTCATCAGATAAATACCCGTGTGGCCATGGTAATGGTGGGTTCGCTCATCATCTTGCTCAGTCTGAGAACAATTTTGTTATCTTGGTAAGGTATTTAAAATATAGCCTTAATTTTTTTGTGCAGGCGAGTTTGAATAGTATAACTTTAAACTCATATATGTCTGGTGAATTATGTCCATTTGAAATGTTCTGAATAGTCGCAAAAAGATTTTATATGAGATCTGCCGTTTTTGCATTTACACTTCTGGTTCTTAGTCTTTCGGTTTTTTCTCAGGTACCTCAGTTCTGGGGCATGACAGGTGTTGGTGGAACATATGGCGGGGGTACTATCTTTAAAATTAACGGCGATGGTTCGGGTTACCAGCTTGTTTATTCATTTGATACTCTTTCCGGAGCTTCTCCTCAAGGCAACATGGTATTTTCGAATGGAAAATTCTATGGTGTGACCTGGAGCGGGGGAATATGGAATCATGGAGTGTTGTTTTCATTTGATCCTTCGAATTCCACTTTCACTGATCTTTATGATTTTGATATTAATTCCGGATACCAAAATGCCGGAAGCTTGTTGATGGCTTCAAATGGTGTGTTGTACGGCATGAACACTTTTGGAGGTGTTTATCTTTATGGAACACTTTTCAGTTATGATATCAACACTTCGCAATTCTCACTCATCCATGAATTCAATAATTTTGATGGGGTCTGGCCGACAGATAACCTCGTTGAATCAGCGGATCATTTGCTCTACGGACTCACGGCATTTGGTGGTACTTATGGTTTAGGTGTATTGTTTAGTATCGATATTTCCAATAATAGTTTTGTGAAACACTACAGTTTCAATCAGTCGAGCGGGGGTGATCCTCAGGGCGATCTTATTCAGGCAAGCGACGGAAAATTCTATGGAATGACTTCAGGAGGTGGCGCGGGAAACTATGGAGTTTTGTTTAATTATGATCCGGATTCAAATGTTTATCATGGTCTGCATTATTTTGACAGCACCGATGGGCGTTTGGCAGTAAGTGGCTTGTTGCAGGCAGAAAACGGTATCCTTTATGGCTTGACTTATCAAGGAGGTATCAGTAACAAGGGGGTGATGTTTAGTTTTGATCCAGTCTCACTTTCATTTAACAAGTTGGTTGATTTTACCGGAACCAGCAACGGCTCGTACCCTCAGTGGAATCTTATTCAGGCAAGCGACAGAAAATTATATGGGCTTACTTACGGAGGAGGTATCTATGGCGGTGGTGTCATTTTCTCTTACGATATTGATAACAACAGCTTTTCAAAAGTAAAGGATATGGGTAGATCCAGCTATGGTGGCCCTATTGGTAAGCTACTCGAGATTGATTCATCTCTGATCAATAAAGTTATTGAGAGAAATTCAACGAATACCATGTTAATTTCACCCAACCCAACCACCTCAGCATTTACTTTGCACACAAACGTTGCGATAAAAAATGCGCAATTGAGAATCTTCAATTCATTGGGTGTTCAGGTTTATTTTACGATACTGAAAAACAGTCATGAATTTATTTCCCCTCATTTAAATTCCGGTATTTATCTTGTGACCTTGAATGAAGGGGAGAAACGATATGTGTCTAAGTTAATTGTGGAGTGAAACTGTGAAAATTATTGTTCCGAATACTAAACCAACAAAATATTTCAATCATGAGAAATGCAAAACGTGTTTTAATTTCTTGCCTCATGTTTTCTTGCCTGATATTTCTGTACTCATTTGATTTGCCTAAGAACTGGTACAGGGCCGGCAGTGATCCGAAAAGTTATGACATGGGACTTGATAAAGGTTCTGCTGAAGATGGAAGTAATGCTGCAACAATAAAGGCGAACACTTCAAAGGTAAAAGGCTTTGGAACACTCATGCAGGATTGTCTGCCTGACAAATACCTGGGGAAAAGAGTACGCATGACAGGTTACATGAAGTCAAAAGAAGTTTCAGACAAAGCCGGATTTTGGCTTCGGGTGGATCAGGGAGATTCTAAAACGCCACTCACCTTTGACAATATGATGGATCGTGCCGTCACTGGTACAAGTGATTGGAAGAAGTATGAAATTGTTTTGGATGTTCCCCTGAATGCGTCGAATATGGCTTTTGGAGCTTTGTTAGTTGGCTCCGGGCAGATTTGGTTTGATAAATTAAATTTTGAAATTGTTGATGCCACAGTCCTTACGACTGGCAAGGGTAAGGATGCACTTATGCCTTCGAAGGAACCTTTGAATCTGGATTTTGAGCGTTGAATTTTAATTAGCTTTTTTTGAATAGTCATTTATCTGAGCGACGCTTAATAACACACGCAATAATTATATAAAACCGATCGCTTAATTTATTTGTAAAGAAAAATTGAGATAAAGTTTATTGAGTGTTGGTATGCTAATTAGTGGTGATTCCGGAAGTATTGCCTAATCCTGATTTTTTAAATTTTATTTTAGCGAGAACGGAATTTCTTTTCAAATTATTCGCATTCTGCTTTTTAAATGCATGTTGACATTAAAAGTGTCAATTTAGTTTAGGTTCTCCCTTCATAATATCTTATATTTGCAGTAAGTATAAACTCAAAAGAGTTTTTTTATTCCTGTCCGGCAGGAGTATTGATTTTATTGCTGTTTCTGCATCTCTTGCGATCAGTATTTTTTCTCATCTGCTAAATGATATCATGAAGTACACGTGTATCTTGCATATCTCATCCTCCGATTTTACAATTGATTTTTCGTCAATGAATCAAATTGGTTTAATTTTTCTTTCCCATAATTATACTTTATGCACCCAATAGACGCCGGTATTTTTATTCTGTACATGCTGACTCTGATAGGAGTGGGATATTATTTTCTGAGAAAAAACAAAAGCACAGAAGATTATTTTATTAGTGACAGAAATATTTCGAGCTGGCATATTGGTTTGTCGGTTGTTGCTACTGATGTGGGAGGAGGATTTTCAATTGGCCTGGGTGGCCTGGGTTTTGTATTGGGCTTGTCAGGTTCCTGGATGTTATTTACCGGTTTAATTGGTGCATGGTTGAGTGCGGTGATTCTGATTCCAAAAGTGTATAAAATTGGATTGGAAAAAAGGATGACGACATTTCCGCAGCTGTTCAATCACTACTACAATAGTAAGGTGGCACTTCTCGCCGGCGTGATTTCAGCTATCGGCTACCTGGGTTTTACAAGTTCACAAATTCTCGCCGGAGCTAAATTGGCTGCCGCTTCATTTGCAGGCCTGGATATACAGACAGCATTACTGGTGATGGGCCTTGTAACGATTCTTTATACAGTAATGGGTGGGATGACTGCAGTGATTTATACCGATACCATTCAATGGATAGTGTTGATGCTTGGATTGGTGTTTGTAGGAATTCCAATTTCCTATTGTGCCATTGGAGGTTGGGAAGAAATTAGTAAAAGCGTAAATCCTGGAGCACTTTCACTCACATCGGTTAAATGGCAGACGCTCATTAACTGGGCATTTACCATCATCCCGATTTGGTTTGTAGGGATGACATTATATCAACGTATTTATGCGAGTAAAAGTAAAAAAGATGCACAGAAAGCGTGGTTCATTGCCGGACTTTTTGAATGGCCAATAATGGCTTTTATGGGTGTATTGTTGGGGTTATTTGGCCGTGTTGCTGCTGATCAGGGAATGTTTGAGAGTTTCGGATTTTCCAATGCAGTAGGCATGGATCCCGAACTGGGTTTGCCCTTGCTGTTGAGACAAATCTTGCCTGTGGGCTTGATGGGTGTGATGATGTCTGCATATTTTTCTGCAATTCTGTCGACAGCTGACAGTTGCCTGATGGCTGCTTCAGGAAATATGTTAACCGATATCCTGGAGAAAATATTTCCTCGCCTGCAAAATCATCCTCAACTATTGAGGTATGCGCAAATCCTGACTTTGTTATTGGGTATTTTTGCTATCCTGCTTGCTTCAAATATGGAAAACGTATTGGAGTTAATGCTTTATTCCTATGCCTTTATGGTATCGGGCTTATTGGTACCCTTGATTGCAGCCATGTTTTTCAATCAAAGGAATTGGTTAGCTGCCCTTGCTTCAATGATCGGAGGCGGAAGTACAACACTGATCCTTACCGTCCTGGAAACAAAATTACCCTTTGGGCTGGATCCCAATATTTTTGGAATCAGCGTCTCATTAATCATATTCATTTCTTTTTCTCTTTCATTCAAACAGTTAAAATACAGTCATTCATGAATTACATTCTGGTAACACCACAAACCGGCGAAAACAAAATTTATACAAACCTTCAGATTGCTGATTTTTTAGAAAAAAATCTGGACCGTTTTGGCGATAAAATTGAATACATTCTAAAAGCGATTCAATTTGCACTCGATCCTTCAAAAGGTGGATTTCTTATGCTTTCGCTTGAAGGCAAAAAAATTATTGGAGCCGTTGTGATTAATCAAACAGGAATGGAGGGTTATATTCCTTCCAATATTCTCGTTTATATCGCTGTACATAAAGAGCACAGGGGGCAGGGTATTGGAAAAAAACTTATGGTGGAGGCAATGTCCAAAACAAAAGGAGGGATTGCTTTGCATGTAGAGCCAGATAACCCGGCGAAAATTCTATATGAGAAATTGGGTTTCACGAATAAATATCTCGAAATGCGTTATCAACCTATAGATTAATGATGATGACTGTGGATTTAAAACAACTTAAAAAGTTAAGACGAGAGCTTCATTCCAGGCCGGAAATATCCGGGATGGAAAAGATGACCGCAGAACGAATAATTGAATTTCTCAAAACCTGCCATCCCGATGATTTGGAAACTGGAATTGGTGGCTATGGAATTGTTGCAACCTGGGATTCCGGCAAGAATGGGGAGGAAATAATTTTTCGCGCGGAATTGGATGCCTTGCCTATTCAGGAGACGAATGATTTTGACCACAAATCTATTTATGAGGGAAAATCCCATAAGTGCGGACATGATGGACATAGCACAATTCTTTGCGGACTTGCCCAATTTCTTTCAAGTCATAAACTTAGGAATGGGAAAGTACGATTGCTTTTTCAGCCCGCAGAAGAAAATGGAGAAGGAGCAAAGGCCATGCTGAATCATGAACTCCTTTCATCTTTCCATCCGGATTTTGTTTTTGCAATGCATAATCTGCCGGGATACCCATTGCATGAAGTGGTTGTGAAAGAAAATACATTTACTGCTGCAGTTAACAGTATTATCATTCACCTCAACGGAAAGACATCACACGCGGCTGAACCGGAGCATGGAATTAATCCTGCCCTTGCAGTATCAGAATTGTTGAAGGAAAGCATTTTAATGGAATGCAATATAGCGGAGAGAGAGGATATGCGGGTGATTACACCTGTTTATGTTGAATTGGGTGAAAAGGCCTACGGTATTTCAGCAGGCAGGGCTTCAGTCCATCTCACCCTTCGTTGCTGGAATGACGAAAATTTACATAAACTGGAGAAGGATATAGAACAGTTGGCTCTTCGCATTGCTAAAAAGAGCAAACTTAGCGCCGGGTTTGAATACACCCAAACATTTCATGCGAATGTAAATAATGCTGCCGCGCTCGAAAAAGTTCGCAATGCTGCGACATCAAAGGGTTACACTCTTAATGAGCGTTCCTATCCCTTTAAATGGGGCGAAGATTTCGGTTTGTTCACATCCAGATTTAATGGCTGCATGTTTGGAATTGGAGCCGGGGAAAATCTGCCGGCGCTTCATAATCCTGATTATGATTTCCCGGATGAATTGATAGATACGGGAGTTCAGATTTTTTCCGGTATAATCGATCACTTACTCATTGAAAAATAAACAAGCATGTTTGAAACATCTGCGATTGAATTGAGTGATTCCGCTTTGCGTCACAACCTTCGATTCATCAGGAAGCACATGAAGGAAGGAGTACGCCTGTGCAGCGTGGTAAAGGGTAATGCCTATGGTCATGGGCTTTCCGAATTTGTAAAGATGGCAGTAAACGCTGGCGTTGATTATTTCGGTGTTCATTCTGCCGAAGAAGCCTATCACCTGCGTAAAAAACTTGATTCCCTTCCTGATTTGTTTATCATGGGTGTAGTCGAAAACGAAGCCATTGAATGGGCCATTCAACATCAAATTGAATTTGCAGTCTTCGACTATGCCCGCCTCGAATTGGCATTGAATTATTCGAAGGCACTAAAGACAAAAGCTAAAATACACGTGGAAGTTGAAACCGGAATGCGGCGTACCGGATTTGACCAGACGCAAATACCAGCACTCTGCGAATGGCTGCAATTAAATTCTGAATACATAACCTTTCAGGGTCTATTTACACATTTGGCAGGTGCAGAAAGTCAGGCCAATCATTTTCGTATTTCAAATCAGATTATCAATTTTAATTTATTGTTAAAGCTCTTTGAATCTAAAAACCTGAAACCGGTTTACCATCACACAGCTTGCTCCGCAGCACTCATAAACTATCCGGAGACACAGGGAAATATGGTTCGAATTGGAATACTCCAATATGGTTACTGGCCTAATCAGGAGACTCACATCCGCTATTGCGGAGAAACCGAGAGTAATCCTGACCTGCTCAAACGAATCATTCGATGGAAGACCAAAGTGATGGCTATAAAGCATGTAAATAAAGGCAGCTTCGTGGGCTATGGAACCGCTTATCTCGCGCATAAGAACATGACCCTGGCGATTATTCCTATTGGTTATTCTCATGGATATAGCCGCAACCTGAGTAATGTGGGTTCTGTCCTGATTAACGGAAGGGTAGCCTTAGTGGTTGGAACTGTAAACATGAACAGTCTTACTGTCGATATTACGCATGCAGGGAAAGTTGAAAAGGGGGATGAAGTAGTTTTAATCGGAAGGCAAAATGGGAATGTCATCACCGTTAATTCTTTTAGTGAGCAAAGCCACCTTTTGAATTATGAACTCCTTACCCGGCTACCATTTACTATACCCAGAATTGTAATTAAATAATATAATGGCATTTCTAAAACTCTATAGAGAGAAACTTAAACACAATTATAATTACCTGGGAAAGTTATTTGCTAAAAATGATATCTCATGGGGCGTTGTGACCAAACTTCTGTGTGGAAACAAATTGTACCTGAAAGAGCTGATGGATTTAGGAGTGAAGGAAATGCATGACACCCGGATCAGCAATATAAAGGCGATTAAAAGTCTGGATCAGAATATTCAGACTGTTTACATTAAGCCACCTCCGAAAAGAAGTGTTGCCAATGTGATTAAATTTGCTGATGTAAGCTTTAATACAGATTATTCAATTATTAAATTACTGAGTGAAGAGGCGTGCAGACAAAATAAAAAACACAAAATCATTATCATGATTGAAATGGGTGATCTGCGCGAAGGCGTCATGGGCGACCACCTGATGGACTTCTATGAACAAATATTTTTACTTCCCAACATTGAAATCATCGGATTGGGTACTAACCTCAACTGTTTAAATGGCATCATGCCTAACCAGGATAAACTAATACAACTTTGCCTGTACAAGCAACTCATTGAATTGAAATTCAAGCGGTCGATACCATGGATTTCAGGTGGTACAAGTGTTACCCTGTCGCTCCTCATAAACAAACAAATTCCACCTGGAGTAAATCATTTCAGAATTGGAGAGGCCTTGTTTTTTGGTAATAACTTGTTTACCGGAAAACCATTCAAGGGGATGGAAACCGACGTGTTTAAGTTATATACTGAGATCATTGAGTTGTACGATAAACCAATTGTACCCAACGGTGAACAAATTGAAAATGTAGCAGGTAATATTCCTGAATTTAACCCGGAGGATTATGGAAAATCGACCTGCAGAGCCATCATTGATATTGGTCTCCTTGACATTAACCCGGGGTTCCTCAGCCCTGATGACGAAGACATCAAAATAATTGAAGCGAGTTCAGATATGCTTGTCATCGATCTGGGTGAAAATAGCAAAGGTTACAAAACCGGTGATGTGATTACTTTTAAACTGCGATATATGGGTGCTCTTGGCCTGATGAACTCCAATTATGTGGACAAAATAGTAAGTTAAATTTGGTCATTTTATATGCCTTACCGGTCGGATGTTGCAGGCAAAAAAGAACCAATGAAAAATTCATTTTTATTTAATAATTTTTAGCTTATTACTGTTTTTTGATTTTACAGCTTCTTTAGCTTTCGGAACTTCTGCTTCACTGTTTTTTAAAACGATTTCATAAAGGTCACTGCGCAGGTCGTTCCAGGGTTGCACCGTTCCATATTCCCTGTTACGTTTTAGTAATTTCAAATCTAAATCCTGATAGATTATCGTTTCGGTATTCGGCGTAGCTTCAGTTGCTATACCTTCCCTTGAAAACTCTACATCGGAAGGAGTAAAGATGGCAGATTGTGAAAAGTGAATATCCAGATTTTCTACTTTAGGTAAATTCCCAACGCAACCGGTAATTGCAACATACATCTGATTTTCAATGGCGCGCGCCTGTGAACAGTAGCGAACACGCAGATACCCTCTTCGCTCATCGGTATTATATGGAACAAACAGTATTTTTGCGCCCTTCACAGCGGCGATACGCACCAATTCGGGAAACTGAACATCATAACAAATAGCTATTGCGATTTTTCCACAATCGGTATCAAATACTTCAATTTTATTTCCACCTTTCACGCCCCACCATTTTTTTTCATGAGGAGTGATTTGAATTTTATATTGTTTTCCAATCGTACCATCCCTTCGGAAGAGATAGGCTATATTATATAGATTTTCATTTTCTACATTAAGATGCGAGCCTCCAATGATATTAATGTTGTATTTTATTGCCAGGTGATTGAATAGTTCAACATACCGTTCGGTAAACTCACTTAATCTTCGGGCTGATGCTGCCGGTCTTTCTGCCGGTAGGAAAGAAAGTAATTGCATCGTCAGCATTTCCGGAAACAACACAAAGTCTCCGCGGTAATCAGATGCTACATCGACGAAATATTCACAGTGGGATGCAAATTCTTCAAAATCTTTTACAGTTCTCATTTGATATTGAACAGCTGCAACCCTCACATAACGGGAGCTGACACTGTCGACATCATCTCTGTATTGAAAATTCGTCCATTCCAGAAAAGTAGCATAACCACAGGATTCTTTGTCGTTGGGTAAATAATCCGGAAGTATTTTTTTCAGGGAAAAGCCATTAGCTAATTGTGTAGTCAGTACAGGATCAAATATTTTTTTATCTGTAACCGCGTTCACGTAATCATAAACATCCATTTTAGCTTGATGGCGGTGGTAATTTGGAAGGCGTCCTCCAACAGTAATGCGTTTTAAATTTTTTGTCACGGCCAGCCGTTTTCTCAATTCATACATCCTTCTTGCCAGCTTCATGTTCCGGTAAGTAGGATCCACCATGATCTCCATGCCATATAAGATATCGCCTTTTGGATCATGGTTGGTGATGTATCCGTTGGCGGTGAATTCGTGCCAACTGGAATTTTCGGAATATTTACTGCTGTCAAGAATCAAAGAACAGGAAGATGCAATAAGATTTTTATTGTACTCCACACAAATCTGACCTTCCGGAAAAGTCTTTACGATGTTTTCGAATTGCTCTTTGTTCCATGGTTTCATTTGTGGAAAGCAGATCAATTGCAATTGAACGATGTTTTCAAAATCTTCGAGTTGAAGATTCCGCACTTTGATTTTTTTTAAAATGCTTTTGTTATCAATTTTATTCATAAGAGGGATTTAAATACGTATAAAAAGCGTGGTTTCGCACTTTACCAAAGGTAGTAAAAAATGGGCAATTTATTGGTATTCTGTTCCATACCAGATGCTAAATAGAGTAACAATACTGTTTATACTTGATTCCATTTAATTTAAATTGATATGCAAAACTAGATAGCGATGATTAAAGATCGAAGAAGTTTATCGGTAAAATATCATTTTAAAAAAGATCGACAAATACACATTCTGCTGTATGTAATTTGCAGGATAAAAATGATGGATAGGAAAAACATACTAAGGGAGCTCCCTGTTCTTACTTTAATATATCAATTCCCAGTGCCTTGGAAATTTTCATCTTCACGCTCTCCAGCATTTTGTGCATTTCCATGAGCCCGGTAATATCTTTACCTTCCTGATGTGCCTGTTGAATCTTTTTTTGATTATCCTCTATCATTCGAAGAATTTTCTTGCTTTTCAGATGGATCACCGCATTTTCTACGGAGTCCTTAAGGATTTCCTCTTCAACAGGTACTGTAATCTTGTGAAGAGCCTTCCAGTTATCACTTAAAAAATACCTGGGTGATAATAATTCAATGGCAACTTCAGTGAAAGCGTGATTCTCAGAATTTAAAAAATACTGCGGGTCAAGGTCTGCGTCTTTTTCAACCAGTGAAGTGTATTCCTTAAGAATTATATCGTAGCTTTTGTTTTCAAATTCGATGTTGTCATTTGCTATTTCATCGATTATATATCGCGCTACACTCATTGTGTATGGAGTACTTTCCTTTATTGCCGGATCCGTTGAATCTTCTGTTTCTTCGTAAAAAGTTATCTCATGTTTCCCGAAATTCAAAAGCAGTCGAATGATGTTTCTTTCCTGCATTTCAGTCGTGAATTCAGCTATATTCTGATCATGAGGTAGAAGTGTAACAGGCATTAGTTCTTCCGCATCCGATGCAGGAATAATTTTCTTCAATTGCTGCCTGCGCATTTTATTCAATTCCGTTACAAGTACCGGTTCCGGAATCTCAAGCATGACGCTGCATTGCCTGGTGTACATTGTCCGGATGATGGGATCCGGGATTTTGGAAATCGTTTCCACGATATCGCGGATGAGTCCGGCTTTGCGCACAGGATCATTTTGAACTTCAGAAAGCAGCAAGCCGGTTTTAAATACTACAAAGTCTTTGGCGTTGGCGGTAATAAAATCAAGTGTATCACTGGTACTGTGTTTCCGGCTGTAAGAGTCGGGATCATCGCCGTCCGGGAATAAAACAACACGCACATTCAATCCTTCCTCCAGGATCAAATCAATGCCGCGCATAGAGGCTTTTATACCGGCAGCATCTCCATCGAAAAGAACCGTGATGTTCTTGGTGTAACGCCCGATCAACCGGATCTGTTCAATAGTCAGAGAAGTTCCTGAAGAGGAGACCACGTTTTCAATTCCGGTCTGATGCATTGAGATCACATCAGTATATCCTTCCACCAGGTAACAGTTGTCACGTTGTACAATACTTTTCTTGGCAAAGAAAATCCCATAGAGTGAGCGGCTCTTATGATAAATGTCTGACTCGGGGGAATTCACATACTTTGCAGTCTTCTCTTCCTTTTTTAATACTCTTCCTCCAAAGCCAATAACCCTACCGCTCATATTGTGGATGGGAAACATCACGCGGCCCCGAACCGATCGTATAATTTTTTCTCTTTCTGATTTTCAGCAACAGCTTCTGAAATTCCACCGACGCCTTTATGCGCTTCCCGTTCAATACTCAAGCCGGTTTTAATGAGGAATTCAGGGATGTAGCCGGCTCTGGTTGCAGTATCCGAGAAGGAACTCCATTCACTTAAGGCATACCCTAATTGAAATTTGTGGATGGTATCTTCACTGAAGCCCCGTTCTTTAAAATAACTCAGCCCCACTGAACGGCCTTCTTCGTTGTCAAACAATTGTTCAGAAAATGTTCTTTGCGCAAATGAATTAGGACAAACAAACTTTCTTTCTCATCCCTTATTTGTTCTTCCTGTGGATCAGGTACGGTTTCTTCCACAGCTATATCGTATTTCTGTGCAAGATAACGCAATGCTTCAGGATAACTGTACTGTTCGTGTTCCATCACAAAGTTCACAGCATTTCCTCCCTTGCCGCATCCGAAGCATTTATAAATATTGCGGACAGGGTTTACATTGAAGGAGGGTGTCTTCTCATTGTGAAATGGACACAAACCCAGCCAGTTGGTTCCGCGTTTTTTTAACGAAACAAAATCTCCCACCACTTCTTCAATACGGATGGTATCAAATACCCTGTCTATCGTCGTCTTGCTGATCATTACTGGTTAATTTTTTATAGCGGGTGGTGCTTTGGCTTGCGAGGAATAGAACGGTTGATGAATTCCGTAATTCGGTTGAAATATGGAGGTCCCTCAATTTCTTCAATGTTATTGCGCGAGCGCGTTCTTCACCAAAAATAATGATTTTTGGCTGTGCGCTGGACGAATCATAGATAGCCAGGATTTCAGTAGTAAAACTAATTTTGTCTTCTGCTGCCGAAATAAAAAGTGTCGGTGTTTTTGCTATAGCGTGCAATAACCGACAAGTCGAGTTCCCCAATTGGATATTGGAGCAAATTTTCAACTTTTCTCTTAAAGATCGGATACCACAAAAATTGCATGGATCCCCATTTTTCCTGGGCATAACGGTTCAGATAAGTCCTCAAATTATTTGACGGACTTTGTACAACAAGAACATCACATCGCCCGTCATAAGCGGCTACCTGCATGGCAATGGCGGAGTCTAGGCCAAAGCCCATGATAATTAACCGGTTTGTTTCCGGAGTAAGCAGGAGCTTGTCGATAATCATTTTTACGTCCAGAATGGCCGGAAATCCCGGAGTAAATTCAATTCCATCACTGTTTCCATGAGCACGCATATCAACCGCACACACATTAAGGCCACGGTCACGGAACTGTTTAATATGATCCAGTAAAGTGATTTTACTTTGATTGAGGTCATGAATGAGAATAATGGTATTGGCTGGAGTATCTGGTGCAGGGACATACCAACCACGCAGAATGAAATGGTCAAGCGTCTTTACATTGAAGTTGGTATAATGAAGGCCGATAGACCCGGGATTGAACATGGGTAGATCTTCTGCATATTCGTCTTCCGGAGAAACCGGCTTTTCATCAGCAGGAGAAAAGTGTAATCTTACATAGTTTGAATCAATACGCAGAGGATAAATAAAATCGGGCATTACCAGGCCCGGTGAAAAATAAATGAAAACAGCAAGGAAGGCGAAGACTGAGGAAAGAAGATAATAAAATTTATTCAGACTCATCGGTATTAATGATTTCGTTCAATCGTGAAGCGAACCAATTCTATTAAAGAAGTTTTATACTGCGAATCCGGAAATTCATTTAGCAGAAGAAAGGCTTTCTCCTGGTATTCTTTCATTTTTTGAGTAGCATATTCTATCCCTCCGGATGATTTCACAAAGGAGATCACCTCTTTTACTTTTTTGTCGTCGGTGTTATGATTCTTAACAATGTTCACAATCCTCTTTCTATCAGAATAACCGGCTTTGGCAAGTGAGTGGATCAAAGGCAAAGTCATTTTACTTTCTTTGATGTCGATGCCGGTCGGCTTCCCAATTACTCCATCAGGGCCATAGTCAAAGAGGTCGTCTTTTATCTGAAATGCGATGCCGATTGCTTCACCGAACTGATGCATTCGTTGAATGGTAGCTTGAGAGGCTCCGGCAGAGCAGGCACCACCGGCACAACAGGAAGCTATCAACGAAGCTGTTTTCTGTCGGATGATTTCAAAATAAATTTCTTCACTGATATCGAGCCGTCTCGCTTTTTCAATCTGCATAAGTTCACCTTCACTCATGACCCGCACGGCCTCAGAAACGATGCCTAACAATTCAAAATCTTTATGTTCAACCGAAAGCAAAAGTCCTTTGCTTAGCAGGTAGTCGCCTACCAACACGGCAATTTTATTTTTCCATAAAGCATTCAATGAAAAAAAGCCGCGGCGCTCATTTGAATCATCCACCACGTCATCGTGAACAAGGGTGGCAGTATGAAGCAATTCTATGAGTGTGGCAGCGCGATGGCTGGTTTCATTCAGGTTACCGCAAAGTCCCGCTGATAAAAAGACAAACATTGGCCTCATCTGTTTGCCTTTTCTTTTTACAATATAATGGGTGATCCGATCCAATAAGGGGACAGAACTTTTCATGGACAGTCTGAACTTTCGCTCAAATTCGTCCATTACTTTGGCAATGGGTGCTTTTATTTGGTTTAAATCCTGTGGCATTCGGGTGACGAAAATACGGTAAATCGTTGAATGAAATGGCCCTTTTCAGATTCTCTCCAAACCTGAAAGTCAAAGAGTTAGTAATAATTATGAAGACCTGTAATTTCAGTACGGCTTGGCTTGGTCCATTGCTGAATATCCCGCGGTTTTATTCTTAGTATGCAGAAGCCATGCTTGCATCTTATTGTATTTGTAGAGATTCAGTTCTTATGGTAGTTCAGGACTTTTTTAACTTCACCACAGCGTGCTCATTTTTATTCGCCAATTGTCCACAGGCGGCATCTATGTCTTTTCCACGGCTTCGCCGGATATTAACAATCACTCCATGGCTTTCCAGAAAATTCCGGAATACTTCTATTTTATCTTCCGAAGCATTTTCATAAACACCTCCCTCAATTGGGTTGTATTCGATTAAATTTACCTTGGCCTTTACACGCCGGCAAAAGGCCAGGAGCTCCTTCGCGTCTTGCAGATCATCGTTGAAGCCATTAAAAACAATGTACTCAAAAGTGACTCGCGTACCGGTCTTCGAGTAAAAATAGTTGAGCGCTTCTGCCAGGGAATCAAGAGTATTGTGCTCGTTGATTGGCATTATTTTATTTCGCTTTTCGTCATTGGCCGCATGCAATGACAAAGCCAGATTAAAGCGTACTTCATCATCACCCAACTGTTTAATCATCTTGGAAATGCCGGCAGTGCTTACCGTGATTCGTTGAGCAGACATGTTCAGCCCGTCCGGAGAGGTGATGCGGTCGATGCTTTTGAGGACATTGGCATAGTTCAGCAAGGGCTCTCCCATGCCCATGTACACGATGTTGCTCAAAGGAATTCCATACTGCTTTTCCGATTGTTCACGGATGAGTGCTACCTGATCATAAATTTCATCTGCTTCAAGATTGCGCAGACGTTCAAGTCTTCCGGTTGCACAAAATGTACAGGTTAGACTGCATCCGACCTGGGAGGAAACGCATGCAGTCATTCTGGAATCAGTTGGAATCAGAACTCCTTCTACAATATTTCCGTCGTATAGACTGAATGCATTTTTAATCGTTCGATCCTTGCTGACTTGGAAAGTGTCAATGCTGACGGCATGAAAAGAAAAGTTTGCCTTTAATTTTTCCCGCAACTCCTTGGATAGATTGCTCATGTCATCAAAGTTGCGGGCACTCTTTTTCCAGCACCATTCCCATACCTGGTTGGCCCGAAAAGATTTTTCCCCGGCTTCTAGAAACCAGCTCTTTAACTCTTCCTGACTAAGACTACGGATATTTTTTTTTTCGTCGAAATACTCACCTTGATACAAAGGTAAGGATTCGAGAGATGAAATTGCAGCGGCCTATACACCTGATTGCATATAAAGGAAGAATTCAGGTATTTTTACATCATGAAGTTCCTGAGTGCTGATTATATCTTTCCCGTTTCTTCGGCTCCGATGAAAAATGCAGTTCTCGTACTGGAGGAGGATGGGACTGTACTTGATTTACTGGCGGGAAAGGAGCAAATTTCGTCTGATGCTTCTGTGGAATTGCATCGTGGTATTATCTGTCCCGGATTTGTGAATGCTCACTGTCATCTGGAATTGTCATACCTGAAAGGTAAAATTCCGGAAGGAAAGGGCCTGTCGGGATTCATACAAGACTTGATAGCCGTCAGGAACAACTCTGATCAATGCCTTATCGAGGCTGCACAGCAAGCAGATGCAGAAATGCTTGCGCAGGGAATAGTAGCCATAGGAGATATTTCGAATACAGAGCTGACCATACCTGTCAAAGTAAAGAGCCGGATTCATTATCATTCCTTCATTGAAATTTTTGATTTGAACCCGGATAGGGCGGAGGACACCTTTGTAAAAGGCAAGGCCCTCCTTGGGAAATATTTGGCTGCAAATCTTGCGGCCTCTATAGTACCCCATGCACCATATTCCGTTTCTTCTAAATTAATGAAGATGATCGGTGCTTTTGCCTATGAACAGGACTCCTTGTTGAGCATTCACAACCAGGAAACAGAAGGAGAAAATGAAATGTTTCTTGAAGGCAGGGGAAAATTTATGGATGAGTTGAATAAAATTTCCGGGGCTTTTCACAATTGGAAAGCAACAGGTTTTCGCTCGCTGCCTTCTGTACTTGTGGATTTGCCTAAATGTAATAAGGTCCAGCTCATTCATAATACATTTTCAACGGCAGCTGATATACAGTGGGCTCAACTCTATAATTTATTGGTCTGGTGGTGTTTTTGTCCGAACGCGAATTGGTACATTGAAAGAAAACTTCCGGACATTCCATCGTTCATAAAGGAAAATGCAAAAATGACTGTCGGAACTGATAGTTATGCCTCTAATAATTCACTTTCAATTCTCAGTGAACTATTGACTATCCAGGAACATTTCCCTGCAATAGCTCTGGAAGACAGTATCAGGTGGGCAACACTAAACGGGGCTGAATTTCTTGGACTGCATCGTATTCATGGCAGTTTTGAGAAGGGAAAGAAGCCGGGTATTAATCTGATTCTAGAGGTTGATATCGAATCCCTGAAGCTTAGAAAAACTTCATCTGTTGTGCCATTATCTTAGATTTTGTATTATTACTTTTGATGGAAAATTATGTAAGTAAAGACAGCAAATTCGAACCATATGTTATATCAACCTATGAAAAATAAAATTTCACTGATTCTGATTCTTGTAATGTGGTACGGAGGCTTTTCCTCTAATGCCCAAACGTATCCATTCTATGATGATTTTGAATCTTATACTGCCTTCCAGGTGCCTTCGGCTTATCCTGGAAATATTCAGGTAAGACTGGTGCATGGAACAAATAATTCGCAGGGCTTGAGTTCATTCATGAATACCTTTACTACTAAGGATTCCGCGACTTCTCCTCTTATCGGTCCACTAAGTTCCGCAAGCGGACTGGGTTTTGATTGGAGAATCGTGTCAACCATTGGATCCTCCTTCGTTCCGGCGAACCTCGTTGCAGGAGATCATTTCACCGCATCTATTTCCAATGATGGCATTAATTTTCAGGACATACTTGACATAGATCATTTAACTTACGTAGCTTCCACAGACTTCAATCACTACACATTCGATATTGGGGCTTTTATCGGAAATAACATCTATGTTAAATTTACCATTAAACGGCAAAACAACCCGGATGATTACTATGTGGATATTGATAATCTCAGCGTAAGTGATACAACTTTGAATACGGGTATCAACTTTCGGAATGCTTCCAAAGAGTTAATTGTATATCCAAATCCGGTCCGCAATCGTTTGATGATTGAAACAGATGTCGAATTTGAAAACATCGGGGATGTGATCATATTTGATCTTGTTGGTAAAGAAATTATTCATGAGTCAATTTCTTCGCTCTCAAAAGGATATATTGATACAAGTAGCTTAAAATCAGGATATTATAATATTGCGATAGGAACAAAAAATAATGTGAAAAGAAAATCATTTTATAAGGAATGATTTTTTGCCCGCCTTCTCTGCGCCACCATGGCTTACTTAGGAAAATTGGATTCCAGTCCTGAGTGAATTTGGTAAGAATGGAGGGCTTTTTACATGAATTTTTAATAAATTTTTCTTTCTTGCGTTACATTATAGCCTAGAAAGAAGAAACGTTTTCAGAGGAACTCAGTATACGGAAACAGAAGATTCACTCTGAAAATGTCAGCTTTCACCAATAATTTGTTGACATTCAAGTTGAAACAGATTATATTAATTTAAATTGTTGTAAAAGCTAATGATGAAAAAAAGCATTCATCTGATTAAACCCCTTTTGGCTATCCCTGCAGGCATAGGAATGATCCTTATTGCCTTGACCGGGAGTGTGCTGGCCAGGGATTTTTCGGAGGATAGCAGCTCAACGACGGATTACACGCGTTTGCTTCCATCATTAAATCTCCAACCTGAGACTAGTCTTTTAGTAAATGAATCTGAGGTGAGAGCAGGTCTTCTCTATGATGTCGACAACAAAAAAGTGATCTGGCATAAAAATATGCACAGTGCTTATCCAATAGCTTCCCTTACAAAAATGATGGTTGCTTTGCTTACAGTGGAAGACGTCCGGAATGGACTTTTTACCTGGGAGGATAAGGTTCGCTGGACCAGACAGGAATACAGAGGCAGGGGGAAAAGTCGTCGAAAAATTACAAGCACAGTGAACTACACCTTGAGGGATGTTTTCAAGGCTGCAATGATTGCTTCAAATAACGAATGTGCAGAGCAGATGGCACGGTTCATTGGTAAAGGTGATTTGCAATCAACAATTAATCGAATGAATGCGCGTGCAAGGGATTTGAATATGCAGAGTACATTTTATGGTAATCCTACAGGGCTTCCTGCTTCCAAATGGATGAACGATAATGCTTCCACTCCGGCTGACCAGCTCATGCTCACCCTCGAAATGCTCAAGTATGATGAAATATTGGAAATAGCAAGCATGGGTTATGCTTCTATCGAAAATGGGAAGTCGTCAAGTGTGATCAGGAATCATAATAAACTCACCATTGAATACAGTGGTGAAGTGGATGGTTTGAAAACGGGCTATACAAGGCGTGCCGGTTTTTGTCTCGTCGCAACAACGGCAAAATGTGAACATCGGCTTGTAGGTATCGTTTTTGGTTGCCGGGGACCACAGATCAGGAATGACATCGTCCGGGACTTGTTTAATGATTATTATTCTTCCATTGGACTCGATAAGCTTGGACCGGATGGAGCGGCTATGACTGCTTCACAGGCATCTTCTCATGAAGGCGTTAATGGCGAATTAGTCACTGTCAGAGAGTCGGTGAAAAAAACACACCTGGTCCGTTCGGGTGAAACCTTATCTGGAATTGCCTCAAAATACCGTTGTTCTGTCACGGATTTAAAGCATTGGAATGCCAGGACGGTTCATTCCAGCCGCATTGCTGCCGGGCAGCGTCTGACCGTTTACACAAGGGTGACTAAAAAAGTTTTTATTGAAAAACCTGCTAATGGTTCAGAAGAAGAGGATGATCATACTCTTGCTGAAACCAACCCACAAGATAATCTTGATAGCAGCCCGGCTAAAAAGCCTGTTTCTTCAACCCCTGCAAACAAAGCGGTAGCCCCGGTTAAAAAAGAAGCGGTTAAACAAGTGAATTACGTCTATCATACTGTAGCTCCCGGTGACACTCTTACAAGTATCGCGCAAGAAGTATGAAGGAACCACCGTTGAGCAATTAAAATTGATCAACTGCATCACGGATGCAAAATCATTGAAACCAGGGATGAAGCTTAAAGTTCTTGTTCAGAGTTGATTTACCCGTTTTGTTTTTTTTCTCGTAGTTTTGTATAAAATTACGATACATGAAAAAATCTGGTTTGATCCTGCTGTTTATCCTGATTAGAGTCTCCCTCCTTTCTGCGCAGGAAAACTAAAACTACTTCTACCCCTGTACCTGTTGATCCTATGACAAAATTGATCACTTATGAAGGTGTAGTGGAGGTAAAAGGAGTCCCTGCATCTGATTTGTATCAGCGTACCCTTGAATGGTTCCAGGAGAATTATAAAAATCCTGTGGATGTGATCCGGGAAAAGGATGAAACAGGTCATAAAGTTGTCGGGAAGCACCGTTTTAAAATTACCAACCCACCTGATAAAAAAGGCGTGGCAAGCGATGCAGGGCGGGTAGAATATACAATTACAATTTCTTCCAGGGATGCAAGGTTTAAATATGAAATCACTGAATTCGGTTGGAAGCAATTGTCTGTCTATCCCTGTGAGCGATGGCTCGATCCAACCACACCCGGTTATCTGCCCGTTTACAACGATTTTCTTATTCAATTGGATAAAGAAATGCTCAATCTGATCTCCAATTTGAAAGATTTTATCTCACACGAAAAACCGGTCAAGGATAAAGACAACTGGTAGGCAATCTGTGGCTTATCACAATTTTCATCTCCGAAACTAAAATAAAAGCCTGTACAATTTGTGCAGGCATTTATGTTTTTGTAATTTTCAAAACAAATCTGTCTAAAACTATTCACCATGAACACTGCCTCTACCCTTAGTTGGAGTCCAATCATCATCGGGCTTATCATCCTGTTTTTTCTTGGCATCCGGATTGTACGTCCCACACACCGCGGATTAATCGAACGATTGGGTAAATACAACCGCTTTGCAGCTCCCGGTTTTCATTGGATCATGCCGGGTATTGATAAAATGTACCAGGTAAACGTTACAGAGCAAATGATAAATGCGGAGCGACAGGAGATCATCACCTATGACAATCTTAATGCGAGCGTAGACGCTCAGGTGTATTTTAAAATTAAGATGGACGAAGAAAGCGTGAAAAACTCCCAGTATAATGTCAACAATATTTCTTATCAGATCGTAAACCTTGCGCGTACCACGCTAAGGAATATTATCGGTACCATGACCCTGAAATCGGCCAATAGTGAGAGAGGAAAAATAAACAAAAGTTTGTATACTACCCTTATGGATGAAACCGTTGGCTGGGGTATTGAGATTGTTCGTACAGAGTTGAAAGAAATCGATCCGCCGAAAGATGTTCAGGAAACCATGAATAAAATTGTAAAAGCAGAGAATGAAAAGATGGCTGCAATCGATTTTGCAACTGCGGTTGAGACTCGTGCAGACGGAGAAAAACGTTCTCAGATTAAAAAGGCAGAAGGAGTAAGGACTGCAAAAATTCTTGAAGCGGAAGGAGAAGCTCAGGCAATCGCACTTGTGAACGAAGCAGCAGAAAAATATTTCGTCGGAAATGCTCAACTCTTGCGCCGTATCCAGGCCGTGGAAACAGCTCTTTCGAACAATTCTAAAATAATCGTTCCTTCCGATAAAGAATTGATCAATGTAATCGGAGACATGGCAGGAATTGCACCTATTCCTATAAACAGGTCCTGATCCCTGAACGTATCCAACAATTAGTACGGATTTTAATTTATTATAAACGCGAGCTTAAGGCTTCTGCAACCAGAAGATCTTCCGGGTAAGTGATTTTAATGTTCCATCTTTCCCCTTCAATCAGGTGGATGGAATTCCCTGCATGTTCAAAAGCAGAAGCTTCATCAGTAAATATGGCATTGTCAAATTTTTGAAATGCTGCTTTGAGCAGTTCCGCTCTGAAACATTGTGGTGTTTGCACCTGAAAATAGTTTGAACGGTCTACACTAATTGTTGTCTCCCCATCTTTCATTCGTAAAGAATCGATGGGTGATATATACGGACATGCATTCCCATATTTTTCCGCAGCAATGTAACAACGCGATATTAAATCCTGGCTCAACAGTGGCCTCACAGCATCATGCACCGCAACAATACAATCGTCCGGTACCAGTTTCAAACCGGAGCGGGTAGATGCCGAGCGGGTCGCTCCGCCGGGCGCGAGTAATACGGGACAGGGTATCATGTTTTGGTCAGTCAGTTCTTTCCAATATGCTTTTGCCTCTTCAGGAAGAACCAGGATAATTCCTATTGTCTTGTCGAAATAATAAAAACGCTCGATAGTATGAATAAGGACAGGTTTCCCATTGAAGGAAAGAAACTGCTTCGGGATTTCACTTTTCATGCGGCTTCCGCTTCCGCCGGCAACAAGCACCACATAACGCTTCATAGTGAATCTTTGTGTTGTGTTTTTAATTCTTCTTTCGGATTATTATTCGACATGAGAACCTGGAAGTAGTTTTTGTAGCGTAGCTTGATATAAACAGAATAAACAATTCCTGTAATAACGAGCAAGACGATCACTGCGCTGATTAACAGGGATTGCCAGCCGAGTGAACGATAACTGGGCCGGGCCTTTTGAACAACAACGATGGAAGGCAGGTTTTTGTCCTGAATAGATTGTAGCGTAAGAGCATAGATCACTTTCATTCTCATCAGATCTTCGGTGGATCTTTGCAGGGAGGAGATAACTTGTGCCAATTGTGATTGCAGATCCATCACTGCAATGGAGTTTATCGGTTGCTTTTCCAAGCGGCTCAGAATCTGATTCAGATCTGCCATCTGCTTGTTAAAAAAGACGGATCGGTTTGTATTATCTTTCTCCATGTTTTTTAGCAGGGACTCAAAAACATTCAGCTTTTGCTTCAGGGAATTGACGATTAGTTTTTTATTCAATTGATCCAGATAGCTTATTATTTCATTGGTCATGTCTGCAGCCAGGTAGCGGTGTTTGTCAGATACAGTGACAGCAATGGTATTGAAAGGGGATTTCTTAACCTGGATCCTTCCACTTAGCTTGGCAATTGCCTCTTCAAAATAAAATTCATTAGTGGTATCAATTTCATAGTGTTCTAAGAGTTTGAATTTTCGGATCAGATGCTCCTGGAGAGCGGAAGAGGTTACCATTTGGTAAGTCCTGTTGAATTGCTCACCCGGTTGAAGTACTTCCGGTAGCCTGAATTCCTGATTTTGCCCTACATTCGTACCGGTAGAAGATTCACTTAAGTAGAACGATGCTTCCGAAGAGTAAGTAAAAATGCTGTATCTTAATAACCAGAAACTAAAGCTGCCAATGAACAGTAGCAGAAATAAATAAAACCACTTTCGATTGCTGAGGGCAACCAGCATGTCATGCGTACCCACCGCATTTATGCCTGTAGCAGGGGTGGAATTATTAGAAGTATTCATTTTATGACAATGACAGATCTCTGGTAATGTTAAGAAATATTCCGATTCCAAACCAATGAATTTCATAAACTGAATCTAATGCCATGAAAAAGTATATTCCTTGTTCTAATAATTAAATTTCTCCTTGCTGAATATCCTAAAAAGCAAATGCACCAGCTGTTCTGAATTCCATGATTGAGAAGCAAAACAAATCACTCCCCGGCATTTTATTTGCCATCTGGCTGTTTATTGTCTTGCCTGTCGTTCAGCTTAAAAGTACCATGGATCCTGGTTTGGCCATTAGATTCTTTCTTACGGCATTGCCTTTGACACTGATTTTTATTTCAGGACTCTTTCAATCTGAATTGTCAATAAGATATTCCAGATCATTTTTACAATTTTCTCTCATCCTCCTGCTCAGCATGGGCTGGATGGCGGTCTCTTGTTTTCAATCCATCAATCCAGGTGATGCGCTGTGGGAGTTTTTCAGGATGTCAACTTTCTATTTGTTTTTTCTTACTTGTTTTTTACTCTTTCAAAAGAATGAGAATGTGATCCGCATACTAGGCCGCTTCTCTTTGGTTGCCGTAATTATATTTACCGTTTATGGACTATATCAATTGATTCCAATATGGATGGAATACAGAGCAAAAGGACTGCCAATGCAGATTGATTTGAGAATCAGTTCCACTTTGGGAAATAAGAATTTTTTTTCTGAAGTGATGGTGATGTTAATTCCATTACAAGCATACAATTTCTTCAGAGACAGAAGAAATTGGAAAATCGCATATGGATTTGGCCTAATTTGTACAATGACCTGGATAGTGTTGCTCCAATCTCTGGCAAGCTGGGTAGCACTTTTGCTGGCAGCTATCATCATTCCGGTTTTCACAGACATTTTTAAAAAGAATATTGTCGCGGTTGACCGGGTAGTCAGGAAAAAAAAGCGAGTCCGCCTCACAGCCATCTTGTTTCTCGCTGTGGTATTTATTGTGTTTATATTTTCAAGATCGAATAATCTTTCATTGCTGAGAAATAAGGCAAGCGTTGCATTGCAGTATATTAAAGAGCCGGCTTTGCTTGACAGTACCAGCAATATCAATAATAACAGTGTTTTCGAGAGGCTTCTCATATGGAGAAACAGTCTGCGCATGATACATGACCATCCTTTGACAGGTGCAGGCCTAAACAATTGGAAACTTTTACAGCCACAATACGGGATCGGAGGAACGGATTTTCTTAATACCGGCCTTGTTCATTTTGAACACCCGCACAATGACTACTTACTTCTGTTATCTGAACAAGGTCCACTTGGCCTGCTACTGTATATCCTCATTTTCGTTTTTCTCCTGCAAAAAGTGCGGCAATCCATACGTTTGTCAGAGGAACCGGAAACACGGGAATTAATGGCTTGGTTGGGATTTGGTATAGTAGCCTTTTCTGTGATGTCATTTTTTGCCTATCCACGATCAAGGTTTTACGTGATGCTGGTTTTAATGGTGTATGCCGCTCTTGTTATTGTATATAATCAGGAAAAAAATAAGAAATCTCAAGTACCTGCCCGACTTCGGATCCTGATCGGTTCGATGTGTGCACTCATTGCATTGGGAGGAACAGCAGCTGCTTGGTTTCGGTTACGTGGTGAAGTGCATACCAGGGAATTGTTGAGCTCTCAGTTTTCAAAAAACTATCCGCGAATGATCAGGGATGCAGACAAAGCCGAATCAGTATTTTATAAAATGGATCTCACCGGCACGCCCCTGGCATGGTACAGAGGCATGGCTTACTTCTATAGTGGAAACTTTGCGGAGGCAATAAGGCAATATGAGATAGCTGAAGGAATTAATCCCTATCACCTTAGGGTATTGAATGATCTGGCCACAAGCTATGAAAAGAATGGCCAACAGGAGAAAGCAATTGAAAAGTACCGCTTAGGATTGAAAATAGCTCCTTTATTTACTGAGGGATTACTCAACCTGAGCGCAACCTATTTTAATACAGGACAGCTAGATTCTTCATTTGCAGTCATTAGTAGGATACAGCAAATGAAAATGTCGCTTCGAGAGGAGGAAAACTACAAACAGTTTTTAAAGGCAATCCTCGGTGAAAAGGCAAAAAGGTATTTTCTTTCCCGGTTTGAAAAATTTGAAGCAGAGAATTGCATCAAATGGCTTGAGGATCAACAGAACCAGCTGGAAATATTCAAACTGGCAAAGAGTCAGAATGTGTCTTTTGAAGAAGAGCTTGAACGTAATCTGAGTTTGACTCAGCCTTCAGATCAAAACAGGCATTTGCCTAAGAGATGAATACCGGTGGAAAAACTCAAAGCAAGTGCAGTGGAGATCAGTATTATTTCCAATACGCGACGACGGTCTTTCCGGATACTCTCTTTGTTTTTTACTTCATGAAGATTGCCGAGTCGGTGAAAATTGTAAAGACTAAAAAAGCCAAATAAAATACAAAAACGATATTTTATTTCCAGATACAGTACAATGAGTGAAAAGGACGAGATTACCAGCAAGAACCAGAGAAAGAGGGAATGACAGTAGAAAATGCATGATATAGTGAAAAGGATGGTCAGAGGGAGGAAGATGCCAATGAACTTTTTACGGATCATTATTTCGTGCATACCTATGTTGCACATTCCAGGTGAATACTGATCTTTCTTGTCTTCCATGATCGGTCGTGTGTTCACAACAAGTTGCAAAGAAAAAAGTTTTTTTAAGCAAAATGAATAAAATCGAATTTTTTCGCATGAATTTGAACATTTAATGTGAATGGCTACTTAATATTTTAATAAATCGATTGGAAAGGATAATTTCGCGCTCCGCTTGAATTCCCCGGATTTAACCGGAGAGCTTGCATGGATTGAATTGCAAGGATGAAAGAGTCAGTTTGGAAACTATCAAAAGGAAATGGATATAAAAAGATCTTCGTGTGACCATTAGAGAATTCTGCATTTGAAATATATAAAAAAATAGTTCCTGGTGATCTTGCTCGCTTATTTTGGAATCGAGACAAGACTGTTAACGCCAGTTCAAAACTTCAGGAGAAATAAATCACTGAGTAATCTTAAAACCGAACTGATTACTTGATAATAAACCGGCCTCATAGTTCAACGGATAGAATAGGAGTTTCCTAAACTCTAGATCCAGGTTCGATTCCTGGTGAGGCTACTTTTTTTCAGTGCACTGTGTGCAGTTACTTTACACAGTGAAAGTTCTTTTATCGAAAACTGTTTTCTTTAAATCCCTTTTCATTTCAAGATCTTTAGATGAATCCCAAATTCTTAATTTATTTGCGAATATGGAATTTATGAATAAACTTTGGAGATAAAGAAGGTCATCGATTTTTATTTCCTGATAAAATTAATCTGCTTAAAATAGAGATATATGAAATCCGTAATATTATTCATTCGAACTACTTTGACAGGGGGTATCATGTTTATGCTTCCGCTAACTTTAATATTAATTTTATTCAAAAAGTTACTTGGAATAATTTCTATTATTTCTAAACCCTTATCCGGCTTTTTGCCTGATAGAATTTTGGGTTTTGATGGAAGTGTCTTACTGGCGATTTTTATTATGATTGTAATCTGTTTTATTGGGGGATTGCTTTTCCGTGCTGCACTTGTTAAAAGAAAAATTGAAAAACTTGAGAGGAATGTATTAAGTCACCTTCCGGGTTACAGCTTGATTAAATCACTTACTGCCGGTGCAATCGGAGAAAAAAACGATTCGCTATTAAGACCTGTACTTGTGAAAGAAGAGGATGTTTGGAAAATTGGCCTTCTTGTGGAAGAGAGTGCAGAATTATGTACTGTGTTTCTTCCTGAAGCCCCACGCCATGATTCCGGAGAGGTGATTATGGTACCTCCCGCCAGTATTAAAAAGCTGGACATTCCGTTGAACAAACTTACTCAAATATTAAAAAATTTTGGCAAAGGAGCTCAAATATTTCTTAAACAATAGGTAATTTAAATGAAGGAGGCGAAATGAAGTGCGAAGCTGAATGGGATTTATTCATGTTTTTCTTTTTGTACATTCGCCTCCGAATCTTAATAATACAGGAATTATGTTAATAAGTAATCAAGCAGAAAAAATCAATCAAAATATCCGACTTGGTTTTATAGTACGCAAACTATTTCTTGTTCCCATGGTATTGTTTTCCTTAGCGGCAAAAAGTGATTCAAATGACATGCCCGCTGAGTCGATTGAGGAAAAAGACACAGTCACAGAATCTAAATTTGATGCGTTTAATCGAAAAGCAGAAAATTTATTTAAAATTCTTCCCGTACCTATTTATTCCTATTCAAGTGAGGCAGGTAATATTTTTGGTCTTGCTAAATTTAATTTGTTTCAGCTTTCGAAAAAGGACACCATTTCCAGGCCCTCAAAAATATCCGGTATTTTTACTATTTCTGAAAAAGGAAGGGTGAATTTTTCATTGTCTGATGAATTGGTATTCAAACAAAACAAATGGGTTGTTTTAAGTTATATAAACTACAAAAAAACTCCTGAATATATTTTTGGAATTGGCAATGATGTTACTATTGACGGTTTAGAAGAAATTACGGTCAACAGAGTAAAGTTCGTTACGACTGCATTGTACCTGGTTGCCAAAGATTTATATTTTGGTGGAGGTTTAGATATTGCAGATTATTTTAAAGTTGAAACCGATAGCAACAGCTTTATCGTTGAACAAAATATAAATGGTCGTGATGGAGGTACCAATGTGGGATTGGGAATCGGCGCAGCATTCGATAAGAGAGATAACCGGTATAATTCTTCTACCGGCGCTTATATCCTGAGCACATTACTCTATTATCCTGAATCTATTGGAAGCAAGTATGAATATACAAAGTTTGAATTGGATGCGCGAAAATATTTCAACCCGTGGCTGAAACACGTGATAGCAATTCAGGCTACCACTACTTATGCCACTACAGCTGTGCCCTTCTATGAATTGGCCATGTTAGGCGGTGAGTACCAAATGCGGGGCTATTACAAAGGAGCATACAGAGACCAGGTACTTGTAGACGGACAAATTGAATACCGCATGCCGGTTTGGAACAGGTTCGGAATGACAACATGGATTGGTACCGGCCGCGTGGCCGGTGACTATAGCGAATTAACATTCACCGGCTTTAAATTATCTTATGGTGCAGGTTTCAGGGTAACTGTAGATACTAAACATAATACAAATCTTCGCGTCGATTTTGGTTTTGGCCCGGGAGGAATTAGTGGTGCTTACATTAATTTCGCGGAAGCTTTTTAATTGACTTACCTGGAAACTAGACGCATCATTTCATTTCAGATTACTTTAGTGTTATTGATCTGATCAGCAATGCGATTCTGAATGGTTGATAATTTAGCCTTTGAATTGAAGCAGATTGTAGCATAACTTATTTCAAGAATAATTTTGTTCGGTTTAAAGCTCAACATATTCAGTAACCACCTGTATCTTGCCGGTTTTATTTACTTATTTATACTCCGGTCTCTTTCTGTGTCGTTTTGATTGAAATTATATTTTTTTGAATGTTGATTTTCGTTCATCTGATCTGGCCACTTTGAGGAAAATTATTTCAATCTTTTTCAAGTAAAAATTGCATTACCTTTGATCGGCT
Organism: uncultured Bacteroidota bacterium; assembly: GCA_963775555.1. Taxonomy (GTDB): domain Bacteria; phylum Bacteroidota; class Bacteroidia; order AKYH767-A; family 2013-40CM-41-45; genus QQVM01. Next base: position 21,568 of record CAVZJJ010000003.1, on the reverse strand, counting down.
TTATCGAACTGATTTAATAAGTATGAATACGATTAGAGTTACAGTCTTATTTTTGTTTTTCTTGATCTTTTTCCAGTTTTGTGCGCGAGAGCAAAAAACGGAATCAAAAATTGTCCCCGTTTATTCCGGAAGTGATAAATGCCAAACGTGTCATGTCGAAGCTTTCAGGGATTTTCAGAAGTCAAACCACTATCATGCTTTAGATACCATCTCTCCGGAGACGGTTAAAGCTGATTTTAATAATAGTTCTTTCGTCTATTTTGGGGATACCGCTTTGTTTTATACCAGAATGGGAAACTACTATGTACGAACGATTGATTCTACAGGAACCCCGAAAGAATTCCGTATTACTTATACGATAGGGTGGAAGCCCTTGCAACAATACCTGGTCAGTTTTCCGGACGGACGTCTTCAAACCCTTCCCTTTTGCTGGGACACCAGGTCAAAAGCAGAAGGGGGCCAGCGCTGGTTTCATATATACGACAAAGAAAAAATACCTCCCCGGGATGAATTATTCTGGATGGGTATCAACCAGAATTGGAATAACATGTGTGCCGATTGTCATACGACAGAGTATTTTAAAAATTATGATATCAATACAAATCGGTTCCAAAGTACCTGGAAAGAAGATCGGGTATCCTGTGAATCATGTCATGGTCCTGGTTCTGGACATATTGAATGGGCAAAAACGAAAAATCCTGCGGATAGTTCGATGGGATTTGTTATCAACCTAAGTGGTGAAAAGGTTTCCTGGAATCTGAATGCAGAAAGAGGAATTTCATTTCCGGATAAAAAAGTTGATAATTCTTTATTGTTCGAAACCTGCTCAAGGTGTCATGCACGTGCCACAAGGTTATCGGATGACTATCATTACGGAAGGTCTCTTTTGAATACACACTTACCGGCGATTATAGATGAGGAAAATTATTACGTGGACGGTCAGATAAGAAATGAAGATTATGAACATGGTTCCTTTTTGCAAAGTAAAATGTTTGCGGCAGGTGTTACGTGTGTAAATTGCCATAATCCACATAGTTTGAAACTAAAAGGAGAGGGAAATCTGGTATGCGCTTCCTGTCATACACCCTCAAAATACGATGTAGTAGAACACACGCACCATAAGCCAAATAGCGCAGGTGCACAATGTGTCAATTGCCATATGGCTGTGACTACCTATATGGTCGTGCACAATAGACGTGATCATAGCATACGGATTCCTCGGCCCGACTTATCCGAATCGCTGGGCACTCCTAATGCATGTAATAAATGCCATTCCGAGAAGACAACTAAATGGGCACTGGACAATTTTACAAAGTGGTATGGAAAGAGAATTCCTGTTGAAAAAACCTATGGGGAGCTTTTATATTCTATCTCCAGAAACGCGGTTGGAAGCGAAACAGTTTGGAACGAATTATTAACCGGAAAATATCCCGATATTATCAAAGCAACCGCCCTTCATCAAAATAATCGTTTCTATACTCCGAGAAGCATTGAGCTGATCAAAGCAAATCTGCAGAATCCTGATCCTGTTCTTCGACTTAATTCTATCAATGCTACTTCAGGGATGCCTGCGGAAATGATTTTGCAGTTATTGACTCCAATGATTTATGATTCTATACGTGTTGTAAGAACAGAGGCCATGAAAGACATTGCTCCATTCTATGCTCAGCTTGTATATGGCGATAAACAACGATTTGGAGTGGTCCTGCTCGAATATCTTGAGTTTGAAAGAAGCATGAGTGACAGACCAGAGGGATATTTAAATCAGGGAATAATTTTTCATGCATTGGGTAGAGCAAAAGAAGCAGAACAGATATATTTGCTCGGCTTAAGTCGGCACCCTGATTTCGTTGGTTTCTATGTAAATATTGCTGATCTGTACCGCTCCAATGATCTTGACAGCCTGGCAAAAGAATATCTCGACAAGGGTTTGGTATTATTTCCTTCAACTCCGGGCTTGCATTTATCGTTAGCCCTCTGGTACATACGAAATAAAGAAATTGATAAAGCGATTAAAGAACTTGAACTTACTGTAAAATTAAACCCTGCTGATTCTTATTCAACTTATGCCTTAGCTATTGCTTTGCAAGAGACTGGTCATGTAAAACAAGGAATTGACGTACTTAAAAATTACATCTCAAAGTATGGAAATGATCCTGTAATTCTTGAGGCGCTCATTTCATTATATCAAAGTACAGGTCAAAGCAGTCAAGTAGGAATTTATCGAAATCTAAGAAAAGAAGTACTGGGATATTAAATCCGTCCGTATGTGAATAAATTATTTTTTGTTTTTATTTATTTACCTTTGGATAAATATCTTTGTTAAACAAATTTGATGCATGGTAAAAATAACCCTTACTCCCGGCGAACTTGACCTCATGAAGAAGATCTGTGAAATTCAGATAGATTCATTCAAACGTCTTTTGAATGGTGAAACTTCCATTGATGTGCGATTGAAGCTTGCACAGATTCATGTTTCTGAATCAGAGATGAATGAAATCAATCAGTTTATGATCCGGCAGTATCGGCTTATTCAACAGGATCCGGATTCTCTCTTTGCCAGTAATAAAGAGTTCCTTCAAAATTTTCGTTCAGTTCTGGAGCTCTATGCTGAGGAATTGACTGAATACAAAGACGCCGTTGTGACTGTTTCCCGACGACTTGATCTGGCATTATATATCCTGCAACATCTCAACTGATCATCGAACAGGTCATCTAGGGATGCTCCTTACTCAGAAAATCTCCCTTTTTCTTCATAAATGACAATTTGAGTCATGAATAGAATCGTTTTAGACCAGCGTTTTGGAGGGCCTATTCAAATGATCATGTCAATATTTGAAATAAAAAGCTTTTGATTTCCTTCGTTCACCTTCAAAATTATCCTTAATTTCAGATCAAATTTGAACTAGTGATTCAGCCACGAATTATTCATTTTTTAATTCGTCGCCAGGATCACTTAAAACAGTCATCATGATAAACAGTATATTACTCGGTATGCTCGGCACTACCGAGATTATCATCATTGCAGCTATTATCCTTCTTCTTTTTGGTGGATCAAAATTACCTAAGCTCATGAAGGGCCTTGGACAAGGAATGAATGAATTCAAAAAAGGAATGCAAGAAGGCGATTCATCAAAACAAAATGATGAAGAGGATAAATCCACAAAGGATAAGTGAAAATTATGCTTTTCGATCAACATCAAAGAATTCATGATTATCTCCGCATTTCACTGACGGACAATTGCAATTTGCGCTGTAATTATTGTATGCCTTTAGATAAAGTTGATTTCACACCGCCTGAGAAATTAATGCAGGCCGATGAAATTCTTGCTATAGCCGGAATGTTCATCCGAAATGGTGTAAATAAAATCCGGCTGACCGGTGGAGAACCTCTTGTTCGCAAAGATGCTGCTGATATTATCCTGAAACTATCCCGCCTTCCGGTTGAACTTACTTTGAGTACCAATGGAATTCTTGTGGACAAATACCTTGGGGTTTTCAAAGAAGCCGGAATCCACTCTGTAAATGTGAGTCTCGATAGTCTGGATCCTGTAAAATTTTCAAAAATCACACACCGAAATTATTTTGATAAAGTAATATCCAACATACATCTCTTAATCCGGGAGAATTTTCATGTAAAGATCAATGTAGTGGTCATGAAAGGTGTGAACGAAACAGAACTTATAAATTTTGTTGAATGGACACGTACCTTGCCGATACATATTCGATTTATTGAATACATGCCGTTTAGTGGAAACCATTGGACAAGGACCGGCGTTTTTACACACCGGGAAATTTTAAATGTTCTCGGTTCTCAGTTTGATTCTGTAAAGTTGAAGGACGGCATCAATGACACAACAAAAAAATATAAGGTAATTGGATATGAAGGCACTTTTGCTCTGATAAGCACCATGACAGAACCCTTCTGTTCCGGGTGTAATCGCCTCCGTCTTACAGCTGATGGGCGGATGAAAAATTGTCTTTTCTCAAAAGGAGAAACTGATTTACTAAGTGCTTACCGCAAGGGTGATGATCTCATCCCACTCATCCGGCAAAGTGTATGGACCAAAGCAGCTGAACGTGGTGGCCAAATTGTTGAACTTTCAGCTATGCAGGATCCGGAATCAATTGAGAACCGTAGCATGGTTTCAATCGGTGGTTAAAATGAATTCCGGTAAAACTGAATCCTCATTCATTCTTAATGCTGCTTCTGCTAAAGGAGCCGGAAAATCAATGGTTTCTGTGGAGGAAGCCCATGCGCTGATGGAAGAGCATTGCCATGCACTCAGTCACTTTTCTATTCCTTTAAGAGACGCGTATAGTTATGTTCTTGCGGAGAATATAATTTCCCCGGTAAACATCCCACCCTTCAATCAATCGGCCATGGATGGTTATGCATTACATTATGCTGACTTAAAACTGGGAGATACACTTGATTTAGTAGGGGAAGTACCTGCCGGCGGGATTTGGCATCAAGAATTGGCGGAAGGACAATGTGTGCGAATTTTTACCGGTGCTGCAGTGCCTGATTCTGCAGATATAGTTGTTGAACAGGAGAGGGTATTCAGGCAGGGAGATAAAATTTCAATTCGACAGGAAGGTTTGCAGATTGGAGCAAATATTCGCGCCACAGGATCACAGATCCTGTCTGGTGAAGTTGCCCTTGAAAGTGGCACCCTTCTGAATCCTGCATCTATTGGCTTTCTTGCAGGTATGGGAATTCACCGGGTCAATGTTTTTAGAAAACCTGAAATTGCTATTGTCATTACCGGAAATGAATTGCAAGAACCGGGAACTGAATTGACTCCGGGCAACATTTATGAATCAAATTCTATGATGTTAAATGCTGCTCTTCTTGAAGCAGGATTTCCTGCACAACATACCGTGATCGTTCGCGATGATGAAGATGATATTGAAATTGTATTTAATAGGTTTGCCGGAAAAGTAGATGTCTTATTGTTTACAGGAGGAATCTCTGTTGGTGATTATGACCTTATCCGGAAGAAATTGGAGAATAGTGAGGTTGAAAATGTATTTTATAAAGTAAAGCAAAAGCCGGGTAAACCGTTTTGGTTTGGCCTTTCCGGAAAAACGAAACTATTTGCCTTGCCGGGTAATCCCGCGGCTGTCCTGACTTGCTTTTATGAATACGTATATCCTGCCTTGAGAAAAATGACGGGTCATCATAACATCCACCTCCCTTCTCGAAAAGCAGCGCTTACCACTCAGTACAAAAAGAAATCTGGCTTGGCTCATTTTCTCAAAGGCCGAATGAATGGATCTGAGGTAACCCTACTTTCAGGACAAGAGTCTTATAAATTAAATTCTTTTGCACTTGCGGATTGTCTGGTGTACATTCCTCAGGAGATAGAATATTTGCCTGAAGGCGAAACGGTGGAAGTTCATCTGTTACCCTCATGTTAGACCTCATGCTATGACAACACACTTGCAATAAACGAAAACATAAAAAATTAACTTTGACAGATTAAAAACGGGAAAAGCAGAAAACCGAATAGAGTAAGCATCAAAACATTAATAAGAATGAATAAATTTATGATTGATATCCTTTTGCAAGGACTAGATAATGAAACTAGAATGAAATTATTACCAAAAGAACAAGAAATAATAAAAGAGTGGGAAGACAATGGGACACTTTTGGCTTCATATATAAAAGCTGACACCGCTGGAATCTACTTAGTCTTAATGGCTAAGGATAAATCGGACGCAGATATGAGACTTTCAACTCTGCCATACTACCCATATATGAAAATTGAAATAATGACATTGAGGTAATCATTTAGAAATGAAACAAGAAAAGCACGAAGGCATAACACGGGTTTGGCAAAAGTGGCGTTTCAGTGCTCCGCAGACACATTTGTGCTGAAAATCGCCACCTTCACCAAGCCCGAAAACGAAAAAATAAAAGATAATATTGCTATGACTGAACAGCAATGGATGATATTAATTCCGGCCTTATTTCTGGTCGCTTTTTTATATTCTTCGGTTGGACACGGAGGGGCCAGCGGCTACCTGGCACTGATGGCATTATTTGGCTTTCAACAAGAAATTATAAAACCAACCGCACTTGTGATCAACGTGGTGATCTCATTTATTGCCTTCATCCAGTTTTATCGTGCCGGCTATTTTAAGTGGAAACTTTTTGTCCCATTTGCAATTACTTCCATCCCTGCTGCTTTTTTAGGTGGGCTTTTGGTCGTTGATCCATTCATCTATAAAAAAATTCTTGGCTTGATCCTTTTGTTTCCGGTGCTGCGCTTGTTTGGCTTCTTTGGACAAGATGCGGATCAATTGAGAAATGTGAACAAAATGGCTTCCCTACTTATCGGTGCAGGAATTGGTTTTATATCCGGTCTTATTGGAATCGGAGGCGGAATACTGCTTAGCCCCGTGATTTTATTGTTGCATTGGGGAAGAATGAAAGAGACTGCTGCTGTTTCTGCTCTATTTATTTTTGTAAATTCCCTGGCAGGCCTGTCAGGCCAGTTCATCTCGGGAATAAAACTTGACAGTTCCATAGTTGCCTTGCTCTGTATAGCCATTGCCGGAGGTCTGACAGGTTCCTATTACGGAGTGAATAAATTCAACAGTATTTTTCTCCGTCGTATTCTGGCATTTGTACTGCTTGTTGCTTCAGTTAAATTGATGAGTTTATGACATCCAACCGAACCGGAATTTCAGCAGCCATCCTGGCAGGAGGGAAGAGTAGTCGTATGGGAACTCCGAAAGGGCTGATTTGCATTGAGGGGCAGAGCATGATTAGCCGTATCGCAGAGGTGTTAAAGCCGCTTGTAGATGAAGTCCTCGTTATTGCAAATGATGATCTCTACAATCATTGTGGCTTTCCGGTATTCAAGGATGTATTTGAAGAAAAAGGACCTGTCTCCGGAATTCATTCAGCTTTGATTCACGCACAAAATGATACGGTAGTTATACTTAGTTGTGATGTTCCTTTTGTTTCATCCGGCCTCATTGAATTTTTACTAGTTCATAAAAATGAAGCTGAGATAATTGTTCCGGTTCACCAGGGAAAAACCGAGCCATTGATCGGCGTCTACGGAAAATCTACACTTCCTTCTATTGAGCAGTGTATTGTCAGCGGTCAGACCAAGATGCAGGAGATATTAGTTTCTCTTCAGGCGAAGCACATTCAATTACCTGATAATTTATTTTCAGAAAGTTTATTTATCAATATCAATACTCCGGAAGATCTTGTGAATGCATTTCCGCAATCTATGACATTATGAAGGTAAAAGTATTTGGCCGCCTTGTAGAAATCTGTAAAAGCGATTCAATCGAACTGGAATCTGTTCAAACGGTATACCAGCTAAAGGAATATCTTGAAAATAAATTTCCCGCTTTACTAAATCAAAAATATCTTATAGCAAAGAACAAAAAAATAATTTCAGGAAATGAAGAAGTGTCGGAGGATTCAGAATTAGCCCTGATGCCGCCTTTTTCGGGAGGTTAAGATGTTAACAAAAGAAGAGTCAGAACGGTATTCAAGACAAATCCTGCTGGATTCATTTGGTGAATCCGGACAAATTAAATTAAAAAAAGCCTCAGTTCTCGTTGTTGGAGCTGGTGGCCTGGGCTGTCCTGCTCTGGAGTATTTAGCAGCTGCAGGCGTTGGTCATCTCGGCATTGTGGAACACGATCTTGTTGAGTCATCTAATTTGCCGCGTCAATTATTGTATACCACCTCTGATGTGGGAATGAAGAAAGTGAAAGCAGCAGCAACACGGCTGAAAGAAATCAATCCGGGTATTAAAATTTCTGCTTACGATACCCTGCTTCTTGCAGAAAATGCCCTTGAACTTATTCGCCCTTTCGATCTGGTCATTGACGGGACTGATAATTTCACGGCTCGATACCTTATAAATGATGCATGTGCACTTCTGAACAAGCCATGGGTATATGGCTCTGTGTATAAATTTGAAGGACAAATAAGCTTATTCAATGCGCCTTTAAACGAGAGTCATCGGGGACCTGATTACCGTTCTTTGTTTCCTCTTCCTCCACCTCCAGATTCAGTACCCTCATGTCATGAGAGCGGCGTTTTGGGTATTATACCAGGGACCATTGGTATCCTGCAGGCCACTGAGGCCATTAAATGGCTTTGCAGTATTGGAGATAGTTTATCGGGAAAGTTGCTCACGTTTGATGCGCTCAGCATGTCATTTCATGTCTTTGAAATTTCCCGGCATAAAGATACTACGGGGCCAAAAACAGAAGCCGAATTCGTGCAAATGGATTATGAATTGTATTGCTCCGGGAACTCTAAAATTATTAATGAATTAGAGCCGCAAGAGCTTGTAAAACTTCTGAAGAAAGAATCAATCTGGCTCGTTGATATTAGGGAATCAGGAGAATATTCCGTAATAAACGGATTGAAGACAATCAATCATCCTTATAGTTCGATGAATGTAGAGACCTTAGAAGAATATCTACATCAAGGAATTGTTTTCATTTGTCAACGAGGCATCCGGAGTAGAAAGCTTCTTAATTCGTTTTTGGAGAAAGCGCCACAAGCAAAAGTATTTAGTTTAAAAAATGGTGTGGAAGGATGGAATGTATACCAATACAGCAGGAGAGTGATTCCCAATATCACGGATTGACATTAGTTGCTATAAGGACTTATTTTTTTTGAAATTATAGGAGTGCATATTCAAGTTTAAGTTGATTATTAAATTGCATTCTCATTACGAAGTGAATACTGAAGATTAAATTATTGTCGAAACAGGAAAATATTAAATGACTTCAAAAGTGAAAAAGGTGTTTCTTGAAGGAGCGATTACTCCCCAGTTCATTGCTGATTCCATTGCCAGGCATAGTGGAAAGCAGGAAATCGGAGCCCATTCAATTTTTCTCGGTCAGGTAAGAAATGATTTGATTGATGGAAAGCGTGTATTAGCGATTCATTATTCGGCGTATGAAGAAATGGCTGAAAATGTAATCCATGAAATTCGTGAGACTGCATTTGCCAGATTTCCGCTTACTTGTTTGCATATTTACCACAGTCTTGGTAGTGTGAATGCAGGTGAAATCAGTTTGTTTGTATTCACCTCCGCACCTCACCGGAAAACAGCGATTGATGCATGTGAAGAAATAGTAGAGAAGATAAAGGCGGATGTTCCTGTGTGGGGAAAAGAACTGATGGAGGACAATACTCAGGTATGGAAAAATGAAAATCAAATTTAGAGGGAAAGATTATGATTGAAATTACACAGAAGACAGGTTCATTTAGAAAAGCGATTGCCGGTGCTGTTGTCGTCTTAAGTAATGTGGAGGCGCTTGAAGCAGTGAAAAATAATTCAGTTCCGAAAGGCAATGTTTTCGAAATGTCAAAAACGGCAGGACTTTTTGCCATTAAGAAGACAAGTGATGTTATTCCGGATTGCCATCCATTACCTATAGAATATTCTAAAATTTGGTTTGAACAGGAAGGTTTTGAAATCAGAATTTTTGTTGAAGTACATACGGTGTATAAAACCGGAGTGGAAGTGGAAGCGATGCACGGAGCTTCGGTTGTTGCGCTTACGATCTATGATATGCTCAAACCTATAGATAAGGGAATTGAAATAAAATCAATTCGCTTATTGGAGAAAAAGGGTGGAAAATCAGATTATGCAGTGAAGTCGGCAGTTGATTTGAAAGCAGCCGTAGTAGTATGTTCAGACAGTATCTCAAAGAATGGGAAAGAAGATCGTGCGGGGAAAGTAATCATTGCCAAGCTTGAAAAATGCAAAGTGCCTACATCTCATTATTCAGTTATTCCCGATGAACAAGCTGGAATAAAAGCTTTGTTGCAAGAACTAATTAAAAATGGCTATGAACTCATTATTTTTTGCGGTGGTACCGGTCTTTCTCCCCGTGATGTAACACCGGAAGCTATTCGACCTTTGTTGGATACCGAAATACCCGGAATCATGGAAGCAGCGCGTGCTTATGGACAAGAGCGAACTCCTTATTCCATGCTTTCCCGTGGAATTGCAGGCATGATCGGTAATAGCTTAATTCTAACTCTGCCGGGTTCGACGCGTGGTGCAGATGAATCTATGGATGCTTTATTTCCTCACCTTCTTCATGTGTTTGATGTTTTGAAAGGCTCCAGACATGATTAAGAAGTTTAAGGTGTTTGATTTTTACCGATTTATAAAATCAGAATCATCATTCATTTTACATTGTATTTCTGAAGAAAAATACATTAACTTAATTTTGTGTTAATTGATAGCATGTTCATTAAAAATAAACTGCATTTTTGTTTCCTCTAAAATAAATTGACATCATGAATAAATTATTTCTTCCGCTCAGCTTCCTGTTAATTAGTCTTATTTCATATGGACAGAATAAAACCGGAACTGCAAACTCAAAAAGTGATTCATTTGAATCTTCTACCTTTGATGGTTTATCTTTTCGTTCTATTGGTCCCGCTGTGACCTCAGGAAGAGTCGTAGACATTGAAGTAAATCCTGCCAACCCTAAGGAGTATTATGTGGCTGCTGCTGCAGGGGGCGTTTGGAAGACAAGCAATGCGGGAATGACTTACGAACCAATTTTCGAATCGGAAGGATCGTATTCTATTGGTTGCGTGACCATCGACCCGACAAATTCAAATGTCGTTTGGGTCGGTAGCGGGGAAAATAACAATCAGCGTAGTGCTTCCTATGGCGATGGAGTTTATAAATCAGAAGATGGCGGGAAGTCATGGACCAATGTCGGCTTGAAAAGTTCGGAACACATCGGAATGATAATAGTAGATCCAAAAGATCCCAATACTGTGTATGTCGCCGCCTATGGTCCCCTCTGGAGTGCCGGTGGTGATAGAGGTATCTACAAGACTACCGACGGAGGAAAAACCTGGAAGACGATTTTGACAGTCAGTGAGAATACCGGTTTTAATGAGATCCACATGGATCCTCGTGATCACAATGTCTTGTATGCCACAGCACACCAGCGACGCAGGCAGGTATTTACATATATCAATGGGGGACCCGAATCGGCCATTTATAAAAGTACTGATGGAGGAGGGAGCTGGAACAAACTAAACAACGGACTGCCAAAGGTGGATATGGGACGTATTGGACTGGCGATTTCTCCGGTCAACCCGGATTATCTTTTTGCAATTGTGGAAGCAGCGGATAAAAAGGGAGGAGTATTTCGTTCTATCGACAGGGGAGCCAGTTGGGAAAAGCAATGTGATAATACAACATCCGGAAATTATTACCAGGAAATTTTTTGCGATCCGCACGATATCAACAAAGTAATATATGTGGATTTCTGGGTCATGGTTTCAAAAGATGGTGGGAAATCTTTTGAGAAGATCGGAGAAAAATTCAAGCACGTTGACAACCATGCTTTATGGATTGACCCGGCTGATACAGATCATCTGTTGGTAGGTTGCGATGGGGGAATTTATGAAACCTATGATTTTGGTGCCAACTGGGAATTTAAGTCTAACCTGCCCGTCACTCAGTTTTATAAGGTTTCAGTTGATAATGCTACACCATTTTATCGTGTCTATGGGGGTACCCAGGATAACAATAGTCTCTCAGGGCCTTCCCGTACCATCAGTGCAAACGGTATCACCAATTCGGATTGGATTATCACACTTGAAGGTGACGGTTTCGAATCTGAGAATGATCCAACGGATCCGAATATTGCCTATGTTCAGGCGCAATATGGAGTCTTAGCACGCTTTGATAGAAAGAGTCATGAAGTTGTTGATATCAAGCCAATGGAAATGGAAGGGGATCCGGCTTTACGTTGGAACTGGGATACTCCGCTTCTGCTTTCTCACCACAAGGCGACGCGACTATACTTTGGTGCCAACCGGCTATTTCGTAGCGATGATAGGGGTGACAGTTGGGTTCCCATTAGCGGAGATTTAACGAGACAACTCGACAGGAATAAACTTCCGGTCATGGGTAAAGTGTGGAGCATGGATGCGGTTTCAAAAAACGGTTCCACGGATATCTATGGGAATCTAGTGACCATTGCAGAATCTAATTTTGATGAAAACCATTTGTTGGTTGGAACAGATGATGGCCTTATTCAGGTAACAAAGGATGGTGGAAAAAGCTGGACCAAAGTTGATAATATTCCCGGGCGTACCAGATCGCACCTATGTAAATCAGATTATTTCTTCTTACCACGATCGTAATGTTTTCTATGCTGCTTTCAATCATCACCGTTACGGAGATTTCAAACCTTATCTTTTTAAAAGCAGCGATGGTGGATTGAATTGGAGTCCGATCCAGGGTAATTTACCTTCAAGAGGAAGTGTGTATTGCATTGCAGAGGATAGTGTGAATTCTAATTTGTTGTTTGCAGGAACAGAGTTTGGGCTTTTCTTCAGCATTGACGGAGGGCAGCAATGGATACAACTTAAAGGAGGAATTCCATTAGTGGCAATACGTGATATAGCAATCCAGAAGCGAGAAAATGACCTTGTGTTAGGAACCTTCGGCAGAGGAATTTATATCCTTGATGATTTTTCTCCGCTTCGAAATTTAAAGAAAGAAGATTTGAAAAAGGAAGCGATCATTTTTCCGCTTAAAGATGCCTGGATGTATATTGAAAGCAGACCCTGGGGCTGCTCCACTAAAAGGATTTCAAGGAGAGAGTTTTTTTTCTACGCCTAATCCTCAACTTGGAACGGTCATTACCTACTTTCTGAAAGATGATATAAAGACCATTAAGGAGAAAAGGAAAGAGAAAGAAGAGGCCTTGATAAAAAAAGGCGAAGCGGTTCCTTACCCATCAAAGGACTCTATGCTTTTGGAAGATCTGCAGGAAAAGCCCTACCTCATTTTCACGATCCAGGATGACGCAGGAAATATTGTCCGGAAAATTAAACAGGATGCAAAGAAAGGTATTCATCGTTTAACCTGGGATTTCCGTTATGCCTCACCCGGTCCCGTTACGTTTGCAGTTCTAGACCCCTCCAATCCCTATGATGTTGCAGAAAACGGTTACCTCGCCTTGCCGGGAGAATATTCAGTGTCCTTGAGTAAAGTAATAGATGGAACTATTACCCAATTGGTATCGGCACAAAAATTTAAAGTGATGGCATTAAATTCCGCCACCTTAGCTGCATCAGATAAGAAAGCATTGGACACATTTTGCAGGCAAGTCGCTGAATTACGAAGAGCTACTGCAAGTGCAGATCAATACAGGGGTGAGGCCACAAATAAAATAAAGTTTATGAAATCTGCTATGGTGGATGCTCCTGCAGGATTAAACGAACTGGTTCAAAAAATTTATAAACTGGAAGCCCGACTGGGTGAAGTGAATATCGCATTGAACGGAAATGCCAGTCTGGCAAAGCGGGAATTTGAAATCGTTCCTTCCATAAATACAAGGATAGGTGCTATTCAGTATTCTCTTTGGAATTCAACAGCTGCGCCCACTTTAACCTCAAGACAGAGTTTTGATGTAGCAGCAAAACAATTTAACGGTGTATTGGCGGAGTTGAATACAATACAGTCAGAGATAGCCGAAGTAGAGTCTTTACTTGAACAGTACCGCGCTCCTTCTACACCGGGAAGAATTCCTGCATGGAAAAAATAGCAATTATTATAACTGAGTGAAATAAAATTTATTTTCATTCAGGATTAAGAGAAATACAAAGGACATGATCGGAGATTATCCCGGTCATGCCTTTTTTTATGTTCATTTTAATGAAAAATTCGATTGTAAAAAAGATTCACCCACTATTATAGCCGTTTGTCAAAAACTGACTTGCGGGTTTGAAAATTTAAATTATCTTCATGCTACATTTTAACCCACTCCGAAACATGAAGAGACGATACTCACTTCTTTTCTTTGTCTTCATTTTTTCATCCAGTGGCTTTGCTCAGCGAACTGCTGATATCGCTTTGTCAGGTGGAGTGAGCAATTATATGGGAGACCTGGGAAATGAAAAATATTTTCCTGTTAGCTCTGCAAATTTTGGTTCAGCAGTAACAATCAGGAATTTTCTGAATAACCCGAAGCGATCCGGCACCTATCATAGGGCTTTCGACATGCAGGTTAGGTTCAGCTGGCATCGGCTTCAGTACGATGAAACCAGTTCAATCGGGAATCGTGAAGGAACCGAATTAAGAAACTATCAACGGGGAATTGGTTTTAGAAATGACCTTTTTGGAACAGAAGTGGATTTCACCTATAATTTCCTGTTTAATAAAAGGGCTCCACTCGGCAAACCTAAATTCATGGGCTTTTTAATGGCTGGTTTGGGTGCATTTTACGGCCAGCCCAAAGCTGATTTGTTCCGGGGGGATGTAGCTATTGAAAATCGTTATTATTTCTGGAATGATGGTACTGTAAGAGATCGTCCGGAGAATGAAAAGCAGATCGGAGAGGAAGTGAAAAGAGATGGAAAGTATGAAACCAACTTGCACCAGTGGATGACAGAGGGGCAGGGTTACAGCCGTGAAATTCATAGTCAGAATCCTTATGATCTTTGCAATGTCGCCATACCTATGGGTGCAGGTATACGCTACTTCTACAATAAATTATTGACCTTGTCATTGGAATTCAATTATTATTATTTCTTCACCGATTACCTGGATGATGTGAGTGGTAGCTATGCAACCTATGAAGAACTCCTGTCTTCTTTTCCTGATCAAGCGGAATTCAACATTGCTAAATATATTTCAGATCCAACGGGTAGGGGAACCAATGGTTATCTGGGTGCAGCAACCAGCCCCAGGGGGAACCCGAACCTGAATGATGCATATACTTACCTGAGCTTTGAAGCTTCCTATAAAATAACATGGAAGAAAAAGAGGATATACGGACAGTGATTTTACTTAACATGAAAACACAACACTGTTTCTAAAGGAAGGCGCCTGTGGCGCCTTCCGTATTTTATAACAATTGCTCCATTACTGAAAAAAGCATAAATGGAATCCTTCCCAAATCAAGAGAGGGTTTTTACAAGTAATTATTACTGTGTTTGATTGATTTGATCCAGAAGTTTTACCAATTCATCAAGTTTTGGACTTAAAATAATCTCTGTCCTCCTGTTTTTTTTGCGGGCATCAGCGGTATTGGCAATATCAATCGGTTTATAAGGGCCCCGGCCTGCAGCCGTGAGGCGTGCAGGTTCTATTCCCGATCCGGCAAGAATGATTTTTACTACTGAAGTTGCTCTCAGTACACTCAACTCCCAATTGTCTCTTGCGCCGCTTGGTAAAGTACCGGAAATAGGGACATTGTCCGTATGGCCTTCAACAAGAATATTGATATCCTTGTTATTGACGAGAACTTTGGCTAATTCATGCAATGCTTCCTCTCCTTTCTTTTCAATCGAAGTACTTCCGGAAGCAAACAGTAAGCGTTCTTCCATGGAAACATAAACACGGCCTTCCCGCTGGTTTACACTCAATCCATTTCCCTGGAAGCCCAGCAAGGCATCACTGACTGCCTTGCGGAGTGCATTAACACTGGAATCACCCCGGTTTAAAATGTCCTGTAGTTCTTTCACCCGTACATCCTTTTCTTTCAGACTCAGCTGCATTTGATTTAATTTGTTTTCACGGTCTGCAAGTGAAAGAGAGTCCATTTTTATTTTATCCTCTTTCTTAATTAAGTCTTCTTTAATCTGAATGAGCTGGGCAATGAGTCGTTTAGTCTCCGCAGTATTGCCGGCTAACAATTTTTCATTTACGGCAATCAGGTTATCATAGGATCTTGTCAAGTCTGCATGTAAATCATTCAAGCGCCGATATGCACTTCCCTGTGTACTCGTATCGTTCACCAGGTTCTTGACACTTTTTTGCAAATCTTCAACCTGCGAAGCCAATTCAGTGGTTCTTATTCCGCACTGTTCATTTTCTGACAATAACTTTTTGTTCTCATCCTGACAATTTGTTTCTTTCTTCTTCAAATCCTCAAACTGCCTGGAAGGAACACATGCCTGAAAAGTGACAAAGACAGCACAAAATGTAATGAATTGAGGAATTCTTGTTGACATTATCTTCATAGATTCTTATTTTAGTGGTATTAACGGAGTTCTCGAGTTTATAAAATTAGCGTTTCTTCGTTTTCTGACAGCAGCCCTTCGTCTCTGTTTTCAACAGGTGACAAGAAACATTTTTTGGCGTGAATCGTTAATAATAAAGGAGTTCATCAAACCTTCTTCTTATGCAATCTCTCAACAAGAATTGGATTACCGAAAATCACATCGACTTTGAGTATAAGAAGTACATTTTATTGGCCTATTTACAACATGTGAGTGATAACTTCACGGAAAACAGACTGTATCCATACCTGGCTGATTTGGTCGAGCATTACCGGAATCTGCGATCCATCAAAGACAATAAGCAAGTCCTGTATAACCAGTTTCCAGAACGACTAAAAGGGCCGGATATGGAGCAATTTAGACTCATTTATGAGAAAATGGTGCAGGATGATACTCTAATGCAGGAAATTGAAAGTATCCTTGATTATTCTATTCCTCAAATGGAGCATTCGCTAAAGGAGGGGAAGAAGATTTATGATATCATCGAAGATAACCTCAAGATATTTCCAATTGGGGTGATTCCTTTATTCAATGAAGATGGATACCTGTTTTTAAAACTAGGTTCCTCCACTGATACCTGGGTATATGAATATCATATCAGTTTTTTTGAAAACAGTATGGAGCGATTCAGGGGTATACAGGTCAATTATATTGCTACTTACGAGAAAAATATTTTGAACACTTACGAGGCCATAAAAATTGACTTGTTGCGCTTTAATAAAAATTTACCGAATCCTGCAACTTATGTAGTGGAATCTGACCTCAGCATCCCATTCGAAGAGACGTTCCTGCCCCTGGTGAAAAGAACCATTGTTAAGCGTATTGCCGGGAATGCCTGAATAGGGATTTATTCATCTTGTTGGCTCCTTCTGGCCAGAACAAGAGCCAGTACAAAAAAGGTTTTCACCAATTGATACGAAACCCAGGTGAAAAAACGGTCAAGGAGAGTCAGTCGTTTCCGGAAATTTTCTTCTGTCAGCAAGCGACAATCTTTTTCAATAATTTTCTCAATCTTTTCATGAAAGTGCCTGGAAAAATTTTCGTCCAGGATATCCAGGTTAAGTTCGATATTACTATAAGTACTCAGGTTGTTTAGGTCATAAGACCCGACGCTTACAAATTTTTTATCGCAGAATAGCACTTTTCCATGAACATTTGAAGGCAGGTATTCATAGATTCGTATATGGTTGCGGAGCAGCCATGAATATAGGTAGCGCCTGGCCAATAAGACCATCCTAACATCAGAATTTTCGGATACGATAATTTTAATATCGACTCCACGCTGCACTGCCTGTTTTAGAAGCCGTCTTATCCTTCCTCCGGGAAGAAAATACCCGCCTACCATGATAAGGGATTCAGTACAAGTTCTGATTTGTTGACGGTATGTCAGAGCGATTTGGTTTTTTCTATGGATAAAATCATTCTGACTCACTCTCACCCTCACACGGGCTTCAAGCGGAAAATTTCGTTGGCTAATTCCTTCTCTCAGTTTTTTAGGGAATGCTTTGAAACGGATATTCATCCAGCGCTTACGGCACACCAACAAGAGGCGCCGCGCTGCTTCTCCTTCAACTTCCACCGCAAAATCCAGCCATGCAGGTGATCCCGATTGATCAGTGTATTTATTGCTTATGTTGATGCCACCCACCAGGGCCCTTCTTCCATCGGCCACAATAACCTTGCGATGCAACCTTCTTCCGATGTGAAATTTTCCATTTGAATAAAATCTTCCGAATCGCCTGATATGTATGCCGGCATCTTTCAGTTCATTCCGGAATGTCGTACTGAGATTTTGAGAACCTAAAGCATCAACAAGGATGAATACTTTTATGTGACGCACAAGCGATGCAGTTTTCAGGGCATCCATTATTCTCCGGCCTGTTTCGTCAGGTTCAAAAATATAAGTCTGGAGATGGATCTCCCGGCTTGCATGGACTATCAGATGCTCCAGTCTTACAATGAAATCCTCACCGCTTTGAACAAGTTCAACGAGGTTTCTTTTCATATAATTCTCCGTCAAACTCTTCTTCATTTTCAAGCTCTAATATCGTGCTTTCTGACAGTAAATTGCCCCAAAAAATTCCCATTTATGGGCCTGGTTTTGACAAGATCGGGAAGATTAATCGAATCAGATTCACCTGTTCAAAGATATTTGCAAACTTCAAAAAAATACTACCTTTGTTTTAACACAATAAAATATGCCAACTAACGACCAACTGTTCGTACACTTGATGTATATTTTTCATTCTTCCGCCATGGTGGCAATGGGAAAGCTTAAAAATCCGGCTACTGATAAAATTGAGCGGGATCTGGAACAAGCAAAGCAATCTATCGATATTCTTGAAATGCTTAAAGCAAAAACAAAAGGGAATATATCTCCTGAATTAGCGGGTTTGCTTGATAAATTTTTAACTGAGCTCAGACTTAATTTCGTTGATGAACGAAACAAAGACACGATTGACTCCTGAGCTCAAAACAGAGCTTATTTCAATCGTATCGATAGTGACTGATGATATCAATTGATAAATTGTGTTATTCACAAACTCTTGCATACCTTGTAGGAACTTGAAGTTTACAAACTTAATCTGGCGTATTCTGAATTCAAACCTGTTTCACTTTCTTAAAACAATTTGTTAAAGTTGCATAATTAATAGTTGCCATAACCCAATCATATGGATTCCAAAGAGAATACTAAAAATGAGTACCAGGAACAGGGTCCGAAAAAAGGGATAGTGATCATTGTGATTACTATTTTGCTGGGGACCAATGCTCTGTTACTCTGGCAATTTTTCGACAAAAAGAATAGTCTGGATCTGGCTAATCAGACTATTGTGGCTACTACAGCCGAAAGAGATGCATTGCAGATTCAATTGGATAAGGTAAAGCTTGAATTTGAAAAAGCTAAATCAGAAAATACTGTGCTTCAGGAGGATCTTTCAGAAAAAGATGATGCCATTAAAGCCAAAGTGATCGAAATCCAAAAGTTGCTTTCATTGGGAGGACCTGCTCAAATTGCCAGGGCTAAGGCAGAACTGGCTAAACTCAATGAAATGAATCAGGTTTATATGGCTCAAATTGATTCATTGAATGTTATCACCGCACAATTGCAAGCCCAAAACCAGGATCTCGCCTCCACACTCAATCAGGAGAAATCTAAGAACGAAAATCTGTCTGCCGAGAATTTCAGATTATCTACAAAAGTTGCAGCGGGCTCTGTTCTCAAAGCGCTTAATATTATGACAGAAGGGATACGGTATAAATCAAACGGAAAGGAACAGCAAACGAACCGCGCAAAACAGGTTCAAAAGATCAAGACAACTTTTACTCTGGCTGAAAATAAAGTTATTGACCAGGGACCTTTGGAGCTCTATATACGTGTACTTGGCAGTGATGGAGTGGTTATGTCATCCAAACAAGAAACTTTTAATGCATTGGGCCAATCCTTAATCTATACCGTGAAGCAGGTTGTTGAATATTCTAACAAGGATATGCCTGTAGAAGTCTTGTTGGCAAAAGGGGTGGAATTTGAGAAAGGTTTATACAAGATTGAGATTTACCATGGCGGTTTTCTTATCGGCAATTCACAAATTGTACTGAAGTAAACGAATGGATTTCCCAAGCAGAAATCTCCTTAGAAGAAAGCCCTTACCTGTACGCCGCCCGTGTGAATAGTTTTTGAATCTTGCAATTTTCTACCCTCGTAGTTCAGACTCATCTGAACCGAATTGCTTAGATTGCGTTGAGTGGATAAACTCCATGTAATATTCTGACCATTTTTTAACCCTTCAAGCATTTCATAGCTGAGATAACTATTATCAAGGGCGTTGTACCTGATATTAATAAGATTTACTTTTGCAATCAAACTTCCCGTATTTACTGTTGTGTATTTTAATTCAAGGCCGAATTTATCACTAAGGGCCTTTTCACCGACAGTTCCAATTGTATTACGTTTGTTTGCATATTTATAGGAGGCAGTTGCCCGGAAAACGTTTCCCGGTTGGTAGCTGAATTTTGGCTCAATGGTTTCCTGCAGAATTCTGTAATCCCTTGAAGAAAAATAATCAGATGTGCTTTTTTTATCTGATGTTTCCATAGCGACGGAAATCAGATAGGTGCGGCTAAGATTCCAGCGCAGATTGATTCCGGCTAAAGCGAGTACCTTAGTTTCAAAGCCATTAGTGAGCAGCGATTTATTCTTATTTTGTTGGATATTGATATCCGCACCAAAGACCGGACTGCTGCGATTGAAGTAGAGGGTATTCCTGATGCTGGAATTAGCCGAGACGAGTAAACTATCTTCAATATCTCTGCTGAATGGATTCAGGGAGGATAGCAAACTTTCTTCTTTTGTTTTTTTATCCAAACGGATCAAGATCTGATCGGTAAACCTGTGCAGGAAAGGCTGCTTGTCCTGATAGGATGAAGTTCCTGCCGATGGACTGAGAGTCAGGACTTCTGAAAATTGATTACTTCGGGTAGTAATAAATGCATTGGTAGGAACATAAACTCTGATGTATTCGGCTACATCAGAAAAAGCTGCTACCGCAAATTCATCCAGATCTTTTACTCCATTATTGTTATAATCGCCCAGATAACTATATACACCCTGACCTGCAGTCACCTGCAGGTAAAAGTATTCTTGCTTACGTTCTTGTCCTGCACCTACTTCATAATAAGTACCTGCAACGAGAATGCCTTTCCACAAACTCAGGTTATCATCGAAGCGGGCCAATAAATTTTTTGAAGGGATTTGAGTTGTGTACAAAGTATCCTGGACGGAAAGTACCCGGTAAGTAGTGCTTATGCGCAAAGAATGTTTTGGGTTTTTTAAAAATTCTGTAACCAAAGTGGTTTCATCGACTCTGGTAGAGTTTTCAAATTTACCGGTGTATGGAACAAAATCATAACGTTGCTTGTAGCTCAAAGTTGCCTTGTTTTTTGCAGTATCCGCGGTGGATATAAATGCCTGCCATTCCTGAAATCCCAGACTATTACTATAAAGAGAGTCAGAGAGGAGGTCGTTAAAACGATTGCGCTCTGCATTTTCCCTCACTCCAAGTACAACTTTCCACAAGGGTTTGCTTACTTCTGCACCATGTCTGAGAAAATTTGTTCGTGTATTTATTCCTTTGGTGCTGAGATAGCTCCCCTGCCCGCTGAGTCTGAAGCCGTGAAGCGTCATTTGCGCAGTAGCCGTATTCATTAATCCTTTGTAATCACCTCCCTTTTGGTAGGATTTTAGTTGATAGCTGATTGCCCCCAGGTTGTTTTTAGTCAGGACAGTTTGCAGAATTCCGGAGTACTCATCATTTTTCACATTACTTGTACCCAGGTTCCAGTCCCTATCAAATTCTACTGTGCGGTATCGCTCAATTGGTTGAAAATATTTTCCGGCATATTCGGCTGAGATCAAACTGGCAAGTTTCCAACCTTTCAAAGTGTCCGTATTCAAATAAGAAGTATTACCAAATGAAAAACGTGTGGCATATCCCAGATCATTTTCTTTATCCTTTGATGAAA
>CAVZJJ010000002.1:0-740303 GCA_963775555.1 uncultured Bacteroidota bacterium | reverse complement strand
AGGGCAATAAGCATTAACAGGTTAATATTGCTGAATTGGAGTTTAAAGATGGCTTTTACTCCACTCCACAAAACATTGTAGCCAATGCTAAGAATAAATGCGCCGAATACAAACGGAGCATAAGGCATAGGAATATTTATGCCTATGATGGATAAAACTTCTAACGCAATTACTATCGCAATAGCAGAAAGGAGAAAAATAAATTTTTTATCGTTGAATGGCAATTTCATAATGGAATTTTAATGTGCATGTGCTTCTCCCTTATTATTCATTTTAGCTAAAATGAAAAACGCTCCATTTACAACTACCTTACTATTTGCTGGAATTTCCTTGAGTAATGTAATTTCGCTGTAACCCACATCGGTAGTGCCTTTACGAACGGGGATTTTTTCAAATGTTGTTCCTTCTTCTTTGTGGTGTTCGCCTTCCTTATGCTCATCTTCCTTTCCACTGTGGTCGTGTCCGTGTTCATCATGTGCGTGTTCAGCTGTCTCTGCTTCTCCGTGCTCGTGATGCTCTACTTCGCTGTGAGCATCGGTAACAATAAAAATATAGTCCTGTCCTTCATGGTTTACAATAGCATTTGTCGGTACAGCATCTACAGTGGCGTTTTCTAAACTGACTAGTGCGGTAATGCTCATTCCATCAATCAAACCTCGTTTATCTCCCTTTACCATAGCATGCACTGCTACGGCTTTTGTGTTTTGTTCAAAGGTGTTGCTAATGGCATATACATCAGCATCGTATTCTTTCCCTGGATTATTTGTAAGGGTAAAATGAATCGTTTGCCCAACCATGATTTTTTGCAAATCCTTTTCATACACATATAAATCCAAATGCAATTGGCTGTTGTCCACTATTTCGGCAATGGGATTTTTAGCATCTACATAGCTCCCGATATTTACCATTATATCGCTTACCGCTCCATTTATAGGACTTGTAATATTGACGGTTGATTGAATGTTTTCGCTTGTGAGCGAAGCGGAGTTAATACCAATGAGTTCTAACTGTTTTTGTAAACTTGCTTTCCGCGCTTTAAGGGTTCTAAGTTCTGCATCGGCTGATTGCAAATTTTTTAATGCTCCTGCGTTTCCTTGCTGCAATTCATTTTGCCGAGTAAATTCTAATTGGGCCAACGCTGCTTTTGAAGAAACACTTAAAAACTCCTCTTGCATAGTGATGAATGAATTGTTGCTTATTGTTGCGATTATTTGCCCTCTTGTCACTGTATTACCGGTTTGAACTAAAATGGATTGGATTACACCACCTAATAGAGCTGTTGCATTTGCCCGGTTGTTGTTAGGCACTTTAAGTAATCCATTAGCTTTGAGTGAAGCAGTAAGTTGTTTTTTCTCAATACTACCTAACTCAATTTTGATGGATTTTATTTGGTCGGCTGTAAGTGTCGCGGTATTGACGTTTTCGTGCTCGTCATGATGTTCTTCGCCATGTCCGGCTTCTTCAGCTTTAGTTTCAGATTTGCTTCCGCAAGATGTTATGGTGAATATGCCAAAAGCCATTGCAAAAAGAAATATTATTTTAAATGTTGGCGATTTCATTGTGCCTAATTTATTTATGATTTTCTGTTTCATTTTTATAAGAATTATTTATTGATTAATAAATTGATGTTGACAATGGATTGATTTATCTGATTGATGGATTGAAGATATTTTAACTGTACATCGGTTGCAGTCTGCAATGCGTTTGCATATTCTATGTAACCAATTTCTCCACTACGGAAACCAAGTGTTGCCGTATTGGCTATAGCCTCTGCATTTTTGGTGGAAGAAGTTTTATACAGGTTATATTGTGCAAGGTATACCGCATATTGTTGAAAAGCATTTTGCAATTGGTTTTGCAAGTACAATTTAGTATTGTCTGCTTCTTTCATTAAAGACTGCTGTTGCAATTTGAGCGATTTAATTTTTGCCGTGTTGCTGAAAAAAGTAAGCGGAATATTTATACCTACATTAAAACCTGTGAACCTGTCGGATGAACCAAAATAAACATCGTTGTTGTTTACATTTTGGAAACCGATTATTGATTGGCTAAAATAACCTACATTAAAATCAGGAAGTGTTTGAGCCGCTTCCAGTTTTTTATTTTTCTCTGCTATAACTGCCTGCTGATACATCATTTGCAAAGAAGGGTTTTGCATAATTGCAGATGTATCTAAATCTGCTGTTAATGTGATTGGCTCAAATACTTTGCTGACTTCAAAATCTTCGCTACTGTTCATGAGCGTTTTTAAGGAGTTATAAGTTGCAGCATATTCGGCTTCTGCTTGTTTAAAGAGCAATGTAATTTCATTGCGCTTTGTTTCGGCAGTTGTTTTTTCCAGCAGGTTTGTTTCACCTGTGTTGTAGCGCAATGTTGCAGCATTTACAAAATCGCCATACAAACTGTCCAACTGCTTTAGCTTAACTTTTGCCGTTTGCACATACTGCAAGTGATAATAAAGCAATTGTGCCTGTGCTTTTATTTCGTTTACTGTTGCCTGCTGTTTTAACTCGCTCTTTTGATACTCGGCTTTATACAATCCCGAGCGGGCACTGTAATACGTGGGGAAAGGGATGTTTTGTGCAATCTGAAAACTGTTGTCCTTCTTAATGCTGTTGAACTGCCCGTACTGATAATTGAGCTCTGTTTTGGGCAATTCAAAAAAGGAGTTTTTCAGTTTTGAATACGACTGCACATTGAGTTGTGATGATTGAATTTGCAGGTTGTTTTTTAAAGACAATTCAATCACATCATTTGGTGAAAGTTGTTTTGGTGTTTGTGCGTTTGTAATTGTAAAACCGAAAACACTAAACAATAAAATGAGTGCAGTTACATTCGGTTTTAGTTTCCTTTCTCCTGAAAACAAAAGATAGAGCAGAGGCAAAACAAACAACGTTAAAAATGTAGCGGTAAGCAGTCCTCCAATTACAACTGTTGCCAAAGGTTTTTGAACTTCTGCCCCTGCCCCGTGTGAAAGTGCCATGGGCAAAAATCCTAAAGAAGCAACAGTGGCGGTCATGAGTACAGGGCGCAAACGAATCTTTGTTCCTTCCCTAATTCGCTGTAGAATATCCGTCACCCCGTCTTTCTCTAATTGGTTGAAAGTGCTGACGAGAACAATTCCGTTCAAAACTGCAACACCAAACAAGGCAATAAAACCAACACCTGCCGAAATACTAAAAGGCATATCACGAATAATCAAAGCGAATACTCCACCGATTGCACTCATTGGAATGGCTGTATAAATAAGTGCTGCCTGCTTGACAGAATTGAAAGTGAAATAAAGCAACACGAAAATGAGAGCCAATGCAACGGGCAAAGCAATCATCAGTCGTTTCGAGGCTGCTTTCAAGTTTTCAAAAGTTCCTCCGTAGGTATAATAGTATCCTTCTGGTAGTTTTACTTTTTCCGTAAGTTGCTTTTCAATATCATCCACAACACTTTCTACATCTCTTCCTTTTACATTAAAACCAACAACAATTCTTCGTTTACCATCTTCTCGGCTTATTTGTGCAGGCCCTAATTCCATTTTTATATCTGCAACCTGTGATAACGGAATTTGTGCTCCGTTTCTAGTTGGGATATATAAATGACTTACATCGGCAATGTTGTTTCGGTGGGTGCTATCCAGCCTAACCACTAATTCAAATTTGCGTTCATTTTCAAATACCACACCAGCCCCTCCACCTGCAAAGGCAGTGCTTACAATGTGATTGATGTCCTCAATATTTAATCCATAGTTAGCAATTTGAGAACGGTTGTATTTGATTACGATTTGTGGTAGTCCTGCCACCCGTTCAACACTTGGTTCGGTTGCACCATCCACACTTTGTACAACTGAATTTACTTTATTGGCATATTCTAAAAGTGTGTCCATGTTTTCACCGAAAATCTTTACGGCTACATCTTGGCGAATGCCTGTCATTAGTTCATTGAACCGCATTTGAATAGGTTGGTTTTTCTCAAAAAATACTCCGGGAATTGTATTGAGTTTTTCTTCAAATTCCTCTGCCAATTCATCGTAAGAAATTTCCCGCTTCCATTCGCTTTTCGGTTTTAAAATAATCATCATATCCGTTGCTTCGGGTGGCATTGGGTCTGTAGGAACTTCAGCAGCCCCTGTTTTACCAACTACCATTTTTACCTCATCAAATTTTTTAATTAGTCGGGATGCTTGCATAGAAGTTTCCAAACTTTGAGATAAAGATGTGCCTTGTGGAAGTATACAATGAAATGCAAAATCACCCTCCTGCAATGTTGGGATAAATTCACCACCCATTTTTGAAAATACGAAAACAGAAATTGCGAATACCGCAATAGTTGCTCCTACAAATATTTTTTTAAAACGAATTGCTTTATCTAGAAGAGGAGCATAAATGCGTTGGAAATAATTCATCATCTTATCGCTAAAAGTCTGCTTGTGCGATACGTTTTTAGAAAGGAAAGCTGCACACATCATTGGAATGTAGGTAAAAGATAAAATCAATGCTCCGAAAATGGCAAAACTCACAGTTTGCGCCATCGGAACAAACATTTTACCTTCGATACCTACTAAAGTCAGAATTGGGATATATACAATTAGAATTATAATTTCACCAAAGGAGGCACTCTTACGTATTTTTGAAGCGGACACAAGGACTTCACCGTCCATTTCTATCTGTGTTAATTTTCCTTTTGTTTTCCTTAACCCCAAATGATGCATCGTCGCTTCCACAATAATAACTGCACCGTCCACGATCAAACCAAAGTCAATGGCACCTAAACTCATTAGGTTTGCACTTACACCAAATACATTCATCATTCCTAATGCAAACAACATTGATAAGGGAATGGCAGAAGCTACAATCAATCCTGCACGAAGATTTCCAAGGAATAGCACCAATACAAAAATTACAATCAATGCTCCTTCAATCAGGTTTTTTTCAACGGTAGAAATGGCACGGTTCACCAAATCAGTTCTGTCTAAATAAGGTTCAATCACCACATCAGCAGGCAATGATTTTTGAATGTTTTGCATTTTATCTTTTATGCGACTAACAACATCAGCACTATTCGCACCTTTCAGCATCATTACCACTCCACCTACCGCATCAACTTCTCCGTTATAAGTCATTGCCCCATATCGCACCGCACTACCAAAATGCACTTCGGCCACATCTTTTATCAGGATTGGAATGCCGTTTGGATTGGTTTTAACAACAATGTTTTTGATGTCATCAAACGAACTAATCAAACCTACACCACGAATGAAATAGGCGTTTGGCTTTTTGTCAATGTATGCTCCGCCAGTGTTTTCGTTGTTTTTTTCTAAAGCAGTAAAAATTTCGGGAATGGTTATTCCCATTGCAACAAGTCGGTCAGGGTTTACGGCAACTTCATACTGTTTCAGTTGCCCGCCAAAACTGTTTACTTCTGCAATTCCTGCCGTGCCATATAGTTGTCGGGCTACTATCCAATCTTGCATTGTCCGCAAATCCATGGCAGTGTATTTTCCTTCACTACCTTTTTTAGGATGAATGATGTATTGATATACTTCGCCTAAACCTGTGCTTACAGGTGCCAATTCAGGTGTGCCAACTCCTTTAGGAATTTTTTCTTCGGCCTCCTTTAGCCGTTCATATATAAGTTGCCTGGCAAAATAGATGTCTACTTTGTCTTTAAACACAACGGTAATTACCGAAAGTCCGAACCGGGAAATACTACGTAGTTCTTCCAAATCGGGAAGGTTGGCAATGCTTTGTTCAATTGGGTAAGTTACAAGCTGCTCTACTTCTTGTCCTGCAAGGGTTGGGCAAACAGTTATGATTTGCACTTGGTTATTGGTGATGTCAGGAACTGCATCAATAGCCAATTTAGTTGCACTCCACACTCCCCATACAATGAGTGCAAGTGTCATCAATCCAATGATGAATTTATTTTTTATGCTGAACGCAATTATTCTGTCTAACATTTTTAAATCAGTTTAATGAATGAATACATGAATACTTACAGTGTGAATACACTGCAAATAGCATTGCTTTGTTCTGTACTAACAGAACATCATAAATTCATTAGCTGATTTTTGGCGGTTGCCAAATGGACATATACACCTCAGAGACAAAAGAAGCATTAAAAAGAGGAAAGCCTTGTACAGCTACAGGTGTCTGATTGTGTACAGAGGTCGAATAAAATTGAGTGTTTATTGATTGTCCACAACAAGAACAAAGACAAAATGGTGAACAAGTTTCAGTGTCAGCGTCATGATCGGAATGACTTGCAGAGGCTATAAGTTGAGCTGTCCAGCACTTTCATATTTACAGTCCTCCATGTCGCTACATGGCAGTACCGCCAAAGCAAAAAGATAAAAACTAAATATAAATGCAAAGAATTTCACGGGCTCAAATATAAGAAGAAAAGCGGATAGTTAAAATAATGCCCAAAATAAACTGAAACTCCACTTTTTAGGCCCTACCTAGATCCTCACTTCTTAGTTGACGAGTATTAAAGGGTTGACTACTACTCG
This sequence comes from uncultured Bacteroidota bacterium, assembly GCA_963775555.1. GTDB lineage: Bacteria > Bacteroidota > Bacteroidia > AKYH767-A > 2013-40CM-41-45 > QQVM01. The sequence goes on along the minus strand of CAVZJJ010000002.1, from coordinate 733,801 downwards.
TAAGATTGTCTACTCCGTCCGACTTATATCTATGCAGCTCACGAGTTTGGTCTGAGAATAGCATAGGTTACAAACTTCAATCCAATGCTTACATATTGGACAACTCTCATCATTCTGTAAATTAGTTTAATCTGTGTACTCCAAAGAGTTTTGAATATCAAGAGATACAATGTGGATGCCTCGGTTCTATTTTTAACTTACCAATGACTTCAGTTATTATTATTGAAGACGCTTTAATGATTATCATGTCAAGTTTGATGATTTACTTTTGTGACAAAATGAAATCATGGTAACAATTAGGAAGAATTCTTTCGAATTTGATTAATTAACACAGATCTAAAGTTTAAACTGATACAAATCATTGGATAAGAACAATAAAACCCTTATATTTATAGTTAAGTCTTTCAATTGACAATGAAAAAGCTAATAAGCATTTTACTTTCAATGCTAATTCTTACATCAAGTGTTGGTGTTAGTTTTGCTACGCATTTTTGTGGAGGTAAGGTGCACAATCGTAGTATGAACTTTTTAGCTGATAGCATGCCGGGCTGTGGTATGGAGACAGATGTGTATGGAAATTGTCTGAATTCAGAGACACAATTTGAAAAAAGATGTTGTGAAAATGAGATCACAAGCTACCAAATTGAAGATTCCTATAAGATCCCTACGATTGACAAGGAAATTACAATTGACTTAACTTTTATTGAAAGTTATTTTCTTTACACATTTTTTCATACCGAGAAATCTAGTAGTCCGGTTTTCGATTTTAATTTCTCACCGCCATCTGAAGACGGATATATTTGTCCGGATTCAGGCTTTCCTAATTTGATTTATATAGTTTGATGGAATGCAATTATGTTTATTCATAATTGCTGACAGGCAATTTCTGCCATTTTATTTGCTTCCATTTTAATCAAATTACATTATGCTTAATAAAATAGTCAGATACTTTCTGGAAAACAAGGTTGTAACAATTCTATTGCTGCTCCTTTTCATCGGATGGGGAACCGTTACATCACCTTTCGATTGGAAATTTTCGTTCTTGCCGGATGACTCAGTACCGGTTGATGCAATTCCGGATATTGGAGAAAATCAGCAAATTGTTTTTACGCTTTGGTCCGGTCGTTCACCACAGGACATTGATGATCAAATAACTTATCCATTAACTACCTATTTGTTAGGTATTCCCGGAGTAAAATCAATTCGGAGTTCTTCTATATTCGGATTCTCCAGCATCTATGTTATTTTTAAGGAAGACATCGAATTCTATTGGTCGAGATCCAGAATTCTTGAAAAAATAAATTCGCTTCCTGCGGGTTTACTACCGGAAGGCGTTCAGCCGTCTCTAGGTCCTGATGCCACCGCATTAGGACAAGTATTTTGGTATACACTGGAAGGAAGAGATGAAAAAGGAAATCCTACTGGAGGCTGGGATCTACATGAAATAAGATCTGCTCAGGATTATTATGTAAAATATGGATTGAATGCAGTTGATGGTGTTTCTGAAGTTGCTTCAATCGGTGGATTTGTCCAGGAATATCAGGTTGATGTAAACCCTGAAGCTCTGAAAGCATATGGTGTAGGTCTGGATAAAGTGATGATGGCAGTTAAAAACTCCAATCTTGATGTCGGTGCAAAAACCATCGAAATAAATCAGGCAGAATATATTGTTAGAGGGCTAGGCTACATTAAAAGTGTTTCAGATTTAGAAAAAGCTGTTGTATCGGTAAATGATAATGTACCGATCAGGATCAAAGATATTGGCAACGTAAGTCTTGGCCCGGCTACGAGAAGAGGACTTCTAGACAAGGATGGAGCGGAAGTAGTCGGAGGAGTAGTTGTGGCAAGGTTTGGATCAAACCCTTTGGAAGTAATTAATAATGTAAAGAAGAAGATCGCCGAAATTGAACCGGGACTACCAAAAAAAATATTAGCGGATGGACGCAGCAGTCAACTTGCAATTGTTCCATTCTATGACCGCACTCAATTAATTCATGAGACAATTGGAACATTGGAAAATGCCCTCTCACATGAAATTCTTATTAGCATTATAGTGGTCATCGTATTAGTGTTAAGTTTAAAAGCATCACTACTAATTTCAAGTTTATTACCCATTGCAGTGCTTATGACTTTTATTGTGATGCGATTCACTCATGTGGACGCAAACATCGTAGCACTATCCGGCATAGCGATTGCCATTGGAGTAATGGTAGATGTTGGAATAATATTTGTCGAAAATATTGTTAGGCATTTAGAGCTCTCGGAAAATGAAGGTGCAAAAGGCAAACAAATGCAGGAAATTATATACGCTGCCACCTGCGAAGTTGCCCCTGCGGTTACTACAGCTCTTGCAACTACTATCGTAAGCTTTCTACCTGTATTCGCAATGGAATCGGCAGAAGGGAAACTTTTCCGTCCACTTGCGTTCACCAAAACATTTGCACTCCTGGGGTCTTTTATCCTTGGCATAGCCATCTTACCCGCTCTGGCAAAAATAATCTTCTCCATAGACTATGATAAAAAAAGAGTCAGGAGAATGTGGAATTTTTCATTTATAGCGGCAGGAATCATTCTTTCTATCTACGCTAAAATATTTCTTCCCCTTGCTCTTGTAGTTATTGGAATCAATAATTTATTCGAATTAAAATGGCCTACGAAATACAAATCGTCCCCAAACTATATTAATATAGCAATTACAGTTTTGGCTGCAACCTTTTTTCTAACAGAAGAATGGGTGCCATTGGGCCACCAAACATCACTGTTCGGCAATTATTTATTTGTTGTGATTTTACTTGGTTTGATTTTGGGATCGCTTCTTTTAATCGTCCACTTCTATGAACCAATACTGAAATGGTGCCTTGTCAACAAAGGCAAATTCATGTTGATCCCTCTTATAACTATTCTTTTTGGCATTACCATTTGGCTTGGCTTCAACAAAACATTTGGAATTATCGCTAAAGGAACTGATAAGATTGGTATAAATCTCCGGACAAATTTTGTATGGTCAGGCTTAACTCATGCGTTTCCCGGCATCGGAAAAGAATTTATGCCATCACTCAATGAAGGAAGCTTCTTGCTCATGCCCACGTCTATGCCTCATTCAGGAATGGAGGAGAATAAAAGAGTAATTCAGCAATTAGACATGCAGCTTGCCAATATACCCGAGGTAGAACTTGCCGTTGGCAAACTTGGACGAGCAGAATCTGCCTTAGACCCTGCTCCTATCTCTATGTATGAAAACCTTATCAGTTACAAACCAGAATATATAATCAATGAAAAAGGTAAACGACAAACCTTTAAAACAGATAAAGAAAATCGATTTATTTTAAATACAGGAGATACAATAAGCAATGAAGATGCATTAAAAAAAGGAATAAACAAATCGGAATTGATTCCGGATGAAGACGGACAGTATTTTAGAAACTGGCGACCTCACATCAAAAGGCCAAATGACATATGGAATGAAATAGTAAAGGTTGCAAATCTGCCGGGTGTAACGTCTGCTCCGAAGTTACAACCTATTGAAACAAGACTGGTAATGTTGCAAACCGGGATGAGAGCACCGATGGGAATAAAAGTCTATGGTCCGGATTTGGCAACGATTGAAAAATTTGGACTCGAACTTGAAAATATTCTTAAAGAAGTACCTTCTGTAAAAACAGAAGCAGTTTTTGCCGACAGGATAGTTGGCAAACCATACATCCAACTAAATATTAACCGCGATGCAATAGCACGCTATGGTTTAAGTATTGATCAGGTTCAAAAAGTCATTGAGGCAGCTGTGGGTGGAATGAAAATCACAAACACAGTAGAAGGGCGTGAACGATATCCGGTGAGAGTTCGATACCCGAGAGAATTACGGGATGATCCGGAAAAACTAAAAAAGATTCTTGTTCCTACACCAACCGGTGCGCAAGTACCATTAGGCGACTTAGTAGAACTTGAGTATGTAAGAGGTCCGCAGAATATTAAAAGCGAAAACACATTTTTGGTAGGATATGTATTGTTTGACAAGAAAGAAGGATATGCTGAAGTAGATGTCGTTGATGAAGCGCAAAGATTTATTTCACAAAAAATCGCGAAGGGAGAACTTCAAATCCCTGCCGGAGTCAATTATAAATTCTCAGGAAGTTATGAGAACCAAATACGCGCAGTGAAGCGACTCGGTATCGTTATTCCGATAAGTCTTATTATAATTTTTCTGCTTCTCTTTTTTCAATTCAAAACGGTAACTGCGTCATCGATCCATTTCTCGGGAGTCTTTGTCGCATTCGCGGGAGGATTCATTATGATTTGGCTCTATGGACAAGGTTGGTTTATGAATTTTTCAGTTGCAGGAACCAATATGCGTGATCTCTTTCAGATGCATACAATAAATCTAAGCGTCGCTGTTTGGGTCGGGTTCATTGCATTATTTGGAATTGCAACAGATGACGGAGTAATAATGGGAACCTATATACATCAGGTTTTCGAAGAAAGAAAACCTGACACAATAAGCAAAGTCAGAGAAGCAGTTTTAATCGCAGGCAAAAAAAGAGTCCGACCTGCTATGATGACAGCGGCTGTGGCAATTATTGCACTACTTCCTGTATTGACATCTACGGGAAAAGGTGCTGACATCATGATACCCATGGCCATTCCAACCTTTGGAGGAATGACCATACAACTAATGACCATGTTTGTTGTACCGGTGCTTCAAGCTTATTGGAGAGAAGGAATTATTAATCGACAAAATAAAATAGCTGCATGAAAAATATAATATTAATTCTTTCATTTTTTGTTGCGGTAAACGCTTATAGCCAGTCGCTAAATGGTTATTTAAAGCTTGCTATAGATAGCAATCTAGGTTTAAAAGCAAAGTACACTGAATTCGAAGCCGCTTTACAAAAAATCCCTCAGGTCATATCTCTTCCTGATCCTACCTTATCAATAAGTGCATTCGGACAAATGATTGAGACAAGGGTGGGCCCCCAACGTGCAATCTTCATTTTAAATCAAATGTTTCCATGGATCGGAACATTAAAGGCACAAGGCGAAGTAATGGGATATATGGCAGAGGCTAAATTCCAATCCTGGCTGGACGCCCGCAATGAACTTGTTTACAAAGTAAAATCGGCCTGGTATCCAATTTATGAATTAGATGAGACAATAAAATATCAAACTGAAAACAAAGCCATTCTTGAAACTTATAAAACACTTTCACTTAGTCGATTTAAAAATGGCAGTGGATCAATGGTAGATGTAGTTAGAGTTGATATCATACTTGATGATATCCAAACTGATCTAAAAATTCTTACAGAAAAAAGAACAGCCCTTCTGGCTCAATTGAATAAATTGGTTAATCTTCCTTCAGACACAGAACTAATAATAAAAGATAGTTTGATTCCTGATTTAGGCTTACCTATTCATACGACTGACAGTATGCTAGAGAATAATCCAAAATTAATTGAAATTGATAAAAAAATAAGTGCATGGCAACAGCAAGGTGTTGCATCAAAAAAACAAGGCTTACCAAAATTCGGGATTGGTTTAAACTATACAATCATAGATGAAAGGACCGATATGGATGTTCCAGGCAACGGAAAAGATGCAATTATGCCGATGGTTTCTATTTCTCTTCCTATCTATCGAAAAAAATATAAAGCAGCTTTTAAAGAATCAGAATTGATGCAAAGTTCTTTGCAGGATATGAGAAAAGACCTTAACAATGATCTAATTTCCGGTTACGAAATGGCCTACTATGATCTAAGTAGAGCTTTAGATGAGTACAAATTATTCAGTAGCCAACTCGAAAAGACGAATCAGGCATCGAATTTACTCATGGCAGCATATAGTAATTCAGGGAAAGATTTCGAAGAAGTATTAAGAATGCAACAACTTAATTTTAAATACAAAATCAACACTTCCACAGCAGTGAAAAATTATTTTATCGCTAAAGCAAAGCTGGAATACTTAAGTGCAAAAAACTAGATTATGAAAAACATATTGAAAAATAAGTATATCAGATTCACCCTATTAATATTGGCGGGGGTAATTATTGGTTGGTTGATCAAGCCGGGCAACAAAACATCGTCTGAAAATCCAGAAGGAAATGCTATGACTACCGCAAGCAAGGAACAAATATGGACTTGTTCAATGCATCCACAAATCCGCATGAATGAACCCGGCCAATGTCCTATTTGCGGAATGGATTTGATCCCGCTTAATTCTTCAGGAGCTGATGATGACAACCCAATGGCAATTAGCATGTCTGAAACAGCAATGCAACTCGCCAATGTTCAAACGATAATTGTAGAAAAAGGGAAACCTGTAAAGGAAATAAGGATGCCGGGAAAGGTACAAGCAGATGAAAGATTAATTTTTTCTCAGGTATCTCACTTCCCCGGACGTATTGAACAATTGATTGTAAATTTTACAGGCGAAGAAGTAAAAAAAGGACAAACATTGGCATTGCTCTATTCTCCTGAACTTGTTACTGCTGAAGAAGAACTTCTTGAAGCACTAAAAGTCAAAGAAGTACAGCCGGAACTTTTTGAAGCAGCAAAAGAAAAATTAAAAAACTGGAAAATCACAAACCAACAGATAGAACAAGTAGTCACAACAAAAAAAATTCAGGACAAGTTTCCTGTACTCTCAGATGTCTCCGGGGTTGTTCTAAGAAAACGTGTCAATACGGGTGATTACATTATGAAAGGCATGCCTGTGTTTGACATCGTAGATTTATCTAAAGTTTGGATACTGTTTGATGTATATGAGAATGACATGGAATGGATTCATGAGGGAGACAAAGTAGAATTTACAGTACAATCAATTTCCGGAAAAACATTCAGTGGAAATATTTCATTTATAGATCCGGTAATTAATCCTCAGTCCCGGGTAGCTAAAGCACGGATTGAATTTATCAATGAAGGAATGAAATTAAAGCCGGAAATGTTTGTTACCGGTCGTATTCAAAGCAAACTAAAGGGAGAAAAGGAAGGGTTGGTCATCCCTAAATCTGCAGTGATGTGGACAGGAGAAAGGTCTGTTGTATATGTGAAAAACCAAACTAATAAAGGTGTAAACTTCATGATGACTGAAGTGGTACTTGGACCCTCATTAGGAGATAGCTATCTTATCAAATCAGGATTAAGCGAAGGGATGGAAATCGCAAGCAATGGGACCTTTAGCATAGACGCAGCAGCACAATTAGCAGGAAAACCCAGCATGATGAGTCCTGAAGGTGGGGTTAAAATGACAGGACATAATCATGGAGCAGAAGCGATGGAAGAAACAAAGACTCCAGTCAAACAAATTAAATCAAACAAAAACGAAAAAGAATCAATAGTTCCACTAGTTAAGGAATACTTGAAATTAAAAGACGCATTAGTTGAAGATGATTTTGAGAAAGGTAAAACTATATCAACAACTCTATTAAAAAAAATTAAAACTGTTGATATGAATGTATTTAAAGGTGAGTCGCATAATTTATGGATGAAAGCTAGCACTACTCTTGTCAAATCACTAAGTACAATTCAGTCTGCAGAAAACATTGGTGCACTCAGAATACAATTTCGCATTGTATCTGAACAATTTATTCTATTGACTGAAACTTTCGGCCCGATGGATGAAAATCTATTTGTAATTCATTGCCCTATGGCCAATCAAAATAAAGGTGCGAACTGGATAAGTAATGAACGAGAAATTAAAAATCCATATTTCGGGCAGGAGATGATTAGTTGCGGCGAAATAATCTTAGAATTGAAATAACAATGACCAAGCCGATAAAATTCAGTGAATAAGGATTTTTTAAATTACATAAAACCAACTCCTATCAAAATGGAAAATGAACATCAACATATCGATCAATCAAAAACACCAATGAAACATATTCAATCCGATGAGCATTCAATCCACGGGAAGGGCAAGACAGATGAAAACCCCTCTCACGGTCACATGGGCCACGATCATCACCGTATGATGATTGATGACTTTAAGAAACGCTTTTGGATTTCAATTTTAATTACCATTCCTGTTCTGGTTATATCACCAATGGTTCAGGAATTTCTTGGATTCAATTTAGTTTTCCCGGGAAATTTAATTGTTCTGTTTCTCTTATCATCCATTGTATATTTCTATGGAGGATGGCCATTCCTGAAAGGCTTAAAGGACGAAGTCTCAAAAGGTGCACCCGGGATGATGACATTAATTGGAGTGGCTATCACAGTAGCTTACGCATATAGTTCCGCTGTGGTATTCGGTTTGCCCGGAAAAATGTTCTTCTGGGAGCTTGTTACTCTTATTGACATAATGCTTTTAGGACACTGGATTGAAATGAAATCAGTTTTGGGAGCATCCAAGGCACTTGAACTTTTAGTAAGCATGATGCCATCAACAGCGCACAAAGTGCATGGGGATCATGTTATGGATGTAAAACTGGAGGAGCTTCATAAAGGAGATATTGTATTAATAAAGCCCGGAGAAAAAATTCCCGCAGATGGAGTGATCACTGAGGGAGAAAGTTATCTGAATGAGTCAATGCTTACAGGGGAATCAAAACCGGTAAAAAAATCAGCAGGACAACAAGTTATAGGTGGAGCAATTAATGGAAACGGATCACTAAAAGTTCAGGTTCAAAATACAGGACAGGACAGTTATCTGAACAAGGTTATCAGCCTTGTACAGGAGGCACAAAAAGCAAAATCAAAGACGCAACATCTAGCCGACAGAGCAGCGAAATGGTTAACCTATATTGCATTGTTGGTCGGCGTAACCACCTTAATAGTATGGCTTGCATTAGGATTTGAATTTGTCTATGCTTTGGAAAGAATGGTTTCGGTGATGGTTATTTCCTGTCCTCATGCTTTAGGTCTGGCAATTCCTTTGGTCGTGGCAATTTCTACTGCGATCTCGGCACAAAATGGTTTGCTTATCAGGAACAGAACGGCATTTGAAAACTCAAGAAAGATCACTACTCTCCTATTCGATAAAACCGGCACGCTAACTAAAGGCGATTTTGGCCTTACTCGATTTGAATCAGTATCTGAAAAATTTGATAAGCAAGAAATGCTACGTCTTGCAAGCGCTCTGGAACAAAGCTCAGAACACCCAATAGCACTTGGAATTATTAAAAAAGTGAAAGAATTAAATATAATTATCCCTAAGACTGAGAACTTCAATGCGATTACAGGCAAAGGAGTTGAAGCCATTGTTGAAGGTATAAATGTAAAAGTCGTAAGTCCGGGATATTTGAAAGACAAAAATCTTTCCATCCCAAAAAATGCGGAGGGTAACGAAGCAGAGACAATTGTCTTTGTAATTATTGATGAACATCTTGCAGGATTCATTGCTCTCTCTGACGAAATAAGACCGGAATCATTTGAGGCAATTAAAATATTCAAGAAAAATAAAATCAAGGTAATGATGGCCACCGGTGATAATGAAAAAGTTGCTAAAGCTGTTAGCAATTCATTAGGATTGGATGGATATTTTTCAGAAGTATTGCCTCATCAAAAAGTAGAGATTGTAAAGGATCTCCAGGCTAAGGGTGAATACGTAGCAATGACAGGCGACGGAGTGAATGATGCTCCTGCTCTTGCTCAAGCGAATGTCGGAATAGCCGTCGGCTCAGGTACCGACGTGGCTGCTGAAACGGCTGATATCATACTCGTTAATAGCAATCCACAAGACATACTCAATCTTATCCTGTTTGGCAAAGCTACATATCAAAAGATGATTCAAAATCTTATCTGGGCAACGGGTTATAATGTTATTGCAATTCCTTTGGCCGCTGGAGTATTATACAATGCAGGATTTGTTATGGGCCCTGCAATAGGCGCAGCTTTTATGAGTTTAAGCACGGTGATTGTGGCTATTAATGCTCAATTATTAAAAACAAAATTGAAATAACTAAATAGGGTTTTTCAATAAGCCCAAAATGATGCTTGCAATAAATAGATGTAGGAACTCAAATGATCCAGTAGATTGTCTAAAATTCTTGAAATAATGTATAATATTATACACCAAACCTTCTCCCTCAGGAAACTCTCAATTTTCCGCAGACAAAAAGCTCCAGCGAAACATTCCCAGAGGCCTTAGCGAAACCTGAGCGAAACATGTATGGCTCTTAAAGGCTCCTAACGGCTCCTAATGAAAAGCAAAAAGGCCCATTTTCGCGAAAAGGTGCGAAATGAGCCCTAATGGGATGAAACTTGAGGTCCCGAGCGGATTTGAACCGCTGTACAAGGTTTTGCAGACCTCTGCCTAACCACTCGGCCACAGGACCTTTTGAAGGTTTGCAAATATACGAATCCCTTTTGCTTATGTCAATTTTCGGGACTTTGGTATTTTATTGGTTTTCAGGGAAAGACAAGGTGATTTATTCTGCATTTTGTCCAAAACATAAATTCATGGAATATAGATGGAAATTGGAAAAGCGTTAAAAAACTAAACATTCTCGAGGATCAATACAAAGCGGTCGCAAATTGCAACCATCTCCGGTTGCGTACTGTACAAATTAGATCACCTCTTCACACTCAACTTCACCGTCACACTCTCCACATCTCCATTCATCGGCGGCGCCAGTTTGGTCAAGTGAATATCGGCTTTCTCAATATTTTTATTCCTGGTTAAAAGCGATTTGCCTATTCGCTTGGCAACATGCTCGATCAATTTCGAACGAATGGCCATTTCTCTTTTCACCACTTCATACACTTCACAATAATCAACTGTCCTGGACAAATCATCGGTTTGGGCGGCCTCTGAAAAATCTGTGTGGATATCCACATCCACAATATAGTTTCCTCCGATGATTGCTTCTTCTTCCAAACAACCATGATAGGCATATAGTCTGATATTTGTCAGCGTAATAATCATGAATCCTTCAGTTTGCGATTGATAAAATATAATGCCTGCAAATTAATACTATGAACCTGCCTTTGCCCATGAATCCTTCAGTGAAACAGTACGATTGAAAATCAAATGAGATGGAGTAGATTCTTTGTCTGTACAAAAATATCCTTTGCGTATAAACTGATACTTATCGCCCGGCTTCGCGCTGCTGAGAGATGGCTCAGCTACCGCGATGGCATTAATATGCAAACTCTCCGGATTCAGATGATCCTTAAAGTCACCTTCCGCAGTAGACGGATCCTCAACCCTGAACAAACGATCATACAAACGGAGCTCACAACGGATGGCATGCTCCTTACTTACCCAATGTATAGTCCCTTTTACGTTGACACCGCTGGTGTCGCTCCCGCTTTTGCTTTCGGGAATATATCTGCAGCGGATTTCCGTGATGTTACCCGCATCGTCCTTGTCGTATGATTCACACTCAATGATATAAGCATGCTTCAAACGAACCTTTAATCCGGGTCCGAGACGAAAATATTTCTTTCCGGGATTTTCCATGAAGTCGTCCCGTTCAATCCATAATTCTTTTCCGAAAGGTAAATCACGTTCTCCGCCTTTGTCTTCCAACTCAGGATTGTTTTCTCCTTTTAACACCTCTCCTTTTCCTTCCGGATAATTCGTGATCACCAGTTTTACAGGATCCATCACCACCATCATACGATTTGAGATTTTGTTCAGGTCTTCCCTCACACAAAATTCCAACAAGCCCACATCAATCACATTTTCCCTGCGGGCCACACCGATGCGGTCACAAAAATTCCGGATGCTCTCCGGTGTATATCCTCTTCTTCGAAGTCCGCTGATAGTAGGCATACGGGGATCGTCCCAACCTGTAACATGCTTTTCATTTACCAGTTGCAACAATTTGCGTTTGCTCATCACTGTATAATTCAGATTGAGTCGCGCGAATTCATACTGATGGCTTGGATAGATCTCCAGTTTTTCAATGAACCATTCATACAAGGGGCGGTGCACTTCAAACTCAAGGGTGCAAATCGAATGGGTGACCTCCTCTATCGAATCACTTTGTCCGTGCGCGAAGTCGTACATAGGGTATATACACCAGTCATTTCCGGTTCGATGATGGGATGCATGCTTAATGCGATACATCAGAGGGTCGCGCAGGTGCATGTTGGGAGAGGACATATCCACTTTCGCTCTCAACACTTTTTCTCCATCCTTGAATTCTCCATTCTTCATTCGTGCAAAAAGGTCGAGATTCTCTTCCACGGTGCGGTCACGAAACGGACTGTTCTTTCCCGCTTCTGTCGGAGTCCCTTTCGTTGATGCAATTTGCTCCGGTGTTGAGTCATCGACATAAGCAAGACCTTTCTTTATAAGGGTGACGGCGAAATCGTAGAGCTTCGGAAAATAATCGGAAGTATATAATTCCTCTGTCCATTCAAAACCGAGCCAGCGGATGTCTTCTTTGATACTGTCAACGTATTCCGTTTCCTCTGTAACAGGATTTGTATCATCAAAACGAAGGTTGGTCTTCCCCTTAAAATCCTTTGCCAGACCAAAGTTTAAACAGATAGATTTCGAATGTCCGATATGTAAATATCCATTCGGTTCCGGCGGGAAGCGTGTAAGTACACGTCCTCCATGCTTGCCGTTTTTTACGTCATCGGCTACTATATCTTCAAGGAAATTGGGGGCTTTATCGGGATGCATATGCTTAAAAGTTATTATGGATGGAACGCGGATAACGCAGATAATTTTGATTTACGCGGATATAAATTTGTTTCGTTTCTTGTTAATTAGTCCCAATAAATTTTACACAAATAAATCTTAAAGAATCATATTAATCTGCGTTCTAATAATTTATTACACATTCACTTCAACGCCCAGGACAGTCATTGCATTTTTTAGGCGCTGTATGACTTCCTGCTTTCCAAGTAGCGAAGCCATTCCAAAGAGTTGCACACCTCCACCCTGACCGCTTAGGAAAACACGAAATAATTGAAGAACCTCGCCGGCCTTGATATTTTTTGCGGTGGCTGTCGCTTGAAAAACTTCTTCAGCCTGCACAGCGGAAAACTCTTTCATCCCTTCATATGCATGCAAGAGAGCACGGAAAAATTCCGAATGACTATCCTTCCACTTTTTTGAAATTACCTGCTGATCGTATTCGGAAGGTTTAAATAACAGGTATCTTCCCACTTCAAGCATCTCGTGTTCAAACTGCACACGCTCTTTCAACAGCGGAATTGCTTTCAATAAAAAATCATCCTGCATACGGTGATCATCTGCGCTGAAATTAAATTCACTGCGGAGAATATTTTTCAAATGATTTGCCAGCACTGCATCGGGTTTTATCCTCAGGTAATGCTGGTTGAACCATTTTGTTTTTTCAGGATCGAATTTGGCACCGGCTTTATTCACCCTTTCGAGAGAAAAATCTTCGACGAGTTCTTCCATACTGTAAATCTCCTTGTCACCACTCGGATGCCATCCCAGGAGAGCAAGCATATTGGTAACCGCTTCCGGATAATATTCTTTCTCACGGTAACCCGAGGATTCTTCTTTTGTTGCAGGGTCTACCCAGCGCAGTGGAAAAACCGGAAATCCAAGACGGTCGCCATCGCGTTTACTGAGTTTTCCATTGCCTTCAGGCTTCAACAACAAAGGAAGATGCGCGAATTGTGGCATCACCTGCTCCCAGCCGAAGGATCTGTATAGCAGGACATGCAGCGGTGCCGAAGGCAACCACTCTTCTCCACGGATAACATGCGTGATCTTCATGAGATAATCGTCCACCACATTGGCCAGGTGATAAGTAGGCATCCCATCACTCTTGAACAATACCTTATCGTCCATCTGGGAAGTATGCACCGAAACATCACCACGGATAAGATCATTTACATGGATTTCTTCATTTTCCGGAACCTTTAAACGAATAACATAGGATTCACCTTTTGAAATCCGTTCCGCCGCAGCTGTTTTTGAAAGTGTCAGCGAATTGACCAGTTTTTTTCTTGTGACACCATTATAGGAAAAAGTGGATTTCTCTGCTTCCATCTGAGTACGCAATGCAGTCAGTTCCTCTTCTGTATCAAATGCATAGTAAGCATGACCGGAATTTACCAGTTGATCAGCATATTGTTTATAGATTCCTTTTCGTTCACTCTGACGATATGGCGCATAGGGACCATCGCCAAAACCGACCCCTTCGTTGGGTGTGATGCCACACCACTTCAATGCTTCGATGATGTATTCTTCAGCACCGGGAACATAGCGGTTCTGGTCGGTATCTTCAATGCGTAGGATAAAATCTCCTCCGTGCTTTTTAGCAAAGAGATAATTATATAGGGCGGTGCGTACTCCCCCGATATGCAAAGGGCCCGTGGGGCTTGGAGCGAAACGAACTCGTATTCTGGTTGACATGGTGTTTTTAATTGTGGTGCAAAGGTAGATACGATTTAATGATGAATCCCGAAATCTGAAAGAGAAAGACTGAATGGATAAAAGTTCAACGTTGAACTGTTACAGTAGAACGAAAGATCCTTTAACATTCGAAAGTCCTCTATGATGGCATAAATCAATTTGCTCAGGCAGCTCTTTTCACAAATCATCATTCAGTCCCAGGACAGAAAGCGGATTGGAAATGGGTTGCTTCTCAAGAATCCCCCTCCTGGCTGCAGCTATCAGGGAAGATTCCTTTTGAGGAATAGTTTCTTCGGAAGGTGAAACCGCGTTTTCAATAAAGTTCTTCCCTTTGGGAGTGATTTCGTAATGCCCTTTCTTTCTTGCGCCTGTAAAATGAATGAGGTTGAATTTTTTAAGTGTGGAAACATAACGGGCACCGGTCACTCCGCCAACGCCACTCAGCGTGAACAATTCGCTGGCTCGCAGAGATTTGTTATTGTACAGGTGTACAAGCATCAAGACCTGCTTTCGGAGGTTCGGGGCATTGGTGGCCTGCTGTCCGGGGTAACTCCTCCACTTTTCATACAAAGCATCGAGGTCAAACTGGTCTGCTGGGTCCTTCACCTTATCCAGGGTTGTAAAATATTTCATATCCTGTGAATATGGATTTGAAGAAGAAATCCCGGAGTTTCGGGGATCCGAGCCGCCGGAAATCGCCATGTCCGTTCTGCGGCGCAGGGTATCATTCATCTGAAGCATGTTGCTGTTGATCAATTGCAATTCTTCGATGCGGATATGCAGGTCGTCGATGATATTCTGAAGGTCATCAACCCTCTTGAGCAATTTGGTGTTCCTAACCATGAGGTGGTTAAACTGGTGAAAAAGCTCCTCGTTTTCAGTGGTCAATTGATCGATGAAGTTCTTTTGGTTGGCCAATTTGGTTTGCATAGTTTCAATTGTCATTTGTGGCTCTTTATTTTCAGAAGTCATATTTTGCGTAGATAAATTGTTTAATGATGGTATAAAAGTACTTATTGATCCCGGTTTCCCTTGCTTTGTTGAAAACTTTTGGGTCGCTGGAAGCCGCTTCAATCAGCACGATCGCCAAGGTTGAAGGGGAATGTGAACGGTGAACGTTGAACGGAGGATATCAAGAGAACGTGAATCGTTGAACGAAAAACGTTGAACGCTTAATATTGAAATCGCCTCTCACCCTCCATCCAATCTCCGAATTATCTATTTTCGCGACATGCTCCTTCTCACCCCCTCTGAATTTCCCGATTATGAACTGATCGATTGCGGGAATTTTGAAAAACTGGAACGCTTCGGCAAGTATGTGACCATCCGTCCCGAGCCACAGGCACTTTGGGATCCTGTACTTACTGAACGTGAGTGGGATAAAGCAGCCCATGTGCGTTTTGTTTCCCGGTCGAGCTCAAGCGGAACATGGAAGAAATTAAAGGAAATGCCTGAACGTTGGGCCATTCAATATCCTGTCAAGGAAGCTTCCTCTCCTTCATCCTTACACTTCCGCCTCGCTCTTACCTCATTTAAACATGTGGGCATTTTTCCGGAGCAGGCCTGCAACTGGGATTATATCAATTCATGCGTAAAAAGCATGAAGACTGCACAGCCCAGGGTCTTGAATTTATTCGCCTATACCGGAGGAGCCTCACTGGCGGCAAAAGCAGCCGGTGCTGACATCATACACCTCGACTCCATCAAACAGGTTGTAAGCTGGGCAAAAGAAAACATGGAACTCTCCGGTCTGAGAGACATTCGCTGGGTGGTAGAAGACGCTCTCACATTTGTTAAACGAGAGGTAAAGCGGGGGAAGAAGTATAATGGCATTATCCTCGACCCTCCTGCTTACGGGCATGGCAATGAGGGACAAAAATGGAAACTGGAAGACATGATCAATGAGATGATGAAACTGGTTTTCCAATTGCTAGACGAAGAAGAACACTTTCTCATCCTGAATACTTATTCACTCGGCTTTTCATCCCTTATCGTGGAAAATTTACTAAAGGGCCCGGAGAAACTACAAACAGGAGAACTATACCTGAAGGCCAGTACGGGAATGAATCTCCCTTTGGGTGTCTTCGGAAGATATTTCACCGGCTCATAGATTTGAATCTATTTTCATTCCCGGAAACCATTCTTGCTTTTCAATGTTATAAGGCATTGGAATTTCTCCTGATTTAACGAAGCTTAACAGCAATAAACAAGGCCTTTCCCTCGTTATTTTGTATCTTTGTTATTCTTCAACTACTACAGAGTAAAGCCTTACATGAACGATAGTTACAAGCAGCTGATTGAAAAACTGGATGCTTTCATCCGAAAGTATTACAAGAACCTCCTCATCCGGGGGGCCATCTATGGTTTTGCTTTATCGCTGGCCTTTTACCTGTTGGTGATCAGCCTTGAATATTTTGGACACTTCAGCACTACCCTGAGGGCGGTTTTGTTTTATGGTTTTCTGAGCGGATTTCTGTTTATCCTCGGAAAATTTGTTGTCATCCCATTAGCGCATTTATACCGTATTGGAAAAATTATTTCACATGAACAAGCGGCAAAAATAATAGGAACTCATTTCTCGAATGTACAGGACAAGCTGCTGAATGTCCTTCAGCTGAAAAAGCTCAGTGAAGAAGCCAATGACGGACAAATAGCTATCCATCCACAGGCAACCAGCAGGAATCAAGAGCTCATCGACGCAGGAATCGACCAGAAAATACGTGAACTCCAGCCGGTACCTTTTGTGAGTGCAATCAATATCAGCGAAAACAAGAAGCATTTGCGCTATGCATTGTTGCCCTTGTTAGCACTGATTGTGATTTTGTTTACCGCACCGAGTCTTATCAAAGAGAGCACACAACGCCTGATCTCACATGGAACTTATTTTGAGAAGCCGGCTCCTTTCAATTTTAGTATCCTCAACAGGGAATTGAAAGCTATTCAACAGCAAGACTTCCGGCTGGATATAAAAATCGATGGCAAGGAAGTGCCTGCTGAAGCCTTTATCGAAATCAGCGGAAATCAATTTCGGCTGGAAAAAGAAAACCTGACCAGCTTTCACTACACTTTCAGAAACTTGCAGCGCAGCGAAAACTTTCGCTTGTTTGCCGATGGCTTTTATTCTGACGAATACACACTTGAAGCTCTCCCGAATCCGGTACTCATTAATTTCCAGGTAAACCTGGACTACCCTGCCTACCTGAACAAGACTAACGAAAGCCTTCAGAACACCGGAGATCTTGTGATACCCGCAGGAACAAAAGTCCGCTGGAGTTTCAATACGCAAAACACAGATCATATTCGAATGATCTTCAAGGATAGTACAGTTTCATTGGAAAAGTCAGGAGAGAACTCCTTTTCTTTCTCCCGGAAATTTTTCAGAAACGATGCTTATATCATCAGCACCGCAAACAGTTTTTTATCGAATAAGGATTCGATTCGTTTCGGCATTTCTGTAATTCCTGATGTCTATCCTTCCATTTCTGTGGAGCAACAAAGAGATTCCTTCTCCACCAAACGCACTTATTTTAAAGGATTGATCAAGGACGATTACGGTTTTTCAAAGCTTACGTTTAACTACCGCTTTTTAAAATCCAACGACTCACTGGAGAACAAAAAAGATAAGCAGTTCAGTGAAAGTCTGCCCTTAAATCACAACACCACTTCTGACCAGTTTTTTCATTACTGGGATCTGAGCACCATCAACATCAATGCGGGCGATGAAGTGGAATATTATTTTGAAATCTTCGACAATGACGGACTTACTGGCCCGAAATCCACACGCTCGCAAACTCTGGTATTCAAAGCACCAAGTCTGAAAGACATTTCCGATGAAACGGAGAAGAGCAATGCCTCGATAAAGGATGATCTCAAAAAGAGCATCACCGAATCACAACAAATCCAAAAAGATCTGAATGATCTCACAAAGAGACTGCTGGATAAAAAAGAGCTGAGCTGGGAAGATAAAAAGAAGGCGGAAGATCTTTTGAAGAAGCAGGAGGAACTGGCGAAGAAAATGGAAGAGCTCCGCAGGAAAAACGAACAAAAAAACAAGCAGGAACAAGAGTTCAAGAAAGTGAATGAAGACATCCTTCAAAAGCAGGAGCAATTGCAGTCGATGATGGATAAGATGATGTCGCCGGAGTTAAAGAAACTCATGGACGAGATGCAAAAACTCATGGACAACATCGACAAAAACAAATTGCAGGAACAACTCACCCAGATGAAATTCGATAACAAGGATCTTCAAAAGGAACTTGAACGCGCCATCGAATTGTTCAAGCAAATGGAGGTGGATCAAAAACTTCAGGAGAATATCGACAAGCTGGACGAGCTGGCAAAAAAGCAGGATGATCTTTCCAAAAAATCAGAAGATAAAGACAGCGACAGTAAGGAATTGAAGGATAAGCAGGATGAACTCAACAAAGAGTTTGAAGATTTCCGCAAGGACATGGACGAATTGGCTAAGAAAAACGATGCCCTCGAAGAGAAAAAAGATCTTCCCAATACTGATGAACAGGAAAAGAACATTGAAGAAGAAATGAAGCAGAGTTCGGATGAATTAGGCCAGCAGAAAAAAAGCAAGGCTTCCAAGTCGCAGAAAAACTCTTCCCAAAAAATGGAGCAGCTGTCGCAGCAGATGAAAAAGAAGCAGCAGCAAATGGAGCAGGAACAAAACGAAGAAGACATGCAAGCGCTTCGCGCACTCCTGGAAAATTTGTTACGCCTTTCTTTCGACCAGGAAAGGCTAATGCAGGATCTGAGGACGATGGATGTGAACAACCCGCAATATCTGAAGATGAGCCAGCAGCAACACAAGCTGAAAGACAATGCCAAGATGGTGGAAGATTCACTTTTTGCCTTGAGTAAACGTGTCATGAAGATCCAGTCAAAGGTGAACCAGGAGATAGGTTCCATCAACCTGAACATGGAAGAAGCACTGAGCAACCTTGAAGACCGTCTGGTTCCACAAGCGAGAAGCCGCCAGCAATTCGTAATGACCTCTATCAACAACCTCACCCTCATGTTGAGCGAGGTCCTTCAGCAGATGCAGCAACAGGAAGCCAGTGCCATGTCAAGCGGCTCCTGCAATAAACCCGGAAAAAAGAAACCCTCCATGTCAGAGATGGCGAAAATGCAGGAGGAGTTGAACAAGAACATGCAGAAAATGAAGGAAAAGATGAAAAAAGAGGGAAATAAGCCTGGTAAAACAGGTAAGCCCGGGCAGGGCGAAGGAATGAGTGAGCAGTTGGCAAAGATGGCGGCACAGCAGGAATACCTTCGAAATGAATTACAAAAGCTTAACCAGGAACAAAATAAGGACGGAAAAAACAGTTTGGGTAACCTGGAAGACATTGCCAAACGCATGGAAGAGACCGAAAAAGACATTGTAAACAGGATGATTTCGGAGCAAACCATTAAGAGGCAACAAGATATACTCACCCGCCTCCTGGAAAGTGAAAAGGCCGAGAGGGAGCGCGACCAGGACGAGCAAAGGAAATCTGAGGAGTCAAAAAATCTGTACCAGCGTAACCCTGCGGAGTTTGAGGAGTATAAAAGACTAAAGTTAAAAGAGATGGAATTGCTGCGAACAGTGCCCCCTTCGTTGAATTCCTATTACAAACAAAAAGTTAACGATTATTTCCAATCACTTGAAAAATAGTTCACATATGCTCGTGGACGGAGAAAGCCAAACAGTGGAATTACACTCAAACCCTGAAAGCATCTCCGTTGTGGAACGGATGATCGAAGAAGTCCGTGACAAGTACAAGGTAAGCGAAGACATGTATGGAAACATGCTGGTCGCTATCACAGAAGCTGTCACGAATGCCATTTATCATGGCAATAAATCTGACCCGTCCAAAAAAGTAAATGTCTCCATCCTGCACAATCCGCATAGTATCACCTTTACGGTGACGGATCAAGGTCCAGGATTTGACTTTTACAATCTACCCGACCCTACAGCACCGGAAAATCTGGAGAAAGAATGTGGTCGTGGAATATTTCTGATGAAACACCTCACCGACCAGTTGATTTTTTCAGAGAATGGTCGTGTTGTGGAAATGAATTTCAGAATATCCGGAACGTAAGTTTAGTATATATACCTTTGGTTAGACACACGGGAGTTTCGAAAGAGACTCCTTTTTTTATTTACAGATATTTTCGTTGAACGAGTAAACTCAAAGAAAGCAGCTTGATCGGTTAATACGACAAACGTGGAACGTTGAACGAATACCCTCAAATAAAGAAGCACGAATCGTTGAACGGAACCCAACACCTTCCCGCTCCCCAACTCTCACATCGCAAGATGATAGACCACTCCCACTCTCACTGTCTGGTATGAAAAATCATGAAGCCCCCACTGGTACCAAATCTTTCCATCCAGCTTTCTTCTTTTCCATTGCAAGCTCGCCTTGTACACCAGCGGTTGATCCCCGTTATCGAGGTAACCATGGTAGCCGGATAATGATTGCGAAAAAGAAAAACTATTAAAGTTCAGCTCGGCACCGATCCCTGCCAGGAAAGCGTCATCCTGCAAATGTTCCAGATCATAGGTCTGGTAGGCATAAAAGCCAAGCATGCTAAACAAGCGCAGTTCTATGTCTTTTTCACTGGCAAGTGCGAAAGACTTCCCAAGCGAGAGATCGAGAAAATATCCTGGGGCATCTGTATAGCGGGCATCACTCAGACGGGTACCTGAGGCGGTCCGGAACGCCAGTTCCAGAGCCATGTCCGGCCAGTTTTCATGATCCTGCAGCAGTTGAACCTGCGTGGAGAAATAAATGTCTCCACCGGCATGTCCTTCCCCGCTGCGGGTTCTGGCTGCGCGAAGGTCACGAGTTACTGTATCCATTTGAAAAAACTCCAGCGGTACTACATAGCCCTCCAGAGCGACTTTTCCATCACACAAGGGAACATAAACTCTCGTAAAAAAATCCTGTGTTTTATCCCCCTTGCTGAAGTGAGCACCGGCCATTATTTCGAGCTCGAATTCTCCTGACAAGCTTCCTTTTTTCACCTCTGGTACCGGTAATGCATTCGGCCCCAGGAATGCACTGGACATGGTCATGTACTGATGCCAGGGAGTATAGCCATCCCATTGGTGAATCTCATTCCACCATGTATAATCATCTTCTGCATGAAGCGGAAGAATGTAGCAGACGGCGAAAAACATCAGTACCAGGATACGAAACATATTTCGGATTAAGCTGAATGAATGCCGACATGACTGAATTGCGTCCGGCAAGTGAATTTTAACAAATGTACAAAGGGATTTACAAATCATTGTTTAATTTAGAGCAACTATGGGAACAGAAGATGTTGTACATTTTTTTAAGGAAGGTGTAAGATTCCGGCTCAGTAATCAGGCAGTATTAAAACAGTGGATCAAATCCACCGCGAGGAAGGAAGGCTTCCGTCTTCACACCTTGAATTATATTTTCTGTGGCGACGAATATTTATTACAAATGAATAAAGAATACCTTGGTCATGATTATTTCACTGACATCATCACCTTTGACAATAGTCTCGAGAGGAAACACATTGAAGGAGATGTATTCATTTCCATTGATACGGTTCAAAAAAACGCATTACGCTTTGAAACAAACCTGCAGGATGAATTACACCGCGTCATGATTCACGGACTCCTTCACCTGCTTGGATACAAAGACAAGTCAGTAAAAGATAAAAAGAAAATGAAGGCAATGGAAGACAAGTACCTTGCCATACTTGCCACACGATCCTGATTGAGTAGAGTTTTATAATCATCACCCGAACTGAATGTTGCGGAAGTAACGCAAGACAATACACTGTAATTCCTGTACAAATTTTTAAACTTTCTGATGACTTTTTTAAGAACAAGATGATTAACAAAACGACCCAAGGCATTCTGCTTCTATCGCTTATCCTGATTTTCTTTTCATGCGGGAAGGACGAGAATAACAATGTTGACGGGCTGAGGATCATAAAGTATTTACATCTTTCGCATACGCGTACTAATTCAAATCCGGGAATGGATCCCGTGGCAGAAGGAATCGATTACTCGAAATATGATATGCTGTGGCTCGGAGGCGACCTGGCAGCAGCTACTTCATGGGACGATAGCACCATGTCTCATGTCGATTCCATTTATAATTTAGGGAGTTCTAACACACTTTGGTCTCTTGGAAACCATGATTACGATGATCTGCCAAGGATCACCATGTATACACACCGGCCTGCTTACTATGCTGCTTACAAAAACGGAATCACCTTTATTGTACTGGACACTCAGGACAGTCTGAGTAATATTGTTGGTGACCAACAGATTTTTTTCAATGACGTTGTGGATACCATACAGGAATCCTCACACCTGGTAGTGTTAATGCACAAGTTAATCTGGATGTTTGGGAACACCGAACTCGAATCAGAAATTTCTGCAATAACAAATGGCGGCTTTGGCTCTTGTTTTTATTGCATAAATCCAAATAACTTTTACGAAGACATTTACCCAAAACTTTTGACTGTAAAGCAAAGAGGAATTGCTGTAATATGTGTCAGCGGCGACATCGGTTTTAATGTGAAAGAATATTCCTATAAAAGTCCGGAAGGAATTGACTTTCTCGCCTCGGGAATTAATTTCAGCGGGAGCAACAATCGGGCTCTCCTCTTTTACCATGACATCAGTACAAAACGACTGACGTGGTCTTATGTACCCTTGGCTGCCTTATGAACGGGCGATTCAAACAAACTGGTTCAGGCAACGTGATTCCAAACTATGGCCACGATGAGTAACCACAACAATCCTTCCGCCATCCACATTTTTCTTTTTTGGCTCAACAGGAAATAGGAAAACCAAAGTGCCCAGGGGATAGCCAGGATTCCAAAATGGATCCAGCTCAATTCCTTCGACAAATAAATGGAGAGCAATCCCAGAAGAAAAAACAGAAACTGAAGTTGCTGATAACCACGGACACGGATGATGTTCTTATAATAGTTTTTACGTAAGCGAAACAAAGACAAGAGCAAGAGCAGCAACAGCACCCCTCCCATAAACTGTAGAGCAAGAGATGGAGGAAGTTGAAAAGCCTTTACGGGCGCTCTGAAGTGAGCAAAAAAGTTTTTCCAGAAAAGATGCAATTCATGATTCCAGAAATTCCAAACACTTAAAAACATAAAGGGAACCAGGTAACCAATCAGCATCACGAGCCATTCGCGCACATTAAAAGGGCGCATCATTGCAAGAGCAAACATCAAAAGCAATAGAACAGGAATCGCCGGGAAATATAACAAAGCCGCAAGGGCCGCAAGGAAACCGCAATCAAAAATCGATGCAATGGCTTTGTTCTGTTTATAAAAAGAGAAAAGTTTATCAAAAATTCTAAGTAAAATCAAGTTCACTAAATGAACCGGATGAATCACGAGAAATGCGGGATTCGAAGAGATGAAAAGCACAAAACATAAAGCGGGCAGGTATGAATTCTTATAGAGTACGTCGTGTTTGTTGAGGAGGAGATTAAAATAAATGGCCTCCAGAGAAATGATGGCACAAAAAACCAGGAGATTCAACCAGGAAGGAAGCACCAGGAAAACATCTTGCAGCATGTCCCAGAGGGGCATGGAATAAGAATCATTGTATACCGGGAAATTTAAGAAGCGCTGCCCCCACAACACAATGACAATGAGTGGAATGGAAAACAAAGCTGCCGGTTGGGTAGTTTTAAAAAAGCGGATCACGGCCTTAAAAGTAGAGAATTTTCGCTGTTGTGGTTCCGGATTTCATACTATATTTGCCCTGAAATAAACAATCAAAAACATGGACGCATTCTGGTACTTTCTTGAAAGCTTTTTCAAGGGCATTTTTAAATTTGTTCCCTTTTTTGGACTCTGGTTCAATAAAATGCTGATCGTGATTGGATTTGTGGCTTTCTTTCTCTGGCTCTCGTACATGAGCAAGCAGAAAAAGGAGCAAAAATTCGACTAATAGATATCTACTGACCTGCCTTTAAGGCATTCAATCCTGTATGTTCATTCATACAGGATTTTTTATTGGTCGATATCTAGAACGCAGATAACGCAGAAAATAAAGATTATCACAGATAAATTCTTAAAGCCAAAACGAAGTTTGCGAAGAAATAAAAAATTAATCCCAGATAAACATTCAAAGTCCGAATGATTTGTTCAGGAAAACAAAGATTTTAACGAACTTTTTGTTCAATGAATCCCAAACTAATCATTTGAAAATAAATTAGTTTTTAAGATTACTTTAAACAGTTTTAAATCCTGTTTCATTTTAATGATTCTGCGGTTTCTGCGTTCTACTCCAAAACCAACTGAGCACCAATTTATCTTATAGCAGATCCAATCCAATATCCTTCCTGAAATTCATTTTTTCAAAAGAGATTTTTTCAATGTCGCGGTAAACTTTCTCTCTTGCCTCTTGAATAGAATTTGCCTGTGAAGTTACTGCCAGTACACGTCCTCCATTGCTCAGAATTAGATTTTCTTCCCCTGCTTTTGTTCCGGCATGGAACACTCTGCTTTCACTGACATCTGCAATTCCTCTTATTTCTTTTCCTGAGATATATTCACCTGGATAGCCTCCACTCACCATCATCACCGTTAATGCAAAGCGGGGATCAATTTCAAGTTTGGTCGATTTCAAGTCTCCGGCAGCGGCTCCTATTAAAAATTCAAGAAGATCGGATTGAATACGTGGGATAACAACTTCTGTTTCCGGATCACCCATCCGAACATTGTATTCAATAACATAAGGATCTCCATTTACGTTCATCAATCCGATAAAAACAAATCCGCGGTAATCGATACCTTCTTTGATAAAGCCATCGATGGTAGGCCGTATGATTCTGTCCTCCACTTTTTTCATAAACGCGGCATCTGCAAATGGCACAGGAGAAACAGCACCCATACCTCCGGTATTAGGTCCGGTATCACCATCTCCAATGCGTTTGTAATCCTTCGCTTCAGGAAGAACGATATACTTCCTGCCATCTGTCAACACAAAGACAGACAACTCGATACCATGAAGAAACTCTTCAATCACCACCTTATCACTGGCGGCTCCGAAGGCCCGCTCTTTGAGCATATTTTCAAGGGCCGCTTTCGCCTCATTGACCTCAGAAGAAATGATCACTCCCTTTCCAGCAGCCAATCCATCGGCCTTCAATACATAGGGGGCTTTTAAGCTATCAAGAAATATAAAGGCCTCCGCCAATGTATCTTTTACAAAGCTGCGGTATGCCGCTGTTGGAATATTATTCCGAAGCATAAATGCTTTTGCAAAATCCTTGCTTCCTTCAAGTTGAGCCCCGTCTTTCCCGGGACCGAGAAATAAAATATCTCTTGTGAGACTATCTGCTTTCAGGAATTCCCTGAGACCTTTTACCAAAGGCTCTTCCGGACCTACAACAACAAGTCCCACGTTCTTCTCCATGATCAACTTTTTCAAGGCAGGGAAATCAGAAACCGAAACCGGAACATTGATCCCGCAGTTTGGCGTACCGGCATTTCCGGGAGCGATGTAAAGTTGCGTACAGTGGGGACTGGAAGAAATGATCCAGGCCAATGCATGTTCCCTACCACCCGAACCGATCAACAGAATATTCATGAAGAATTAATTTAGAAGAATTGATAACAAAGGAAAGAAATTTCTCAGTTCTCAGAGAACAAAACAGGCCGCCTTTTTGAGGCAGCCTGTTCTATTATCAGATTAACATTTGTCTCATCAAGGATGTTGAACAATTAATTTCATCGTGAGAACTTCTTCCTTATTCAATACTTGAATAAAATACAATCCTGATTCCACACTTGAAAGATCAAAAGAAGCGGAAGACAAACCTGATGCGGCTTCCATCATCTGTTCTGAAATTATTCGGCCCTTGATATCGACAATACGAACGAGTGCTTCCGTCCCGGCATAATTAACAGTCAACTGTTGATTCGCAGGATTAGGATATGCCTGAACCCGGTCTGTCGTTGAAATTACCTGTAAGCCGGTGAAAATGCTGATCTCCACACTATCGGTGAAAGAGCAACCATTGCTGCCGGAAACACTGACCCAGTAAATTCCGGGGGCCGTAGCAGTAAGAGTTTGACCTGTACTTCCGTCGGACCATTCGTAAGCAATGAAACCGGTTCCGGCATCAAGTAAATAAGAGAAAGGACTCACCAAAGTAGTATCCGGACCGAGGCTTGTACTTACACCTGTTACCATATTCACCTGAACGGCTATACGACTACTTCCACACAGACCAAGACCACAGTTTGAAAAAGAAGGGCTCAAATTTATATTTTGAACACCTTTTGTTGCAGTTTCACAAGCAAAATCAGTTGCATCATTATTATCTGAATTTCCTGTACGGTCGATTGTAAATGTTGTTGTGCAATTTATCACACCATCGCCAACCCATTCGGTACCTATAGTAATCGGAACTCCGTTTATCACAGGAGCCATCGTCTGAATATCAGCAGCAGGCCAGAGGAAAGCAACAAAATCCCGTACATTATTTCCGGCGTCAAGTAAAACGATCCATCCATTATTACCCGGGTTCCACAAAATATTATTTCCCCAGTAGTTATCGTTTGAGGCATCCGACTTATACTGAATTTCGCCTGGACCAAAAACTCCCAGATTCCATATGAGACTGTTCACCGCATTTATATTACTATAGTTATCGCTGACGGCAACTGTCCATCCGGTGGCATCGAAAGTTGATCCACTTAGGTTTTGAATTTCCAGAAAATCCGTGTTGCCTAATTCACACTCTACGATTCTCAGACAACCTCCGGAACCGCCACCTTCACGAGCTTCAGCATAAAAGATTGTATCAGATGTGATAGGTATAGTGAGTGGACTTCCCATTCCAACCAGGTTTCCTCCACTTACAGCGTCATACCACAATACAATGTCACCGGAGTCTGGTGTTGCAGAAATTCCAACACTTGTATTACAACCTTGTTGAGGCGAAACAGCTGTCGGATCATTTGGAATGGCGTAAAAACTTCTCTTTGCATTAATGGTGTCATTATCGCGGAATTGATCAATCGTAAGAGAAGAATAAATTTTGAGGAAGTATTCCCCTCCGGCTATAGTGGAAATTGTTTGTGAAAAAGTATGTGTTGCACTTGTATTTTGAGCCAGCGGTCCGGGGATAGTATCAAGTATTGTCATTGATGCCGCACCTGAAATTTCCATTACAACAGGTATGGACGACTGTAAATTACTTCCCAGATTGGTAACTGATATCTCAAAAGAAACACCTGTCTGTCCACAAGCCCCTAGTGCAGAAGGTTGGGTAAGAGCTATGATGGCCAAATTATCAGCGAGTGGTACAAATTCATCAGCACCAATGTCTGGTGTTGTGGCACTTCTTGGATCTCCATCTATATCAGTTGTGACAGCGACGAGAGGTGTGCCAAGGTTATCTATTCCTGATCCAAAAGCATGCAGGTCAGTTGGGGAGGCAAAAATAGGATCTACAGAAACCGAGTTAACATCTTTCGTAGTAGCTGCTTGCCAATCTGCCAGGGTAGCCACGTTGGCAGCATCCCAGAAAGCAAGATTCGCGCCAGTGGAGTATAAATCATTGTAATTGGAAATACTCAGCCCCGGCAACGCGGAAGTAACGATATAAAAAGTTACACCCCCACCAGTGTTTACCAGTAGATTATTCTGTACAACTACCTTTATTGTAGTTGCACTAGTCATGTAGAAGCAACGGGATGTAGCACCCGTAGAGTGCACGTTGATCGAATTGTGCCAGAAATTTGCATTAGAACTTGTTGTAATATAAATTCCATAAGCTGTTCCTGTACCACCGACACTAATGAAGTTGTTAATTACATTGATTGGTAAACCCGCAGCTCCATTGCTACCGGTTAAATAAAGTCCATAACCACCCAGAGGGCAATTGATTTTATTTTCACTCAGAAGTACGTTGTTGGAGCAAGCGGATAAATAGATTCCGTAAAATGTTGCATAAGTTGTGTTCGTGACAATGTCATTATTGATAACCTGGGGTGCATTTTGATTCCCAATTGTGATTGCCCTGGCATATCCGTTTTCGAAAATATTATTTTGAATAACCGTTCCCATTTCGAGGATAATGGTGCTCGGTCCATAAAATATATTCCATACGACCCACCGACAAAATGATTGTCCATTATTACCGTATTCGAATCATTAGAGGTGGTTCCTGTTGTAGAATACATCAGGCAGGAATTTGTTGTAGATGTAGTGGCTGCATTTCCTTCAATGTAATTATTCAGGAAGCTGTTATTCGTTGACATATTTCCAATGTTGAAAACGGTTCCATAAGTATTACTGCCGGGACGACGAAAACCTAATTGCTTAAATGTAACCCAATCTGCTCCATTCAACTGTATGAGGAAGTTGTTTGTTGAGATTGTGCTTGAAGAGTCCTGAATAGTAACAACAGAACTGTCATGATCTTCCGATTGAAATGTAATTGTGTTCACGGAGGAAGAATTAGGAATGTCGCTGATGATAAGTTTTTCCTGGTAAACCCCATTGCGAACATTAAATGTGACAGGTCCGGAAACACCGGTCTGAACCAGTGCCACCACCGCGGCACCAAATGTTGGATAGTCAGGTGTTGTTCCACCAATGGTATAGGTCCCGTTCAATTGAGCGAAACCCTGCGAACTCATAAGCAGGCAAATAATTAGAAGTAGCTTTATTTTCATGATTTTGTAGATTTTTCCGGAGTTGGCAAAGGTACTAAATAAATAAATTAGATGATAAATTTGAAGTTCAAGTATAAACAGTTAATGTTGCATAAACACCGATTTCATGCCAAAATCCAATATAAATAAAAAAATAGGATTAATCATTTAGTTCGTAAAGCCTTTTCCATGGCCATGGAGATTCTTCCATAAACCGATTGACTAAGGTATTAAATATTCCTTTTTCAGAATTTCGTCGATTAAATCTAAAAATAAACTCGTCTAAATAATTTTGCAGATATCGGTATTGACATTTATGATGAATTCCGCGAAGCCATGATTTAAAATTCATAATGATGAGATGAATTTCCGGAAAACTTTTACCGTTGTCCGATAGATATTGTGTTAGATGATATTCTTTGCTCAATGGTGCATACGAAGGGAATGCATCTGTTTCAACTTTAGCGTTTCTGTTTATTGTGTTTTTAAAGAAAGGACGAAAACTTTCAGTTTTATAGTCTTCAATGCACTGGGCGTAGGCTAAGCCGATCTTGCGCTTTTTTTTCCTGCCTCTGAGCTCAATGGCAATTATCACCTTGTTTTTACTGGAGTCACTTCGACCTTGCATTCCTTTCTCAGGACCGCCCACTGTGAATTCATCAACATTCACTTTTCCGGTAAGCATAGTATGGCCTGAACTTTTCATTGCTATTTGTACTTTTCTTCTGAAAAACCAAGCTGTTCTTTGACGAATTCCATATTCCTTTGCAATTTGAACACTCGATATCCCTTTTTTACTGATACTAATTCTAAATAAAATATGGAATGCTTTAATTAATGGGAACTTTAATTTGTGGAATAATGTACCGGAAGTTGCTGATTCATCATATAAGCATTCTTTACACCTACGATAATACCAGGTTTTACTCCTCATTGCTGTCTTACATTTACATCGACTACACCGGAAACCCTTGCCCCACTTGAGGTCTACCAAGTATTGATAGCAGTCATTATTAGTTTGAAATTTCTCTGTAAACTCGATTAAATTTGTACTTTTAAATAGTTGCATAGCGATATCTTTTCTACAAAGAAAAGCATCCACTACGCCAAAGTGTGTCGTTATGGAACTAAGTGATTAATCCTATAAAAAAATCAGCATTTGAATTTTTCAAAAATGCTTTTACGTAAATTAATTAAACATTTATTGGGTTTTTAATAATTTGCCTGATGGTTAATATGTAAATGAAGATGTGACACAGAAAAATCGAATCTGTTAAAATGCAAAATGTATCATTCCGGGATATGGAAGAATTTCTTGATTTCCTTACAGCGGAAGAATTGGTGATCGTTGAATCACTCCGAAATATCATTTTATCTTGCCTCCCAAATTGTACCGAAAAACTATCTTACAATGTGCCTTTCTATAAAATAAATAAAAACATTTGTTTCGTTTGGCCGGCATCTGTGCTTTGGGGAAAGAAAAAGGCATACGAAGGAGTATTACTTGGATTTTCTTATGGGTATCTTTTAAATGATGAATTGAATTATCTCGAGAAAGGAAAAAGAAAGCACGTTACAGTGAAGCGATTTGAGAATATCAGGGAAATTGACCGGGATCTTCTGAAAACCTATATTTTTGAAGCAGCATTGATTGATGAACAATTTAGAAAAATAATATAAGCATGCCCTACTCTGAAAAATTATCGGACCGGATCCGTGAGGCAATTGCTCATTTACCTAAAGTGGATGAGCGACTCATGTTTGGCGGTGTTTGTTACATGTTAAACGGAAAAATGTGTGTGGGTGTAGTGAAGGATGAAATGATGTGCCGTATCGGGCCGGAAGCCTATGAGGCAGCATTGGAAAAACGAGGATGTCGGGAAATGGTCTTTACTGGAAAACCCATGAAGGGCTATGTGTACGTGAGTGCAGATGGAATGAAAACAAAAAAGGAATTTGATTACTGGATAGATCTTTGTGTGAAATTCAACAAGCATGCGAAAGCTTCCAAAAGTAAAAAGAGTAAAAAGAAAAAATAATATTCAAGAAAAATCCAGGCAGGGTTTTACGTCCTGCCTGGTTGATGTAATTCCGAAATTTTATTCCTTCACACATTTCATTACAAAGGACTCATGGTCTGAAGAAACCTTCATAAAGTAATATCCGGAGGATAGCTTTTTCACATCGATCTTCTCATTTGACCCGCCACTCATAGTTCCTTCCAGAACCAAGACTCCGATTGAGTTGAATAATTGCCACTCTCTCATTTCAGCACCGGAAAGATTCTCCACAACAAAGAACTCCATGGCCGGAACAGGGTAAATCCGAATTGAACTTTTTTCAGATTTAGCGACTCCCAAAGTCAGCCGCTCTGAAAAACCAGAAGAATTATTATCCAGATCAGTTTGCATGGCGGTATAATCGTTCGGATTGGTAAGAGCACCGATATACACCCAGTGTCCGGAAGCATCCGCTGTAATTTGTGGGATGGAATAATCATAACCCTGAGGGTAAGCAGCTAACAACGTAGTATCGCGGCAGAGATCGACCAGAGCATAAGGAAGGGAAGTTCCCCAGGTGCTGTCTGCATCAGACCCTTCAATGACTGGAGGGAGAATATCATCATTGGCTGCATTTGGAAGTCCGTTATTCAGATCCACCGTATACGTATTAAACAACATAGGATTTCTGTACATTTTAATATGATGACAAGAATCAACACCGACCTGCAAAGAAATCGGTATTCCGCAGGTCTGGATGGTATTTTGTGCAATTAGAGCTTCATTGCCATCGACGAAATGGACGCCATAGTAACAATTGCTGATACTATTATTCTGAATGACAAATGAATCAGCAATGTATACCGAAAATCCAGTCAACAAACTCAACGCATCACCATTGATATCATGTCCAATAATATTTTCTTCCGCTAAAAAGTTACTGGTTTGCTGTGCAAAAAAACCGGTACTATTTCCAAAAAGATAATTGTTCCTTACCAGCACCTCGAGTGTATCATAATATAATTGAAATCCTGTCGATTGAAAAGGAGAAACCAAACCACTGAGCGTTTGTCCCATGAGATTATTATTGAACTCGTAATGGCCGCTGAAATCCGCAACATTACAGGCAATATCATTTCCAAAAAATACATTTTGCTCCCCGGGCCCCGTTCCACCGACTATCAGACTACAAACAATGCCACTGTATCCGTTGCAATTGAATGCTGTATTATACCGGTTATTAAATGGATCATTTGGCAAAGTGTCTGTCCCGGTGATATCAGTTCCAACTTTATTTCCAAATACAGTTCCTGAACAGGAAACGAGCAAACATCCTTCATCACCATTACCAGAAACCAGGTTTCCTTCTCCACTTCCTGCACCTCCCAAAGTGAGGTTCCTTAAATTCGTAAGATTGATTCCTGTTTGTAGATTTCCCAATGCTACTGTTCCTGTGATATCAGTCCCGACTTTATTCCCCTGTATGACAATATTATTTGAAGGAGCGGTTCCTGATCCTAATATGATTCCATAAGTGTTTCCGGAAATTAAATTATCCTTTATAGTCAGATTATCTGAAGGCAAGTAGGTAACCACTGCTATTCCCAGATTGGGATCAAGAGCTGTACCCTCACAATTACAGCCAAAATAGTTTGAATTTATCTCCGTGTTTGCAGCAATGAGTGCAACTGAATTGAAATTATTGGTAAACAGGTTTTTCTTACCTGGCGCGCCAATGATAACATTTTGTTCAGTGACATATAAAACTTCAGAGTTTGATTTTGAAAAATTCTTAAACCATAAACCGTAAATAGAAACATTCTGAGAGACAATACTAACCAGAGTATTGACGCTTGAATCCACTCCGGCAGCATCGAGCACAATTTTCGGACAGGCACCCGTATAGCCATTATCCGGCTGTGTACTGCCGTCAATCGTAAGGCCCTCACTTATCAATATGGGAAAGGTGGTAGCCAATGGGATTATGTGCGGCGGAGTTCCGGATATGTTAAATTCAATAACATCATTCCCAACGGTTGAATTAGCATTGTCAATAGCCTCCAACAAGGAGCCGGCTCCGCTTGCATTGGCATTCAAAACTGTAAATGTGTTTGCTTTGGAAGATTGAATTAAAATAATAAATAGCGAATAAAATAGCAGGTGTTTCATAATTTTAGAATTAGCTATTAAAGATATAACTTCTTTCAATCTGTTTTCTTGTCCACCTTGTAATTTTTCCAATTGACAGAATGATAAGCGCATAATCTTTAAACCAAAGAGAGAAACTAATAAGAAGGATTTTTTTCCTGTATCGGGTTTAATCCTGTAACTTCATTAATGCCTTCCATTGATCTATGAAAATATGCCATTGGCCAAAATAAATCGGCGATATCAGAAAATATCAATTCGTATTTTCTCTTTCAATATAGAATTCGCTACCTTTAGAAGAGGCAGTATTGTAAATCATCGGAAAATAAATTCACCGACAGCCATGCGAAAAACAGGTCTCCTGATATTTTTTGTAATTCTGGTTTCCGGCGAACTTATGTCCCAACCCTCCACTTTTCTTAAATCGTACAGCAACGGAAATAGCGGATATGCCGTGCGTGAGCTGAATGGCAATTCCTACGTGGTGGCAGGGGCTACCGATTTTTATTACAACTTCCATTGGTTTACCCAATCCTCGATCGCGACAACGAATGTACACCTCTTCAAAAGCATGGATGATGGCACACTATTATGGGAAAAAATCATCAATCAGCCGGGTGCACGAACTTTGGCCACATGGATGGAAACTACACAGGACGGGGGCTTTATTATTACCGGCCATAGCAATAAGGAAACCATCTGGCCCCCCGACAGCAACGATGTGCTTTTAATCAAATGTGATTTGAATGGTACTATTCAGTGGTCAAAAATTATCGACAGCGGAAAAGATGAACTGGGTTATTGTGTCCGACAAACATTCGATGGCGGATATATCATTTCCGGATTTCATGATGAAGTGCCAACAAGTCTTGTTGGTAATACTTACGCCCTGCTCATCAAAACAGATGCAAACGGAAATGTGCAATGGGACAAAATGTACGAGCTGGCTGTACGCGACCTTGACACAGGCGAATCCTTGCCCTGGGTGGTGAGTCAAACGGCCGACAGCGGATTTGTTCTCGCCGGGACCACTGTTGGCGCTCATCAGGCGGACCTCTATGTGATCCGCACCGGCTCTGCCGGAAATGTGCTGTGGGCAAAATCCTATGAACACGACAATAGCGTAAATCGGTTTTCACTCGGCCTGGATATTATTGAAGATGCTGCCGGAGATCTTGTCATTGCCGGTTCGATGGACAAGGACCACAATGCAATGGAATATAACTACCCATATATCCTCAAATTAGATGCTTCAGGCTCTTTAATCCGGGCAGCCATCTATACTTCCATTCCTGCGGAATCCTTCCAAAGTGGTTTTTCTTCCGTCGAAGAATGTCCGGATGGAGGGTTTTTGTTTACCGGCATGGGAGGCTATGGTGGCTTCGGAAACCAGGCCCAAATTCTTAAAACTGACGTGAACTTCAACATGCAATGGTCAAGGTCCTACACCTTAGATGGAATTGCCACGATGGGCTCCCGCTCGGGACGCAGCACAAGTGATGGCTGCTATATTTTTACCGGCAAAAGACAAATGGCAGGATCCGTTCTTTTAAAAACAGATTTTATCGGACTTGTACCCTGTAAATCACCTGCGGTACTTGTCGAAATCGTTCCCGGTATACTGGTTCAAAATCGTTTTCCTGCAAGCATCAGTGGAATCAACGCTTCCAATGTGGTATTGAATTCCATGGTAACAGGTATTGACACAAGCACATTGTGTCCGGTAACATTTAGCCATTTGCCTGTTGAACTTATTTCTTTTTCTGCACGGAGTCTGGAGAACAATACGATTCTACTTGAATGGGAAACCGCTTCCGAAATCAATAATGATTATTTCATGGTTGAAAAAAGTACTGATGGAACACTTTTTTCAGAGGTTGGAAAAGTAAAAGGAGGAGGAAATTCCACGCAGCCAATTTATTATTCCCTCATCGACACAGAAGTTCCCGAAGTAAAATTACTCTATTATCGGCTCCTTCAAATTGACTTTGACGGCTTAAAACATTATTCTGAAATTGTTCCGGTATATACCGGACAGAAAGATTTTAAAATGTTAAAAATTCTTTCCGACCCCTCGGTGCATATGATTAAATTCTATTTGCAAAGCAGGGAAGACGGACCCTTGACGTGCGTCATCAGAGATGCGCTGGGAAAGACCAATTACCAAAAAGTACAACACACCGGAAAAGGCATTAACCTTATCGAAGTAGATGTAAAAAATCTTAGTCCCGGATTTTATTATTATTCTTTCAGCAATGCGGTTGAATGCATCAACGGAAAGATTCACTATTAATTCCTGATGAAGTTTTCCAAATTAGATGCATTCTTTATCCTCTTGTCCTAAGCAATGAATGAATTCGATTCAGTCATTGCTTTTATTCTATTCTTCTGAATCGTTCAGATTAAAGCGGAATGTTCCCGTGCTTTTTACGCGGCAACTTAGCGACTTTGTTGCGCAACATATGAAAAGCAGCAATCAGTTTTTTGCGGGTATCCTCAGGCCTGATTACTTCATCGATGTATCCATGCTCTGCCGCTTTATACGGATTGGCAAAGAGTGAAATATATTCCGCTTCCTTTTCTTTCAGTTTGGCCTCAGGATCCTTTGACTCCGTGATTTCTTTTTTGAAAATAATTTCAGCGGCACCCTTCGCTCCCATCACGGCGATCTCGGCAGAAGGCCAGGCATAATTCATGTCGGCACCGATATGTTTTGAGTTCATCACGTCATAAGCCCCACCATAGGCCTTTCGGGTGATTACTGTGACCCTTGGAACGGTCGCTTCGCAAAAGGCATAAAGCAATTTTGCTCCATTGGTGATAATCGCGTTCCATTCCTGATCGGTGCCGGGCAAGAATCCGGGAACATCTTCGAACACAAGCAATGGAATATTGAAGCTGTCGCAAAAACGAACGAAGCGACCGGCTTTTGTTGATGAATGAATATCCAAAACACCGGCCAGATGTGCCGGCTGGTTGGCTACCACACCGATACTCTTTCCTGCAAGGCGGGCAAAACCGACAATTATATTCTCCGCGAAATCCTTATGCACTTCCAGGAAAGATTCTTCATCGACAATGGCACCAATTACTTCGTGCATATCATAGGGTTGATTTGGATTCTCCGGAATAAAATTATTCAAGTCAGGACGACTCTCATTCCCCATTTCATAGGGATAGGAAGGCGCATCTTCTTCGCAATTCTGGGGAATGTAAGTCATCAGTTTTTTAATGAAACTTATACATTCCATCTCGTTGGCACAGGTAAAATGTGTCACTCCTGATTTCGTTGCATGTGTGATGGCACCACCCAATTCTTCCGAGGTCACATCTTCGTGCGTCACGGTCTTCACCACGTTCGGACCTGTAACAAACATATAGGAAGTGTTCTCCACCATCATGATAAAATCAGTGATCGCTGGTGAATAAACAGCACCGCCTGCACAGGGTCCCATGATTGCCGAGATTTGCGGTACTACTCCGGAGGCCATTGTGTTTCGGTAAAAAATATCCGCATAACCACCCAGCGAAACAACTCCTTCCTGAATACGTGCACCACCGGAATCATTCAAGCCGATTACAGGAACTCCGTTTTGCACGGCGAGATCCATAATACGGCAAATTTTCTGAGCATGAGTTTCTGATAAAGAGCCACCAAAAACGGTGAAGTCCTGCGCAAAAACATAGGTCATTCTGCCATTGATGGTGCCATACCCGGTGATGACTCCATCGCCCGGGTACTTTTCTTTCTCCATTCCAAACTCAAAGGAGCGGTGAGTAACCAGCATGCCGATTTCTTCAAAGCTGCCATCATCCACCAAAAAGTGAATGCGTTCACGCGCGGTGAGTTTACCTTTTTTATGTTGTGACTCAATGCGTTTCTTCCCGCCACCCAGGCGGGCCTCAGCGTTCTTTTCCTCGAGATCCTTTAATTTATTCTTCATGGAATTTTCTTATTGCGCTAAAGTACGATTTTATGCGTCTTTTGATTATGTATCTAGTCAGCTGAAAATTTGATTTTTCTGCTATTATTGAATAGGTTGTAATTGCCTCTTTGCTTATTTTCGTCACATGAAAGAAATCGTTGTGAGTGGAATACGCAGTACCGGAAATCTGCATCTTGGAAATTATTTCGGTGCGATGAAGAATTTTATCAAGATGCAGGAAGAATACACCTGTTTTTTCTTTATTGCAGATTATCATTCACTTACCACACATCCTTCTCCGGTTGATTTTCACCAGAATGTAAGAACCGTGCTGGTGGAGTACCTTGCCTGCGGACTTGATCCCGATAAGTGCACACTCTATATACAGAGTGATATCCCTGAAATCTCAGAACTCTACCTCTTGCTCAATATGAATGCTTATGTGGGTGAACTTGAACGCTGCACTTCTTTCAAAGAAAAAATCCGCAAGCAACCTGATAATATCAATGCCGGTTTACTCACCTATCCTACCTTAATGGCAGCAGACATCCTGATCCACCGGGCGGTAAAGGTCCCTGTTGGAAAAGACCAGGAGCAACACCTGGAGATGGCACGTACATTTGGTAACCGCTTCAACCGCATGTACAACTCAGAACTTTTTCCGGAACCCTATGCTTTCAATTTTGGTACTCAGCTCATAAAAATTCCTGGACTGGACGGATCAGGGAAAATGGGGAAAAGTGAAGGAGAAGGAAATGCAATTTTTCTGGCAGACGCCCCGGAGGTGATACGTAAAAAAGTGATGCGGGCGGTGACTGACAGCGGTCCCACTGCTACAAATCAGGAAAAACCTGAAGCCATTAAAAATATTTTCGCCCTCATGGAAGCCGTTTCTTCCAGAGATACACTCGCTTTTTTTGAAGAGCAATATAGCACCATGAAGATACGCTATGGTGACATGAAAAAACAGTTGGCGGAAGACATGATCGTTTTCACACATCCTTTCCGCGAAAAAATCCTTGCCCTATCCAGTGATAAGGAAAGAGTACATCAGGTGGCTGCCCGGGGTGCTGAAAAAGCCCGGGAAAGCAGTTCGGCCACCCTCAGAGAAGCCAGAAAGGCCATTGGAATCCGTCAGATTTAATTAATATTAATTTTATAATACTGAATTTCAGTATTATAGCATATTTGAGTTGTTTATATGTTGTAACATCTATTGTTTTAACATATATTTGCATGCATAATTAAAACTCAAAAAAAATTCTAAATAGATGAAAAAATCGATAACAATTCTCACAGGCCTGCTCCTCATGTTGGGAGCATCAGCACAAAATTGGAAAATTGATCCGGCACATACCAAAATTCATTTCAGCGCCAAGTATCTTGTGATATCGGATGTAGAAGGTGAGTTTAAAAAGTTTGATGGAGAATTCAATTCTTCAAAAGCAGACTGGTCAGATTTACAAGCTGCGATGACAGTGGAAGTTGGCAGCATCAATACTGAGAACGAAATGCGAGACAAGCATTTAATTTCAGATGATTTTTTCAATGCCGAGAAATTTCCCAATATTACTTTTAAAAGCAAAGGGATAAAAAATCTGGGTAATAATAAATATATACTCGCCGGAGAACTTACTATCCGTGATGTAACAAAAACAGTTGAATTCCCTCTTGTATATGGAGGAACGGTTGTAGATCCCTGGGGAAATACAAAAGCCGGTTTTAAGGCTACCGGAAGTATCAACCGTAAAGAATTTGGTTTGAAATACAAAGATGCAGCAGCAACCGGTGAAGCAGTAGTTGGCGATATCATCGATTTCACTTTAGATGCCGTCTTGATCAAACAGTAATCATTGTCTGTGTGTGTGTAAAAGCCGGCATCACGTAGTGTGAGGTGCCGGCTTTTTTCAATCGGCCAGATATTAATGTGTACATAGATTTTTCAACATTTGAAAATCCATGATCAGGAATTAGCCAAATACAAATTGCTTCTTGAAAATTGACAAACATAGTTCTTCCGTGGTCGCTCAAACTCAAATAAGAACAGCAAATGAAATTCGAAAAAAACATCCTTGTAATCAATGACGGCGCTGAATATGCCACACACGCATACACCGGCAATCATACCCTTGTAAGCGACGAACCCCTGGATCATGGTGGGACAGATACAGGACCAACGGCGCATCAATACCTGTTAAGCGCCCTTGGTATGTGCATGGCAATTACAATGAGAATGTATGCCAACCGAAAAAAATGGGACCTGCAAAAAGTGGAAATTCATTTGAATATGGAAAAAAATCCTGATGACAATGGAGAAAGTACAGTGATCTATAAGCGTATTGAACTCTTCGGGGCACTTGATGAGGACCAGAAAAAACGCTTGCTCCTGATTTCCGTAAAATGCCCGGTTCACAAAACATTAACTTCTCCCATCCATATCAGGGAATTTGCATAATCTTCAACTATGCAACAGTAAAAAATCTATTGCATAGCGACTAAGAAAAATAATCAGTCATGGCCACTAAAAGATACACCCACGAAGACCTTACCGTTATCTGGAAACCTGCTCTTTGCATACACTCAGCTATCTGTTTTCATGGATTACCGCATGTGTTCAACCCTGCTGAGCGGCCCTGGGTAAAGCCAACCGCAGCATCAGCAAATGAAATTATTGCCCAGGTAAAAAAATGTCCATCCGGGGCACTTACTTATGAAACCAAGCAAACAAAAATATCAACTATGGAGAATACAGAAACCAATACCCGAATTACAGTTGCAGACAAAGGCCCTTATCTGGTAAAAGGGAATTTTGTAATGGTCGACAAGGACGGAAACGAAGAAATTAAAGAAGGAAGTATCGCTTTATGCCGTTGCGGAGCATCGAAGAATAAACCCTTCTGCGATGCCTCACACAGAAAAACAAACGTACTGGACAGCTAAGAGTCCGGTGTATTCCAAAAAAATAATTTATCTTGAACATTCATTGAGAATATATGCTGATTAAAAACGAAATCATGGAAACCATCATTCATCGTGCAGGAGAGCGCGGGCATGCAAATCATGGCTGGCTGGATGCACATCACAGTTTTAGTTTCGCCAATTGGTACGACCCTACACGCATGCACTTCGGGATGCTCCGTGTGCTGAACGATGATAAAGTAGCGGCAGGACAAGGGTTTGGGATGCATCCTCACAATGACATGGAGATCATCACAATTATTCACTCCGGCGCCCTGGAGCATAGCGATAATATGGGAAATGGTTCGGTAATCCGACCGGGTGATGTGCAGGTGATGAGTGCAGGTACAGGAGTATACCATTCGGAGTTCAACCCTTCCGCTGAAGAAGAAACCACCCTGTTCCAGTTATGGATCTTTCCAAAAGAGAAAGGAATCAAACCACGATACGATCAGAAAACCTATAGTCCGGCTGAACGCAAGAATAAAATCCAAGCGGTTGCTTCGGGATTTGAAAAAGATAATGCACTCTATATCCATCAGGATGCTGTAATATCACTTGGAAACCTGGAAAAAGGAACAGTCGTTTCATATTCTCTTGCCAAAAATGGCAATGGAGCTTATGTCATGGTGATCAAAGGTAAAATTGAAATAGACGGAAAATCGCTGAATCAACGTGATGCCATTGGGATTTCATCCACCTCTGAGTTTGATATTTCTGCATTGGAGTCGGCAGAAATAATGATTGTAGATGTCCCAATGAATTAATCAAACTGAGTCTGAAAAAATTCGAATCTGATGAGGCTGGAAGACGAAATCGTACAAAGCAAGTTTATCAACGACGCACATAAGCTGGGTGTAAACATCATCTATACCTTTAACTGGCTGGATGCTTTTCAAACCACTTTGCTAAAAAAATTCGGAGTCACTCCACAGCAATATAATGTGTTGAGGATTTTACGCGGGCAACATCCCCTTCCTGCCAATATAAAGCTTGTGCGGGAGAGGATGTTGGACAAAATGAGCGATGCTTCCCGGATTGTAGAAAAATTACGCACCAAAGCACTACTGGAGCGTGAGATCTCCGGTTTAGACAGACGCTCCT
Organism: uncultured Bacteroidota bacterium; assembly: GCA_963775555.1. GTDB lineage: Bacteria > Bacteroidota > Bacteroidia > AKYH767-A > 2013-40CM-41-45 > QQVM01. The sequence goes on along the minus strand of CAVZJJ010000002.1, from coordinate 692,703 downwards.
GTGAGGTCAGGATCACCCAAAAAGGAATGGACCTCCTCTCTCTTATCGACAAGGAGGATGTTACTTTTGAAGCACTATTCAAAAACCTGAAACCGGAGGAAATAAAACAACTCAACCTTTTGCTGGATCAGCTGCGGGGGTGATTTCCGGATACTATTTTCACAGAGGAAAAAGAAATGCCTTTTCCTTCAGTTATTGCTGTAATTAATACAAAACAGAACGGAGTAAAATATCTGCTTTTTAATCCTTAACAGGTACATTTTCATTTCTTCTCAAAATAATTTTCCCTGCTTGGTTTTTTTGGATTAATTTAGTCCGATCTCCTGAACCTTGTCAGCCATCGACGAACATATCTGTGAACTGCTCTACGACCACGATTGTGTGATCGTTCCTTCTCTGGGCGGATTTCTCGCATCTAACGTTCAGGCCAATTTGAATCCTGCGCAGCACACGATTTTACCTCCGCGCAGAAAAATTGCTTTCAATATTTATCTGCGGCAAAATGATGGCTTGCTGGCCAATCACCTTGTGGAATACGATCGTGTGAGTTATCCCGAAGCCATACAACGCATCGAGGCCTATGTGCAGGATTGCTTTTCAAAACTGGATCAACACCGTAAAGTAATTGTTGAACGGGTTGGCACAATTTATTACGACAAAGAAAAACACCTGCTTTTTGAGCCCTTCCGTCAGAGTCAATTCAGGAAAGATGCCTTCGGTCTGGGCTCCATTCAGTTTCTTCCTATTGACAGAGAGGATTCAGGAAACCGCATTGAAAAACAACGCCGCGAACTGATGAAAGCGCGACCTTCGGTAAAAAGCGGACGCATTCCCGTGGCAGGAAGGAAATTTAATTATAAAATGCTGGGAGTACTTGCCATCGCAGGTACATTATTGTGGTTCTCCTTCAATTTATTTCTCATAAAACCCGGTGGCGGAACCCTTGGCTCCCTGAATCCATTTAGCTCTGATACAAACAAAGCACTCACTTCGGTTACAACAGAAAACGCAAACACTGTTGTGGCACCTCCCGCAGAAAAGCAAGAAGTAGAAACTGTTTTCGTGGCCAGTACAGAACCCCTTGCCGAAGTTTCAGACACGCATGCACCAAAAACAGAAGAGTCAGCGCTGAGCACTTTGGTAGAAAGTGAAACTTCTCCGACTGCTTCAACTTATACAGATGAATCTGCAACTTATCACGTGATTGCAGGAGCGTTTAAAATTCCTGAAAACGCAGAAGGTTGCAAGAACAGCCTGCACAGTAAAGGATTCACAAATGCCCATATCATTCACAAAGGGATCTTAAACTATGTGAGTTACAATTCATTCAGCGACCGTACTTCCGCCCTTGCTCTTTTAGACAGTTTGCGTAAACAAAACGCAGAAGGTTGGATATGGCATAATTAAGCGCCTTTCCCTGAACCCGGACTCGGCTTTTCTTCTTATTTTTGTAACGGAATTTTATTGAATTCCGGTTATCGTATGAGTTCACTTCGCCAGGGATTACACCAGAAATTATTACAAAAACTATCCCCTCAACAGATTCAATTGATGAAGCTGTTGCAGGTTCCTGTGGCCAATCTGGAACAACGCATAAAAGAAGAACTACAGGAAAACCCTGCACTGGAAGAAGGCCACGAAGCAGAGGAAGAATATGATACGCGTGATGACGAAGAAATCCCGTCGGCAGATGATGATGAAGAGATTGGGGAAAGGGAAGAGGATCTGAGTCTGGATGAATACATGAGTGATGACGAAACACCCGACTATAAACTTTCCTCCAACAATAATTCCGCTGATGATGAACGAAAAGAGATTCCGCTCAGCATCCAGGGAAATTTTCAGGATCAGGTGCTGTCACAAGTCTATCAATTAGATCTGGACGACAAGCAATATCATATTGCCGAACAAATTATCGGTAGTCTGGATGATGATGGTTATTTGCGTCGCGATCTAAAGGCCATCGTCGACGACCTTGCTTTCGCACAGAACATAAATACCAACCACGAGGAACTTGAAAAAATTCTTCAGGGAATCCAGTCGCTCGATCCACCCGGCATAGGGGCACGTTCGCTCCAGGAATGTCTCCTGCTCCAGTTAAAACGCAAAGGTTCGAAACGCCCTTCCATTGACCTGGCTGTTCAGATTCTCAGCACATATTTTGATGAATTTTCCAAAAAACATTATGAAAAAATTGCCAGGGACCTGAACATTGGCGAAGATGAATTAAAGAACGGCATCGGCGAAATTTTAAAATTGAATCCCCGGCCCGGAAATACCGCCAGCCAGGGAACCCGTTCCTCACAACATGTCATCCCGGATTTTATTATCACTAATACTGATGGAACACTGGAGCTCACACTCAATTCAAGGAATGCTCCTGAATTGCGCATCAGCAGGGATTACAAGGAAATGCTGGATCATTACAGCAAGGATAAAAAAAATGCGAAAAGCAATAAGGATGCAATCCAGTTTGTAAAATCCAAACTTGATGCCGCCAAATGGTTCATCGATGCAATGAAACAAAGGCAACATACTTTGTTTGAGACCATGCGCACAATCATGGATTACCAGGCAGAGTATTTTATGGAAGGTGACCAGCGGAAATTAAAAAAGATGGTACTGCGTGACATTGCAGAAAAAATCGGAATGGATATCTCTACCGTGTCGCGTGTCGCGAATAGTAAATATGTGCAAACTCCTTTTGGCACCTTTCTTCTTAAAAGTTTTTTCTCCGAAGGACTGCAAACAGACAGCGGTGAGGAAGTCTCCAGCAAGGAAGTGAAGCAAATTCTCACCGACACCATCTCAACTGAAGATAAACGCAGACCTCTCACAGACGATGCACTGACAGGAATTCTGAATGAAAAAGGATACAATATTGCACGCAGGACAGTGGCAAAATACAGGGAGATGCTCGACATTCCTGTAGCCCGTTTACGAAAGGAATTATGAATATCAAACTGGCAAGGATTCTTTCTGTAGTGCTGCATCCGGTGCTAATGCCTACCTATGCCCTCTATTTTCTGTTGAATCACACAACCTATTTCGCTACCACAACTTCCTATTATGAGAAGACGGCATTGTATTCAATTATACTAATGAATACGCTGGCACTTCCTATACTTATCTCGTATATTCTTGTCCGCCGCGGGTGGATACATTCTTTTGAAATGGCTAAGAAGGAAGAACGAATTGTTCCCTATATCAGCAACACGATCCTATTGCTTGTTGCTTATTATCTCATGCGCAGTCTTATGGTGCCTAAGATTTTTTATCTCATGATACTCGGAGCTGCTGCCTCAGTGGTCATTGCCATCATCATTAACCTGAAATGGAAAATCAGCATTCACATGATAGGGATGGGAGCCCTTATAGGAACCTTCTTTGGTTTATCACACTTTTTACTCGTTGATCTGCGATTTGCCATCCTTGTTAGTCTTCTGATTGCAGGCTTACTGGGATCGGCCCGGCTTACTGTAGGTGCGCACAACTCTTTACAGATCTATGCAGGTTTTTTTGTGGGCTTCTTTTGCGAATACCTCATCCTCAGTATCTGAAAAATCGCGAATAGGACCGAACTATTTTCCGGTCAGTAATTGAATCAATAACTCAGAGGGTAAGAAAGATACTTATCGAATAAGGAATCAGGTCGGGACCTTCGTCCGTTTTAAAAATTCCGAGCAAAGAATAATATCCTCCGATAGCCACATTCCCATATCCGAAGCGGGTAGTCAGTCCGTATTGATATTTATTAAGATGCGAAATCAGGGATTGTTTGTATGTAGCATCTTCGTCTTTAAATTTGACATGGCTTTGAACCAAAATCCCGGCTTTGAATCCTGCGTTGAATTTGAATCGCTTTCGATCCGCATTGGGTTGTGAATGCAATCGAATCTCTAAAAGTGCATCCAGAAAATTGAGCGAAATTTTATTCCGGCAATAGGAGATGCTATCAGGAATTTTGGAGAAATAAGTAAAAGCTCCATCATTACTTTCCTCCAATGTTGCATCACTGTTCACATTTTGCGAAGTGAATCCCAAACCAAAACCAAGACCCGCTATTCCTGATGGGATCATTCGTTCTCCCATAAGAAACACCCCAAATTCTCTTGACTGCAGCGTTTCTATTTCTACCTCTTCAGGCACTGAAACCCAGCTTGCCATACCTATAGAAACAATGAGGTTATCCTGCATGGAGGATACCGCTTTCAAAGATGGCGTTGATTGGGAAAAAGCAGAATAGCCGGAAGCAAAAACAAATAGAAGAACGAATAAAATGATTTTTTGTCTGGCAGGCCGGGGGTTTATTGACTTATACATGAATGTTGATTTTCAAGGCAGCTTATCCTTGTTTGGAATCTATGGCAAAACTGACCTGCAACAATATTACTTAAATTATTAATACTGAATAAAAGGGAACGATTATTCTTCCCACCTGGCACAGGACTTTTCAGATGAAAGATCCTGGTTTAGGGTATTTCGGCATATCTAAAGACAAATAAGGAGTAGAATTAGCAGAATCAATCTGTTTATGCACGGAAATCCCTATGCTTTCTATTGATAATTTTCCACTTTCTATTCGAATAGTCATAGCTAATTATTTACTTTACGATCAATAATTGTTTTAAAGTACTGATATTTGCAGAGTTGAAAGGCGGACATGATTAACTCCAAAACGTTTTTTTTAAGTTTTCTGTTTTTGTTTTTCTGGAGTAATTCCTTTACTCAATCACTCCCACTATGCTATAACGACAATCAAACGCAGCCAAACATATCTATTGACAATTCGGTTGAACTGAATTCTGATATAAATATTGATGATGAATCTCCGAGCAGCGATAGCACCCTTCGCCCATCCTCTTCATCTCATCGTAAAGCGATAATTGATTATCCCCCTTCTTCAAGAGATTTTAGAAAATTAACCCTCAATACTTCGCTCTACTTCGGCGCTGCCGCGGTTATTTTTGGAGTATTGTATTTGTGTCCGGAGAATGTTTCCGGATGGGATAAAAAGGATATGAAAAACAACGGCATATCTAGAAAATGGGAACAAAACGTGAAGAGTGGTCCGATTATGGACCAGGATAATTTCTTTTTCAATTACGTCACACATCCTTATGCAGGTGGAGTATATTATATGACAGCCAGAAGCAGCGGATTCAACAGGTTAGAATCCTTTCTTTATTCTACGGTGATGTCAACACTTTTTTGGGAATATGGCATCGAGGCCTTTGCAGAAGTTCCTTCCTACCAGGATATTGTTGTAACACCCATCATTGGCTCCGTGGTAGGTGAAGGATTTTATTTCGCTAAAAAAGAAATCTTAAGACACAATTCGAAAATATTGAGGTCAAAATTATTAGGCGTCTCTACTTTGTTTTTCATGGATCCATTCAATACTATTTTAGACGGATTGGGATATAAGCAAAAAGTCAAAGCACAATTAAGCATGTCACCGGTTGGATATCACAAACAATCGAATCATGCGATTTGGGGCCTCCAATTCTCTGCAAACTTTTAAACCGGCGGCACCGGTTTCATATCTCAGAAAACTGATCCGGAACGGTCTAATTCAATTGGATCAGGAACATGAAAATAGTCGAAAGAAAAAAAGTGGGCCCTGTTGGCCTACAAATGAGATATTGGAATAATTTCAAATACCCGACATTTCATTATTCTCTTTGGTTTACAAGCACTTGTATTAGTATTTTAAGGCATCCAAAATTATTTGAATTTACATTTTGTTTCAGTATTGTTACAGTAGTACTCAAGTTAGTTATCTTTGCTTTGGATATTAAAATAAGAATCATGACTACTACATTCAATTTAGAACTAAACTCTAAGCCTAAAGAGGATAAAACCACCGGCATACTCATTCGTATCACTCAGAACAGAAGACATCGCCGAATCTCAACTGGTGTCTTTCTAAGGGCAAGCGAATTTAATAAAAAAGCCAAATATGGCAACTGGGTCCGTACCAGCAATCCCCAACACTCACAATTAAACAATCGGTTGAAAAGAAAGTTAAAGGAGGTCGAGCAATCCCTTTCTGAGATTGAGAAAGATACACCTAATCCTACAATGACGGCAATTTTAGCCCACCACAAGGGATATACAACGGATTTCTTTCAATTTGCCGAAAAAAAAATTCAAATGACCTTGGAGGAGGGGAGAATTTCTTCATATAAAAAATATAAATCAATAGTAGGCAAGCTAAGGGATTACCACAAAGGGAAACACCTCTTATTTGAAGACCTTACAGTTACCTTTTTAACAGACTATAAACATCACCTTACAAAACTTGGAAATAAAAAGAATACTATTCACAGCAATTTAAAATCTATAAAAGCCTTGTTTTATCAGGCAATTAATGAAGGAATAGCAACTCAAGAAAGAAACCCTTTCTTCAATTTTAAGCTTCAAACCGAGCCTGGGAGTAAAGAGAAATTAACCGTTAAAGAAATAAAAAGTCTTGAAGCCCTAATTCTTGAACCTGACTCATTGATTTGGCATTGTAAAAACTACTTCTTGTTTTCATTCTATTGTGCCGGTATTCGCATCGGAGACCTAATGGAATTGGAGTGGAGCAATCTAATTAACGAGCGAATAGAATACAGAATGAACAAAACAGGCAAATTAATGTCTGTGAAAGTCTTTGCCAAGTCATTAAAAATTCTCAACCATTACAGGGGAGGTAAATTAAAAACTAAAGGTTATATATTCCCTATCATCAATTCTTTTGCAGATATGAAAGATCCTCATAAGAGGCATAACGAAATAAGTAGGCAAGAGGCCCTAATCAATAAGTATTTGAAACAAATTGCTAAAAAAGCTGGGATCAAAAAAAACCTAAGCAGTCATGTGGCGAGACATTCTTTTGCAAATCTGGCAAAACAGAGTGGAATAGAACTTCAAAAGAACTCAGAACTACTTGGGCATAGCAGTAAACAAGTCACCGAACAGTATTTGAACTCCTTCAACACCCAGACACTTGATGATACTCACGCCTCAATTTTAAAATATTAATTCTATGCAAGAAAACCCTAACCCGGCTGAATTGCTCAGCAAGTTTAAGGCTAACAAGTTTAAAAAAGAATCATTCCTTGACTTTCTTTCCTGGGGGAAGGAATATCAAACTGTTCATTGTGAAAAAGAATTAGAAAAACCCACCAAACATTTTAAACAATTCGCCGAAGCCCTTACCCACAATGACGAGATTATCAAGCTACTTGAACGGTATGACTTAAAAAAGTACATTTTAAATTTTTACTTCCTCCTGTTTTATGCATGTGGGGATGATCATCCTCAAATAATGAATTATATGAGAACCCGGTGTTTGAATATAGATGGCGAAATTGATGATAGGTTCAGAGTGAACTCCAGAGAAGACGAACTTGATAAAATTGTAGAATCTGATATCGATAATATTTCTTTCAGAATTAAGCATAAGAACACAAAAATAATAATTGATAACACATGGATTATTACACGGATCAAAAAACTAATTAAGGGTTACAAATGGGAGCAATCTGACCTTGGTCCGACACATATCCTTGGCCGTGTCAAACAAACATATTTGGGAAGACTTATCGCCAATGAATGTTTCGACTATTTTAGTAGTCTCGGAAAATCAAAAAACATATCTGAAATTTTATGCGCTTGGGTTCTTTACCTATCCGGAAAATTAAAGCTTGCTGAGGCTCCTGTAGAATCACAAAAAAAGGATATTAGGTCTATAAAGACAAAGAAAGACCTCGTGCTACAACAAGCAGTGAAAGGCTATTTTAAAAAGAATGCGAAATCTGAAAAAATATCTTGCCGTGTTCAACCAATAAGTGCAATTTAAAGATTTAAACTTTCACCTTGGGACTTTTAATTGTCCCAGGTGAAAGTTAAGCTGAGAAGCTTCATCTTTGGATTGCTTATGTCAAAAAACTACACCCATCTCAACTCTGAACAAAGATATCAGATTGAAGCCTTATTAAAAAGCGGAATCGCTCAAAAGGATATTGCGAAAATTGTAAATAAATCGCCATCCACGATAAGTCGAGAACTTAAACGGAATATACCAAAACGTGGAAGAGGAGCTTTGGTTTACACAGCTGAAAATGCACAACGGAAAACGGATCATCGGCATCAAATCAAAATGAAAAAAGAAAGATTTACCGATGAAATGAAAGTGTGGACGCGTCTCTGGATGAAGAGTATAAAATTCAGTCCGGAATTAATTCATGTCGTTGGCAAAAATGAGTTAGGGGATTTTGTCAGCCACGAGACCATTTACAAGTGGATTTGGCGTTGTAAGCAAAGTAATTGTAAGGAAGATAGACAAGACAAGAAACTGTATATGCACTTAGCACATGGACGTAGAAGAAGAAAGCGCGGATTAAGAAGAGATAGCCGGGGTATTATTCCAAACCGAGTGTCTATTGAAAATCGTCCGAAAATCGTAGATAAAAGAAAGCGCTTGGGAGATTTTGAAGTAGATCTGATGATGGGAAAAAATCATCAGGGAGCTTTGCTTGTAATGACGGATCGGGCATCTCTGAAAACCAAACTCACAAGGTTAGCCGGGAAAGACAGCATCATAATAAAGCGCGAAATTAAACGTAGATTAATCTCATTAAAGGGAATTGTTAAAACACTTACATTTGACAACGATAAGGCATTTAGTAAACATGAATCGATAGGAAAATCGCTGAATGCTACTACCTATTTTACCCGGCCTTATACCTCACAAGATAAAGGAACTGTAGAAAACAGAATAGGATTAATCCGCAGATTCTTCCCAAAGAAAACAGACCTATTGAAAGTACCTGACATAGATGTTCAAATAGTAGAATCAATAATTAATAACAGACCAGTAAGAAAATTTAATTATCAAACACCTAACCAAGTCTTCTCACAAAAAATTGCACTTATTACTTGAACTTACACTTAGAAACTTTTCTGAAAAAATTAATTTGATTTGTTCCTACCTTAGGAATCATTAAAAGGCGAATTTTTGCTCCATAGAACCTTTAAAAAAAAGCAAATGGAAGCAAACCACAATGAAAGTACGCAATTGGTAGTAGTGAATCAGAAAGATTTGAATGATATCAAAGAAGAGGTGGCAAAGTTTTCTAAAATCCTATCTGAAAAAAACGTGGATGATGAAAATGCAAAGTTGTTCACTCCAAAAGAAACAATGGCAATTTTAAAAATCAAAAGCCCTAAAACTCTTTGGAAGTATCGAAATAGCGGGGATCTCCCTGCAATATCATTCGGAGGCAAGGTGCTTTTCTCAAAGGCTACAATTGATGCTTTCGTCAAAAGGTTCTCTAATTAAAGAAGGGAACTGTAAATGAAAGACCATTTGAGTTCCCTTGACAATTCAAATAATCCCGAACAAGGCATAAAAAGAGGTGCAAAATTAAACGGATTGGAGCCAGTATTTGTTTTTGTGAAAACTGGGATTGGTACTGAAGACATAATCAACGAAGACGAACAACTGACAAGGTTATTCATCGAAGCTAAAGCAAATCAGATAAATCGATTCCCGGTTGAGGTATTCCCGTTGCCTATTCAGCAAATAATTGCAGCCACAAATGAAAACTTAAATTTCCCTATTGATTTTATCGGGGCTTCAATACTTTACGCTGTTTCGGTTGCCATTGGAAATACCCACAGGGTTGAAGTAAAAAAAGGTTGGCTGGAAAGTCCGGTTTTATATATTGCCATTGTAGCCCGTGCAGGAACGAATAAAAGCCACCCGTTAAGTTTTGCCATTCAACCCATAGTTGAGCAGGATAAAAGGACTTACATGCAATACGAACAGCAAAGGCAGGAATATAGAAAGGCTGCAAGCCTATCAAAAAATGAAAGAGAATTAAATTCTATTGACGATCCCATAAAACCCGTTTGGCAAAAGTTTCTTTTATCAGATTTCACACCCGAAGCTCTTGCCGAAGTTCACAAATTTAATAAACGGGGTATCGGGGTTTATGCTGATGAGTTGGCAGGTTGGTTTAAGAACTTCAACCGATACAACAAAGGCAGCGAAATGGAATTTTGGTTATCTGTCTGGAGCGGTAAGCCTATAAATATTGACCGAAAAACAGGAGAACCCGTATTTATTCCCTTACCTTTTATTTCAGTTTGTGGAACTATTCAAACCGGGATACTAAACGAACTTGCAAAAGAGAGCCGAACCCAAAACGGTTTTATTGATAGGATACTGTTTGTAATTCCCGATAACATACAAAAAACATACTGGACTGAAAAGGACTTGAACCCCGATGTTATTGAGAGTTGGCAAAACATTGTTTCAAACTTATTGAGCTTATCAATTACCTATGATGAAACACTAAACCCCAGCCCCGAAATATTGAAGTTCACACCCGAAGCCAAAAGGATATTGTTTGAATGGCAGAAAGCAAACACCGACCAAAGTAATGATGCCGAAAACGAAGCGGTAAGCGGTATTTATAGCAAAATGGAAATGTACGCTGTTCGGTTGGCTTTAATACTTGAAATGATGAAGTATGCCTGTAATGAAAGCAACAAACAAGCGATAAGCGTTGAGGCAATGCAGGGGGCTTTAAAGCTGGTTGAGTATTTCAAAAATTCAGCCATAAAAGTAAATTCTATTATTTCAAATGCCAGCCCCTTGGATAAACACCCATCCGACAAACAAACCCTTTACATTGCATTACCTGACACGTTTACAACTGAAGCGGGCTTACAAATAGCTAAAAGTTTGGGAGTTGCTGAAAGGACTTACAAACGGTTTCTGAACGATAAGGAATTATTTAACCGGACAAGCAGGGGCGAATATGAAAAACGTATTTAATCAAATGGCATTTGGCATTTACGGCACTAATGGCACAAACGGCACAAACAAAATGCCACTTGTGCCACAAATGCCGCTTGTGCCATGTGCCAAACTACGATTAAGAAAATGAACTATTCTATGATCGATACATTACTAAAACTTGTGTTTGACAAAAATCGACTTCGAATAAAAACCTGTCCTTGCGGAAAAAGCAACAAAGACGGCAAATTTGCTCCTTATGTTGGTCATGAAAATTATGGGTATTGTCATTCATGCGGAGAAACTTTTTTACCTGAGTTACCACAGTCTGAACAATGGAAAAAACCACAACCGAAAAGATTCATTATACCAATGGTCAAGCCGCAACCTAAGATTCAGTTTATCCCCGATGATATTTTTATGAAGCAGTTGAATAATGGCACACCTCTTTATAGACAAAACCATTTTATACAATGGTTGGCTAATCCCGAAAGGGGAGATTTTGCGTTTGATGTCAATACATTAGAAAGAATAATTCAGGATTACTTTTTAGCCAATTCGAATAAAGATAAATACAAAGGCTGGATATTGTTCCCCTATATTGATATAAATGGAAAGGTACGCGATATTAAAGCAATGGATTACAATCCATCCACTGGCAAACGAATAAAAGAGCCATTTGTAAAATGCAGGTATATCGGTAAAGAGATACTAAACAATCCTGAGGCAAATACATCTCGTTGTTTTTATGGGGAACATCTATTGAGAGGAAACAGCAAAAAGGTGAGGATATTCGAAAGCGAAGCTACTGCGACCTACGCAGCACCTTTTTACCCTGATAGTGTATGCCTTGCCACTGGCGGAAGTAACGGCTGTAAATGGACTGAAAAGGAGAAATGCAGTGTATTGAACGGACGAAATGTAATACTATACCCCGACATCGATGCTCACTACGACTGGGAACAGAAAGCTGAAATACTAAGAAGTTACGGTCTGACAGTTCAAGTTTCTCAACTGATTAAAACCAATGCTTTAATTTTTGCTGAACAAAACGGAATTGAGTACAGTGAACTGGTAAAACAGAAATACGACCTAAGGGACTTTTTACAATTGTAAGTTCAAGTAATAAGTGCAATTTTTTGTGAGAAGACTTGGTTAGGTGTTTGATAATTAAATTTTCTTACTGGTCTGTTATTAATTATTGATTCTACTATTTGAACATCTATGTCAGGTACTTTCAATAGGTCTGTTTTCTTTGGGAAGAATCTGCGGATTAATCCTATTCTGTTTTCTACAGTTCCTTTATCTTGTGAGGTATAAGGCCGGGTAAAATAGGTAGTAGCATTCAGCGATTTTCCTATCGATTCATGTTTACTAAATGCCTTATCGTTGTCAAATGTAAGTGTTTTAACAATTCCCTTTAATGAGATTAATCTACGTTTAATTTCGCGCTTTATTATGATGCTGTCTTTCCCGGCTAACCTTGTGAGTTTGGTTTTCAGAGATGCCCGATCCGTCATTACAAGCAAAGCTCCCTGATGATTTTTTCCCATCATCAGATCTACTTCAAAATCTCCCAAGCGCTTTCTTTTATCTACGATTTTCGGACGATTTTCAATAGACACTCGGTTTGGAATAATACCCCGGCTATCTCTTCTTAATCCGCGCTTTCTTCTTCTACGTCCATGTGCTAAGTGCATATACAGTTTCTTGTCTTGTCTATCTTCCTTACAATTACTTTGCTTACAACGCCAAATCCACTTGTAAATGGTCTCGTGGCTGACAAAATCCCCTAACTCATTTTTGCCAACGACATGAATTAATTCCGGACTGAATTTTATACTCTTCATCCAGAGACGCGTCCACACTTTCATTTCATCGGTAAATCTTTCTTTTTTCATTTTGATTTGATGCCGATGATCCGTTTTCCGTTGTGCATTTTCAGCTGTGTAAACCAAAGCTCCTCTTCCACGTTTTGGTATATTCCGTTTAAGTTCTCGACTTATCGTGGATGGCGATTTATTTACAATTTTCGCAATATCCTTTTGAGCGATTCCGCTTTTTAATAAGGCTTCAATCTGATATCTTTGTTCAGAGTTGAGATGGGTGTAGTTTTTTGACATAAGCAATCCAAAGATGAAGCTTCTCAGCTTAACTTTCACCTGGGACAATTAAAAGTCCCAAGGTGAAAGTTTAAATCTTTAAATTGCACTTATTGGTTGAACACGGCAATTCAAAGATTTGGGTGTTTTTTTAAAACTACAACCTACCGTAAAGCTCCCAAGTGTTCAGCCAATGGTCGAGCTGAAACACTTTGAACCAACATATTCTTTTATCAACCCCGAAACACCACGGGCCGGAGGATTAAAACAGGATATTATGGATCTGGAGACCTTCTTTACCGGAATAGCATTACCTTCCCACTCCATTTTTCTGAATCCATATACCGAAATAGTAGACATTCCGAAAATGATTACTGGCCACCTTGCTATATTGAAGGCCAACCCTAACAACTGGACATTTGAACCTTACCTGAACCGCTTACAGGAGCTAAGTAAAAGATATCCAGAATAGTGATTTTTGTCTGTTTTCGATGTACTTCCGTCTTTATCCGACAAAATCCAGCAGGAATCCTGTGTTTTTCCTGCCACTCTTTTTACTCATAGAACCTCAAACAGGAACCTGTGAGTGATAGACTATAGCACTTTCAATGTGTGTGAGCCAGCGAAACCTGTAAGCTATAAACCATAGGCTATACCACTGATTTCCCCAAGTAACAAGCCTGCGAAGCAATCCAATCCTAATAACACGAAAGCAGAAGTTCTCCAAACCATCGGTAGTTTTGCAGATTACTTTTCGGCTTCACGAAATAAATTTTAAATTTGTTTCTGATAATAAATGTTATACCCAACTCTTTCGCTCCGATTGAACGGTAGTGCAAACTTGAAACTTGACCGCAGCAGCAAAAATAAAAATCATTGAAGCAGCTAAATGAGCAAGAAATTTTTTACCGACATAAAAAACATTCGCAATGCAATTGACACAAACAAATTGGTTGTGTTTGCAGGTGCAGGTATTTCCGTTGATGCAGGTATTCCGAACTGGGGAGCTTTAATTGATGAAATGAAATCTGAAATTGCAATCCCACCCAATGAAGCGGACTATTTGCGAATTGCTCAGATGTATTACAACGAAAGGCAGCAAAAAGAATACATTGATAAAGTTCGTGCAGTTCTTAAACACAAGAAAGTTAAATACAATGAAATTCATGAGTGGGTTTTCAAGTTGAATCCTGAGCACATCTTAACAACAAATTATGATGATTTGCTTGAACAGGTAATCAAAAAGGAATCACTTCCATTTTCCGTTGTTTCAAAAGACAAAGAATTTCCTTATGCTCTTAATACAAATCTTCTTGTCAAAGTTCATGGTGACTTGAACGATACCGACATTGTTTTAAAGGAAGATGATTACCTTGATTACAGTTTGAATCATCCTTTGATTGAAGCATTTCTGAAATCTGTTTTTGCCTCAAAGGTTGTTCTGTTCGTTGGCTATGGTTTTTCTGACATCAATCTAAAAATGATTGTTCAAACTGTGAGAAACATTTTAGGAAAGGAATTTCAAAATGCCTACTTGCTTTCAGTAGATGAATATTTGCATCCAACACAGCGAGAATATTTCAAGAACAAAGGAATTAATGTATTGAATTACTTTGATGCAAAAATTGGAGATGGAACAAACTACATTACTGATTACTTAAAAGGGCATAATGCTTTAAATCAAGTTCATTTTATAAAAGGGGAAAACTTATCAGAAAGAGGACAGTATCTTTTGGACTTCTTAGTTTTCATTTCTACTTATGACAAGTTCAATGAAGCGTTAACTGAGAAAAATGTTATAGACCAAATTCATTTATCACTTAGCAGATTTTCAGAATTTAAATCACTTACTCCTGATTTTGTGGCTAACCTTTATCCTTTCAATGCTTCAAAACACTATGCTCACGATTATGAATCATATTCCCTTGTCTTAACAAACCGCAACCTTTATGATTTATTCTTTAATCAAATTGAATATATTGATGAGGAAGTAAGATTCAAACCGCCACCAGACTTGAATCTTTCAGCCGCAGAAATAAAAGAGTTTGAACGTAAATTGAGAGAGATAATCCTTGCATTGAATTTCAGTTTGATTTTTCACATATTCAGACAGAACGACTCTCCTGATTCATTTGGTAACTATGGTTGGTCTGAAACATCAAAGAGATTAAAAGTTAAAACCTCACCGAAGTGCAACTGTTTTAATTGCCGTTTAAATCGTTTTGAGTTAAGTAGTGTCATTGCTGACACATTGGTTTTAACGATTAACGAAACATCAAGCATTCAATCCGACCTTGAACTTGCTTATGCGAATTACAAAATCGGTAATTTTAGTCAGTCATTTAGATTGTTTGAAGAAGTCGCAAACAAAGCATGGCAGGCAGGGAAATATTTCTCTTACTATATCGCAAAACATAACATCAAAACTCTTCGCAACCTTATTAATTTCTTTGAAAGAACTTTAAATGAAGAAAAAAAGAAAAGGATTGTTCGGAAGTTGGATAATATGGACTTTGATAAACTGCTTTCACAAGTTCCTTACATGGGTGAAAAGGAATATGAGTTACTTAAAATGATTCGTGATGATGATGTCTTGCACAAAGCAGAAAAAGAAATCAATGAAATTTACGACAAGGTTCTGAATGTCTATGATGGATATAAAACTGGCACGAGGTGGACAAGTGGTCCTTTCTATCCGCAAGCAATAGAAATTGAGCTCTACAAAATCATTTCTTTTTATACCAATAATTACATTGTTGCAGATGAGTTTATCAATTTTTCAAGAGTTTGCAAAAAAGGAGTTGAAGCACTTTTAATCAGTTTTGCAACAAATGATGATTACAAAGAGAAAATAAAAGAGTTCAACAAATTATTCTTTGATGTGGTTGTGTTTTATTGCGATGCCGAAGAAGTAAAAGCGATAACGCAGAAATACGAAATCAATAAAATTGTTTTTAATGAACCGAGTTTACCCCTAATTCTTGAAACAGTGAATAATTTTCTCAAATCATTTTTTGAAGAAAATAAATTCTTTGGCAGAACCACTCATGCCGATAAACTTACAAGGAATCAAATGAGCAGCGAATTTTTTGAAGATAAGTGCCGTAAAAAATTCAATAACATTTTCCTTTTGCTTTCAGGAATGAATCTCACTAAGGAAAAAGCACCTGACCTTGTTCAAAATCTTCTTGACTTCATTCAACATGAAACTTTCTTGCACAGAAAGGAAATAGATTTCCTAAGTGCATTCATGTATAAAAATAATCAACTTTTTTCTAAAGACAACTTAATAGCACTTTTAAAATCAGCTCTTGCAAAGTTGAATTTTTACAATGATGGCGCATTGCTTCGCACCATTGCTTTCATCTTTAAAGAAAATAACTTTGACGGAATCTCTGACAGAGAATTGATTTTTAATATTCTTTCTCTATCAAAACATTCTGATAGAAAAACAGATACTCAGGTTTATTTGTGGGCTATTTCTGACAATGCCATAAAGGATGAATTGAAAAACAAAATCACTGAAAAACTTGATAAGAAATTCAATAGTGATTTATACACCAATGCAGCTTTTAAAAACATAATTGATTTCAACAAATACTTTGAGCAATTTATTTCAGAAATAAACAACACAAAAGGTAACGGCAGTTACACGATGAATGCTGGCAAACCAAAATTTCAAAGTTTTGTTTTCATCAATGCAATGATTTTCATTTATAACATGAATGTGAAAAGTGATGATAAACGCCTTGAAACGTTCACAAATCTTGTTGATTACATGAAGTTCTATCTTAACCCTGAGAAGTTTGACTACACAAACTTCAAAGTTGAGTGGCTTCATCTAATTGGTGATAGAGATATTTTCTATAAACGATTCGCAAATATTTCTGCATTGAAAAAGAAAATTGAAAAAGCATTGAAAGAAATATTTGATGCTGAACTTGCAAAACTCTATATAAAATATTTCATAAAATGAGAACTACAGCAGAGATGACACCATGAATGCAGAGTAGAGTATGCGTATAACACAAAGATTAAAAGAAATAAAAAAAAGAAGGGCTTTGAGAGGTAAACAAAGAGTTGTGATTCTAACAAACAGTGCAGGTAAACGAACAGTTGTGCTTCTAAACCCTTCTTTTTTTTACTTTTTTAATCCCTTCTTCGTTAGGCGCAACGGCAACCATCACCTTAAACTTATTGTATGAGTGAATTTAAATGTATTTTAACTGGCCAGGATGTTAAAATAGAAAGGTATACAAATTTTATTGGCTATTCTTTAAAGGTTGCTGAAAAGGAAGTTAAGGTGTTTATTTGCAGCCAGTGTAAATCAGAAATAAGCATAAGCACACCTTCTCACATTATAAAGGGCCTCATTGCAAATGGTAAATGGCCAGATCGATCCTTTGTTGTTTCCAGCAGTCATGCCGATGGTTTTCCGCCTCCAGTTGATAGTGTTACATTAGTTGTCGAAGATTATTTGAGTACCATTTACTTTCCAAAGAATGCTGGAGAAAGACTTGATAATTTGCTGCTTAATTTGTTCAAACTACAGAAGGAGGATGGGCAACGAATTACTATTAATTTGCAGGACGATAAATTCTATACTATTAATTATTTTCAAAGTTCAACTGAATGCTTTTTCTATTTAAAGGGGTTGGAAGAAAGTGGTTTAATTAGGTTAATAGACAATGGCAATGGATTGACCAATGTTGCCCTTACAATTACACATGCAGGGCTTAATAAAGTTGTTGAACTTAGTTTAGAAGGTATAAACTCAAATGAGTGTTTCATTGCTATGGCATTTCTGGAGGAAACAAAGATTGTACGGGAGGCGATTAAGAGGGCTTTATCAAAAACCGGCTTTAAATTTATTTTTATCGACGAGGAACACTTGTCAAGTGACAAGTCGATTCCAGATGGAATATTTGCAAGTATTAAAAAGGCAAAATTTTGTATTTCAGATTTCAGTTTCCACCGACATGGAGTTTACTTTGAGAGTGGTTTTGCACTCGGGCTCGGAAAACCAGTTATTTATCTTTGTTCAGAAGCTGAATTTCCTAATGCACATTTTGATATTAAACAGCTTCAGCAGATCATTTATAAATCAGCAGAAGAATTGGAGGGGAAATTAGTGGATAAAATTGAGGCGTGGATTAAGGTGTAACAGATAAGATTTCATCTGACAGACAGGAGTTTATTCATTCAAATTTCCTTTCTTTGATATTTACGATTTGCAATTGAAAATTTATGATCCTTGACGAATACATTAAAACAATAGGTAACCGATATAAGACCGGACTGTCTACAGAGCATACTTTCCGGGGCGATTTACAGACCTTATTGGAATCTATGTTAACCGGAGTCATGGTGACCAATGAGCCTTCCAGAGTCGCCTGTGGTGCGCCTGACTATATCCTGACTAAGAAAAATATACCGCTGGGATATATTGAGGCAAAGGATTTAGGGGCAAACCTTGATAGTAAGAATTACAAGGAGCAATTCGACAGATACAAAGCCTCACTCGGAAACATCGTCTTTACAAACTACATCGATTTTCATTTTTACCGGGATGGTGAGTTACTTTTTAAAATTGAACTCGCTCAGATAGACGGAAAAAAGGTCACTCCCCTATCTCAGAACTTTGACTCCTTTACAGATCACATTAAAAGCTTTGCCACCCAGACAGGCCAGACAATCAAGTCTCCGAAAAAGTTGGCGGAGATGATGGCAGCTAAGGCGAAATTGTTAGCGGAGGTAATTGAAAAGGCATTAACAAAGGTTTACGACCCTGAACATCCGGAAGCACAAGAACCTGGAGATAATACGCTACAAGAGCAGCTAAAGGCATTTCAGCAGATTCTCATTCATGACATAGATGCCAAGGAGTTTGCTGATATATACGCTCAGACTCTCGCCTATGGAATGTTCGCGGCAAGATTGCACGACCCGAACCTCGACACATTTTCAAGGCAAGAGGCAGCAGA
This sequence comes from uncultured Bacteroidota bacterium, assembly GCA_963775555.1. GTDB lineage: Bacteria > Bacteroidota > Bacteroidia > AKYH767-A > 2013-40CM-41-45 > QQVM01. The sequence continues at coordinate 673,822 of CAVZJJ010000002.1, read as the reverse complement.
ATTGATTCCAAAATCAAACCCATTCCTGCGGAAACTATTTCAGTACATAGCCGGATATGATCTCGACGACCGGATTAAATGGATAGTGGATGATCTAGCAGACATATTCCGGGCAACTGATGTTTCTGCATTATTGAAAAACTTCGGACAGGCAACACAACAAACCGACCCGATCATTCACTTCTACGAAACCTTTCTTTCGGAATATGATCCTAAACTCAGGAAAAGTCGTGGAGTATGGTATACTCCTGAACCAGTAGTGAATTTTATTGTCCGTGCGGTAGATGATATTCTAAAATCAGAATTTGATTTAAAAGAAGGTTTGGCTGATACAAGCAAAACAAAAATCAAAGTTATTGTAAACGGAAAGAAAGTGGAGAAGGAAGTACATAAAGTTCAGATTCTTGACCCTGCAACCGGCACAGGAACTTTCCTCGCAGAAGTTATAAAACAAATTCACTCAAAGTTTGAAGGACAAAAAGGCATTTGGAATAATTATGTCGAAGATCATTTGATTCCACGGCTCAATGGTTTTGAAATTCTGATGGCATCATATGCTATGGCTCATTTGAAATTAGATCTTCTTCTGACTGAAACAGGATTCAAACCCAAAAAAGATCAACGTCTTCGAGTATATCTCACAAACTCACTTGAAGAACATCATCCTGAAACCGGAACTCTCTTTGCATCATGGCTGAGTAATGAGGCGAATGAGGCGAATCATGTGAAAAGGGATACTCCAGTAATGGTTATTATGGGCAATCCGCCTTATAGTGGCGAAAGTGCGAACAAGGGCGAATGGATTATGACCTTGATGGAAGATTATAAAAAAGAACCAGGTGGCAAGGAGAAATTGAAAGAACGAAATCCAAAATGGATTAACGATGATTATGTAAAATTCTTACGCTATGGACAATATTTTATAGAAAAAAATAGCTCCGGAATTTTAGCCTTTATTAATCCACACGGGTTTTTAGATAATCCTACATTTAGAGGCATGCGATGGAACTTATTAAAAACCTATGATAAAATTTATACAATCGACCTACATGGGAATGCCAAAAAAAAGGAAACCGCACCAGATGGCAGTCCTGATGTGAATGTATTTGACATTATGCAGGGTGTTTCTATAAATGTATTTGTAAAAACCGGAAAGAAAAAAAGCAACGAGTTGGCTAAAGTATTTCATTTTGAAATGTATGGAAAACGAGAATTAAAATATGATTTTCTTATTAACAATTCACTTAACAGCATTCTATTTACGAAACTAACAAACACTTCTCCAAATTACTTTTTTGTAGAAAAAGATCGGACTGTTCAAAAGCAATATGATCTAGGATTTATGTTGAATGATTTGATGAAAATTAATGTCTTAGGCTACCAAACACATCGAGACAAATTTGCACTTGATGTGGAATTAAACCAATTAACAAGAAGATTAAATGATTTTATTGATTTGAATATTGATGACACCAAATTAAAAAGCAAGTATCATATTAACGAATCTAATGATTGGGTACTTAGCAAACAAAGAGAAGCTTTGAGAGGTGAAAAGAACCTGAAGTCATTTATCTCCTTAACTTCTTATCGTCCTTTTGATAATCAGTATGCTATCTTGAATAAAGCTATATGTGATAGACCGCGAAAGGAATTATTGCAACACGTATTAAACAAGGACAACATCTGCTTATTAAATTCAAAACAACAGGCCGTAGAAGGATTTCGTCACTGCTTTATTACCAAACTTCCAGCGAATGATTGCGTCACTTCAACTACAAGTCGAGAAGCTAATCAAGTATTCCCCCTCTATTTGTATCCTGAAATAAGTAGTCAACAAACCATTGATAAATTTTCTGGAAGAAAGCCAAACTTAGAATCTGTCATTGTAAATCAGATAGCAGAGAAATTAGGTTTATCTTTTTCCAACGAAAAAGAACCAACCAAGAACACTTTTGCACCTCTTGACATTTTAGACTATATCTACGCTGTGCTTCACTCTTCAACGTACCGAGAAAAATACAAAGAGTTCCTAAAAATAGATTTCCCAAGAGTGCCCTATCCGGAGGACAAAGACACATTTTGGCAATTAGTAAAATTGGGTGGAGAACTGAGACAAATCCACCTATTAGAAAGTCCGGTGGTAGATAAATTCATCACGAAGTATCCCGAGGACGGAGATAACAAAGTCGGGAAATTGAAATATAAAGATGGTTCAGTCTGGATCAATGAAACACAGTACTTTTCCGGCGTTCCTCGAGTTGCGTGGGAGTTTTACATCGGTGGATATCAGCCTGCGCAGAAATGGCTGAAAGACCGGAAGGACAGTGTGCTTTCGTATGAGGATATACAGCACTATCAGAAAATTATTGTGGCGCTTTCAGAAACTGATCGAATAATGAAAGAGATTGATTCTATCCAGCATGATTTTTAATTATGAATTGTATGATAAGATGAACCCATGAAAATTCCTGATAGCTTTGAAGCAATTTTTAATTCAGTAAAAGAAGCCGAAAATGTCTCGGCAAAAGAAATAATTGAAGTTCTTGCTGGACTACAAGAATCTGTAGCAGACTCAAAAGTTCATGTCCCTAAGTGGAGATTTTTGTCCCAAACAATGGTCAGTAAGATTACATACAACTCACATTCGATTCTACACATATCACAAGGTTTTGAGTTCGGATTGTATCAACGGAACGATAAAATTCACATTGTGGATAGTTCAAGTATTTTCATTTTGACAAGAGCTTTGATTGAAAACTATTTAACATTGTGCTACATATATAATAACAACCTTGACGAAGAGGAACAGATTTTTAGATACAAACTGTGGGAAGTTTCAGGATTAATTTCAAGACAAAATTTTGAAAGCAATTCAGAGCCGGAGATAATTAAATTGAAAGAATCTGAGAAAGTTCTTGTTGACAATATTTTGCAAGAAATCAAAAACATGCCTGAATATAGTCACTTGAATGGCCGGAAATTAAACGCCCTGAAATTGCATGGTCTACCTCGAGTTATTTCATGGCATAACCTAATTACGGAATGCGGGTTGAATAAGAAACTTTTTTTTAATTTGTACTCTCTATCCTCTATCTATGCTCATACCGAGTATTTAAGTGTCTTGCAGTTGAGTCAACTATCGCTTAATAAGAAAAATGAGTTTAATAACGCCAATATTAACCTATGCATTAAAGTTATAAAAATGCTAGTTGCAAATTCCATATTATTTTACACAAAAACTTATACGTCTGCTGAGATCACATTCAAAACATATCCTACTGCCTTACAAAATTCTATTCAGTTATGGAGCCAGTTGAGTAAAGGTTGAGTTCTATTAAAATTAAATCCGTTTAAATATAAATTTAAATGTTAGCTTTAACAATAGTTCCCAGTTTCAATAGTCTTATAAAAAAGCACTAATAATATTAAATTCCTATCCATGAAAAAAGCTCTTTCAATTTTTATATGTCAATTGCTATTGTATAGTTGTGCAGGCACTTATAACCAAGCTTCACATGTTAGCAATAGTGCATACATTGGCATGTCAATTCAAGAATTTAAAGAAAAGGCTGGAAGAAAAGCAAAATTGGAGTCTATCGGCAATGGATGGACTATTTATAGAATGAATGATTACGACGCGTGGACTGGGGCTCGCACCGACACAAAGTTTTTTTATTTTAACTCATGGGGGAAATTGCAACAAATTGACGGAGGTGAGCCTACTGGAACAAAACAAACTATTGATTTGAATATTAAAAATAAATGAACAAAATAAATATCAATGCCTTAAGTTAGGTAAATATTCATTCGGAATAAAGTAGATAACAAATGATTTCAATCTGAATTTAACGCCCTAATATATTAGATTAGTAACAAGACTTTTTAATCTCATCATATGCTTTGGCAACCCCCAGTTCGCCAGCCTTGCTTAAATCCAAACAACCACCTTCTTTCTCCCCTAATGTAATTTTTACAATACCTCGACCCATATAAGCATCTGCATATTCTGGATCAATCTCAATAGCTCGATTATAATCCTGCAACGAGCCTCGATAATCATTTAGTCGAGCCTTTGAAATTCCTCTGGCATGAAAAGCAAAAGCCGAGTGAGGATTGAGTTTAATTGCTAAGTTCAAATCCGCAATTGATCCTATGAAGTCTCCAAAAAGGCTCTTACAGAGTCCACGACTGATATAAGCTCCTTCATAATCCGGGTTAAGTTCTAAGGCACTAGTGAAATCAATAATCGCACCTTGGTTGTCACCAATATTAGATTTTGCATATCCACGTAGAAAGAATGCAGATGCTTCTTTGGGGTCAATAGATATACTCTTGTTGTAGTCAACTATAGCACCTCTATAATCTCCAAGATCAGATTTTGCATGACCTCTATTAAGATTGTTTACTCCATCGCATCCTGACCCCTCATTCCAGCGATCCTGACCCCCTGTTCCGGGCATGCTGACCCCTGCGGAGAATTCTATTCCGGCATCCTGACCCCCCGAAATTTCATCATTCCGGCATACTGACCCCGGCATTAACATTTGATTCCGGCATACTGACCCCCGCCTTTTAATTCCATTTGGATGATGGTTTTTTCTCTAAGTGATTTGATGTACGAACCATCAAATCACGCGAACTATGTCCGGAACAACCATTCTTATGAGTCAGTTAAAACAGATCTTACGCTTAATCAGTCAATCATATAAACTGAAAGCAATCTCACGCCAGATGGGTGTGGCACGCAACACGATAAAGGGGTATTTGCGTAATCTTGAAAGCAAAGGAATAAGTCTCGAAGAGGCTCTGAGCCTTGAAGATCCTCAGCTGGAACATCTCTTGCGAACTCCAGTAAAGTACGAACAGGAACGACATTGTGATTTATTATCACGCCTGGAATATTTTCACCAAGAAGAGAAAAAGCGACATGTTACCCGTCAACTGCTTTGGGAAGAATACAAAAGGGAATATCCTCAAGGATATCAATACTCCCGATTTTGTTATTACCTGCAATTGTATGATCGCAGTCAAAACGCGGTACTGATAAAAGAGCCTTGCCCGGAGATAAACTGTTCCTGGATTTTACAGGGGATAAAATGTATTACATCGATGATACGGGGTTAAAGATCGAATGCGAAATATTTGTTGGCACACTGGGCTACAGTAATTACATCGCTGTACAGGCCGTACACTCACAAAAACTCCACGATGTCTTACATGCAACTGTATCGGTGATTGAACAAATCGGTGGCTGCACACAGGCTGTGGTTCCTGATAATTTAAAATCAGCAGTTACTCTTGCCGATCGATATGAACCGGTCATTAACTCTCTGTTCCTGGATCTGGCTAATCACTACGGTATGACCGTTTTTCCGGCCAGACCACGAAAGCCAAGGGATAAAGCCAAAGTTGAGGTATCGGTTCGAATCACGTATCAGCGTTTGTTTGCTCCTTTACGAAAAATCACATTCCGCAGCTTGCAGGAGTTAAATCAGGCGCTCTTGGAGGCAGTAAAGCAATTGAATAACCGGGTGATGAAACAATACGGATGTTCTCGCAGTGTAATGCTGGAGAGGGATGAGCGATCATTGTTAAAACCGTTGCCTTCCAATCCATATGAGCTTAAAAAGCACCTTCTATTAACCGTTCAGCAAAACTGCCATGTTTATGTAAGCAGTCAGAAAAAATACTACAGTGTCCCTTACCGGTTGATTGGTCAAAAGGTACAGGTTGTAATTACAGCGACAGTAGTCAATATTTATTATCGCGGGCAATGTGTTGCTACGCATGTCTCCAACTCCACAAGGAAATATATTACCGAGGAACAACACCTTCCCTCGCATCATCAGATTGTACTGAAAGGCATGAATGCCGATCTGCTCCGACAACGTGCAGCGACCTATGGTGAGCCGGTTTTACAGGTAATCGAAACGGTACTAAAGAAAAGTAAGTACGCAGAGCAGGCCTATAAAACCTGTCAGGGCATTTTATCTCTTGCCTCAAAGACATCAGTTCAAACATTGATCGATGCCTGCCAGATCGCTTTGGAGTTCAACGTCTGCACGTACTCACAAATTGTCCGCATCGCAACGGGTAAATATGCAAACAGAACATTTTTCCCTGAAGAAAAACCATTGCCAAAGCATGAAAACATACGTGGCTCATCCACTTATCAATAATTGTTTAACCCTTAAAAACTGAACTCATGAGTTATCAAAAATCCATTGAATTAATGCAAAACCTCAGGTTGTATGGCATGCAGGCTGCGCTGGAAGGAATCGTGCAAGGAAAGAAAACCGATGCCCTTGCAAACGATCAATTATTATCGCTACTACTTCAACAGGAATGGGATGATAGGAATAACAGAAAAATAGAGCGGTTGACAAGGAGCGCACGCTTCCGTTACACATCGTCTCTGGCAGAGATCTCACCCGATCCCAAAAGAAATCTGACGGCTGACTTCCTGGCAAAAATCAGTACGTGTGCCTGGATAGAAAAATCCGAAAATCTGATCATCACAGGCCCTACCGGAGTGGGCAAAAGTCATATAGCATCAGCCATTGGTCATCAGTGCTGTCAGTTGGGCTTCAAGGTCACTTATCATAACACACAGAAATTATATCAATCGCTTCGTTTAGGCAGACTGGATGGAACCCACCGAAGGCAGATGCAGCACATCGCAAAGCACGATCTGTTGATTTTGGATGATTTTGGCCTGCAAAAACCCGATGAAATGGCACGGTTGGATTTATTGGAAATCGTCGAAGATCGTCATGGCAGAAAATCTATTATTATTGCATCACAAATACCATCATCGATCTGGTATGAAATAATCGGTGAACCGACATTAGCCGATGCAATATTGGATCGGATCGTTTCCAATGCGCACCGCGTCGAACTAAACGGCGAATCACTTAGAAAAAAGAAATAAAAACAGTGCATCGTTCATTGAAATAACCTCATCCTATCAGAACAAAAAGGTGGGGTCAATATGCCGGAATTAACTTTTACAGAGGGGTCAGGATGCCCGGAATGGGGGTCAGCTTCGCTGGAATAAACATTAAGATAACAGCTTGGGTCAAGAGGGTCAATAATAATTGCCAAGTTGTAGTCAGAGATGGCACCCAAAAAATCTTGTCGTTTGGCTTTATTGTTTCCACTATTATAGAGATCCGCATTTGATTGAGCAAAGCAAGACGTTGTTGCATAGAATATCAAACTTATAAGAAGGGAATATTTCATTTGCTTATAATTGGTGTCATGAATTTTATAAAGGCTTTTTGAATTTGAATAATCAAATATATCCTTTTCCAAATCTAAATGGATAATTCTCAAGTACAGAAATTGTCGATCCTGATCAAGTTGAATTGGAGATTCAAAAAAAAACGCGTCGGTCTGTTTGAGAACTTAGGTTTATAACCACTATTAAGAACCTTCGTACTAACATCTTGCTTTTTTAGACAAAATCAACTCTTTTCTGAAATAATTGACCTTTCTGTTTTTTTCAGTTAATTTGTCCAACAAAAAGCCCCAAAATATCTAAAATTCAAAGAAAAAAACGAAATTAACACCTAATTTACCTAACAAAATGACCTTCTTTTTTCCATAAATATTTTTTAGTCAAAACAAGTCCTGAAAATGGATCGGATTATAGCCTATTGTTCCGGTTTACTAAAAATTCTTATATAAAACTTCAAAAGAAGTAAAACCAGTGGTCGCATCTCAATGCAAACTTAGTACTTACTTATTGGGGGCATATTTGCAAAAGCAAAATCGATTTCTGGAAACCGACCCCCTTCGCTTAAGCTATAATGCAACATTAAAGGCTTAAATTAAATATTCTGAGTAACAAATTATTGATACAAATTTGCCCTCCTTCAGGCTAACTATATATACGTTCATCCCATTCAAATAGAAATTTACCTAAGCTGTTTTTTTCTCCCAAAACATCTTTTGGTCTAGGTCCTAAGACAGCAAGTGGAAGTGGTAAATTTTTTATCATTCTGAAATCCGTGAAATAATTATTGAGAATCCATGATTTACCAAAAGGGGTGAGTCCATTATAATATAGAAGTAACTGTTCATAATCTGATAACTGAGCCCTCAATGTTTTCAAATATTCATACTTATCCAATGCCATTTTCGGATCCTGGTTAACAACAAATTTGACAATTTGAAAAAGATGCCTGTAATAATGACCTAGCATTGAACTATATCCTCTGAACAATTTGTGTTCAACGGTGACAATAAATTTAGGTAAATTAAACTCACTCAGATCCGGAAATCCAAAGTGCCTTGATCCGCTGAGCATTTTAAGTTCACTAATGTATTCCGACTTTAAATCCTCATCATAGTCTTTTAATAATTCCTTCGTTATTTCATCCGTACCCTTTTCAATTCCAATAAAAAAAACCACATATGAAATCTTGACTAAGTCATTTAATGAAAGTTCTTTTTTTAGGGTCAAGTTTTTTCTTTTTCTTTTAATGACACTTGCCAATGTATAGTAACAAATTTTATACTCTTCAAAGATACTCTTAAAGGCCAATCTATTATTTACATCATCGTCGATAAAAACCTCTGAAACATTCGCCTTATGAAGCTTTATAAGTTCATAAAATTTATTTTCAAAGCGATCAATCTTTGTATCTGAGTCCTGTTTACCAAATTGTTCAGTCTGCACCTTGTTTGCTTTTACCTGAATCCAGAAGGCCAGAAATGTTAGCATTGCTGCAATAAACGCAATAAACGGTCCCGAAATCCCTCCAATTGTATCACCAATCTCTCCAGTCTTTGAAAAATCAAACATTCCCCAACCTGACTGGGTCAACATTAATGGTAAAAGACAGAGGAGCAACAAACCTACAATTGGGAAAAGCCATAACACTAAATCCGGCTTATCACCTGAAAGTAATTGATGATAAAGGGTGCGAATTTTTTTCATTGCCAATACTTTCTATTGAAATCTTTAAGGGTAAAATTGGTAGAACATGTAGTTTCACATAATTTAAACCAAGCCGGAACTATACTTTAACACAGATTTGTTTCAGTATAGTTTCAGTCGATCATATCAAAATTAACATTAATATACTGATTTACTGTACTTTATGTAATAAATAAAGTGGGCCCTGTTGGAATCGAACCAACCACCCACAGATTATGAGTCTGTTGCTCTAACCGAATGAGCTAAGGGCCCTGAAATTCTATTATTCTGGTCTCTTTATCACAAAATGAAAAAAGATATTGTGATCAAAAAGTCGACGAAGTTATATTTTTGCATTCAAATTTGAAAACATGAAGGTGATCCGGAATATAATTTTTGATCTCGGGGGAGTACTTTTTGATATTAAATACCAAAACACCATCAATGCTTTCAAAAATCTGGGCCTTGTCAACTTTGACTCCCTCTATACGCAACTCAAACAGGATCACCTCTTTGACCAGTTAGAAACGGGCTCTATCAGTTCTTCAGAGTTCAGAAACAGGATTAGGAGTCTTGGAAATAGAAATTTTCAAGATTCAGAAATTGATGCTGCCTGGAACTCTCTCTTAATAGGTTTTCCTCAGAAGAATGTCGACTTGTTGCTTCGTCTGAAAGGCCGATACAGGCTTTTTTTGCTTAGTAATTCCAATGAGATCCACGAATTGGCTTACAGTGCGATGATTATGGACAGTTACAAACGAAATATTTTTGATGAGCTCTTTGAAAAAGTGTACCTCTCGCACCGCATTCATCTTCGAAAGCCCGGCACGGAAATATTTTTTAAAGTAATCTCAGAAAACGCACTCGAGCCGGAACAGACTTTGTTCATTGACGATTCTCCACAAAATGTGGAAGGTGCTCGAAAGGCAGGGCTCCAAACGAAGTGGCTGAAAAATACGGAGTGGGTAGGGGATTTAATTCTCTGAGACCAGAGCAAAGAATTAATCAAACTTAAATGTTATCGGATTTCCTGGCACAACTCTACCAATACCCCCTGCGTGCTTTTTGGATGGAGGAAGCAAATCAATTTATTATCCGCACCCTGTTTAGGTTCATCTGAAAGAAGCTGGAAGCCGGCATCTTTCAATTCCTTCATCATTTGGAAAATATTGTCCACTTCAAAAGCCACATGATGAATTCCTTCTCCTCTTTTCTCAATAAACTTTCCAATAGGGCCGGATGGATCTGTGCTTTCCAACAATTCTACTTTTGACTCCCCTACTTTAAAAAACGAAGTGTTGACTTTTTCAGAAGAAACAGACTCGGATTTATAGGGTGAAGTCCCAAGGAGAAATGAAAATAATTCGTTGGCCCTTTGCTGGTCTTTAACGGCAATACCAAGATGTTCTATTCGAAGAATCATTGTCGGTGAATTTGATTATAAAGATAGGCAATAATGAAATCAGGATTCGATTATTGCTTTAGGTATTGTCACAAAAAATGTGGTTCCCTTATTTAACTCGCTTTCAAAGCGGATTTTCCCATTCATTTTTTCCAGAGCATTCTTTACAATAAACAGACCCAGACCTGATCCGCTCGAATCCGGATGACCACGGTAAAACATTTCAAAGACTCTTCCTTTAATGTTCTCAGGGATGCCTTTTCCATTGTCAGCTATTTCAGCCACAATTCCATCCTCATTCTCTTCAACCTTGATCCGTATCCAAGGGCTCTGGTGATTGCAATAATTGATCGCATTGTGGATCAGGTTCTGAAAAACAGAGAGCACCAGGACTTTGTCCGCCTGTATTTCAATATGCTGGTCTATTTTTTCCTCAAAATTAATCCGGTTGAAATCCGGAAGATGTTTCAGGGAATTCAATATCTCATTCATGAGCTCCTTCATATTGATCGTACTTATCTTACTTGCCCCCCTGCGTGTCCGGGCAAGTTCGATGAGATCGAGCAAAGTCCTGTCGAGACGTCTTCACACTTGTTTCGATCATGGCAAAATAACTTTCCTGCATCTTCATCTTTATTTTCAAGACGAGCCAGGTTTACAATACCCATCACGCTGGCAAGCGGTCCTTTCAGATCATGGGAAGCTTTATAAAAGAAAGTGTCCAATTCATGATTGGTTTCTATCAATTCCTTTTCGATTTTTTTCCGGTCGGTGATGTCGGTTTGTACGCCCCATGTCCGTAACAGAAAACCGTCTTCTACCACACCAATATTATTGTTCAGCATATACCGCACATTCCCCTCACGATCCAGCTCTTTTGACTCTGCACTGCTGATGCGGTAATTGTTTCGGATGAAGGAGGTGATCAGTTCACGGGTTCTTTGCTTCATCAAAGTTGTTTTCCACATGATAAAACTCGCGTATTTTTTTTCCGACCAATGAAGCCGTTGAAGCATATCCATACATCTTTGCCATAAACTCATTGCATTCGGCGATCAAGCCTGTATCGAGCAAGAGGTCCACCTGTTCGTCCAGCGGTAAGTTCACGGAAATAGCTTTCTTGTATTCGGCCCTCCATATTCCAACGGCACTTTGTTCAATAAAAGTACGGTAACCCTCCTCTTTCTCTTTCAGCAATTGTTGAGCGCGCTTCAGTTTGGTGATATCGGTAAAGACGATCATGGCTCCCATCGCAGATGCTTCCTGACCCTGATACAGGGAACCCGTCATCTGAACCCACACCGAGCTTTTATTTCTTTGAATGAGTTCGCAATCCAGTCGGATGGAAGATTTTGATTTCATGTCTTCGAAAAAACCGGCGATAACTTCCTCTCCATCTCCTTTAGGAGCCAATATGAAAACGGATCTGCCTACAAGATCTTCCCGATTATAACCGGTGATTTCACAAAAACGGTCATTCACAAAAACAAGCTCCCGGTTATTATCGACATAAATCAAACCATCGTTCATGTTTTCCACCAAATCCAGGTAACGCATTTCCTGTTTTTGGATCTCGGACTGATACTCTTCTTTTCGCTGGAGGATTTGATTGGAAAGGAGCGCCCCTGCATAAAGCGTGACCAGGGCAATGGTATGTTCCGGTTTCCAATCCCCCCCGGTGAGCATCAATACCAACAAGAGGGTCGTAATGGTGAAGATGAAAATAAGACTTTTATAAAAGCGGTCAAATATCAGGGAAAAGGTAAAGATCGAAATTGAAAGTGGGAGCAGGAAGTCAATTTCAAAATTTCGAAGCAGGGTAACATACACTGCCCAGAAGTGAATTAAAAATAGTGAAGCATAGGTAATGTTTGTAAAATGCTCCCTGTATGAAGTACTGTAATAAGATAAAAAGTAATTGGAGCTTAGTAAAATTGAAACCACCAGGCCGGAAACCAGAATATAACCATCGTGATAAGCAAATTCAAAGAGAAAGCCCATCGCCGTGACAGAAATGGAAGCCAGTACGTTCAGTGAACGTAAATTTCGAAGCTCATTAAATTTCAATTTGTCCTTAAAAGCGGTAAGCATGATCCCTGATTCAAAAAAGATTTTGAAAAAATCAAAAGAAGGGCGGTTCCATCATGCTTCCAAACGGTAAACTGTGAAATCCCGGCAGGTGTATTGCCCGGCATCAACATCGTTCCTCTTAATTTACTGCTCCTTCTCCCTGTGCAAAAGTATCAAAAATTAAGCGAGGTCAATTAAATGACAACAGAAGATTACAGATTTGTATTCAGCTTCCGGATCGGTCATGGTATGGTGGAATTGTAAAAACCACAATGTCAGACAGAGTGCTCCTGTCCTGATACTACAGAGTACTCGATGAGATCAGGATCTTGCGATGATCGAAAAATAAAAGCACATGGCAGGACTTCACAACAACGAAATACTATTGAAAGGAGATGCTGATTGAACATGATATGGAGTAAAACGATGAGATGAACTTGTATAAAAGAGGAAAGGGATTTAATTCCTACCTAAAAATGATTCAGACCGGACCAAAAACAGGAAAATTATTTCTTGCCGACCGGAAAAAATGACTGTTGATTGTTCCTGACCGGACATGGTTATCAACAATTTCGATTTTGGGTGCCGATCATGTCTTGCGCAAAATTTCTATGAACACATTGCACACGAGAAAAACAAAAACGCTGGAACACCTTTATTCATGCTTGTTTCCAAGGATACACTTTTTTTTATTCACACATTTTTTTTATCCATCGATGATGAAATTTTATACTTTCGAAATCAACAAACCATTGTTAAGAAAATATTTTCACAAAACGGTGTAACCTTTTTAATTTTATTAAGTTTGACTAGTCATAACATTCAAAAACTAAAAACAATGGCAAAAGCAAAAAAAGCTGCTAAGAAAGCAACTAAGAAAAAAGCAACTAAGAAGAAAGCTACTAAGAAAAAAGCAGCTAAGAAGAAGAAGAAATAATCTTCACGCTTCCCGCTTCGAAAGCGGTTCGCAAAAAGTCCCCCGGTTTTCAATCGGGGGACTTTCGCGTTTAAAGCCATGCCATCCTTCAATTTCCGGGGAGTATGGAGGCCGCATTAATCATCTCAGCGGATGAATCCTTCCCCATATTCAATAGCCATTCAGCTTATTTACTCATGCAACACTGGTCAATTCAGCCAATCGTACTCGATTTAAAGTATACCTGGAAAATTTCACGTAATGCAACTGATCAGAAGGTCAACCTGATTGTAAGTGTTGCAGAAGGGTTTCTTAAGGGACAAGGGGAAGCGGCTCCGAACATCAGGTATGAAGAAACACCGGAACTTACTTCAGAAACAATTTGACAATTTCCTCAAGACGGTTCCTGAACAATTTCAATCCGGAGATGCCCTGAATGAATTTCTGGATCAGCAAAAGATGGCGAATGCTCTCCGCTTTGCCATTGAATCTGCCTGGCAGCATTTGGAAGCCGGAAAAAAGAAAATATCAGTTCCCCTTCAACTGAATTTGCCGGATCCGGGATCGGTTTATACTTCATATACGATTCCGATCATGGATCCCGGAAAACTCATTGCATTTTATAAGGAGAACAACTTATCCAGATTCCGCTATCTCAAAGTAAAAATCAATACTGAAGAAGGATTCGAAATCATCCGGCACCTGTCCGGCTTTAGCAAGCAGGTGATTCTTCTCGATCCGAATGAAGCATTCAAAGATGTAGAGGAGTGTATCTATTTCTTAGAAAAAATTAAAAAATTCTCCATTGATCTCGTCGAGCAACCAATGCCGGCAGGCATGGACGAAGAATACAGGTATCTGAAAAAGCATACTTCTTTTCCTTTATTTGCCGATGAGTCTATATTAGACCATGCCGACTTCGGAGAATTAAAACGAATGTTTCATGGAGTGAACGTGAAATTGATGAAAGCAGGCGGCTATCACAAGGCCATTCAACTACTGAGAAAGGCGCGTGAAGCAGGAATGAAAACCATGATTGGATGCATGGTGGAAACCAGTCTTGGAATATCCTCCGGATTGCATTTATGTTCGCTGTGCGATTATGCGGACCTCGACAGTTTCCTGTTGGTGAAAAGTGAACCCTTCAGGATGCTGGAAGAAGAAGAAGGTCAAATCAGGATGAAGCTATAAGCCCGGCCGTTTTAACCTTTGTCTCTTTTTATCAAGCCTTAACAACCCGGATACTTAATTCCTTTAGTTGTTCTTCTGAAATGCTGGAAGGGGAATCAATCATCACATCCCGCCCGGCATTATTTTTTGGGAAGGCGATATAGTCACGTATAGATTCTGATCCGCCAAAAAGTGAACACAATCGATCGAAGCCGAATGCAACACCACCGTGCGGAGGCGCTCCATATTCAAAAGCATTCATTAAAAATCCAAACTGAGCCTGAGCATCTTCTTTGCTGAAGCCAAGGGTGGCAAACATTCTTTGCTGAAGTTCTTTGTTGTGAATCCGGATAGAACCTCCGCCCACCTCCACACCATTAATGACCATGTCGTAAGCATTGGCACGAACTTTTCCCGGATCAGTTTCTAACAAGGGCATGTCCTCCGGTTTAGGTGCAGTAAATGGATGATGCATCGCATGCCATCGTTTACTTTCCTCGTTCCATTCCAGCAAAGGAAAGTCAAGTACCCAAAGTGCTTTAAATACATCTTTACTTCTGAGTCCAAGACGTTCCCCCATTTCCAGTCTCAGCTCACTCATTGCTTTGCGCGTTTTTATTTCAACGCCTGCTAAAACAAGAATAAGGTCGCCTGGAGAGGCCTGAAGAAAATGTGCCCATTGCTTCAAATCATCGGGTGAGTAGAATTTATCGACCGAAGATTTGACAGAACCATCGGGATTAACCCGGGCATACACCAATCCTGTCGCTCCGAGTTGTGGTCGCTTCACCCAGTCCGTTAATTCATCCAATTGTTTACGTGTATACTCCGCGCAACCTTTCGCACAAATTGCAAGTACCGCTTCTGCATCATCGAAGACCTTGAAGTTCTTTCCTTTTACGAGCGGATTCATTTCATGAAGCTTCATCTCAAACCGTATATCGGGTTTGTCATTCCCATACTGCTTCATTGCTTCGGCATAGGTCATGCGGGGAAGCCCTTTCATATTTACTCCTTTGACTTTATCAAAAAGGTGGGTGACTAGGCCCTCGAAAGTTTGCAATATATCTTCCTGTTCCACAAAACTCATTTCACAATCAATCTGTGTGAACTCCGGTTGGCGGTCGGCACGCAGGTCTTCATCACGAAAACATTTCACAACCTGGTAGTATTTATCCAAACCTGCCACCATGAGCAGCTGTTTAAATGTTTGCGGTGATTGAGGTAAGGCATAAAATTCTCCGGGGTTCATGCGTGAGGGAACCACAAAATCACGGGCACCTTCCGGTGTGGATTTTATCAGTACCGGAGTTTCCACCTCCACAAAATTCTGGCTGTTCAGGTAATTCCTTGTTTCAGCTGCCATACGAGCCCTCAACATCAAAGATTCCTTTACCATTGAACGGCGGATATCAAGATACCGGTATTTCATGCGAAGGTCATCACCACCATCCGTATTTTCTTCGATGGTAAAAGGAGGCGTAAGTGATGCATTCAGTATTTCAAAAGTCGAAACAGTTACCTCGATATCTCCGGTTGGAAGCTTGGAGTTTTTATTGCTCCTTTCAGTAACAATACCATGTGCGCGGATAACAAATTCCCTTCCCAGCTTACGTGCCGACTCACACAAGGCAGCATTGCTTTCCATATTAAAAACAAGTTGTGTCAAGCCATAGCGGTCGCGCAGGTCTATGAAGGTCATCCCTCCCAGGTCACGCGAGCGTTGTACCCATCCACACAATATTACCTCTTTGCTTACATCGTTTAACTTCAATTCACCGCAAGTATGGGTCCTTAACATGTTATACAGAATTTTGAAAGGCGAAGGTAAAAATATTTTGCGGGAGGGGCTTGCACCAGCGATATTGAGGGGGGAATTTTCCGGAAGGCAATCCTGTCCTTCAGAACACGGAAGATAAAATCCACTTCCGATTCCATACATTCGTTAAATTTACAAATGGAAATGAAATTCTCAGATACAGATATGGTCCGTTTCATGGGGGAAGCCCTGAAGGAAGCCCGGCTTGCGATGGAAAGAGATGAAGTGCCTGTGGGTGCTGTAGTGGTTTGTCAGAACCGGATCATTGGCCGTGGCCACAACCTCACAGAGACACTGAATGATGTAACTGCACATGCCGAGATGCAGGCCTTTACCGCTGCCGCGAATTTTTTAGGTGCAAAATATCTGAATGAGTGCATTCTCTATGTTACGCTCGAACCCTGCGTGATGTGTGCAGGTGCCAGTTACTGGACACAAATCGGCGGTATCGTTTACGGCGCCAGTGATGAAAAGAGAGGATTCCTTCTTACTTCATCTTCGATATTACATCCTAAGACTGAAATTTTCGGTGGTGTGCTGGCTGATGAATGCTCCTTACTATTAAAAGATTTTTTTAAAAAGAAGCGCTGATTGTCCTGGAGTAAGCAATCGATAATTCACGAAGTGCTTGTTGTGTAAGTGGCTTGTCCATTTGGCCATGAACAAAAGGAGATTCCAAAGCCCTTTGAAGATGTTCCGGTTTTTGAAAAACAGAGAGAATAATAATACGTGATTTCAGTCGTATATAATCAGGGAGCGAGCTGAATTCTTCAATAAAATCATAGCCGCTTTTACCGGGCAAATGCATATCTAAAAAAATCCAGTCTGGAGCATCCTCCGCATTACGACATTCTTCCTGAAGATAACGCATCCCTTCTTCAGCCGAACCTGTAACGATGACTCTTTCGGAAAATGAAGTGAGCTCCATCAGACGGCGATTTACGAGAACATCGATTTCGCTATCATCAACAAGCAGGACCTGGTTGAATGAAAATAAATGGGCAGACATAAGAGATAAAAGAATAAAAATCCGCGCAAATGTAAGGATAATTATTCCGTCTATCAATTCTCAAAAGCATTGGAAAGCACCTATTTTACTGGGGTTTCGGGAAAGCAGGAGGATGTCGATCCGGCAATAAATCTTCCGCTTATAAAGCTGCAAGGGCTACATACTTGAATTAAATATTCACTGCATCAAGAACGGCTTTGTTCAGGGGCTTATTCAGGAATTTATAAACATTTTTATCCTGATTGGCTTTGTTGAGGTCTTTAAAGCTCTCGGAGGTGGAAAGCATCACGATCTTGCATTGTTTCCTGGCGGATTCAGGCAGCTTATTGAACTCTTCTAAAAACCCGAAACCATCCATATGTGGCATCATGATGTCAAGAAAAATAACTGAGGGCAGTGAAGCAGGTTCGTTCGATATCCTTTTTAATTCTTCCAGGGCAGATTGCGCCGAAGCATGAATCAGTACTTTCTCTGCAAAGTGTTCACTTTCGATCAGTTTCTTGTTGATGAAATTGTCCAATTCATTATCATCGATCAACATCACTACCGGGTATCGCGAAGAGGGGCTCATAAAAATTGTATTTGAGCGTAAAAATAGAAATAAAGAATGAACCTGTTCTTTTTAATATAGGACAAAAAACACCACCTCTTGGGCAGAATCACCTCTAGCCTGAAATTTAAGGATATCGTTTATCTCACAAGGGTGACGGAAGCATTGCTGGCCTTTTTTGACAAACCATAGGCGAAAACCTGCACTACATAAGTGCCTTGTTCAACGGGTTGCCCATTATAATAGCCATCCCATTGCTGTTTAGGATTGGTCGTTTCAAATATCTTTTCTCCCCAACGATTGTATATGTACAAACGAAAATTCCTGATTCCTTCTCCTTTCACTCCAAAGGTGTCATTCATTCCATCACCATTCGGGGTAAAAGCATTGGGAATGTATATGTTCAATGGAGGAATTACTTCGGCATAATTTGAAGTACTGGTAATCTGATTATTCCCATTTTTATAAGCCGTTACCCTATATATTTTATTGTCGAGTACGTCTTGCGCAAAGAGCAAGTGCTTGCAGGAACAGAATAAAAATAAAAAAACTAAAGTTTTCCGTGTCATGCGGTGTGAAATGAATGTCATGTTGATTACATGCAAAGTACTCGACAAGGAAGGTGGGGGATCGTGAATAAGTGTCCACTCTGACATATGTAAGAATCTGAACTTTTCGAAAGCACATTTGTTGAAGGCATTGAAAAAAGCAACAGAACGCGGTATTAATCATTGGGAGCCGGTCATGTGTGACATTTTTCATCGTAATTTTGTATCAGAAAACAATAAAAACCTATAAGAATGCCATATCCTGAATATATCTGTGCGCCGATGCGCCAGGAACTAACCGCTGCCGGCTTTGAAGAACTGAAAACCGTTGAAGATGTTGACAATACAATTCCATCCAGTAAAGGAACTGTGCTTCTCGTGTTGAATTCCGTCTGCGGTTGTGCTGCCGGAACAGCCCGCCCGGGAGTAAGATTGTCCCTGCAAAGTGAAAAGCGTCCTAACAAATTAACTACTGTTTTCGCAGGACAGGACCTTGAAGCGACAGCTGAAGCACGTAAATTCACCCTGCCTTATCCGCCTTCTTCTCCTTCGATTGCCTTATTTAAAGATGGAAAATTGGTCCATTTCCTTGAGCGTCATCATATTGAAGGACGTTCTGCAGAAATGATTGCCGAAAATCTGAAGGCAGCATTTGAAGAATATTGCTAATCTAACCAACAGATTAACAAATACTTAAGCAGGAAATTCTTCCGGAAATTTATTTGCTAAAGGGTCTTTCATCACCTGATACACTTTAGCCTTAAGGGTCTCCATATCGGCCTCAGTCATTCCCTTCGTCGGAATTGGCTTGTGTATGATCACATGTGAAATTCCGGGGTGACCGGTTCTTTTCTTAAAGTCATCGGGAAGCAGCACCCAATTATCTAAAAACGTGATAGGTACGACAGGAACCTGCGCCTGAATGGCCAGGCGGAAGGGTCCATTTTTAAACCGGCCTATTCGTGGACCGTTGTGGTGAATGGTTCCTTCCGGAAATAAAGTGATACTAATTCCTTTTTCCAGATCAGATGCGGCTCTCAGAAAGGCGCGGTGAGAATCCATTCTGCTTTTTCTGTTTACCGGAATATTCATTTTATCGAAAAAATGGCGAAAAAAGGGCACTTTCCTCAATTCGGCCTTACCCATGGTATGAAAGTATACAGGTATACTTATATATATGAGCATGATGTCGAGGTAAGAAGTATGATTCGGGCAAAATACGTAGGATTGACCCGGCTTCGGCTTAAATCGGCTGTCTATCTTATAGAATACCAGAGCCGGCCAAAGGATGAAATGAGCCCAGATTTTTTTTAACTTAAAAACGAGCGGAAACCATTCGCTTCGCAGGAGCAAAATGCCAAAAAATGGAAAAAAAACGAAAAAAGTGATGACAGCATTAATAAAATAGAATGAACGCCACAGCCATTGGAAGGGAAACAGAAGATATTTTGAGAGTTTTTTCACTTTTAGAACCGGACGGCGAATGTAATAAGAGGAAAGGAAATAGCGGTCGTTTTTTTTAGCGAACAATTTACAATTTAATGTTAATCAATACTTTAATACTGGGTCAAATGAAAAACCCCAGATACAAGGTAAGGAATACATGCGCAATCAATTGATTTAGAAAATCGATCGAAAAGATTGATTCGAAGCCTTTTATTTCTACCTTTGTCGCCCTTAAAAATTGGGAGGATTTTCATGACCGGCCAGACGAGAGTTTGTGATCAATTTCGGAAGTTTGGCAGAAGGTGAGCATGAGTTTGAATACCGCATTGACGATTCGTTCTTTCAGAAATTTGAACATTCACCTGTTCAAAATGGTGATGTTGATGTTCTGGTAGTGGTAGAGAAAAAAGACAACATGTTGTTGCTTGATTTCACCATGGAAGGTGCATTGATTCTTGCATGTGATCGTTGTCTTGAAGATCTTGAATTGGAGATGGAAAGCTTCAACGAACTGATTGTAAAGTTCGGTGATGTGAAAGAAGAACAGGAAGTGTCTGAAGATGTTCTTATTCTTCCCGCAAAAGAAAATGAGTTGGATATATCCCGTTTCATCTACGAATACATTACGCTGTCTGATTCCGATGCGAAATGTACACGAAGACGAAAACGGAAATCCTTCCTGCGATCCGGAGGTACTGAAAGAACTTGGGAAACACGGATTGAATACCGAGGGAGAACATCCTACAGATCCTCGTTGGGATATTTTAAAAAACATTAACCTGAATTAATATCTCAGCGGAAATCGAAATTAAACAGATAAATTAACGAAAAGCAATAATACCACAATACCATGCCAAATCCGAAACACCGACATTCGAAATCACGAAGAGATAAAAGAAGAACCCACTGGAAAGCAGAAGCTCCTACTGTTGCTACTGATCCAACCACAGGTCAACCTCATTTATATCACCGCGCACACTGGTACGAAGGTAAATTGTACTATAAAGGAAAAGTGGTGATGGAAAAAAGTGCCAGCGCGTAAGCGTGATCAAACAAATTGACATGAAGCAGTTGACAAAATCGGAATGCCGGTATGTCAGCTGCTTTTTGTTATTCTGTTATTTTGATACAATGAATTGAAAACGCAAAGCGTATCATGAGAATAGGCGTTGACATAATGGGTGGCGATTTTGCTCCTGAACAAACAACTCTTAGGTGCAATTGCGGCCTGGCGGGAATTGCCTTCCGAAATCCAGCTTGTACTTTTTGGCAACTAAGGATATGATTCTTCCTATTCTGAAGCAGGAAGGTGTCGCGGAAGATGCGATGGAAATTGTACATCACCCCCGGTCTGATCTCCATGTCGGATCATCCTACAAAAGCATTTCAACAAAAAACAGATTCCAGTATCGTTGTCGGTTTTCAATGGCTGAAAGAAGGACGCATTGATTCTTTCGCTTCTGCAGGAAACACAGGTGCCATGCTTGTGGGTTCAATGTTTACGCGTGAAAGCAATTCCCGGAATTCTACGGCCTGCCATAGCTTCTCTCTTGCCGAAGGAAGATGGTGGCTGGGGATTAATTTTGGATGTCGGAGTGAATGCAGATTGCAAACCGGAAGATCCTGCAACAGTTTGCTATTCTCGGGTCGATCTATGCCGAGAACCTTTTGCATATAAAAAACCCTCGTATTGGATTGATGAGCATTGGCGAAGAAGAAGAAAAAGGAAATCTCCTGGTAAAAGAAACACATCAGTTGCTCAAAGAAACAAAGGATATAAATTTCATCGGCAACGTAGAAGGACGTGATCTCTTCAATGATACAAGCGGATGTAATCGTCTGCGATGGATTTACAGGTAACGTTATTATTAAACAAGCCGAATCATTTTATTACAATGATTCGAAAAAGAGGCATTAAAGATGCTTACTTCGACCGCTTTGACTATGAAGATTATGGTGGTACACCCATTCTGGGAATCAACTCCGCGGTGATCATCGCTCACGGTATCAGCAAGGCAAAGGCCATTAAGAACATGATCCTCCTAGTCCAAGAAGTATGCGAAGCCGGCTTAGCAGGAAAAATTGCGAAAGCATTCAGCAAAGAAATTGTTTCCTGATTTTACCGCATTTTACGAATGGTTTTTTAAGCTATCTGCTGGGACGAATTATGAATTTCAAATTTATCTTATAACTTCGCTACCCAATTCCATAACAATGTCAAAAATAACAGCTGCGATTACTGCCGTCGGTGGCTACGTTCCCGAATTTGTTTTGAGTAATGGCGACCTGGAAAAAATGGTGGACACCACAGACGAATGGATCACCACCCGAACTGGTGTTAAAGAACGCAGAATATTGAAAGGTGCAGGAAAAGGTACCTCAGATCTTGCTGCCCCTGCTGTTTTGGAGATGTGTAAAAAACGCGGCATCGACCCATCAGAAATTGACTTGCTGATCTGTGCCACAACAACCCCTGACTATGTTATTTCCCGCCACCGCAAATATCATCACCGATAAAGTAGGTGCAAAAAATGCATTTGGCTTTGATATCTCTGCTGCCTGCTCAGGATTTTTATTTGCTTTGGTGACAGGTTCCAAATATATTGAATCAGGACAGTATAAAAAAGTAGTTGTCGTAGGTGCAGATAAAATGTCGCGCATTGTTGACTATACCGACAGAACCACCTGCGTACTTTTTGGTGACGGTGCCGGTGCTGTATTGCTGGAACCAAATACAGAAGGATTATGGCATCATTGGACTCCATTTTAAAAGCGATGGGGCCGGTAGAATTCATCTTCATCAAAAAGCCGGCGGTTCCGTGAGTCCGCCTTCGCATAAAACCAGTCGATGCAAAAGAGCATTTCGTTTTTCAGGATGGACAACCTGTTTTTAAAGCCGCTGTTGTGAATATGGCACAGGTATCTGCAGATATCATGGAAAGAAATAATTTGAAAGTCGGAAGATATTGCATGGCTTGTTCCACATCAGGCAAACAAGCGCATCATTGATGCAACCTCGCAACCGGATGGGGCTTGATGACAGCAAGGTTATGCTCAACATACAAAAGTACGGCAACACGACCAACGGCAACGATTCCACTTTGTCTTTGGGACTGGGAAAAGAAATTGAAGAAAGGCGACAACCTGATTCTTGCAGCTTTCGGTGGTGGATTTACCTGGGGAAGTATCTGGGTGAAATGGGCAATTTAATTCATTCCTGCTATACTTGTTCATAGCGGCGCGTGGGCCGGACCAATTGCGCGGGAAGCAGCGGCTGGCAGGATCAATTGGTCTTGATTTATTCCGCCAGCAGGCGGACACGTTGCATAATTTTTCATCAAGGAAAAATTATGAAGTGAGTCATTAATAATTGAGGCCTTTGTGGTTGAGCATTCTGGAGCTAAATGACTAATCCTATATAATTAATCTCCCTGATCTTCTTTTTCTCTGTGCCTCCGTGGTAAAAATATTTCTTGTGAAAAAAGCATATTTAATAGCAAGAAGCCCAATTAATACGACTTCATTATTCAGTAGCCCTTGTCATAAATCCCGGTTTTAAAAACTGTTTTTTGGGCCAGGAGATGTGATCTTGCTTAATCACACTCCTTTTTCCGTTAATTTTTCCAATATAAAACTGTAAGAAATCGGCTACGATTCGATAAACCGATCTAAGGGAATGCAGTTAAAGACAAGAACAAACTGTAAATCTATCCAATGAAAAACAACAACAAGTGGATCATTATGATCCTTCTTTCAATGTTTGGCGTAACCATCGCCAAGGCACAGATGGATAATCTTGCCAACATGAGTGCTGAATGGATTCGCACCGGCAGCACGAAATGCTTCAACGGATGCAACTGATGCCGTGGTATATAATCCGGCGGGTATCACCAAACTTTCAAACGGTTTCCATGTGAACCTTAGCAATCAGAGTTTGTTCCGCAAACCATCCCACTCTTATGACCTGGGTCTTGGGCAAGGAACACAAAGCTATTCACAAGATGGAGCTGATGCTTTTATTCCAAACTTCTATGCAGCATTTAAAAAGAACAATTGGGCCTTGTTTACCGGTGTATATATTTCCGGAGGCGGAGCAACGATGAATTATCCTACCGGTTCGATTACTACTGATCTCATCGGCCTGCAGGCATTGATGGGTGCAGGTGGAGCCTATGCAGAAATTAAAGATCCTTCCCTCAAAGCGAGTTCGATATTATCTGACTACTACTCTGGGAGGAACTTATCAGGTAAGTAAAAGCATTTCCTTCGCCACAGCTATACGATATATCAGTGCAAAAAACAAAACAAAAGCAGGCATGACTTTAACTACTTCTCCGATTCGACCTGGAGGATATGCCGCTCGCGCTTGAAACAGAAGAAACGGCCAGTGGAATGGGAGTAGTGATCGGAATAAATGTCGATGCTACAGAAAAATTAAATTTTTCCACACGCTATGAATCACAAGTGAACCTTGATTTTAAAACCAATCAAATCACCGACGATTTCGGTGCAACCGTTGATGGTGAATTAAATCGTCGTGACTTACCGGCTGTACTTGCTTTCGGAGCTTCCTATAATTTCTCTGAAAAATTCCGCGCCTTTGCCGATTATAATTACTACTTCCAGAAAAATGCAAACTGGGGAAAATCATCCGCGATCACCAACGACCAAAACTGGTCGGAGTTGGCAGGAAATGCTTCTACAGTAGCAGCGGGTATACAATATAAAATAAGTCCGCTGATCACCAGCAGTATCGGTGGTGGATACACTAATTATGCATGGAAAGATAAAGAAGGATACTACACACGTATGGGAACCTACGAAGTGATGCAGGATAATAACTACAACATCAATACCGGAGTTGCAGTAAGAGCATCAAAGGCCATTCGCGTCAATATCGGTTATATGCATACATTCTGGGCAAAGGACCAACAAATCCAGGCAAAAATTGCTGAACCGCTGGATGTGAGTGTGAAAGTGAACAATTCTATGAATGCCTTTGCATTAGGTATTGATCTGAGTTTCTAAAAAGGAATCATCTGATCCGATCTAACATTTATGAACAGATCGGATAGGTGTTGGGAATTTGTGATTATAAAAATCGTAATCGGTTAATTTTTAACAACATAAAAATATTTAACTGACTCCTTCGGGTTCATTTCATAAACAGAAAAACGGGAAACGATTAAATATCGTTTCCCGTTTTTTTTCATATAATAAGGTTTTGTGGCCCTTTCAATGATTTTGTGCTTAAGAATCTCTTCGTAGGCCAGACAGATATTATGAAGGAAAAAGCTGAAACTCACTGATTCAGGCCATGCGGCTGAGCCCGAGTCTATAAAGAATTTTGCTCTTTTTGAAATTTCATGTAGGTTTGAATTCTGTTCCCGGCCTTCGGGCCTGCCAAGAACATAAAATTTCGTAATGAAAAGCAAAAAAGCACCAGTTGCTAAATTGAAAGTCGAGCCCATACCCTCATCCATGAACCTACCTGAAATCGAAAGACTGATAAAATTTGTACAAAGCAGCGGGGTTAGTGAAGTGAGTCTGGAGCAGAAGGATTTTAAAATTACAATCAAGACAACACACGGAGGTATCAGTAGCCAGGTTCATGCGGCACCGGTACAGCAGTTTGTTCACAGCACATACACCGGTAAGTACTCCTTCTCCCGTTGAAAGAATGGCTGCGCCTGTTGAAGCAGCCGTTACTGAAACTGACAGCAAATACATTACGATCAAATCACCCATGATCGGAACTTTCTACCGCTCCTCAACTCCCGAGAAACCAGTTTTTGTGAATGTAGGAGATGAAGTTAAACCCGGAAAGGTGCTGTGCATTATTGAAGCAATGAAATTATTTAATGAAATTGAATGCGAGATAAGCGGCAAGATCGTAAAGGTACTCGGTTGACAATGCAACACCTGTTGAATACGATCAGCCCTTGTTTCTTGTAGACCCCAGTTGATATCCGAAGAACCAGGATATATCCTGGATTTTTCCAACAAGATTAATCCCGGGTTTTCCCCAATCACTTAGAGGATACTATCGTCAATCCTAATCATGCTTTCGCTCCGGCGGACAACTTTTCAAATTAGTACCATGTTCAAAAAAATATTGATCGCTAACCGCGGTGAGATTGCCCTTACGGATCATACGCACTTGCAAAGAGATGGGCATTCATACGGTGGCGGTGTATAGTACGGCCGACAAAGAAAGTCTGCATGTTCGCTTCGCGGATGAAGCAGTCTGCATTGGTCCTCCGCCAAGCAGGGATTCCTATCTGAATATTTCAAGAATTATAGCCGCGGCAGAAATTACCAATGCTGATGCTATCCATCCCGGTTATGGATTTCTCTCTGAGAATTCAAAGTTCAGCGCAATTTGCGAAGAACACGGAATTAAATTCATCGGCGCCACTCCTTTTCAGATAGATCAGATGGGAGATAAAGCCAACGCGAAAGAAACGATGAAGAAAGCCGGCGTGCCAACAATTCCCGGAACCGAAGGCTTGCTCAAAGATTTAAAGAGCGGAATGAAAATTGCGAAGGAAGTGGGCTACCCGGTGATCCTTAAAGCCACTGCCGGTGGTGGAGGAAAAGGAATGCGCATTGTTTGGAAAGAGGAAGAATTTGAAGAAGCCTGGAACAATGCGCGGCAGGAAGCCAGTGCATCTTTTGGAAATGATGGCATGTACCTTGAAAAATACATCGAAGAACCAAGACATATTGAAATACAAATTGCCGGCGACCAGTTTGGAAAAGCCTGTCACCTGAGCGAACGTGATTGTTCTATACAACGACGCCATCAGAAGCTGATGGAAGAAACACCTTCCCCATTCATGACTGATGAACTGCGCGATAAAATGGGTGATGCTGCCATCAAAGCAGCACTTGCCGTGAAGTACGAAGGAGTAGGAACCGTAGAGTTTCTTGTTGACAAGCACCGCAATTTTTATTTCATGGAAATGAACACGCGTATACAAGTTGAGCATCCGATCACCGAAGAAGTAATTAACTACGACCTGATCAAAGAACAAATTAAAATTGCCGCAGGTATTCCGATCACCGGAAAAAATTATTTCCCAAGTCTTGCACGCGATCGAATGTCGCATCAACGCAGAAGATCCTTATAATAATTTCAGACCCTGTCCCGGTCGCATCACCGACTCTTCACGTACCGGGAGGACATGGAGTACGGGTTGACTCACATATCTACGCCGGCTATACCATCCCTTCCAACTACGACAGCATGATCGCCAAGCTGATCACCGTAGCGCAGACACGAGAAGAAGCCATCAACACCATGGAGCGTGCCCTGAGCGAATTCGTAGTTGAAGGCGTAAAAACCACCATCCCCTTTCATCAACAACTCATGCGCCATCACGATTTCCGCAAAGGAAATTATACAACGAAGTTTATGGAAAGCTTTGTGATTGAGGGGGACTAGTTGATAATTGATAATTGATAATTGATAGTTGATAGTTGATAGTTGATAATTGTTGAAACTTATTGGGCGAATCTTTTGTAAGGATTTTTTTTCACCTGTAGAAAATGTTTCCTTTTTATTTAACCGGATTTTTCGAATTGAAAACTGCGAGGCTGATTGCAAAAATATTTGCACGTATCAATTTTCTTTTTTTCGAAATTGATGTAATGAACCTAGTCTAAAATTCTTGTGCTGTTTTTGTATTGACTACGACCCCTAGGGGCTCCTTACTTTTCGTAAGGCCAAATTCTGAATCTAAATCATAAAACGAGCTGTGTTTTCACATCTTTTCACTTGATAATGCTCAGGCAACTTGTCTACCGGTTCAACTACATTTGAGATAACCCTGATTTAATTTTCGATCAAATGCAGACACGTCTACTCTATCTTAGCATAGCATTGTTGTTTCTCCTTCCACAAAGAAGTAATGCACAATGTAATCTCACCAATTCTACAAGTTGTCTGTGTCCTGATGGATCAAACAACTGTGACCTTTTACCTGACATTACTATTTCGTGGTATGGATTAGAGAATTATTCCGGTGGCCCGACAGAATATCCTCAAACCGGAGCAGGCGCTGACGACGGGCATCTTCGTGTAACTGGATCAACACCGAATATTGGCTATGGTCCCTTCTCTGTGCAAGCGGAGCAAAATGGAGATCATTGGTTCGTATGTGGAACGGACACATTTACCGCGCCAGCCTCACAGACATTTGTCTGCCCGAATGGAGAAACTGCAAAACAAATTTTGTGGCAGCGCATATATCACAAAAATCAAGGGGTGATGTCCTTCCGTGACCGCATTGCAGGTGCAATGACCTATCAACAAGGGAGTATGCATGTTGATGATTGGGGTATCATGTCACTTCGTATTCAAAACCCGCTTGATCCCAATCCACTAAATTGGAGTGTCGTAGGCTGGGGACATAAGCAATCCTTCTGCCTTATGGACTATGGAAGCTGCAGCACCTACAATGGACATTGTCTGGATGATCAAAGTGTCTATCATCAGGGGAACGTTCTACTCAATGCTGATTTTCCAAATTACGGACTAGGCAATAATTATGGCTGTTCATCTGTCGAGCAGGGCTGTTCAGTAGGCTACACAGATATTTATAGTGAAAGTCTGAATGGAATGTTTATTGAAATCCCCCCAGGAACATGTAATGGCGATTACTGGATCGTTTATGAAATTGATCCACATAATTATTTTGAAGAATCAAACGAGAATAATAATTATACGTTGATGCCATTTACTCTCACTCTGCAGGATCTCCCGGGGAATCCGGTTTCAACGATTAATACAGAGGAGAATACGATTGTTTGTGGAAATGACTCCATCACACTCGTGTGCTAATGCCGGATTATCCTATTCCTGGTCTAATGGAGCAACTACACAAAGTATACGGGCAGGCGCCGGAACCTATACTGTAAATGTAAGTACCTACTGTGGAAGTACCGCCTCTCAACCACTCACGATCACATCTATTGCAGCTCCTTCGCAACCACAAGTAGATAACGATACAATTTGCAGCGGGTATGGAGCTACATTTATTGCAACCGGAACTGATATCACATGGTACGATCTGAATCATACTGTAGTGGGAACCGGGAATATTTTTATTACACCAATTACTTACAAATACCACTTCCTATCTTGCTATTGACAGGATTCATACTACAGGGACAACTGCTTATGGAGGGAAACAAGACAGTCTTGGTGCCGGAGGATATTTCGCCGGTGTCCAATATGAAATCTTTGACGCGCATAAACCTTTCTTGTTGAAGTCGGTTCAGGTTTTTGCTTCAGGAGCAGGGCCTCGAACGATACAACTATATAATAGTGCAGGTACCGTGCTTCAATCCGCATCATTCAATATTCCGAATGGTCCTTCCCGGGTAAACCTGAATTTCAATGTGCCACCGGGGACCAACCTCCGGCTGGGTGCAATAGGAACACCCAACTTATGGAGAAACAGTGCAGCTGTAAGTTACCCTTATGAAATAGCGGATACTCTTTCCATCACCGGATCCGGTGCAGGTGCAGCTTATTATTATTTCTTCTACGATTGGGAAATTGATGTCGGTGGTGGAACATGCACCAGCAGTACCTGCTCTGGCAAGTGCCATTGTTCAAACCTGCACCGGAATCAATCCTGCTGCCGACCTTTCTGCTAATCTGCAAATCTATCCGAATCCTTCATCAGGAATATTTACCGTAGATATGATACTTCCCGGAACTGGTACACAAGTTGAATTGTTCGTGTATGAAATGACGGGAAGGCAATTGTATTCGCGCCAGCTCAACGGCATCTATGGAAAGCAAACTGAACTGATAGATCTTTCAGGAATGTCAAAAGGAATTTACGAACTGGCAATTCTTATTGAAGGTAGGAGATATGTGCGAAAAATGATTATCCGTTAGATACGGGTTCATTGACTGCAACGCAAAAGTATGGATACAGCGATCAAACGGGATTACGGTAAATGGAGAGCTATCAGTCTGACCGCGGTGTACCTGCTGATGGGACTACACATCGCACACTGGAAATTGGCGGGCAGGACGCTTGCTCCACTCGAGTTTAATGAAGTCCTCTATACCGTTCATCTGGGAATTGTCACTGCAGGATTTCTTTTCATGGGGCTTACCATTCTTGCAACTTTGGTAGCCGGACGTTTTTTTTGTTCCTGGATGTGCCATATGGTTGCCTTACAGGATGCTTCTTCCTGGCTATTAAAAAAAGTTGGAATCCGGCCAAAGCATATCCGTTCGCGTACCTTACTCTGGCTCCCTTTTGCTTCGGTAGTGTATCTTTTTGTACTCCCGCAGATTGAACGTGCAATGACAGGCCAGGCACCTGTATCTCTTCACATGGCCCAGGATTCGGAGGGATGGGCATCTTTCATGACAACAAACTTCTGGCGCAATCTTCCATCCGTAGGTATTACACTGTTTACATTTATAGTTTGTGGAGGACTGGTCGTATATGTACTTGGATCAAGAAGTTTTTGCCAGTATGCCTGCCCTTACGGGATGGTGTTTGCTCTAGCCGACCGCGTGGCGCCGGGTAAAATTAAACTTACCGGCGATTGTACACAATGCGGAAAATGCACGGCTGTCTGCTCTTCCCATATTCAGGTAATGCGTGAAGTAAATCAGTTTGATCGTGTAGTGGATCCAAGTTGCCTAAAAGACCTGGACTGTGTGCAGGTATGCCCTGAAGATGCGCTCTCTTTTGGATTTGCAAAGCCCTCTGGATTTTTATCCTCAAAAAAACTCAATGGATTTACTAAAAAATTTGATTTCAGTATTGGTGAAGATGTTTTTCTTGCCCTGAATACATTCATTTTCATTTCAATCTTCCGTGGTTTATATGACACTATTCCTTTCTTACTTGCCATAGCATTCGGAATCCTTTTTTCTTTTGGATTACTTACGCTGACACGTTTGTGGAGAAAAGAATTTGTACGCATCAGCCACTTCACCTTGAAACGGCCTCATGGTATCACAGGTGCCGGAAAAGTATTTTCGGTATTTATGTCATTGCTTCTCCTGTTTTCGGTTCACAGTGCCATTGTGCATTATTATACCTACCTCGGCGAACGTGATTACAACGCCTTACTGGCAATTCAACAAAATCCCACAAGTCAATCTGCTGATTTATCAAGCTCTCATCAAGTGAAACAGGCCTATGATCGTTTACAAAAAGCCGATCAACTGGGTCTTTGGCACCCGGCCAGCTTACAAAGAGAATTAGCTGCCCTGAGTATGCTGCAGAATGATCAGGCCGCCGCGACAGGTTATCTGCAAAAAATGCTCAACGCATTGCCGGATGATCTTGAAGGCAGACTGAAATATGGAAAGCTGCTGGTCCTTCAGGGGAAAAACGATGAGGCAGCAATTCAGTTAAAACAAGTTGTAGAATCAGAAGCCATCACAGAGCATGAGAAACATTCCCGAGCCGGGGCTTCAATAACTCTTGGTCATCTCAGGGAAAAAGAAGGCTTTGCTTCTGAAGCCCTGCCCTTATATAAGCAGGCATTAGTGGATGAGCCCAAAAACGCGGAGGCTAAACTTGCACTCGGTGTACTTTATACACGCACCGGTCAACTTGCAGAAGCGGAGCAATTCCTGTTGCAGGCATCTGAGAATTATCAAAACTCGGCAATGATAGAAAACAATCTCGCCGTCATTTATTTGAAACAAAAAAAGTATGCTGAAGCAGAACAGCACTTCAATGCCGTGAACCGCATTCAACCGGGGAATGTACAAGTGATGTATAATCTGGCCATGCTTCAATTTGCCAGTGGAAGGAAACAGGAGGGCTACGCTGCGATGAAAAGCCTGCATTATCAACATCCTGATCACAGCAATGCAAACGCCGCCATCGCTATGATGGAAAAAGAAATCAACCTGAACTCCACAAGCCGAATGAAATAAGCGATTCATGAAAAACATTTCCACGAGACCGGCTACATTTCCTTTATTGCTACTGTTATTCAGTTTACTGGTATTCCTGGAGTCTGCTCAAAGCATCCTTGCACAGACTACATCATGGATATCCCCCACTAGCGTGGACACAGTGAAGAATCCGGTTCCATTTAGCAGTCCTGCCATGGCAGATGCAAAAAAAATATATAATAATACTTGCTGGTCCTGCCACGGAGTAGATGGAAAAGGAAATGGCCCTGCGAGCGTGAAAATGAATCCAAAACCGGCCGACCATACCAGCTCAACCGTACTTCGACAAAGTGATGGTGCCCTCTTCTGGAAGATATCTGTAGGAAAAGGAGATATGCAGCCCTATTCAAAATTGCTAACGGTAAAGCAACGCTGGGCCCTCGTCAATTACATACGGTCCCTGTCTGCAGCCGGAGAGAGTGAGAAAACAAAATCCTCACAAATTGATCATTGATTACTACTGACGTTTAAACAAACTTGTTTTTCCCTATGAGGAATTTTTCACGGCAACGGATACTGAATATTTCACATCATCTGTGTGTTGTCCTGTTTATATCCATTGTTTTACCTCTCAAAGCAAGCAGTCAGGATTTACTCTTTGAAGACGACCCTGAAATAAAGGATGCCTTTCGTTCAACCATATTTATAAATGCGCAGACAACCCTGATCCCGGAAAAGCAGGGTTGGCAATTTTTCATTCGCCATCGCTTCGGAGCTGTTAAGGTGGACAAATCGATAGTGAAAAATTTTTTGGGCACCGACTTGGTTGCCAACATTCAATTCAGCTTTGCCTTTCCTCTGGGCGATAAAACTTTCATTGGTGCAGGAAGAACAAAATTCGGAAAGGAATACGACCTCCATATTAAACGCATTTTCCTGATACAGACCACTGATAATAAAATCCCTTTTTCTGTCGGAGCATATCTTGAAGCCTCCTGCATGTCGGATGATTTCCCTCCGGTTCCAAAGTACGCCTACTTCGGTGATGGCGTGACTTCTTTTTCCTATTCATTCGGCCATCGGATTTCCTATAACTCGCAAATTCTCCTTTCAAGAAAATTCGGCCAGCTTCTTTCCCTTGAACTCAATCCGGTGTTCATCTACCGCAACCTTGTGCCGGTAGGACAGGATAATCATACCTTCAACATCACAGCAGCATTAGGTTTTAAAACTTCGAAAAACTCTTCCATTCTGGCGGAGTATGCTTACCGCTTCAACAACCAACCGGAAAACGGATATTACCCATTCTCACTGGCTATGGAATTCGGAACTGTCGGGCATGCATTTCAGATTGTTGTGAGTTCTGCGCGTGATTTACAAGAACAGCGGATTTATTCATCGGAGACAACTGATTATCCAAATGGAGAATTTCTGTTTGGATTTAACCTTAAGCGTACATTCTGGTACAAAAAGAAAAAAGCGAATGATAATTCATCCCTACATAACTAAATCTTCCAAACTCCTGCTTCTCATCATGGGCTATTTCCTGTGCCTAAGCAGTTGCATGAAGGATGAGGGACCCTTGATTATCAAACCACCACCAGTACCTGGTGACACCTTGATTTCATACAGCGATGTAATCCAACCCTTCTTTGATTTGCATTGTGTCCGGTGCCACAATCAATCACATCCATTTCTCGATCTCCGGGAAGGTATTTCATATGATCAATTGCTGTTCACAGGGCATCTTGCTCCCTATGTTGACACCGTGATGATCGAAAACAGTATATTGATTGGACGTTTAGTTGGTGTAGAGTTTCCTATTATGCCACCGGATGGTGACCACATCAGTCAGAGCGATATTGATACTGTTTCCCTATGGATGCTTCAGGGTGCGAGAAACAACTAATGACAAACATTCCTATGCGGAAATCTCAACACCGGTGATCCCTGAATATATTTATCTTTTTTAATGCAACTTTTTAAGAAAATCAAAATCACTTCCTAACTGCAGACTGCTGAATCAGGATTAAATAAATCCTGCAAAGAATACCTTATCATGGTAATTACTCTTCTTGGAAAGCAAGCTCCAAATTGATAGTTTTACCAAATGGACGAACAGGAGCCAAAACGTGTGCGCCGGGTAAGATACAAAGGCACTCATCCAAAATCCTTTAAAGAAAAGTACAAGGAACTGCAGCCTGAACAATACGCTGAAGACGTCGCTAAAGTGATGCAGCAGGGAAAAACCCCCGCAGGGATGCATCGCTCCATTTGCGTGAATGAAATACTTGAAATACTCAGCATTGTTCCCGGAGAAACCGGACTTGATGCTACTTTGGGCTATGGTGGACATAGTGCAGAGATGATTAAATCTCTGCTTCCGAAAGGGAGACTGTTTGCCATCGATGTAGATCCTTTAGAATTGCCACGAACCCGGGAACGCCTGGCCGCTTTAGGTTATGGAGAAGACATAGTTGAAATCAGGAAAATGAATTTTTCGGATATAGACCAACTTCTTCCCGAAGCTGGTCTATTCAATTTTGTATTGGCGGATTTGGGTGTTTCATCGATGCAAATAGACAATCCTGAAAGGGGCTTCTCATTTAAAATTGAAGGTCCTCTTGATTTACGACTCAACCCTTCAAGTGGAAAATCTGCCGCGGAACTTCTAAAAACAATTAGCAGAGAAAAACTGGAAGAACTTCTCTTGAAAAATTCAGACGAACCCTTTTACGAACTTATTGCAAAATCCATTGTATCCGGAATTGCCAAAGGAAAAACCATAACAACTACGAAAGATTTGCAAGAGAGCATCAAGGAAGCGTTGAAATATCTTCCGGAAAGTGTACGTAAAGATGAAATAAAAAAATCCTGTCAACGCTGTTTTCAGGCATTGCGAATTGAAGTAAACGATGAATTCGGGGCATTGGATCAATTTCTCGAAAAGTTGCCGGATGTACTTGCCCCGGGTGGGCGGGTCGCCATACTTTCATTTCATTCAGGAGAAGACCGCCGCGTTAAAAAATCATTTCAGGGTTTATTTCGTGCAGGAATATATAGTCAAGTGGCACCGGATCCGATTCGGCCCTCTGCAGAAGAATGCCATAGTAACCCGCGTGCACGTTCAGCAAAACTGCGTTGGGCAATAAAATTATAATCCGCCAGGCAGAATCATGAAGTTCTGAAATCTTATGAAAACAGAAGCTGTTCTTAGCAGAATAACCATTTATCCCATAAAGTCACTGGATGGAATTGATTTAGAAAAAGCAATTGTGGCAGAAGGTGGCTGCTTGTTGCATGACAGGGAATTTGCCATCATGGATGAAGCAGGAAATTTTATTGCAGGAAAAAGCACCCCTCTCGTTCATTCGTTGCGATCAACTCTCAATTTTATAAATGATACGGTATCATTTCGTGCTGAACACGAAAGCAATTGGAATCTCTTTCATATAGAAAATGAAAGATCAGCCATACAATCATACCTGAGCGATTACTTCGGTTTCCCTGCATTCTTTCATCAAAATAAAACAGGTCGGTTTTTAGACGAACCGGACATTAGCGGCGTCACTATTCTTTCCTCAAAAAGTTTGCAAGCTGTTTCTTCCTGGTATGATGGCATGAATCTACAGGAAACCAGAAAGCGGTTCAGGGCAAATATTGAAATTGAAGGTGTACCTGCTTTTTGGGAAGATCATTTGTTTTCTATAAATGAAAATGGCGTAGAATTTAAAGTGGGCAATGTTACTATGATTGGAATGAGTCCCAGGGCAAGATGTGTTGTTCCAACCCGAAATCCCACCACAGGTAGTGTTACACATGGTTTCGCAAAATCCTTTGCCAAACGACGTGCCGAAACACTCCCAGATTGGTCCACATTGAAAGAACATGGACATTATTATTACTTAACGGTGAATTGTAGCATTCCGGCAACTGAAGTCGGAAAATTGATTAAAGTCGGTGACGAGATCAGAATATCTGTCTAATTTTACTCTTTAAGAAGAAGAATGATGTTAGCCTTTTGTTTTTAAATCCTTTTTAAATTCTACCCAATGAAAAACAAGAATATCCAAACTGAAATTGATGCTTGCTTCCTTTATCAAAAACTTGCTGAACACGAGGCTGATCCTGTCATTGCAAATGTGTTCAAGGAAATGAGCAATATCGAAAAAAGCCATGCTGAAGCTTTCGCAAAAAAAGAAAAAATAAGTCTCGACAAATTAATGCTGCCCTCCTGGAGAGCAAAGACCTTAAACACAATCGGTAAAATATTCGGATACGATTATGTGTTAGGTTCTTTGATGGATACTGAAAAAAGCATTTCGAATGCCATCATCAGCCAAAAGAAAAACAGAAAAGAAAAAATAACTGGAGCGGAAACCAATCATGTAACCATACTGCGCACGATCCTTGAAAAGGAAAAAAAAGTAACCGGGACTCAAATATCAAAATTCGAGAGCAGACATCGTTCCGTTGGAGGGAATGCCATAAGAGCAGCTGTGCTGGGAGGCAACGATGGACTGGTATCTAATTTTAGCCTGGTCATGGGAATTGCCGGAGCGACTGCTGCACAAGAAGGAGTTTTACTGGCCGGACTTGCCGGACTATTGGCCGGGTCCCTATCCATGTCATTGGGAGAATGGATTTCGGTGAAGAGTTCTCAGGAATTATATGAAAACCAGATGCAGATTGAAATGGAGGAATTGGAAGTTAATCCCGAAGGTGAAATGAAAGAGTTGGCATTAATCTATATCGCAAAAGGTATCCCCGAAGCACAAGCCTATCAGATGGCCGGAGATATCATTAAAGATAAAAGTCATGCCCATGAAATACTGGTACAAGAAGAGTTGGGAATAAATGCTGAAGAATTGAAAGGTTCTGCCGTTGAAGCAGCGGTGTATTCATTCATTCTATTTGCCATAGGAGCGGTGATTCCGGTAATCCCTTTCATGTTTCTCAGTGGAATGAAAGCTGTAGTAATAAGTGTCGCTCTCAGTGCGGTCGGACTTTTTTTAATTGGTGCCGCCATTACATTATTTACCGGTAAAAATGTCTGGTATTCAGGGTTCAGACAAGTTTTGTTTGGCCTGGCTGCAGCTGCCATCACATTTGGTATCGGAAAATTAATTGGCGTTTCTGTTTCGGGATAATTCAAAGTCAGGTATTAGAAAATTTATCGTTAAGCACTTTGAAAAGAACGGTGCTTAACTATTATTCAGCCAACTCAGCTGCCGGACACCCATACAAACACGATCCGATAGAATTCTTCAGAGTGAAAAAGGCTTCAGATTTTACCTGATTATAAATTTACCTATACTCTCAACACCATCTGCGCTGTTTGTTATCCTGAGGAAATAAAGCCCCTGGCTAAGGTTTCCTCTCTCCACTTTGAAAGAATCATCATGGCTTGTTCTGCTTATTACTTTTCTGGCTGTGATGTCATAGATGCTCAGCTCACATTCAGCACGCAGTGCATTTGAAAATTTGATGGTAGTACTCTCACTAAAAGGATTTGGATATATGAAAAGACCATTGTTCTGATAATTCAATTTTTCAATTCCTGTTGAAAGTGTGATGGTATTAAAAACCGTATTGGTTACAATAGGAGGATTGGCATCAAAATAAATATCTGCCGTATTCTCCAACAGATAAGCGTTGGCCTGCTGTAAAGGATTACAACGAAAGCGAATGTATCCCTGACTTCCGGGCTCGTTTACATTACTATCCGGCAACAGTATAGGATCAAAGCGAAATTCTGCAAGATGATCGAGAAGTGTAACAGCAACCGGGTGACTGCTTCCAATCAATTCGAAGGTGCTGATGTCAAAATTCGGATCAAGTTGGTCGAGAATAACAACTTTAAACGCAGTATCGGTTCCTGTGTTTTGAAACCGGACGAAATACTCCAGGGTAGGATCCTGATCAATGAAAGTAAAATGCTGTGGACCGAAGCCTTCCGGTTCAACTGCCTTATCGTTTGGATCAAAGGAACAGGCGATGATTTGGTTGATTGTATCAGAACATACATTAAGAATTACATCGTTACTGTCAAGTAGGGTTGTTTCCAAATAGGTATAAAAGTTGTAAGCAATTATGTTCGGTAATTGAAGATATACCGGAAAATTTAATGCAGTATATCCAAGGTTTCCGGGCAAATCCCAAATTAATGTATCACCCTGGATTGAACTCACTGGTGGATTAGAAAAATAATAATTTACAGCCGTATCAAGCAGTAATTTTATTGTTGAATGAGTATTCGTATAAACGAATTGAGAGGTTTGGATATAATAAGGAACAATGCCGCTGCAACGTGGGTTCCCCCCGGTAAGGTTACAGGAAAGTATGCCATTTACAGGGCTATTAATACCAAAATCGTTTCCCGGATATGTTCCTCCTATTGCATCAATTGTGAACGTAACTGAATCTGAAGAGAGCGTCAAATTGGGTAGAAGCACGATGGATATAGTGTGTATTCCGGTATCGGCCAGAAATAAATAATTCCCGGCTGAATCGGTGAACGTAGCCAAATTATCAGGTGAAAGGATAATTTTTACCAAAGAGATGCCTCCTTCTGAGGGATCTTTAGTTCCACTACTATCAAGGTCATAGTATACATTCCCTGAAATTTGAAAAGGTCCTGTGCCAAGACTTCCTGCATATATTGTGCAACTATCCGATATCTGGCAACCAAATGCATCCACAACAGTCAATGAATAGGTGCCGGGAGAGAGGCTGTAAATCGCGTTGCCGGTTGCACCATTACTCCATAAATATGTAAAGGGTTGGGCTCCACCTATTGCTGTTGCAAGCATAGCTCCATCGGAACATGAACTGCAGGATGCATCAATGCAAGTTAATGCTATTGACATCGGGGGAGCCATGTTAATGAATACCGAATCGCTGCAGGTGTTGCTTAATCCATCAGTAACCGTTACTCCGTAAATTCCGGGACCCATCACCAGTATTGATTGAGTTGTTTCTAAAGTAGACCATAAATAACTCACAAATCCGCTGCCGGCATCCAATACAACTGGTGAGTTTGCACACACAAACATATCCGGCCCTAAGTCAATGGGGCATTGTGCCTGAACATCAGAAAACAAAAGAAAGGAAATGCAAAATAATATATAAAGTCTTTTCATGGTTTTTGATTGAGGTTTTAAATATAGTAAACATTCTCTTCAGTATAGTATATTCTGTACGAAGAAAAAGACATCTGTTTCTTTAACTTTTTCTAATAATCCAAATATTCTCCATACAGCTTCTGAATAAATGCCTGTCCGCGTTGGACCAAAGCATCATGCTGTGATTTGGTATAAATGCTGTCTACCAGCAGGTCGTTTCTCGGATAAGAATACACAAAATAATCTTTCCCTTCTATCCAACCCATCACGTATTCTATCTGGTAATAGGCGAAACTCTTCGTGCCGCTGGAAAGAAGATTTTTACTCCAGGTGTATGCAGAGGCATCCATATGCATTTGCGGCAGAAGAGTTGCAGGGAGATCATGGTGACCGCCCATTTTACTTACTCTCTTTCCCTTGAATTGAGGAAGCAATACATCTCCATAAAACAAGAGTGGAATATGTTTCGTGTTTGGAAAAACCTCATCCCGGTAAAATGGCAGGCGGTGGCCATGATCAGCAACAAAGATGAAAAGCGTATTGGGATACCAGGGTTCTTTCCTGACGTCCTGCATATATTTTCCTATACAGGCATCCGTATATGCGGCAGCATTGCGAAAACGGTCTGCTTCCGAGTTTCCGGGAAAACGTGTAGGTTCCGGCACATCAAAAGGTTCATGGTTGCTCAAGGTCATCAGTACCGAAAAAAATGGCTGAGCCGATTTGTTGAGATCTTCTCTTTGATGTTGAAAAATCAATTCATCATAAATCCCCCATTTTCCATGAGGTATACTGTCGGGAAAATCCTTCTTCTCGTGAATGGCATCAAAGCCTTGTCCAATCAGGTAAACGTTGAGATTTGAAAAATTACTTTCGCCTCCGTAATAAAAAGAGGTATGATATCCTTTTGCCTTCAAATCTTTTGGCAACGATGGTAGCCGGGCAGATTTTTCCAGGGAGCGCATAATACTGTGATAGGGAGTTGCAGGCCATCCATTCAACACCGATACGATTCCTTGATCCGTGCGGGCACCACTTGAAATTACAGATGAAAAAAGAAGTCCATCGCCAATGAGAGTATCAAGATTGGGCGAAACTTTTTTCTCCCCACCCAGAGAGCCAATTACATCAGCCGTATGACTTTCCAAAATAATTAAAACGATATTGGGTTGTGTATTACTCAAGACCTGCTCCATTGAATCTTCATCGACCGACATCAACTCCTTCACGATCCCATCCGCAACACTATTTTCCATTTTATTAAATGGATTGCTTTCAGTAAGTCCGGCTATTTTCACGTCATTCATCAAATGCCAGGCGGGATTTAGAGCAGCTTGATTCAAAAAGTTGTTTGATGAATATGCAACGAGACTTTCGTTCATCGGAAGCATCTGCCATCCCCCACGGATACCGAAGACAAGTACAAGAGAAACCAGGATGAGTGTAACAGAACGCGATAAAAAAGAATACTTGCCGGGATGATAAACCGGTAAAGCGACAGTTTTTCGATAAACATACCAGGAAAATAATACCATAGCTACCAGACTCGCTAACACAGCGAACATTTGAAGCGTACTCAGAGAATGGAGCACCTGAACGGGGTCGGCGAGGTAAGAAAGAGCCCTATAGTTGAGCAGGTTTCCCCAGAAATGAAAAACAAGCACATTGGCTGAAAGCAGAATGGTAAGTACCAGGATAAGCAATCGATGATAAAAATTTATATTTTTATACAGGTATGCTACCGGCTTCCATGGCAGGAAAAACAAAATCAAAGCATGAATTATCAAAAGGTAGCAAACTACCGAGAAGTCCATCCGGGCACCATGAAGGAAAGCTAAGGCGGATTCGCTCCACGTAAACAGTACCTGGTGATTACTGTTAAACAACAGGAAAATCATTCTCCATAAAGCAAAAAAGAGAATATAATAACATACAATCCTGAAAAGAGAAAGGAGCTGTTGTTTCAAGGAATGGGTATTTAAAGATTTTATTGAACCACCCCTGCTATGGAAGTGTTTCTTCTTTGAATGCCCAAAGATATAAATATGAAAATTAGATCAGCATTTTACAATTGCCGGACTGCCTGCTGATCAAGCAGGAGTTTAAGAACTAAGCTATTCTTCTTCCAGTAAGATGTCTTTCGACAGGATTGCAGTAGGTGTTTCAAGTTTTATCTGGTAAGTTCCCTCTGAAAAAAACTGTGAATGAATCTTGTAATCATTTCGTCCTTGTGATAGTTGCAGGTTCATGCAGTACAATTGCCGGCCCGACTTATCCATTATACGAAGTATTGCCGGCTCTTTCTCCGTGCTGAAGTAGCCAATATCAATATTATCTCCCTTCATACTGCTACGAGCATGAAATATGCGAC
This sequence comes from uncultured Bacteroidota bacterium, assembly GCA_963775555.1. Taxonomy (GTDB): domain Bacteria; phylum Bacteroidota; class Bacteroidia; order AKYH767-A; family 2013-40CM-41-45; genus QQVM01. The sequence goes on along the minus strand of CAVZJJ010000002.1, from coordinate 632,584 downwards.
CCTCACCCTTCACGTCAACAGCTACATTCTTTGAATATGTATAATGCCCCCGGGAGTCTGTCTGCTTTAAGCGGTAGTAGTTTACTGCTGTAAATGGATATTCGTCCCGGCTGTTGTAAGTTCTGTCGGTCGTAGATTTTCCTGCGCCTTCGACGGTATTCAAGGGTAAAAAATTCCGGCCATCACGACTTTTCTCCAGCGTAAAAAAACTATTGTTTGTTTCCTCCGAAGTCAGCCAGGTCAAGAGGACAGAGTTTCCGTCACTTCTTGCATCGAAACTGATAAGATTGACGGGGACTGTTGATTGAGCACCAATTTGAAGATTAAACTCGCATGCTGTTCCCGCATAACCATCCACAGAGATATAATAACTCGTATTGACCTGAGGAGTCCACTGATAATAATACTCGGGTGAAGTTCCAGATATTTTACTGATTGGCGAAGGCTTATCCGAAATTCCGGGACAAGCACCGTTGGTGGTCCAAACAAATGCCTGCAATCCTTCTGAAGAATTACATACCGGCTCAAAGAGACGAACAAATGCCGATTGCCCTCCAGGCCAATCGGAAGGCGTTTCCCACTTGTACCAGGTGTTGTTCTCCATCGAAACCGGTGTGGAAGGGCCGTCAGTTGTGGCACCCGCGTTATTAAAGGTGTATATACTATTTATTGTCAACTCTAAAGCCTGCGAACAGGAGTTGCCGGGGGCCTCGTAGGCTACAGTACTCGTAATACACATACTTATAGCGTTAGCTGAAGTGTGGGTAGTAGCAGGGGAAGCCATAATGAAATAATCTTGCCCTGTCACCAGTCCGGTAATGGTAGCAGAGGAATTCGCGATAAGGGTGTGACACTCAATTTGTGTTAAGTTGCCACAAGTCCCCGTATACACTGTATAATCTTTTGTATTGGCATTTGCAGCCCCGGAACCGATATAGGGCATTCCATTATTGATGGTAAAGTTTTCCGCAGTGGCCCTCACTTTTATCCAAACTGCTGATTGTATCTTTTCATTATCCGGACTACAATCGGGATCCAGGTTACCCGAGGAACCGCTCATGGTGATGTAGGAAGAACAATCTGCAGTAGGACATTGCATGTTTCCATAGAATATTATTCCATCACTATTCTCGCAGCTTGACGATGGAAAAATGATCAATGGCTTTTCACAGGAAGATCCATCCTGGGCAAAACAGATTTTACTTGCGATGAATAATGCGAAAATGAATCCTGACTTTTTTTTCATTTGGATTGGCTGAGCGGTTTATTATTGGGGGTATAAACAATTTCTTTCAAGGGTTTAAAGCCGGGATTCTGAATTGCAGTCCGGGAAGGAATGCGGACTTTTGTATATTGGGTAAGTGGAAGCAGTCTATCCTCTGCGTCATCCCTGTAACTTTCAATCATGACGAGGATATCCCGTGTAAAGGGGTCTCCGCTTTCAGATGGAATTACGATAAATTGATAAGTTCCCGGAGCGGCAGCTGCGCCATCTCCCTTAATCTGATCAATATTCGATGCATAATTCGGGTATACAGGCGTCTGAGCAGCTGCCCCCGAACATCTCAGAAACATAAGGATTCCGGCCCCGATGATGCCAATTAATTTTGTTTTCATCCAAGACTATACGTTTCCGGACACGAATTGTGAGCCTAAAATGCCTGTGCTTCTTACAAAATGCAGTTAAATAAAGGGGCTTTAAAATGAAATTAATGATAATATAAAATACGTTTAAAGTGTATTTAAAGCAAAAATGATAGTTAATTGTTAGAAATGCAGGCTTTATCCTGTCTTTTTCGTATCAAGACAGAATCCGGCTATGGAATGATTTCCGGGGACGAACAGCTGGAAGGGTATCTAATTTTCTTTGTGTTCAATTTGGTGCTAATAGAACTTGTACAGAGTTAGCAAACCATTTAATCAGTTAATCACTAATCGCTGCTTCACCGACTTGAATTCATTTTCCAGATAAACTACATAGACACCAGATTCCAGAACAGGCAAATCAAGAGCCAGTTTATTCATGCCTTTATGGGTTTCGACCCTGTCACTGTAAACAGTCCTTCCCTTCATGTCAAGAATTCGTACAGATGTCGCTAATGCCTTTTGATTGAAAAACACAAGCGCTATATCCTCCGTGGCAGGATTGGGATAAATCACGAAATTCTCCTTCCCCGATTCAAATTTGACAGGTACTTTTTCGGAGTAGGAAATTTTCCCGTCATAGTCAGTCTGCTTAAGTCGATAATACGATATGCCACTATATGGATTGCTGTCAACAGAACTATAATGAAGATTGATGGAAGAGTTACCTGCACCATCAACGATCTGTACGGGAACAAATTCATTGGCGTCCCTGCTTTTTTCAATTGTAAAATAATCATTATTGATTTCCGAGCTGGTTGTCCAATCAAGATTCACAACATCACCTTCCGACTCCGCAGTAAAGTTCAACGAGTTCGATAGGAAGCACGAAACAATTCAAAGTGCTTCCGCCTGTTAAGATCCAATCCAGGGTGAAACCACTTCCACCGGGAGACCATTTATTTACCATGAGATAATAGGTTTCACCGGTAATAACGGCTTTGGTATCAGTCCAGGCATTTCCACATACATCTTCCGTGAGTATCAGAACCATTATTGGGGGTTCCGCAATACTGCTGTAGTTGACAGATAGATTTAATGCATTGTCCATCCCGGTGTTTCCTGTATTCGCTGCATAGGAACAACGCACCGGTGAACCCAGAGATCCACAGGAAGCGGCCTGATACAATGCAAAATCATAATCATCGGAAGTAACATTGGGAACAATTCGCAAACCAAGAGTACCACCATTGTTATTAGAATTTTATACCAATTGCTAAAATTCTCCGCAAGCACACATCCGCCCCCTCCATCAGAAACAATTCCGGGACCCGTACTCGCATCCGTAAAACTTTGATCAGTACAGATCGGAGTAGAAGTGTTGCAAGTCACTATTATCGGTTCCATTCGGTCCATTTGCACAAGGAACACAATCAAATGTTGTTACCCATCCCGGAAGATTTATAGTGTTATCAGAATTAAATCGAAATGTGAAACAACCACTTTGATCAGTTGAAGTATATGGCCCCATTCCCGCACCCATTGTTGCCTGATAAGTTGTTGCTGTTCCTGACCAACTGGAACCTGCACCAAACTGCGGACTATTTTGTGTTGGTCCATTTAGAATGTTCAAATAATCAAATCCTGATTCGGTAGAAAATGACCAAAAATTCGCTCGCAAACATTTTCCTGCCTGGTCAGGACAAAAAGTTCGATAGACATAGTTAATGTTGTCTGAATAATTTGACTCCGCACCTCCATTATCAGTATAGGTTCCACCGCAAGTGGCAACCATATTTGTTCCTACATTACTGTTTTGTAATCCTGTTGTCGGATGCAGTATAATTTACTGCTCCCGGAGGAGTTGGACAAACCTCACAAGATATTGTTGCTGCCCAACCCGCATGCTATTGGATGTTACCATTTGAAACAAACCGTACGTGAGGCATCCTGTACTTGAAAATATTGTTCCCGGAATAGGTGAATTCTGGAATAGGTCCCTATAAGTGGTGAAGCTGTAGTAGGCCCATCATAAATCGTCATGATATCACCTGAACGTAGAATGCAAAACTTGTAAAAATCATCTTCAGACAATTTCCTGAATTCGAACAAAATGTTTTTGTAAAATTATCGAACTTACCATAATCTGCTGAAGGACCTCCACTATCATAAAACAAACCTCCGCATGTATTCACAGAAGTATTATTATTTAATAAGATAAGTTGAACCACATGGAGCACAGAAATGTTTGCCGTCCATCCGGTCGTGTATTACTGCCATTGGTGACAAAGCGAAAAGTAAGACAACCGGATGTTGAAGCTAACAATTCCGGGAGATGTAGTGCCTGAAAAACTTCCGATTAAAGGAGAAGCAGTGCTGGGACCATCATAAATTGTAAGGATATCATTTCCTCCCTGTGTTCTGAATGAGGTGAAAGTAAAAGAAATACAATTTCCTGCGGTAGCGCAAAAGATCTGGGTAACATTTAAATTGTTGGTATAATTTGATGTTCCACCCGGGATCATAAAATGTGCCACTGCAAGTATTCATCCGTTCCGCTTGTCATAGTATACGTCTGACCCATTGCGACTGATGAAAAGCATACAAATAATGCCAGTAGTAAAAAAATAATTTGAGGCCTGAAATACATCTTTAAAATTAATGTGAAGATATGAACTCTTCGGTAGCCCGGATTTGGAAAGAGTAAATTTCCCAAGTTATAATTTAGCACATTTTCCCGTCCGATATAAAACTTTATTACCTAAAGGAGTCGGAAAACTTGGTAAAGTGCTATTTTTAATAGGTAAATCTGTTAAAAACTTACCTAAAAGAAAGGCTTAAACCAAAACCGTTTCGTCTACCAGTTGGCGAATGGCATCTTTAATAGCATCCGAATCAAAATGGCATTCGTCGTATAATTCTTTTTGTTCACCGTGTTCGATAAAACTATCAGGAATACCCAGTCGGACAATTTTAGCACTGTAATCATTGTCCAGCCATAAATTCCATGACTGCACTTCCAAAGCCACCCATCAGGCAACCATCTTCCACAGTGACAATTTTTTTATAGTTTCGAAAAACCTGGTGCAATAAATCCTTCATCGAGTGGCTTTACAAAACGCAGATCATAATGAGCAGGATGAATACCCTCCACTTCAAGTTCCTTGCATGCCTTCACAGCAAAGTTTCCGGGATGACCGATAGTCAGGATGGCTACCTCTTCTCCATCGCATACTTTTCTACCTTTACCAATTTGGAATTTCCTGAAAAGGTGTACGCCAGTCGATAGTCACTCCATTTCCTCTTGGATAACGAATGGAAAAAGGAGCATTCGTACTTTCCAACTGAGCCGTATACATCAGGTTTCGAAGTTCCTCTTCATTCATCGGAGCCGATACAATCATATTAGGTATGCAACGGAAATAGGCGATATCAAATGCTCCATGATGTGTTGGCCCATCTGCGCCTGCAAGTCCACCCCGATCGAGACAAAATACAACGTGTAAGATTTTGCAATGCCACATCATGTACAACCTGGTCATATCCGCGTTGCATGAAGGATGAATAAATATTACAGAATGGGAATGATGTCCCTGAGTAGCAAGTCCTGCCGAAAAAGTAACAGCATGCTGCTCAGCAATACCAACATCAAATGCACGATCAGGAATTTCTTTCATCATGATATTCAGCGAACAACCGGAAGGCATGGCAGGAGTGATTCCGACAATTTTCGGATTCAATTTTGCAAGTTCAACAATTGTGTGACCAAATACATCCTGATACTTCGGTGGTTGTGGTTCTACATGTGCCGGCTTTACAATTTCTCCGGAAATTTTATCAAACAATCCGGGAGCATGCCATTTCGTTTGATCTTTCTCGGCAAGATCATAGCCTTTACCTTTTACAGTAAGGCAATGTAAAATTTTAGGGCCTGGAATATCTTTTAAATCATTCATCACTTTCACAAGGCGATTCACATCATGACCATCAACGGGACCGAAATATCTGAAGCGAAGGATTCAAATAAATTACTTTGCTTGAGCAGAGATGTCTTTAATCGCATTCTCCACATTGGAAGCAATCTCCTGTGCATTCGGACCGAAGCGGCTGATGACTCCTAGAAGTTTCCATACTTCATCTTTCACTTTATTATAAGTATGTGAAGTGGTGATGTCTGTGAGGTATTCCTTTAAGGCACCAACATTCGGATCAATGCTCATGCAGTTATCATTGAGAACTACCAAAAGATTTGAATTCTCAACACCTCCATGATTCAATCCTTCGAAAGCCAGTCCTGCTGTCATCGCTCCATCACCAATAACGGCAATATGCTGACGTTCCTTTTCACCTTTGATGCGTGAGGCAACTGCCATTCCCAATGCTGCCGAAATGGAAGTGGAAGAATGTCCTACTCCGAAAGTGTCGTATTCACTTTCACTTCGTTTGGGAAAACCACTGATGCCATTATAAATCCTGTTGGTATGAAAAATGTCTTTTCGGCCGGTCAGAATTTTATGGCCATAGGCCTGATGGCCAACATCCCAAACCAGCTGATCATAGGGCGTATTGAAAAACATAATGCAACGCGACTGTAAGTTCAACCACACCCAGTGAAGCACCAAAATGGCCTCCGTTAACCGACACAATATCAATGATATAGTCGCGCAGATCGTTGCAAACCTGCAAAAGTTCGCTTTCGGGAAGTTTTCGCAGATCTTCAGGTAGGTTAATCCTCTTGAATAAGTCCCCCGGCTTATAATCCATCTTTTATGGTCCTAATACAAAGATATAAAGATTCATTGCGAACGGAGGCCCTCGTCACCTTTATTCTTGCATCATTCTAAAGCAGGCGGCAAGGCATTTATGGCATCCCCAACAGACTTTAGCGAAATAGATTTAGTCTATTTATTTCTGCATTTTGCAGCTCTGGTGTAGGTTTCATCTCCAAAAAGAGGTACAAAATGGGATCATGCGTTAAGGCCAATCAATCCCCTACAATCTTATTTGGCTAAGCCCCTATTAATTGTCATTTTTGCCGAATATTAATAAGACATGAAATCAAGACGGGTCGTTGACCTTTTAACATTCAAAGAGACAGGATATCGATGTGTTTTTGCAGGGATGGGTACGTACCCGACGCGGCAACAAACAAATAGCATTCATTGCTATCAATGATGGCTCTATCATACATTCCATTCAGGTAGTTGCTGAAATTGAAAAATTCGACGAAGAGCTGATGAAAACAATAACCACCGGAGCCTGCATTTCCGTGAAAGGAAAATTGTGCCTCCCAAGGTCAGGGTCAGAGTGTGGAGATACAAGCAGCAGAGTATTGAAGTTTTGGGTACTGCCGATGAAACTTATCCATTGCAAAAGAAAGGTCACTCGCTGGAATTTCTACGAGAGATTGCACACCTGCGTCCACGCACAAACACTTTTGGAGCGGTATTACGCATGCGTCATCACATGACTTTTGCCATTCATAAATATTTTAATGACCGGGGCTTTTTCAATCTTCACTCACCGATCATCACCGGATCGGATGCTGAAGGTGCAGGTGAAATGTTCCAAGGTAACCACTCTCGATCTTGATAAGATTCCCCGTAATCCAGATGGAACAGTAAATTTCAAGGAAGATTTTTTTGGTAAGTCAACCAACCTGACGGTATCCGGGCAACTGGAAGGTGAATTAGGTGCGATGGCTCTGGGACTGGTATATACTTTCGGTCCGACTTTTCGTGCAGAGAATTCGAACACGCCGCGTCACCTTGCTGAATTCTGGATGATAGAACCTGAGATGGCCTTCTATAATCTGAAAGATAACATGGATCTGGCTGAAGACTTTTTAAAGTATCTGATTCGCTTATGCACTGGAACATTGCAAAGATGATCTTGAGTTTCTTAATAATCTATACGACAAAGAATTATTGAACCGACTTACAATCTGTCGTCGCTGAATCCATTTCAAAGACTTACCTATACTGAAGCTATAGACGTACTGTCCAAATCAACGAAAAAATTTGAATTTCCTGTAAGCTGGGGAACGGACCTACAAAAAGAACACGAAAATTTTCTAGTGGAACATTTTAGCCGTCCGGTTATACTATCTGATTACCCAAAGGAGATCAAATCCTTTTACATGAAGCAAAATGAAGACGGCAAAACTGTTCGTGCCATGGATATTTTATTTCCATGGATTGGAGAAATCATCGGTGGATCACAGAGGGAAGAAAACTATGACAAACTTCTAGCAACGAATTCATGAAATGAAAATTCACGAAGAAGACTTATGGTGGTATCTGGAGACAAGAAAATTCGGTACCTGTGAACATGCCGGCTTCGGACTTAGGTTTTGAGAGGCTGATGCTTTTCGTTACAGGAATGACAAACATCCGCGATGTCATTCCATTTCCACGTACACCTAAGAATGCAGAGTTTTAATATCCTGCAACCTTTCTAGAATTTTAATCTCCCGGTTATACCGAAATCGATCCATTCAGGTCCCGGATTTATGAGACTGTAAAAAGGATTTGCATCGATAGTTATCGTGAAAGGAACTTTTCGGGTATCATATTCCAGTCCGAACATTGCATCCATCCGGCTGCAATCGTCTGATCCTTATAGAAATACAGGATGCCCTTCTTTTATGGTATAATAATCATATTTGAAATAACTGGCATGAGCCCCGATTCCAAAAACAATGTCTATAGGAATTCTCAACAATGAATTTAGTATTGGAAGTTGCTTTACAAAATATCCTTTAAATGCGATATAGCCTCCTTTTGCTTCACGGGTAATTCCGGCCATTAATTCAAATCCTGTATTTCCATTGGCGTCCAAGAAATGTTTGACGTCAACTCCTGCTGCAAATTTCCCGACTCGTAGACCAACCCCGGTGGTGTACTGGGCATGTGCAAGTGACACCTGAAATAAAATTAAAGTAATAAGAATAGCGAATGAGTGTAAAGATTTTTTTCATGTGTGTGTGGTTATATTAATATTCAAACATACGATGGTCAACGACAAAGGGAACCACGAATTAGCCCGAAGCTTACATTGAAATGGAATACAAGATTTTCACAAAGTGTGGAGATCCATTACGGTTTATTTTAAGCTGAAATCTTCCAAGAAATGACGGAAGATATTTGCTAAATATCACTGACAAAGCCATTTACCCTTACTCAAGATCAATTTTAATAAGCCTTTCTTGCTTTGCTTTAATATATTACGTTGATAATTATCCAATTAAGCAGCAATTTCTTACCCGAATAATTTTCCCAACTTTACACCTCACATGAGCATCTTCAGTAGAAAAACAAGATTTTATTTCCTCTCTTTTCTCAAGCACGACTTTAAAGCAAGCATAACCGTTTTTTTTGTTGCACTGCCGCTTTGCCTCGGCGTTGCTCTTGCGTCCAATGCACCTATCTATTCCGGACTCATTGCCGGAATTATTGGAGGTTCATCGTAACTCTCTTTAGCAAATCACCTTTAAGTGTAAGCGGTCCGGCTGCAGGACTAACAGCGATTTGTGCAACTGCAATCACGCAATTGGGTGCTATTGGAAATTTTCTTTCTTTCAGTTTCCGTAGCCGGAGCTAATGCAAATAATTCTTGGAATATTAAAACTTGGAGGCTTTACACATTTTATTCCATCCTCAGTGATAAAAGGAATGCTCTCTGCCATCGGAATTATTTTAATCTCCAAACAAATTCCACCGCTCATCGGATATGACAAGCCTGAATTCTGGACGAATGAATTTTTCAATATCCTGACATTTAATCACGCATTCAGAAATGTACATGATCTATATTATCATACTTCAGCCGGAGCCATTATCATCTCATTATGATCCATGGCATTTCTTATCTGGTGGAAAAGAACATTGGCAACAAAACTTTCCTTCATACCGGCTTCATTTCTGGTCGTTGTCCTGGTCGGAATATCAGAAGCATGATTCTGAAATACTATTTTCCCTCCTATCCAGCTGGCATCCACCCAATTTGTTTCCATTCCGCAAAATATTTTTCTCAAATAAGCTCCCAATTTAACCTGCTTTTCAGTCATGTCAGACGATATGGAGAACCGGAATAATCATTTGCTTTGTCGCATCACTGGAAACACTCCTGAGTCTGGCAGCCATTGACAAACTAGATCCATACAATAGAATTTCTCCACAGAACAATGAACTCATTGCACAGGGAACAGGAAATTTTCTGAGTGGCATTGTTAGGAGGATTGCCAATCACAGCTGTAATTGTGCGAAGTTCAGCAAATGCTGAAGCAAAGGCGAAAACAAAATCTATCCGCATTCTTTCATGGCATCTGGATATTTATTGGCGATAAGCTTGGCCATCCCATCTCATCAACCTGATTCCCTATTGTGTGCTGGCTGTTATATTATTACGAACCGGATATAACCTCGTGAAACCAAAGATGATTGCCGGCATCTACAAACAAGGCCGAGAACAATTTTTACCTTTCCTCGTAACTGTCGTTGCCATACTCTTTACAGATTTGCTTATCGGCGTATTATCGGAATAGTCCACGCCATTTACTATAGTCATTAAACACACCTATCTTGCAGGCTATCACGATTTCACAAAAAACAGAAGGCCATAACCAACACTTCACCATTGAACTGGCAATGAATGTGAGTTTTTTAAGCAAAAAAAGATTTATAGAGATGCTTGATAAAATTCCGGAATATTCCATCGTGGTGATTGATGGTACAAAAAGCGATTATATTGACGAGATGTACTTGGAAATTTTTCAGGAATTTAAATCAAAGGCGCATCAGAAACATATTCAACTTAATACTGCTAAAGGTTCCTGAAGTGGAAATTATTGAATTGCACTGAATTCCAAAACTATTTAACGGTTGTGTCAATCTCTTAGCTCTATTGCTTATTCCGGGAATATTCTGCTCAATTTCCTCTCTCCGAATAAACCACATGCAATACGGTTTGTCCCACAGCTTTTAACGTTCCTTTGTCAATGATGTCCATATTATCTCATGTGTATGCCAATGAGTAGGAAAGCCTCTTTGCTCAACCGTTGGCACTTGCAATGATATCTATGCTTGGAATATTTATTTGATTCACATAAACATGATCGTCGGTAATCCATCCGCCATCCTGAAAAATGAAATATCCCGAGTACCCATGATTCACTCCGGTTTTCCATACATTATCAAGAACAGAGATGCAAATTGTCTTGAATTATACTTCCATTCTGAAACCTGAATTTCTACCACCTACCATATCCAACAGAATTCCGTAATTAGCGACATAACCCGGCGTGTGTAGGTTTTTTGTCCAGTATTGTGTGCCGAGACAATAAGAGTCTACTGATTCAGCTCCACCATCGCTTTTTCCCCAATCTTCCGCGTCGAAGAAAATAATATCAACCCCAATGGAGGGTGCCTACGATGAAAACTGTCGTGCAATTTCCAGAAGTACAGCCACGCCACTCGCTCCGTCATCTGCACCCAGACTTGGTTCAGTCGGACGATCTGTGTCATTGATCCGCCCATGGTCGTGTATCCCAATGTGCAAATAGTAAGACTCGTTGATTACTTCTCCGGATTAAACTCAGCAATAATATTTTTGAAATTGAGACTAACTGCCATTGTAGGTCTTCACGTCCCCTTCTGAACAATCACAGAAGATGTATATCCCTTTAACTAGAACTCAAGTAATCGGCACAGGCATGTGCTTTTGTATTAGGTACACGCGGACCAAAGTCACACTGCTGCTTTCACAAACAGGTAGCAGAATCTTCACTGAATAAGGTACGATAACTGAGGGTGCAACTTTGTTATTCTGCCATTCCGGCGCTGTGCTTTCCGGTGCTTTGTCGGACGATGAACACAAGCCAAAAATAACAAGGTGAACAACATCAGATTCCAAGACAAAGTGTTGTATGAATACTTCGTACTGAACGGTCGTTATTCATGACTGTAACTGAAATAATAAATATTGATTTTTTAAATATATACGATTAATTATTCTTGGCCCAGGTCATTGTTCCATCTTTTTCATCCTTGATTTTAAAACCGAGAGAAGCCAATTCATCCCTAATTTTATCTGATGTCGAGAAATCCTTTTTAGATTTTGCATCCGTTCGCAGTGACATAATAAATTTCATCAGTGTATCAGCGTCCGCATTATTGTCATTATTATCCTGCTTTAATCCAAGAATATCAAATACAAATTCCCGATATGTTTGTTTTAGCAAGTTCACGATCCGTTGTTGAAATGGTTTCTGTTCCCGCATGTACAGAATTAATAATTCGAACAGCTTCAAACAAATGTGCAATTGTAATAGCAGTATTGATATCGTCAGACATGGCATTCGAAGCATGCCTTTCGTAATGCAGGAATATCGGAAGTAGATTTCTCAGAAGTTTTTAATTTCTGAAGTACCGCATGCAGCATTCATAAGTTTCGTTCAATCCTTTTTCAGCAGCTTTTAATCCATCATTACTAAAATCAAGTGTACTGCGGTAATGAGCCTGCAGAATGAAAAAACGAACCGTCATAGGAGAGTATGCCTGCTCCAACAAAGGATGGTTTCCGGTAAAGAAATCATCCAGATTAATAAAATTCCCGAGTGATTTACCCATCTTTTGTCCGTTGATGGTTATCATATTGTTATGTATCCAGTATCGCACAGGGGCATTTCCACAGGCACCTTTCGATTGAGCAATCTCACTTTCGTGGTGAGGAAATAAGCAGGTCCATGCCTCCGCCATGAATATCAAAAGTTTCACCGAGATATTTGGTACTCATCGCAGAACATTCAATATGCCATCCGGGAAAACCTTCACTCCAGGGAGAAGGCCAATGCATGATATGTTCCGGAGATGCTTTTTTCCACAATGCAAAATCAGCTGGATTTTGTTTTTCTGCTTGTCCTTCCAGTTCACGTCGTTCATTTCCGGCACCGGCAATCAGACTCTTCGATAACTCTTCCACTAAGCTTTCCATAATCATGGGTCTTACTGTATTTTACCACATTAAAATAAACCGATCCATTGGATACATAAGCCCAACCATTATCCATGATTTTTTGAATCATATCGATCTGCTCAATGATATGTCCGGAGGCACGTGGTTCGATGCTTACAGGATTATTGTTCAATGCCTGCATTGCATCATGGAACATTCCGGTATAAAGCTCCACCACTTCCATCGGTTCAAGTTTTTCGATACGTGCTCTCTTTGCAATCTTATCTTCCCCTTCGTCGGCATCATCAACCAAATGTCCTACATCAGTAATGTTGCGAACATATCTAACCCGATAACCGAGGTGACTAAAAAAACGATTGACTACATCGAATGTGATATATGGTCGAGCATGTCCCAAATGGGGTGCACCGTAGACAGTAGGGCCACACACATACATCCCTACAAAGCCAGGTACAAGAGGAACAAACTTTTCCTTTTTACGGCTCAAAGAATTGGTTAAAAATATTTCATTCACCATAGTGGGTTATTAATTATCGCGTTCCCTTCGGGAAGGTTTATTGTTCGCCTCAATTCAACATGAAAACTTTAGTGGGAAACCAACACGTGCTGGAGATGATGGTACATATCTTCTGTCATCCGGGAAAGATCGTATTCTGCCTTCCATCCCCAGTCCCGGCGGGCAACACTGTCATCGATACTCTGCGGCCATGAATCTGCATAGGTCTGACGGATATCAGGAGCATAACTGATTTGAAATCCGGGAATATGTTTGCAGATTTCTTTTGCGAGTTCGTCAGGGCTGAAACTCATGCCGGCCACATTATAACTGGATCGAACATTCAATGAAGAGCTGTCCGATTCCATTAAACGAATGGTGGCACGTAATGCATCAGGCATGTACATCATGGGTAACACACTACTCCGGAAAGAAACGATTCGTATTTTTTATTTCGAATGGCTTCATGAAAAATATGCACAGCATAATCGGTAGTGCCGCCACCTGGATCTGTCTTATACCCTATCAATCCGGGATAACGAATGCTTCGAACATCGACACCGAAATGAGTGAAATAATATTCGCACCAACGCTCACCGGCTAACTTACTGATACCATATACTGTTGACGGCTCTGTGATTGTAAACTGCGGTGTTTGATGCTTAGGGGTATTGGGTCCGAAGATGGCAATTGAACTGGGCCAGAACAATCTGAATTTTTCCTCACGTGCCATCTCCAGCAATCCGAGTAACCCTTCCATGTTCAACTTCCAGGCAGATTTGATTTTCTTTTCTGCCGTGGCCGACAACAAAGCAGCAAGGAGATAAACATGGGTTACATGATTCTTACGAATCAAGTCCATCACTTTTGTAAAATCCAAAACATCCAGTTGAACAAAGGGCCCTCCATTTTTAACATCACTGGAAGGTTCTTTGATGTCGGTGGCTATAACACGGGAGGAGCCATAGATCCGTCGCAACTCTTCCACGAGTTCTGAACCGATTTGCCCATTTGCTCCTATGACGAGAATAGATTCTTGCTTCGTTGAAATCATTCTGCAAATGTAAAGAAAAGCAGGTGTAAGATGGGTCAAAAGGCTCTAAAATATAGTCCCAAATCTTTAAAAATGAAGCTATCGCTATTTTTTTAGGAGAGGGTATTGAAAACAGGTGTCGTATATTCGTGGCAAATGCTCAAAAAGTATTCCTTTACCGTTTTACTTCTCCTGCTGCCCTTATTATTCATTAACATCAGGGACAGCCATGACTGGGGCGATGACTTTGCGCAATACCTGATCCAGGCAGGCAATATCACAGAAAGCCATCCACAAACGGAAAACGGATTGGTGTCAGACGAAATTTCCGGTGGTTTTGCCGTGAAGGCATACCCTGTTGGCTTCCCTTTGTTGCTCAGTCCTGTGTACGCCTTGAGTGGTATTGAAATCAGGCCTTACCTGATACTTGAAACCATTTTCCTTATTGTTCTTTCATGGCTTTGCTGGAATTATTTCCGGAAATTCTTTGATGAAAGATTGGCTTTATTACTGATGCTTTTCTTCGCATATCATTATTTAACCCTGGATTTGAAGGGGCAGATACTTTCTGAAATACCCTTCACCTTGTTTCTGCTCCTCTTGGTTTCAATGTTCCGCTCGGGAAAAAACACAATCAGACACTGGCTGGTCCTCGGAATCTTATGCGGATTCCTTAGCTCCATCCGTATCCTTGGTGCCATTAGTCTCCCTGCTCTGGCCGCCTTTCTGCTCATGAGCTACCTGAAAGGCGAAGCCGGCGAAAAATACGGGAAGCTAAACCGAAAAAAGGTTTTTCTCTTCTTCACGCTGATTTCCGCATGTACCTTTTTCCTCCTCAATAGCATCCTGTTTAAAATTCCAGTCGGTGATTTCCTGGAATTTTACAGAGATGCAGGCTCCGACCATCCGACTCATTTTTTTTCAAACCTGTTCGTTTATCTGAATCATATAGGAAGGATTTTTCAGCTTCCATTCGTGCATGCTTCCGTCTGGACATATATGTGCGGAATCCTCATGCTGACCGGACTGTTGCGTGCTCTCTTCCGAAATGATGGTGTGGAAGCATGGTGGCTGCTTTTTTACCTCCTTATACTTGGATTTTATCCTTATCCATCAGGTGGTTTCCGCTTTCTCTTTCCTGTCTTTCCGTTTTTAATTCTTTATTTCTTTGAAGGCCTTCAAATCATCAGCAGCAGAATTAAGAGTGGGCTGGAAAGAAAGTCCTCCTATGCCGCCAGTCTGCTCCTCCTCGCAGCTCTTATTCAACCGATTTATCAGATTGTTGCCACCACCGGAGTGTCAGTGGATGGCCCGCAGAGCAAGGATGCAAAAGAAATGTTTGAATACCTCCGCAATAAGACATCCAGGGATGCCGTTGTGGTATTCCCACGTGCCAGGGCTATGGCGCTTTATAGTGAACACCCAAGTACCTATTTGATTCAGAAAAATACAACTGCAGAAAATGATCAGCTCTTTAAGCGCCTGAATGTAAAGATGCTGGTCGTCGCAAAAGAAAACGAGAAAAGTCCTCTTTACGATCCTGCTTTATGGGATTATTTAAAAGTCTACCGGTCTGCTCTGCAGTTAAAATGGCAGAATGAAGCTTTTGAAGTGTATGGAATGAGCTATGATTGAATCCTCTTTATTCACATGTGAAGCTTATAATTCACTTTGATACTCCCCTTTCGAGAGATGGATTTTTATAATTTAACCGCATAATTTTTAGACAGGGAAACTTAAAGACTGAAATGGCTGAGAAAGGAAAAAGACTTTTTTTCAATGAGGATTCCGGCTTGCGCGATTTTCTCTTCATCCCGCTTTTTTTCTCCCTCTACCTCGTTTACCATTTTTTTCAGAACACAGGTTTTCAACTGGAACTCTTTGATGGAAGGTCCATTTCAGTGGCGACATCAGAAGGAATTGATATTGCAAAGAGGGTAAGTGCTTTTTACAAAGCAATTTTTGCCTTCGTACTTCTTGCACCTGTCTTTACCTACATTATACAACGGTTCTGGGAGATTATTTCGCCGGCAGATTGGCAATTACTTAATGCCAGTGCTGCTTCAGGGTTCATCCTTCTTTTCTTCCAATTGCTCGGCGCCGACATGCAGCCTTCCCTGCACTTGATTCTGGCCTTTCAGCTGGTGGTGATTGCGGGAATTGGACTTAAGCTCATTTGGAAATTCGATGATTCAGAAAAAATCTATACGGCTTTGATTGTTTGGATCTTCTCTTTGTCTTTTAGTCTTTACTTCCTTCAGTTACAACTGCTTTCACTGGCCGGAAAAACCGGAACACCTTCCCTGCCGGTATTCCTGTCTGTGTTCTCTTTTTCTCTTTTATTTTTCTACTTCCGAATACAACGGATCAAGCCCTTGTCGGCTGCATGGTTGTTGAAAACGATCTCAGTCTCTGCTCCACTTGCCTTCATCCCTTTACTTAGTGTATTAGCCACAGAACTTTACTTCATTCTCAACCAGCATGAAATCTACACTTTACCTGGCAGCACTTTGTATTTTTCCCTATTGCTTATTCTGTTCATCTGGACAATTTACCGAAACAGAAAATGGAAGAAAAGTGTTCTTGTTCAAGACAAGGGATTGTTTAATGCACTTGGCAAATCCTGGCTTCCGATATTAGTTGGAGCAATAGCAACACTTGCGACATATACTCCAATTGTTTCTCCGGTGGTGGATTGGTTTGAAGACGCAAACCGTATCCTTCCTATGCAGCAATTTTTCGATTTTGGAAAAATTCCCTTCCTGGACACATTCAGTTCTCATGCATTTTCAGATTTTGGCCCGGGTATCTTATTCTCTCTTTTGAATGGATACAATCCGTTGGGTGGATTTGTTTATCAGTTCATTATTCCGGTCCTCATCAGTCTGCTTATCTACTTTTTTCTTTTTCGGATCACGAACAATGGATTGATCGCATTTTTTATCGCGATCTTATATCCCTACTCTGATTTCATTCTTCCGTCTTACTATAATTTCATTCCGCTTACCATTCTGGCCTTGCTGAATATTTACCGGAAACAAAGCGTTGGAAATTACTTCCTTTATTTCCTGATACTGATCCTGATGATTGGCTGGCGTATTGACCTGGGAGCTGCCAATCTCCTCGCGGGCTTAGGCGGTATCTTGTTGCTCACATTTGCTGTGCCTGACTTCCACCCGGATTACAAAAAGCTCTTGAAAGGATTTGGAATGCTGATCCTTTTGACTCTTCTTCTGTTTTTAAGCGTGCTGATCCTATGGCATGGCAACATTTTTCAAAGAATCTCCGAAGCATTAGGATACATGTCTTCCTTACAATCCTATGGGGTAAAAGACCTGTCGGGAGTTAAAGACATGAAATACTATTCCTTGTATTTTGTCTTGCCACTTGCTGTATTGCTCGCAGCTGCTCATGCTTTTGTGCGCATGATCCGCGAAAAAGGCAGAAATAAAGAAACAATAGCGTTGGCATTATCTATCCTTTTCCTGAGCATCTTTTACTTTGCCAACTTCCAGCGTGGACTCGTCCGACACACACTGGCAGAACAATGGGACACTGCATTCACATCCTATGGCTTCTTCATCCTTGGAATTAGTGCCTTCTTCAATCAGCGCTTCCGGAAAGAAAAGACAATGCTTTTTTTCCTTTTCACAATGATTGCCTCCCTGCTGGTCGTCAATTATAAGTTCAACAGCCCTGAACTGACCAGAAACAATATGTATTCATTTGCCAAGGCAAATTTAAAACAAGCGATTTTCCCTCTTCCTTCCTCTGCAAAAATTAACAGGACACCTGAATCAGCAGATGTCGCCAACAACTACAGGGAACTGGATGAATTTTTCAAAAGCAACTTTGCAGATTCAAGCACATTTCTTGATTTCAGCAACACACCAATGCTTTATTATTATCTGCACCGTATCACTCCCAATTACCTCTGCCAGATTCCACATACGGCACACAATGATAAGATGCAAATGGATCTGCTCGAGGGACTGCAAGCGTATGATATTCCTGTCGTAATATTTTCAAATGTTCCCAATACATTTTGGGATTATCTTGACGGCATTCCCAATACTTTGAGACATTACAAAATCAGTGAATACATATACAGGAATTACAAGCCTTACGCGATACTGAATAAGCACGCCATCTGGCTAAGAAAAAACAGCAGACTTCAAGAACCCGTCTCTTATCCGGTCAATGAGACGAACAAACTTTCCATGATGGAGATCCACGGTGCTTCCCTCAGAGACAGTATTATATTTGAAGGCCGTCCGGACGAAATGCTTCGCTTGAAAAATATTATATCATCACCGCTGGCATTGAGCGATACCCTTCATTATTATATGAGCATGTCTATGATTTCCGGAACACAGGGAACGCTTTCCTTGATTTCCACATATTCCGGTAAGCAGGGAACAGAGAGCAGAAAAACCGAACTCCGGATTTCGAATGGGTATTCAGAACCCTTCATCATACTCGATCAAAAACCAGGAGAAGAATTTCTACAGGCACTGGAAGTTCAACTCCCGGGAGCAACAACTTATTCAATCTCTTCCATCCAGATCTATAAATGCAAATATCTTCCTGAACTTTTTACATCACAAGCAAGGGAACATTCCCTGAAACTGATTCCGTATGTTTGGGGTAACTTTGACAAATCAAAAGAAAATGAAAATACCGGAATAAAAGTTCTGAGTCAGAACTATACTCAAAAAGCTGACGCTGAAATCAGGTTTATATTGCCGATGATCGGGAACAAAGAAGAGGGCAATTACATCCGGCTGAAGGCAAGGATCCGCGGAGAAAAACCGGCTGATGTGATCCTGAATTACGGTTCAAAAAATGAAAAGCTCGGATCAATTATATTTACTGTGAAGAACAGTTCAGAAATGAAAGAATACAAGATCCGCGTCAGTGAGCAATACAATTGGTCACGCCGGGAAACGGAATGGCTCTCATTGTATCCGATCGGTGCTGACCTGGAACTTGAAATGATTGACATAGAAAAAGGAGACTGACATTGAAGACAAGATCAAAAGTTGTTCTGGATGAGTGGATTGGACGCCTCGCCGTCTACCTGCTCAACATATGTGCACGCATACTTGGGAAAATACTTTCGATCAACCATAGCTTTGAAAAAATTCCTGATTGTATCGTAGTGTGCAAATTTATGGGAATGGGAAGCATCATCCAAGCCACACCTTTATTACAAACGCTGCGCCAAAGTTTCCCTCGCGCCAAAATATATTTTGTTACGGCAAAGGCCAACGAGTCACTGCTAAAAAAAATACTGCCGATCAATGAGGTCTGGTGCGTAGATGATAAAAACATTACTTCCGTCCTTGGCTCAACCTGGAGATTGCTTCGCAAGTTATGGAAGAAGAAAATCGACCTCTACATAGACCTGGAAACTTATTCTTACTACAGCACTGCTGTGGCTACGCTCAGTCTGTCAAGGAACCGTATTGGTTTCTACCGGGCGGAACGCAACATACGCATGGGAGTATATACGCACATGATGTTTTTTAATCCGCGTGCACCGATAGCCGAATCTTATTTGCAGATGGGCCGGCTCGTAGGATGCCGGGAAATTGAAAAGGAACTGTTTCCCTTCCGTGTAACTCAGGAAGAAAAAGACAGCTGTCAAAAGAAACTGGGAAGTCTTCACTCTGAAGTTATTTCCAGGTACATTGTAATCAACCCGAATGCTTCCGATCTCCGGGTAGAAAGACGATGGCCCCTGGAGAAATTTGCTTCACTCATCACACGTTTATCCGCGGAATTTCCTGATTTGAATTTTTACCTGATCGGCACAAAAAACGAAAATGAATGGGTGCAGCAACTGCTCCAACTCATCACCGAACCGGCTAAGGAAAAAGTATTCAATACTGCCGGGATGTTTTCCCTGGGCGAATTATTTTCCCTTATTTCCGGAGCCAGTCTGACCGTCACCAACGACACAGGACCGATGCACATTTCCTTCGCATTGAAAAAACCAACAGTTTGTTTGTTCGGCCCTGCATCGCCTTCACAATATGGACAAAACCCATATGCCTTTGGCTTATACAAAAACATTTATTGCTCACCATGTGTACATGAATTCCTGACACCTCCCTGTAAAGGAGACAACCAGTGTATGAAATTAATTACAGTGGAGGAAGTGGAAGAACTCTGCAAACACCTTTTGCGAAATGAGTTTCTGTCTCCTCCGGAATTTCCAGCCTTCCCTCAGCAATTTGCTATTTCAAACGGCATGAACACGCTGGGCCTCGTCGAAAGAAGCTAATGTCGAACATCTCCATCTCCTGTTCCTGCTGTAAGGGTACACAAGGAAGGCCCTTGTACACTGAAATGAAATCCGTTTATACGCAGACATCGTACACGATAGTGCAATGCTTGAATTGCACAAACGGTATCACCTTCCCTTCCATAGCGCAGAATGAATTGAATAAAATTTATTCTGAAACCTACCTTTATCCTATTCACCTGCTTGCCTTAGGAGAAAAGAAATACAGGGCAAGGGCTATGGCAAAATACATTAGAGATCTTTCTCCTTCCGCTACTCACCGGACTGTTCTCGAAGTCGGTTGCATGTTCGGCTACTTGCTTCAAGAACTCAAGGACGAATACAAGGTAAAAGGAATCGATATCGGAGAAGATGCTATAAGGTATTGCAAGGAACAGGGACTGGATGTGAGGGATACAAGTATTGAAAATTTTATTTCCTCCTCCGATGAAAAATTTGACCTGATAGTGATCTCCCATGTTCTTGAACATTTGGTACAACCCGGCCAGGTTCTAATGCAGCTCAGGAAACACCTGAACCCGGGCGGAAAAATTTACATACTTGTCCCAAATTATAAATCCATCACCGCCAACTTTTTTAGACGCTACTGGGGATGGTGGCAGGTTCCTGTACACGTGAATCATTTCAATGTGAAATCACTCACCCTGTTGGCAGAAAATAGCGGCTATAAAAGTCAACATATACGTTTGAAAGGTGGAGACAGCCTGATGCTCTTACTGAATTTCATTAATTTGTTTTCATTTCCGAATAAGAACAAAGCTCCGGGCAGATTTCAGAAATTGATCATTGGCACTTTTACTCGAATCTTCCGTTACTGGTACCTCCTCGGCAATGAAGAACTAACGATGGTGCTGGAAGAAAGTAAGGGAACTTCCACTCCAACTGCGAATTGATTTTACTTCATCCTCTTTTAAAAAGACAAGAACCATTCCTTCAGTCCCGGCCACCAGAAAGGAGGATAGGGGATGGGTTCCAGTGCACCTATACACAAGGAAGGAATAAATAAATTTACAGCGATCAGCAACCAAAGAACTTTTGAAAAGTTCGCGGGACCAAAATAGTCTCTCACACGCCACATACTGAGTAGTAATACAGGAAACGCAAGACCTGTTAAACGTGAAATATCATACGCAATCAGGAATTGAGATACAACAAAAGCAAATCCGGTAATCAGCATCGCTATTTCCCCGTAGCGCTTTTGTTTAATATTTATTGAGAGGGCAAGGAGAAGAAAAACCCACCCCGCTCTGAAAGCCTGAAATATCCCTACCACCAGGTACTCAGACACGTGATCCCAGGTCCACCGTAAGTTTTCCCTGCTGAAATAATAGGAAGTATCAAAGTCAACCTCCGAAATAGCGTTGATTATAACACGGTATACAAAATAGATTATGACAGCAGGTAAAATCATTGTCATCGTTGAAACAATTTTCCTGAAAGAGTATTCCCCGGCTAAAAGAAATAAGAAGAAAAAGGGAAAAAGGAAAATGGTATTCTCATGATTAAAAAGCAGGAGTGCAAGACAAGTCATCACTACTGTTTTTCTCTTAGGATTAAAGAGAAGAATCAATATGAGCACATAAGATACAGGATCATTATAGCCCGGGAAAAAGAGTTGAAAAAAAGAAAGCGTTGACAATGACAATAAGGCACCGATCCCGAAACTTTCTGATGCAGCCATACCTTTCCTTCGGTGATAAAAATAAACAAGAGCAAAAAAGGCTGCCAGGAAAGCAAGCATCAGGTATTTAAAAAGCGCTCCTCTCAAAAACAAAACATATCCGAGAAGTGGTGAGAGAATTCTGTATCGAAGACCGCTCTCCAATGAAAAGTCGAAAGGAGCTTCGGATAAACGGGAAAATCCTTTTCCATGATAGAATAGATCCCACCGGGGAGTACTCAGTAATGCAGCAAGGACGACAAGCATCAGACCCACAAGAATGCTGGTTGCTCCAAGGCCCCATTTTTTTTCAAGGCGGAGACAAGAGCTATCAATAAATTGAAAAAAACGCTTCATATTGGAATATGTACAAAGAGAAGCTAAAGGTTTTAAAAAATTTAAGATTCCAGCCTCGAATGCATGATAAATTATACATTCGTGTATTCGTGGCAATTAACATACCGGGCTGGCTCAAAATTCGTAATTTTACCGGCAAATTAACAATAAAATGAAGCCTCGACCGTTTGCTTCATGTCTCCACTTTTGAATTTACCATGAAAAAAATCTATACCGGATTTAGGCTCTTCTTTCCCTGTTACTTTCCATTAGTTCCATTCTATCTGCACAAAATCCCACATCGCCATCGGCCAATGGAGGGAACATATTCCCTTCAATAAAGTCATTGATGTGACTGAAATTGGAAGAACCGTATATGCAGCAAGTCAATATGGAGTGTTCAGTTACTCGAAAGACGACGGAGAAATAAACCTGTTGACCCGCCTTAGTGGACTGTCTGACTATGAAATTTCCGGAATCACGTGCTGACCCACAAAGCGGTATTGTACTGATTGCTTATCAAACATCCAACATCGATTTAATTACTTCCGGATCACAGCATCGTGAACCTAGCTGATATCAAGACGAAAAAATATCATCGGAGGAAAACGCATCAACCATATTATGTTCGCAGAAGGGAATGCGTATTTATCCTGCCAGTTTGGAATTGTGGTTATCAACCTTTCCCGCAGAGAAATCAGCGACACCTATTACATTGGACAAAACGGACAAAATGCAAATGTAAATGGCCTAGCATATAATGGCTCGCAATTACTTGCTGTTACAGACAGTGGAATGTTTAGGGCCAACTTCAACGACCCGAATATTTTTAATTATACCGCCTGGGTGCGTGAAACTAATCTGGTTTCAACCTATGGCAATTACACATCAGTGACATCACTCAGTGGAAAATTCTATACCATTAAAACAAATGCGGCTTATTCAAAAGACTCTCTGCTGGTGAACAATGGTGGAACCTGGATCACCTTTTTTTAATGATGATTATGAAGGAGGTCGCATTGATTCTTACAACAATCTTTTACTCTACAGGAATAATTACAAAGTATCTGCATTGGATGCCAACAGGCACGCAAGTAAATCAAGTGAATATTAACATGTATGGAAATGCAAATATCGCGAGTGGATTTGTAGGATACCGATGGCATTTTCTGGGTAGCCGACAAGAATAAGGCCTGATTCGCTTTTCAGTTAATCCTTATAACTTCAGATCATTGCACCAAACGGGCCGCGATCTGCTGCAGTATGGGCCATGGATAGCCGGGGAGGAAACACATGGGTTGCCTCCGGAGCATTGTCAGGATGATGCTCCTAATTATCAACAGAAAAATGGATCTTATCTTTTTTCGAACAACTCTTGGACCACCTATGATAACAGCAATGATCAAGATATATAATGCACTCATTGCTTCAGGTTCACCCGCGCTGATTTCCGTCGCCGTTGATCCTTCCGATCCTGAACATGCCTTCTTTGCGTGCTGGGGTGTTGGAGTGTATGGAATCCAGCAAATCAGGCGGTGTAGAAATTTATAAAGCTTCGAACAGCTCATTGAGAGGAATCAGCGGATTAGGTAATTATATTATTGCCGGCGGCGTCACCTTTGATGATAACAATAACTTATGGGTAGTTGCCGGAGGAAATACTTCTCCTATTTCTGTGCGCCGCCCGGATGGAAGCTGGCAATCGTTTGTGATTCCGAATGCAGACATGGCACGATTTGGTTTATACCAAATCGTTGTGGATGACTATAATCAAAAATGGTTTATTGCCCGAGAGGGCGCAAGTGCAGGGACAAGGCATTGGTGTATTTAATGAAAATGACCGCAGCAAATACAAGTGATGATCAATTTCCGACGAATTACAGGTGATCCGGGCAGAGGTGCCTTGCCTGATATGTTTGTCCGTTCCCTTGCCAAAGACAAAGACGGCGCAATATGGATTGGAACAAACAAAGGTGTCTCGGTCATTTATAACCCGGCAAATGTTTTTTCAGGTGGCTCCTTTGATTCCCAGCAAATCATCATCGAACAAGATGGAAATGCGCAGTACCTTCTCGAAACTGAAGCGGTATCCGCCATAACCATTGACGGCGCCAACAGAAAGTGGTTTGGAACAACCAGTGGTGGAGTATTTCTCATGTCTGCCGATGGCACCAAACAATTACTCAACTTCAATACCAGCAATTCTCCTTTGCCTTCAAATGCAATTACCGCAATTGCCGTTGATGAAAAAAGCGGAGAAGTGTTTTATCGGAACAGACAAAGGAATAGTTTCATACCGGGGTGATGCCACCGAAGGAGGCGAAGCTTGCGAAGACTACCTGGTATTTCCAAATCCTGTTACGCATGATTATCACGGACCGATTGCAATTCGCGGATTGATAGAAAATGCTGATGTTAAAATTACAGATGTTTCGGGCAACCTGGTTTTTCATACGATTGCGAATGGAGGACAAGCCATCTGGAACGGAACAAATTTTGGAGGAGAACGTGTGCAAACCGGAGTCTATACTGTCTTTGTCAGTAATGCAGACGGCACGGAAACCTGTGTCACTAAATTATTATTCGCGAACTGATGTTGCATAAAACACGCGGGATCGTTTTTCACACGACAGAGTATTCCGAAACCAGCGTCGTGGTAAAGATGTACACCGAACTTTTTGGATTCCAATCATATCATCGTGAACAGTGTCCGAAAAAAAAATGCCAAGATTCGCTCCTCCGTCTTCCAATCACTCAGCTCTGGTTGAAATGGTCGTTTACCACAAAGAACGTGAGCGGACTTCAGCGGATTTCTGAAATCCGACCATCCCCCACACTTCGTACAGTTCCATTTGATGTACTAAAAAGTTCAATGGCTCTCTTCCTCAACGAAGTCTTATACAAATCCATCCGCGAAGAAGAAGCTAATGCACAACTATTTGATTTCCTGTTTCACTCTATACAGTGGCTGGATGTACATGAACCGGCAAATTCAGATTTTCATCTCTTGTTTTTATTGCAACTGAGTAAGTATCTGGGATTTTTTCCTACAGACAATTACTCCAGAAACACTGCCTTGTCTTTAATCTCCAGGAAGGAACATTTCAAACCGACACTCCGCCGCATCCATTCTTCCTTGAGCCCGGTCTGCAGCAATTATTTTCACCAAATTGCTCCGTCACCTTCCTGATTTTTCCGCCAACCTGAAAATTCCGGCCAATGAAAAAAGAGAATTGATCGAACGAATATTAGAATATTACCAACTACATATTTCCGGTTTTGGAAATATAAAATCACACAAGGTCCTGGAACAAATCTGGGGTTAATAAACCTTAGTTTCAGCACCTCTTCCACTTCTGCTTTTGAAAAACGTTTCCGTAATCCAGCGTGGAAGTAAAATGGCTCCAATAAACAGATAAGGATAATAGGAAACAAGCCTCCACAAGAATCCGAGTGATGCCGATAATCCTTTCGGAATAAACTCTCCCAGAAAATCCGTGAACATAAATTCTGCCAGCCCGCTTCCACCCGGTGTAGGACTGAACAGGATAATTATTCCCATCACCACTTGGCGGGCAAAAACGATGAACTGATCAACCGGTACATCATGGAAAGCGAAGATCAGGCAGTTCACAATGGTATAACGGGCCGTCCAGGAAACAAACGTTCCCCCGAAAGAATGCACCCAGAATTTTCTACTCTTATTCTTTAATCCTTTCGAAGCAACAATCAACTGATTTCCGGTTTCCAATGCAGAAGGTTTCCAGCGTCTGAGTAGCGGAAGAGAAAACAATTTAATGAGCAACCATTTAATAAAACTTGGATTGATGAAGAGGGCATATGCAACAAATACTTTATAAGCCAGTATGATAAAATAGACTGTCCAGAAAGAATAATAAAATCCTGTACCAAAAGTAACAGGACTGATATTGTCGACATCAATGGTTGAAAATAATTTCTCCCTCCCAACAGTAAAATATACAAAGGGAGCCATGATTGCAAGAAACACTCCATCCTGAAACGATGACAACATGATCGCAGTGATGCTTCTGCCCATGTTGATTCGTTCTCTGTTCAGAATAAAAATCGCGAAAATAAATCCACCACCCAGCATTCCCGGAGCAAGTGCGGAAGCAAACTCCCAAAGCATAATCACATTGAAAGAATTTCTCCAGGTCAGCTGACCATCGGTGAGAGCGCGGATACGTACCATATAGGCCCCATCCCGCACCACCATCATCAACAAGAGCCATCAGAATCCAGAACGAACTGTTCCAGGACCATTGGATATTCTCAAAGGCTTCTTTGTCAAAATTTCGTAATGAGTAAAAAGTAGCAGCACCCAATCCGATGATGATCGGCAAGAAAATCCGGGAAGGCCGGAACGTATTTAAAAGTTGCCTGCTATCGGGTTGCATAAAGAAATAAAGGAATCAACGATCAGCTTTCGCTGAGCCAGAAATTATTGAATCCAATTCCCAGTGTGATCCGGACAACCTGCTCTTGTAAAAGCTCCAGAATTCCAAGGAAAGTGAAAATGGCTTGTACTTTATTCTGACAGGAAAAAATGATATCGTGAAAGGCAACCTTATCACGTCCACGCAACATCGTTCGTCACTGATTCCTTTTGCTCAGCAATCGTATAAGGAAACTGAACCACTTTATGATGCACCTTGTTTTTCTCCAGTTCAAAACGTTTCATCACTTTGTTAAACGTGTTGAGCAACTGGTATAGAGACAAGATTCACCATTTCCTCTGCCTGAGAATTTTGCATTGCGATCTCTGCCAGTTCACGTTGTATGTTTCCGCGCTGCGATTTCATGGAACGATCTTCTTCCATGTACACGCATCTCTTCGCAAGCTTCTTTATATTGCTTGTACAACAAGAGTCTTTCAATTAAATCTTTGCGTGGATCAACTTCATTTCCTTCATCATCAATTTCAGGACGAGGCAATAAGAGTCGGGCTTTAATCCGCATCAACGTTGCTGCCACAAGGATGAATTCACTGGCAAGCTCGATATTGAGCTCTGTCATCTGATGAATATAATCCAGAAAATCATTAGTGATCTTCGATATCTCAATATGATGGATATCTACCTCATCTCGTTCTATAAAAAACAACAAGAGGTCAAATGGCCCTTCAAACTGCGGGAGTTTGATTTCAAATACTTTTTCCACGGGAATTGAATAGGCTTCAAACTTAGTCATTTTTTGGTAAAATACCATGAAAAGGGCCTTGCGAATCTGATGAAAGGCAGCTATATATTAAAAAACACGTGCGCTTTGGAAAATATCTTGAGACCGCCAATGCTTCCTCTTGCTTAGCTCCCAGAGAAAGCCCCGGTCAGCTGACTATTCTCGTAGAAGACGGCTGCACCAATGTTCTTCCCCGTCAAGGCAAATGTGATAAATGCCGCTCTGGAGATTTTCCATATCCAGGTTCGTTTGCTGTTTTCCGGTCACAAGAATTTCACGGACCTGCCTGCCGGCAGAATCAAAAATCCGGACAAGTGAATAAGCTAACCGGCTCTCCCATTCCAAACGGTATTGGTTGCTGCTCCCAAGCTTAAAAACGCTGACAGAATTTGGAAATAAAGATTCCTTCATTTCACTTGTGAGACATGCAGCGCTGGAAGCATCCACGACGCTAAGGCAATACGTGTAAATCCTTGTTCCAAGGTATGGACAGTTATCATCCCTCACTGTTGCCGTGAAACAATAGGGAGTTGTACTTATATCCGAAATGGAAGGAGTCCAGGTAAAGTGCGCAGTATCACGCAAGCCCCCACTATTCGTCAACAGCGCACCGGAAATCCCTGAATCCCAGCTGATGCTGGTTGTCTGTCCGGCATCAAAATCCGAACTGAATAAATCAAATTCATAGCTGAACCCTGCACATAAAACAGAAGAGTAGCTCGATGTCCCGTTCAACCCACTCATACCAGGTATAAAATTATTGCACGCTCTTACTTCAATCTGTACATCACGCTCCACCTGCCCTACAAGAACTCCATTCCTGTATTCACTCACCAATACTGCAAATGTGGATACGTCTGATTGTGTGGGTACGATGCATAAATCTCCACTTATGGGATTGAATACAGCAGAAGGAGAAGAAATAACCGGTTGAGAATATGAATACGGGAAATAATAGGAGATTGGAGTTCCTGTTGCTGTCAATGGTGTGATGAGTTGATACCTGAGCGAATCCCCGTCAATATCAAAAGCGCCATTGCTAAAACAAAATTGTTGTCCTACGCATACAAATTGAACCGGTCGGTTTCTGAATATGGATGAATTATTGCAATTCCCGTCCGAATTATTAAGCAAGGAGAAAACATATAAGTTATAGCTGCTTACATTGGCCACTGTGGTGATGGATGAATTACGACAACATTCGGCATACGAAAAAATCCAGTCGGCACAGCCACCCGGCAAAGTCAATACTCCTGTGTAAATCCATTCTTCAATTCCGGTATATGTACCACCTTCACAAGTGGTGCTATAGGAAGGACAAATGGGCGCAATTTGAGTAGGACTGAAAGGTGTAGGACTAAGATTTACGGTGCCTCCCGGAAAGCAGGAAGATGTATAATTTATATTGACCGAGGCGGGCGCTGATATCCCGACACAATCTCTGTATAAAGCATAGTAAAGTCTATACTGATTCCCTCCCAGACATTCATAGGTAAGTTCAGCACCCGTTGCATGGGATGCTGTTAATTTCTCTGCCTTGCCAAAAACAATAAGCAACAGAAATAATAAAATACGTACACTTCTTGCTGCGATGGGCTTCATGTGTATTCCTCATAATTGTTTACGGGATACTGGTAAATACGGTTTCGTAAAAAGCAGGGATTTGTACTTCTTTCCTAATTTTGCTCCCTACACACTGGTCATGATTAGAAAAACCACCCCATCTCGTAATAATTCCCGGTATATTGGTTCTGATGCTCAACATGGCCGATTTCAGGGAAAACACTAACATTGCCGTACAATTCCCATGAAAAAAATCTATCATCTTGCTACTTGCAGCACGTGTCAGCGCATCCTGAAAGAACTGAAACCTGCTAAGGATGTCATTTTACAAGACATTAAAACCGAAAAAATTACGGCCAAACAATTGGATGATATGGTCAATGCAGCCGGAAGTCATGAAGCCTTATTCAGCCGGGTCGCCATGAAATACCGGAGCATGGGCTTAAATACAATGAAACTATCGGAGAAAGACTATCGGAAGTACATTCTTGAAGAATATACCTTCCTGAAACGTCCGGTAATTATGGTGGATGATCAGGTTTTCATAGGTAATTCAGCGAAAGTAGTCGCTGCCGCTAAAGTGGCCTTGCATAAAAAATGAAGGCGCGCAAACAGGCGCATGCCGCCATTTTCTTTGCGAATCTGATCTACGGTGCAAACTTCAGCATTGCCCGGCTTGCCATGCCGGTTTATCTGAGTCCTTCCGGATTCATCATGCTACGTGTTATTTTCGCCACCCTGCTTTTTATCATTTTGGATCGCGCATCTCCTTCAATCAGAGGATTGGAAAGAAAGGACATTTTCCGTTTTGTTCAACTCGGATTATTTGGAGTGGCCATCAATCAATTGCTTTTCTTCGAAGGTCTGAGCCGTACTTCAAATATAAATGCAGCACTGATCATGACATCAACACCGATTTTAGTAAGCGGGATGGCTTTTATCCTGCTGAAAGACCGTTTAAATGTCATCCAAAGTATCGGAATACTTCTTGGCCTTTCAGGGGCCGTGACCTTGATTTTGCAATATAAAAATGCCAGTGGCGCACCTACTGCTTTAGGCGATATGATGGTATTGCTGAATGCTGCATCCTATGCTCTGTTTATGGTAAGGGCAAAGCCCATGATGAAAAAATACGGTACCATCCAGGTGATTAAATGGACATTCATCTTTGGGACACTTTTTGTAATCCCATTTGGAGCGCCCGGATTACAAGGGGTAAAATGGTCCGAATTTCCTGCATCAGCATGGTTTTCGGTAGTATTCGTCTTACTCTTCACCACCTTCGCCGCCTATCTTCTCAACACTTTTGGACTAAAACACCTCAGTCCATCCATTGTGAGTTATTACATTTACTTACAACCCCTTTTTGCAACACTTATTTCCCGTTTTATCACACACGAAATGGTGAACTCGGTTCAAATAATCGCTTGCATCCTGATTTTTTCAGGAGTTTACCTGGTGAACAGGAGGATGCTTGTGAAGCCGGAATCTTAAACTAATTTTGTCCATCCTTTTCAAATTAATTCTATGATCCGTTCCATGACTGGCTTCGGCACAGCAACTGCCGCATACCTTAATAAAACCATCACCGTCGAGATAAAATCGGTGAACAGCAAAATCTTTGACCTGATGCTGCGCCTTCCGGCGCTCTACCGGGAGAAGGAATTCGAACTGCGTGCTGAATTATCCCGAGCCATTGAAAGAGGGAAAGTCGACTTCTCAATCACTCTTGACTCCCCGGAAGCCTCCAAAAAGACCAGCATAAACACATCCTTGTTCAAGTCCTATTTTGATGAATTGAAAACCATTCAGAAAGATTTCCATACCGGAGAATCTGATTTGCTGCGTATCGTCCTGAGTCTCCCTGAAGTGATGAGCAATGAAAAACAAACAGTATCGGATGAAGAATGGCAGCAGGTAAAAGTGGCTATGGAAGATGGACTTAAGGCTTTCCACTCCTTCCGGCTGGCTGAAGGTGCTTCCATGCAAAGAGACCTGGAGGATCGGATCGGATCCATATCCCAAAAAGTTGTCGAACTGGAGAAATTTGAGCCGGGAAGAATAGAACAGGTAAGAAAAAAACTAAAGTCAAGTCTGGAAGAATTTATCTCGTCACAAAATATCGACCGAAACCGGTTC
Organism: uncultured Bacteroidota bacterium; assembly: GCA_963775555.1. GTDB lineage: Bacteria > Bacteroidota > Bacteroidia > AKYH767-A > 2013-40CM-41-45 > QQVM01. The sequence continues at coordinate 601,290 of CAVZJJ010000002.1, read as the reverse complement.
GAACAAGAGTTAATCTTCTATGTGGAAAAATACGACGTCTCTGAAGAAAAAGTACGCCTGCGTACACACTGCAATTATTTTCTCGAGACCCTTCGCTCTGACAGTTCAAACGGAAAAAAACTTGCTTTTATTTCCCAGGAAATAGGTCGGGAAATCAACACCATCGGATCGAAAGCGAATGATGCAGAGATGCAAAAGATTGTTGTGAACCTGAAGGATGACTTGGAAAAGATAAAAGAATTGCTGCTGAATATTCTATGATGGACATTACTGGAAAATTGCTTTTGTTCTGCGGACCTTCCGGGAGTGGTAAAACAACAATCGTTCACCATTTGCTGAAAAAATATCCGCGCCTTTCATTTTCCGTATCAGCAACAACACGACCCATACGATCAAATGAGACAGACGGCGTTGATTATCATTTCTTAACCCTTGAAGATTTTAAGAAGAGAATTGCTGCAAACGAATTTGTTGAATGGGAGGAGGTGTACACGGATCGCTTTTACGGTACGCTTAAAGCTGAAATTGAAAAAATCTGGTTGAAAAATACCGTAGCTGTTTTTGATGTGGATGTGGAAGGAGGACTGAAGATCAAAAAAATATTTGGCGACCGCCTGCTCTCTGTATTCGTAATGCCGCCTTCTGTTGAAGAACTCCATCAAAGATTACAGTCAAGAAATTCAGAAACGCCTGCTTCCTACAAAGCTAGAATAGCTAAATCGGAACATGAGCTCACCTATGCTTTCCGTTTCGACAAAGTCATCATAAACGACCAACTGAATAATGCACTTCAGGAAGCTGAAAAGATCACAGAGGATTTTTTGCAACAGCTGGTATAATAGTATCTGGGTTTTTCCTTAGGTAATGATAAAGAAAAGCCCTACTGACGAAAAAATTCGTTACGCTAATTTGAGGATAAAACAAAAATGAAAATTGGTTTATTTTTTGGTTCCTTTAATCCCATTCATTGCGGACACCTGATTATCGCCGGATATTTGGCGGAATTCAGTGACCTGAACCAGGTATGGCTGGTCGTTTCTCCGCACAATCCACACAAACTAAAACAAACACTTTTACAGGATCATCACCGATTGTCACTGGTAAAAATTGCCATTGGCGACAACCGGAAAATTAAGGCAAGCGATATCGAATTTAAACTTACAAAACCAAGCTACACAATTCACACGCTTGCTCATCTACACGAAAAATTTCCGGAGCATGAATTTGTTCTAATCCTTGGAAGCGACAACCTGGAAACATTCCATAAATGGAAAAATTACGAGCAAATTCTCGAACACAACGAATTGTATGTATATCCGAGAAAAGGCTCTGAAGGAGGTCCCTTGCTTCAACATCCTAAGGTGAAAATCGTCGAGGCCCCGCAGATGGAACTGTCATCTACATTTATTCGTGAAGCAATAAAGTCAAAAAAAGATGTCCGTTATATGCTTCCTGAATCAGCCTGGAACTACATTGACGAAATGAATTTCTACCGCTAAAAAAAAGAAAGGCCGAAACCAATGAAGATCAGACAATAAATTATTTTTATTGGTTGTGCTTCTTTTTTATAACCTGCTTTCTCCTTCCCCTTCGAATAAATAAATTCCCTTAACTTTATCCCCATGAACGAAAATCAGGAATTCGGGACCCGGGCTATCCATGCCGGTCAGGAACCAGACCCCAGCACCGGCGCCATCATGACGCCAATTTACCAGACTTCGACCTATGTACAGGAAAGTCCGGGGAAGCACAAAGGATATGCCTACGCACGTGGAAAGAATCCAACACGTGTGGCCCTTGAAAAATGTATTGCCTCACTTGAAAACGCGAAACACGGATTGTGCTTTTCCAGTGGACAAGGTGCGGAAGACGCGATCATCAAACTACTGCGCCCCGGCGATGAAGTAATAGCGACCGATGATCTCTATGGAGGATCTTACCGTATGTTTACGAAAGTATTTGAACCATTCGGCATTGTTTTCAAATTCGTGAACATGCACGACATGGTGGAAGTGAAAAAAAACATTACACCAAAAACAAAAATGATGTGGGTGGAAACTCCTACCAATCCACTCATGAAAATTATTGATATACAGGCCTGCGCCTCCGTCGCAAAGGAGCACAAACTAATCCTGGTGGTGGACAATACTTTTGCCTCTCCTTACCTGCAAAATCCTCTCGATCTGGGAGCTCATATTGTTACACACTCAGCCACCAAATACCTCGGCGGACATTCCGATGTGGTCCTTGGCGCCCTATGCACCAACGACGACAAATTATACGAAGAACTTGCCTTTATCGCAAATTCCTGTGGTGCTACTCCGGGACCTATGGATAGTTTTCTTGTTTTACGTGGAATAAAAACACTCCATGTAAGAATGGATCGCCATTGTACTAATGGAAGAGCAGTAGCGGAATTCCTCCGCGCTCACCCTAAAGTTGACAAGGTATATTGGCCGGGTTTTATTGATCATCCAAATCATGAAATCGCGAAAAAACAAATGCGCGACTTTGGCGGTATGATCTCCTTCACGCTCAAAGGAAATTCTAAAGAAGATGCTTTTGCAATGGCATCACGAACAAAAGTTTTCTCATTGGCAGAATCTTTAGGTGGTGTTGAATCGCTCATTGGCCATCCGGCAAGTATGACTCATGCCTCCATTCCAAAAGAAATTCGCGAAAAAGCCGGAGTGCTTGACTCTTTGTTGCGATTGAGTGTGGGAATTGAAGATGTTAAAGATTTGTTAGAGGATCTGAGGCAAGCCATCGGATAAGCGACGTTTCCCCGCTTTTGATCACTTTTTAAGAGAATTTGCTTTGTTTATAGGGTCGATCTTTATAAGTCAGGCGAATGTCAAATGCGCAGTTATCTGGCAAAATTTTAAAAGTTTAAGTATCTTTGTATACTTAATACAATCCCCCAAACAGATATTAAAAAACACCCTTTCATGAAGAAAATACTACTATCGTTGTTGCTGACCTTATTCATCGGCAACATTGTATCGGCTCAACATGATGCTCGTTGCTACACCGATGAAATGTACCAGGAAGCCATCCGCAACAATCCGGATATACTGCGTGTACGTCAGCAACTGGAAGACTTTACAAGAGACTTCGCACAACGTCAATCCTTACAGAGAGTGAATGCTTCTGGTACTCCTATCTACATCATTCCTGTCGTCTTCCATATTCTTCACAACTACGGACCGGAAAACATTTCGGATGCCCAGGTAATCGATGCCATCCGGGTAATTAACGAAGACTACAGTAAGATGAATGCCGATACCAATCAGATCATTTCTGCTTTTACAGGAATTGCAACCGATTGTCAGATGGAATTCCGCCTGGCTAACATAGACCCGAATGGAAATTGCACGAATGGAATTGATCGCATCGTGACAAACCTGACTTACAATGCAAACGATCAATCAAAATTAAACCCATGGCCCAATCAAAAATATGTAAACATTTGGGTGGCAAGCAATCTTGAAAGATCAGGAGCAGCAGCTTATGCCTTTTTACCTGGAACTACTTCGAATACTAACGACGGAATATTAGCATGGCACAGCTATGTAGGCAGCATTGGAACAAGCACACCAAATAATAGCAGAACACTTACCCATGAACTTGGACACGTAATGAATCTTTTACATCCCTGGGGCAGCGGTAATGAAGTAGGAACCGTTTGTGGTGACGATTTTGTAGGTGACACCCCCATTACCATGGGATTTTCTCATTGCCAGACTCCTGCCTCTGCACAAGTATGTAACCCTCCGATTATAGAAAACTATCAGAATTTTATGGACTATTCCTACTGTGATGTAATGTTCACAGAAGGACAGAAAACCCGGATGTTTGCCGCATTGAATTCAGGTGCCAGTGGAAGAAATAATTTATGGACAAATTCTAATTTAATAGCTACAGGAACCGATGGATCCCCGATCAACGTTTGTGTACCAAATGCCGATTTCAGTACAAACCGGAAAGAGGTTTGTGAAGGTGGTAACATTACATTCAATGATATTTCCTGGAATGGAAAAGCAACCAGCTGGTATTGGGAATTCCCCGGTGGTGTTCCAAGTACTTCCACCGATTCCATGCCGGTAGTTACCTATCCTACTGCAGGTATTTATGATGTTCTCTTTGCATCATCGAATTCTGCAGGCAGCGATACCTTGACCAGGGTAAGTTATGTTTACGTTTCAGGTCCCGCAACTTTGTCGGCTCCGTATTTTGAATCCTTCGACACCATTACTTCTTTCCCGGGTGTTGATGGATATGTATTGAATCCTGACAATGGACAGGCCTGGACACGTGTTACAGGTATCGCCTATGCCGGAACAGGTTCGATCCGAATCAACAACTACAGTAACGTGGCTCATGAGATTGACGAATGGGTAACGCCTTCTTTTGATATGTCCAATATCGATTTCCCGGTAACTATGACCTTCTACTATGCTAACGCGCAAAGAAGCAGTACGTCCTCCGATGAATTATCTGTTTGGGCTACCAGCAACTGCGGACAATTGTGGTCCAACCGCTGGACCCGAAGTGGTGCAGCTCTTTCAACAGCCGGTATTACATCCATAAGCTTTATTCCAAGCAGCACGAGCCAATGGGCAATGACAACTATTTCAATGAATCCTTATGCTCTTAAACCGCGTGTTCGTTTCAAATTCAAAAATTTAAGTGACAGGGGGAATAACACATATGTTGATAACATCAACATCACCGGTACTATCGTGAATGTGGACGAAATAGAAGCTATTGATCTTGGATTTGCTCTCTATCCGAATCCAAGCGCGGGAATCACCAACGTACAGTTTAAGCTTTCCAAAACAGTGCCGGTAAGTATCCAGGTTACCGACCTCACCGGTCGTCTTGTAAGCACTGTTACCGAGGAGACGCTCTCTTCCGGTTTATATGAATATCCGGTTCAAGTGAACACTCCCGGAATATATCTGATCAAACTGATCGTGAACAATAAATTTCACGTAAGAAAACTGATCGTTTCTGGAGAATAATCATTCCGACCAGGAAAAGCCCCCGGTTATCGCCGGGGGCTTTTTTTATGAGTTGCTTCCACATTCAATTTAGAAGGTCCAATTCGAATGGTTTTTCCGAAATTGGGGTTTTAATAATTCTGCTTACAAGTAGCTCTGCCATGCAATAAAACTGCAACATTAATTTTATACATTCGTATTTTTGAAATAATCGAATAAATAATAGGGCATATCCAATTTTTTTTGAAGATTTGCCGGGTTCATTTCCATAAAATGTCATTTTACAGATATCTCCTTACTTTATTTTCCTTCTTTTTTGCCCATTTTGTTGTATTTGCGCAGGAAGTGCCTGAATACAAGAAAAATGCGCTTAACGTCGATGTCACCCTTGCTGCAACCAACGAACTTAATTTAGGCTACGAACACTTTTTCTCCGACCGTAGAAGTCTGGAAGTTTCCCTTGGTTTGGTTTACGTGAATGAATACCTCGAAGACTTTTCAAAAGAATGGACCAATAGCCATTATTTCTCTGAGCATGGATTTAGCGCAAGAGTAGCATATAAGCTATACAAGCGGAGAGTGGAAGATTCAAAGTGGAGAGATTATATCGCCCCGGCCCTTGTTTACAAATATCTCTATTTCAATAACCAGTGGTTTGAGAACGAATTAAAAGATGAAAAGACCGGAGTTAAATACAACGAATGTCTGTATCAGCATCGGTTCAGAGATAAATTTGGCTTCGAATTTTTATGGGGAAAAGTGTATGAGTTCAATCCCACCACATCACTTGAAATGTTTTATGGCGTCGGTCTAAGAGGAACGCTCTCCCTACGTTCTGATCTGTTAAAACAGGATATCTGCGACAGTACAGCCATCTACGTTCCCAATTATGGTGATGATCAAAGTTTTTATCTCCGCCCTGTCTTACGTGTAGGTGTGAAGTTCAAGGTTGCTTTTTAAAACATCGACCTGATCTGATATTTTATCTTTGGGTATCAATCAGTACTTGAAGAAAGAAAGAAATAATTATTCACTTTGCTCTGACGAAGATAAAGTCCATTCGTCTTTTTCTCTGAGATTCCTCTCATACAAATTATCTATTCGCCCTTCCTTCAGGAACAAATTAATCAATAAGAAAAGCCGCTCAATCCTAAAGGATATAAGCGGCTTTTCTTTTACTATAGTACTATCAATTTTCTAATAAGATTTTTTTCACCTTTCTCTCTGTGGAGCTGCTCATTTCAATGAAGTACACTCCGTGAATCAAATCTCCCAATTCAATATTGAATTTATTCAGTCCTTCCGTAGCATCAAGAGACATGGTGCGAACCGTTTTACCCATCATGTCAAATACACGTAAGCTCACTGTTTCGTTTACAGATGAATTGAATACTCCGTTTATCTGATCCCTTACTGGGTTCGGGTAAACATCGAAGCCATTAACCACAGGAACAGTCATTTCAAATTCATCAGACTCCAGGGCTGAACGGAAATTTGTTCCCGATACACTGACACGTAACGCATAACATTGTGTTGCACTAAATGCGCCACCATAACCATATACTCTGATATAATAAGTGGCTGCTGTTGTCGTATTCCGGATGATTGTTTCACTCGTTGTGCCGCCATTTTGAGAAATGCCAAGCTGCGTTAAAGATGAATTATACAATCTGACATCATAATCGCCCGGCAGATTAGTGAGTGTAATTTTAATCTTGGTGTTCGGCGAAACCGTTGTAAATTTAAACCAATCCAGATCACTGCTGCTCCCTATTAATGCAGAAATATCAGTGTTGACTGGAATTATTTTCGCTGTAGAAGAGGTATTATTGGTTTCGTAGTTATCAGTGCAACCTGCTGCTGCAGTGGTAAATGAAGCTACGGCTGAATAAGCGCTGTTGCCTGAGCTACAGGTTGCCAAAACCTGAAATTGATACACGGTAGCAGAAACCAGTCCGGTCAGTACTTTTGAATTTGTTGCTGAAGTAGTAAGTGTCCATGTTGATGCTGCACTCGTCTTGTATTGGATACTGTAACTGCTCGCTCCACTCACAGCCGTCCAATTCAAAGTGACGCCGGTTGTTGTTATTCCTGTTGTACTCAAACCAGACGGTGTGGAACAACCTGCCACGGAAAGGGTGCTGAAGGAAGCAAGCGTTGAATAATTACTTTTCCCCGCTCCACAGATGGCCTGCACCTGCCATTGATATGCCGTAGCACTGCTGAGTGTGGTAAGATTTAGTGTCGGGCTCAAAACGCTTACAACCGTCCAGCTTATGGCTGAACTTGTCTTGTATTGAACATTATAACCGGTAGCACCGCTAACTGCCGTCCAACTTAAAGAAGCAGCACTCGTTGTGATTCCGGAAGATATAAGACCGGCAGGGATTCCGCATGTTGCTCCCGACGGGGCCTGACAACCAAGAGAGCTGAGCAAAGAAACACGTGCACCTCCCGAAGCAAAAAGTGCATTCATCCTGGTACTTTGTCCGGCAGTAAACATGTTCATACAGCCATCGTCAGTATAATCCATATAATTCATGAACATCACACCAGGCGAAGTGGCTGAACAGGCATCAGTTTTAGGATAAGCAGGGCAACCATAATTCTCGGCTCCCTGGTTGGGTGTATCACCTACGAGATCACTTCCCGTACAACCGGATTCATCACCCCAGATGTGCCGAAGATTTACCCAATGGCCGACTTCATGAGTAGCTGTACGACCAAGGTGGTATGGCGTTGCAGTTCCAGGGCTTGCCATACTGCCAATGGACGAGTAAAGCAATACAACACCATCAGTTGATGCGGCCCCCCCGGGAAACTGGGCATAACCTAAAACTCCTCCACTCAGATTTCCGGACCAGATATTCAAATAGTTTGAGGACGACCATGCATCCAAACCCCCGTTAGCATATCGTTTGATATTATCATTTGTAGAAAAGGAACTTGTTGTGGTCTGACGACGCTCGATTCCTGTTGTGGCATTGCCATTAGGATCTCGCTGGGCAAGACAGAATTGAATGTTAGTATTTGCAGCAATTCCCTGCCATACAGAAGGCGTGCTCCCTGCATCAGAATTCATTCTTGCAAAGTCCAAATTCAACTGATTGATCTGGGCCTGACATTTTGCATCGCTAATATTTTGTGCGGTTGAACTGTAAACGATATGAAATACCACAGGAATGGTAATCACGGAATTTGTAGTGTTTTGATTATTCTTATTCAGCAGGTACGCATTAGTAAAACTTTCGATTTGCTGCATCCTGCTTTCCATCCCCGGATCCTCTCTCATCAAGCGGTCAAGGTTATCCATCGTGCCACAGTTTCTCTGGATGGCATTATCGGCATTAACTACTAAAACGAAAAATAATCCGCTTACAAGAAGCATTAGCTTTTTCATGAATTTAAGATTGTTGATGATTGGACGCATAATGGCGTAGGGTTGGAGGTGATGGATGAATTGTTATGGATAAATAATTTTATCGGGTAATAATTATTATGACAACCTTTTTGAAAGGGCCAATTTAGAAGTAATACCAAATTCGTCGGGGTGGAAATCCTGCAAAACCTCCTCTATCGTGGCTATGCTGCAGGGAATTAGATCTTCAGTTTCTTATTAATACTTTTAGCAGGGTCCTGTTTGTTCGATGCAATTCTCACTGAAGACTTTCATTCAATTGTGTTCTATAGTAACAAGAGGGCCTCGAAAATAACAAATCCTCTCTTCGATAATACAGTAGGATTTAATTTCTTTAATAAATGCTGCTTTTTTATTGAATAAATTAACTTACCATTTGAGGAGCCTAATACTTTCAAATATAGAATTAAAGTCTAAAATAGTTAAGAAAAGCAAGCCCCTAATGAGGAATAGGTGAAGATTAGTGCGCCTCCAGCCAGTTCTTTCCTGACCCAATACCGACCTCTACCGGTACTTTTAAAGGAATCGCATTTTTCATTTTGTCTTCAACGAGCACTTTTAAATCCTCCAACTCGGATTTATGCGCGTCAAAAACCAATTCATCATGCACCTGCAAAAGCATCTTTGATTTCATTTTTCTTTTCTCCATTTCATCCGCAATGCGGATCATCGCAATCTTAATCATATCGGCAGCGCTTCCCTGTATAGGGGCATTAATGGCATTCCGCTCCGCAAATCCTCTTACTGTAGCATTCGCCGAATTTATATCACGAAGATAACGGCGCCTGCCCATGATCGTTTCTACAAATCCCTTCTTCTTTGCCTTTTCAATGCTGAGATCCATATAGTCTTTGATGCCCGGATATTGAATAAAATAATTATCAATGATTTCTTTGGCCTCCGTTCGGGAAATATTCAATCGATCGGCGAGTCCGAAAGCGGAAATTCCATAAATGATTCCGAAGTTGACCATCTTCGCATTACGTCGCATATCGGAATTTACGTCCTTTATGGATACACCATAGACTTTCGCTGCGGTAGCCGCGTGAATGTCTTCGCCACTGATGAATGCATCCAGCATCCCCTTGTCCTGGCTGAGCTCCGCAATTACCCGCAATTCAATTTGCGAATAATCCGCAGAGAGCAGTAGGAAATCTTCACTTCGAGGTACAAATGCTTTTCGGATTTCGCGTCCCCTTTCCGTACGTATCGGGATGTTCTGCAAATTCGGATTGTCAGAACTCAATCGTCCCGTAACTGCTACTATCTGATTAAAGGTAGTATGGATTCGTCCTGTCTGAGGATTGACAAGAGTTGGTAACACATCAACATAGGTGTTCTTTAATTTTACCAACTCGCGGTAGTCCAGAATTCGTCTTACAATGGGATGCTTATTTTCAAGTTTGCTCAGCACATCTTCCCCGGTGGAAAATTGTCCTGTCTTCGTTTTCGATGGTTTATCGGTAATCTTTAATTTGTTAAATAATATCTCTCCCACCTGTTTCGGAGATGAAATATTAAATGGTTCACCGGCAAGATCCTGAATCTCCCGATCCGCCCGGTTGATATCTTCCGTGAGTTCTTTGGATAAAATACTCAAAGCGTTTTTATCAAGGTTTATTCCTTCCGACTCCATGGCGGAAAGCACAGGGACCAATGGCATTTCAACTTCATAAAATAATTTTTCTGTTCCTGAATTTTTCAATTTGGGTTCGAAAACTTTATAAAGTTGAAAGGTCACATCCGCGTCTTCCGCTGCGTACTCCTTGATAATTTCAACAGGCACATCACGCATGTTCAGTTGATCCTTGCCGCGTTTGCCAATTAGACTTTCAATCGAAACGGGCGAATAGTTCAAATAGGTTTCTGCCAGGACATTCATGGAATGACGCATCTCCGGACGTATGAGAAAATGAGAAATCATCGTATCAAAAAGTACCCCCTTGAATTCAATTCCATATCTCCGTAAAACAGAAAAATCATATTTCAGGTTCTGCGCGATTTTAATTATGTCTTCCCGAGAAAAAACCTCTTTAAACTCAGCCGCTAGTTTTCCCGCTTCTTTCTGATCTGCCGGAACCGGAACATAATATGCCTCATGTTCCCCCGCTGAAAATGACAGGCCAACAAGCTCCGCTGTATGAGCATCCAATCCGGTGGTTTCAGTATCGAAGCTGAAAATTTTCTGTCCTGAAAGAAAGCGTATAAGTTTGATGCGCTTCTCTGCAGTATCAACTAATTCATAACGATGTGCCACCTCTGTTATAGAATTCAAAGCAGTAACAGGAGGAGATTCCGGTTCTTCTTCAAAACTCTGTTCTTCATCATCACCATCAGTACCAAACAAGGTGGCCTGAGAAGAAATAATTTTCTTTGATTTCTCCGTACGCTTCAGCTCGGGTTTTTTTTCAATAGTTCCTAGATTTAATTGTTCAGCGAGGCGCCGGAATTCAAGTTCCGAAAAAAGTTCCTGCAATGCTTGCCTGTCAGCTTCTTGTGTTTTTAGTTCTTCCAGATCCAGAGAAACAGGTACATCAGTAATAATTGTAGCCAGCCATTTAGATTGAATGGCTTTCTCTTTATTTGCTTCGACTTTTTCTTTAAGCTTTCCCTTTAGCTGATCAGTATGTTCAAGCAGGTTTTCGATGGAACCAAATTGTTTGATTAATGAAATCGCCGTCTTCTCTCCTACACCCGGTATTCCCGGAATATTATCGACACTGTCTCCCATTAATCCCAGAATATCCTTCACCTGATCCACATTTGTAATCTCCCAGCGTGCACAAATTTCTTTTACACCAAGAACCTCCGCACCGGAACCACTTCTTGCCGGCTTATAGATGAAAGTATGTTCATCAACCAATTGTCCGAAATCCTTATCAGGAGTCATCATGTAGGTGTCAAAACCTTTTTTCTCTGCTTCAATGGCAAGAGTTCCTATCACATCATCGGCTTCATAGCCATCCATTGCCAGAACCGGAATACGAAATGCTTCACACAATTTCACAACCACAGGAATTGATGCGGCCAGGTCTTCCGGAATCTCCTGTCGATTGGCTTTGTAATCAGTAAACTCTTCATGGCGGGATGTTGGTGCCATTGTATCAAAAACAACCGCAATATGTGATGGCTGTTCCTTCCGCAACACTTCCAGCAATGTATTCGTAAATCCAAATACCGCGGAGGTATTCTGTCCCTTGGAATTGATCCGGTGATTATTGCTGAAAGCGAAATAGGCCCGGTAAATTAATGCCATCGCATCCAGAAGGAATAGTTTTTTATCAGAAGCCATCTTTTGTTAGTTAATATAAGGAATGCAATTTACCAAAATTCAATGAAGACGGGCCTGTTACATTCTGCAACCTGAGAGGAATCTCTTTCTTAAGAGCTTAATGCAAGTCCTCCGGCTTTCTTCCTTGAAAAAATGTCTTCCTCAGTAAAATATTTGTATTATTCTAATCCGCTCCAGATGATCGCACCAGTTAATAGCGAAATATAGCTGCGCGAATCCTCACTTTGCAGCATAGCGACACGGTCAAAAATAATTTCCACTCGATCGTATTCACAGGGTGCAAGCAGAACGCCTTTTTGAGAAAGAAGTCCAAACATACCGTGCAATCGTGTAATAAAGTAAGTTCCGCTTCTGCTGATTTCCTCATAAATGGGCTCAGCAATCCAGGTGCCTGAAGTGTCAATGAGACCAAAAAGATTACCGAAACGGGCAATCGCAAAAGAATTTAAAAATGGATTTACTTCCTGGTACGTGCAACTTATTTTTTGTCTACCGCTATAATCAACATAACCCCACTTGCGGTTCTTTTGTACAGGAATAAATCCTTCCGAAGGAATCCCTGTATTCTCATATCCCGGAAATTGAATGCGCACTCCCAAAGTATCAAGCAAAGTGTTTTTCGCTTTGGTATTTTTCAATAATACGTAGCCATTTTTATAGATAGCAGTGGAAAGCAAATTTTCGGTATAGCGGTAGGTCAAAGGAATGATTATTTCTGACCTTGAATTAATAAAACCGCACTTCCCGTTTTGTGCAACCAAAGCACGGTTGTCATAGAACTCACCAATTGCATCATACAAAAAAGGAAGAACAACTTCCCCAACCCTGCTGATTAGCCCCCATTTTCCATTCAGGCTGGCCTTCATCAAATCCCGTGAAACCCATTGGATTTGCTCGTACTTCGCTTCGACGACCAAATCTCCCTGAGAATTAATCAGTCCATAGAGACCATCGATGCCAATGATAGCAAAACCGTTCATAAAATCACTGGCAAAGTCAAATTCCATGCGTGTAAGGGCATGGCCCGACTTATTTATAAAACCATACTTTTCGTTCTGCATTGCCATGCATAGATCTTCTACCGGTTCAGATAATTCATCATACTCAACAGGAATGATAAAAACACCATTGCGCCCTATCAAACCGTATTTATCCTCTCGAAGCACGACAGCACAATTATCTTTAAAAGCCTCAGCATCATCCCACATAAATGGGATTACAAGTTTTCCGCTCTTGGTGATGTATCCGAATTTTCCATCTTTCGAAACCGCAGAAAGTCCTTCCGAAAAATAATTCACTTCCTCATAGGTAGGAGCAATCATTTCTTCACCCAACTCGTTCACAAATCCCCATAACTCAGATTTGTTGAATGGAAGAAAAAGTGAGGTCTGCAATTTATAATCATTCTCCAATTCATCCATAAACGGATAATCAGGAAAGTCAAATTTGAAACGTAAATATGTCTGCTCATCATAATTCTCCATACTTATCCTGTAAATTTCTCTCCAGGATTCACGCACATAACGATTATCCGGGTAACGATTAATAAAGGCCTTGTGTTCGGCAATGCTTCCCTTCGAAGTGGAAAGACCATAGATCATCCGCTCTGCTTCCATCCGGTATGGACTCTCCGGGTGAGTGCGAATGAATAATTCATAGGCTCCCAGCTGACGACTTTGTGTTTCTTCCTCAAAAACTCTTTCCTGATAGCGATTCAGTGCATCTTTGTGTTCTTGCGCTCCCGGATAAGTATCGAGAAAATATTTATAGGATACAGCGGTGTTTTTACTGCGTGCTTCCTGAAAAGCTATCGAGTTTCTCAGTTCCGTGACTTGATCCTGTGATGCACAGAAAGAAAATTTTTCGAGATAGTGATTCAGTTTTTCCAGCGACATACTGTTCGATGCAGTTTGCATCGCTTTCGCGCAGATACTGTCTTTCAATTCCTCAATAGCTACCGGCGTAATTTTAAATTCAAGGTATTTTTCTTTCTGCTTTTCCTTTAACAAGGGAAACAAAGAATCACATAACAGAATATACACACGTGCAGAGTCGAGGTTATAAAAGGGGTTATCCTCAGAAGAATGAATCCTGGACATCCCATATGCTGCCGCAACCGGATCCTTCTTCATCGACTTTCCAAACAATTCCTTTGCGTTAAAATAATCATAGAGCTGCAATCGCTCAAATGCCTTCTCCAGGTTTCCTGCACTTACTTGATGATAATTGAAAAACAAGAATCCTGCTAATAAAAATATTCGTTTCATTCTTTCATCCGTTTACATGTAAATCAAACGCAAAGTATGCATTGCCGGGATTCCTGCAAAAAAATTCTGCCTCCTCCAGTGAAACACAAGTCCGGATTCATGACATCCTCCTTTTGAATCGACTTTTAAGAATGAAAATCAACTTTTCGAACTGAACCTGTGCAAGGACACATACCCGCTGAACGCTTCGAACTTTCTCCATGTATTTATATTTTTCAGATGCTCCATGGAAGAAATTTATACTATCTAAACTCCTCCGTCAATGCACTCATGAAGTCGTATAAACTGTTTTTTAAAGCTGCCTGGACGACTCATAATACCGTATTTCCTTAGGATTAGACCCCACTTTCCTGTACCTTTATACCATAAATGAACAAGGCAAATTGACTTTCGACGATTTTAACTTTTATCCTTCATTGCTCGAAGGACTTGATTCCATGGGCTTCACAAAGCCCACTCCCATTCAGGAACAAGTAATCCCGGTGATCCTTCAGGGGAAAGACCTGATCGCTTGTGCACAAACCGGTACCGGTAAAACAGCGGCATATCTGCTTCCTACCTTGCACCGTATCGCTGTGGATCAGATTCCGCATACTTCAGCGCTCATCGTCGCCCCTACAAGAGAACTGGCACAACAAATTGACAATGCATTTCAGGGCTTTGCTTATTTCACACATGCCAGCTCTATTGCTGTTTATGGCGGTAGTGACGGACAGGTATTTGAACGTGAAAAAAAAGCCCTTCGCGAAGGCACATCAGTGGTGATCGCCACGCCGGGAAGATTGCTCAGCCACCTCAATAACGGTTATGTAAAATTTGACAAACTGGATGTTTTGATTCTTGACGAAGCAGATAAAATGCTCGACATGGGTTTTTACGAAGACATTCTCCGAATCATTGGATACCTGCCTCCTAAAAAACAAAATCTTCTCTTCAGTGCAACGATGCCTCCTAAGATGCGCGAACTGGCACGTCGAATATTAAAAGAACCTGTCGAAGTAAATATTGCTATCAGCAAACCGGCGGCCGGCATTCTTCAAAATGCATACCTCGTTTACGATACACAAAAAATTGATCTTACCCGAAAAATTCTGACAGAAAAAAATCTGGACAGTGTACTCATTTTCGCTTCAACAAAATCCGGCGTAAAAGCACTGGAACGCGAACTTCTTCGGGTTCATCTTTCCGCAAAAGCCATTCACAGTGACCTGACTCAGGCAGAGAGGGAAAGCGTACTTTTAAGTTTTAGAAACAGAAATACAAAAATTCTTGTCGCTACCGATATCCTTTCACGTGGTATCGATATTGAAAATATCGGACTGGTCATTAACTTTGATGTCCCTGGTGATGCTGAAGACTATGTGCATCGTGTAGGAAGAACGGCCCGTGCTGCCTCAACTGGAGAAGCCATCACCCTCATCAATGAGAAGGACCAACGCCGCTTTGCCCAGATCGAAGAATTAATCGAAAGGGAGATTCCTAAACTTCCTTTACCTTCTGAAATTGGAGAAGGTCCCGCATGGGACCCTAAAAAGAAACATGCTCAAGTCGGACGTAACAAAGGCCCTAAAAGATCTTTTCATAAAGGGGGTGATAAAGGGGCGAAGTCCCGCCCTAAGCACAACCGCAATCATTCTTCCGGCAAAAAATAATCTTTCAAATCAAAACAACTGTTAATTTGTAAACCGCGAATCTGCTACTTTATTCAGAGGTGGCTGCGTCGAACCTTGACACTCCCCGATCAGTCTTTTCAAAATAAAAACTTTCATTGCACCGTTAATTTGTTCACACGATTAGCTTAAGTATATTGCTGAATCATCCTGCTCTCCAAACTATGTTGTCATTATTATCAAAAATATTTCTTGGCCTTTTCTTCCTTGTTTTCGTGTCCTGCTCTTTTACATCGCGTACATGCAGGAAACTTTTGACCCAATCCATGACTGAACAATACGACATAATTGTAGTTCCGGGAGTCCCTCTGGAAGGAGGAACCTGGACCCCAACTATGAAAGCGCGAGTCTACTGGTCAAAATATTTATTTGAAAAAGGTATAGCCAAAAACATCATGTATTCCGGATCCGCTGTATACACTCCATATTACGAGGGAAAGGTGATGGCAATGTTTGCTGAAGCAATTGGCATACCGAAAGAAAATATATTCACGGAAACCAAAGCCGAACATAGTACTGAAAACATCTACTATTCATACAAGAAAGCCTGGAAACTCGGGTTCCGAAAAATGGCGCTTGCCTCCGACCCATTTCAAACAAAGCTTCTCCGTCGGTTTACAAGAAAACGGGTTAGTGAAGACGTAGCACTGATTCCAATAGTATATGATACTCTTCGTTCACTCGAACCAAAAATGATCAACCCGAAAATAAATTCTGAAGATGCTTTCGACAAAGATTTTATCTCCATCATGGAAAGGGAAACCTTCTGGCAGCGATTTAAAGGGACACGTGGCTTACAACTCGACAAGGATGCTTATCGTTGATCTTTGTTTATCTGCTCTAAAAGCAATTCAAGAAAAGAAGATGAGAATATAATCCCATCTTCTTCCGTAATTATCGAAATATAAGCCGGGCTTAGCCCTCTGACACAATCCTTTCATTCGCTCATTCTTGCGCATTCGTATATGTATATCCCCTTGCAGGTTGTAATAAAACCGGGTATTGGCAAAGCATCATAACCTTCGTCGCCCTTAAAAAGCAGGGATGGAATACACTACACTGGAGCTGGTCCTGAATTCCACAATAAAGAATAAAATCAACGAATTGGAACACCCGGCACTCTTTAGATAAAAACTTATTGAAACCCTGTAAATTCATTCTTCTGTCGATTTTTAGATATGAAATAATATTTTCTACTCCTTCGCGGGATGAATTCTAACCGGCGAAAGGTCTCTCACAAAACCTTAGTATCTTCGTTCAATCAGTGCTTGTATAGAATTATTCAGTTCGTAAGACAATCATTAATCATTTTGCAAATCTCAGACCCAGGCACGCAACCTATCTGCGCACTAATAAATATTTTATGCCAAAGAACAAAGAAGCATATACCCGTTACCGCCTGATCGACGAAGCTTTAAAAAACAGGCAAAAACCCTTTCCAACACTGGAAGAACTGGCAGAAAAATGTGAGGATCTTTTGGGGAAAAGAATTTCTGAATCCACGATGCAAAAAGACATTTATGCTATGCGTTTTGATGAGGGACTCAATTTCCAGGCTCCCATTTGCTATCATAAAACCCGAAGAGGATATTATTATTCGGATCCCGACTTTTCTATAAGTAAGTTGCCATTGAAGCAGGATGATCTCTATTCACTGGAATTCGCCGTGGGTCTTTTACGGCAATTCAAAGACTTCCCCATTCTCCGCCAATTTGATAACACCATCGGTCGCCTCTTGCAGGCTGTTCAGATCAGCCGCTCCTTGTATGGGACAGAAATTACAGACTTCATCCAGGTAGAACGACCTTCCTACTCCGAAGGGACTGATCACCTCGAAAAAATATTACGCTCCATCACCGACCATGTCGAAATCCATTTTAAATACTATAACTATACAAAAGAAAAAACCAATCAACATAAGCTGCACCCTTATCTCGTGCGTGAATACAGAAACCGCTGGTATCTCACCGGCTACTCACCTATCCATGAGAGGATCCTTACCTTCGGTCTCGACAGAATCCGTGATTTGCAGATAACCAGAATGGCCTTCGAAAAGAAAAGAGATTTTGATGCAAGAAAATTCTTTTATCACTCTTTTGGAATTACCGTCAACGACCTGATTCCTGTAAAAGTGGAACTTTCCTTTAGTCCACTTGAAGGCCGTTATATCAAAGCACAGCCCATCCATCATACTCAAAAAGTCCTAAAAGACAATGAGAAGGAATTTCGAATTTGCATCGATGTGATCCCTTCAACTGAACTGACCATGCAAATTCTGAGTTACGGCGAAAATGTGAAAGTCATTAAACCAACGCAACTCAAAAACGAAATAATGGAAACACTCAAAAAAGCAATGAAAAAATATACCACATAAATACAAGCATCGAATTGCTCCTTTTGAAGCAATCCTCCCTCCGCATTGTGCTTTCAAGACAAATCTCCTTTTCTTCTTTCTCCTGTCCTTGCGCAGATAGACTGCGTTCAGGTCTTCTATCTTTACTGAAACTCTTATTTTATTCGAATGCGTCACGTCCTCTCTAAATCCACATTTTTATATGGATGTCAATGCCCTAAACGTTTGTATTTCTATAAATTCCGCCGCGATTTGGCAGGAGAAATATCCGCTCAACAGCAAGCCGTTTTCGACCGGGGAACTTCCGTGGGGCAATTGGCCAGAGACCTTTTTCCGGGTGGTGTGGATGCATCCCCCGATACTCCCTTCGAATATGCGAAATCTGTATTATACACGAAGGAACTTATTAAACAGGGGGAAAAAATTATTTACGAAGCGGCATTTCAATACAATGGCGTTTTGGCTGCAGTAGATATTTTAGTAAAAAGAAATGGACGCTGGAAAGCTTATGAAGTTAAAAGCTCAACCAACATTAAAGAAGTGAACATCCTTGATGCCGCCCTTCAATACCATGTTATAACACAGTCAGGAATTGAACTGGCCGACCTGTTTATCGTTCACCTGAACAATGAATACATCCGGAAAAAATCAATTGTTCTCGAAGAATTATTTTCGATTGAATCCGTAAAAATGGAAGCCCTTGAACAACAAGATTTCGTTCAGGAAAAGATCTCCGAATTAAAAACAATGCTCCAATTAAAAAAAGAACCGGTGGTCGACATTGGTCCGCATTGTTCAGACCCTTACTCCTGCGACTTCATCGAACATTGCTGGAAACATATTCCTGTACCTTCAGTCTTCTCTATCTCACGCCTTCGGGCAAACAAAAAATTTGAATTGTATGAAGAAGGAATATTGCGATTTGAAGATCTTCCTGAAGACATGGCACTCAACGAATACCAACAGGTGCAGATCGACAGCCATTTGAAAAAGAAAAATACAATTGACCGGCCCTCTCTTCGCAACTATTTGAAAGATCTCTCTTACCCATTGTACTTCATGGACTTTGAAACTTTTCAGGCTGCCATTCCATTGTATTCAAAAAGCAGACCCTACCAGCAAATTCCATTTCAGTATTCTTTGCATTTCAAAAAAACAAAAAATGCCTCACTGAAACATACTGAATTTTTAGCCCGGCCAAAAGGAGATCCCAGAATTCCTTTCATTGAACAACTGTTGGAAAACACTTCATCTTCCGGCAGAATACTCACCTATAACATGAGTTTTGAAAAATCTATCCTCAACGCCATTGCCCGGGATTTTCCTAAATATCAAAATGATATTGAAGAACGCATCGATCGTCTTTTAGATCTGATGCCTCCCTTTATGAAAGGATGGTACTATACTCCTTCCATGAATGGATCGTATTCTATAAAAGCTGTATTGCCTGCACTGGTTCCGGACTTGAATTACGATACCCTGGAAATCGGCGATGGATCGTCTGCAAGTCTTGCATTCGAACAACTGATTTTCGATGTAAATGCAAATCAGGATGACATCCGACAAAACCTTCTGGCCTATTGCAAAATGGATACTCTGGCGATGGTACGCCTGCTGGAAGTACTTGAAAAAATATAATTGTCAGCAAAGGGTCTGTACATCACTCCTCATGCTGATGTATACCAAGCTGGTCTATTCCGTTTTAATGAGCATGATGGATCTTGCTGATCCTTTCATCCGTATTTCTGCCAGATAAATTCCTGCGGCCAGGTTTTCCCCGGCGCGAATAAGCCCATTCCTGTTCTCATAAGATTCCAGAAGTCGGCCGCTTTGATCATATAGATAAAGACTGATCCTTTCCTCACTCATTAACTGGAAGCTACTGCTGAAGGGATTCGGATAAATAAAAATCTTTTTGTCATTTTCTGTGAGCGGATCCAGGCCAGAACAAATATCAATGGTGACAAGAACTGTATCTTTTCCTACACATCCATAACTGTTGGTTACATTCACTCTGAAAGGAAATGTTCCCGAACCTCTTCCACTGGAATCAACGGTAATGGATCGCGTATTGGCACCGGTATTCCAGGCATAACTTGAAAAACCTGGTCCTGCATCCAATTCGATGGCTTCATCCAGGCACATGATTCTATCGGCTCCAAGGCTCACCACAGGCACTGGACGAACCTCAATATTCTGCGTATCTGAAGCTGCACAGGAATTTGAATCCACGATGGTATAGACAATAGCATGGGTTCCTGATCCGGCTATTCCGGTATAAAATGTGGTTCCGCTAACTGCCGGCCCGCTGTAAATACCGCCTGAAGGTGTACCGGTGTTAAGCGACACGGGCCCTGTATTTGCGCATACATCCGTAAAAGGAGCAAGACTCACTGAGGGAGCCGGGGTTACCAAAATTGAGGTGCTATCTGTATTCACACATCCATTTGAATTCGTATAAGTGTAAGTGATTGTGTGATCTCCTGTATCAGCCACAGCCGGATAAAACACATTTGAAGTCACTCCGCTCCCGCTAAATACTCCACCCAATGGATTTCCTCCACTTAATGCGAATGGAGAAGTGCTGACACAAACCGGATTATATGGGCTCACCGTGACAGAAGGTAGTCCTCCCACCTGAATAGAGGCTGTAGTGGAATCCGAACAACCCTGTGCATTGGTATATCGATAAGCAATAGTGTGTGACCCGACTCCTGCAACGACCGGATTAAAAGTTCCAGACGAAACTCCCTGCCCAGTATAAACACCTCCGGCAGGACTACCGCCTGTCAAAGCAAATGCAGGAGTATTGATGCATACTGTTGAATAATTGGGAAGCGTTACTGTTGGAGCCGGATTTACTGTGATGGAAGATGAAGCTGTATTTGTACAACTGTGCGAGTCCGAATATGTATAGGTCACTGTATGAGTCCCGGCACCGGCTGTCACCGGATTAAATACACCTGAACTTATCCCGGTTCCACTATATGTTCCTCCACCCGGACTTCCTCCGGTTAAAGTCAGGTTCCCGCCATTTATGCATCGACTTGAAAAAGAAGAAAGCGTCACTGAAGGAAGAGCATACACAGTAATAGTTCTGGTTGCAGATGCCGAACAGCCCTGAATATTTGAATACGTATAAGTGATGGTATGAAAACCGGTGCCTGCAGCCGATGGATCAAACGATCCACCACTTACACCTGGCCCACTGTACATGCCACTGGCAGGAGAGCCGCCACTTAGTGTACGGGGACTATCATCTACACACGAGCTCGGTTGTGATGAAAGAGTTACCGTTGGACGTGGATTCACCGTGAGAGTAATTCGTTCATATGCCTGGCAACCTGACCCATCCGTTCCTAACACCGAATATTTCGTCGTCGCCGATGGAGAAGCTGTCACCGAAGATCCTGTAGTCCCAGAAAGACCACTTGCAGGCGACCAAAAATAGTTAACTGCTCCGGAAACATCCAGAGTTACGGAAGATCCCGCACACATTATTGTATCTGAAGCCGTGATTTGAATAGCCACTCCAAAAGGAATTGTGTCTGCTTCAGGATAGATGGAAGTCAGGTAATCTGTACTACCACCCGTTCCATTGTATTCGAAAACGGCAAAGTAATAGGTCTTGTTTGCATTGAGAGCAGTAACCGTAACGCTGCTTCCCGGTGAGCTATAAATTACATAATTGTTATTCCCAAGATTGGTTCCCGAACCGAAAATGTTTCCCGCCACATAACTGGTCCCATCTACAGGAAAACTACTCACAGGAGCATCGGCAGAACCAACAACCAGCCTACGGGTTCCATCTCCTGAACTCCAACTTAGATCCACCTCATTGCAATTGCTCACAGTGGCAGTCAGCAAGGATGCCGGAACAGTTGGTTCTGCAGCGAAACTTACCTGATGCATGCCTATGGTAATGGCAAACAATAATATTAATCCGCCTAATGTGGATGGCTTTAAATAGACGCGCGAGGTTTTCATGAATTGCTTATGGTTGGATCAGGGACTTTAGACCTTTGTCTTACTGCTTTGAGAGAGGAAAGTTCCATTTTTCGTTGCAAGATCGCTCTCTTAAACAAAAATAATACGTTTCATCTATCCGAAATACCTTATTTAAAAAATAATTGCCGGGATAAAACTAATGCAGTATCGTTTCCTGAGTTCCCGAATTTATAGGAAATATACGTTAATTTTTTGAGGTCGTCAACAGCAGGTAGTAAAAACCGGAAATGGATTTGGGCTGCTGACAAAATCTTAACTATATAAAAGGATGCCTCGGGCTGAAAATCTTAGCCTTTTGTACATTAAGTTCTTCTTCGATTCAGGCTGCCAGGGAAATTAACTCCACAATATTCAAGGGCTTCTTAAGGTAGTTTAACACATACGGATTTCGAATGGCCCGGTAATAATCAATCAGGTCCGTTGAAGCTGTAAGCATGACTATACTGGTTTGTTGCCTGATAGCAGGGTCCAGCTTTTCAAATAATTTCAGAAAGCCAAATCCATCAATCCCCGGCATTTTGATATCAAGAAAAATCAGGTCCGGGATGCGCTCTGCTTTGCTGAATTCATACTCAAGAAACAGGATTCCTGCTTCCGCCGACATTGCAGAGCTAACACTGCTGGCAAAATTATTCCTTAAAATGATGGAGCGATTGATAAGATTGTCGGACTCGCTGTCATCCACCAATAAAATGCTTTTGTATAGGATGGGGTTTTTAAAAAACATAAGCCGGTCAGAATTAAAACTTTTATAAAATAAGATAGGTAAAATTACTCCCCATGGAGTAAAATAATCACCTTTACCTTACACTTTATTAACAAAACAGGTTTAACATTTTTCTACTGCAATTGAGCAAAAGAGTTACGATACACAAAAAAAATTGACTCGTGATGATGAAATGTACAACTATAATTCGCCAACACTTTATATGATTATAAAATTTCCCAAAACTTAAATGCGGAAGACAAAGAATATAAATTTAACAATAATCTTATCTGCAATTCATCCCTCTTCCTGATGTCAAAGGTAAAAATGTACCGATGCAAAAACAATATCTAAATAATAAAATAAAGAAATTGAAATAACCCTTTTAAGGCCGTAAATCCTCACATGTCATTTAGATGAAAAAAAGCAGACTACAACCAGAATAAGTCCGGGTTAAGCGGGATCGACCAGTTCAATCTTTACGATCTCATCACCCTGTTGAATTTGATCTATCACTTCAAGACCTTCCACCACTTTGCCAAAACAGGTATGTTTTCTGTCCAGGTGAGCGGTATTGCGACGACTGTGGCAAATGAAAAATTGAGAGCCTCCCGTATCCTTACCGGCATGAGCCATTGATAACACACCCTTGTCATGGTATTGATTCTCTCCGTCCAACTCGCATTTGATTTTATAACCCGGACCTCCGGTGCCGGTACCAAGAGGGCAGCCTCCCTGAATCACAAAATCAGGGATAACCCGATGAAATGTAAGTCCGTTATAAAAGCCCTTCTCAATGAGGTCACAAAAATTCTTTACCGTTCCCGGTGCATCTTTTTCAAAGAGTTCTACTTTCATCAAACCCTTACTCGTATGGATATTTGCAGTTTTCATCGATCTTATTTGTGTTCCGTTTTCGTCAACAAAGATAATCAAAGCCACTCGATCTTTCGCTTCAAGGTATAAGTTTTACCTTGTATTTCGATGCCATTTTCTCCAATTGATCGGATGAAATTCCATGTACATTCCTTCCTCCATGCCTGTTTTCCACTGTAACGACAGATATTTTATAGTCAAATTCCTTAGCTAAACGAAAATAGGGCTCCATTTCCCATTCCAACGTAAAGGTATTATCTACGAAAATTTTTTCTGCACCCGCCATCATGCTCTTCCTTGTATTCTCCTCACAGGCAGAATATGCAAGATGATTTGACCTGTGATCAAATTCGTAGACTCCTGATTTATCATCAGTAAAATACTCATCGACAGAATAAACAGGATGCTTCCCTTTTTCAGATAAAATGCCTGCCAAACTCGTCTTTCCCGAACCTGGCAAACCTCTTAGCAGAATGATTGATCGACCTTCCATAAATGATGTTATAAATCAAAAATATTTGTTAATGACAATTCAAATCGGTTGTTTGTTATTTTAAAAATGGATTTTTTCTGGAAAAAGACAAAATAAAAAAACCGCCATATTTTTCGTTATAAATTAAACGTCAAATATCGCGGTTTTAACTCGTTTATTGATTGGGCCCATTGGGCAGAATTTATCTCACATAGTCAATTTCCATCGACTTGAATTCTTTGCCGTCTCTCATCATGAATAATTCCAGCTTTTGATTATTGTCACTTACAAAAGTGAAGACTTCACGGAATTTCATCTCCTTGCCAGTCATAGGATCCATTGAACTTCCTTTCATGTTAATTGACTTGGTCTTGCTATCAAAAGGTCCTTCTGAATACATGATTCCTGTACCTGTATTGTCAATCCATGTATTCATAAAAACTTTTTTAAGGTTGTCATAACCGACCATACCCCTGCCTTCGAAAGGCATGCCCATAACTGTTCCTTCAACTCTTGCTTCCTGAAAACGGCCACCTAAAATCATTTCATACTTGCAGCTTGCAGAGCTTTTTTGAGGCTCTGCTCCCGGAGCAGACCAAAAAGACATTTGTGCCTTCCAATCACCATCGGATGAAGCAAGCATTTTATGCATTTCTCCAACAGCCATGTACTTCTCCCAATTTGAATTAGAAGGGGCAGAGGATGTCGTTTTTGCCTCTTGGGCAACTTCCTGAGCCATTAAACTTGTTCCTGATAGCAGAAATAAAAGCACTATCGTTTTTGTAAAAATCTTTTTCATTTGTATATGTGTTTTTAGGTTAGGCAAACAAATTAGTAAAAAGAAAAAATTGATGCAAACGGATTCTATTTATTTAATAATTTATTTGAAATTTTGAATAAAAACCTGTTTGGGAGGCCTTTTTTATGTGTTTTTCAATTAACTGACCCTTCATTCAACCCGTTTAAATCTAAAATGAAAATCAGTGTCAATGTGAGAATAGCTGATTTCAACTACCCTTATCAGTGATAGAATGCAAATTCTAAAACTTATTTCATTTTAATCATACGAGTGTTCAATATTGTTCCTGTCATCTGGTCTGTGTATTTTAAAAAGTAAATTCCTGAACTAAGATCGGAGATATCAAACTCTGCAGTCGAAGTAAACTCAGAAAATCTAATTTGTTTCACAATCACACCTCTGCCGGAATAAATAGAAATCGTTGATGAACCTTGGAATGGTTGTTTGAAATTTAGTTTTAGTCTGTCTGAAACCGGATTGGGAGAAACAAAGAACCATGACAATTCGGGTTCTGAAATCCTGGTAAAAACAAGGTCATTAACATAAATCGGGATGTTCACAATACTCTGCCCGGCAACATTGCTGTGAAAACTCAACCAACCACGAACAGAATCAGTAGTGGAAGAAACAAAGCGGATATCCAATCCCAGGGATTCTCCTGGCGCAAGAGTTGTATCATTTCCGCCCGCGGTGAAAGAAAGTATCCCAATATGTGATAAATTAAATTGACTTAAACTTAGAGCAGTGTTCCCCTGATTGACAAGTACGAGGTGAAAATCGGTTGGACTATTTGCTGCTATGGTGCCATAGATGATCGTGTCCTGCGTAACATCCAATGCAGTAACTAAAGGAGCCGTTGAAAAAGAAGACAGCGAGTTGATCCGCTCAATGAATTGCGGATAGTCAATAAACGGATTACGGTTATGTTGGTATAAATAAATATCATCGTTCCTCTTAATGTCAATCGCGTCCGGTGGATATGTGGAGTTCCAGGTTCTTAAAATTGCTTCCTGGGAATTTAAGAAATTCGAATAGTTCTCATAACGCAAAACGAAATAAAACATCGCTCTGGCAGTCCGCCCCTTTTGAATGTCTCTTGGTTCGAATGTGGTTCCGTTTGACTTTGATCCGCCATCAGACCAGGAAGGATTGCTTACTACACCAAATGGATCATCTCCCCGTGCACTATTGCTGGCATCATCGGTAGGGAACAGATGATGTAAATCCGACTTCATCGGTTCAAGACTAGTGAACAATGACTGAGGAAAAGTATGCTCTGTGTTAAAAAGAAATGTGTTTTGTGCATCAGTCCTTGATGTATAGCCAACTGCAAGTGATCCCGTGTAAATACTTTCAAGAGTGTTTTGAGCAGCTCCTTGTCCGTTTACTGCTTTGTTGTCAATCACCATAAACATTTCATCGCGGGCAGGGCCATAGATAAGTGAAATGTATCCATTACCGGTAATGGAATTGATCTCTGCTTTCAGAGCTTCTTCAGATTTATTTTGACAGCTGTTATAGTAAGCATTACTATAGGTTCCCTGACCTACAAGATCAACACTCACACTTCCCCTCAATCCATCATTCAGAATTACCATCTCCGAATTATGAAATATATTATGACGGGGAGAAAACCAAACATCCAGTGTGACTGAACCTCCATCAGGTATTGCAAAGAAGGAACTGCTGGCAGAAAATGCCGGAGCACCATAGGTGTTGTAAAATTTTATTTCGGTTACGGTAACAGTACGTCCAAGGTTATTTGAAATGATCACCGAACGGCTTGTACTGCTTAACTCATTCACCACTCCAAAGTTCAATTGACTCACATTGACTGTGAGCCCCTGTCCGACAAGACTGGCAGAATAGAAGGTGAAAAGTAAAAGTAGGTAATGGCGATAGAGAGAAATCGTCTTGATTTTAAACATCTGTCTTTGATAAGGTAGTGCGTGAATCCCGGCAGGTATTGGATTTGGGGTGTCAAAGATAGTCATTATCCCCGGCTTTGAAAAAAAGTAACGATCATGAAGGCAATGAATATCTATCTTTGAACAAGCTTCTTCAAAATCCACCCTATGTCACTTAGCCACTCTCTGGGAAGAACACATTTTGGTGCCCCTGAAAACAAAGGCAACTTAATGACCCCCTCAGAAGCCGAAGAACTTTTGAATTCCTGGGTAAAAAACGACCGTCTCCGTCTCCACATGCATCAGGTTTCCCATCTCATGAAAACCTGGGCACTGGAAATAGAAAAATTAGATCAAATAGAAGCAGAGAAATGGGCCCTGGCCGGTTTACTACACGATGCCGACTGGGACCAATGGCCGGAGGAACATTGCAAACGAATCATTGAAGAACTTGAAAGACGCAATGTGGACCCGGAAGTTATTCATGCCATTGCCTCACACGGCCCTTCTTATTTTGGAGTGATCCCGGAAACGAAAATGGATAAAATGCTCTATGCCTTCGACGAGCTTTCAGGATTTATTCATGCCTATTCACTCATGAGGCCTGAAGGATATGCCGGCATGGAAGTAAAGGGTGTTAAAAAAAGACTCAAAGACAAAACATTTGCCGCTGGTGTATCAAGAGAAGATGTCAATGATGCATGCATTCGCGCTGAAATTTCTATTGAAGATCTGATTACTTTTATTATTCGTCAGCAAGGACAGTCACATTAATTCGTTAAAGGTTGAACGTTCAACTAATTTTACTACCTACGAAACTTGTAACAGTTCAACGTTGAACATTGAATAAATTTAACACTTGTTGTAGCGCCTGTCACGATAAAACACCCTTACCTGCTCCCCATATAATCCTGCCAGCTTTTTACCTTGTACACATCGTCCCCAAAAAAATGTAAAATATCATTCAATGCTGATGGAGGCAAATAAAAGGGGATGCCATCGATAATATTCAAATTCTCATCCATCATAACCACAGTAGGCAGTACCAAATTGTTGCGGCAAAGTGCAATGGCCAGTTGATGAAAAGGCGCCTCCGCAGTTTTTGTATTTTGAAAAAGATTTCCTTTAAAATTGATAGCCTCCGCATAATCTGCATTAAAGTCTATCAGATTAAATTTTTCACCGAGATATTTGCTGAGCAATGTATCCGAAAAACTGGTACGCTTCATCACCTTGCAGGCATTGCACCAGTCGGTATAGATAAATACCAGGGTCTTCTTATCCTGAGGAACGGAAACAGAAGACAGCTCTGATGGGAGTTTCCATTTTATTGAATCAAGTCGTGATTCCAGAGTGCTATCGTAAAAAGCTTGTTCATATCGCATCCTGAACTCGTCCAAGCTAGCATTGCGATTCGCGTTCTCAACCGTAAAAACCAATATCGGCTCAATCTTTTTATCCTCCAGAAAACCACTGGATACCATATTCAGGCGAAACTCTTTTTTCTCCTTATCGAAATTATTAAGAAATAAAGTGGTCGGATACATCAGCTTCCCTTGTAATAAATGTACCGCCAACTCATGTGGCGCCTTGGGGCCGGGTCCGGTAGGCCTGTATTCCTTTCCAAGATAGGTAACCGTGTCTTTCCCCTCTGCATTGAATTTAATGGGATAGAAATTAGTGTTGATATATTGCGCAAGACCTGGATTTGCGTAAGTAGTCTTCATCATGTGTTTGCACCATCCGCACCAATCTGTATAAAAATCCATGATAATGGGCTTGGGATTCTTTTCCATCAAGGCCATGCCTTCTTCGAGACTTAGCCATTTTACCAAACTGCCTTCTGCATCGGGTACTTGCGCCTTCCCGGAAACAGTAAGAATTAACAACAGGTAGATTATTCGCTTCATATTTATATGCTGAATCACAAAGATACAATCTGAGTTAAATTAGAGTGGAGCAAATTCCAATTATTTCAGGGATTTTTTAAAATGAATATGCTTCCCCATAACCTATACCACAAATCACCGTACAAGAATTTTGTAACTTACGTTCAGCCTCTTTTTTAAAGAAGTTCTCTCTATCCCAATTATATTTCCACTTACTAATTACTAACCCTAAAAAATAAAACTATGCAAATGAACTGGATCGTTATCCTTTTAACATCTCTTGTGCCAATGGTCATGGGGTTTATCTGGTACCACAAAGCAGTAATGGGAAATGCCTGGATGCTTGCTGCAGGAATAAACGAAGAAAAAATGAAAGGTGCTAACATGGGACTTATCTTTGGCCTCTCCTTCCTCTTCAGTATTATGCTGGCCACAGCCATCAACACCATGGTGATCCATCAGAATCATATGTATTCAATTCTAATGAATGAACCCGGCTTCGGTGATCCGAACAGTGAAATGGGAATGTACATCTCCTCCTTTATGGAAAAATATGGAAACAACTTTCGCACATTTAAACATGGAGCTTTGCATGGTTTTCTTGGTGCTTTGTTTTTTGCATTCCCAATATTGGCAACCAATGCGCTGTTTGAACGCAAAAGCTGGAAATACATTTGGATTAATACCGGGTACTGGGCAATTACCATAACAATCATGGGCGGTTTGCTTTGTGCCTTCAATAAATAATTTATTCCTCCGCATTCCAGAGCCGGCCCCAAAGCCGGCTTTTTTTATAGGTCCTCGTTTCATTCTGTACCTTTGAATCCCTCTATGAATTCCAGTCTTCCCATACATGAAGTCGTTCCGGAACTAAAAACGATTCTTTCGACACAAAATACAGTGATTCTGCAGGCGGCTCCTGGAGCCGGAAAAAGTACGGTGCTCCCTCTTCTCCTGCTCGATGAACTTTGGTTAGAGAATAAAAAAATCATCATGCTGGAGCCGCGTCGTCTGGCTGCCAAAGCCATTGCCTGGCGCTTATCGGAACAACTCAGGGAAGAACCCGGGGAAACGATCGGATACAGGGTACGCTTTGAATCACGGATCGGAAAAAATACCCGGCTCGAAGTGGTAACAGAAGGCATTCTTACCCGCATGTTGCAACATGATAATTCCCTTGGGAATGTCGGCCTCGTCATCTTCGATGAATTCCATGAAAGAAGTCTGCATGCGGATCTGGCATTGGCCATTTGCAGGGAGTCGCAACAGATTTTGCGTAACGATCTACGTATACTAATTATGTCGGCCACACTTGACGGGGCCAATCTTTCGGAATTGTTAGACAAGGCTCCTATGATCAAGAGTGAAGGAAGGCAATACCCGGTGACTTGCATTTACACAGATCCTGATAAGAACCTGTCGATCGCTCAAAACACGACGCGTATCATTATGAAAGCACTGCGTGAGCAAAGCGGCGACCTGCTTGTTTTTCTTCCCGGCTCCGGCGACATACACCGTGTTGCTGATGCTCTCAAAGAATCTTCTGACGATATCCTCATTCATCCGCTTTATGGCGATCTGCCACATCAACAACAGCAGGAAGCCATCCTTCCTCATCCTCACGGGAAGCGTAAAATCATACTCTCCACGTCGATCGCTGAAACCAGTTTGACCATTGAAGGAGTAAAAGTGGTTGTCGACAGCGGCTATTCCCGTGTCGCAAAATTTGATCCGAGAACCGGTATGACACGGCTCGAAACTATTCGCTCTACTCTTGATACCGCGAATCAACGCATGGGCCGTGCAGGTCGACTCGCACCGGGAATATGTTATCGTTTATGGCCGGAAACTACAAACCATCATCTCCTTGAGCATCGTGAACCGGAAATTTTACAGGCTGACCTAAGCCCGCTACTATTGGAACTTGCCAACTGGGGTCATAATGATCCGGGCCGCCTCACCTGGCTGACTCCTCCTCCTGAAGCCGCCATCAACCAGGCAAAGCTGTTATTGGAAAGTCTGGATGCCATCAAAGATGGAAGAATCACCCCTCAGGGTCGAAAATTCCTGGAGATTCCTGCTCACCCGCGCATCGCGCATTTATTGATCACTGGTCATGAACAAGGAAAAGGCTCGCTTGCTGCAGATGTCGCCGCGATCCTTGAAGAACGTGATCCCCTATCTCGTGAAGCGGGCACTGATATCTTTTTAAGGCTTCAGGCACTTCACAACAAACGAAATAAAATCCGGGCAAATGCCGACAACACAATCCTTGAAAGGATTGAACGAATCGCGAATCAATGGAGAAAACAATTAAACATCAAAATAAATAACGAACCCATTGATCATTATGCTCCTGGAAATTTAATCGCGGCAGCATATCCCGGACGAATCGCTAAAAAAGAAAACTCCTCGAACAGATACCGCCTTGCAAATGGCCGTATGGCACTCTTACCGGATCATGATCCATTATCTCATGAGGAATGGATTGCCATTGCCCAATTGGATGCCGGTGCCAGAGAAGGAAAAATATTTTTAGCAGCCGCCTTCGATCCTGAAGAACTTATTTCCAAAGCGAAATATGAAGAAGTATTGGAATGGAACGAAAGAGAAGGCAATATCAAAGCTAAACGGGAATGGAAAATCGGGAATCTGGTAGCACAGAGCAAACCTTTGCACAGTCCGGATCCGGAAAAAATAATTCCTATTCTATGTAATGTCATCCGTAAGGAAGGATTGAGAATTTTTGAATGGACCCCGCAAGCTGAACAATTCCGTGCCAGAATATTAAGTCTGAATAAATGGAGGCCTGAATTGAAATTGCCGGATTTCAGCGAGGAAGGACTGTTAACTGAATTAGAAAAATGGGCGGCGCCCTTTCTTGATAAAATCCGAAAACGGGATGATTTTAAAAAACTGGATTTTTTACAAATGATTAAAACCCTGTTCAGCTGGGAACAAATGCAAATACTTGGAAAATATGCACCCGAAAAAATTTCTGTTCCCAGCGGTTCTGAAATTCTATTAAACTATTCAAATGATGGAAATGCCCCGGTTCTCGCTGTACGCTTACAGGAAGTATTCGGGTTAACAGATACTCCTCTTATCAATGAAAAAAGCACTCCTGTTCTACTGCATTTACTCTCTCCCGGCTACAAACCGGTACAGGTCACGCAGGACTTAAGAAGTTTCTGGACCAACATTTATCCGGAAGTAAGAAAAGAACTTAGAGTTCGATACCAAAAACACTCCTGGCCGGAAGACCCATGGACGGCTGAGGCCGTGAGAGGGGCGAAGAAGAAAAAATCCTGATTCAAAAAATAACTCATCCTTCATTTCCCCAGTTTTTCTTTTCACCTTCTGTCCACAAACGCGGAAAAAACTTTCTTTGTTGAAATTTAGGATGCAAATATTTCTTCCATTCCGAACCTCCGGTGGCTGCCTGGTTTTCACCCTTGCTGTCGAGGTAATGTCTTGCAGTGCCCAGATGAACCAGCGGCCACTCAACATTATACAGCCGGTCAAACTCCTTACATATATTCAATAACTCTTTTGATGGGTTTTTAAAATTCATAACTATATCTTCAATGGTCTTGCCCTTCATTTTATTTGCCAGAGAGATAAATCCTTCCAGGTATTTTTCTTCGAATTGCCGTAGTGTTAATGTTTTCTTTCCTGTCTTCCTGTCAAGGCCGGCATCTTTCCAGTAGATATTCTCAAAATAATCCTCCGTATCAGGATGTGATGGCAAACGCTTCCTGCCTTCATCATTCACCAGATTTTCCAATCGGGTACAATAGATTTCAATGTAGCGAAACTGAGCACTTTGAAAACCACTGGCTGGAGCCAATGCGGTTCGGAAAGTGGCATAGTCATCGTAGTTCATACCGTCTTTCATGATAGAGAATGAAGTGATAAGCATTCCTGTATAACGGTTGAGCCGGTGCATCTTCGAAATAATATACTCTTCTGAAGTCTGATCACTTTCCACGATTTGTTTTATCTCATGAAGAATCAGTTTCAATACCAATTCCGTCACCTGATGGTAAAGTATAAAAATCTCTTCGTCCTTGAAATCCGTCCGTGGCTTTTGCAAAGAGAGCAGGGTCTCCACTTGAACATAATCCCAGTAATTCATGGGCTTGCTTTGCAATAAACCCTTCAAATATGTATCAGGGTTCTCTCCTTCTTTCCTGTATTTGTCATTGATGGATTGAATGATTTTCTCTTGTTCCATGGCTTTAAATGTTGGGTTAATTTAATTGACGGTATACTTAATAATCTTCGATTGTATAATGTGCTCCTACAAGGGTGTTACAGAAGGATTCTCCCTGTAATATTGGATCTTTGATTGAAATAATTCGGCCATCTTCGCCGCCCGCCACTTCGCCTCCGTAGCCTTCTCTCCTGAAAACAACTCATCTATGGTTTGACTAAAAAGCTGCAGCCAATGATCAAAATGCTTTTTATCGACGGGTAAATGAGCATGCGGTAAAAATGGACTTCCAAAATATGTTTGTTCACCAAGAAGAATAGTTTGCCAGAAACGATACATCTTCTCCAGATGCACCGGCCACCGATCCTGGATCACCTCGTTAAAAATCTCGCCTAAGAGACGGTCTTCCCGGATCCGCGAATAAAAACTGTCAACCAATAATTTAATGTCTTCGATATTCAGAATTTCTTTTGTTGTCATGGAAAATTAATTGCTTCAACAATATTTAATCACGAACGCTTGACTCTTTTATCAGCTTGGTTACCCCCAATTAAAAAGCTATTTCCCTTTTTAATATCCAGAGAAAGCTCATAAAGAGTTGTGCTCTCAAGCATTTTCCTCAGTCTGCTCCTGACTTTTTTGAACTTGTCATGAACCGGACAGGGAAATTTCTTTGAACATTCTTTAAGGCCCAGGGCGCACCCTGTATAAATATCGTCACCGTCGATCGCTCGCACCACTTCACTTAGATAAATCTTAGAAAGTCTTTTCTGCTCTATAATAAAACCTCCGTTTGGCCCCTTCAGAGAATGAATGATGTCGTTTTTGGCAAGGGTCTGCAATATCTTCGCGGTAAAAGCAACCGGAGTCCCAATTTCAAGAACTATGTCCTGCAAGTTTACGCGCTGTCCCTTCATGGATTGAACAGCAATAAAAACAGATGCCCTTATACCATATTCACAGGCCTTTGAAAACATGTATCTCTTTTCTGTAAAGTTAAGCTTTTTTCTATTTCGGACAAAACTATCCGAAATTCAAAAATCAACTGTGAGGCTTATTATAGAGAAGAAGAATAGAATTTGTATGGGAAGAAAATCCTTTTTTTTATATTGAAATAAACACAAGCAAACTGCAACAGGGAATTTATTTGTTAAAAATTCAGAATCCATTGTGAACAAAAAAATCCTGAAGTGGTAAAGAAAGAAAACTATTTCACCAAATATTCCTGTAAGAACATCACAATAGCTGCATAGGTATACTCCCGGTTTACTTTCTTTCCCAAACCATGGCCTTCGTCTTTGGCCATCACATACCACACCGGCTGATCTTTCTTCTTCAGAGCTTCAACAATTTGTTCAGACTCACTTAAGGGAACTCTTGGATCGTTTTTTCCCTGGTACACAAAAAGAGGTTTAGTAAATCGATCGAGATTGTTCAGTGGTGCAATTTTTTGCAGAAACTTTTCCATCTCAGGATCCCGCTCATCTCCATATTCAACACGACGAAGATCTTGGCGGTAAGAACTTGTATTTTTCAAAAAAGTATAAAAATTACTGCTTCCAAATAAATCAACACCACAACGAAGACGATTTCCTAATTCAGTCATGCACATCAATACCATGCCACCACCATAAGATCCCCCCATCACGGCAACACGGTTTGTGTCCAGGTCCGGCTGCATTGCGATCCAGTTCAATAAATACTCAATATCCTTCACAGAGTTCATGCGTAAAAACCCGTTGTCAAGTTGTGTATAGGTTTTTCCATAACCCGTAGAGCCACGCACATTCGGAACGACTACAGCAATTTCAAGGTTCTTAAGGTAGAATTGCGTATTCGCACTGAATGTCGGTGTGGATTGGGATTCCGGTCCTCCATGAATGGAAATTAATACCGGTATTTTTTTTCCGGTCGGGTTTTGGGGCTTATATATCAAGGCAGGTATTTGCCTTGGCTTTCCTTCCAGAGAATCAAAACTGTTATAATAAAATGGAGAACAGGCAACGAATTCATTCGGGTTAAGATCACCTGTTTCACTTTCCGTCCAGCGTATTGATGTAGAACTGCCAAAATCGTAGACATATACATCTCCGCCCATATCCGAAGCTTGCAGATTAAAGGCGAGTTGTTTTTCATCAGGACTAAAGCCAAAACTGCCTACAATCCCTTCCGGAAAGCCGGACATTTTTTGATAACTGAAACTCTGCGGGTCCATGCTGTACATCTCGGAATAACCATTTTTATTTAAGCGAAAGATCAGACGGCTACGGCTGCGGTTATAATTTACGCCCTGCACATTCCAACTCATATCAGGGAGAGACCAGGTATATTCCTTTTTTGAAAGGTCATAGTAACGTAGGTGCGTGAACTCACGTCCTTCATCACTCACAATAAAAATACCTTTCCCTCCTGCATCGAAAAAGGCTTCACTGAAAGCAACGTCCTTACTACTGTCATTGACCAGGGTAAGTTCTTTTGATGCTAAATCGAAAAGGTAAACATTTGATTTGTTCACCGAAATGTACTCCTGCAAGATCAATCTCTTTTCATCCCTGCTCCAGTCGCTGACTCCCCAACCACCGCCTTTTCGCTCCAGAATCATGGATGCATTTTCCGGGGCATCCAACTCGCTCAGATAAAAATCCATGTCAGCAGGATTGCGCCGGTTGCCGGTATAGACAAATCTTTTTCCGGAGTAACTCCAGAAAAGTGAACCGTGCCGGGATGTCCCGTCAGTAAGCAAGCGTTGTTCAGATTTTTCCAAATCAAAATAATAATACTGGAATTTCTCATTGCCCCCGATGTCTTTTCCATAGATAAAACCATTGCGGCTACTGTCGGGACAAATGGATGCCCAATTCAATGGCTCCTTTTCAAAGGTGATTTGCCTGCGTACTCCATACGGCTCCCTTACCAAATGTATTTGATTGGTTTCAGCGAATCGTGTAACGATCAGCATCCCCTTCTCTTTTTTCAACCATCCGCCTAAAGTAGCTGTGCGGATATTATTGTATCTGTCGAGCTGACTCCTCAATGAATCAGACAGTGTGGGAACATTTTCAGTAACAAGATTACCGGTCTCAACCCTTTGCGAGAAGGCTATAACAGGGAAGAAGGCGAGGAAGAGAATAATGTTTTTCATGGAGCTATGAGTGATGAAAAATGAAGCGACGCAAAGGGTAAATATCTGAACAATTTATTTGTCCTCCGAACAATTTTAATAAAAGTGAAACCCTGCTTTCACAGCTCCGTAATAAGATTCAAAACCACTCGCATGTTATCCAAAGAATTTTTAATGAGGTTGGCTCTCACCTTAGTAGCACTCACCTGGATTGTCGGATTGGCAATCAGATAAAACCGCTTTCCCGTAAGAAAGTCAAGGCAACCCTCCGGTTGCCTTTTTTTATTTTATTTCCACTACATTTATCGCCCGGATAAAAGCAATCGCCATCTTTGCCTTCCTCACAAATACTCATCCGGGGTCATATAAAAATCAATGCAATGACACGCTTCTTTAGCGCACTTTTCTTTTATTTATTTCTTATACCTCTTTCGCTTCTTCCCTTTCCCCTGATGTATGCATTATCGGATTTAACATTTCTGGTCCTGTATTATATAATTCCATACAGGAAAAAAGTAGTACTCAATAACCTCAGGAATTCATTTCCGGAAAAATCAGAAACCGAACTAAAAGTCATTTGCAGAAGATTTTACCGGCATTTTTCCGATATTATTTTTGAAAGCCTGAAAACTTTCACTGTCTCTTCCAGCGCACTTTTAAAAAGAGTTCAATTGAAAAATGTTGACTTGCTCGAAAACTATTACAAACAGGGGAAAAGCCTCATCCTTGTTACCGGTCATTATGGAAACTGGGAATGGCCGGCTATGACACTTCCATATCATAGCTCCCATAAAGGAACAGGAATTTATCAGCGTCTTTCAAATCCCTTCTTCGATAAAAAACTCCGATCAACACGCGCCCGCTTTGGAATGAAGTTAATGTCAACAAAAGAAGTTGCAGCGTTTTTTGAAGATCATCGTAATGAATTGTGTACCTATGGTTTCATAAATGACCAGAGCCCATCAGATCCGAAGAAAGGACATTGGATGAAGTTTTTAAATCAAGACACCAGTACATTTTTAGGTGTGGAGAAATATGCCCTAAAATTCAATTACCCTGTGATCTACGGAGTAATTAAAAAAATAAGCAGAGGTCATTACCAGCTTGAATATCGTCTGGTGTGCGACAATCCGGCAAGTACAAAGCCATTTGAAATTACGGAGACCTGTTCGCGCATCAACGAAAAATCCATACTGGAAGATCCTGCCTATTGGTTATGGACACATAAGCGCTGGAAACACAAAAGAAATCCTTCTGCTTAATTAATCAGTCTCCCCAACAACATTACTCTTTTCATGATCCTGCCTCTATCCGTAATAATTTCGAGGATGTAAAGTCCGGATTTAACATTTTCATTCAATTCGATTTCGGAAAAATTTTTCTTAAAAATAAAATGAAGGATTTCCTTACCCAAAGGATCCCATATATGGATAGTATTAATTTTTGACTTTCCGTGCAATTCGATTTTCAAAAATCTCCCTGAAGGATTAGGAAAAACAAGAACATCCTCATCGTTATTTTCCTCTACTGAAACCGGTAGACAATTCATCGGTGGAATATTGCCGCTTGCGGTAATCACATCTGAAAATAATTCAGCCATATGAAGACATCTGAGCGAGACATTATCAATAGAATGTCCATTCGCAAAACAATCATTCATATAATTAAAATTATAAATGATGTCAGCTTGATATGGAGGCGCCTGACTACCCATTGAATCCAGTTGCCTGCGAATAGCTTCTCCACCATAAACAAAAGGAGTAAATGGATAGGGCTGGCATACATTGCTTGGAGCGTAACATTCCCAGTTGATCCTTCCGAAAACACGATTTTTTTCGTAATCAACTACTACATCCGATCCCTGATGAAACAGATAAATTGCCGGATTTTGTGAATTAGAATTAAGTAATGACGAATCCAGCAATCCCCCATAGAAACTTGCAACACCCTTTATTGATGCATCATTAATCACTCTGTTCAAATTTCCTTCAACACTCCCTAAATCCGGTCTCATCAATGAGTAAGCTGCCGGCAAACATGTCAAGAGGTCCGGGTCCGGACTTACGGCATCTGTAATTGAATAAGCATCAGCCGGTTTTTGCGATGAGTCACGCGTGAATGCCGCTGCCATCACGCTAAATCCACCTGCGCTTTCGCCTGCGAGATATACATTTGCAATGTCTGTAGAATCAATCGCAGCCCGATCCTTCATAAAACGTATGGCTCCTTTTGTATCTTGCATAGCGCGGTAGAGAGCCCTTACAATTTCACTGCTATCGGCGATATAGGCACAAGGTACTGAGATGTTGTTATTACATGCCCAATACATACTGTA
This sequence comes from uncultured Bacteroidota bacterium, assembly GCA_963775555.1. Taxonomy (GTDB): domain Bacteria; phylum Bacteroidota; class Bacteroidia; order AKYH767-A; family 2013-40CM-41-45; genus QQVM01. Next base: position 562,958 of record CAVZJJ010000002.1, on the reverse strand, counting down.
GCTGGCAGCTTTATGCATTCCAAGCCGATAATTGATCGCGGCAACTACATATCCTTTTGATGCCATTTCCTGTGCTATGAGATTAATGGAAGGATCTGATTTACTTCCTGCTATCCAGAATCCCCCGTGTACAAGGATCATTAATGGGCGCCGGCAATTCTGATCACCAAAAGGTTTATAAATATCCAAAAGCAAAGTGTCTGAAATTCCTGCATACCCGTTTTCTATACCATAGACAAGGTCGGTTTCGCTTTTAACAACAGAAAAAAGATTTTGAGTATAGTGGAGTTGAGCGGAACACAGAGTCCAGGCTAAAACAAAGTGAAAAAACAGAATGTTGAATCTAATGTATTGCATAATTTATCAATTTCATGAATCATCCAGAATTCTACATGCCTGGTTGTGAAACCTCTGTGCGGGTTACCATTCCTTTGCTTTCAAAGATAATGTTAAATCAAAAACAGAAAGAATCTCCATCTCCGGGAAATCTTTATCTTCGTTTCGTTGTGACTCTTTGAGTCTGAAATTGAGATAAACAAAAGCTGAGCTATATACCGGATGAAGAGAATTTTTTACATCATTTTTTGCTCCATAGGAATTTTGTCTGCCGGAACATTGACAGCTCAGGTAACCATTCCTGAGCGCAGTCCCTTTTCTTTTACCGTTCGGGGCGGCATGATTTCAAATAACGGGGATTTGGCTGCACAAATTCGTCTCAAGACAGATTACCACAGTACCTGGGCGGTGAACACTTATTATGCCGCAGCGGGAGAAGCAGTACTTGGAATCGATGTTTTCCGCTTGCGCACAACGGACATTGTCTTACACCTTTCCGCACTAGGAGCAGAACCTGAATTGCGTGCGAAAAGTCCTACCGGCGATTATAAAGTAGCCGATTCACAACTGGGACTTGCACGTGCTGCCATTACTTTTTCATTCAACTCCGATAATTATAAAATGTTCGGAATGCCCTGGCACACCAATCACGAAGCCATATTGGGAATCACGGGATCATTCATGTACGCCACCAATATTGAACTCAGTTCGTTTGCAAAAGATACACTTGGAATTTCCGCCATCAAAGGTGATCAACCTGTTAAATCTTTGGGAGTGACATTTGGCTGGAACTGGAGAATTGCTGATTCCGGCTGGGTCTTCGGACTCAACGGTTCCATCCTCTGGTTCGCTGATGCAAAGCCATTATTAGAAATTGAAACGGGTGAAGCATCTTTATATAATCCTGACCACTTGACGTTGGCTCCCAGAATTCTTGAAGCCGGAATAGGTTATCATTTTTAAGCTTGCTTAATCTTCTGACTGGTCTCTAGTCCTCTGATTTCCCTTTTCTTCTTGCCCAGCGCTTTCTTGCTTCCTTCTTCTTATCGGGAATTGTCTTCTCTCTGAACCTGCCATCATAAAATCCTTGTTGTTGTGCAATTTTACGCTGTAGTTTTTTAGCCACCTCATTGGCTTTATTTTTTTTGTTTCTTGACATAATCCTGTTAAAAGCCGATTGAAGATTTCTATTAAAAATAATTCATTTTTCCTTTGTTTAAACATTATTGCCCTTTATGACATGAAATTGAACTCCTCAACTGATTTCGGCCGGTTTCAATGACCTGGAAAGTTGGCTGCAGAAGCAGGTTTTGTATAAAATAAACTCCCGGATATGACAAAGGTCTTTGTCAATTATCCAAAAAATGCCCTATTTTTAGGTTGAAATCTGAGGGCCTTTTGTTCCAGATATTTTTAACTTCAAATTCCAATCTATATGAAAGTATACGACGATAAACACATCAAGAACGTGGTGCTTGTTGGCGCCTCGAAATCCGGCAAGACTACGCTTGCGGAAGCGATGCTCTTTGAAGCCGGATTAATCAACCGCCGGGGAACTGTGGAAGAAAAAAATACAATCTCCGACTACCACGATATAGAACATGAACGAGGAAGTTCAGTCTATGCTACTACCATGCATACCGAATGGAAAGATTATAAAATTAATATCATTGACACTCCCGGACTGGATGATTTTATCGGTGAAGTAATTTCTTCTTTGCGTGTAGCTGATACAGCTGTTATGATGCTCAATGCTGAAAACGGTGTTGAAGTAGGAACAGAACTCATCTGGAATTATGTTGAAAAATTCCAAAAGCCAATCATCTTTGCCATCAATCATATTGATCATTCGAAAGCTGATTTTGACAACACTGTTGAAATGGCAAAGAAACGATTTGGAAAAGCCATTACAGTGATGCAATATCCCTTGCAACAAGGAGATGGTTTTGATTCAATCATTGACTTGTTAAAAATGGTGATGTACAAGTTTCCTCCGCAAGGGGGTAAGCCGGAGAAACTTCCAATTCCTGATTCGGAAATTGAAAAAGCAAATCAACTTCATAATGAATTAGTGGAAAAAGCAGCGGAGAACGACGAGAAACTCATGGAACTATATTTTGAAAAAGGCTCTCTCGATGAAGACGAATTGCGCCTCGGTGTTAAACTCGGAATGTTGCACCACGATGTATATCCTGTATTTTGTCTGTCGGCCAAGAAAGACATGGGCTCCGGAAGATTGATGGGTTTCATAGACAACGTAGCGCCCTCCGCCACAGAACTTTTTCCTGAGAAATTAGAGGATGGTTCCGAATTGCCATGCGATCCTAAAGGACCTCCTGCGATTTTTATTTTTAAAACCATCGTCGAACCCCATTTGGGCAGGCTCTCTTTCTTCAAGGTAATGTCAGGGGAAATTACTTCAGGTTTAGACCTTGTAAATTCTACTACCGGACAGGTGGAAAGGCTCAATCAGCTATTCATCATGGATGGAAAAAATCGGAACCCTATCAATAAATTTACTGCAGGGGATATTGGAACTACACTTAAACTCAAGGATACACAGACTAACCAAACACTCTGTGCAAATGGAAAAGAAATCAGTTTTGAACCCATTCATTTTCCGGAATCAAGATTACGGGTGGCCATCGTTGCAAAAAACAAAGCCGATGATGAAAAACTGGGTAGTGTACTGAGTGAGATTCACCAGGAAGACCCGACTCTCACCATTGAATTTTCCAGAGAATTAAAACAAGTAATACTTTCTGCCCAGGGAGAACTTCACCTGAGCGTGACCAGATGGAGACTGGAAAAAATCTATCACTCGATGTGGAATTTATTAAACCTCGCATTCCATATCGGGAGACGATTCAGAAATTATCCATGGCTTCTTACAAACACAAAAAACAAAGTGGTGGCGCAGGACAATTTGGTGAGGTATATATGAAAATTGAACCCTTCCATGAAGGAATGCCGGAACCAAACGGACACAGTGTGCGTGACAAAGAGATCATTGAATTGCCATGGGGAGGAAAACTTGTATTCTACAATTGCATTGTAGGAGGAGTGATCGACCAACGGTTTATTCCATCGATCCAAAAAGGCGTTATGGAAAAAATGCATGAGGGACCACTCACCGGTTCTTATGTTCGGGATGTTCGTGTCATCGTCTACGATGGTAAAATGCATCCTGTCGACTCCAACGATATCTCCTTCAAAATTGCTGGTATGATGGCCTTCAAAGAGGCCTTTCACCTTGCTGACCCTAAAATACTCGAACCTATTTATGACGTTGAAGTGATGGTACCCGAGGAATTGATGGGCGATGTAGTTACTGACTTACAGACCCGGCGATCCATAATAATGGGCATGGATACTCAGGGAAATTACCAGGTAATTAAAGCGCGAACCCCCTTAGCTGAATTGGATAAATATTCAACTTCACTACGGTCGATTACCCAGGGACGCGGAAGTTATACAGGGAAGTTTGCCGAATATAGCCCTGTACCCGGTGAGATTCAGAAAAAACTTGCCGAAACCTATAAGAAAACTGAAGAACACTGAGGAGCTGGTTATTCAGATTTTATTTAAAATTTAATGTTTAGAAGATCCACCTGCACAAAAAATTGTGAGGTGGATCTTTTTTGATTCGTATCTTAGTGGCTCTCTGAATTCATTGCCCAGGGTCCTGAAAAGGACAAAGTGCGCATTTTTTCGGTTTTTTTGATATTATATGACTGGAGAATAAGCAGAATTTTATATTAATGATAATATAATTGGCCGCGTCAATCATCATTATGCGTTTGTTGTATCAATTGCTTGTCAAAAATTTACCTGTTTTTAACCAAAAAATCAAATAATTATAAGCCGTTCTCTCGAACTTTTTATCTTAAAAAGCGTATTTATTCGCTTGCTAACCAGGTTTTATCAAACAGCCTTTGAAATGGAGTAATCTATTGAGTAATATTTTTACCAATTCCGCAAGAGCGAACCATTCACCCACAATTCTTCAAAATTCACCATAATTCCAGAATATCTTCCTTAAAATCAACTATTTTTACGATCTACTCTCAACCAATAACCAAATTCTTTATGAAGAAAATAATTACTCTCTCGTTCCTGTTTTTTATGCTCGGAATCGGACTGTCCACTCATGCTCAAATTGTATTCAGCCAGGAATACGGTGGCGTGGGAAATGAGGACGGTCGCTGGATGGAACAACTTCCCGATAGCGGCTTTATTATGATCGGCCGATCAGATACATACAGCATTGGTCAATCCGACATGTGGGTTGTCCGGACGGATGCTTACGGTAACGTCATGTGGACTAAGTCCTATGGTGGAACCCAATTCGATTTTGGAAACATGATAAGACTCACCTCTGACGGTGGATTTATATTAGCCGGATTCACAAATTCCTATGGTGCCGGTAACAATGATGGTTACCTGATCAAAACCGATGGCTTAGGCAATGTGCAATGGCAGAAAACTTTTGGAAACTCCGGAATACAAGAATTTGAAGCCGTCATTCAAACCAGTGATGGAGGATATGCAGCCCTTGGTATAAATAATGGTGGAGGCAGTCAGTATTATGATTTTTATTTAGTCAAAACAGACGCAAACGGAGACAGCGTCTTCACAAAAAATATCGGTGGCCAGGGATATGAAATAGGAAACTCCATTCAACAAACTCCAGATGGAGGATTTATCCTTGCAGGACAATCCTATTCTTACGGAAACGAAGACGGAGATTATTATTTCGTGAAGACGGATAGTCTTGGAACTGTCCAGTGGTATAAAAACTATAACAATCCCGGTCTTCAGGAATGCCACTACATTCAAAATGTTCCGGGCGGTGGTTTTATCATGGTGGGTGATGCAGACAGTTTAGCTAACGGATTAGGTGATACAGATGTCTGGTTGATCCGTACAGACGCAAATGGAGATTCACTTTGGAGCAAAACAATTGGCGGAACAAAGAAAGACGGAGGAAAAACAGTTGAAAACACTACTGATGGAGGATTCATCATTGCAGGAATCACACGCAGCTTTGGACTCATCAATCCGAATTATTATTTGGTAAAAACCAACTATGCCGGCGTCATTGATTGGCAGAATTCAACCTACGGAACAGCTTACCATGATCACGCTTACCGGGGAATTGAAACTTCAGACGGCGGCTTTGCTGAATTTGGATTTTTCCGAAATGCAAGTAACGTACCTAATTATGCCTTGGTTAAATTGGCACCAACCGGAGGTGTTACAAAAGACGTAGCGATTGACGAGTTTTCACTTCCATCTCCAACTATTTGTCGGAGTCTAAATATCCCCGTATCTATTGTTCTCACAAACTACGGAAACACGAATGAAGTAAATATTCCCTTAACGGTAGTTGTAAAAAATGGAGCAACCGTAGTCAGTACCATCCACGATACACTTACCAGCGCTTTGTTGCCTGCCTTTTCTTCTACTATCACTTTCAGTGAAACGATTGAATTCCCTGCCACAGGAACATACACTCTTACAGCATATATTACCCACAGGCCGAACGATATTTCGTTTTCTAACGACACCACACTTTTGACCATTGATGTTGTGGATCCTGTTCAGGATCCATCAACCACTTCCGGCATAAGCTGTTCTTCAGGTTCAGTATCACTTCAGGCTACGCCCGCTGTTCCTCAGGATTCATTATTCTGGTTTAATGCGTCAACCGGGGGTACATTGATGTACATGGGTAAAAACTACACAACCCCTTCGCTTTCTTCCAGTACAACCTATTACGTAGAAGCCCTTCGTGGTAAAGGAAGCAAAGTAGGACCGGTAGATAATACCATTGGCGGTGGCTCAACAAGTACTACGAGTTATTTGAAATTCGACAGCAGAATAAATTGGACACTGGTTTCTGTAAAAGTATACGCTACTACTGCGGGTAACCGAACAATCGAATTCCGGAATTCCGCAGGAACTGTTCTGCAATCTAAAACGGTAAATGTCCCTATCGGTGAAACCCGTGTTTATTTGAATTTCAGCATTCCTCCCGGAAATGATTTTCGCCTTGGACTTGGGGCAGGCAGTGGGGCCTTATTCAGAAACAATTCCGGAGTGCTTTATCCCTATTCTGTTTCAAAGGTGATGGAGATATATGGTTCCAGTGGAGGATCTAACAGTTATTATTATTTTTATGATTGGGAAGTATTTGTTCCCTACCAGAATTGCGGAAGTAACAGAATTCCGGCTAACGCATTAATCGGAACCGGATCAGCAACGGCGCTTGATAAGTACCGTTGTGGCAATGGTGCTGTAACACTTACTGCGAATTCATCGCAATCTTTATCATGGTATAGTGCTTCAAGCGGGGGTTCACTTCTTGGAACCGGCGCCACTTATACCACTCCTTCATTATCTTCTACCACCCCATACTACTTGGAAGTAGGATCATGTCCAAGCAGATTAACCGTGCAAGCAATAGTGAACAGTACTTCTACTGCTCCTGTTGGCTCGAATGTAACTAATTGTGGACCTGGCATTGTTCTGCTTTCTGCAACTGCAACTGATCCGATTTCATGGTATGATGCTACAAGCAATGGGCTGTTGCTCGGAACAGGCAATTCCTTTTCAAGTCCTTATCTGAATGCAACAACGGTATATTATGCAGTTGCAGGAAACGTTTGTCCGAGTGCTCCAGTGAGTATAAGTGCGATCATCAACAGTACCGCTCCGCCGACAGTCACCTCTCAAAGTGCCTGTGGCCCGGCATCGGTAACCTTAACGGCAACATCTGCCAGTCCAATTGAGTGGTACTCCGCCGCAACCGGTGGTACCTTAGTTGGAACAGGAGCAAATTTTTTAACACCGGTACTTTCTTCGACAGCCACGTACTACGCACAGGCAGTAAATGCATGTGCAAGTACACGTATTCCCGCCACTGCCACCATTACAATTGTTGATCCTCCTTCACCAAGTTCCGCTTCACGTTGTGGTTCGGGATCACTGGTGATCTCGGCCACCTCTACTGACCCTGTAACCTGGTGGAATTCCGCTTCGGGTGGAACACAAATTGGTTCTGGTATCAACTACACTACACCTGCACTCACATCGACGGCAACATATTATGCGCAAGCCTCTAAAAATGGCTGCAACAGCACACGTGTTGCTGTAACTGCAGCAATAACTGTTACAGCTCCACCAAGTGCGTCTTCAGGTTCACATTGTGGACCCGGACCGGTAATACTTACAGCTGCCTCTCCGGATACTATTTCCTGGTACACGGTTGCCAGCGGAGGTAGTGTGCAGGGTACAGGAACTTCTTTTACTACTCCGTCTATTAGCTCAACAACAACTTATTATGTTGAAGCAGGAACCAGCTGCAGAAGTGCAAGGGTTCCCGTTATTGCTGTGATTGCGACGACCTCTGCCGATCCAACAGTAACCGACGGAAGCCGCTGTGGCAATGGAACAGTAGAACTTTCTGCCAGTTCTTCGGATTCGGTTTCCTGGTACGATGCTCCCAATGGAAACTTATTGGGTAGCGGTTACAACTTCACAAGCCCTTCCATTAATTCAACCAGCACCTTTTACGCAGTAGCCGGAATTCCGGGCTGCTTCAGTAATTTTATACCGGTCACTGCAACCGTGAATCCTCAACCTGCGGCACCAACAGTCACATCAGCCCAAAATTGCGGTCCGGCACTTCTGACTTTATCAGCAGCATCTTCTAATCCCATGACCTGGTACAATGATCCAACCGCTGGCGCTATCGTCACGACCGGAACTTCTTACCAGTCGAATTTTAACACAAGCACTACTTTGTATGTTGAAGCAAATGACGGAACATGCCCAAGCGTGCGAACACCTGTAACTGCAACCATCTTTACTCCACCTACCGTGGTACTCGGACCGGATACAGTAAACATTATTTCCGGCCAAAGCATCACACTCAATGCAGGCGCAGGATATGTTTCATACCTTTGGAGTACAGGTGCTACTACACAAAGTATCAATGTTTCTACCACCGCAGTGATTTCAGTTACCGTAACTGATGTAAATAATTGTCAGGGGTCAGGACACATTGTTGTAAATTTGATTACAGGAATTAATGCACTTGCTAAGCAATGGGGAGTGAAAGTATATCCCAACCCAACGCAAGGAAAATTTGAAATCAACATTGACCAGATACTATCAGGTGTTGAAATCCGCATTCTGGATGTTATCGGAAAAGAAATATTTTCTGATATTCACTCAGGAAATGGATCTTACCACAAAACAGTTGACCTGTCTTCTTCAGCAAAAGGAATTTATTTCTTACAACTTCGAAGCCCTGAAGGAATAGTTGCCCAACGTATCTTGATTCAGTAATCGTTCTAAAAACATCCATTAAAGAAAGAAACCCGCAAACATGCAGGTTTCTTTCTTTCTTTAAAAGCAATCCTGATCATGAGAAAAATCTCACTAATTTGTTTCTTTTCCGCAGCACTAGCTCTGCTTTCCGGTTCTTTATCAGCACAAATAACCTGGGAAAAGTTATTCAGTAAAAAAAGTACGGATGCATTCCGCCATGTTGTCGAAGTTCCTGCCGGTGGATACATCCTTGCAGGATATACTGCCGATTCTACCGTCAGCGATACAGATGCTTATGTTGTACGGATGACTACATCCGGCGACACCTTGTGGACGCGAAGAATAAATGGATCAAATAACAGAAAAGATCTGTTTTACAAGGTGATCAATACAGACGATGGCGGATTTGCCTTCTGTGGATATACTACAAACAATGGAGCAGGAAACGATGATGCCTATTGGGTAAAAATGGATTCAAATGGAACGATACAGTGGAGTAAATACTGGGGTGGTTCTGGAAAAGACAGAGCGCAGGACATTATACAGACCTCTGACGGAGGTTATGCTATCGTAGGCTATACGACAAGTCCTCCTTCCGCCTATTACGATGCCATCCTCATTCGTACAAATAGCTCCGGAGATACCCTTTGGACCAAACTCTATGGAACTGGAGGATACGAGGATGCCAATTCCGTTGTACAATTACCTGACAGTGGCTTCGTACTTGCCGGACAAAGTACGAATGGAGCAAATGGACTCGATATGTATATGGTACGTACCAATTTACTTGGTGATACATTATGGACCAGTAAATTCGGGACCGGTGCCACCGACAATGCTGAACAAATCATCCGACAAGCAGACGGAACATTTGTCCTTGCAGGAGGAACCGACGGTATTGGCTTTGGTGGAAACGACGGCTATGTTGTGATGACTGATTCAGGTGGAGCTGTATTATGGTCAAAATACTATGGCGGAAATTCTCAGGATGATTTTCACCAGGTATCACCGACTTCCGATGGTGGTTTTGTTTTTGGCGGAACAAGCAGAAGTTCAGGAACTCTCGATCCTAATCTTTGGCTCGTGAAAACAAATGCATCAGGTGATTCTCTTTGGACTCAAACCTATGGAGGAGACAACAACGACCATGGATACAGTGGAATACAAACTGCAGATGGAGGATACATCATGGTGGGATACACAAGCAGTTTCGGCTTTAATGGAGAAGAGGCTTATGTGGTAAAATCAACTGACATAGGAAACATTGGTAATTACATGACCTATGGAACAATTTCCGCTTTGACACAACCGCTTGAGGGAAGCTGCAGTTCGAACGATGTTCAGGTAAGGATACTCGTCAGGAATTTTGGCCGCGACACGATTCCAAATATGCCTGTGACGATTCAAATCACAGGACCGATTACACAAACAATTAACGAAACATATCTGGGTGCGATTTTTCCGGGAGAAGTGGACACGCTTGCTTTTTCAACTCATCTGGATTTAAGCACACCCGGACAGTATACATTTGATTGCACAAGTTCAATTGTGAATGACGTTTTCCCTCAAAACAACCAATTGAATACTACGGTTACCATCTTTGCTTCTCCAACAGTGAACCTCGGAGCAGATACAGTGAACATCAGTACGGGACAAAGCGTCACGCTTGATGCAGGTGCGGGATTTACTTCCTATTTCTGGAGTACGGGAGCTACCACACAAACTATAATTGTTTCTACCTCCGCAGTTATTTTAGTTACAGTTACTGATCTGAATAATTGTACCGCATCGGACACGGTGGTCGTAAACCTGCTTACAGGAATCAATGCACTTGCCAATCAACTTGGAATTGAGATATTTCCCAACCCATCACAAGGAAAATTTGAAATTAACATTAGCAATGCAATGTCCGGTGTTGAACTTCGTCTTGTAGATGTTATCGGAAGAGAGTTTTTTTTAGATTTACATTCCGGAAATGGATCGTATCACAAAACAGTTGATTTGTCCTCCGCAGCAAAAGGAATTTATTTCTTGCAAATGCGAACACCGGAAGGCACAGTGACTCGCCGCATACTGATTCAGTAATAGTTTTTACAAGCTTCCATCAATAAAGAAACTTGTTACAGTACAGGTTGCTTTGTTATATATTGACCTATCTACCTCATGAGAAACTCCCCGCTGATTTGCGTTTACTCTGCATTATTATTGATGCTTTCAACTACGGCCCCTGCGCAGATAACATGGGAAAAACTATTCAGTAAAAAAAGTACCGACTGCTTCCGTAACATAGTTGAAGTACCCTCCGGTGGATATATGATTGCAGGATATACTGCAGATTCAACAGTAAGTGATACTGATGCTTATGCGGTTCGTATGACAACTTCCGGTGACACCTTATGGACGCGCAGGATCAATGGCACATCAAACGGAAAAGATCTTTTTTATAAAGTAATCAATACCTCAGATGGTGGCTTTGCCTTCTGTGGCTATTCCACAAATAACGGAGCAGGAAACGATGATGCATACCTGGTGAAAATGGATGGCAATGGAACCATACAATGGAGTAAATACTGGGGCGGAGCTGGAAAAGACAGAGCCCAGGACATTGTTCAGACTGCAGACGGTGGATTTGCCCTGGCAGGATATACGACTTCAGCGCCAGCCGCTTATTACGATGCTTTTCTACTCCGAACGAATAGCTCAGGAGATACCTTATGGAGCAAACGCTATGGTACAGGGGGCTTTGAAGATGCCAATTCGCTTGTCTTACTCCCTGATGGAGGTTTCGTCCTTGGTGGTCAAAGCACGAATGGCGGCAATGGACTCGATATGTATATGGTGAGAGTGAATCCCATTGGGGATACCCTATGGACCCGTAAATTTGGAACCACAGGAACTGATAATATTGAACATATCATCAGGCAATCCAACGGCACATTTATTTTGGCAGGAGGCACAGATGGCCCGGGCTTTGGTGGAAATGATGGGATGGCTATTAAGACAGATAGCGGAGGAACTGTACTATGGACACAATTATATGGAGGAAATTCTCAAGATGATTTTCACCAGGTTTTTAAAACCGCAGATGGTGGTTTCATATTCAGTGGAACCAGCCGAAGTTCAGGGGCACTGGAGCCGAATATTTGGATTGTAAAAACAAATTCAGCCGGTGATTCAACATGGACCCAAACCTATGGTGGAGACAACCATGATCATGGCTATGGCGCTGTGCAAACTGCAGATGGCGGTTATATTGTTGTGGGCTATTCCAGCAGCTTTAACTTTAATGCGGAAGATGCCTATGTGATAAAAACCAATAACCTCGGTAACCTGGGTAATTACCTCACTTATGCAAGCGTTTCAGCACTGATACAACCGCTCTCTGGAAGCTGTACGTCTAATAATGTTCAGGTGAAAGCCGTTGTGAGGAATTTTGGCCGCGACACAATACCCAATGTGCCTGTAACAATTCAAATCAGCGGGCCAATCACTCAAACAATTAATCAAACTTACACTGGAGCTATTTATCCCGGAGATTATGACACTCTCTCCTTTTCAACGCTTCTCAACCTGAGTACTCCCGGACAATACACTTTTAGTTGTACCAGTTCAAATTTGAATGATGTATTTCCACAAAACAACAAACTCCTCACTACTGTCACCATACGCAGTTTTTCTTCTGCACCTTCCACAACAGATGGTAGCCGCTGTGGATCAGGATCTGTAATACTCGGAGCCAATTCTCCTGACAGTGTTTTTTGGTACAGTGCTTCAACAGGGGGCACTCTTCTCGGAAGCGGACTTTCTTTCAATACACCAAGCATCAGCAGCAATACAACTTATTATGCACAAGCTGGATCCTCCTGTCCGAGTGCACGTATGCCCGTATTGGCTACTATTTATTCTATCCCTGTCGCTCCGGCTACAATTTCCGGTCAACGCTGTGGATCCGGTTCTGTACTGCTTAATGCAAGTGCTGCTGATTCTGTCCGCTGGTTTAATGCTGCTTCCGGAGGTACTCAAGTGGGTACGGGAAATTCTTTTAACACACCTTCCATTTCTGCAACGACCATCTATTATGCCGAAGCTTACAACGCTAATTGTGCAAGCACACGATCAGCAGCTACGGCAACCATCAATCCGCTATCTCCGAATCCGGTAACTACTCCTGCCTCGAGGTGTGACCATGGCACACTCATCCTTACAGCTACCGCATCGAATCCCATTACCTGGTATGATGCTGCTGTAGGCGGTAATATTGTTGGAACAGGGACTTCCTTTACTACGCCTTTTCTCACCGGCAGTGTCACTTATTATGCATCGGCTAATAATGGAGTTTGTCCAAGCAACCGGATAGCAACACCGGCAACAATAAGTTCACAAGTACCGGATCCGGTTGTAAGTCCTGGTTTCCGCTGTGGAGCCGGAACAGTTACATTAGGTGCAACATCCAATGAAACACTGATCTGGTATGCCAGTGCCTCCGGAGGATCACAGCTGGGATCCGGAAGCACATTTGTAACCCCTTTCATTGCCACGACCAGCACGTATTATGTTTTAGCAACTAATGGTGCCTGTCCGAGTAATTATATAGCAGTGCAGGCCACGGTGCATCCTGCTATTTCACTTAGCCTGGGTCCGGATACTTCGCTTGGATTTGGATCATCCTATTTATTAGATCCGGGAGCCGGATTTACTCAATATAACTGGACAGGCGGAAGCACTGCACAAACGCTGACAGTGAATGTATCCGGGACCTATTGCGTAACAGTTACCAATTCTATTGGCTGCACCGCCACCGATTGTGCGGTGATACAAATCAGCGTTGGAATAGAAAGCTACAAACCAGAGAATGCTTTTTCATTTTATCCGAACCCCACACACGATTTTATTTTTCTGGAGATGAAGCAAGATGTCACAGATCTTACATGCCAGTTTTACTCTATTGACGGAAAAATGGTACTTGAAAAAATAATACCAAATCTTTCATCCGGCTCAGCAGTTAGAGTGAATACTGCTGCACTTACTTCCGGAGTATATTTGATGAAAATTCACACTAAGGATTGGACAAGCACTCAACGAATTATCAGAAGATAATCATTGTTAAAAAAGGGGCTTGTCATTAACGGTACGGGACAGTTTTTTATTTGTTTTTATCCTGCCTGCACTTTTGCCAGCAGTGATTCAAATATTATTCTTCCATTAGTATTACCCAGTTCACCGTCCGCTGCACGTTCCGGATGTGGCATCATTCCAAACACATTTCCTGACTTATTGCATATACCGGCAATATTGTGCTTTGAACCATTGGGATTAGATTCTGCACTGACATTTCCAAAACTGTCACAATAACGAAAGAGAATTTGTCCATTGTCTAAAAGTGACTGCAGGGTTTTCTCTTCTGCATAGAAGTTGCCTTGCCCGTGAGCAATGGGGATTTTTAAATTTTTTCCGGGTTCAATTAATGAAGTAAGCAGCGCGTCCTGATGTTCAGCCCGGATAAAAACATTGCTACAAAGAAACTGGTGATCGGGATTGGGCAATAGTGCACCAGGCAGTAATCCTGCTTCACACAGAATTTGAAACCCATTACAAACACCAAAAACAAGTCCTCCGTTATTGGCAAAGTCAATGACCTCTTTCATGATGGGAGAAAAACGTGCGATGGCTCCAGATCTGAGATAATCACCATAAGAGAACCCCCCCGGAAGAATAATCAAGTCACAGCCCTGAAGATCGTGGTCTTTATGCCAGAGCTTCACAACATTTTGCCTCATTTTCGATTTGAGGACATACACCATGTCTTCATCGCAATTGGAACCAGGGAATACTACAACGCCTATTTTCATGGTCTAAAGGTAATAAATTCAATAGTGGGGATCATCAATTCCTTTTCTAAAAAAATGGCATAAAATCATTCAGCCGGAACCCGGACAATCGATTTATCAGAAACTGTATGGGTACGGGATTTAAGTTTCGCTTTCCGAATACCGGCATTGAATGTACCGGGGTTTTTATCTTGATTTTGAGTACGATTAAAAAACTCTGTAGAGGTGTTTCTCATCAATAATCTCAAACGAGTTTAAAAATAAAGGGTTTGCAACCTGAATCGCAAACCCTTCACTAACTCCTAAACAACAACAATTAGATTTTCTTATAACTGTCCAACTTTTTCATAAGCTCTTTTCTTGCATTATGAATACGAACTTTCACCGTACCTAGTGGGATTTGCAACCGTGATGCAATCTCTTCGTATTTGTAACCACGGTAACTCATCAGAAAGGGTGTCTTTAAATTATCATTTAAACTTCCAACGGCTTTAGTTATTTCATTCATGATCAAATTTCCTTCTCCATCATTCCGGTGGGTCAGTGAACCGGAATTAATAAAATACTGATTTTCGGTTGGGTCATTAAATATATTTGACTTTACCGCGCGGCGGTATTTATTTATAAAAATATTTTTCATAATCGTATACAACCATCCTTTCAGGTTAGTGCCTTCCTGAAATTTTTCTTCATTTACAAACGCTTTCAACATTGTCTCCTGCACCAGATCATTTGCATCTTCGTGATCATGGGTTAATTTTAAAGCATAAGCACGCAAAGGACGAGATTCATCCGAAACTTTATTTTTAAACTCTTTTTCAATACTTTTTATTTTTATGTTTTTCATGGCAGGTTCTCAATAGTTAATCTTGGGTGAATTAAAATTCCTGATTAAGTCACAATTCATTGTCATCAAATCATCATATACTAAACAAAGTATATTTTCTTTTATTTTATTACTGTTGAAATTTATGAGTCTTTAACAAATTCGCAGTTTATGCAATCTTAGTATTTCGATGATTACAGGCCTTCCTCAATTGCAATAACCACACCAAAAACGAGTGTTGTTTATTCCTGTCCATTTACTCCGATTTTGAGCAATTTGGTTTCAGTTAAGCAAATAAACGCCGATTTGACCTGTAAAAACTGCAGGAAAATGGCCTGAATGGCATAGTTTGAATGTTAATTAAAATTAACACTTATGCCGCAGTTTATAAACAGACTACCATATGGGTAAATAATTCTATGCTGAATAATTGGGATGGGTCTACTATTATTAATCCTGAAACAATTGAACCTTGAACAAGTCCAATTGTCATAAGGAATCCCGGAACTTATTAAATACTTTCAGGAAAAAAACCTTCGCGTAAGTACTTTCTGAAATTCTCTCTGGAGCACAAGATCCGCCAACGATTCAGCAATTGCTGAAGGGTCCACATTTTGGAGCAGTCTTTTAAAATGATTCTCATTGATATCAATCCGGTATAATAAATTCCGAAATTGAGACTGTTGATTCTGGAAAAGATCCCATAAAATAGGGGTGATTTGCTTTTTTAATTCTTCATATGCCAACAATTCGTTCCCGCTGAAATTAATTTTAAAACCGGCCACATTAAAATCCTTCATCACCTGTGTGGCTGTGTCTCTAACAATTGCAAAATCAGAACGATATTTTTCCAGGTCTTCTTGTTTCATTCACTCATTATTTTTGTCAGAAAAATCAATAACCAGACGCTGAACTGGACGATTGTTCTTCAGATGTTCTCTGACAATTTCATCCACATCGCTTTCCTGAACACCTCCATAATAAACACCTTCAGGATATACAACCATGGATGGTCCAAAGTCACATGCATCCAGACATCCTGCTTTCTGAGCACGAATTTTTCCGTCCAGTCCATTTTCTTTTATCGCTTTTTTAAAGGCGCTCACAAGAGCTAATCCACACGATTCTCCGCATGATTTCCGGGCATCAGCGGCACGTTGGTTGGTACATACAAATACATGCTTTTCAAACTTCATGTGGCAAAGATACAAGAACCCGGCATGATTCTAAAAGTTCCGGGCGTTTATCCTTTGAATGAAAATTAGTCCCAAGCTATACCACAGAAAAAATTCAATGCATATTTGGCTAAATCAACTTCGATACGATAAGGTAATTGTGAGTTAGAAAAAATTAGCTTAAACAAAAAAGGGATCACGAAACCGTGATCCCTTTTCATAGCAATAAAAACACTTTACATTTTCACGATCTTCTGAGTAGTTGAAGAACCATCAATGGTGAGCTTGATGAAGTAGACTCCGTTCTCAGCATTATCAAAAGAATAATGATGATTTCCTGATGCCTGATTTTCATCCAGGATAAATACTTTCACTTTTTCACCAATCAGATTAAATACCTCCAGGGAGACTTTTGAGGCTTTATTCAAGCTATAGTCGATGCTGGTATTTTGTGTGAAAGGGTTCGGATATACATTAAACGGAACCATTGTGGATGGAACGCCCACACCAGTTCCTGAATGAACGAAGACTGCATAATCCTCCACCTGGCCAAAACTAAGGTCAAGACAAGGTGTTGGAGTTGGGTTTCCACTAAAGTCAGAGGCGAGGCGCAAACGAAGGGGTTGCCCCTCTACAGCTCCGGCGGGAATGGTGAAATTACCCAGGTGAACAGTCAATGAAGAATCCGCAAAAATTTGTTCTGACGTTGAATCGATCAAGCCATCGTTATTCCAATCGATCCATGCTCTGACAAGTTCGTAGTAAGTGAATCCTGTAGTCACCGAGATAGGATAAGAGTCATCCTTATATAAAGTCATATAACTTGTACAAGAATAATCCTGATAGCCTTCGATTGCATCAAAGGTTGTGTTGTTGATAGCGGAAGGATGTGTTCCAATGTGCACATTCGTGATACCGATTCCACAGCAATAAGCTGTAGTAACAGGATAACATGTTGTTGGTTTAGGTCCTGTAATAACTGCCAGAATCGTTTGAGTCGATGAGTCACAGCCTGCAGCATTACATGCTACCAGCTTAACTACGAAAGATCCATTTGCTGAATATTGATAAGATGGAGAAGGGAGATTAGACGTCCCAACGCCATCACCAAAATCCCATGAGTAAGAGGTTGGTGTATTAATGGAGGTAGAAGTAAAATTAAATGCCCCTGTACATGTATTGGTTGTATATGTATAATCAATACAAGGATTAATATCAACTACCAGTGTACATGGTACAACCTTGTTGGGAAAAAGTGGGTCATTGGAACTTACACTCAGATTGGCTGTGTATTGAGCCCCAACTAATGTACCACTGCTGAGAGTAAGTGTGATTGTAGTTGATCCACCTGGAGCAACTGTTCCACTGGTCGGAGCGGCAATCATCCAGGAAGGTGTTGCTCCCAGAGTGAAATTCAAATCTGTACCGCCTGAATTGTCGACGGTGAACGTAGCAGTGGTTGTGTTGCCACATGCTCTCAGATTTTTTGAAATGCTCGAAGGGTTTGTCACTATAGCAGGAGCGGCGAAAGTAGAACCTGTTACACATACAACTGTATCTACATCGTTATTGGAGATTTGAATGAGTCCGCTGAAGTTACCCACTGTAGCTGAGTTGAATGTTACAGTTACAGTAGTAAAACCACCCGGTAAAACAAAACTATCAGGTGAAGTGGCAATGAACTGTCCGGCCGTGGATGAGAGACTGTTAATATGCAGGGTATCGCAACCATTGTTCATAATATCAAATGTAGCACTGCTGCTGGTGTGTTGCATGATTGTGTCAAAATCAAGGCATGTGGCAGAGAGTTCAATAGCGGGATCTCCGGAGACGGTAAGTGTACAAGGAACCATAACAGTTGGAGACAATGGATCATTGCTGGAGATTGCAATATTGGAGATGTACGTACCGGCAGCAAGTCCTGTAGTTTGGAATGTAACTACAACATTAGACGTTCCCACAGCAGTCACAGTATCGGAAGCACGGCTTAGTGTAATCCAGGATGCGATACCATTTTGTCCGCCCCAGGAAATTGCATTCGCGATCGCACGTGCACTATTCACTGAAGAGGCGTAATAATCAAAGGCAAGGAAGATTGCTTTTCCTGATCCAAAAGGGCGTGTAGTTACGATATCAAGTCCGCTATTATCAATGATTTTTTCCTTGTCAATATCGGTAATGTTATAGGCGAAGGTGGCGCTTGGAGCTGTAAACGTAAGTGCAACCTGATCGGCAAGAGGATGTGAAGGGTTGACGACAGTTACGGTATTACCAACACTGTTGTCTTCGTAGGTACCCGAGAAAACACCGGTGTTGAACATACAATCCGCTTCTGAAGAAAATGAACCGCACCATACTACACTTCCACCGTTATTTAAAAACTGACGGATGACCGGTCCGAGTGATGTCCACACTAAAGGATCTCCTAATTCCTGTTCGGGAATGAGCAGTACATTTTTCCCAATTAACAATCCCTGCAGTACTCCAGGATTGGTTGTGGCTGTAGTAGTGAGCGTGTAATTTGTAAAATACTGATTAATGGCGGCAATAGTACTGGGAAATTCTGAAAACAGATCTGTACCATAAGACATGGCCAGTACTCTGATTGCAGTTGTGGTAGAGCCATCCGTGCTATATACCAGTTGTCCACCTCCAAGATTACTAACGCCCAGATTGAATGTTACGGTATCTCCGCAACTCACATTAGCCGTAAGTGAATCAGGAGCAACGCTTATTTGGGGAGCTTGTTGTACGGTCAGTGTTCTGGTTGTAACACTGGAATCAGTGCAGGAGTAAGCAACAAATCTTACTGTATATGTTCCTGATGTCATATATGCGTGCACAGGATTTTGTGTCATCGCTGTATCGCCATCTCCGAAATCCCATCCCCAACGCACGGGACCGCCTGCACTTAGATCTGTAAATTGAACATTAGTGGCCAGGGGTGGTGTTATGTTCCCAATGCCGAATGCGGCAGTTGGTGTAACACTCGGTGCGATCACAGAAGTCCATGTAGCTGTAAATCCACTATCTATAATCGAAACGTCAGATCTCCAAACAATCAGCATGGAACCTGAAGTACAGGTAACAGGTGAAGGAATGGTTGTACCACTCGCATTCAATAATTGCGGTGCCGCTACTGTAGTCCCATCATATACATTGAAAAAGTCAAAACCAGACTCAGTCATAAATTGTTGAAAGGAAATAGTGATGCTTGTTGCACAGGGTGGATTGACAAGTAATGTACAGTTTTCGTTAACCTGGTATACATCATTCGGTCCACCTGTATCGTAAAGGGTACCGGTTGAATCAAAAGTTTGGGTAATGGTACAAATGTTATATGTACCTTGGGCTGAAGCCGAAAGTTGAATTGTCAGCACGACAGCAAGGACAGCAAACACGTTGAGTAGAAGTTTTTTCATAGCGGTCAGGGTGATTTTTTTATCTTTCCAAATGTAGGACTATTTTTTTAAATACCAACCCGGCAAAGCCCCTGAAAACCTACAATATGACGCAGATCAGACAGGGTATTTTACCAATTTTTTTTGCCCGTTAACGGATTAAAAACCAACATTCGCCCTAAAAAGCTTTATAGAAATCGCCAGTAGAATGATTCCGAAAACCTTACGTAGGATACTTATTCCGGCCACCCCCAGGAATTTCTCCACTCTGTATAAGTTTCTCAATACAGCATAAACTATGAAAAGATTGAGAATTATTCCGATGATGATGGTTGGAATATCATAAGCCGCCCGTAAGGAGAGTAATGTTGTCATGGTACCTGTACCGGCAATGAGAGGGAAAGCCACCGGAACAATGGATGCAGAGGATGGAATTTCATCCTTGTACAAACGGATTCCCAATATCATTTCCAGGGCTAAAAAGAAGATGACAAGCGACCCGGCGATGGCAAATGATGGAATATCCACTCCTAAAAAATTCAGGATTGTTTCTCCCAAAAAAAGGAATGCAATCATGATCAGCATAGAAACGATGGTTGCCTGAGCCGACTTGATATGCCCAACGCGTTTTTTCACTTCCAGTAAAACCGGAATTGACCCCACCACATCAATTACTGCGAACAGGATGGTAGTAACTGTTAAAATTTCACGCAAGTTGATTTTCATACCTCCTGAATTAAAACAGCTAAGGAATTCAACATTTAAAAAGCACACATTCAAATCAAACAAGAGCCGGCCTCAAAAGAACAGAATGATGCGTCAGCTGAAGAAAACGGGAGTAAGCCGGGTTCGTTCAGAATACTCTTATTGAAAATAATGACTTCGCATTTCAGACCTGATGATTCTGATCAAACAAAAATCAACAGATCAGCGCAATTCGGGATTTCAAAATTATCCATTGAGGGCCTCTGCACCAGCAACGATTTCAAGAATTTCATTGGTAATGGCCGCCTGACGTGCTTTATTATAGGACAATCGAAGTTCGCGCAATATGTCTCCTGCATTATCAGTTGCCTTACTCATTGCAGTCATCCGGGCACCGTGTTCGGAAGCATTGGAATCCAATACTGCCTTGTACAATTGCACCCGGATCGATTTCGGAATCAGGTCCAGGACAAGTTCCTCTTTTCCGGGTTCGAAAATATAATCGTGTTGAACCTTTGTGTCTGCTTTTACCGGAGGTGCAAGGGGAAGTACCTGCTCATAAGTAACATACTGGACAGCGGCATTTTTAAATTGGTTGTAGACCAGATCCACGCGATCATACTCTCCCTTTTTAAATTCACTCATGATTTCATCAGCAACTAATGCCACCGATTCAAAATCCAGATGGTTGTACAAGTCATTTCGTTGACCTGCAAACAGAGAAGGTGTTTTACTAAAAAAATCGCTTGCTTTTTTTCCGATACAAAGCACCTTAACATTACCTTCTTTCGCGAGTGAAGAATAGTTTTCACGTAAAAGTTTATTAACAGCACGGATGATGCCCGCATTAAATGCTCCGCATAATCCACGGTTTGAATTTACCGCAATGATGAGTACTTTATTTACCGGTCGCACTTTAGAAAGATCTCCTCCCACACCGCCTTCAAGTGTTCCGGAAATATTCTCCATGATTTCACGCAGCTTGCCGGCATAAGGTCGCATCATAGTTATAGCATCCTGGGCACGGCGTAATTTTGCCGCACTCACCATTTTCATTGCCTTGGTGATTTGCTGAGTAGATATAACTGAACTGATGCGGTTTCGTACTTCTTTCAGATTTGCCATTTCGATCTATTGTCGGCTACAAATACGGGAACTTAAAAAACGTTCCCTGTATGGGCTACCGTAATTATTTGGTTTTATACTTCGGACTCAATTCTGCAGCTACTTTATCCAATACAGAAGTGATTTCGTCATCAAATTTACCGCTTCGTAAAGCATCAAGGGTTCCACGGTATTGAGCTTCAAGAATACCCAGGAATTCTGTTTCAAATTCTTTCACACGTTTCACCGGTACATCACGGATCAAACCTTTGGTACCACAATAAATGATGGCAATTTGTTTTTCAACGGACATCGGTGAATATTGACCTTGCTTCAGAATTTCAACATTACGTGCACCTTTATCAAGAGTTGCTTTTGTAGTAGCATCAAGGTCAGAACCAAATTTTGAAAACGCTTCGAGTTCGCGGTATTGTGCCTGATCCAGTTTCAATGTACCTGCTACTTTTTTCATGGATTTAATCTGGGCATTACCACCTACACGGGAAACGGATATACCTACGTTGATCGCAGGACGCACACCGGCATTGAATAAGTTTGCCTCCAGAAATATCTGTCCATCAGTGATCGAAATCACGTTGGTTGGAATATATGCGGATACGTCACCGGCCTGTGTTTCAATAATTGGAAGAGCCGTAAGAGATCCCCCTCCTTTCACTTTTCCTTTCAGTGTCTCCGGAAGGTCATTCATTTGCGATGCGATGGCATCAGAGTTGATGATTTTTGCAGCACGTTCGAGCAAACGTGAGTGCAGGTAGAATACATCTCCAGGATATGCTTCACGGCCCGGAGGACGGCGAAGAAGAAGTGAAACCTCACGGTAAGCCACAGCTTGTTTAGAAAGATCATCATAAACAATCAAAGCAGGACGTCCTGTGTCGCGAAAAAATTCTCCGATCGCAGCACCGGCCATTGGTGCAAAGAATTGCATAGGAGCAGGAGTGGATGCCGGAGCGGCAACAATTACAGTATAGGGCATTGCTCCTGCCTCGGTAAGCGTCTTAAGAATTTGTGCTACCGTAGAACCCTTTTGTCCAATTGCAACATAAATGCAAAATACCGGTTCTTTCTTTTCGTAAAATTCTTTTTGGTTGATAATAGTATCGATTGCCACAGCCGTTTTTCCTGTCTGACGATCGCCGATAATCAATTCACGCTGACCTCTTCCGATAGGAATCATTGCATCGACGGCTTTAATTCCTGTCTGTAATGGTTCGTTTACCGGTTGACGATAGATTACACCGGGAGCTTTCCTCTCGATTGGCATTTCGAATAGCTCACCCTGCAGAGGTCCTTTCCCGTCGATTGGCTGGCCCAGAGTATTGACCACACGTCCAAGCATTCCTTCTCCTACATTGATAGAACCAATTTTTCCTGTGCGTTTCACGATATCACCTTCTTTGATATCATTCGAAACTCCAAGCAATACGGCTCCCACGTTATCTTCTTCAAGGTTCAGTACAATTCCCTGCAGTCCATTTGAAAATTCAATGAGCTCACCGGATTGAACTTTATTAAGTCCGTAAATACGGGCAATTCCATCTCCCACCTGGAGAACGGTTCCTACTTCTTCCAGTTCCTTTTCTGTCTTGAAGCCGGCCAGCTGCTGACGCAGTATAGCGGAAACTTCATCGGGTCTTACTTCTGCCATTGTATATAATATTTATTGTTGGTTTAGATTGAGATGGACTGATTCCAATGTGAAACTCAAATTAGTTTTTAGTTGTGTAAGGATTGTTTGCAAATTCACGGGCCAGCTTCCGGAGTTCAGAAGCAATGCTCGCATCGTATTGTTTATCGCCGATACGGAGGATAAAACCACCGATCAGGTCCTTGTTAATCTTCTCCTGTAATTCCACTTCCGACTTGTTGCCGTCTCTCAGTATTTGATAAACTTTAGCACGCAATTTATCATCCAGCCCGGAAGCAGAAACAATCTCTGCAGTAAGCACTCCATTCAGAACTTTGAACTGTTCGGTATAAGCCTTCGAAATATCAAAAAGAAATTTCTCTCGGCCTTTTCGGGTGACAATCTGAAAAAAGCTCATCGACATTTTATTCATTTTACCTGAAAAAATCGCTTCCAGAATTGCCAGCTTTTTACCCGAAGGAACAATAGGATTACGCAACTGCAAAACCAATTCGCGGTTTTGTTCACAGACGGAGCTAAACAATTTCATGTCTTCATTCACCTCCTTTAATACTCCCATTTCCTTCGCAAGCTTGAGGAGGGATTTTGCATATCGTTTGGCAACTACTGTATCTAACATGAATGATATTTGTATGGTAAATGATTGAGAAAAGTTTGCCCGGATTAATTTAAATTGATGTCATCCATCAGATTTTGCATCAGGGATTTTTGTTTTTCATCATGACTTAGTTCCTGGCGAAGAATTTTTTCGGCAATTTCAATCGACATGGTAGCCACTGAGTTCTTTAATTCTGTGATGGCAGCCATTTTCTGGTTGTTGATTGCTTCCAGGGCCTGAGCGATCATTTTACTTCCTTCAGCCTGGGCTTTCAGTTTTGCTTCAGCAATGATATTGTCTTTTGCATCACGGGCTTCTTTGAGCATCATGTCTCTTTCAGCGCGGGCCTGACGCAAGAGAATTTCGCTATCGTCTTTCAGTGCAGCCATTTCTTCTTTGGCTTTTTTAGCCGAGTTCAAGGCCTCCGCAATGGATTGTTCGCGCTCTTTCAATGATTTGAGAATCATTGGCCATGCGAATTTTCCGAGAATGAACAGGACACACAGAAATGAAACGGACATCCAAAATATAAGGCCGATTTCGGGTTTGATGAGTTCCATGGGATTATTTTTTTTAAATTTTTTAATTTAAGATTCAATTTTCTTAACAATGATCCGGTAGGGCCAACCGCCATACCGGATCATGTGTAAAGCATTAGCTCTTGAAGGTGACCAGGAGGCCAACTACCATCGCAAAGAAGGCAGCACCTTCTACGAGAGCGGCAGTCAAGATCATGTTCGCGCGGATATCGCCTGATACCTCAGGTTGACGTGCGATCGCTTCCAATGCGGAGCCACCGATACGTCCAATACCAACACCTGCACCGAGTGCAGCAAGGCCCGCGCCTAAGGCAGCGACCCCGTAACCAAGGCCAAGATTGCCTGCTTCCAGAAGAATTGAAGATAACATAGTGTATATATTTAAGGGTTAATAAAAATTCAATTAGATAATTGCTGCTTCTTCCACATGAGCATCAATCCCATCGTGATCGTGATGATGCTCTTCAACTGCAGCGCCGAAATAAATAGCGGAGAGAAGTGTAAATACATAAGCCTGCAGGAAAGCGACTAGCAATTCGAGCATGGTCATGAAAATAACAAAAGCAACAGACAATATGGATACACCGAATCCAACTCCGGCATTCATTTCTCCGAAGATGAAGATGAGACTAAAGAAGGACAAGGCAATAATATGCCCGGCAGTAATATTGGCAAAGAGTCGTATCATCAATACGAAGGGACGGAGGAAGATTCCGAGAATTTCAATGGGAGTAAGCAGGAAGAGTACCCAGGCAGGAACTCCGGGCATTGCAAATACGTGGTGCCAATAATTCTTATTTGCCACGAAAGCCGTGATGATAAAAGTGAACACAGCCAGCGTCATGGTAACTGCAATATTACCTGTGATATTGGCTCCTCCCGGAAGTATGGGAATCAGACCAAGCAAGTTATTGATCCAGATGAAGAAGAATACGGTAAGAAGAAAAGGCATGAACTTCATGTATTTCTTTTCACCAATGCTGGGCCTTGCTATTTCATCGCGTACAAATAGAATAAGTGGTTCTATCAGGGACTGCATTCCCTTTGGCGCTTCTCCTTTGCGTCGGGTATAAGATTTTGCAACAGATAAAAACATCCATAACATTAACGCAATGCTGAAGAATAATGCAGCAACATTTTTTGTGATAGAAAAATCATAAAACTCGATGCCTTCTTCCGAAACGAGTTTGTTTTTTTCATCCAGGAAATAGCCATTATAAGGAACTGTTCCATGTTCAAATTTTGAGCTGGAGAAAATTTCCAATCCTTTGGAAGGGGAATAAATGATAACAGGCAGAGGAAGTGAGATGTGTCCGACAATGTGCCATTCGTGCGAATCACCGATATGTTCCATGATTGCTGAACCCGGATCGAATTTTTCTTCCTTTTGGGTTTCTTCATTCGCAAATAAGATGCCTGAAAAAACTAAAAGAAAAATCATCGCAAGAAGCACCCTTGCCTTCGAAACTCCCGCATTATGAATCAGTTGCAACATGTCGCCTTTGGTCTTTTTTTAAAGAGAGCGCAAAAGTACTACTTTGAGGCGAATGAACAAAGAATCCGGCCTATTTATGACCTGTTTTTTCAATTGTTATTTATTGATTTTCAGTTGTCTATGAATGCTGTGAGAAAATTTTATGCATAGCTCCGCGAAGTAGTCTTAAAAGCAATAAAATCATGAGGGTTTAAAGGAGATTTATTGCGGATTCAGGGAGAAAAATGATGGGGCTGAAATCATTCAATATCCGCTCAGTAAAATGTGCTCAGACTCCAATAAAAGTTCCTTCCAAAGATTTCAGATAGTCTGTTTCAAAAAAAGCTCCGAGTCCGGGGCTGTCCGGAATGTTAACTTCTCCATTCTGATGATATTGAATACCTCCACCAACAAAATCTTCTGAAAACATGAGTGGCGTATCAAAATCAATAAAGGGCAATTCAATGCAGCACAGTGCCAAATGTGCGGCAGCCGTGAAGCCAAGTCTCGATTCAAGGAATCCTCCTATCTGCAGAGGCATTTTTCCGGATTCAGCGAGTTTGATGATCTTCATTGCATTTAAAATTCCGGAAGATTTACCAAGTTTGATATTAAAAGAATTGACGGCATTCATTTCCATCAGACGTGCAGCATCAAAGTGATCGAAACATGATTCATCGGCCATGATCGGTATTCTGCTTTTTCTGCGAAGTTCCGGCAGGTACATAAAATCAGCCCTGGGAATGGGTTCTTCACAATGCTGGATGTTGAATGGATGCAGTTCTTCCAAAATTTCCAGTGCATTGTTCCTTGTCCAACCCTGATTAGCATCAATACGTATTGGAATTTGCATCCCCACTTTTTCACGAATAGACCCGATACGCGCAACATCCGACTCCTTGCTTTCCCCCAACTTCACCTTAATCACCGAAAATCCCGCTCTGACTATTTTTTCTGCGTCTTCAGCCATTTTTTCACGGGGACCCAGACTTACAGTATAATCTGTAAATAAGCGATGTTTCATTTCTCCACCAAGAAAAGTGTAGAGGGGTACACCGACATGTTGAGCGGCAAGGTCGTGAAGAGCAATATCAATAGCACTTTTGATGGTAGTGTTTCCATGGATGAATCGATCCATAAGGCCTTTGCAATCTTCTAACTGCAATGGATTTTTTCCGAGAAGAAGCCAGGCCAATTCCTTTCCCACCGAAAAACAGGTCTCCAGTGTTTCACCATGTATCGTACGAAAAGGGCTTCCTTCTCCAAAGCCTGTTCGTCCGCTGCTGTCCCGTATTTCAATGATGATGTTCTCAGCATACTCGAGTCTTCCCAGAGAGATTACAAAGGCTTCTTTCAGGCGAATCCGGGACTTGTAAATTCCAATGCTCTGGATAACAGGAGAAGACATAACAATAGCTTATCTGATTTTCAATGGTTCCGCGGGCTCGTTTATTCTGAAGGAAGGTCAGGAAAATTGAGTCTTAACCAGCCCGAAATTGTTTCCATGCAACGGCTACTTCGAAGGCGGTAAAGATGACATAAAAAATCAGGAAGCTGGTAATAAAACGGACTGCATCTGTTTTATTGAACAAGGCATAAATCAGAATAATGCCCATGTGTAATAACAGCTTGAAGGTCGTGGACGCCATATAGTAACGCACGAAAACCTGAGGGCGGCCTTTTGAGGCATGTACGAGGCCAAAATGAAAAACAAAGGTGATGAAGAGAAAATAAAAAAGAAGTAGCCAAGTGATAATGTCCACGCTTTCCGGGAAAATCACAGTACCGGCAAAAACAATACCCAGGGACAGGATAAAACTTAGAATACCCAACAATACGATATAATTCTTCATAAAATTCTCCGGAACAAATAACCCCTCGCATAAGCGTGGGGTCAGGAAATTATTTCTTTAAAAAATCTTTTATGCTAAGGTATATAGCAACTGCGACAGAAAGTAAACTCAATGTCAGGGTGAATACCGGTATTTTAAACTCGAGGTATTTATCAAGGTAATAACCTCCAAAAACACCCAGGCCTATGATTACCAGCATTTGCGTACCCATAGACGCATAACGCATGTAAGAATAATCAGGCTGTTTTTTCTTTGGCGAGTTCTGTGGGCTTGTCGGCATGTTTGATATCCTTAATTTCAGGGCCCATGTTACACGATCCTGTGAATGCCGCACCTACTTCAACTACCAGTTTTCCGGTAACGATGTCACCGATAATCTTCGCAGATGATTTAAGGAACAACAATTCAGAAACGTTCATTTTTCCCTTAATAGTTCCCGAAAGATCGGAGTTCTGACATGAAACATCTCCTTCGACAATACCCGTTGAGCCAACCACTACTTTGGCCTTTGATATCACCTTGCCATGAACGGTACCGTCGATGCGGATATCGCCATTGGAACGAATGTCACCCTCAATGACAGTCCCTGCACCAATCAGGTTGATGGATGCGTTTGTGTTTTCCGGCCCTTTGATCGCAGAACCCGGGTTCTTTTTTTCTTTGCTGTTAAACATATCTATGCCTGTTGAAAAATTAGATAGAATCCCCTCTGAATTCTCTTGGTTTTTAAAAAGGAGCACAAAGTTAACACAATATTCAAGTGTGACAAAGCTAAGTTTTCAACTGAGGTAATCACACATAAACAACTGTTATTTAATTATTTAAATCAAAATACCGGGCAATTGTTAATCCTAATTAACAGCCAATCCGACAGGTTGCGATTTTATACTAAAAATAAGGAAAAATGGTGGTGACAGTGTTGAAAACCCTGTTCATTTCTTACAAGACATGAAAAAATAAGCTCTTGTTGCGCTGCGACAAGCTTTCAATTGGGGCAATTCTGAAGGCAGAAAGATTTATTGATAAAAGGAGCGGTAAAAATTCTCGTATTCATCCGTCTTCTTTTCACCGATCAGGGCCGGATAATTATTCACTGAGATCACAAATTGTTGGTAGGAATTGGGGTTGATATTGCCGTACACCTCGTCGTTATTATACATATGTGTATTGTATTCCAGCGCTTCCTTTTTATTCTTGAATGATTTTATCAGCACCACTTTCCTCCTGTGATCAAACATCAGATCAGAGATAGAGTAGTTTTTTGTTCCGTAATTAGTAGAGTTAAAATCCGACAACTTTGTCTTGAGTTTAAGCCCATCGACTTCTCCTCCAATTGCTTGAAAAATAATAATTACATAGTGAGTCGTATCAGGAAAGTAGGAGTAAAGGCGTAAATTGGCCAGTGAGTCTCCTGCCGGAGGAGTTGGTGCAGGCGCAGGACTAATCGCTCCTTCCGACTTTGCAGTGTCGGGTACTGTTCCTTTCATGCCACGGACATAGTCCAGAATATTCTGCGCTTCGTCCTTTACAGGATCATCGGAATAATTCCGTATGATATCCTGAAGAGATGCTTCAAACATAGCCAAAGGTTGAGTTCTTCCTACTGACAAAGTACGCAGCATATCAAATTTAGGAGTGAGGGGATTTTGGGGGAACTGTACATCAGCTTGCGCTTTCCTTTGCATGACGGTACTATATTCCCCATTGAGGTATTTATGATAGGTTTCTTCGTAGAACAATTCGAGGTTTGATTTTTTTCCGGCCAGATCCTGTGCATAGTTGGGGTTCCTGATAATTTCCGCATATTCCGTTTCAGGATATTTTGTCAGAATCAGGTTTTTAAATACATCCGCCTTTGCAGTATTTCCTATCTGGTTATTAATCCTGAACATCAGATAATAACATTGTACCTCGTATTTATTTCCGGGATATTTCTGTTGCAAGGTCTCAAACATTTCAAGGGAAGCATTCGGATCGTTGAGTTGTTCACGGTAGATCATTGCTGCGTTATAATATGCATCAATAATTTTTGTGGTGGATTTCTCAAGTGCTTCCGGAGTTGAGGGAACCCCTTTCAACATTGTCTCTCTTTTCTTTTTTGCTGCAAGTAATGGGTCCTTAATTTCAACTTCCGGACTAAGCAGGGAGTCGCCTTCTACAACTTCCAAATCAGGAGCGAAATTGGTAGCTTTATTGCTTCGTCTCCAGTTGTCTTCCAGTTTGCGTTTACCCCATTTCTTGATAAACTCGTTCAAGCCGAAGCTCATTGCCTGAGGATTATAAAAATACCAGCCGGAACCTGTGGCTCTATTAAAATCGTTGATGTCCTTATTGCGGGTAGGTTCAAAAATCTGATTTACCTGCTGTTCTTCATCCTGTTTTTTTTGTGCCGCCCGTAACAACTCCTCTTCATGAATCTTAGTGTCGATAAGGTTTTCCAGTTCAGCGACAGACAACCTACTTAAGGCCTGCAAGCTATCCTCAACAGCAATCGTATTCAGGTATTTCACGAGCCGGGTGAGACTGTTTCGCAAGGTCAGAATTTCGGTATAGTCGGGATGATCATTACTGAGGTTGGCAATGGTGCTGTCGTAATACAACTGTGCGTTTTTGTAATCCGGTCTGGCAAAGTAGATTTTTCCAATAGCGAGGTAGGAAAGCGCTTTTTGATTTTGGTTCCCGGCGCTCACCTGTATAGATTTGTTCAGCAGAAGCATCTCTTCTGTCTCATTTCCTTCTTTTTGAGCAAGGCCAGCAAGAGCATAATAGATCTGATCCAGGTATTCTTTGTTCTTAGGATCCTTTTCCATTTTGAGTAATTCCTTTCTCACCGTTTCGCCACCCTTGCCACCGGCATCGTAACATCGTGCCCGGTTGATACGCGAGTTGAAAGCCATCTCATATTTAGGATTCATCTTGATCACCCTGGAATAAAGATCAAAGGCCTGTTTGTATTCTTCCTTTTGCTGATAGAGTTGAGCGAGGATGAACATAAAACGGATGCGATCCTCTCTTTTGGGGGCCAATTCGGAAGCTCTCAGCAAGTGGTCGATGGTTTTATCGAAATTCCGCATCTGCATATTAAAATCCGCATTGACCGCTTCCATTTCCCAAATTTTCTTCTTTGGAAAATCTTTTTGATTTCTGAGATAATCCAACTTGTCACCGGCTTCACGCATCATGGTAAGCTGAATGTATGATTTAGCCAGCCACAGGGAGCCCATGTGACGATTCGGGTCTTTCTTATAGGTAACTTCTACATACTGGAAGGCTTCAATTGCCTCGAAGTATTGGTGTTTATAAAAAAGCGCCTGCCCATAGAGCAGCCAATTATCATCAATCCATTTTTCTGAATTCGGTTTTTCATTTCCGCGTTTATCTACAATGGTGTGCCGCTGAATAACCGTTCCAAGTCGTTTCATGGCATCGTCCATCTGAGGATAAATGGCCTTTGATTTTTCAGCGTTTGCGTATTGATAAATTGCAAGTGTGCGGTCGTACTTGTCTTCATGTGATGCCGCCAGTTTTTCAACGCCATCCTGAACTTTCAGACCGGCATTATAATAGCCATTGTAATGCGCGGAAAGATTGTGAAATCTCCTGTTAACCCAGGTGTCTTTCGTGTTAGAACACGAGATCCAGAGTAGGGATATCGAAATAAGGAAGAAGCCGCGAAACATTGATCGGCGTAGAAATCGGCAGGAAATCATCAATTGTTCAATAACTCTTATTCTTTAATTTTATTTTGTCCGAAAGCGCATGCAAGATAAGACTAATTCCGGGAGCATCAGATGGCCAAATCCGGGAAAATCTGCTAACCTTTGTGATTGAATTCGAATTGGCGTAGGTTTGAAACTCATAATCCGGCAGAATGTTCTTCTTTGACAAAATGATGGCGGAGAATCAAATTCTCCTTTCTTTTGCAGAGCAGCAATGAATGGTCTTTAGGTGAAAATCTGTAATTTACCAGAATGGCGAAGAAGGAAAACAAAAAATGGTTCAGAAGCCTGAAAAGCAGGTATCGCCTTGTGGTGATGAATGATGAGACTTATGAGGAAAAGGCATCTTTTAACCTTCGCCCTTTGAACGTGTTTGTTAGCATTGGCATTGGCGTGATCTTACTGGTAATTCTCACCACCTTTCTCATTGCATTCACACCTTTGCGTGAATATATTCCCGGCTATGCCGATCTGAAAACACAACGAAGGGTTTACAATCTGGTCATGCGTACCGATTCCATGGAAAAAGCTTTGGCGGCCAGAGACCTCTATATCGCCAACATCCGCAATATTGTAAACGGAACCATCGCCAGCGACTCCACAAGTCTTTCCCTGGAAAATGCTTCCAAGTATGATACTATCCATAAATTACGCAAGTCGCAGGAAGACAGTCTCCTTCGACAAGAAATAGAATCCAGCGACCAATACTCCCTTTCTATTGGAGATTATGGCCCCTTGGTGAATTCTATTCAAAGTTTTCTCTTTTTTCCGCCTTTAAAAGGAACGGCTACAAATCGATTTGACCCGGTGACCCGGCATTATGGTGTCGATATTGTATCCAAACCTGACGAGGTTATTAAAGCCACGCTTGATGGAACTGTGTTGATTGCCAATTTCACTTCCGAAACCGGATGGGTCATTGGAATACAGCATTCCAATAATCTATTTTCTTTTTATAAACATAATTCGGCTTTGTTAAAAAAAGTAGGCGATTTTGTAAAAGCTGGTGAAGTCATCGCCGTAATTGGAAATTCCGGCGAACTGAGCAGCGGTCCTCATCTTCATTTTGAGCTTTGGTTCAATGGAACTGCTGTAGATCCACAAAAATATGTTTCATTTTGAAATTCTCAGGTGGCTACACACCAATCGAACACAATTCCAATTATTCCATTTTAAACCCAATTCTCTGACCTGTATTCCAGTCAAGGAGAGAAATGCTTCTCTACAATGTCTGATGTTGTTCCGGAATTTGCGATATATCTCTTAACTTTCCAGCCGAAATGAATCCAATTAAATAATTCCTGATCCGGCATGGGACTTTTATCCTTTTTTAGTAAAGTTTTTGCCGCACGAGTAGCCCGTCAGACTTTTTCCTGGAGCAGGCATCCTGTGGAGACCCAGGATCGGGTATTCCGGTATTTGCTCCGAAATGCACGGGATACTGCCTTCGGAATAGATCATCGCTTTCGTTCCATCTCATCCTATGAGGAATTTAAAATCCATGTTCCCGTCCGTGATTATGAAGGATTAAAGCCTTACATAGACCGCTTAATGCAGGGAGAGAAGGACGTATTGTGGAAAGGGCGCCCGCTCTATCTTTCCAAAACTTCCGGAACCACTTCCGGAGTGAAGTTTATCCCTATAACCAAAGAGTCCATTCCTAATCATATTAATTCGACACGCAATGCGCTGTTGACTTATATCAACGAAACCGGAAAAGCTAATTTTCTAAATGGCAAATTGATTTTTATTTCCGGAAGTCCTGCTCTCGACAGAGGCAATCAAATTCCTGTTGGGCGACTTTCCGGGATTGTGAATCACCATGTTCCATCCTACCTGAAACGAAATCAATTGCCCACTTATGCCACCAACTGCATTGAAGATTGGGAACAAAAAATCGAAGCGATAGCGGACGAGACGCTTCCTCTCGACATGAGCTTTATCAGTGGCATCCCGCCTTGGGTGCAAATGTATTTTGACAAGCTGATAGAGAAAACAGGAAAAAAGATAAAGGACTTGTTTCCGAATTTTGGCTTGTTTGTTTATGGTGGCGTGAATTATGAACCCTATCGGAACAAGCTGGAGCAGAGTATTGGAAAAAAAGTGGATAGTATTGAACTCTACCCTACGAGTGAAGGATTTATTGCATATCAGGATTCACAAAAGGACAAGGCGCTGCTGCTACTTTTAGACACAGGAATTTTTTATGAATTCATTCCAGCAGATGAGTTCTTCAATCCCAATCCAAAACGAATCTCAATAAAGGATGTGGAACTTGGAATCAATTATGTGCTGCTGTTAAATACCAATGCCGGACTGTGGGGCTATAACCTGGGAGATACTATAAAATTTGTCTCCAGGGATCCATATAAAATCATTATCACGGGCCGGATCAAACACTTTATATCTGCATTTGGCGAACACGTTATAGGGGAAGAAGTAGAGCGGGCTCTGTTGGAGGCCGCTTCACAGGAGCATGCAGAAGTTGTTGAATTTACCGTTGCACCAAAAGTTAATCCGGATGAAGGGCTGCCCTATCACGAATGGTTCATAGAGTTTCATAAAGCTCCTGAAGACATGCAAAAGTTCCGGCAACTTCTTGATGACAGCATGCAACGCCAAAATATATATTACAAAGATCTGATTGCAGGACACATACTTCAACCCCTGATGCTTCGTACATTGCACAAAGACTCTTTTATCAACTATATGAGATCAATGGGAAAACTGGGAGGCCAGAACAAAGTACCCCGGCTTTCCAACGACAGAATTATCGCGGACCAACTCACACCCTACATGTCTTAGTATTTGAATTTGCTTTCAAAAAGCGTTGCGGCGATTCGTCGAATAGAAAAAGACCCGGGGTATTTAATAGGAGAGAAAATAAAAAATGTCAGATAAAAAACACATAGCGATACTTGGAAGTACAGGCTCCATTGGAACCCAGGCACTGCAGGTAATACGCAATCAACCTGAGCACTTCCAGGTGGAAGTACTCAGCTCTTTTAATAATTCCGATTTGCTGATCGCCCAGGCCAGGGAGTTTTTACCCAATGCAGTGGTAATTGGTGATGAGAAAAAGTTAAGTGCCGTTCGTGAAGGCCTGTCCTCATTTCCGGTGAAGGTTTTTGCAGGAGAAGAAGCGTTGGCGCAAATTGTCGAGATGGAAGATATTCAGATGGTGCTCACTGCAATGGTAGGCTATGCCGGATTAAAACCTACACTGAATGCAATTCGGGCGGGCAAACACATTGCCCTGGCAAATAAAGAAACGCTTGTGGTTGCAGGAGAGTTGGTGACGAAACTGGCCCAGGAAAAAGCTGTAAATATTTATCCAATAGATTCGGAACACTCCGCCATCTTTCAGTGTATGGCCGGTGAATGGAACAACCCTATTGAAAAGATTTACCTGACCGCATCGGGAGGACCATTCCGGGGTCGGGATAAGAATTTTCTACGCACTGTAAAAAAAGAACAGGCACTCAAACATCCGAATTGGGAAATGGGGGCTAAGATTACAATTGACTCTGCCAGTCTGATGAACAAAGGACTTGAAATGATCGAAGCACGCTGGTTGTTTGGACTAAAGCCGGAACAGATCGACGTGATTGTACATCCGCAAAGCATCATTCACAGTATTGTACAATTTGAGGATGGATCCATGAAGGCGCAGATGGGCTTGCCGGATATGAAATTGCCAATTCAATATGCCATCGCATACCCGGATCGGCTAAAGACAGATTTTCCCAGATTTAATTTTTTAGATTATCCTAACTTAAGCTTCGAGCAAGCTGACAAAGAAACTTTTCGAAACCTTAACCTGGCTATCGAAGCCATGAACAAAGGTGGAAATATGCCTTGCATCCTCAACGCGGCAAACGAAGTTGCAGTGGCTGCATTTCTCAAAGATCAAATTGGTTTTATGGACATGAGTGATATGATATCATCCTGTATGGAAAAAATATCCTATGTTCAGCAGCCAACTTATTCTGACTATGTTGCCACAGATGCTGAGACAAGAAAGGTTGCCACTGAATTGTTGCCTGTTTGATTTTTTTTCAATGCAAATACCGGGTGGTTGTTTTGATTTTTTAACTACTCTTAGTTAGCGTGCTGTTTGGGAAAAATTCCTAACGGTCTCAACTATTTTTTGCTTCACTGATCTCCAGGCAACCTTTTTGACGGAAACCGGATCCGGTTCCTTCTCTGCGTCTTCGAAATAAACAAGGCTTTTGAGTAAAATTAATTGGGAAGTAGAATCATATTTGGAAGCATGAAAAGAAATAAGTTCTTCCAGTGTAAAATGATCAAGTAATTCGTAAATATCATAAAAATCTTTCTTAGAACCGCGATTCATCGTGCTGTTTAATTTCATCGCAGCAACATCCTCAACCGATGCAATTTTTACTACCTCCTGGTTCTGAATTTCTCTCAATAATTCCAATGCCTTGGGACTAACTGCTGAAAAGAATAACATCGAAATTTTTCTTTAGGGACTTTGAAAATTAAACTAAAATAATTCAGCGTTTTTTGATCAAGATAGCGTGATTTTATAAGTTCTGACTCGATTTTCTTGATTCCATATTCTGCTTTCAACAATATCCAATCCTGCCACGTTCCTAACATACATACGCGTTGTATGATAAACCCCGCATGTTCATCTTCTGAAATTGTCTTTATGTCAGTATCCCAAAAAATGGCGGGAGTTAATTGATTGAGCATACCAACAAAGGTGCAAAATTCAGTACAATTTCAGGATACATGACTCTTTTATGGATTTACTGACTCATAGCGCAGCGGTTAAAAAAAACCAATTGGTTTTTGTAGTATAATGTCATTTGCTGATAAGATATTTTTCATGTGTCTTAATAGGGGTTTGTTAAGCACCGGTTTGGTTAAGTGCAGCAAGTATTAATTATTTCAACAATAATTTCATTAAACACGTTATTGATCACTCTTTTATAATCAACCTCGCACACTGAATTTCTCTGGAACGTATGAACAAAAAATAAACTCCATTCGGATAATTGGACAAATCAATCTGGCTAAGGTTCTTAGTGGATTTCGTTTTAATAATGACCCTGCCAAGATTGTCATAAATTAATAATTCACAATCTCTCTGTGACGATTTTACATTTACAATTCCATTGGAAGGATTTGGATAAACGAATACATCGTTGGCTGAATTGTAAACCGGACTTGCGATTTCGTTTATGATACCGGTCTGATCTGTTTTGAGAAACAAACGATTCCCCTCACAAAATCCATGTACAGAGTCTATGAATGTTATCATCTGAACCGGCTTAGAATTCTGCTGAGTAAATGTTATTCCGCCGTCTGATGTATAAAATATTCCATCGTCTCCGGCTAACCATCCGTGAATAGAATCAGTAAAATATGAAGAGAAAAAACTAAAAGTCGTCGGAACATTTTGCCACGAAAATCCGCCATCTGCACTTTTACAAAGTGTCGAGGTATTATACCACGGTATGCTCGTTACGAAACCGTGTAAAGAATCTGTAAACTGAATACGTTGAGCTTGCGACGAACCTCCAATCGGAACTCCATTTGTGATGTTCGTCCATGTTAATCCCCCATTGTAAGTACGGCTGACATATGTTCTGCCGATGGTCCATCCGTTCAATGAATCAATAAAGCTGTAATCCTCACCATAGTTTAAATTTCCATTGGGAATCCAAGTTATACCGCCATCATTTGTATAATTGCCATTGGCTACACCATGAAGTGCATCAGTAAAATGAAAAGCCGGCGGTGCAAATGAATTGTTCACTACAATTAATGACTGAAGATGATCATTGCTCTTGTAAAATATTCCCGGAATGAGATTATTAGCCACACTTAAATACCAAAGCGTATCGGATATAAACTGAATATCTTTACATACAGGAAAGACATCAGAGACATAGGTCCATGTTTTACCTGAGTCTTCAGTGAGATAAAGATTGTTAAAGAAGGAGGTCATACTTGGGTTATCATCACCCATAATATACACTCCTGTCGATGGACTATTAAATTCAAGCCTTGGCGCAGTCAAAATAAAATTCCAAAGGATGTCTGGAAATGTTGAGTAGGCAAGCTTGGTCCAATTAACACCGTCAGAGGATTTTATAATTTCTCTTCCAAAAACAAAAAAAACATTTTGACTTACGTCACAGAATCCATATTGCGAAGTGTAAGAATGATTCCATGTAATACCTCCATCACTGGAATAATAAACTTCACCCCCATAGTTATAAATGCCATGCAAGGTGTCTTTAAAACAAAATCTGGGTGTATCATAAGTATAAGTAAAAATATGGTTGAGACTTTGCCAGGTCAGCCCGCCATCGCGTGTACGCATGAGTGAATCACCGCTCCCCTCCCCGGCTATCCAGCCGTTTAAGGTATCGATAAACTGAATGGACGGATAATAAACCGGCCTTGGTAATGAAATATTAATCCAGCTTTGTCCGCCATCATTGGTTTTTTTTATAATTGAATCTCCATTAATCAATGCCCAGCCATGCCATTTGTCAAAAAAAGTTATTATTGAAGAGCTGGCTACTCCCGTTGATTTCAATGTCCAGTTAACTCCACCATCGTTTGTAACATAAACACTATCTGCAGGTGATTTGAATACAAACCCATCGGTGTCATTCACAAATTGAAGATTTACTAAGTTAGGCGTTTGTAAAATAATGGTATCCCAAGTCTGACAACCATCAGAGGTATGAAATATTCTACCCGAATCTGCACTTACCCAACCATTTTGAGCCGAGCTAAATTGAACGGTTATAAGCGTTCTTCCCAAATTTACTTTCGACCAATTTATTCCACCATCGTCCGAATAAAGAACTTCTTTAGATGCTAAACCTCTTAAGTGATTTGTGTCCGGCACAACCGGGTAGTATGGAAAAAACTCCGGGTGAGGTGTTACAGTTTGCCAGGTTTGTGCCCGAAGGGAAATGGAGTGAATACAAAAAAGAAAAAGGAGAATGGGAATCTTCATAAAAGAATTTTAATAAAAGTACCTATAGTTTTTTGATTGAAAAATACGGTTTCATTGAACGAAGGAAGAAATACTCAACTAAAACATTTTTTGTGCTTTGTTCAAACAGTTTTCTACAGTGCAATGTGAGCGATATATTTTTGTGTCCTAACGGTTCCAAACGTATCCAAATGAAAAAAAGCTCATTTGGGCGTAAACAAACCTAATGAGCCCTGATGATTTGAAACTTGGCACCCGACTCCACATAGATTTCATGTGATTCTTTATCTAATCCATCGTGTCAGCCTACCCGCTTCTTCGGTCTTTCTGATGGAATAAAAAGGGGAAAAGCTGTCGCGCCGGTTAATTTTTGCTTTTATAGCGGCACTTGCCACGCGAAATGGGTAATTCACCAATAATTCACAGCATATCTTAAGAATTTACTATCTTCGTAATGCTG
The DNA here is from genome assembly GCA_963775555.1 of uncultured Bacteroidota bacterium. GTDB lineage: Bacteria > Bacteroidota > Bacteroidia > AKYH767-A > 2013-40CM-41-45 > QQVM01. The sequence goes on along the minus strand of CAVZJJ010000002.1, from coordinate 523,946 downwards.
TCAATGGCAGAGTTTTCCAGGTACTGCGCCTAAACAAAGTCATATATAACATAAATGAGAACTTTTTTCGATGTGCTCCACGGTTCGTCTATCGTGGTGACAAGGTATCCTTACATGCACAGAAGAAAAATGCTTCCTCTTTTCTTTTTCCTTTTTCTTGTATGGATGAATGCTGATGGGCAGACGATGGATACCATTCGCTTTATGAGTTATAATCTCTTGAACTATCCTGCAGCCGGAACCAACTTCGTAAGTGATACTACCACCCGCCATCCACATTACAGAACCATTCTCAATGCAACGAATCCTGATATCCTGGTTGTCCAGGAAATGAATTCGCAAACTGGGATGAATGTATTTCTTTCCAACGTTTTAAATGCTACGAATGTCACTTATTCTGCCGGTCCATTCATTGACGGTTATGATACTGATAATGGCTTGTTTTATAAAACATCCAAATTTCACTCTGTAACAAATTCAGCTATCCTGACTGAGTTAAGAAATATTTCCGAGTTCAAATTAGTACACACGCTTTCAGGTGATACGATCAGAATTTATTCCGTCCATCTAAAAGCAAGTAGTGGAGCCAGCAATGAGGCCCAGCGAGCCCGTGAAGTTGACAGTCTTAGAAAAGTTACAAATGCTTTGCCCCCCGGAACTAACTTTATAGTCTGCGGAGACTTTAACATTTATGGTTCCACAGAACTATGCTATCAGAAACTGCAGCAGGTAATACCCGGAAATGAAGGTTATTTTATCGACCCCATCACAATGATCAATACCTGGAATCAAGCTGCTTACAGTGCTCATCATACCCAGTCGCCCCGCATTCGCGCCTTTGGTGGCGGTTCAACAGGCGGTATGGATGATCGCTTTGATCTGCACATGTATTCGAATGCAATTGGTCAGGCCGGAGGAATAACCTACGTTCCTAACTCACAAATCCCCTATGGGAATGATGGCAATCTTTATAATGACTCCATTAACAAGCCATCCAACAGTGCTGTTTCTCCCGCTATTGCAAATGCGCTTCACAATGCAGCCGATCACATCCCGGTAATATCGCTCTTTACAGTAGAGTATAACGGAGTTAGTATTCCTACTGATTTTGGTGTTCAGGCATTGCTCAATCCTCAAACTCCAATGTGCGGGAATGCAAACCAGTCCATGAGTGTACAGGTAAAAAACCATGGTGCACTTGCTGTTGACTTCTCCGCCACTTATTTACAAGTTGTGTTAGAGGTCACATCGCCATCTTTCGGAATACAAACATTCACAGAAACGATAAACAGCGGAAGTTTGGGCGCCGGCGCAAACCTGATTGTCAACTTCAGCAATCTTGTGGATATGAGTGCAAGCGGTACTTATTCTTTCCGGAGCTATACATTGCAGGCGAATGACGCAAATCATTTGAATGATACATTGCCGGCAGTCACAATAAACGTTACATCATCGGCCTCTGCCATAATATCTCCTCCAGGACCTGTAAGCATGTGCAATGGAGACTCTGTTACCTTGACTGCCAGTCCGGGTATTTCATACCTATGGTCCAATAACGAAACGACTCCCAGTATAACGGTAATGGATACAGGTAATTATAGTGTGCAGGTAACTATTACAGGCGGCTGCAGTTCTTCATCCGGATCTGTAGCTGTTTCCTTCGTCAGTCCTCCTGTCAACGGGCTGGTTTTTTATGAAAGCATGGGAACCGTATCCGCTACCACGAGCATTGACACACATGAGGCAAATAACGGCTTCGACAACGATGGATTTACTATGAGTGGTACAGCGGACGTACGAAATACTGCAATTTCCTCCGGCTATTCAGGTGTTTCCGGAGGTGCGAATGTGTTCTTTACATCCTCCGGAAAAACTTTTGTCATCTCAGGAATTAACACGACCGGAATGAGCAATCTTCAATTGTCTCATGGAATGTATAAAAACGGAAACGCTGCCAATGGAACTGAACTCCTTGTAGAAATCAGCACCAATGGAGTAGATTATACACCACTCAGCGTTTCTCCTCTTCCAACCGGAACCGGAACAAGTACCTGGCATTACAGGACAGTGAGTGGCACAATTCCTTCGGTCAGCTCCTTATCAATTCGTTTCAATCACAGTAGTGGAACAACTCAGTACCGTATTGATGACATCACCCTGAGCGGCACAGGCAGCTCAGCATCTATATTGGCAGGCGGGCCCACTACTTTCTGTCTCGGTGATTCCGTGGTACTGAGCGCAAGCACAGGAAACAGGTATCTTTGGAGTACAGGGGCCACAAGTCCTGACATCACTGTTTACAGCAGTGGATCGTATTCAGTAACAGTGGACTGCTCTCCTTCACCGGTTACCAATGTTGTGGTAAACAATTGCCAGGATGTAACGTTGAACCTGAAGGCCCTTATTCAAGGATTCTATATAGGAAATCAACTGATGAGTCCTGTTCTTGATCCGGTAAATTACCCCGGAATTTGTGACAGCATTACTGTGGAATTGGCTGAAGCTGTTTCCCCTTATACTACCGTTTATTCACAAAAGTCGGTGCTTGAAACGAACGGAATGGGAAGCTTTGTCTTTCCTGCATCCGTTTTGAATAACTCCTATTACATCGTCCTGAAACACCGCAACGCGCTGGAGACCTGGAGTTCCATACCTTTATTTTTCAATAGCACTTCATTACTTTATGATTTTACCATTTCTGCCGGAAAAGCATTTGGAAACAATCTGGCCGACATGGATGGGGAGTTTTGTTTGTACAGTGGGGATATCACCAACGGCACTACATTAGGTGTACAGGATGGCATCATAGACAGTCTCGATTTCGATACTTTAGAAAATGCATTGTCACAATTTATTACAGGCTATTCTATTTATGATTTGAACGGTGATTGGATCCTTGAATCAGCGGACTTCAGTTTGATTGGCTCCAATGCCGGTCTTGGATTTTTTGTGATGAAACCTTAAGCAAAACTTGAATACCAAGCGACCGTGCTGATTGAATCTTAAGAATTATGAGTTCGGAATTTTCCTCTCCCTTTCAACCTATCGTTCAATATTTTTCTTTAAAATTCCAATCCCTGCGATTCGTCTTGTGTTTCGTATAATAATAACAAGGCACCACACGGAGAATTTATCACCTCTGATGAAGCTGTGGTTGTTTTTTATTTCAACTGATACGGTTGTTTTTTCCTAAAACATGAACAAAAAAGTGGGCTGCTGATTTCAAGAGCGGATTGTTAATTCCCGATTTGCTTATAAAATAGCATGAATCATTGTTGCAGCAACAAACTCTTTTTATAATTTTAGTCTGTCAATTCCTAAAAACGACATCATGAAAACCAACCTGTTTCTTCTCCTGGCACTTCTCTTCTTTACATTGAATGCAAATGCACAAGTATATTCTTCGGATGAGGGCTTGGCATTGCAAAACGGCCAATCTGTTTGGTTCAATAGCCAGACATCGACAGCAAAAAGCGAAGTACTGCGCCTGGATCAAAGCAGTCAATTTGCATGCGACAGCTTATCAACACTTTTTGCTTCGAACAATGGCCTAAGCGGTTGTATGTTTGATGTTGTTGCGACCACGACTTTAGAAATTCAATATCTATATGGCAATTTCGCAACCGGCACAAGTGACTGCGCTATACTTTACAAGCAAGGAAGTCATATAGGATTCGAGGGAGATGCAACGGCTTGGAGCATCCTTGGAAATGCCAGTGTTACTTCCGTGCAGGATGTACCGGCCTTTATTCCCATAGCTATTAACCTCACCATGTTACCGGGAGACACACTGGCTTTTTATGTTGCAAAAACAAGTGGTAGCGCTAATGTCAAATATACTGATGGAACCCTGCTGAGTTCAGTGTATAGCACAAACGGCTCAATTTCTATTCTTGAAGGTACAGGTGTAAATTACCCTTTCGCCTTTGCAATTAGTCCGCGTATTTGGAATGGCACGGTAGTATATTGCGAATCGACTGTGGGAATTCAAGACCCTGTGGCAGGAGCTGATTTATTTTCTGTTCGTGCAAACGCTAATGAAGGGATATTTTATGTTCAGGTCTCCGACAATTTGTTTCATGAAAACGCTTCTGTTTTGTTTCTTGTCTTTGATATTACCGGAAGGCAGATTCTTAAAGAGGCAATGAATCTAAGTGAAAAAAGTTTCCTGACAAAACCATTACCTGAGGGCGTTTACATTTGCTCACTTCAGTCAGGATCAGAAGTATTACAACAGAAAAAAATTGTGATTCATTAAACCGGAACAATTCCAATATTAATCGAATGTTACATTAATCGTTTAAGAATACGTTCCTGACGGTTTTGGAAAAGTAAAATTCTGAAAGTTGTCCTGTTTTAATTAATAGTATTCTCTAAATATAATTCTAGCGGTATCTTTTGTTTCATTTAAAGAATCCATAAAATCAATTCATGAAAACAATACTCCATCTTTTCCTGATTGCATTTCTCCTGTCAACTCCGTTAAAGAAAGTGGATGCTCAAACCCTGAAAAGTCCGGATGCAAGTCAATTAGCCACAGTGATGCAACGCATCGGGCTTACAGATATTCGTATCACATATCATAGTCCGCTTGTAAGAAATCGTGACATCTGGGGAGAGTTGGTGCCTTATGATTCTGTTTGGAGAGCCGGCGCCAATGAAAACACGACAATTTCCTTTTCAACAGATGTAAAAATAGATGACCAGCCATTGGCAGCAGGAACCTATGGACTACACATGATACCCTCCCGGAACGAATGGACCATCATATTCTCTAAAAACTCAACTTCATGGGGAAGCTTTTTTTATAATCCTGCCGAAGATGCTCTCCGCATAAAAACTACTCCCACGGCTGCAGAGAATCAGGACTGGTTAAGTTACCAGTTCTTGTCGCCCCAGAAATCTTTTGTCAACGTTAATTTGCGTTGGGAAAAAATATCCGTTTCATTCAAAGTTGATGTAGATGTGAATGAAACTGTTTTCCAGAGCATGAAAGAAGAACTTCGCGGACTGAATGCGTTTACCTGGGAAGCTCCCTTACAGGCCGCACGTTTTTGTCTTGCTAACAAGATTCATTTGAAAGAGGGAAAGGAGTGGGCTGAACTATCCGTCGGAAATCAGGAAAATGGAGTCAACCTCTTTACTCTGGCAAAATATCTGGCTCTGGAAGGAAAATCAGAAGAAGCTCTCGCCACCAATGAAAAGGCGAAAAAACTTGCAAATGAAGCGCAGTTGAATGCTTATGGATATGCATTGCTTGCTGAAAAAAACACCAAAGAAGCCATTGAGATATTTGCTCTTAATGTGAAGCGATATCCTGAATCATGGAATACCTACGATAGTCTTGCTGAAGCGTACGATGCAGATAATAACAAGAAAGCTGCCTTAGTCAATTACCGCATGGCATATTCAAAAGCACCAATCAATCAACAAGCAAGAATTGAGCAAATAATTAAAAAGTTAGAAGCACATTGACAATTGCTCATTGCTTCAATTGGATTACCTTTGACAAGTTCAGGCACCAAACACCCTGACTTCTCCATTGAAAGCAGCTACAATTCAGGAAATAAAATCAGCACTAACCGGACTTGAGCCCTCAAGACTGCAAGAGATTTGCCTGCGCCTAGCAAAGCATAAAAAAGAAAACAAAGAATTACTTAGTTATCTTCTTTTTGAAAGTGAAGATCAGGAGGCTTTCATCCGGCAGGTGAAGGAAGAAATGAACATTGCTTTTAAAGAAGTGAACACTTCCAACCTTTACTTTGCCAAAAAATCATTTCGAAAAATATTACGCCAAACAAACAAGCACATTCGTTTCACAGCGAGCAAAGCAGTGGAAGCCGAACTACTAATCCACTATTGCTCCCTACTCCGGAATTCCGGTGTTGATTATAAAGAAAGTCCTGTACTCACGAATTTATATAATCAGCAGCGAAAAAAAATCCTGACGGCGGTAGAAAGTCTGCATGAAGATTTGCAATTTGATTTTCAGAAAAGCATAGAACAACTGTGAGATACCCCTAACGGAAAAGATCCGGATTTTTGCAGAAATCAACCGGTCTTTCCCTATTTGCTTCCATCATGAAAATTACTGATCTTGTTCATTATTTAATCACTAGAAATTCCAACGCTCATGAAAAAACTGCTACTTACAATTATTGTATTTCTTAGTGCTGCCAATGCATTCTCACAGGCAGGAGGTCCGGATACATTTGGATACACCTGGCGAGATAGTAATCATCCTCAAGGGCCTGTCTATAACTGGATAGACATCACAACCTTGCCAGATGCCCAGCTGGTCACCGGACTCACCGATGATAATACTTCTACTTTTTATTCAATGGGATTTCAATTTCCTTATTACTGGTATTCGGTTTCACAATACAAAGTAGGGTCTAATGGATATATTATATTCAGCAACGGAAACATTTCATCTCCCTTTCCGGTGATTCCTTCTGCCGCTCAGCCGCAAGATTACATTGCCGCAATGATGTGTGATTTGAATTTTCTTGGTACCGGTAATAATGCGCAGTGCTGGACATGGAGCAATTCTACGGACACATTAATTGTTTCATACATTGATGTTCCCTTCTGGTTTAATAATTCCATCACTCCATTCACAGGATTAAACACATTCCAGTTAATCCTCTCCGCAGTGGATAGCTCCATCACTTTTCAGTACATGACCCAACAAGGATCCTCTGCTGCTACAACCAGCTATCTTACGATTGGTATTGAAAACAATACCGGTGCAATCGGATTGCAACATTCTCAAAACACTTACCCGGCACAATCCTATGCCATTAAATTTTACTATCCGTCTACAAGCCTTATAAGTGTTAAAGATGCTGCTGCTCTTTACAATGACAATGAAGAAAGTGGCGCCTTGTTTCTCACCCAAAATGGCGACCCTTACATGATGACTTCTCAAATCAAGAATACAGGAACCGACACTCTTGAACCATTCAATGTGAATATGAGAATCATGAATAATATCGGAGCCACTGTAGTTCAGGAAAACATTATGACAGACACCCTGCTGGCAGGCGAAACACAAAACCTTACTACTATAGTCCCTTTTAATCCGACCACTGCAGGAACCTATACGTTTAGAACTCAAACCCAGTTGAGTGGGGATGTTACCATTACGAATAATGAAAAACTCTCCGAAATAATCGTTGTGGATACAAATCAGGTGTACATTCCATTGTACTATACGAGCGATATCGCTGTTCCTCCCGCTACAGGAATTTCATGGAGCGGAGGAAATTCAGGAGTTGGAATTGAAATTGTTCCGCCTTTTTATCCATGTTTCATCACTAAACTGGAATATTATATATCTTATAACACAGATGGAACCGGATTTTACTCATTGCTCTATGACAATAATGGTCCCGCTCATGGGCCGGGTAACCTGCTTGACTCCGCATACCTTTCAGGTTCACTGGTGGCCATCGAAGCATGGAACACCTTCAATATGCCGCTTCCAATTCGCATTGACAGTGGATCGGTATTTATTGAGTGGAGAATGGAAGGCGCCAATATCGGACTGGGGACTGATAATACCCCTCCCATTTGCAACCGTTCTTATGAAACTCTTGGGAGCTGGTCTATTTTCCGCTACCGTGAAGACCGGGATCCTATGATCCGTGCACAGGTGTCCACAGAAACTACCGTTGGAATCGAGAAAAAATCACCAGAGAATTTTGTAGGGGAATTCTATCCAACCCCTTCACATGACAAGATCATGTTGGACTTCTCACTTGCACAAGCCAACAAGGATTTACTGTTTTCCATCTATAACCTGGAAGGGCAATTGGTACAATCGATATCACGAAAAGTCAATGGAACTCAAAAAGTAATGCTCGATGTATCCACCCTGAATCCGGGAATATATCTCTGCTCGATACTTGCCGGAGACACACGCTATAACCGCAAGTTTATCGTGCAATAATTAACAAACATTGGTTTAACATTCAATAAAAAATTAACTGGCGATGCAGGTATAAGATAAGCTGCATTGCCATTTGAGAGCCGGCGACAAACCGGCTCTTTTTAATTTTGATCAAAAAGCGAATTTCTAAGACCTCAAGGAAATTTGACCTAAATTGTAAAAAGCACAGGGTTAATAATTTATTCATAATAAAATTTGCTACTTTTAAAATCAAGAGATTGATTTCCCGTTAACAAACCATGAGGCAGTATTCCTTTTTACTCATTGCAGGATTTTTGATTTTATCCTGTACTAAAACCGAGGTGGAAACGGTAACTAATAATGTCGCACCACCGGATCATACCATCGAATCGGTTACCATTGAAAATTATATAACACGCACATATATCCTGACACTGGGACGTGAACCGGGAACAATAGAATTTGAAACTGCAATTAATTTGCTTAGTGCTGGTGGAGTAGATAGTACTTCACGGGCGGAATTTCTAAACACGGTCTTCAGCAATGCCGGTTATTTGCCCCAGGTATACGCACAAAACAAAATTGATCTTCTTAACAATGCTGATACTGCAGAATTCAGCAATTGGATCGCAGTTTTTGAGTTTTTGCTGTTAGATTCGGCCAACGTAATTCAATTCCCGATTCTTCACTATGAAATTGACCGTATGACAGCACTTCAGTCGGCGTATTCAGATTTTATAAACGGAAACATTGATCTGGGCGAATTGCATCGCAGAATGTGCAACAATTATATTTATGACCAGATCAATATGGGTTCCGCTAATTTTGTAATCAGTACATTTCAACATCTCATCAACAGAAATCCAACAAGCGCAGAACAAAATTCCGGAGTTTCCATGGTTGACGGAAGCAATTCTGTTCTTTTTCTTCAAGCTGGAGCAACTAAAACAGACTATCTCTATATCCTGACCCATAGTAATAATTACTACGAAGCACAGGTTGTGTTTCTGTATCAAAAGTATCTGAACCGTGATCCCGATAACAGGAGATGAGTTCCGGTACACTCGAATATTCATTTACACATGACTACACATTAATTCAACGGAAAATTTTATCCTCCAATGAATTCATAGGAATACAATGAAAAAGATCTTCCTCTTTATTTTGTTAGTGGCTTCTTTCGCTTCCTGTACTACAAAAAAAGAAGCGGAGTACGAACTTACTCCGGTATCTGTGTCACAACACGGGGGAGATAAGAGCAATCAAAAGTCAACAACGGAATTTATTTCCATTGCCTACGCAGATTTGTTTGGAACTGAAATTCCGCAATCACGACTTGTGAACCTTAGTATTGCTTATTCTTCCTTTGGTGACTTAAGAGTTATCGAAGACCGCATCATACGGAATTTTTTGAACGACAGCAACGCGATCATCCCCACAACGCCTTCCGTAAATGGAGACACTTCCTTATTTATCTCCAATTCGTATAAAAAATTTTATAACCGGGAAGCTACAGAGTTTGAAAAGTACCGTTGGATCGAACTCATCCGAAACAATCCTTCCTCCGGCCCGCTGGTTATCTACTACAGTCTGATGACTTCCGACGAGTACAGGTTCTATTAAAAAAATAATTTTTTAATGCCCAATTTCTACAAACAATAAGTAACCGGAATAAAAATGAAGCGTCGTGACTTCCTGAAAAAATCAGCCCTTGCTACAGCCGGTGCCATTGCGGCACCCTATCTTTTACCATCGGGTCGGCTATTTGCAGCAACCGGCTTGCGAAAAATAAACCATGTAGTCTTTTGTCTTTATGCAGGCGGTGTTAGAAATCTGGAGTCCGTTCACATGAACGATGGAAACCTGATGAAAAATTTATTCAATGGAGGGGGAAGTATTTCAGCGGATATTGCCGGGGGCATGCAGGGTTTACCCGCTTCTCCGCTTGCCATGCCGCTTCAGAATTATGGAACATTGTTTAAAGAATTCCGCTATGCATCCGGTCCGACCGGTCATTACAATGGACATACCGTAGCGCTTACAGGAAACTATGTTGATGTTGACCTTAACCTCAGGGAGCATCCCGGCAAGCCCACCATCTTTGAATATTATCGCAAGCATAACAGTCCGCAGCAAAGCGCAATGAATTCATGGTGGGTTGCGAATACATTGGGTCCATATCCCGCACTGAATTATTCGTCTGCTCCAGGATATGGAGCAACGTATGGAGCCAATTTCATCTCGCCAACCTCATTAATAAGTCCTCAAGGCTATGATGTGCTGGGAAATCCACGAAATTTCAGCAGCGCGGAGGAGGCAGCAGCCGTGAATATGCGAAGCTTTGTGAATGGAATGTTTAATCACTCCTACGCTGATGGATCGGCCGGAGTTGTGAATACCGAAGCCGACAGCATTCTTTTACAGCAATTCATTAGTACGCTTTATGCGAATGCACAAAATCTTAGCTGGCGCGATTCGTGGAATACAGGTTTGTCTGTCATGAACAATGACATGTACAACATCCTTTTCGCGGAAGAAATAATCAAGGCATTTAAGCCCGAGCTTTTGGTAGTAAATATGCAGGACGTGGATGTTTGTCATTTTAATTTTACCAATTATGCCAACAACTTGCGAAAAGCAGATTTTGCTGTAGCCCAGTTGTGGAACACTATTCAGTCAACACCCGGCATGGCCAATGATACCGTTTTGATTATTGCTCCGGAGCACGGAAGGAATTTCCAAACAAACACCTCGGTGGATGCATATGGCCGGAGGGCACTTGATCATACGGCTCCCAACGACCCAAATTTTAATGGAGATCCTCTTTTGAAAATGGCCCGCGAAATTTTCTGCCTTGTTGTAGGGCCGCCAAGCCTGGTAAAACAAGGACTGGAGATAAACACGGTGATGGGAGAAAGCACGGAGATCGTTCCGGCCATTGCCGATCTCTTAGGATTTGAATCCGCCGTGTCCGGAAGATTTGGAATGAAACCCTGGTCACAGTGTGACCTTCAGGCAGCATTTGTATGAGAACATTCTTTCAGCTCCGCGCTTTAATTCTGGCAACAATCACTCTGATTGCCGGCTTTTCTTCCTGTACGAAAGAAGACTCTCCTGAAAACCCCTATGATCAGATTGATTATTCCACATCCGGTAATACCCTTGTAAATCCTGACCCTAATACTATAGCCGGATTGCATAAAAATATTTTTTTTCCAAGGTGCGCGAACCCCGGATGCCATGACGGCACCTTTGAACCGGATTTTCGCACGATAGAATCATCCTATGCAACACTTGTCTATCAACCCGTCAATAAGGTTACTTTGGATTCAATTAAAATATTTTCTCATCGGGTAATCCCGAATAACACATCGGACTCCTGGTTAATTGAACGACTAACTACAAGTACAACGGAGTATATGCCTTCCAACGCAACACGACTTAGCACAACTGAAATTGACCATGTAAAAAATTGGATCAATGCAGGGTGTAAGGACATGAATGGAAATATCGCTATAAAACCCAACCTTCAACCAAATATTCTCGGATATGTTGCATTGGATTCTGTCAACACAAGACTGGATACGAGCCGCCTGAATTCATTCCCCCTCAATCCTTTTCTGGTGAATTCGGGATCTACAATAACAATTGCATTTATAGCTACTGATACGGCAGACGGAAGTGCCGCTACAGACCCCTCGAATTTTACCGTGAAAGAAATTCATTTCTCAACCGACAAGAATAATTTTAACGGCTCCATTTCAATTTCAGCATCCACCTATATACCTGCATTCAATGCCTGGCTGGTTACTGTTCCTGTCACCGGCTGGTCAGCCGGCACCACGGTTTATTTTAGAATTTATGTGAACGATGGACAACATAGTACTAATTCAGAATTCCCGCGCTTTGAATCCCTGGACTACTACAAAACTCTTTATGCCTTTTATGTACAGTAAGAAATTTCATACGCCGCTCAATAAACTTAAACCAGGTATTCCTTTTGACCGGGCTGAAAAAGTATATCCCGTATTTAAAATGTATAACCTGAAATCCTTTGTATACTTTTTCGTGCTTTTATGCGGTTTTTCTTCCTGCAAGAAAGACCCTGCCCTTATGGATATCGTACCGGCTATTGAAATGATTAGCATCAGCCCTACAGTTGCTAACGAATATGCTGATGCCGTGATCATCACGATTCATTATACAGATGGCGATGGTGATCTGGGAGAGAACAGTGCGTCTGCAAAAAATTGTTTTGTGACCGATAACCGTATAGGAATTACCTCTTCTTACCGTATTCGGCAATTATCTCCCGACGGGGCTTCCATTCCAATTAAAGGCAATTTGGATATCGAACTGGGAGGACAAGGAATCACGGACGGTAGCACTCAGCAAGAACTTAGCTTTTCAATTTATGTGGTGGATAGAGCCGGGCACAGAAGCAACACCCTGACAACTTCATCGATAAGCATCCGAAAACCCTGAATATTGCCATCAGCGGGTTCATCTGTTCTGCAGAAAATCTATTATTTTATCCTAAAAACAAAGTTGATTGCTTTTATACCTGCAATTAGCCGGAAGAAAACAACGGTCTTTTTACTACCTTTGCAGAACTAAAAACAAAACGCCAGTTTCTGCGTTTAATGCATTCATCTAAGTAAATTTCCCTCATGTCCGGACTTATCATGGCTGCCCAGCTTATTCTGGGATTAGCAATACTGGTTACACTTCACGAACTCGGCCATTATCTGGCTGCCCGCGCATTTGGAATCCGTGTGGAAAAATTCTACCTCTTCTTTGATGCCTGGGGATTTAAATTTTTCTCTTTCCGTCGTGGTGATACTGAATACGGAATGGGATGGCTTCCATTGGGAGGTTATGTGAAAATTTCCGGAATGATCGACGAGAGCATGGACAAGGAGCAATTAAAGCAACCGGCGCAGGAATGGGAATTTCGATCCAAGCCCGCCTGGCAACGTCTTATCGTGATGATTGCGGGCGTAGTGATGAATGTGATCCTTGGTGTGATTATCTATGCCATGGTATTGTACAACTACGACAAAGAATATCTCGCGAACGAATCTGTGTCAGACGGTATATACGCATTTGATCTCGGACAAAAAGTAGGTTTTCAGACTGGAGATAAAATCATCGCGATTGATGGAAAAACATTTGATCGTTTTGATGATCTTCTTTCCTCTCGTGTAATATTTGGATCGACGCTGACTGTTGAACGAAATGGTCAGACACTGGAAATAACGATCCCGGAAGATTTTTACAGACAAGCCATTGAATCAGGAAGAGGGAATTTTATTGGACCTAACAGGTCAAATCTTTTGGTGGATAGCGTTCTTCCCGGAAAACCAGCCGAATCCGCCGGGTTGTTAAAAGGTGATCATATCTATTCTATCAATGGAGTTCGAACCTTTTCTATGGATGGCTTCCGGAAAATCGTAGCGGAAAACACCTCAAAGCCGGTCACACTGGATGTGAAGCGTGGCGACAACATGATTCAATTACAACCCGTCGTGAGTGATTCCGGTTTGATAGGAATCATGAACCATAGTGACTTCGGAGATTATGCACGTACCCCTTATACTGTAGGTAGTTCTATTCGTTTTGGCGCATCCGATGCGATGGAGGCAATTACCTCAAATATCAAAGGGCTTAAACAAATTTTCATAGGTAAAGAAAAGGCCAGCGAATCACTTCAGGGTCCTATAGGAATCGCCACTATTTATGGTGGTATTTGGGACTGGAGACGCTTCTGGACCATCACCGGGCTGCTCTCAATGGTGCTTGCTTTCATGAATATTCTTCCTATTCCGGCACTTGACGGAGGACATGTTTTGTTCCTTAGTATTGAAGCGATCACCCGCCGAAAACTCAGCGATAAATTCCTTGAAAGAGCACAGGTAGCAGGCATGGTTATCCTTCTTTCACTCATGGTATTTACCATCGGAAATGATATCTGGAAACATATTATCAAATAATATTTTCAGGCAGGCAAATTTTTTTCAGCCCATAATTTTTCATCAGGATTTACTTGAATCCAACTTACTCACTTTGGGGCAGGGCTCAGAAGAGCCGGACCTTATTTTTCTTGGTTGGGGTTGCTTCTGTTTAGAAAACCGGCTTTCAGGTATCTGAAGCAAAAGCAAAAAAGAATACTTTTAATTTTAACCTTTCACGAGAAAACGCCTGTTTCATCGTTTGAATTAAACATTTTTTTCACCTTGTCAATAAGTATTTCGTAGAATTGAATTCCGGCTTAAACATTTTGGACAAAACCTCGTATGTCAGGAAATGAAAACCAAATTCACCTCTCACCTCAAATCGATTACTTTATTAATTGTATTAGTTCCGGCTATTTCAATAAAGTGCGCTCTTGCATCTTCGGATACTCTTGCGGCTAGCCCGCCGACAAACAACTTGTCTTTTCTTGTGGTTCCCTATAAACCTATGATGCATCTGTCGGATGCGGACAATGATATTGCCTACTATTCCGAGATGAATCCACAGGAAATCAGAAGTCAACTTAGGATGGGTTTGTTAAAGAACCTGAATACGAAACTTATGCTGGAGTATGAAACAAATATTCCGGAACAGGATTTTGTCCAAAATGATGAGCGTGATCTTGAGCAGATCTACAATTCGCTTTCTTTTGGACAAGATACTGTGTTTCCTCTAAAGGCAAATGCACAACACGACAGTCTTCATTGGAAAAAGAATGTATTTACATCAAAGGAAAGCCCCGTTAAGAACCTTGAAAAAACCTATATCAATGTTGACTTCTATGATCAACAATTACTACCGGATCTGGCCAGAAAATACAATGCGGACTATTTTATTTTTTTTGAATGAGCTGGATATTAAAACACATTTTGAAGATTGCCTGGATCTCGCCCTGAAAATTTATCAACGCGAATTAAAAGTACATTATTCCATTTTTGATCGCAGTGGCAAACAAGTATACGGAGACGTCGCCGTAGTGAAGTTTCCTTCGAACTCGAATGATGTGGATGAAATCATAAAAAGTAATTTTCCTGGTTTGTCCGATCATATCATTGAATCCGTAAAAAAGATACGCCCGGGAATCCCGCTGAACGATCAGTCTGTTGTTAACTAACATCAGTGAAACGGAAAATCCTTTTTCCCGGAAAAACCAATACATGATTGTTAGTGTATTTTTGGAACAACAGCTTTTTAGTTCAGGGATATTTTTCCCCTTTACAACCTTTAATCTCTTCCTTTGTTCAGAAGCCGGGGTCTGCCTAACCTGACTATATTATTGTATGCAGAACTTGTTGGGTTTGGAATGCATCTCCTCATCTGGAAAATTACTTACTCTTGAGCAACGCGAAAACCAAATGCACAGATATTAAAAACGCTATACAATAGAAATATTTCTATTGCATAGCGTTATAATATTTTAGCTGCCCTTTTTGATCAGGGTCTGTTGTCACATTTATTTTCTGACCAGCTTTTTACTCAGGACTTCGTCGTTGACCTGAAGCCGAAGAATATAGGTGCCTGTCAATAAATTATTTCCATCTGTGAAGGACCATCGAGTGCCCGTAGCAGTCATAATTATTGTTTCCGATCTGATCGTACGGCCATCCATTCCGAGTAATGAGACTGACAATACGCCTCTTTGATCGGATTCTATATCAAGGTCGAAATGATCCTCAAAAGGATTGGGCCAGACTGTAATTTTTGATTCATCCAGGATGGTTTGTTTTATAACAACATGCTTCGGATCAAAAATTTCATACTTTCCATCGTAGTCAGTCTGCTTTAACCGATAATATGATTCTCCACTAAGCGGTGCATCGTCAACAAAAGAATAATCGCGCCGCGTTGTCGTGTTCCCGGAACCTCTTACCTGGCCAATCTCTTCAAAATTCTTCCCATCTTCCGATCGTTCCAATGAAAAATATTCATTATTTATTTCTGCTGCCGTAGACCATGTCAAACGAACTGTCTTTCCATCCAATTTCGCATCAAATACAATTAACTCGATAGGCAAGGCATTATAGCCCCAACCCAAGGTAACTTGCTGGGTAAATCCCAGACCGGTTCTGGTTGCAACGGGACTTGCAATAGTTCCCGTTCCGGGAGCATGCGTACCTAGTAATGACCAGGGAAGAATTGAGCTCGTTCGTGAAACTACGCGGACATCTGACAAATCTGAAATTCCTGTGAAACCATTTCCCAACAGAGAGATGGAATAAACGCCACCTGACAATCCGTTGGAAGCTGCAATGTTCCAATATCCTTTGGAACCTATCGTGGTTACTTTATAAGAATTGGTTTCAAACAGTGGTAATCCACTCGATGAAGGACCTGCCTCAACAAAACTGACCGTCATCAAGCCGGGAGAACTCGGAGCAACGGTGAATGCAGCTGAATACTCGTTATAAACGCTCACACCGACAGGAAACAAGAAAGTACCGGACGGTGAATTTGGAATCCATCGTCCTAAATTTCCATTCACCCAACCACTATTTCGACTTATAGAACCTGTGACTGAAGTAGAAGTTCCAACAATCAAAGATTTTGAACCTGTTGTAACTACACCGCTTTCAAGCGTTACAGAACCTGTTGAACTCACTGTATTAGTAAGTGTAACTCCGGAAGCATTTTCAAATGAGATATTCGCGACAGTAGAAGGAAGTCCGTTACCTGTAACCTGTGCATCTGTTCCTTCATAAACATAGCTGGAAAGTGATGAATAACTGCGCGTACCGGTAACCTGTACGTTTCCATTCCCACCGGAAGATGTGATTCCGTTGGGGGACCCGATTCTCAGAGCAGATCCTGAAACAACAGTAAATGTTCCGGATCCTGTAAACACATAATCATCCATGTCCACCACAGATCCGATTTTTATTTCTGCATTAATAGTATTACTAATCGTTCCGGTATTCTGGAATGACTGTATGGATGTACCTTGAAAATTAATATTCCCTTTCCCACTACCGGAAGCTGTTTCTGTCAACTGTCCTCCGGTAATAATCAAATCGCCTGATAAATTTATAGTGCCAATACCCTTTGATGAATATGAACCCGAATACTGGCTCATATCCAGCACCCCTCCTGAAATAGTAAGGTTTCCGGAAATGTTCAAAGTTGGATTTCCATTTCCACTCAAATTGAGCCCTGAAATACCATCGCTAACGAACATATTCCCGGCGATATTCACATTGGGGTCTCCATCTTGTGTGATATAAAACTTTCCACCATCGTGATAATAACTACCACCAATTGTGACCGTCGAATTAGACTCATCATGAATAAGTACTGCACCCGAACCGGTGGAAATTACCCTGAGATCTCCGGCTATATTTTTAAATGAAGAGCCAAGTTTCCTGGTTGAAGTCATACCTGTCGTATTAATTGTAAAATTTCCAAAAGTCTGATCCAGATTATCAGGCAATGAATATGTTGTCCCTGTAATCAGGCATGTAGATCTAGCATCCCAGGTAGCACTTGGAATTGAGTTTCCATTTACATCATGCTGGTAAGTTGATCCGGCATAAAAATTCCATTTTCCCTGAGAAATATCCAGACTTCCTCCGCTGTAAACAAATAAACCGCCTGTATAGACATTGATTTCAGAAGTGTTTTCCATTTTAAACTCGCCGGAATTTTTATTCACAGTACCGTTCACCGACATGCTGGCGGAACTACTGAATGCAATCTTTGCATCGAGTTTTAATATCCCATTCACCGTAATATCAGTACCAGAACCATTGCTGATCTTAAAATTTGCATTGTTATTAACCAAAATTGCGCCTTCATCAATCACTAATTGATTTGCTGTCAAACCGGAAGTGATGGTAATTGTATGACCATTTTGAATAGTAATAACACCGTCGCCATCATCAGGCGATGAGGAGGCATTTACCCATGATGAACCGTTATACCTTTCCCAGGATGATGAGGAACTCCAGTTTCCATTTTTCTTTGAACGATAATCTCCGGAGGACGCGGCTAGTGCCTGCTCAGGCTCATTCAAAATAAAAAACGTGGAGAATATTCCCGTTAATACAATTATTATTGACCCAACAATAAGGTGGGTACGATACTTCATTTTTTGACGTAAACGTTGCTGCATTCTTGAAGGGTGTTTAGATTTGCGTGAAGATTTCATAGATAATTATTTGGAATAAGAGATTCCAACCCGGCTTTGCTTTACGGCAAATTCAATTCATAGATCTTATGAATTCATCAGCTTTCTTACATTTTGAGAAAACAGTTAATACGGGGTAAAAAAACACTCTCTTGAAAAAAAGCATTTCTTCAATGCTAAATCGAGGGTTCTTCACGGATTCTTTTTAAATCAGAGGGCTTCTTCCAGATCCGAAATCACCCATATATAAAAAACAGAAGAATCCTTGCAAATGATTAAACAAAAAAACAGGACAAATCTAATTGCTGAAATTAAAAATTGAGTTTATAAACGGAGAGTCCTAAAAGTTTATTGGCAAACAGAAGTTTTACCCAGTCCTGATTGTTGGCCCTCCATTCTTTATGGTTCCAGACAAGAAAAAGTGAAATTCCGTTTTTCTGAAGCTGCATCTTTGTTTGATCTATTGAAAGTGTATCCTCCAAAGGACCAAAATATTGTTTCTGCAAAGCGTCGGCAATAAACAATGAAGAGGAATATTCGTGACGTTCGCCTTCCACAGTTTTAAGGGAAGCTATTCCTCCAATTATATCAGGTATGTGAGTCAGACTAATTGCAGCTTGGCGGAGTTGCTCGTCCGGACGATATGTAATTTTCATTGTTTCAAAAGGATGTGTTATTCCTTTTCCATACCAGAGCATTTGCATATCTGAATCCTGTGTAAAAAGAATTTCTTTCACAGGTCTTTTTACAGCGAGTAAAAGCAGTAACAAAAGAAGACTTTGATAAAATATGATTTTCCACTTCGTATTCCCTGAAAGTAATTGAAGCATCAGGGCAGAAATCAAGAGCATGATCCAGGTACAAATCCATATATACCTCGTGTGAACAAGTATGAGACTATAGCCAGCATAAAATGCAATTAACGCGGAAAATAAAAAAAGTGTACTTCGGTTTTTTAATAGTACACTACCTCCTCTTATGGTCAGAAAAAATATTAAAATGACTAAAAAAATAATTCCTGCCTGATTCCTGAAATCAAAATACCAGATGGTAAGAAGATTTCTCTTGATGATCCTCAGATAATAATTAAAGTTCTCTTTAGAAGAAAAGGGGGCTAAGGGGCTGAGCTTTACCACATCTCCCGGAGACTCCCATGCACTGATGGACTCTGTATCTAAAGGTCGAAGCAGCGGTCCATTCAAGATCGGCAGATGCATTATCTTTTCCGGCAAAGGAGCGACCTCTTTGCTCATGTTAAAATTAACTGCCTCACTGATAGTGATCTTTCCATACTTTACACTAAGCGGGATGATCCATAGACTGCTTATACAAATAAAAATCAGCCCAATGAACAATAAACGCCTGCGATTTGCCGGCGCATCATTAGCCTTTAATGAAAATGCAGCACTGATAAACAGGAGCAAAACGAAGAGAGGAAAGCCAAAGGCCTTGGCAAAATAGAGTAGTGAGCCCAGAATGGCCAAGAAAACTGATTCTCTCCATCTGAACATCCACTCATTCCGAATGAATATGAAGAGGCAATACAAAACAAGCGTCATAAATAAAAGATCCGGAGTCGGATTTAAAATAGCATAGTTGAGCACAAAAGGGATGGCAGCCAGGCGAACTAGTCTCTTAGTCCAGCCTTCCAGTTCCAGCAAGCTACTCAGGCGAATCCAGGAATCGATGGTGAATAATCCTATTAAAACCTGAATCCATTTAATGGAAATAATCCCGTCAATCCCCAGAGAGAGGGGAAAGGCAATTAGCCAACTAAGCATCGGACTCCAATATCCGTTGAGGGCGGCCGAAAAATTTCCCTTTGATAATTTCCGGGCAATTGAAATGTACTGATAGGAATCCGGATTATTTACATACCAAAGGGCATAAGGCAGAATTGCAGCAATACCGATCCCATAGAGAAGAAAAAAGATCCCGGTTTCCTTATTTTTTATCCTATTGTCTGGGCTTAATTTCAAAACGGGAATCTGTTTAAAGAGAAAGAAAGGGATGGCTGCAAAGTATAAAATCCCTTCATTTTCCGTACCTTTGCGGCATTAAATTTATACATATGAAAACTGACACATTACTTGCAAAAGAATACGGCATCGCCGAAGTTTTGAAAACTCTTGGTTTGAAAGAAGTGAATCAAGGTGCTTGTACAGGCACAAAATGGATGGATACCAAAGGAGAAATCATCGAGTCGTATTCCCCTGCTGATGGAGCCCTTATTGGAAAAATAAAACAGGCAACTTCTGAAGATTATGAAAATATCATTCGAAAAGCGGAAGAAGCATTCAAAATCTGGCGCATGATTCCCGCTCCGAAAAGAGGGGAAGTGGTGAGACAAATTGGAGACCAGCTCCGCGAGTACAAGGAACCGCTTGGAAAACTGGTAGCTTATGAAATGGGTAAAATATACCAGGAAGGCCTGGGAGAGGTTCAGGAAATGATCGACATCTGTGATTTTGCAGTTGGTCTTTCCCGCCAACTTCATGGATTTACTATGCACAGTGAACGCCCTAAACATCGCATGTACGATCAGTACCACCCGCTTGGAATTGTCGGAGTGATTTCTGCATTTAATTTTCCTGTTGCTGTTTGGGCATGGAATGCAATGCTCGCCATGGTTTGCGGAGATGTGGTAGTCTGGAAGCCGAGCTCAAAAGTGATGCTCTGTTCAATCGCGGTTCATAATATTATTTCAGATGTCCTTAAAAAGAACGATGTTCCCGAAGGCGTAGTGAATCTTCTTGCCGGAGGTTCTAAATATGTAGGAGATAATTTTCTTTCCGACAAACGCGTCCCTCTTATTTCTGCTACCGGTTCCACCCGCGTTGGAAAACGTGTGGGTTCCATTGTAGGAGAGCGGCTCGGAAGAAGTCTTTTGGAATTAGGCGGAAATAATGCGATCATCATCACAGCCAATGCGGATCTTGAAATGGCCCTCCGTGCAGTTTTATTTGGCTCTGTCGGAACCGCCGGACAACGTTGTACTTCCACGCGTCGCCTGATCATTCATGAATCCGTTTACGAAACGTTTAAAGCAAAATTATTGAGCGCTTATCAGCATATCCGCATTGGTCACCCTCTCAATGAAAAAACATTGGTTGGACCGCTGATAGACAAAGGTGCCGTGAACGATTTTATTATGGCTATTGAAAAAGTAAAGAAAGAGAATGGAAAAATTATTTTCGGCGGAGAAGTCATGGCAGGAGAAGGATACGAAAGCGGTTGTTATGTAAGACCTTGCATTGCTGAAGTAAGTACAAACCTCGACATCGTTTGTCACGAGACTTTTGCACCACTTCTGTACATGATGAAATATAAAACAATCGATGAAGCCATCGAATTACACAATGGCGTTCCTCAAGGATTATCTTCTTCAATCTTCTCTACCAATATGCTTGAAACTGAAAAATTTCTTTCGCACGAAGGCAGCGATTGCGGAATTGCAAATGTAAACATCGGAACCAGTGGTGCAGAAATTGGTGGAGCTTTCGGTGGAGAAAAAGAAACCGGTGGCGGCCGGGAATCAGGAAGCGATGCCTGGAAAGTATATATGCGTCGTCAGACCAATACTATTAATTTCAGTACTGAACTTCCATTAGCGCAAGGCATACAGTTTGATATCTAAATAAAAGATTTTTGACAATAGCAGACTAACCAAATAAATAGCCTTTTAACTGTTTAGTTGTTTAGTCTGCTGCTTCATCTGATTATTCGCTCTGCCTGACGATTCTGAATTCTACATCACACCCCGACTTTTCCTGGCTCAATCCCTGGTTTAATTACTGCGAGTTAAAAATTAAAGTGAGCACATATTAAGAAAATATTGCAATCAAATAATCTCAAAATGAAAATCCACATTTCCATGCTTGTATTGTTCTTTACAAGCCTTTTTAGCATTCATACGAATGGCCAAACGCAAAACGCGCTTCTTACGGCAACTGAATTTGCAAAAAAAATTAAGGAGATGCCCAGAGCCCCAATAGTAGATGTCCGAACTCCTGATGAGTTTTCCAAGGGGCATTTAGTAGATGCCCTGAATATTGACTGGAACGGGAAAGATTTTAACAATCAAGTTTCTACTCTGGACAAATCAAAACCTGTTTTTGTTTATTGTTTGAGCGGAGGAAGAAGCGCCTCCGCTACAAAAAAAATGCGCTCTGATGGATTTAAAGAAGTGTATGAATTAAGCGGAGGAATTATGAAATGGAGGGCAGCAAACCTTCCCGAAACAAGTAAAAATAAGACAGCCTCCGCCGGGATGACCAAACAACAATTTGATGCACTTCTCAACTCCAACAAACTCGTGCTGGTTGATTTTTATGCAGACTGGTGCGCCCCCTGCAGGAAGATGAAACCATATTTAGAAGAAATTTCAAAAGAGATGGAAAAGACAGTTGTAGTTATTCGCATCAATGCCGACGACAACCAGTCCCTTACCAAAGAACTCAAAATTGATGCCCTTCCTGTTTTACAGCTTTATAAAAACAAGTCGCTCACCTGGACGAATACCGGCTATATCGAAAAAGCCGCAGTGGTTGAAAAACTTAAATGAAAATTTTCTGTTGCAGTTCTCATCTGCATAGTTAATTTTATCGGATGAGATATTCCTTACTCATTGTTTTTATTTTTATTTCGACATTCTCCAGAACCCAACCGGTTTTACAGGAAGGCATCTGGAGGGGAGAACTGAAATTGAATGATACAACTTTCCTTCCTTTTAATTTTGAGGTATTCCGGAATTATCTTGAGATCATCAATGGAGATGAACGCATATTGGTGGATGAATTGACTTACGCTGATGATTCTGTTTTTATTCAAATGCCTGTATATGAAACCGAGCTTCGTTGCTTGTTGAAAGGAAATATTCTGGAAGGTCATTTCATTAATCATACACGCATCATGAATGGAATACTTGATTTTCGGGCAGTGCAGGGAATTAGCTGGAGATTTACAGACCGGTCTGAAAAACCCTCTTACAATATAACGGGACGCTGGCATGTGAGCTGGGATAATGAAGAGGGTGAAAACAAAATGAGTATTGGTGTTTTCGAACAAGAAGGGGGAAGGGTTACCGGAACATTTTTAACTCCAACAGGCGATTATCGATTTCTCGAAGGAGAAATGTCAGGATCCCATTTATCACTCTCTGCTTTTGATGCATCTCACGCTTATCTCTTTGATGCGGTCATACAGCAAGATAGTAGCTTACGCGGAAATTACTACTCCGGATCTCATTGGCACGATACCTGGAAAGCGTGGAGGAGCGAAGATGCTGCACTGGTTGATCCGGAATCTATGACCTATCTGAAACCGGGATACAAGGGAATGAGTTTTTCATTTCCTGACGAGAACGAAAATTTAATTTCCCTTTCTGACGCAAAATATTCGAATAAAGTTGTAATCATACAACTCATGGGGACATGGTGCTCTAACTGCCTCGATGAATCAATTTATCTTGTTGAGTTATCTGAATTTTTTTCTCCTGAAAAATTTCAGGTCATAGCATTGGATTTCGAAAAAACCAGCGATAGCCTACGGGTCTTTAACAATATTCGCAGAATAAAAGAAAGATTGGGAATTAAATACCCGGTTCTTTACGCTGGCAGTGCCAACAAACAGGAAGCTGCAAAACAACTTCCGATGTTGAATCGTATTGCCGCCTTCCCGACTACTCTTGTCCTTGATAAAAAAGGTGCGGTAAGAAAAATTTATACGGGCTTCAATGGACCTGCGACCGGACAGGAATACATAAAATACAAAACAACCTTTTTAGCTTTTATCCAAATGCTTTTAGAAGAATAAGCGTTTTTACAGCTTGAAACCCACAATCTGTCTCAAACTTAAAACGAATTTCCGAGCCGAGATTTACTTACCAGTCTCCTCCAACAACATCACTTTTTTGCTTGCAAGTATTTGTCCATTAAATTCTATGCCCAGGAAATAAATTCCGGCACTTAATGTGCCTCTTGACAAATGCATTTGCTGCTTGCCGGCTTGCTGAATACCATGAAACACTTCCCGGACCTTTTTTCCTTTCAGGTCGAACAGGGAAATTTTAACATCCCCGGCCCGAGGCAATTCATAGCTCAGTTGCATATCATTTGCCGAAGGATTCGGATATACATTCACCTCTGAGCGAAGTAAGGGCAGAGAATTAATTTTTGTGAATAATGTATCAGTAATATATGTGCTGAACATACCCGCTCCATGTGTGCCAATGACCAGGAGACCATCCGAAGCACGGAAATCCATCATGTCTACTACAATATTTCCAATGTCATTTGGTGCAAGGTGCGTCCACACTGTATTCAAACCGTTCAGAGTATTAGTGGCAAACATTCCGATACTGGTTCCAACAAGATATACATTGCCGGTAGCTGTGGGTGCGATGGTGACCCAGCGAATAGAAGGGCCGTTTCCTGTACCGGCGGAATTTGCTTCCAGGTTTCCTCCGATTTTTGTCCAGATTGTACCGCCGTCCGTTGTATAATACATGCTGTAAATACTATAATTTGAAAAAGCCGCAATAACCTTATTTCCATCTGCCGGATCAACAGCGATGCAACTCACATAACTGCCACTGTTAAATGAATTACTGCTAATTTCTGTCATGACAGGACTGGGGCTGTCTGCATTTTCTATTTTGTAAATAGATCTTTTACTCGTACCGACATACAATCGGTTGGCGGGTGTAACAGATACTGCCATTGAACTCACCCTGGCTCCAGCAGCCAGAACAGTATCGGGCAACTTAATCCATCCCGTGGAAATAGTATCCCATTCTCCGGTAAGGGGTATTACATCCAAACTATCATTGCGCCAAATTTTTGTTCCTGCACCCAGGTACATTCTGTTTGTATTATTCGGATCCAGAACGAATGGATTGATGAATAAATAATCAGACCCTCCGACCGGATCTATCCTGCGAAAACCTAATACGTTTCCGGAAGGATCCAATGCATACTTTCCAACTTTTCCCTCCTGACGTGACATGTAATAATTCTGATGTCCATTGTCCACTGCACAGTATGCTCCATCACCCAACCCCGGATGAGTCCAGGCCAACAGTGGGTCCGGGGAATTAGTAAACCAGGTACCATAGTCTTGCAAGCCTCCGATGACAATATCATTACCGGGAGTGGTATGATCCAATGCTACAGTGTAAAATTGTGAAGTAACATAACCATTATTCAATTCCTGCCACACCACAGGATTCGCCCGTATATCTCCTGTGAAATTTAAGCCACCATCATTCGACTGAAAAACTTTGTCCGGGTTGGATGGGATAAAAACCAATCCGTGCTGATCTGAATGATGATTAGGATAGACTCCGTAAAAAGGAATCGTTGATGCCGGATCATATCCCCCAATAAAAGAAGTGTTCGTTGAGCTTGTAAAGCCATCACTGGATCGGAATAAATTTGTTCCGCCAATAAATACCGTATTTGAATCTGCTGGATGAACAGCTACCAACAAATCATATCCTCCCTGAGAATTAAAATTTCCGAGCTGGCTTCCATCGTAAGGAATATTAGCAGAAAGATCCTGCCACATTCCACCTGCACCGGTTCCATCGCCTGAAATATAGGTGTATTTCCATAAGCTGCTCCATTCAGGATCCCCTTTGTAATTGGTTGTCATTTTACCTGTGTTGGGAGTTTCACCTAAAAAATATACACCGTTTTCATTAGACGGATTAATGCCGATAACTACCCTGCCAAATGTCGCGGTATCCCATCCGGGAGGAGAAATGGAAAACCATCCGAGTGAAGGATCTTTTCTCCATATTCCCTTTTGTCCTCCATCACTATCAAGTGCTGCATAAACAACACCCGTAGTGGTTACATCCACATCGGCGAAGTAAGAATAAGTACTTGTACTTCCTCGCTCGAGTACCCAGGTGCTGCCTCCGTTTGAACTCCTGAAAACAGAACCATAACAAGCCAAATACAAGACGTCATTGACGGTATCACTTTGATCAGTGACAATTTTAAATGTGAGATCAAATACACTGTCAAATGTTTGTGGAGTACCGGAAGAGGTCGAAGACAAGACGGACCAATTCAACCCTCCATCAGTAGATTTATAAACACCGTTACCCAAATAATAGGCACCGGAACCACTTGCTGAAGCACCGACTCCTTCTCCGGTAGCATAATACCATGTACTGGTATGACCTGGACGTTTGTCCTGAGTAATGCTTGTGATTGCAGGATTACTGGTAATGGACGAAACGCGTGTCCAGGTTTGTCCTGCATCAGTAGAGCGCCACAATCCACCATTAACAGAACCGGCAAAAAGAATGTTCTCATCCGTAATGTCAACTGCGATAGCACGTGTGCGCCCTCCCACATTTACCGGTCCCCTTGATGTAAAAGCGGCACCTACTCTTGCGAGAGACGAAGGATAATATTGTGGCAATAAAGTAGAAAAACTAAGTTCTTTTGTTCGCATCCCTGCCGGTATCCTGCCCGTAACCGGATCTGCAAGTCGCATCGTTTCCCAGGCGGCCCTGCCGGAGGCGGAGTAGGCAGATCCATCAGATGTGGAAAGTGAATCAACTCCTGCATTGTGATCCTTTTTATTCAGGAAAATAAGTACAGAAAATGTGAAGAGTATTGCCGATGAGAGCGCGTAAAACTTTTTCATGGAATGATTTTGGGTAACGATTGACTTGAATAAAAAACAATTCAGGCAATCTTAATCAATTGCCTGTTTAAAAATAAGAAATTTATTCGAACCCCTTGATTTTTGTAATGTCTTTTACTGAGTAAATCACACCCTCATATCCGGGAACCAATTGTTCCTGCAAAATCAGCTGAAAAATGGTGCCTTGATCAAACGCCAATGCTTCGACATATCTTTTTTGATTGGACCCTAATCGCAAGCGCAAGGTCTCACCTGTGCCTGCAATATGTGTCAGTGATGAAGATAGTGAAACGACTTTAGTGACAAGAAATTCATAATATCGGAAAAGAGAATCTGCTTTTTCTCCACCCTGTAAAAAGATCCCGATCACATTGATGCTTTGAGGAGCTGCACTTAGATCTACCGAAGCCGGCGAATTCTCTTTCTTAACTACGGAAACGGAAGTATCCTTCCCGGGAGGTGGATGACATGAAAACGAAAATAATAAAAGAGCAAATAAAAGAAATCGAAATTTCATTGTCATGGCTTGATGAAAAGTATGCTCCGAATGAAAAAATAATTTCATTTGGGGTGCTTGCGATACCTATACCAAAGTACTTGAAATTAATCGAGATCCGGAAAGGAAAATTTCCTGTATAAACGCCAAAAAAATATTTTCACCATTCTCCATGACCAATATCTCCCTTGAGACACTGTCTAAAGATTGGTCTGAATTCTATTTTCAAGAAAAGCGGATGTTCCTACTCCTTTAAATATCTATCCCGGACAGATAGGGTCTCCTCCGTATCAACAGAGGTGAAACTATTCGCGGGATGCATCGAAATGAGCTCATCAAGTTTTACATTCTTGACATCCATGTAACTCTTTCGGAAACTTAGCATCTCATTTCCGTCAACGTGATAGACAACGATGAAAACATCTTTGATTTGTGCTTCGTTTATTCCATTATCATCTGTGGAAGGTACAGGGTCTGGAAAAATTCTATAATCATTAGGAATCATAAAATACAAGGTGCGTTAAACTGGTTTATTAATGAAAGATTTAGATCCTTTCAACAGGGTACAAGATAGATCTGATATAATGTCAGAGTCAATATCGGGGCGTATGTGCTTACATCTGTAATGTTTACTACAAAATGTGCTTATTCAAAAGGCCCAATCGAACTAAAACCACAAAAATGCAATCCTGTAGATAATTACCGCATTGTATTTTATGAGATAAACAAGATGCTATTTCATCCGGAAGCTCTGCTTCTGGACAGACTTGAGGAGAAATCAGAAAGTGCGCTGAGTAGAATTACAAAGGACAGGAAGAAACATCTTGAATTCATATTCACAACTGTGTTCTTCTTGCCTCCTTTGTGTTCTTAGTGGTAAAGAAATCGGTTTTATCCCGGAGATAAGGTGACAGCTGTTCAATTCATAATATAATAAATGTATTAGCGTTTAATTACCCAGGGAATAAACCACAAAGTTCTCAAAGATTTTTCACAAAGGACACAAAGAAAAATTTCTAATTGTTATCTCGGAGGTCCACAAGAAATAATAAAATTTAAATCACCTCCGCTACTCCATACATCCGCTCCCGCAGATCATGAATAGCCGGATCGGAAATGTACTCATCAAAAGAAATACGCTTATCGATGATACCAGAAGGAGTAAGTTCAATGATGCGGTTGGCAACAGACTCCATGAAAGCATGGTCATGTGATGTAAAAAGCGCAATGTTCTTCCAATCCTTCAGGGCATTGTTGATGGCAGTGATGGATTCAAGGTCCAGGTGATTAGTTGGCTCATCCAGGATCAGGCAATTTGCCTGGGCCAGCATCATGCGAGACACCATGCAACGCACCTTTTCACCACCGGACAAGACACTGGCCTTCTTCAATGTTTCCTCTCCGGAGAAAAGCATCTTCCCTAAAAATCCGCGTATATAGGTTTCGTCCTTATCCTTTGAAAACTGTCGCAGCCAATCAATCAGGTTGATATCATCACGAAAATACTTTGCGTTTTCATTGGGCAAATACGATTGTGTAATCGTGCTTCCCCATTTAAACTCACCCACGTCCGCTTTTTCCTCACCCGTCAATATCTCGAAGAAAGAGGAAATGGCCTGATGGTCGCGGGAGACAACTGCAACCTTATCTCCTTTAACCAGTGTGAAACTGATATTCGAAAAATAATTCTGGCCTTCAGGAGAATTCTTTGTCAGATGTTCAACACTAAGAATCTGATCACCACATTCACGCTCCGCTTTAAAAATAATAGCAGGATATTTTCTTGTAGATGGCTGAATATTATCTACAACTAATTTCTCCAGTAACTTTTTTCGACTCGTAGCTTGTCTCGACTTTGATGCATTCGCACTGAATCTTTCTACAAACTCCTGCAGCTCTTTCCGCTTATCCTCAATTTTTTTATTCTGATCCGAACGCTGACGAAGCGCCAGCTGACTTGATTCATACCAGAATGTATAATTACCGGTATATAAATTAATTTTTCCAAAATCGATATCGGCAACATGAGTACACACAGTATCCAGGAAATGCCGATCGTGAGAAACAACAATTACTGTGTTCTGAAAATCGGCCAGAAAATTTTCCAGCCAGGTAATCGTGTCCACATCCAGATCATTCGTCGGCTCATCAAGCAGCAGAATGTCCGGGTTTCCAAACAATGCCTGAGCAAGCAACACCCTCACTTTTTCTTTTCCGCTCAACTCCGCCATCTGCATAGCATGGTATTCTTCCTTCACTCCTAAATCACTTAACAAATTTGCAGCATCACTTTCGGCATTCCATCCGTTCATGTCGGCAAACTGATGTTCCAGTTCTGCCGCGCGATTGCCATCTTCTTCTGTGAAATCTGCCTTTTCATAGATGGCATCCTTCTCATGCATAACATCCCAAAGCTTCTTGTTACCCATCAGGACAGTATGCAAAACCCCATGCTGGTCAAAAGCGAAGTGGTCCTGTTTCAAAACGCTCATTCGTTCACCAGTACTTATAGTGACATGTCCGGTAGAAGGATCTGTTTCCCCTGATAATATCTTTAAAAAAGTGGATTTTCCAGCTCCATTTGCCCCGATCACTCCATAGCAATTGCCGGGAGTAAACTTGATGCTTACTTCATCGAAAAGGACACGTTTCCCGTAACGGAGGGACAAATTGGATACAGAAATCATTGATTTTTACGTTTTTAAGGGCTGCAAAGATAGTGAAAATCAACGGTTTTTGCTAATTAATGGATCGCGATAGTGGTATTAGTAAAAGATAATCGGCTTTTCTCCTTACTTCAAAATGGCTTAAATAGTTGATTAATAAGTCAATACATCGATGTCCGAATTACTATTGACTAAATTCCACTTCCGGGAAACCAGAGGAGCTTCCGAAATTTACTCTGCTGAAAGTGATTCACCTGTATACAGAGGCTAACAGAAAACATGGATTTTCATCTGTCAATTATGAAACATGTGCCATGTGATTTTTGCTTGCAAAGAGAGTGTGTTTTCGTAGTTTGTGATTACAAATAGTATATTAGCAATATGAAAAAACGACTACTCATTCTGCTCTCAGTCCTGGTTTCTCCCTTTGCTGCCATTTCCCAGTGTACCACCACAAATGCCACCTCCTGTCAATGTAAAGATCCCGAATCAGACAGATTGCGATTTACTTCCTGACATACAGATTGGCCACCCTCCCTTTTATGATTTGGGCGCGACTTATGGAGTGATTGAATATTCACAGACTGGACATGGTGTGGACAATGGACGATTAAAAGTTTCCGTGTCTACTCCCAATCCGGGATTTGGTCCTTTAGAAATTCATACAACCAATGTTTTTGTTTGCGGCACCGATACTTTTGTGGGGACTGCTCCCAGTATTTGTCCTGATGGAATCTCTTATCCGAGAATTTTAATTAACCAGAGAATTTACCATAAGAATGCTAACAACATGACTTATTATGACCGGGCCGCTGGTACAATGACCTATCATCCTACTCACAGTCATATGCACGTGGATAACTGGGGAAATTATACCCTTCGTACAAGGGATACAACGGAGTTGAATCCTCTCAATTGGCCGATTTTAGGTTTTGGAACAAAGCTCGCCTTTTGTGTCATGGATTATGGTACTTGTTCCGGTTGGGCCAACCATTGCCTCGATACTGCCGGTAATTCATTAAACAACAACAGCGATTTTCCAAATTACGGATTAGGCGGTGGTTACTACAATTGCTCAAGTGTAGTGCAGGGTATTTCTGCGGGTTATCTTGATATCTACTGGACTTCTCTCGACGGGATGTGGATCGATATTCCTCCGGGTACTTGTAACGGTGATTATTGGATTGTTACAGAAGTGGACCCAAATCAAATATTTCCTGGAGTCGGACGAAACGAACAACGTGTATGCAGCTCCTTACCGCCTCACGCAGCAAGAACCAAATCCTGCAACAGAAACTGCAAAAGTGAATATATCGAATTCAATGTTGAACCTCTGTCAGGGAGAAACCACTACCCTCACTGCCGACAATACCATTTCCGGTGGAACTTATCTCTGGAGCAATGGTGATACAACGTCTTCAACTACGGTTAATACCAGTGGAGTTTATTC
Organism: uncultured Bacteroidota bacterium; assembly: GCA_963775555.1. Lineage (GTDB taxonomy): Bacteria > Bacteroidota > Bacteroidia > AKYH767-A > 2013-40CM-41-45 > QQVM01. The sequence continues at coordinate 492,623 of CAVZJJ010000002.1, read as the reverse complement.
TGTTGAATATTCCACACCATGCGGAATTGGACAATCGTATACTGTAGAAGTAAATGTATTCAATCCTCCTTCGGCTCCTCTCACAGTCAATGACACCATACCCACACCAGGTTCTGCGATTCTCTCTGCTTCCGGAACAGGAGATATTAAATGGTACGACTCCGCTTCTGGAGGTACATTACTTGGCAGTGGAAATTTATTCTCTACCCCTTCTATAAATACAACTACTACCTTCTGGGCAGAAACAGAAGCAATGCATAACGGTTTAAGTTTCCAGGTAGGTCCTCCTGACTCCTCCGTTGCTGCAGGTGCATCCTCCACTACCATCCAGTACCTCACTTTTGATTGTTACAACCCTTTCATCCTTCATTCCGTGAAAGTATATGCGCAATCAGCAGGAACACGCACTATTGAATTAAGCGATAACCAGGGAACATTATTGCAAAGCACTCTCGTGAATGTAAATGCCGGAATGAACATCGTAGTACTCGACTTTCAAGTGATCCCGGGAACGGCTTACCGTCTCTCGCGTAGCGGAGGCGAACTTTTCAGGAACAGTAGCGGCACCGGATTAAACTATCCCTATTCAATTGACAATTTTTGTTCAATCACGGGTTCGTCACAAGGAAGCGCTTACTACTATTTCTTCTATGACTGGAACATTCAATTGCCGGGTAATGCTTGTGTTAGTCCACGAACTCCGGCAGTGGCCGTAGTAAGTGCCCCGAATTCCATTGCAGATGTAAATCAGATGAGCAATCTGAAAGTTTATCCTAATCCTGCCAATAATTTTCTAAATGTTTCCTTCTCCCTGCAAGGATCGAATCAAATTACATTGGATCTTGTGGACGCGACCGGAAGAATTGTTCGCACAAAAAAGCTGGCCTCTTCAACAGGGTCCTACGAAGAACAGTTTGACCTTGCGATGCTTTCAAGGGGCGTGTACAGTGTCCATGTCCTTTCAAGTGACAAGAACTATTATCACAAGTTAATCCTTCAATAATGAAATGAAATTGAGCACACGAAAATCACCTGATGGTTCTGTGTCCTTATTTCATTTTAACTAAAACTGATTAATTTCTAATCATTCTATCGCTATTAATCTATCTGCCGTGCAAACAATGTTCCGGATCCTGCTCTGCGTTTTTTTCTTTGCTCTGTCATCTCAGTTTGGGCTTGGACAAAGTATATTCACAAACTACGACCGCTTCAATTCTCCTTTGCCCGATAATCAATGCCGGTATGTAGCCATCGACTCTCTTCAAAGAAAATGGTTTTGCACAGAATACGGGCTTGCAATATTTAACGACACCGTTTGGGAGGTTTACAATACAGCCACTTCCAGCATCTCTGACAATTCAATTAAACATGTGGCATTCGACAAGCACGGTAAGGCATGGATATCAACACAAAATGGCGGTGTAAATATTTTTGACGGAAACACATTCACGTCGCTCAACACATCCAACTCCGGAATATCATCCAACTATATACGCAGCGTCGCCATCGATGATTTGGATGTCAAATGGATTGCCACTAACAACGGTTTAAACCGGTTCGATGACTCTACCTGGACCGTTTTTGATTTTTTCAACTCCTCCATTCCTGTAAATAATATTTCTGTGATTGCTCCTGAAAATGATTCAATTCGGTGGCTCGGCACAATCAACGGGGGGCTCGTACGCATGGCCGACACCGCTTTTACTACATGGAATTCATATGCCAATGGTTTTCCGGACAACTCAATTCTCGGAATGATCATAGACGGTGGCGGAATAAAATGGATGGCTTGTCCTGCAGGAGGATTAGTTCGTTTTTACAATGGATCGTGGTTTGCATATAATACAAACAGCTCACTTATCCCCACCAATAGTTTGAGTTGTCTCTTACAGGATGAACAAAACAACTTCTATATCGGATCGTACGGAAAAGGGCTTATTAAAAACTCGGGTTTCGATTACTACCATTGGGATTCACAGAACAGTGATATGCCTGATGACATTGTATACTCCGTAGCATTGGAAGGAAACGGAATTATATGGCTGGGGACTGATGCACATGGAGTAATCCGTTTTGATGAAACGCTTTGGACAGGTTTGGCCCCGATGTTGGATCCGGACCCCGTTATGATTTATCCAACGTTTTTCCATTCTACAATTAAAATTACTTCTACAACAGGGATGGAATTTGTAGACGTTTTTAATTCTTTAGGAGCGCGTCAAAAACATGTTCAGTTTCAAAAAGGCATTAGAGAATTATCTGATCTGGATCTTTCCTTTTTAACTGCTGGTGTTTATTTTATTTCCATTAACACCGGAAAGCAAATCATTACAAAGAAAATTATCAAGCTCGACTGAGTTTATAGCTTTCCTGCCAAGTAGAATCAAAATGTGTTGAGGAATAAGAAGAGATTGTCAGATGTTGTAGTCACAGTGGTACGTTTGTCAAAATAACTTTCTCTGTGATCTCTGTTTCTCCGTGGTAAAATCTCTCCGCTTCGATTTTCAGTCTTCAATTGTATCAGTCTAGATGTTAACCAAATTATCTTACTCTGCTTTCACAATTTTCTGAATAACCGTGTTCCCTCCGCTTGTAAGGTGCAGTAAGTAAATCCCCGTTGTAAGGCCGGATAAATCCAATGAATACAAAATGCTGGGCTGAAAATTTTCGAAACTGGCTATGGCTTGTCCCTGCATCGAAAATAATTTCCCTTCCACATTATTTGTACTTGATGGATCAAAATAGATATGTGCAAAACTTGTGACCGGATTGTTCATCAGGGTAAAGCGGATAGGAGATTCTAAAGATTGGATTCCTGTAGTGGGATTATAAACCGTGGTTGCTTCAGAAATGGTAATGTGCCCTCCTCCTGGACCTGTATTTCCGGGTTGCACGACACCATAATAAGTACCTGTCATCGTATAGGGATAAACGGGAGTAAGTGTTTCATCAATAGTCACAAAATATGCATAAGTACCCTGAGGATAATCAGGTGTAATACAATAGCGCCCGTTGTGTATATCAAGGTCACCGGATCCCTGAACAAATTCGTAGTCCTGAATATATGCACCAAGAGGATAGGTTCCATTGATTGAAGGGCCCGGAAAAGAGGCGGTAGTTCCATCGGCTAAGGTCGTGCGATCATTGATATTCCGAAGCTGGTACGATGAGCGCATCCGTGTAATGGCGCCGGTACCATCCGTATCCGAAAAAGCATAAGCCCCATAAATAGGAAATCCATCAAAGGCATATCCAATAATGGGGGAATGATGTGTACTGTCCGTATCGTCATACAAACAAACAGGATTTACATGATGATGATATTCTCCTTGTTGTTGAGGATGCCCCAGGCAATTATCAAAACTATTTCCTTCCCACACATAGGCATTGCGGTGCCATACGCCCTGGTTGTTGTATGTCATTCCATCATCCGCGTTAAAAACACTTACCCCATTACTCCAAACACCAGTATGACCAAGTCCTACAGCAGTGCCTGTGCCTGTATTCTGTTGCGGGTGGCGTGTAATTTTAAAAACGAAGTTTTGATTAGAGGCAACATTGGGGTTTCCCTGCCAGGGCCCGATACTGTATCCCGGAATACAAGTGCAACTGACGTACACATTGTTGGCCGAATACTGGACCGTTTGAACATTGGATGGAATCCCTGAATAGCCGGTGGCGCCTGTGGTGTTAAGTACCCAGCAACTGATTTCCGGAGTAATCTGAGCCTGCAGCAAAGTTGAGCTAAACAAAAACAGGATAAAAAGGACTTGTATTCCTCTATTAAAGGAATGATTAACGTACAATTTGGTCATAAGAATTAAAGTAAGGAGAGAGTTATATTATTTACTTAGACGAGAGAACTTAGAATGGTTTAAATATAAGAGTAAAATAAAATCAGGCCACTAATTCCTCCCTGTATTTTCCTCTCACTTCCTCCAGTATCTCAAGAATTTCATCAATAGACTCCGTGGTAACCAGCCGCATACGGAATTCTTTAAAGTGATCAAGCCCCTTGAAATAGTTGCTGTAATGACGACGCATTTCAAAAATTCCTACACGCGGCCCCTTCCATTCAATGGATTTATCCAGATGAACCCGACATACATCAACACGCTCATCAATGCCGGGAGGAAGCAGTTTTGTTCCGGTTTTCATAAAGTGTTTGATCTCCTTAAATATCCAGGGGTAGCCGATGCTTGCACGCCCAATCATCAAGCCATCGACACCGTAACGTTCCCGCATGAGAAAGGCTGTCTCCGGAGAATCCACATCTCCATTTCCAAAAACAGGAATATGCATACGTGGATTTTTTTTAATCTCACCGATCAAGGTCCAGTCAGCCGGCCCCTTGTACATCTGTTTACGGGTACGCCCATGTACAGATAATGCCTGAATACCAATGTCCTGTAAACGCTCAGCCACCTCCACAATATTTTTTGTGTTGTCGTCCCATCCAAGACGGGTTTTCACAGTAACAGGCAAGTGCAGGGCCTTCACAATCTCCTCTGTCATTTTTACCATCTTAGGAATATCCTGCAATAAAGCGGCACCGGCACCTTTACATGCAACTGCTTTTACGGGGCAACCGTAATTGATATCCACAAGATCCGGCTTTGCGGCTTGGGCAATCAATGCGGCTTCGCGCATGGAGTCAATGTCCCCACCAAATAACTGTATACCTATAGGTCTTTCGTACTCAAAAATGTCAAGTTTATGAACGCTCTTTGCTGCGTCACGGATGAGTCCTTCGCTGGAAATAAACTCCGTGTACATCATATCCGCCCCCTGCTGTTTGCAAACATAACGGAAGGGAGGATCACTCACATCTTCCATAGGTGCGAGTAACAGCGGGAAATCCCCTAATTCGATATCTGATATTTTAACCAATTGTGATGCTAAATCTGATTTTAAAACTATGCTGTATTTTTTTACCACGGATATACGAAGAGCACGAAGATTTCACGGAGAATTTTTTTAATTATAATACCGGTGATTGGCCCATTCACTAAATCTCTGTGCCTCTCCGTGCTCTCTGCGTTTCCGTGGTAATTTTTTCTTCCCATTTCTGATGAAAAGAGCTCATAGGCCAAGAAACTCATATCTTCGCGGCAAAGGTACGACACAATGAGTTTCAAGGCAATCTGGGCGGACAATACGCCATATTCGAAATTTCTGATTTCTGTAGGAATCATCCTTCTATCTTCTGTTTTATTCACCCTGATCAGCGCCCTCCTGGCCACAGCGCTTTATGGCATCGACATGGCGCAACTTGCTATGTTGATGAATGACCTTGAAAATCCACAAAATATCAGTGTTTTGAAGATGGTTCAAAGCGTCTCCTCCGTTGGAACCTTTATTGTACCTCCCCTTGTCCTGGCATGGCTTTTCCATCCTTCGCCAACAAAATATTTGTCGCTCGATAAAAAGCCACAAGCATTGCCATCGCTAATGATAGTTGCCCTGCTTCTTGTTGCAGTACCGCTGATAAATTTTTTAGGGGAAGTAAACAGCTTTTTTCACCTCCCCTCTTTTTTAAAATCCGTGGAAGATTGGATGAAGTCATCCGAAGAGCAGGCAGCAAAAATTACCGAAGCATTTCTGTTGATGTCTACGCCCGGCGATTTTGTTTTCAACCTCTTCATGATTGCACTCATTCCCGCTATAGGAGAAGAATTATTGTTTAGGGGCATCGTCCAAAATATTTTTACCGGCTGGCTGAAAAATAAACATACGGCTGTATGGCTGACAGCCATCCTGTTCAGCGCGATGCACATGCAATTTTACGGTTTCGTTCCGCGTCTCTTATTGGGGGCGATGCTGGGTTATCTGCTGGTCTGGAGCGGAAATATCTGGTGGCCCATACTTGCTCATTTCATCAACAATGCCAGTGCAGTTATCTTTTCTTATTGCTTTCAAAATAATCTAAGCGATATAAATGCTGACACCATCGGAATTGGCGAGGGACAAACTATTATGTTATCACTGAGTACCCTGCTAACAGGCGTGCTTCTTGTAGCGATATACCGGGAAGGGCATAAAAAACGATTGCTTTCAGGGGAATGATTATATACCTTTGTCGCCCTGAAAGATTGAAAATATTTGATTTTTAAGGAAATTATAAATAATCGGAGAGGTGTCAGAGTGGCCGATCGTGCAAGCTTGGAAAGTTTGTGTACCGCAAGGTACCGCGGGTTCGAATCCCGCCCTCTCCGCAAAAGAAAAAATGATTGCCCCGGCAGGGGCAATTTTTGTTCCGGGAGCGAGATGAGCTTGCTCATCAAAGCGGATGGAATAAAAATTGACAGCCGCGAAGCGGCGGGCAATCATTGGTGGTTTGCAGGAACACCTCCTACCGGGATCACCACAGGTAATCCCGCCCTCTCCGCAAAGGAAAAAATGATTGCCCCGGCAGGGGCAATTTTTGTTCCGGGAGCGAGATGAGCTTGCTCATCAAAGCGGATGAAATAAAAATTGACAGCCCCGAAGCGCGGGCAATCATTGGTGGTTTGCAGGAACCCCTCCTACCGGGATCACCACAGGTAATCCCGCCTTCTCCGCAAGAACATCTGCCTTGATTTGCGGGGCGATAATGTTTCAGCAGGCTTGCCAAAATCATTAAATTACAAATTATTGAAAATGCAAACAATTTTAGGATCTGGCGGAGCAATTGGCTTGCCATTGGCAAAGGAATTGAACAACTATACTGACCGGATCCGGCTTGTGAGCAGGAATCCGAAAAAAGTAAACAATACGGATGAGCTTTTCCCACTTGATGTAAAGGACCTGAACCGGATTGAGAAGACAATAGAAGGAAGTGATGTGGTATATCTTACCGTTGGCTTTGAATACAAACTGAAGGTCTGGCAAAATACCTGGCCCCCATTTATGAGCGCGGTAATTAATGGCTGTAAAAAGCATAATGCTAAACTTGTTTTTTTTGATAACATTTATTTGTATGCAAGATCAGAAACACCTTATATGACAGAGGATTCTCTGATTAATGCTCCAAGTAAAAAAGGAATGGTAAGAGAGCAACTTCACAAGATGATCATGAATGAAGTAGAGAAAAAAAGTCTTACAGCGCTTATCGCACGTTCGGCAGATTTCTATGGACCCGATAATAAAAACAGTGCATTGTCTCTGATGGTTGCCAATAATCTTTTTAAAGGAAAAAAGGCCAATGCCTTTGGCGACTTAAACAAAATACACACCTATACATATACCCCGGATGCGGCCAAGGCAACCGCATTGCTTGGAAACACACATGATGCATACAACCAGGTGTGGCATGTTCCAACCACGAAAGAAAAACTAAACGGAATTCAGTGGATAGAATTAATAGCAGATGAACTGAAAGTAAAAGCCCGGTATCAAAAAATTCCTGCCTGGATGATCCATTTGCTTGGTTTGTTTTCTCCTATTATGCGGGAATTTCCTGAGATGCTATACCAATACGAACAAGATTATGTCTTTGATAGCAGTAAATTTGAAAAACGCTTTGGTATTGAAGCAACTTCAGCTAAGGAGGGTGTCAGGATCCTTGTCGAAAATATCAAAGTTCTCAATGCAAGCTGAGCTCGTTGATGCATATAGAAAATCAACTAATTTTATAAACTCATTTCACTTCAGGCTAATGAGTGAATTTACTTTTTCTCCTCTTTAAAATCCAGAGAAACTGAATTCACACAATAACGCATTCCGGTAGCGGTCGGACCATCATCAAATAAATGTCCCAGGTGTGAGCCACACTTAGCACATAGGATTTCAGTACGTATCATCCCAAGCGAGCGGTCTTCCTTCTTAATAATTTTCCCTCCTGCTATTTCTTCATCGAAACTCGGCCAGCCACAGGAGGATTCAAATTTCATGTCTGAACTGAAAAGTTCATTCCCACATGCCGCGCAAACATACATTCCCTTTTCTTTATGTACATTATATTTTCCGGTGAACGGTCTCTCCGTTCCTTTCAAACGTAAAACTTCGTACTGCTCCGGACTAAGAATTTTTTTCCACTCGGCATCTGTGTGTTGTATCGGCATCTGTTCTGTTTTCATGCTGCTTTCGTTAGAAGATTTTTTTTGCTTAACATTACCCGAATCCTGAGCACAGGAAATGTTTAGAGAAATAATCGCTGCGATAAAAAATGCGCTGGTTTTCATATGTCCTGAAACAAATCAATCCTATAAAAGTTTAAGCCAGGCTTATTTGAATATGGTCTATTCTGCCCTAAATATGCTATTCTAAACCAAGCATCGCTCTGAAACTTTCTTTTCCCTTCGGTAATTTTTTCAGGTTTTCTATCAATAAAATCGCCCGGTCGATTCTTAGCTGACTGTTTTTTACTGTAGATACATAATTGATTACGTAACGCTGCTTTCCGGGGCTAAGCAAATCAAATCGCATCTTCCCTTCTTTGTCCTGCCTGAAAAGTTCTTTTAACTCAGGAGGAAACTCCATTCCATACTTGCTTGAATCTGGGGCCAGACTTACTTTTACCGTGTCGCCGTCTTTTACACCGATCTCTTTCATCCGTTTTTTATTGAAACTGATGTAGGCGCAGCCTTTGCCCAAAGCAACGATGCCACATTGAAAAGTAATCGATCCGTTAACGGTGCACAGTAGGCGGACATTGAACTTTCCGCCCAGCTTTTTCACAATACTTGCCGGCACTTCCAGGTAGCGCATTCCCACAAGATGGTCCAGCTGCTGTATGCTTGTAGAATATTGAATAGGAAACGGTGACTCCATTAGGTAGTAATCCTATATTGATTTTTTCTGTGCCGCCCGATTAAATTAGTTGCTATTATCACGGTGATGATTCGTTTTATCTGACTATGTCATAAATTTTCTCCGTTAAACATTGAAACCGTGTAGATGTGTTAATTATATTTTTTCCTCACCGGCGGCGTGTCTTTTTTAATACGAATTGCAAGGCCAATAACAATGTTGACTGTTTGAATTTTTTGTTCAAAGGAATAATACTCAATTGATCCATTGCTATAACGATACTCCACGTCATAAAATTTAGGCATTGTTTGCACATAATCTGCATTGAGCAAGAGCGCGGTTTTGTCTGACATATTAAATCGCACCCCACCTCCCAGACTGTATCCAAGCCCGATTCCGGCTCCATTCTGTTGATCAACATACACAGTGCTGAATCCGTCCCGGGCACTAATTTTAATCCCCGGCGAAATCGCGGTTAGTAAACAAAGCATAGCGCGGGGCTCGAGAATAATTATACCCTCTCGCTCAAGAGGAAGAGAGGCGAATCCCCCTGCCATGAAGCCGCTCAGACTCCATGAGTCAGCCTCCACAGAAATATAATTTACGTGAACGCCTGCTGAAAAGGAGTTCTTTTTTATTTCTTCTAAAAAGGCCTTGTCATCAAAAGAATTTGCCTGAATCAATACCATTCCGGTAAGTCCAAAGTTCGATGCGATCCTGTAAGCAAAATTGAGGTTCAGTACAAATCCATCATTGGCAAAACCGGATGTTTCCTGAAGAATGTTTTTACTTCCAAAATCTCCAACAGCTAAGCCGGTTCCCATTGATATTCCGGCATATCCTTTCCGGCTCTCATATTGTCCAAATGAAATTCCATGAACAAGAAAAAACAGGAGATATAAAACAAGAATCCGTTTCATTTTAGGGGAGATGCTTTTATAGATCGGTCAAATCACAGAATTCATAATTAGTAAATTCTGCTTCCGGCCGGACAATATTCAAAGATAAAAGAAAGCTGATGGGGTCGGCGCATTAATGTTTAAATAATGACTTGTTTTCTTATGTGGATTATATTCGCCATTCCAACTCAAATGAGATGACTCAGAAAATGCGGCTTAGCTCACCCCGCAAATCCTTCCCAAATAATTTTTTTACCTGTGAAAGTGACAACGCTTGCCCAAATAAAAACATGAGCTTTGCCAATGCCGCTTCTGTGGTCATGTCCCCGCCACTCACAACACCTATTTCTTTTAGATGAAGACTGGTTTCATACTTTCCCTGCTCAACAGCTCCGCCACTGCACTGCGAAACATTCACTACCAGGATGCCCCTCTCAATAGCTTGTCTTAATACTTCAATAAAGTCTTTGTTGGTCGGGGCATTCCCACTTCCAAAAGTTTCCAGCACGAGGGCCTTTAAATTTCTCGTACGCAATGTTGAATCAATTACATCTACATGTATTCCGGGGTAAATTTTGACCAATGCAATATTGGTGTCAAAATTTTTGTGGACGCGTAATACTTTTGATGGTTTCTTCAGAATCACATCCTTGTTCAATACAATATGTACCCCGGTTTCTGCAAGCACCGGGTAGTTGAACGATTCGAATGCATCAAACTTACTGGATGTATATTTCTCCGAGCGGTTTCCCCGAAAAAGCTGACTGTTGAAATAGATGCACACCTCCGGTAGGGAAATATCGGTTGTAGCCAACTGAATGGTAGTGATCAGATTCCTTTTTGCATCCGTCCGTATCGCGCCAAGTGGCAATTGGGAACCGGTAAGAATTACAGGTTTCGACAAATTCTCCAGCATGAAACTTAAAGCCGAAGCAGTATAGGCCATTGTATCTGTCCCGTGAAGAATAACAAATCCATCGTAGCGCAAATAATTTTTTTCAATAACCACGGCCAGTTCCACCCAGAATCCCGGATCCACGTTAGATGAGTCAATGGGTGAACTGAAAGCATGAAAATGGATAATGCAATTGAGGTGCTTGAGCTCCGGTATCTGTTCTTTGATCGCACCAAAATCAAATGGTACCAAAGTCCGGGTATCATGTGAGTGCATCATACCGATTGTGCCGCCGGTATAGATAATCAGAATTTTCTTTGCTTTCTTTTTCATGTGTATTGCTCTGCTTCCCGGATGTTATGACAGCTGCACCTCAGCAACCAAATATCTTCCTTGAATTATTCGTCGTAATTTCTGCCAGTTCTTCTACTGTTACGTTTTTTATGACCGCTATTTTTTGTGCAATAGTTCCCAGATACTCAGGTAGATTTCGCTTTCCCCTATAAGGGGCCGGGGCAAGATAAGGAGCATCCGTCTCCAGCACGATATGTTTAAGATCTATTTTATCCACCACCTTATCGAGTCCGGAATTTTTAAAGCTGACAACCCCTCCTATGCCAAGTGAAAATCCCATACCGATGGCACGTGAAGCCTGCTCTTCATTTCCGGTGAAACAATGAAAGATTCCAAAGGGCTCTTCCTTAATCTTGTCCTGTAAAAGCTCATAAATCATTTCGAACGAATCACGGGAATGAATAACGATTGGTAATTTATATTGATTGGACAAGTCGACCTGTTTTTTGAATACCGTCTTTTGTTCCTCCACAAAAGTCTTGTCCCAGAAAAGATCAATACCCATTTCTCCAACAGCTACAAATTTTCTTTCGGAAAGCCATTTTTCCACTTTCAGGAGTTCTTCTTCCCAATTTTCTTTTACCGAGCAAGGGTGAAGCCCCATCATTGCAAAACAATGATCCGGATGCTTTTTTTCAAGCTCCAGCATAGGGCCGATTGAAACACTGTCTATATTGGGAAGGAAGAAACGGGTGATACCCTGCTGAATGGCACTATTAATTAAGGCCTCCCGGTCCGAATCAAATTCTTCTGCATACAGGTGAGTATGCGTATCAGTGAGTATCATAAGAGAAATAAAGTACTGTTCATTGGTGTCTGACTGATCACCTCCGGAATCTGTTGATCCCAAAATTAAACATTCCCGGCGAACGTCCTTTTTCTTCGGAAAGAAAAAGGACTCAAATCAGAAAATGAGGTATTTCCCCGAAGATACATGCCTACTTTCGATTACTTTTGTGCTATAATTAATTCATCCATTGCCGAAATTTCTCATCATCCGTTTTTCATCCATTGGAGACATTGTCCTCACCACTCCGGTGATTCGTTGTCTGAAACAACAGGTTCCTGATGCGGAAGTTCATTTTTTAACCCGCTTACCATTTGCTGAAGTACTGGACGGAAACCCCTATATCGATAAACTTCATATTTTAAAAGATAAATTTTCGAGCCTGCTACCCGCTTTGGTTGAAGAAAAATTTGATGCTGTTATTGACTTGCATCATAACCGACGTTCCTGGATCGTAAAAAGTAAATTAGGCATTCGCACTTTTTCATTTCACAAACTTAACATTGAGAAATGGCTGATGGTCAACTTGAAAATAGATCGGCTGCCGCGCCGGCATATTGTTGACAGATACCTGGATGTCGTACACCGTTTTGGAGTGAAGAACGATGGTCATGGACTGGATTTTTTCATTCATGCAGATGCTCTGTCGATCCGGGAAAAACTTCCTCTTTCACATCAGGAAAATTATATTGCCTTTGTGATCGGGGCGAAACATGCTACGAAGCGCCTCCCCATAGAAAAGATTTCCAGCTTATGCCTTAAACTGGACACGCCGGTACTTTTATTAGGTGGACCAGAAGACAAAGAAAAGGGAGAAGCTATTGCGGCAGCTTCGGGGGACAGGGTTTATTCGTTTTGTGGAAAATCAACTTTGCATGAGTCTGCCGCCCTGCTCAAATATGCCCGGCAAGTGATCGCCCACGACACCGGACTGATGCATATCGCGGCAGCTTTTCAAAAAGAAATCATTTCTATATGGGGTAACACGATTCCGGAGTTTGGCATGTATCCTTATTATAATGATGCCAACGGTGCTACGGTACACGGGTTGAATACTGTCGTGGAAGTTAAAAATCTGTCATGCAGGCCTTGTTCCAAAATCGGATTTGAGAAATGTCCAAAAAAACATCTTCATTGTCTGAATACTATAGACGAGCAGGAAATTCTGAATCGCATGAAGCAATGATTCTGCCTTAGGTACTACACTCTTTTCAAGGAAATTTCACGTGCAGTATTCATCACTACCGGAACATGTTCCAGCGTAACTGAGCTGGTGTCAAGACCAAAGGCACGCGGTTCTGATAAAGATATTTTTTTCAAAAGCAGATGCATGTCCAACACAAATTTCTCATAAAAAGGAAGATCATTTTCATAGGATACAAATCGTTCCATCACAACAAAACGAAAATCGCCGATCATCTTACGGTTTTCCAGCGAAGTATAACGAGAAGAAATATCTACTTCCCTGTTCTTCACCATGTCTTCCACAACTCTTCGGAAAAACAAATTTACCCTTGGTTCCACCCTGAACCCGATACGGAAATCGATCCGGATGATGTTCCCTTTAAGAATTTCTGTCACCTTATAATCCAGAGTATAGGGCTCATCTTGCACATCTACATGCACAAACCAGTAAATATCGGCTCGTTTTGGCTGCCTTCTCAAGATGGAGTAAATAATTTTCTCTTCAATTTCATCACGGTAGTCGGCGCTGGTAAGGTATACAAGATGTGTGGAATATTTTGGAATAGAAATATCGTGGCTGAGTGTTCTCATTAGAGGAATATATTCTTGCAGCTTCACAAATTCTGTAAATCGGTTTTTTATTTTTCTTGCTTTGAACCAAACCCACATCAGGAGGACAATCCCCGACGCAATTAACAATGTGAGCCAACCGCCATGCGGGAATTTATCAAGGTTGGCAATGAGGAACGCGGATTCCACGGTTAAAAATGTCATCAGAGTCATTCCAATCAGGGGCCTGCTTACTTTTTTCATGTATAACCAATAAGTGAGAAGCGTCGTGGTGCTCAGCATTGTGATAATAATTGCCAGTCCGTATGCCGCCTCCATCCCGGAAGATTCACGAAAAAAGAAAACGATTCCGATGCATCCTAGAAGAAGCAACCAATTAATGGAGGGTACATAAAGTTGACCCCGCAGATCAGAGGGGTACACGACCCTCACTTTTGGCCAGAAGTTCAGGCGAATCGCTTCGTTGATGAGGGTAAAGGACCCACTGATTAAAGCTTGCGACGCAATAATGGCCGCCATGGTGGCAATGATAATGCCCGGGATCAGCCACCAGGAAGGCATGATCTCATAAAATGGGTTATGCTTGTTGAGGCGGGATCCTACGTGGTTCATCAACCAGGCACCTTGTCCGAAATAGTTTAACACCAATGTGGTTTTCACAAAGACCCAGCTATTCTGTATGTTTTTTCTTCCGCAATGGCCGAGGTCGCTATACAAGGCTTCAGCTCCTGTTGTACATAGAAAAACCGCTCCTAATAACCAAAAACCACCCGGGTAATTTGCCAGCAATTCTATTGCATAATAGGGATTCATGGCCTTGAGCACATACGGATTGTTAATCAGCTGGCCTATACCAAGTATCGCAATCATACTGAACCAAACCAACATCACGGGCCCGAAAAACTTTCCGACAAAATTGGTTCCGAACTGCTGAATAATAAATAGTCCTATCAGGATCGCTATAACAATAGGAACTGTGGGGATGCTCTCGTTAAATATCCTTAGCCCTTCGATCGAAGAGGAAATGGAAATAGGGGGAGTGATAATACCATCGGCCAGCAGAGCCGCCCCTCCAATTATAGCCGGCCATGCCAGCCACTTTGCTTTTGAATGACGCACCAGTGCATACAAAGAAAAAATTCCGCCTTCTCCTTTGTTGTCTGCACGCAGTGTGAGCACCACATACTTAAACGTGGTTTGCAAGGTGAGCGTCCAGAAAATACAAGAAAGCCCTCCAAGCACCAAGACCGGATCGATGGCGCGATTGCCAACAATAGCCTTGAGGACATACAAAGGAGAGGTTCCAATGTCTCCGTAGATGATGCCCAGGGTAACCAGGAGCCCGGTAAGGGATGTCCGATGGTTGGATTTGGATTCCACGTTCGTAATGAAATTGATATTACTTTTAGGTGACCTTAGACTAAGATGATGCTGCTTTTATTCAGGAGCCGGAGAACAAGGCTTTTAGCTCGGTTGCATCGGCAGGTTTCATCTTTCCGGCAAGAATAAGTGAAAGTTGGCGCCGGCGTAAAGCACTGTCATACCTGCTTTTTTCTTCTTCTGTCTCAGGAACCAGTTGTGGAACATTGATGGCATGTCCAAGCTGGTCTACAGCAACAAAAGTATAAATCGCTTCATTACATTTTTTCTTTTCCCCTGTCATATTATTCTCCACCCAAACATCAATAAATACTTCCATAGAGGAGCTGAATGCGCGCGATACCTTGGCTTGCAATGTGACAATTTCTCCGAGACGGATAGGTTGGTTGAATGTTACATTATTCACCGAAGCCGTTACTACGATTCTGCCGCAATGACGTGTAGAGGAAATGGCAGAAGCAATATCCATCCAGTGAAGAAGTCTTCCCCCCATTAGGTTTCCAAGCGTATTTGTATCGTTAGGTAACACAATCTCCGTCAGCGTAGCAAGAGATTCTTTTGGGGTTTTGGCTTTCATGACTTTGTATTTGTTGATGCTTAAATGCAATGGTGATCATTAAAATATGGGTCCTTTTATTCTCCACTTGATGAGCCTTCTTTTTTTTCGCTCAGAGAATGCCCGGATTTTATTTCTCCCAAATAATAAATCCGTAAAGGAAATTTTTATCCGCCTGAGTATTATTAAACAATCCTTCTCAGGTTGAGCTCGCCAACAGGGTTCACAATGAGGGGCACTTTTTCAATGGTAACAGAACTGGTGTCCAGTCCAAAGGCGCGCTCTTCGGAAAGTGAGAGCTTTTTGAAAAGGAAGTAAATGTCAAGAATAATCTTTTCATAGAATGGAAGTTCATTCTCAAAAGACAAAAACTTCTCCATCACAATGAAGCGGAAATCGCCAATCATGTTTTTCCGTCCAAGTGACTCGTAGCGGGAAGTAATGTCTACTTCGAAATTCTTCACCATATCTTCCACTACTTTCCGGAACATCAGGTTGATGATCGGCTCCACCCGGAATCCCAGGCGGAAGTCAACACGTATAATATTTCCTTTTACCAATTCAGTTACTTTATATTCCATGGTAAAGGGTTCGTCGCGTACATCCACGTGGACAAACCAATAGATATCGGCCCTCTTTGGTTGTTTTTGTAAGATGGAATACATCACCTTCGACTCGATCTCATCACGCTGATCGGCACTGGTAAGATAAACAAGGTGAGTAGCATATTTCGGGATCGAAAAATCATGACTCAGGTCTCTTACCATTGGGAGATATTCTTTCAGCTTCACAAATTCCACGAAGCGGTTCCTGATCTTGCGAGCTGTAAGCCATGCCCACATCACCCAAATAATCGCTGCACTTATCATCAAACTTACCCAGCCACCATGAACAAACTTGCTCAGATTCGCGATAAGGAATGAAAATTCAATTGTAGCATAGGTCAGTATAAACAGAGCCACAATCCCCACATTATATCTTTTCAGATGCATATAAAACACAAGCAAGATGGAGGTCATGATCATGTCAATGTTAATGGTCAAACCATAAGCTGCTTCCATCCGAGTGGACTCTCTGAAATACAAAACAACTGCCACACAGGCGAAATACAACATCCAATTAATGGAAGGAATATAAATCTGCCCTTTCATATCTGTCGGGTATTTCACTCTCACCTTCGGCCAGAAATTCAATCGTATGGCTTCGTTAATCAATGTAAAGGAAGCGCTGATCAATGCCTGGCTCGCTACGACAGTAGCACAAGTTGCCACGATAAGTCCGATCATTCGAAAATTATCCGGCATGATGGAATAGAATGGGTTTTTGTCTTCAAGGTAAGATCCTTCATGCGCCATAAGCCATGCTGCTTGTCCGAAATAGTTGAGCAGTAGCATCACTTTTACAAATGTCCAGCTGACTCGTATATTTTTTCTTCCGCAATGCCCCATGTCCGAATACAAGCCTTCCGCTCCTGT
Source organism: uncultured Bacteroidota bacterium (assembly GCA_963775555.1). GTDB lineage: Bacteria > Bacteroidota > Bacteroidia > AKYH767-A > 2013-40CM-41-45 > QQVM01. Next base: position 475,792 of record CAVZJJ010000002.1, on the reverse strand, counting down.
AGTGCAAAGAAATACTGCACCTAACAACCAGTAGCCTCCCGGATGTTTCACGAGAAGATCGTAAGCATACATTGGATTAATTGCTTTGAGCACCGCCGGAAAAGCGGAGATGGCAATAAAGCCCAGCGTACCGATCATGGAGAACCAGATAAACATGACCGGTCCAAAAAATTTACCGACGAACTTGGTGCCGAATTGCTGAATCAAAAATAAAAATGTGAGGATAGCAATAACGATTGGTACAGTATCAATTCCTTCGTTAAAGTATTTCAATCCCTCAATAGCAGAAGAAACAGAAATAGCAGGTGTGATCACGCCATCAGCGAGTAAGGCGCTTCCTCCCACAATCGCTGGAATCATCAACCATTTTACTTTTGTTCTGCGTACAAGTGTATACAGCGAAAAAATTCCTCCTTCACCTTTATTATCCGCCCGCAGTGTAAGGATTACATACTTGACAGTAGTTTGAAGAGTAAGTGTCCAGAAAATACATGATACACCACCCAAAACCGTTTCAGCAGTAATGACATTATTTCCAATAATTGCCTTTAATACATAAAGCGGAGATGTTCCAATGTCCCCGAAAATAATTCCAAGGGTAACAAGTAAGCCGGCGGCAGTTATTTTATTTAAGTGTACTTGACTACTCAATTCTGGTATTTCGGAGGCCAAATGTATGAATTGCATTGTACCTTAAATAATTCTTTATTGTATTTATTCAATTGAATTCTTTCTCTTCAAAGCTTGTGCAGCATAGCCCGGATTGTCTTCATTGCTTAATTCTCAGTACCTTTGCGCCACTAAGATCATGAAAGCAGAATACGATGTAATTGTTGTTGGTGCCGGTCATGCCGGTTGTGAAGCTGCCGCTGCGGCTGCGAATATGGGTTCGCGCACTTTGCTCATTACGATGAACATGCAGACCATTGCGCAGATGTCCTGTAATCCGGCGATGGGTGGAATTGCTAAAGGTCAGATTGTCAGGGAAATAGATGCACTTGGTGGTTATTCCGGAATTGTTTCAGATCGTTCGATGATTCAATTTCGAATGCTGAATCGCTCTAAAGGCCCAGCTATGTGGAGCCCTCGTTCTCAAAATGACCGGATGCTGTTTGCACAGGAATGGAGAATCATGCTTGGAGCAAACTCCGAATGTTGATTTCTGGCAAGACATGGTCAGTGAAATCATTGTTGAAAATGATTCGGTGAAAGGTGTCCGCACGTGCAATGGGAATTGAATTCAAGGCTAAGTCGGTGGTCTTAACCAATGGAACTTTTTTAAATGGAATAATTCATATTGGTGAAAAACAATTTGGTGGTGGCCGAAGTGGCGAAAAGAGCAGCCAAAGGGCATCACTGAACAATTACAACTTACTTGGTTTTCAGTCTGGTAGAATGAAAACGGGCACGCCTCCGCGACTCGATGGACGATCGTTGACTACTCTAAAATGGAGATACAGGCACGGTGATGAAAATCCCGGAAAATTCTCATTTACTCAATACTGCCACCCTTAAAAATCAATTAAATTGCTGGATCAGCTTATACCAATGATACTGTTCACAAATCTTAAAGAAGGTTTTGATCAAAGCCCAATGTTCACAGGAAGGATTCAGGGTCTTGGACCAAGATATTGCCCTTCCATCGAAGACAAGATTAATCGCTTTGCCGATAAAGAAAGTCATCAACTTTTTGTAGAACCTGAAGGCTGGAATACTGTGGAAATTTATCTTGAATGGTTTCAGTACTTCCCTTCCTCAGAGAAATTCAGTACAAAGCCCTTCAAAAAATTCCCGGATTTGAAAATGTGAAAATGTTTCGTCCGGGTTATGCAATCGAATACGATTATTTCCCACCTCAGCAATTACAACTTGAGCCTTGAAACCAAACTGATTCAAAACCTCTATTTCGCAGGTCAAATTAATGGAACTACCGGTTATGAAGAAGCTGCTTGTCAGGGCTTGATGGCAGGAATTAATGCTCATCTAAAGATCAACGAAAAGGAAGCCTTTCATCTTAAAGAGATCAGAGGCATATATTGGAGTACTCATTGATGATCTAGTTACCAAGGGCACAGATGAACCTTACCGAATGTTTACCTCGAGAGCCGAATTCCGTACACTTCTTCAGACAAGACAATGCAGATGTGCGACTGACACCTTTTCGCATCAAATTGGACTGGCCTCAGATGACACGTCTTCGAAATGTTGAAGAAAAAATAAAATATACCCAAGAAACAGAATACTTTATTCGTAACTACTCCCTTAACCCGGATGAAGTTAATGCTACGCTGGAAGAACTTGGAACAGAACCTATCAGTCAAAAGGTAAAAATGCTAAGTGTCCTGCTTAAGACCTCAAGTAGATATTAATGCACCTTATTAGACAAATTCTGAAGAATTTAGAGTTTTTCCTGATTCTATTCCCGAAGCTTATCCGAAATTTGGTCCTTGAACAAGCTGAAATAAGACTTAAATATGAAGGTTATATTGAAAAGGAGTCTGAAATTGTAAATAAATTCGTCAAACTTGAAAATGTGTTTTTAAAGGAAGATTTTGACTATTATCTTGGAGTCCCTCTCAATGGAAGCCAGACAAAAACTATCCAAGATTAAACCAGTAACTCTAGGACAAGCTTCCAGAATAAGTCAGGAGTTTCTCCTTCCGATATTTCTGTACTTATGGTCTATTTAGGTAGATAATGTTTCACGTGAAACAATTTTAATGGAACATACTAGACGCATGTCCGGCCTGCAAAGCAAAAAATCACAATTTTATTCGAAAATGTAAGGATTTTACAGTTAGCTCCGAAATTTCAACATTGTTCAATGCTCAATTGTAAACTACTTTTTACAAATCCACGGCCCAATACTTAAGAAATAGCCCACTATTATGAAAGCCAGGATTATATTAGCCATTCTAACAGCAATAAAGGAGCTTGCTAATAAAATCTATAGTCTCGTAAGGAACTCATTCCATTCAGAACAAACTTAAACTTATCACGCAGTCTGTCAAATACGTCAGATAAAAGTATACTTGATATTGGATGCGGCACTGGAGAATTTCTTGGTGCTTGCTAAAAATTCGGGTGGAAAAGCTTAGGTGTAGAACCCAATGAAAGAGCAAGAAAACAAGCAATCATAATTGGGGCTTAAACGTTTATCCCGGAAAATCACCTGGAGAACCTTACTTCCATTGAAAGGCCAGACATAATCACCATGTGGCATGTACTCGAACATGTCCACGAATTGCACAAAAGATTGGAACAAGTAGCCAATTTATTACAAAAAGAAGGAGTTTTAATTATTGCAGTGCCTAATCCGGAAAGTTGGGATGCCTCACATTATCAGGATTACTGGGCAGCATACGATGTTCCCAGGCATTTATATCACTTTACACCTGCTGTTCTAAAAAATCTGATCTGTTCTTTTGGCTTTACACATCTTGAATCGCAGCCTATGCCCTTTGATTCCTTTTATGTTTCAATGCTTAGCGAAAAGTACAAACATAGCAAACTACAGCTTATTAAAGCTTTTTTGAAAGGACTGAAGTCAAACTTAATAACAGGGTGTAAAGCTGAAAAATATTCCAGCGTTATCTATATTTTCAGAAAAGCAGGACCGATCCTAAATTACAATGGGATTTATTTGTTCCACGTGAAACCAAATGTGGAACCTTCACCAAAAGTAGAAGATACTGTAATTCTACCATTTTCGCTTTCTATGATCTTCTTGACAATCGTCAATCCAATACCGGTACTCTCACATTGATCCTTTGGTAAAAGAGTTTGAAACAAACCAAAAATTTTCTCCTGATGCTCCGGTTTAATACCCATCCCGTTATCCTGAATTAAGAATTCATACTCATCTTCTCGCTCCTGGAAAATAATTTTAATTTTCCCTTGAGCTTTGTCCATATATTTCACTGCATTACTGATCAGATTTTGGAAAACCTCATGCAATTTTATCCTTTCACAAGTGATCTTTGGAAGCACATCCGGAACTTCAAAAACAATAAACTCAGGAGGAGACTAATAGATCTATTATATTGTTTATCAAGTCTTTAACATCAACTGGCTCAGTTTGTCCCTTCGAATTTGCTAACCTGGAATAATGCAAAATCCCATCAATTAATTGCTGCATACGGGCCGTACGACTCTTCATCATAGTCAATAACTCAAGAATCTCTGGTTTGGGTTCTGCCCCTAACTCATCCTCAAGAAATGTGGCCAAACTTGAAAGCCCACGCAATGGAGCCTTTAAATCATGCGATACGATATATACAAACTCGTCTAATTGCTTATTAGTCCGGTGCAACAACTCATTATTATCCCTAAGCTCTCGCTGTTGTAAGTACAATTTTGAGAATACATCCACCTTAGCACGAACAACGTAAGTGTCCAATGGCTTAAGTAAAAAATCAACAGCTCCTTCCTCATAACCTTGGATACTGTACTTTTCATCCTTGCTAAGGGCTGTGACGAAAATTATTGAAATGTCCCGCGTATGAGAATTTTCTTTCAGTAAACGTGCTACCTCAAAGCCATCCATACCCGGCATCTGAACATCCAATAATATCATTGCAATATCTTCTTCCAGGGCAATGACTAGTGCTTCTTCCCCGGAATTTGCCTTTAAAATCTTACGGCCTTCCTGCTCAAGTATGCTCTCCAATGAAATCAGATTTTCCGGACGGTCATCAACGATTAAAATATTTATCGGTTTAACCGGCTTTTCTGTCCTGTTTTCGATTTGAGAAAGAGTACTGTTTTCTATTGTCTTCATAATATGTAAACTGATAATTAAGTTCGGTTAAATATAAGGATCGCTGATATGGAAATGGCTCTGCTTAGGATCAATTCTTACAATTCTTCCATTCGCTGAGCGATACTTTTCTGTATATTCTTTCTGATTTATCAATCACGGCAAATTCGCTCTTATGTCGGTTAAAGGATAGGGTTTCCATCGCACCAAGTCCAAGATAACCAAGATTAGAAAGACTGTCGCGCAACAAGCCCACAACATTGTTTTGCAATTCCGGACTAAAATAAATCATAACATTTCTGCACAAAATCAGATTAAACAATTGAAGCCTTTCATCAGAAACCAGATTGTGCTGCTGAAAAGAAATACTTCTTCGCAAATTTTCCTGAAATTTTAACAGTCCATATCCTGAAGAATAATAATTCGAAAATTCACTTTGTCCTCCCGCCAGGTGATAATTTGCCGTATACTCTTTCATTCTAGAGGTATCAAAGATTGCCTCTGAGGCTTTCTCCAAAACTGAAGCATCTTTATCGGTAGCATAAATTTTAGTGCGGTTAAGCAAGCCCACCTCCTGTAAAAGAATAGCGAGGGAAAATACTTCCTCACCTGTAGAACAACCCGCATGCCATATTCTGAGGGTGGGGTAAGTAGACAGGAAAGGGAAAACGTTTTTTCTGAGAGAGTTGAAAAAACCAGGGTTTCTAAACATCTCTGTATAATTAATGCTTAGTTCCCGCTCAAGTTTTGAAATATACTCTGGCCTCTGCTGTATTAAATAAGCCAGAAGCTCCAAATTATCCAGCTGAACTTGGTCCAGAAATATGGCCAGTCTTCGCAATACGAAAGCTTTGGAATATCCTGAATAATCCAAATTAAAAGTGTCTCTTCAAAAACTTATAAAAGCTTTCAAGTGAATTATCGGAAATAGTAATGTTTTTTTCCAGTTGCATGCTTTTTCAAAATTGCTGTTCCTCCGTTTTACTCAAGAATCATTTATTGATATAGCCAAACACGCATCAACGAAAGTAATTGCTCAATAACCACCGGTTTTGAAATATAATCGGAGGCTCCACATTGTATGCACTTTTCCCTGTCGCCTTTCATTGCTTTTGCGGTAAGAGCAATAATTGGCAGGTTCCTGAATTTTTCATTCTGTCGTATGGTTTGCATTGCCAGATATCCATCCATCTCAGGCATCATGATATCCATCAAAACAATGTCGGTATCATGGTACTTTTCCAATTTACGTATTGCGTCTTTTCCATTAATCGCAGTGATCACATTCATACCATGATGTTGCAACACGCTGGTGAGTGCATAGATATTCCTGATATCATCATCAACTAATAAAACCTTCTTTCCATTCAGAAGATTTTCCAGTGACGGAGGGATTTGGATTCCTTTTTCATTCTGCGGATTTTTAGAAACCGCATTCAGGAAGAGTTCTGTTTCGGCAACAAGCCGCTCTGTGGTCTCTCCTCCTTTAACCACAATAGCATCGGTCCACTTTCGCAAATTCTGCTCTTCATCTTCTCTCATTTCTCCTGACGTGAAAACGACAATCGGAGTATTGTTGTGAGAACCGGAAGATTTGATTTCTTCAAGGAGTAATAATCCCTGCTTCTTGTCCTCCTCAAGGTCAAGATCCAATATGATACAGTGAAAGACAGTATCCTTAAGAATTTCTCTAGCTTGCGATGATGTTGAAGCCGTTAGTAAATTAACAAAACTATTCTTGGAGCGAAGCAGGTTCCCTATAATCTCTCTTTCAATTGGGGATTTTTCAATGATCAACACCTTCGAAGCGATTACCGGAATTGATGCATCGATTTGAGCAAAAACATGATCAAGGTCTTTTATGTCCAGGGGTTTCTTCAAACAGGCGGTGGCTCCAAGATCCATTAGCAGGTTTTTCCTCTCGGTAGCAGTAACATACATGCACAGGAATTTGCCCAAATTTTGCATGTGATCTGATTTTTTGAAGTACACTCAAGCCATCCGATCCCGGTATTTGCATATCCATAATGATCGCTGAGGGATTGTATTTTTCTGCATAGTGTAAACCGGAATCCCCATCAGGGGCAATCACGCCTTTATAGTTCTTTTCATGTGCCATGTCAAGAAGTGCCGTGGCAAAAGGTATATCATTCTCCACAATCAACACTACCTTATCCTGCGGATTGATATTATTCCGGTCATCCAAAAAGGATTGATTTTCCGGGTTGTGCTCATCTAACACAACAGGAGCCGGAACAATTGTAAACCAAATTCTTATCCTGGATTAATGTGGCTCGATTCCCGGTTGTCAAGTTGATAGCTTGTTTTTTGATCCGGTCTTTGTTCTTCCAAGGGAATAAAAACATAAAATGTGCTGCCTTTATTCGGTGAACTTTCCAACTGCATCTCACCTCCCAACAGAGAAATCAGCATTTTACTGATTGACAAACCCAGCCCCGTACCTCCATAACGCCGGCTAGTAGATCCATCGGCCTGTTGAAATGCATTAAATATCAATTGTTGTTTGTCTTCCGGAATTCCTATTCCACTGTCTGTCACTGAGAGTTCCAAGAATTCGGTTGCTTCCCCTTAACCCCGGACTCTTATAATCGCATCTTTTCGATCAGCTGGCTTCATTCGAAAAATAACCTTCCCTCCCTCAGGAGTGAACTTGAATGCATTTGACAGTAGATTTTTAATTACTTGTTCAAGACGAACTCTGTCGGTTACAAATTTTTCCGGAATACCGGAATGTTGTTCAATCTCAAATTCAATTTTCTTCTCATTTGCTAACCTCTGTGAACAATGCAAAAGTATCCTCTTTGATATTCTTCACATTCGGTTTCTTCCAACACCAGATCAATTTTACCGGCTTCAATCTTTGACAAATCGAGGATGTCATTAATCAGTAACAATAAATCGTTTCCTGATTTATGGATCACTCCGGCATATTCCACTTGTTTCTCATTGAGATTTTTTCCTGGATTATCAGCCAATAGTTTGGCAAGAATCAATACACTGTTCAAAGGTGTACGCAATTCATGCGACATGTTGGCAAGAAACTCAGATTTATATCGGTTATTTAATTCAAGTTCCTTCGCTTTTAACATGAGCGCTTCACGTGCTTGTTCTAATATTTCATTTTGCTGACCCAGTTCGCGGGCCTTCCCTTTCAGCTCCAGGTTACTCTGCTTTAATTCTTCTTCAGATGCTTGAAGCAATTGCGACTGATGTGAAATTTCATCGTTTGTCTGCCGCAACTCTTCCTCCTGGGAAGCAAGGCGTTCCGTCTGCAACCTGGTTTCATCGAGCAAGCTGCTGGGTAAGCATATTTGCTTTCACTGAAGCAACAGTAGATGCCATCGTCTCTCCTGCATTCTCAATGAACTCTATTTCATGCCTTCCTAAAGGAATTGAAGGAGGCCAGTTCCACGGCACCATAAACTTCGCCCCGGTATTTTAAGGGTACAATGAGAACATGACTCGCCGGTGCTTCTCCAAGCCCCGAACTGATGCTGACATAATTACCCGGGGCATTTTGCAGATGAATACTTGAACCGTTCTTGATTGCCTGGCCAATGAGGCCCTCTCCTAATGCTAACTTGCTTTTTGCTTTTAGCCGTTGATCCATGGCAAAACTTCCATGGAGTTCGATCCACTGAAGCTGACTTAATTTAGCCTTTTCAATGAGGTAGATTCCCCCATGAAAAGCATGAAGGTGTTTTACTAGAACTGAAATAATTTCATCGCTCAACTTGGCAATATCATTATTGTTATCGCGCAACACCTCATTAATCCTTGCGAAACCTGTCGACATCCAATGACGCAATTGATTGTCCCGGTTTGCCTTCTGAAGACTGTCCCGCATTTGAACCAGCACGCTTCCAAGTTCGTCGTGTTTTCCAAGAGGTTGATACTCTACATCAAAGTTCCCGGCACCAATATTACGGGCAAATTCAGCAGTCCTTCTTAAACTTTCTTTCAATGACTGTACCGCTTCTGTCATTTGGCCCACTGCTGTTTTACGGGAACGAAGGTTGATATCCGGAACTTCGCCCTTAGCCATTTGCTGAATATAATTCCTCAGCTTCATTGTTGGGACAATGATGTTGCTCGACATATAAAATGCCGCTATTAATACAACAAGCACAATTAGAATAGCAAGTGTAAGGAGACTCCACATCAAGGTGCGGGAAGACGCTTTCACTTTTGCGTGCTCTAACTCCGCAAGTGCTTTCTTTTTAAGAATGACCCTGTTAAGACTTGAAATCAATTTCGAACACTGTGGAAGAATTTCATTGTTTACAATTTCTTCAGTCAAAAACAACTTCGAAGGATCATGATAGTCCTCGTAGGATGACAATTCCTGTGTTACCCTTTTTTGATTTTCAATTTGAATCTCAAAACCACGAAATATTGCATTCATGCTGTCTATGCTCGCCTTGTCCTGCCATCGAAGCATGAGTGCTGATATACTTGCTTTTAGCTGGGGGTAGTCAACAGTATGAAGCGTCTTTAATTTCTCTTTTTCCTCTCTGTTTCCTTCCAGGTATACCCAATTGGTAGTATACATTTTTGAACGGATGATTAAGGAGTTCATGTTCTCCAGCGCTTGTAACGACGGGATGTCATCAGTCATGATGTTGGTCGTTACATCCTGATTCCGACTGATGAATACACTGGAATAAATTGCGTTGAAGACGGAAATTCCGATTACAATGATGAAGACAATATAGATCTCCACATCAATTTTGTAACTCTTTTGTTTCATTTTTATAATTGCCTAAAATGAATATGACTCCAACTTATAAACGCTGAAAGGAGCAAATAATGATGTTATTTTATACATCATTACGTGCTGACGGTTGGACTGATTCAGTCTAAAAAAGCAGGGATATCTTACACTTGTAAGATTTAGAAAAAAAGATTTGTTGAAAATGCCTTACTGCCGGACGATTTTACGAATAACGGTCCTGTCTGAAAACTGCACACGGATCCAGTACACCCCGGCAGATAAAAAACTCGTATTCAAAACAGAATGATTTTCACCGTATACAGCATTTACTGTTTCTGATCCAACCTCGGCTCCTAATGCATTAATAATTTTCAATTCAAGTGGCCCCTGATAAGGGCTGAAAAAATATAACTGAAGTTCGTCTTCACAAGGAACAGGGAAAAGATAAAGGTAGGAGTCTCCTGATCTCTTCATCCAGTCCTACAAGAGTAACATATTTAGAATCCGAGATAGATGTGCAACCATGGACGTCGTTAATCCCGACAGAATAATTTCCAGAAAGAGGCGCGATGAAATACCTGGAATTCGCTCCTGAAATAGCAATTCCGTTAAGGTACCATTGATAGCTTGTTGCAGGAGTTGAAATCAGACTATCTCCGATTTGGGTAAAACCGGGTTGCGTAGCAGGCGGATATACATGAATTAAATTGTTCATTTGAAGCGTATCCGATCCTGTTGCATTACTAACAATCAGAGAAACCGGATAATCGCCATCCGACAGGTAACATACGTTTTGAGGACTCTCCAAAACAGAGGACGAGGGGCTTGCACCCGGAAAGGACCATTGCCAGGATGTTGCATTCAGTGACAATGAAACATAGGAAATACAGGATCCCCCACATACTGTGCTGTCGCTGGCTATAAATCCGGCAACAGGAAACAAGGAACAATCCACTACATGTACAAGTCCGGGCAGATATTTTGTGGAAGAACAAAAGCCATTGGAAACAGCAAGTGAGGCGTCATAGCTGCCTTGCATGGGATAGCATACTGATGCAGGAGAATTGTTGGCTGCGGTTGATGGATTAGCACCTGGAAAAGACCACTGCCAACTGATCACCGAAGATCCTGACAAATCATGATACCCGACACAATCACCCGGACAAATAGTCGATTTTGACACAGAGAAATCAACCGGCGGTGATGGATGCACTACCACCAGGTTCACATAGGCCTTTGATGCTTCGCAACCACCAGTGGCAGTGGCCGTCAATAGTACAGTATAAGATCCTGGTGAAGTGTATGTGTGGGAAGGATTGGCAGAAGAGGAATTTCCCCCATCGCCAAACATCCAGGAATATGAAGTTGCTCCGGTACTACTGTTACTAAATTGAACCTGGAGACTATCACATCCGGTGTTACCACTGGTGCTGAAAGAAACCAGCGGACGCGGAAGTACATTCATGTTTTTTACAATCGTATCGGAACATCCATTGCTGCTTTGTACAATGAGTGTAACGGCATATATACCCGAAACAAGGTATGAATGCGTCGGGTCAGATAATGTGCTGAATAAAGTCCCGTCTCCAAAATTCCAGGAATACGAACTTATCGTGCTACCCAGTGGCTGTGTAAGGTTGACAAAATGAACAGAATCATTTATGCAAGGAGCGGGGAATGAAAAATCAGCAAGTGGCGATGCGGCAATGGTAATTAAACCCGGCATGATGACCGTGTCCGCACAAGAACCCTGAGTGGCAATTAATGTTACGGCGTAAGTACCGACAGAAGAATAGGTATGAATGGGACTGGCCAGGCTTGATGGAGAACTGGCATCTCCAAAGTTCCAGGTAAACTGAGGGCTCCCGATTGTTGTGTTAGTAAACTGAATACTGGCCGGACTACACGCAGAAGTTGTTGAAACCGTAAACCCTGCATGGGGTGAAGGAGCTACCAGGACAACAAATACGCTATCATCCGAGCATACACTTGAACTTGCTGTTAGGGAAACAGAAAATGAGCCTGCCGTTTGGTAGACATGGTATGGATTGAGCTGGCTACTCGATGCTGTTCCGTCTCCAAAATTCCAGGAATAGGTTCCGGAAGCCGAGCCGTTCCAATTAGTGTTGTTTTGGGTGAACAAGGTGTCACCCAAACATAGATGTGCAGAGGTAGAAAATGAAGCCAATGGTTTCGCCTCCACAGAAATTAAATTTAAAAGCGAAAGTGTGTCTACACAACTTCCCTGTGTTGCTATCAGCATAACACTATAGGTACCGGGAGTGGAATAAGCATGAGATGGAGAGCTTGCGGAAGACGAAACTCCGTCTCCAAAAGTCCATGAATAAGCGGCGCTTCCAATCGTAGTATTCGTGAACAAAACACTGAGCGGCGCACAACCACTGGTTAGAGATGGAACAAAAGCGGCCTGGGGTGCAGGGGCCACTACAATTGTTTTGATTGTATCGTCCACACATTGATTGGTGGAACAACGCAAAGTTACCTGGAAGCTTCCGGGAGAAGTATATACATGAAATGGGCTTGGGGAAGTAGAGATTCCGCTTGCATCACCGAAATCCCAGGAATAACCTGTAATGCCGCCATTACCTGTTGAGTTGTTAGCAAAGAAAACTGTATCCCCTAAACAAATGCTGCTTGCCGAATTAAACGAAGCAGTTGGGGTTGGATAAACAACAATCATACTCTGCTTTCTTAACGTATCAGCACAAGAGCCCTGCGTTGCAATTAAAGTTACCGAATAGGTACCTGATGTGGCATAGGTATGTGAAGGAGAAACCGCCGCGGAGGGAAAACTGCCGTCACCAAAGTTCCATAAATAGAGTGGAGCCCCTGAGGTAGTATTTGAAAAGTTAACCGATAATGGAGAACAACCGACGTTCACCGAGGAACTGAAGCTGACGACAGGACCGGGATTTACCAGAATACTGAGCGTTGTATCGTGCGAACAGGAAGCCGAAGAAACAGTGAGTACAACCTGATAAGTACCTGATGCCATAAAAGCATGTGCAGGATTGCTAAGTGCCGAAAGAGCTGAACCGTCTCCGAAATTCCATGATCGGGAAATAATGCTTGTACCATTGGGAAGAGACAAATCCGTAAAATGAACCGTGTCGCCAAGACATACTGAAGTTGGCGATGCACTGAAAACAGCACGTGGAGAGGGAGAGGCCTGAATCATATTGTTCAGGGTTTGGGAACTTGTACAACCCGAAGAATTATTCGCTGTCAAGGTCACCGAATAAGATCCCACTGCAGTATAGATATGAGAAGGGTTTGTTTGTGAAGACGTGGCAGACCCGTCTCCAAAATTCCATGTGTAAGTATTCGCATTTGTACTGGTATTGCTGAATGCAACGTTCATGGGCAAACAACCGATCGCTGGTGAAGCAGAGAAATTAATCTGTGGACTGGGGTTCACCACCACTGTATTTGTTGTAACAGAACTACAACCTTTATCATCTGTGACGGTCAGTGTCACAGTAAAATTACCGGAAGTGATATAAGTATAAGCAGGATTCTGAGAAGTAGAAGTGCCTGAGCCATCTCCGAAATTCCAGGACCAACTTGCAATTGTTCCCAAAGAGGAACTGGCACTGGCACTAAATGCGGTAGCTGAACCCTGGCAAACACTGGTAGATGTAAAAGAGGAACTGACAAGGTCAGCATTTAAGAGAATCGGAAGACGGTAGACTCCGGGACAAGATCCGATATAGACAATTGCAGAACCGGTGATGGGTCCGGTGTTAAAAGAATTACCGCTGGCCAGTAATGTCCCTCCCACTGACGAGGAATACCATCCCAGATTTGTTCCTGCAGGAGGGGTGCCGGTAGTTGTAAAGGTGAGTGTAGCTGATGATCCGGAACAAACAATTTGGGGGCTGTTCGAAACGATTTTAAATACCGGGAGAATCGCCGTAGACTCTCCGCTGCCACCCTTTGTGGCTCCGTTAGGAGGAAATTCTGTCAGACTAAGCGAATTAGTCGAGCCATTTAAGCCACCGGCAGCTGAACGTGCAATTGCGCCATTTGATACTCCGATATATCCGCCACCTCCGCCGCCTCCCGGACCTTCGGCTTCCTGCGTCGTAATGCTCACTGTCTGATTTCCACCACTACCACCATTCGCATTAATACTTATTCCAGATATATTTCCCAAAGCAGGGACGAGTACGACGCCACCACCACCTCCTCCTCCCGCACCGTCGGTACCATTGGATCCAATCGTATTGGCTCCATTTGCACCGTTGGCCCGAATCTGCCCTGATCCTGAAACATCCCCATAAGCTAACAGGTAGGCTATACCACCACCTGCACCTCCCACGCCGCCAATATTATTGTTCTGATCTCCGGCACCACCACCGCCGCCAAGAAATATTTTACCTGTAGTATAATTTAGCGGTCTCCCCCCACGTCCTCCCTGGTCCGAACGTTTATCACCACCCCATGCCGCATCATCAGGTCCAACAAGCAAGGCATTCTGGTTGCTTGCCGAAAAAGTATAGCCACCCTTTCCTCCTCCGGAAGAAGTGCTGCCGGAAAAACCAGCAAATTCAAGGTTCCAGGCAGATGCCCAACTTGCATTCGATAAATTCGGATTTCCAAGGCCCGTCCAAGAGCCAGTAGCGCCAGCATTGGCACCTCCTCCACCACCGGCATTATGCGCATTGGCGCCTCCTCCACCATTAGCAGGGGCTCCTTTATTGTATCGTCCTCCCAATGCATCATAATCGAGCTGATAACCCACCACACTCTCCCCCTTCTCGGAACCATAGTCGGCAAGCGCAGACACCCAATTATTTACCCCCCACCAGGCAAGGTTCTCCAGCAACGCACCCCCACGGAAGCCCTTAGCGCTGACATCTATACTACCTCCGCTGTTGATAACCGTATTCCCCTGAACTTCTATTGCCAGCACACCGCCGGTTGTTCCGGTCCATGCAGGACAACTGATGATTCCTCCGGAGTTAATAGTCAAGGAGGTGTAACGGGGCACTCTTATTACCTGGGTGCGACCTGTAGATGTATAATTTTTTTGCAAAGCACAACTCAGGTTGATGGTATTTGCACCTGGCACCGAGGCTACCTGAACAAATTCGTGATTTCCGCAATTCCCCAGATTCAGCACGGTCCCATAAGTAGAATCATTAGGAAAACTCATTTGTGCACCCTGCATCTGTATGATGAAGAGGAGGTCCCCGGAGCTCAAGCCGGCCCCGAACAGTCCATTTGTATTTAGGCTGCTTGTTACAACACTTATAGATGTGGCACCAACACTTGCATTGGCGATGAGCTCAGTATACTCATTTACAATAATGCTGCTCGTTACTGTTTTACTTCCATGCTTTCCTGCCTGGCCAAAAAGATTTAGAGGCAGCACCAAAAACAACGTGATGACACCAAATAAAAAATTCGTCCAAAGATTAAACCTGGCTGGCATGATAATGTATCGCTACTTATTAGCTAAGTTACGAAATAGATCTTGTTTAATGTCTGAGCGGAGCCGGCAAAGGGATTTTTATTCCCATCTGAAAAATTTGACAGCTGCTGCGTATATAACTACACCCCAAATAATTATAATGCCCAATTCGTGCGAAATGTCCATCATTCCGGCCCCTTCATAGGCCACCTTTCGTAAGGCGTCGTTCAAGTAAGTAAGAGGCAATGCTTTGCTGACAAGCTGCAACCAATCCGGAAACGCGTCCACAGGAAAAAAAGTCCCGCTTAACAGAAATTGAGGGAGAGTAACCACATTCGCTAGCGGAGGTATTACGCTTTCATTCGGGGCGAGACCGGAAACTACAAAGCCAAATCCCATAAAAACGATGAGGCCAATCGCCGAAAGAATTAATAAATTAATGAGGGTCACAAATCCATTAACAAGAGTAAAGCCAAACACAAACTTTCCCAATAATATGATAACGAGTGCCCCGGCCAATTGAAAAACCACTCTGCTGAGTGCTTCTCCTAATACAATAAAAGTACGACGAATTGGGGTCGCAAAAAACCTCTTTAATACAAGGGTTTGGCGCAAGGAAAAGAAAACGAAAGCTGTTCCGAAAACACCGGCACTCAGAATGGAGAAACCCAATTGTCCGGGCAGAATGAAGTCAATCATTTTATACTCTCTACCCTCAACTTTTGTCTCGCGCAATTCTGCCGGAATGTCTCCTTCCTTAACAACAGGAAGATGTTCGGCCGGTATTTGTTTTTGTATTCGTGAATAATATTCCAGGTTTTTTCTGTCAATGATGTTGGATAAGACAGAAGTTGCAAAGGTTCCCTTTTCTCTTGATGCCTTTGAGCTAATGATCTCAATGGATTCATTGCCCATTTCGTTTTTTCCTGAATGAACGAAAAGGATCGCATCCATGCGACCTTTCTCAAGAAGGGCCATCATTTCCTCGTCGCTTTTGTCGGTGACAAAACGTATGTTCTTAACGTTTTTAAATTCTTGATAAACTGCTCCACTGGTATCACATTGTGAGTGTATGCCGACATCAAGTTTGATGCTGTTGCTTCCGACAAAACCGAATACAATTATAAAAACGAGAGGAAACACCAATATAAATATCACAGCAGAAGGACTCCGCGTAATTGACCTCAAACTTGCTCTTGAAATAGCAAGCATGGCTCTCCATTGGCTATATGAATCGGGCTGTTTGTTCATGTTTGTTTTTTGCATGCTTATTCATCGCGCCATTCCTGTCCGGTGAGTGACAGGAAGACATCTTCCAGATTTGCTCTTTTTACTTCCCGGGGTTTTGTAAAGCCGCTTTCAACAAGCCGGTCAATCAGTTTTTCCGGAGTATCTAGTGAGATAATTTTTCCTTTCTCCACAATGGCAACACGATCACAAAGATACTCTGCTTCGTCCATGTAATGGGTGGTAATTACGACAGTGGTCCCTTGTTGACGGATTTCACGAATGAGTTCCCAGAGATTTCTTCTTGCTTGTGGATCAAGTCCTGTTGTCGGCTCATCCAGAAAAACAATCCGGGGTTGATTAATGAGTGTTGTACAAATAGAAAATCGTTGCTTTTGTCCGCCGGAAAGTTCTTTGTACTTTGACTTCCTTCGGTCTTCCAAACCAACCCGGTGAAGCATTTTATCGATATCCACATCAACATTATAAAGTCCCGCAAAAAGACGTAATAACTCGGCTAAAGTCAGGTTGGGGTAGTATCCGGCTGCCTGCAACTGAACACCGATATGCTTTTTAATATCTCCGGAATGGGTTTCAACAGAAAGGCCTTCCACATAGACTTCTCCGGAGGTTTTTTCTCGTAAGGTTTCAATAATTTCAAGTGTGGTCGTTTTTCCGGCTCCATTGGGGCCAAGCAATCCGAAAATTTCTCCTTCGTAAACGTCAAAACTTATTCCCCGAACAGCTTCAAGCTGATCATAGACCTTTACAAGGTTTTTTACTTCAATAATGGGTTTGCGCAAATTCATAATGAAAGCCCGAAACTACAATTAATCTTGATGCTCCCGAATTTAACGAACCGGCCGATTGTCAAATATGGAAGAACTTTGCTAAAAATTGTATGTACAATGATTCCTGTTATCCTGTTCGGAAGCTCTAACCGTTGTCAAACAACAACATTAAAGGCCCGTCAATGTTTAATATAGCACAAAAAATATGCTCTGTCCCAAGAGACAGGATGAAAGCCTGGTAGTAAATTCCAAAAAACAGGTATGAACAAACTGAACTCGTCGTTCTGCCCTTTTTCCGGAAACCATGCCCATCAGGCAAACCGAAAACTAGAACAGATTCAATCGGCTCATCACATTTTCCTTGTAGGATTTGCCAATTGGAATTCGGTTTCCATCAATAATACAAGCATTTTCTTCCAGTGCAGTGATTTTTTCAAGCTGTACAATGTAAGACCGGTGTACACGTGCAAAATTCAGTTGCGGCAACTTTGATTCAATATCTTTCATCGAACTATGAAGAATGAACTGCTCCTTTGAAGAGGTTTTGATGATCACATAATTGTCCAGGGCCTCAATCCAAAGAATGTCCTGAAAGTTGACTTTTACGAAACGTGAATCTTTCTTTACGAAGAAGCTGTTGTTTGCATAAATGTTTTCAAGAAAATTAAACAGGTTTTTATCCGCACTTGTTTCCTGCACTGCATCTTTTCGTCCCGGAGAGGTCATCACAAATGCACAACCATTAATCTTATTATTTACTGATAAAATTGGAAATGTATTTACCGCAACCCTGTGATCTGTTGCTCCATTTGAAATATGAATCTGAGATTCGGGATCCTGCTTTGGAAGACTCTCCTACCACCGTATGTGCAAGTGTTTTTAAAGCTGACTTTGTCTCCACCGTCGAATTTTTCATTGCAATGCCAATGTCCTTTCCCAAGTGCCTCTTGCTTCAGGCAGCCGGTAAGTGTCTCAGCCATTTTATTCATGAATATCACTTTTTCATTTGAGTCAGTAATGATCACCGCAACTTCAAGGCTATCAAGAGCAGCAGCAAAACGATTCCCTTTATTTTGCATTTCAAGATCCTTGGTGTACTTATAATACGCAATTTCAATGGCTGTTCGGATATCGTCTTCTTCAAATGGCTTGATAATATAACCATATGGCTCGGTGAGCTTTGCGCGCTCAAGAGTTGCTTTATCAGAAAATGCCGTCAGAAAAATAAATGGAATTTGATAATGTTGATGAATCTGTTCCGCAACATGGATCCCATCCATCTCACTGCTCTTTAAATTAATATCCAGGAGAATAAGATCCGGACTTAGCTTTTCAATAGAGTCCAGCGCCTTCTTTCCATTCGCAAAAGGATCAAATGCTTCATAGCCCAATTTTTTCAATATTCGTTGAATGTCTTTTGCGACGATGATTTCGTCCTCAACAATCATTATTTTTAATGTGGCCATAGTTCAATGTTAATTCTCTTTCTACATTAATCCCTGAAAGTTACTTCTTCAGGAATGCAGTCTAGAACATTAATTCATTTGACGATCTGCCATCGACGGAAAATAATTTCATTTGTCACTTAAAAACGCTTATATTCATTATATACTAATGATTATCAAGAATGTATTTTGGATAAGTAAAACTCACTTTAAACTCTGTGCCATTTTCACGTGAAACTTCAGTTCTCCATCCAATTGGGCGGTTAAGTGCCTGTATCAATTGCATTCCTAAGGATTCTGCCTGCATCAAGATTGATTTCACGGGTAGACCTACGCCATTATCAGAAATTTTAAAAATCACCTTTCCTTCCTGTTTCTTAATGTAATTCTAATCTCTCCATGCATTATCTCCCGGAAATGCATACTTGTAGGCATTGGAAACAATTTCATTCACCAGCAATCCGCTTGGCATGGCGGTATCCATATCAAGACCTACATGATCTGCTTCAATAATCATTTTTACCCTGTCGGTTTTATCTCCGTACGACTGGTAAATGTATTGGGTAAGCTTTTCAACATATTCACCAAAATCAATTTCCGAAAGCTCTTCGGCCTGATAAAACTTCTCGTGCACAAGAGCCATTGAACGAACCCGATTTTGTCCATCCTGTACCGCCTTTAATGTTGTTTCGTCTTTTATATATCCCGACTGAAGATTCAAGAGACTAATAATAATCTGAAGATTGTTTTTTACCCTGTGATGAATTTCCTTCAGTAAAACATCCTTTTCTTTTAATGACTCTTCAATCTGCTTCTGAAGTATTTTTCCCGAAGTAATATCGGTATCAACGAAAACAAGTTTTTTCAGGTTCCCAAACTCACTATAAATGGGAGTGAGCGTTGTCGATATCCAGATATTCTTCAGGTGATGTGTTGTCACATTGGACTCGAAAATTCGGGAATGTTGTTCTTTCAGCGCCATTTCAATTTCCTTGACAATTTCATTATAAACATTTATCTCTGCTACTTTTCTGCCAAGTACCTTTTCTTTCGGCATGCCAATCATCCTAATAAATCCATCGTTAATCCATTCTATTTCCCCTTCGGCACTTGCTATTAATACAGAATTGTCGGTTCTGCTTGCAACAAGAGACAGCTTTTCAAGTTCCAGATTTTTATCAACCAATTGCCTGGTTTTAACCATGACACGCTCTTCCAAAAGTTTTCGTACACGACGGAAAGTGCTGGAACGAAGCCGGAAATATATATAGATCGTGCCGACAAACATCAAAAAACTGATGATTATCAGCCAGATATCTCTCCAAAAGGGGTCTGCCTCCATATATTATTGACTGGAAAAAGATGTGTTTGTATTCTTCTCTTCAAAATCTATTGTACTTACTGCATTAAAAAATGTTGCCAAAAAGAGATTTCTGAATCCTTGAAAATCAGGATTGGGGGATCAAAAGATGTATATACCCTTACCTACAAGCAGGTTAAATACTCATTTATATCCTTTTCAAGCAAGAGCGTTTTGTTGATCAGCAAATTCAATCCAAAAAACTCCTTGGGGAATAAGGGAATTCTTGCAATTATCCCTTCTGGACCTCCCGCTTACTGAAACGTAAAAACATGTTGCCCCTCTTTTCATGAGCAGGGTGTGGGAAACAAAATATAATATAGGATATATAACATATAGGATATATGTATTTTATATTATCTAAAAAAAACGCACAGCAGTGGCCGTAATCTGCCGCAAGGGAAAATTTATAAAATTATTGGAATACCAGGTACGGGCAATTATACCGTCGGTTCGACCCTTCCCAGCTTTCTTCCAAAGACAACTAAGTGAATGACCGCGAAAGACAGGGAAATATAAAACAAGGTCCTGTCGGATTCAAATCCAACAGTGTTTTGATGTAAAAACCCTACAATGGCAAGCAAGCACGAAAGCGCAAGTCCGGTATACCGGGCAATTCTCATCCCCCTTCTGTTATCCGTACCATTTCCCAGATGACTATGCTTTGCCCCATACACCAAATAGATATCCATTCCCAAAAGCATCCATACCAATAATCGTATCCAGGTATCCATTGGAAGGAAGACCATCATAAATAAACAAACTGCAACTCCCAGAATAGGCACCAATGGTACCATTGGTGTCCTGAATGCTCTTGGAAGATCCGGCATTTTCTTTCTCATGACCAAAACACCCAAACAAACAAGTATGAAAGCAAACAATGTTCCGATACTCGTCATTTCACCAACCACCCTTGCCGGCACAAATGCGGCAAATAAACTTACAAAAACCATAAAGAGTAAATTACTTTTCGCGGGAGTTTGGGTTTTAGGGTTGACTTTTGAGAATATTTTTGGAATTAAGCCATCCTTACTCATGCTGAAAAACACCCGCGTTTGTCCCATTAACATGACAAGAATAACTGAAGCATAACCGGCAAGAATTGCAACGACGATAGCCCTGTTCAGCCATGGGTAATCCGGCTGAATAACTCCTGCTGCATTAGTAGTTCTACCCATGTGTTCAATGGCTACTGCAACTGGAGCAATACCATCTTTACCCGCGAATGAAGTATAGCTGGTTACACCGGTCATGACATGAGCAAAGAGAATATATAGTATGGTACAAATGAGAAGAGAGCCAAGTATACCAATGGGCATATCCCTTTTAGGGTTTTTTGCCTCCTGAGCAGCGGTACTTACAGCATCAAAACCAATATAAGCGAAGAAGACAATAGCTGCCGCCCTGATAATGCCACTGAATCCAAACGCACCAAATTCACCCGTGTTATCCGGTATATAAGGAGTGTAATTGCTATTGTTGATATATCTCCATCCGAGAAAAATAAAAACAAGAACAACGGTCACTTTAAGTGCAACAATGAAAGCATTCACCGTAGCGCTTCCCTTGGTTCCCTTTATTAATAACAAACTCATGATAACAATTATGAATACAGCAGGCAGGTTAATAATGCCCCCATCCCAGGGCCCAATGGTAAATTCAACAGGCAAATGAATGTTAAATCCTTCCAGAAATTTAATAAGGTAACGACTCCAACTGATTCCAACAGTCGCCGCGCCTACGGCATACTCCAACACCAGATCCCAACCAATTATCCAGGCAACAAACTCTCCCATGGTAGCATACGAATACGTATAAGCACTACCTGCAACAGGTATCATAGATGCAAATTCCGCATAGCAAAGTCCGGCAAACAAACAGCCAAGGCCGGCGACTATGAATGAAATGGTGATAGCCGGCCCTGCATGATTCGCCGCAGCCATTCCGGTAATAGAAAATAAGCCCGCACCAATAATGGCCCCAATCCCAAGTGCTACTAATCCACCGGCACCAAGAGTTCTTTTCAGTGTATGTTCACCTATTTCCGCGGCTTCATTCATTAAAGCAGCCATTGGTTTTCTGACAAATAAACTCATGCTTTATATATTAATTGTGACAACAACTATGAAGCTCCACAGCAAGCCCTGCTGTGTTAATTGGGTATGCCTTTTGAACTCTTGAGCCAGTGGAGAATATAAGCTGTGCAGATACATCCGCCAGAGCTGGACACGAAGGTGTATTCAATAAATTAACCAATAATTTATAATTCATTTTAGCCATGACAGCCGCTCATTTTTTTGAAAAGAAGTAGGGTTGTCAATGAGAACACGCAATGTAGAAAAAAAACGACCAATACAAAATATCCCCGGACGGGGAGGTCCGGGGATGAAATGACAGAATTAAAAGGCTACTTCTTTCCGAGCAACTGGTCAATCGCCTGTTGAACATTTTTTTTGTCTTCAGAATCCAGAGGAAGTTCTGCTTTCTTTTGAAGGTATAAAAGCGCATTGGCATTGTCCTTTTTTAGGATATAGTAGTATGCCAAATAGCCATAAGCCTCTACCAAACCGCTTTGATACTTGGAAATATTTGCTGAATCAGACAATGAGATCTCGATGTACTTCTCATAATGGGGTTTTGCAAGACCATTCTCTGATGTAGAATCAATGTGCGTATTGGCCTTAGCCCTCCATAACCAACCACTGGCATATTTTGGAGAGACTTCATTAAGTTTTGCAAAAGCCGTGTCTGACTCCATAAACTGTGCATTGAAATAATAGGATCTACCCAGAATATAATAATCCAATGCTTTGGGATCTTTTCCTGTGGCAATTTTTTCGTTCATCGCCCGCGCAGCTTCGGGATAGTTTTTTATTTTGTAATATGCATTGGCAATATCAGAAAGAAGGTCGGTACGGTTTGGATCAAGACTGTATGCCTTTCTTAATTGAATGATTCCCAGAGAATCTTCGTTGCTGGCAACCAAAAGTTTTCCATAGTACTCGTAATCATAAGCGGCGCGTTTGTTTTCAGGAAGCCGGTCGAAGAGTTTTTGTATCGTTTGCAATCCTGACGCATAATCTTCCGTTTCAAAATAACAATATGCAAATACGCGCAGGAGTGTGAGGTTTCCGGCATCACAACTTTTCTGAACCTGGTTAAGTTCGTTCAGCGCACCGGTATAATCTTTGCTTAAATAAAGAAAAGAGGCATATCTGATTCTCGCAGAACAATTGTTTTTTGAAAGCTCAAGGTATTTCCTGTAGTTCTCTTTTGCCTTGCTCAATCTACCGATTCTGAATTCGGTTTCGCCAAGTTCCCTGTAGGCGGGTGCATAATTAGGATCAATCGTAATAGCATTGGCAAACTCCTCCGCAGCGCCTTCATAATTTGTGCTGCGCTTATAAAGCCTTCCCTTGCTAACGATGGCTCTTGCGGAATTTCGATTCAGGTCAAGTGCCTTGTTGTAAAACTCGGCGGCAAGAGTTCCGTTATTAAGCTCTGCATACACATCGCCGTACAAAATGTTTGCATCGGCGTTTTTCGGTTCAATACTAAGCGCTTTGTCGAGTAACTGTTTGGCACGTTCAAGATTTTTATTTCGGTACTGAATAAGCGCATCTGCGGCTTCTACATAAACCGTTGCGCTTTTTTGTGGTGCCGATGCCACGGCCTCTTCAATAAGCGCATTTGCAGCAGCCACACTTGTTCTGGCATCTTCGTAGCGGTTTTTAAGCCCAATATCTGATGGTTCTTTTTCTGATGCCTGTTTGGCTTCGGCAATGTTGGTATTATCCAATAGAATTTTTGCGTTCCCGATTTTAAGAAGGAGGTTTCCGGGATCCGCTTCAGTCCCCTTATTAAAAACAATTTTTGCTGAATCGGGATTCTCTCCTAATAGAAGATTTACTCCATAGTAATAATAAA
Organism: uncultured Bacteroidota bacterium; assembly: GCA_963775555.1. Lineage (GTDB taxonomy): Bacteria > Bacteroidota > Bacteroidia > AKYH767-A > 2013-40CM-41-45 > QQVM01. The sequence goes on along the minus strand of CAVZJJ010000002.1, from coordinate 452,111 downwards.
GGTTTCCGGAAGAAGGCTCTCTGGAGATAAGGTGTTTGTAAACATCGCTTGCCGCATCGTACTGTTCGTTTTCTGTAAATTTTCTTGCCTCTTCGAGGGTTTGTGCAAGCATTAAGAGCGGAAGGGCCCAAAGAAAAAAGGAAACTAAAGCAATTCGTTTCATAAGCATCAATTAATTAATTTTTACTATTCTAACCGGCATGGTTGCGGGCAGCATGCCCATCAAGCGTACCAGGCGTTGTCCCTGATCGCCGGCGACAAAGGAAGCAAAGCCCGTGCCAAGTCCGTTTCGCCCTTCCCGACTAATGATTAACAAGTCGCGGGTAAGGGGATATTTCTTTAGTGCAATATAGGCCTGATAGGGTTTATAATATTCTATATTGGTCTGACCGCTATCCGGTGAAGATATCCCGGCAACATTTACCTGGTTTAGAAACTCATTCACCTGAGGATCATCTTTGTCACTGATCCAGTTTACTCCAATCACACCAATGGATCTGGCCGAGTTGCCAACGTAGCCGATTAATTCGGCATTGGAATGAATAGAATACCAGTTATCGGGAAGCTTTTCTGTTCCAAGAAAATTTTCTTTCAAAAACCGCGTGGTGCTGCTCCCATTCCGGTCAAAGACTACCTGAATACTATCAGGTGAGGCTTTGGGATTTATTTGTTTCCATGTTCTGATGCTGCCATTTAATATGTCTCTCAGTTGTTCAAAACGCAATAATGTATCGGGGTTTTCCTTATTTAAAACAAAGGCAACCGCATCTACCGCCACGCGGGTCTCCCGTGGAATGATCTTGAGATTAATGAAATAATCATTCTCTTCCTTATTAAGCGATCTGGCTGTAAAGGCCAGTCGCACAGAGTCGTTTTTCATGAATTCCTGAAAAACTTCTGCTTCGGGTAAAAACCGCACCCTGACATTCGCGTATTTATACAATTCATGAAAAGTATCAAGTTGAACCTGTATCAGTGGTTGATAGGCCTCGTCTGCCACAATCAGAATATCACCCGAAATGGGAGTGTCCGCATACTTCTGATTTTCGGAGGTACAGGAAGAACATAGTCCCAGGACGAGAACACAAAATAAAAATATAAGTATTCGCTTATTACTCATGATGTGTTACAGCATTACGCTTTCCTTTTTCCTTCTTTTGCAGTCTGAATACCCTGTAAACACTATATCCCAGCAGAACAATTCCAAGGCCAATCCGGTTCAGGTCCGGCAACATGTCTTGTGGAGGCCAAACAAATATCAGGATAATTCCTGCCACTGCATAAAGCAGAATCATAAAGAGACTGAAGAGGAAATAAAAATTAAGTGAAAAACCTCCACGCTCCCTCATAACAGAAGGATTATTTCAATGTAAAATTCACCGGAAGGTTGTATTGTACCTGTACGCTGCGACCATTCTGTCGACCGGCCTTCCATTGAGGCATGGTGCGAACAACGCGGAGGGCCTCTTCGTCGCATCCCCCTCCGATTCCACGAAGAATCTTCGCGTCCCGTATCTTTCCTTCTTTATCTACAACAAAAGTGACATAGACCCTGCCCTGAATGCCGTTTTCCCGTGCAACAGGGGGGTATTTAATGTTTTTTTGGAGGTATTCAAATAGTTTTGCTTCCCCACCAGGGAAACCCGGCATCTCTTCAACGACAGTGAAAATTTTTCCTTCTTCATCGCCTACAACCGGATTCTCATCAGGTAAGTCTACAATGTCTTTGTCGCCTTCCACGGTTACCGTACTCACCTGAACATCCTTTATCTCTTCCTGAGTCGGAGGTGGTTCCTGTGCCTCTTCATCTTTTACCACCTTAGGTGGAGTAAATTTAATGGTTTGCTGAACTGGAGGAGGTGGTATAACAGGAGGAGGTGGCGGAGCAGATTTATCAATTGGCGGAGGTTCTGCCAACGTAATTGCTTCGGTCATCGTTTCTTTTTTAACAAATTCGGAATCCGACAATACCGAAATCAATTTAGGTATAATCACCAGGAGGCCAATACCAATAATAGCGATAATGAGAGCATAGACAATACGATCGGTATACTTCCTGCGAAGCACATAGCCACCGTAGGCTTTGTTGCGTTTTTCGAAAACCAACTCAACCCGCTCTGGATTCACCGCATTATTCCAACTAAATATTTTCATCCTGGAATGAATTACTTGGAGTTTAAAATCAGCTCTTTTTCAGAGTCTGAGAGATCAACAATTGCATACCTGGCAACATTGGTGACAAGCATTTCGTCAAGAATATCAACAAGGTTCCTGTACTTGGCTTTTTCGTCGGGCTTTATCAGTACGATAAGTCCTTTTTTCTCAGCGGCCTTCACGGCGGCCTTATGCTGTTTTATTTCATCTTCTTTATCGGGAATCAATCCTGCCCGCACAGAGTCCTCTACCAGTTTAACCTGATCGGCAACGAGTTTGTTTTTTTCAAGCAATAATTTATGGATACTGTTTGCGCTTGTGGCAGAAAAGTCGGCTATCGATGTAACCGGGGGTTCTTCCGGATTGTCAACACCGATATACCAGATTATTTTGTCGTTTTCGGTGAGCAGGATAGACAAGGTTTGAGAAGCAGGAACCTTGGTCCGCTGATCGTCCTGAATATCGTCTTTTACGGGCATGGTAATGTCCATGGTCCGTGGTTTACTGAGTGTGGTGGTGAGGATAAAAAAGGTAAGCAAGAGAAAAGCCAAATCCACCATTGGCGTCATGTCAATGTGGGTGGAGGCTTTTTTCGCACGGAGCTTTTTATGTTTGCCTTTGTCCGAGCCGCTTTCTTGCTGTTGTACTTCTGCCATGTGAGAAGGTCCTTTATTTATTTCTTAAAACGATATTTCTATCGTGTAATTTTATTTTTCTTCTTTCGCTGAACTCTCAAGATTAGTAATGAGGGCAAATCGATTTGCTTTGTTCTCCTGTAAAATTTCAATTACCCTCTTAATGGTTGGGATGTCCGCGTCACCGTCGCCATTAATAGCGATGCTGTTACGTGGGGCCGCATTTCGCGCGGCATTCATCCAAAAGGTAAGTTCGTTATTGGTGGAGTCAATTGGAATTCCCTGCGTCTCAAGGTTCATCGCTTTTTGTTTCACATCATTCGCGCTCAGGTATTCTTTTAATTTATTGCTTGGCATTCCAATAGATGTCAGCAGGGAGAATTGTTTTTTCTCCTGATCCGTAAACGTAAGATTAAACCGTGTACCAAGTCTTTCAAGGATATCAAGTCTAAGCTGTTGTCCCTCTACATTAAAGAATACGCGGCCTGTTTTATCTACCGTTATCATGATAACTCCCTTGTCCGGCAAAGGGATTTCGCTGATTGAGGAGGGTTGATCAACAGTTACCGGCTCCGTCGGGCGGAACTTTGTGGTGAGCATAAAGAAGGTCACCAGCAGGAATGCCAGATCGACCATTGGGGTCATATCCAGCGAGGGACTTTTCTTGGGGACTTTTATCTTCGGCATTAGCTCTTAAATAATAATAGGAAGATTCAACGAATAGTGTAATTCCATAAATGAAAATGGAAATTTACGTTTAGTCGTGTTTTACTCTGGCGTTAAAGGACTGCACAACGGTATATCCGGCTTCGTCGATACCATAGGTAATGCTATCAATGCGGCTTGTAAATGTATTGTACATGATGATAGCAATTGCCGAGGTGATTACACCAAGAGCGGTATTGATCAGGGCCTCAGAGATACCGGTAGAAAGGGCTACGGCATCAGGAGCACCTGCGTTGGCAAGGGCTGAGAAGGCGCGGATCATTCCAAGTACTGTACCGAACAAACCCAAGAGGGTGGCAATCGAAGCAATGGTTGAAATAATTACCAGGTTCTTAGAAAGCATTGGCAACTCAAGAGTGGTTGCTTCTTCAAGTTCCTTCTGGATTGCTAAGACCTTCCGCTCCTTATCCAATGTTTTATCCTGCTCCATTTGACTGTAAATGGTGAGGCCCGCATTAACGACATTTGCGATGGATCCTTTTTGCTTATCGCATTCTTTTCTCGCTCCATCCACATCGCCTTTCATCATGAGCGTACGGATTTTCTGAATAAACGATTCTATATTGCCCGTACCTTTTGATTTACCAATAGTGATGGCGCGCTCAATGGAGAAAATGATTGCAGTAAACAATGCACACAAAAGAAAGGGAACAACAAATCCTCCTTTGTACATTACTCCGAGGTAGTGATTACCTGCACCAACCACATTCTCTGGGAGAGGGTTTTTTGAGATGTCACCACCTTCAAAGTTCGCCGGATTTCCCAATACAAAATTCCAAAATGCCCATCCGAGTACCAACGAAATGGGAATTACCAACATGGATAAAATTGACTTAAGGCCTCCGCCTTTGGATGATGCGTTGCTCATGTGTATGTACTATTTAGGTTTGGATGATTAACAATATAACTATGCCAACAACAACGTTGCTGAAACACATAAATTTCTTTTTAATTGGAAATTTTAGCCGACAATAATAGGAAATTTACATGAAAACAAAAATTTGTTGTTCTAATACCTTTTGATTTAACGTTATCATGACATTTGAAATGGTTTATGCTCCATTTTTATGTCCGGAGTGGTCTCCGAATTTGAATTGGGCATATATTAAAAGACTAAACGCGTTTAAATTAGTTCTTTATCGAATTGGCTCCTATGTACCGGGAGCCCCTATGCTTAAATATTGATTCTCTCCCCACTGGCTCTGTTTTTTGTAACACCTTGTTAAGCAGCGAATAAACAATAATTTGCCTGATTGCCATGCACTTAAATTAATCCCGCGAGGAGTCCCGGAGCAAGACCCAACACTAGTGCGGCAAGAGCCGTGACGAAAAGAAGTGCGTTGAAAGCAGGATTGACGGATATGGGTGCAGGTTCTTCCTCGGGACTGAACAATGCAATAATTACCCGGAAATAATAAAACACACCTATTAATGAGCCCAGGATTGCTATGAGAACAAGGCTTGTATAACCCGCCTGCATGGCTGAGGAGAAAATATAATATTTAGCAAAGAAGCCGGCCAGCGGAGGTATACCCGCAAGAGATAACATGGCCACTATAGTTACAAAGGCGAGAAAGGGGTTGCTTCTTGCCATCCCGCGGAAGGCGTCAATCGACTCATTACCGGCAGAACGGGAAATCAACAAAAGAACCGCAAATGCAGCCAGTGACGAAGCGCCGTAGGCTGCAGTATAGAACAATAATGAAGATTGCACACCGGGAGTAATTGCCAAAACAGCCATCATCATATAACCGGCATGAGATATGCTTGAATAGGCCAGCATCCTTTTAAAATTCTTTTGATAAACTGCCGTGATATTTCCCACAAGGATTGTGGCTGCAGAGATAATCCATACCGTAGTTTCCCACATGCTTGCGAGACCCTGGAATGAATCGTGAAAGAGACGGAAGAGGGCTGCAAAAGCCGCTGTTTTAACAACCGTGGACATAAAGGCCGTGACTACTGTTGGTGAGCCTTGGTAAACGTCCGGTGCCCAAAAATGAAAAGGAACCGCGGCCACTTTAAATGCCATGGCCATAAACATCATGAGAACACCGGCTATTGCAAGTGTTGAGGAGGATAGGGTGTTTTCAAGAAAGTATACTGAAATTGCCTGTGTATGAAATGATCCGGTAACGCCATAGATAAGTGCCATCCCGAATAGAAGAAATCCTGTTGCAAAAGATCCTAATAAAAAATATTTTAGGGATGCCTCATTCGAAAGAAGGTCTGACTTTCTGCTACCCGCCAATACATAAAGGCACACACTCAGGATTTCAATTCCGAGGAACAAAATGAGCATGTTGGTAAAAGCAGCCATGAGCTGAGCCCCGATTAATGAAAAAATAATCAGGGCATAATGATCCGTTTTGCTTGATGGTTCGTCAAAAAAACCGGAAGACATGATAAACCAAAGAATGGCCAGAACAATTAGCAGAGCTGTAAAGGCCAGTGAAAAATTATCCATTCTCACCATGTCATTAAAATATGAATGATTGGTGTTCCAGTCCGCTATGGTGGTGATAAGGGCAGCCGAAAGTCCGGCGAGCACCAGAACATGCAGGATTTTTTTGAACCCAAATATCTCGGAAAAGAGGCACATCAGCCCCAGGGCCGACAAAATGATGAGAGTGGTCAAAGCAGGTACATATTAAATTGTATTCAACACGAGTCCACGTGAGTTATAAATAATATCGCGCAGAGCTTTTACGGAAGGCTCTGAAATTTCAAGAAAGAAGTCGGGAAAGATTCCCATCCAGAAAATCAGAACAACAAGCGGTATCATGACCCATTTTTCAGAAATATCCAGTTCTGTGAAAGAGGAGGTGATCGTATTACTTTCTCCAAGAATAATTTTCCTGTAAGCATTTAGCATATAGACAGCACCAAAAATTATTGTCAGTCCTGCAAAAGCCGCGGCCCAGGTATTGTATTGATAAAGCCCATTGATAAGCAGGAACTCTCCAACGAAGCCATTTGTGAGCGGAAGTGCGATGCTGGCCAATAGGATAATCATAAAGAAAGAAGCAAAACCGGGGGCCGCCAATCTTATTCCTCCCAGCGAATCCATTTCTCTTGTGTGGGTACGTCGCTCAAGAATATCGGCAACAAAAAATAAGCCGACTACATTCACACCATGACTCAACATTTGATACACGGCTCCGTGGATGCCCTGGAAACTGAGACTTAAAACACCAGCGGCGATTAAGCCCACGTGTGCAATGGATGAATAGGCGACCAAACGCTTGAAGTCTTTTTGGACCCAGGCAATCAGTGAGGAATAAACGATTCCGGTAACGGCAAGAAGGATGGCAATTGTGCCCCATTCCTGAACGGCTCCGGGTACAATAGGAAGCATCCATCGAATGAGACCATAGACTCCCATTTTCAACATAATTCCAGACAACATCATCGTACCGGGAGTCGGTGCGTCAGTATATGTATCCGGTTGCCATGTATGGAAAGGGAAGATTGGAATTTTAATTGCAAATGCGATGAAAAAGGCCCAAAATACCCAGGTTTGTCCCGTTCCGCTTAAAGCAAGAGAATAGAGCGCTTGGATGTCAAAGGTATGAGGGGCGGGTGTTTGGATCCAAAGCCAGATGAGTGCCGCCAACATCAATAGACTTCCAAACAGGGTATAAATGAAAAACTTGAGCGTGATCCGTACGCGTTCTTTTCCTCCCCAAATCAGGCAGATCAGATAAATCGGAATCAGCGCCAATTCCCAAAAAATGTAAAATAAAAAACCGTCGAGTGCTACAAATACGCCCATCAATGCCATTTGCATGGTAAGTATCAGGAAATAAAATAGCCCGGGGCTCTTATATGTATGTCTGAAAGAAGACAGAATTATCAACGGTGTAAGAAAGGTGGTAAGCAAAACCAAAAGAAGACTAATCCCGTCCATTCCTATATGAAAGGAGATTCCGAGCGATTGGACCCACCAATAGTTTTCGACAAACTGGGTTCCTCCCTCAGGAGAAAAAGAACAAACAAAACCGATAGAAAAAATAAATTCCAGTATTGCTGCCGATAAGGCCATTTGTCTGGCGCGCTTTCCGGAAAACAATACGGCGAAAGCTGCCAGAAGAGGAAAAAACAAGAGTATACTTAGCATCATATTTGTTTTTCCGTGTAGTCTTTAGTTACCCGGAGGAAAGACATTATCCCGAATGAGAATCAATACAACATATTATTCAATCAAAGCAGCAGGTTAAACAACAATATGGCGATAATACCAAATACCATCGCGAATATATAGAAGCCGAGGTTGCCGGTCTGGATCAATCGGGCTGTTTGTCCTCCCACAACTACACCTTTGTTCACTCCTTTGATCACGCCATCAATAAGCACTTTATCAATAATTTTCCAGAAGAAATTACCAATGCCCTGCAATGGTTTCACAAACAGGTTTTGGTATAATTCATCTATGTAATATTTATTGTAAAGTAGTTTTGAAAGAGCCCCAAGGTCTTCTTCCCGTAAAGAAGGGATCTTGTTGTTTGATACATAGCGACGGTAGGACCATATTATAATGAAGACGAGCAGAAGAACCGAAATAGACATCAGGGCCAGCTCAACAGTATGTGAGGCTTCTCCCTGTATCATACTTCCCGGGATGGAAAGGGCGGGGGCAAGGAATTGATTCAGCGAATGGTGTTCTGAGAACACGGCGGGAATACCAATGAATCCACCTATAGTAGAAAGTATGGCAAGTGCTATGAGTGGCAGGGTCATCACGGCAGGTGATTCGTGAAGGTGGTGTTCTTGTTCCTGGGTTCCGCGGAAAGTTCCGTAAAAAGTAAGGAACAGTAAACGGAACATATATAAGGCGGTGAGGACAGAAGTAAAAGCAAGAATGCTAAACAAGGCGGGACTCTGCACATATACTTTTGAAAGGATTTCGTCTTTGGAGAAAAATCCGGCAAGCGGCGGGACGCCGGTGATGGCCAGAGTACCAATCATGAATACCATAAAGGTGATCGGAAGACGCTTCTTGAGGCCGCCCATTTTACGGATATCCTGCTCACCGCTAACAGCATGAATAACACTTCCGGCCGCAAGGAACAATAATGCTTTGAAGAACGCATGTGTAGTAACATGAAACATTGCCGTGGAATATGCTCCAACGCCTAGTGCCACAAACATATAACCCAGCTGGCTTACGGTTGAATAAGCAAGAACCTTTTTAATATCTGTCTGCTTCATTGCAATGGTGGCCGCGAATACAGCGGTGGCAGTACCAATGAGAGCTACGACGTGAAGTGTTGTAGGAGATATAGAATAGAGTATGTTGGACCGAACCACCATATAAATACCGGCAGTCACCATAGTGGCAGCATGAATCAATGCCGATACAGGAGTAGGGCCAGCCATGGCATCAGGAAGCCATGTATATAGAGGTATCTGTGCACTCTTACCCATCGCCCCAATGAACAGGAGCAGGGTAATGGTAACCATTACCGGCTGGTTATCCGGCATGAGGGCTGCTGCAGAAAATACTTTATCAAAGGATACAGAGCCGAAGGTGACAAATATCAGGATAATGCCCAATAAAAAACCAAGGTCCCCGATACGGTTCATAATGAAGGCCTTATTGGCCGCCTTGTTATACTCGGTATTTTTAAACCAAAAGCCGATGAGCAGGTAAGAACAAAGGCCCACCCCCTCCCAGCCGGCAAATAAGACTACATAATTTGACCCCAGAACAAGAAGTAACATGAAGAAAATAAAAAGATTCAGGTAGGAAAAAAATCTGCCATATCCTTCATCTCCTTTCATATAACCAATAGAGTATATATGAATTAAAAAACCAACACCGGTTACGATAAGAAGCATTACCAGTGAAATCTGGTCGACAAGAAACGAGAAGGGTATAGAAAGGCTGCCGGATTGAATCCAGTCAAAGTACACTATGGTAGAGGGCTCTTTGGGTCCGTCGAAAAACAACATCAACGAAAGGACAAACGAAGCAAGAACTGTGGTGGAGGCAAGAACTCCTGAAATTTTTTCGGGTAGTTTTTTTTGTCCGAATGCAATCACCAGAAAACCTAAAAGAGGAAAAGCGGGAATCAGACCGACCAACTGAATCATAAGTAGGTTACGTTAATGCGCAAAAGTAGTACTAATACTCAATTTTCAAACTGACAAATGTTGTCTTGTGAACATCCTTTCTGTAAAGAATCCCAAAAAGAAAAAAGACAAGAATGGGTTTTTAGATATACCCGTTCTTGTCTTTTCGCACCTTTCATATTCAGGTTACCGATAGTCTACCTGGTTTTTGCACCTACTTCCGTTGACTTTACGGACTTTTCAAATATCTTTTTTCTTTTTTGTGCTTTGTCGTTTACGCTTACAGTCTCGGTAGCATAAACAGCGAAACCACTTTCCTTATATTCCGACATAAACACGTCTAAATCAATGTTGTTGTCAACGGTCAACTCTTCAATTTTTCTGAGATGACGGCTTAGTTCTTTCAATTCTTTTTTTTGCTCCTTGCTCAATGACATAGCCCAGATTTGATTTAGATTTCTAAGCAAATTTAACCCTGATTATGCCGTAAGTGTTTCATAAAAAGGGGGCAGATTTAATACCTTATTAACCGCCATTGTTAATAACCCACAAGGTAGGCATTTGATAAATGACGAAAATCGCTAATTTTGGGCTGCCAAAATTTGGCTTGTTAATAAGTGAGGAGATATTAACATCCTTTTGTCAGCCCCTGCCTTATAAATTAAGGGAGGGAAATGGACAACAATATCCACTCCGGTTGCTCAAATAGTATAATAAAGGAGCGCTTAATCCATGATTTTGTTGAATAATTCCTTCAAAACGCTGGTTAAATAAACCTTTCCAGGTCATTTTGCGTTAGGCCTCAAGCCATTTGGGGTCTTTAAATCAACTCAAACGATGCAATAGAATAGAATTATTGCCGATCCGGGATTGGGCCGTTTAAGAAATTATCAAAGGTGTATCATGTTGAAAATAAAAAAATTGCTCTTTGAAAAAAAAGTCGCCTTCATTTGGGTGCTAATATTGCCTCTGGTGGCGGTTATAATGATTGTGTATTCGTTTCAGCTGAGCAGATTGAATGCACAATCGAATGTCGTTCAAAAAACCGATCCTGTAGCTGAGAGTGGTTGCCCGGTAAGTATGGATCAAATCAGAGAGAAACATTCTCCTTTTGTTAGGCCCTTATTACTCGCCGACGTTATTTCACAGGATCAATCCATGTCCACTTTGAAAAGTCAGCTGGAAAATTACATCCGGGAGAAAGTAAATAGTGGTGTTTTTCAGATTGCTTCTGTTTATATAAGAAAACTGGATGACGGATCTTATATTACTATTAATGAAAATGAGTTATTCAACCCGGCCAGTTTAATGAAAATGGCTTATCTTATTTCTTATCTCAAAGAAGAGGAATTGAAGCCCGGCTTATTGCAGAAGAAGGTGTTTTTTGCGAAACACTTTGTGGAAGGGAACGCCCAGAATATTGTGTCATTTGCTTTAAAGGAAAACAACCAATATTCCCTTATGGAGTTGTTACAGGCTATGATTATCTATTCTGACAACGATGCGACGGCATTGCTCATGCAGAATTTAAACATGGCCATTTTTAATTCTCTTTTCAGTGATTTGAAATTACCCGCGCCACCAATAGCGGGCGAATATTTTATTGGTACTACCGATTACGCTAAGTTTTTTCGGGTTCTTTATAATTCTACATATCTGAAAGAGTCCTCTTCTGAGTTTGCAATTCAACTTCTCCTGAAAAGTACATTTAAAGAGGGTATCTGTTCGGGCATAGATCCCGGAGTTCCTGTTGCACATAAATTTGGCGAGCGGGTGCTGAATAATATTTCACAGCTTCACGAATTTGGAATTGTTTATTTGAACAATGCGCCTTATCTGATTGGTATAATGACTAAAGGCGGAAACCTTGCGCCACTTAAGCAATCGGTGGGAGAAATGTCCGGAATTGTATTTCGCTATATGCAGAACCCTTCTTAGTTTTTTGGAATACCCTTTGTCAGAATTTAAGGATGATGCGCGCCTTGTTTATTCCTGTGACGGCAAACCATTAAAGAAAAACGGTTTTTATTCGGGAGGGAAAATTTTTCTCCATACAATCTGATTCACAACGCGTGTCCCTTCTTCATACGAATCTGCCAACTGAAGTCGAAGGAATCCATCGGGAAACTCATAGGTATATTGCATTTCTCCGGCACTGCTGATTACAGCATGGGTATTGGAATATTCAGCAGTACTTCGGAAATAATTTTTGTACAGGTAAACGCCCTTTACGTCGGTGCTATAAAAACCGACATCGTAAGATTCGCCCATAAGATTAAATGAGTCAAAAAAATCTCCATTATTTATAATCGCCACCTTGGCCGCACGGGGAAATTTATCAATATCATATAGGGTGTCGTAACGGTAAAATTCCTGTGTTGTTGAAACAATCCAGATTCCCTCAAGGGCATCCAGACTGTCTCCTTTTTCCAAAAAATACTGCCTGAATTTTTCTTCTGTATCTGGAATTTGTGCTAAGGAAAAAAGGGGCAGGAAGAAAAACAAGAAGAGCAACTTTTGCTTTTTCATACTTGCGAAAATACAAATTTTCGGGCCATGGAATTCTTCTTTCCGTGAGAGAATTTGTTTGTGGTCCCGGAAAAAACAGGAATCTTATGCATCAGTAGTCTGCTATTTCAAACCAGGTCGCTCCTTTCGGGTGGCAAGCTCCCATGCCGATAAAAAAACAAGTTGTGCTCTTTTTCGAAGCAAGGAGAAGTCCAGTTTATCCGCCGTATCAGTAGTCTTATGGTAATCAGCATGCTCCCCACTGAAATAAAATATAACAGGGATCTTGTTTTTTGCAAACTGAAACTGATCGCTTCTGTAATAATATTGATTCGGATCCATCGGACTGTTGTACCGGTAATCGAGAAGCAGTTTTGGGCCCTTTTGGTTACTTGATGCATTAATCTGCTGAAGTTCATCGCTCAGAACACTGGGGCCAATTACATATATATAATCCCGAATCCCCAGGCTGTCGTGCAAGGGATCCGTTCTCCCTATCATATCGATGTTCAGATTTGCAACAATATTTTTCAATGGAATTGGCGGGTATCTGACAAAATAGGAAGAGCCCAGAAGGCCCTCTTCCTCCCCACTCACTAACATAAATACCAATGATCTTTTGAACAAGACGGTTTCTCTATTGACTCTGGCAAAAACCCGGGCTAATTCCAAAACCGCTGCAGTACCACTGGCATTATCATCGGCCCCCGGAAAATAATAGCTGTCCTTTTTACCCAGGTGATCGTAATGGGCAGTGATTAAAATATACTCCTCATTGTTTTCAGAGCCCTCAATCATCCCGGCAATATTTTCTCCTGTTAGTCCGGAAATTTCGCTGCTTATTGGAATCATCGCATCTGTCTTTACTGAAAATGAGGACGGAGCACCCTTCCTGTCTATCTTTCTCTTCTCCTTGAACAAAAGGTATTGTTCATGCTCCGGGAAAAAACCAAGGGCCATTTCTTCGGTGATAAATACAATGGGGATTTCGCAAGTCGTCCCTGACGATGTTTCGCCTTTCTCTTTATTGTGCAATACAGAGTCGGCCAATTGTTGAAGATTGGAGGAGATAACAAAAACAATTCCGGGTTTTTTCTCTTTGATTATCTGCAATTTTCGTCGCCAGTCCATGGTCGGGCCGGAAACATCTGACGCTCCTTTGTTTTTTTTGATTTTTCTTCCGGGAACTCCTTCATAAATGAGTATTGCTTTTCCCTGTACATCCACGCCTTTATAATCATCGTAATCTGAATTGGAGATTCCATAGCCGGCAAATACCAGACTATCAAGGAAAATAGTTGTGTCCCGAAAACCTTCTTGATAAAAATAATCTTCAAGATAAAGATACATCCTCTGGTGCAAGTCCATGTTCAATTCTCCATTTATTCTGAGAGAAAGTGCATGATGCAAGATAAAATCAGTTTTTCCCGGAAGGGCCCTCAGTCCATAGTCTTGGAATTTTTCGAAAATAAAAGCGGCCGCTTTTTTTTGGCCGGGCTTTCCGGTTTCTCTTCCAAACAACGAATCGGATGTTAATACAAAGACAGACTCTTTGCAGCTGTCTCCTGAAACCTGATCACAATATACAAGATCTGGATTCGGTGATGATGCATAGGTTCCGCTGGAAATAAAAAATAAAAAAAAGTAAATAAACTTCCTGAGCATTTACTTAAGGATAAGATAAGAAGTCTATAATTGAAAAAAGTCAGGATGAAGTAATTTCAAAGAGCAATTTTATTCACACGCAAAGTATGTCGTCCGCCTTCAAAATCAGTGCTCAGGAATTTTTTAACAAAAACGTATGCCTGTTCCTTAGTGATGAAACGGGCGGGCAGGCAAATAACATTTGCATCATTGTGTAAGCGTGCAAGTTCAGCTACATTTTCTTCCCAAACGATAGCAGCACGAATACCCTGGTGCTTATTTGCAGTAATCGCGACACCGTTAGCGCTTCCACAAATTAGGATTCCAACATCTTCCACTTTCTTTTCGACAGCTGTGGATAATGGATGAACATAGTCCGGGTAGTCTACAGAATCAGAAGTGTTTGTTCCATAATCATGCACAGCGTATTCATCTTCAAGAAGAAGCTTGATCAGATAGGTCTTGTATTCAAATCCGGCATGGTCAGAACCAATGCCAATACGGTGTTTTTTCATGGTATCCACAAATAATTGATTACTATCAAAGGTAATAAAATGTTATGAACAAGGATAAAATCACAAGGTCGTACCTCATTGATAAATAAGTAAATGAATCAAAGAATTATTAACACTATTTTTGTGCAAAGAAATATAAACGGTGTTTAACCTTTCACAACTATTTCTTGCAATGTTCATATCTGATCGTTCTTATGAAAGCAATCGGACTTTGCAAGAAGAAGTTGATACTAACTATCACAAAGTTCCTGACAGGCAAAAAGAGTTATTGATGCTTCAGACGAAAATAAACAATGAACAGTACTCTTCTTAACCACTGTTCATGAAATTCACAGAACGGTACAAATCAGCATATTGTTATGAACAGGGTTGTTAATAGCTCTTCTTCTCTTGTGTACAAATCAAAAGTCAAGAAATAATGCGGATAGTTGCCAACACAATGAACCGACTAATAGTAGTAATAGAATTAATATTTAATTAAGAATATATATATATATTAGTGAAGAGATGGAAACTATGGAAGAGAAAATAAAAAGAGTTTCTTTGCAGGGTTACCTGGAAACAGAGGTAGATCCCGGACTGGACCTGTTCGAAGAAATCAAGCGGCTTAAAAAAGAAAAAAATGCGTTACTACTTGCCCACTACTACCAGGATGCCGACATACAGGATGTTGCCGATTACATCGGAGACAGTCTGGGACTTGCACAACAGGCAGAGAAAACGAAAGCGGCCATCATAGTATTCGCCGGGGTGCATTTCATGGCGGAGACAGCAAAGATTTTAAACCCTGAAAAAAAAGTACTCTTGCCGGATTTGCGCGCGGGTTGTTCACTATCCGATTCTTGTCCTCCGGATGCTTTTTTAGAATTCAAAAAAAAACATCCGGATCACATAATTATCTCCTACATCAATTGTTCTGCGGAGATTAAAGCAATGAGTGATATAATTTGTACTTCTTCCAATGCAATTCACATTGTAAACAGTGTTCCTCCTGAAAAGAAAATAATATTCGCGCCTGACCGCAACCTGGGATTATATGTGATGAAGCAAACAGGTCGTGACATGGTTTTATGGAATGGATCCTGTATGGTTCATGAGATATTTTCTCTGGAAAAAATACAACGACTTAAGGCAAGGCATCCACAGGCAGAATTTATTGCGCATCCGGAATGTGAAACAGAAGTGCTGGCCATTGCCGATTTTATCGGATCCACTACCGGCTTGATTAAACACAGTCAAAATAGTCCTGCCAGGGAATTTATTGTGGCCACTGAAGCGGGGATACTGCATCAAATGGCAAAAGCATCCCCTGAAAAGACATTTATACCGGCACCTCCCGATAACTCTTGCGCCTGCAATGATTGTCCGCATATGAAGTTAAATACCCTTGAGAAATTGTATATTTGTTTGAAGTATGAAATGCCGGAATTAATACTTGAAGAGGAGATCCGTAAGAGAGCACTATTGCCTATTCAGCGGATGCTGGAAATTTCAAAGTCACATGGATTATAGAAAAAGTCCCATTTATTTTTATCCCCCCGCCCGGTTTGTAAGGAGCCAATCCAGCCGGAAATAAAATCTCCTTAAAAAAAAGCAATTTTAATTAATATAATTTTTTGGAAAACCACGGAGTAAATTATTCACAGAGTATGCTTTTTAAAAACCGATACTTCGTAGTAGGATTCATCCTCCTTTTTTTTCAGCAACCCATTTTTGCTCAACAAGAGAAAGGGATTCGGCCGGATGGCTTCAATACGTTTTATTATCCTGACGGAACCAAATCAAGTGAAGGAACTTTAAGGAAAGGAAAACCGGACGGCTATTGGAAAAGCTATCATGAAAACGGTCTTTTAAAATCGGAGGGCAACCGGCTAGAATATCAACTGGACAGTCTATGGAAATTTTACAATGAGAAAGGAGATCTTACGGCGGAATATTTTTACAAGGAAGGCCTGAAAAATGGTTTGCAAAAGAATTATTATGATAGCGGCATTCTTCAGTCGGAACAAAATGATTCGATGGGGGTGTTGCATGGCCTCACACGCCTTTACACTGAAGAGGGAAAATTGAATAAAGCGATTCCTTATGCCAATGGAGTTGAAAACGGAATGGTGGCCGAATTCAGGGACGATGGAACCATTATCACAGTGACTTATTACAGGAACGGTTTTTTTCAGAAAGAGGAAAAAATAAATCGGGTTGATAAATTAGGGTTGAAGCAAGGAGTCTATAAAACATTTTATGAGGGAGGCACCTTACACACTGAAGGCTTTTATAAGGACGACCAAAAAAACGGGGTGTTCAAGGAGCTATCGCTTGATGGTAGGGTGATTAAAAAAGAAGAATACAAAATGGGGGTCCTTCTGGAGCAGGCAATAGCTGAACGGGAGAAGTTTGAAGTAAAGAGAAACTACTATCCCACAGGCGCAACGAAAATTGTGGGTACCTACCGAAAGGGCTTGCCTGACGGAGTTTTCAGACAGTACGATGAAAGCGGAAACATTGACTCGGCAAAAGAGTTTTCCCGGGGTCGCTTGTTGCGCCAGGGAAAAATGGACAATCAGGGCCGGGAGCAAGGGGAGTGGAAGGAGTTTTATGAAAGCGGACAATTGCGCGCAATTGGAAATTATGTTGACGGATTGAGAGAAGGGCCATGGAAATTCAGTTATGAGAATGATTCACTGGAGCAAACAGGAACCTATGTAAAAGGAAAGCCCAATGGGCCCTGGAATTGGTATTATTCTAACGGCCAATTGTGGAGGGAGGAAATCTATCTGAATGGAAAAGAGAACGGAATGATGAAAGAGTACAGTGATTCAGGAGAATTAATGGTGGAAGGAAACTATATCGACGGCAAACAGGAAGGAGATTGGATATATCGCATAGCAGAATATATAGCCGAAGGAAAGTTTATTGAAGGCAAGGAAGACGGCAAGTGGACCCAACACTATACCGGTGGTCAGCTTGCCTTTGAGGGGGAGTACCTGGAAGGATTGCCTACCGGTCTTCACAAATATTATTGGCCCAACGGAAGGATCCGGGAGGAACGAAGTTACCGACTTGGCGAAAAAGACGGCATCTGGAAATATTATGATTCCGGCGGCGGACTTATCCTACAGGTTAGTTACCGCAGCGGAACAGAAAAGAAGCTTGATAATGTGGATGTGCCGGAAGGGGATCTTTCGCCTAATTAGATTTCCGGACCGGGCATCCGCCTGCCTTAAACAGGACAAGCCAATTATTCAATTCCCCCAGGACCTCTTACTTTCTACGCGGCTTTCTCCGTCCCTTGTCTTTATGGGCGCCCTTACTTACATTTTTTTTCGGAGAAGATTTAGGGCGGGAGTGCCCACTTGCCGGCCGTTCTGATTTTGGCTCGGGAATAAAATCACCATTGATCATGCGGAGGTCAATCTGTTTGCGAACCAGGTCACAGCGAACTACTTGTACTTTCACATTATCTCCCAGGGTGAATTTCCTGCGCGTACGGGAACCGATAACACAATAGTTGGTGTCGTCAAATTCATAAAAATCGTCATCCAGATCACGCAAGCGGATCATACCTTCACATTTGTTTTCTATTATTTCAACATACAGACCCCATTCGGTGACTCCGGAGATAAGGCCCTCGTAAACCTCGCCGACCTTATCCAGTAAGAACTCCACCTGTTTATATTTTATTGATGCGCGTTCCGCCTCGGAGGCCTTGATCTCCATTTGTGTGCTGTGCTTGCATTGTTCTTCCAGAAGCTCCTTGTCGGCCCCATCATGTCCTCCCAGGTAGGCATCGAGCAAGCGGTGGACCAGTACGTCGGGATAGCGGCGGATGGGGGAAGTAAAGTGAGTATAATGTTCAAAGGCGAGGCCATAGTGGCCTATATTTTCCGTGGTGTAAATCGCTTTTGACATTGTACGGATGGCAAGCTGTTCCAGCACATTTTGTTCCTTTTTTCCGTGAAGGTTTTTCATCAAGTCGTTCAGAGAATGTGCAATCTCTCTGTCGCTATCAATATTGAGCTTATACCCAAACTTCCCTGCGAATTTCATAAAGTTCTGAATCCGGTCCTGCACAGGTCCGTCATGCACCCTGTAAACAAAGGGCCGTTTGGGAGCGACCAGGGTTTCTCCTTCTTTTTTCTTTTTTCCTTTGACGAGGACCTGAACCTTTCCTGCGTATTCGGCGACCGAACGATTGGCAAGCAGCATGAATTCTTCTATGAGCTTATTGGCCTCTTTACTCTCTTTGAGGTAAACACCCAATGGCTTCCCTTTTTCATCCAGCTTGAATTTCACCTCCATTTTTTCGAAGGCGACAGCACCACTTTTGAATCGTTCTTTTCTCAGTTTTTGTGCAAGGTCATTCAGCAACAGAACCTCTTTACACAAGGGTCCCGTACCCGTTTCAATGATGGCTTGCGCATCTTCATAGGCAAAGCGCTGGTCCGAATGAATAATAGTTTTACCAAACCACTTATTATGCACTTTGGCGTGACTGTCAATTTCAAAAACCGCAGAGAAGCATAGTTTGTCTTCGTGTGGGCGCAAGGAGCACACGCCGTTTGAAAGCTTTTCCGGGAGCATTGGAATCACCCGGTCAACCAGATACACCGAAGTTGCCCGGAAGTACGCTTCCTTGTCCAGCTGAGTGGTTGGCCGCACGTAGTGACTCACATCGGCAATATGCACACCTATTTCCCAGCGATTTTCAGCAAGCTCCCGGATAGACAAGGCGTCATCGAAATCTTTTGCGTCGTAAGGGTCGATGGTGAATGTCGTGACTTTACGGAAGTCCTTTCTTTTTGCGATCTCTTCTTTGGAAATGGCCTCCGCAATATTTTCCGCTTCCTGCTCGACACGTTCCGGAAACTCAAGAGGGAAGCCATACTCGGAAAGGATGGAATTCATTTCCACATCATTCTCACCGGGCCAGCCAAGGAGGGCGGTAATTTTTCCAATAGGATTCTTCGCATCTGCCGGCCAATCCACAATTTCGGCGATTACCTTTTGGCCATGCTGCGCTTCACCGATCAGGTGTTGAGGAATGAAAATATCAACGAGCATTTTGTTGCTGTCGGGCAGTACAAATGCAGTTCGCCCCGCAATCTGCAGTTTGCCCGCGAACTCTTTTCGCGCCCGCTCCAGCACTTCTGACACGGAACCCTCTAAACGCTGGTTCTTATGCTGTGCATATAAATATATCCGGACACGATCACCATGCAGAGCGTTTTTCACATTTCGTGGAGCAATGAATACGTCTTCTTCGTCATTTTCACTCAGAAGATATGCGGCCCCGCTGGCGGTGATGTCGATAACACCTTCCATATAGGCGTGCTTGGGCTTCAGCTTGAATTTGCCGGAGCTTACTTCCAGCAGATCGCCTTTCAGGAGGAGCTCTCCGAGAATTTGTTGTACAGATTTTTTCAGATCCGCATTTAGTTCTTCCAGTGGAGCATCCTGCCCAAGGTTTTCCTGGGCGCGCAGGATAAGTGCCGGACGGATAAGCTTGAACAGTTGTTTATAGTTGAAGTTCTTGTACGGATGAAGGTTAAACACCTTATAGACCTCCGACAACACAAGTTGTTCGAAAGGGTTTTCGCTTTTTCTTTTCTTCTTACTCATGGTGGTGTTAAAAACAAATGCGCTTTAGAATTCCCTACTCGAATTCTGTGTACTACATGAATTAATAAGTGTAAGGTAGGGAAACAATGCCGGGAACATATGTTTAAGCCGATTAATTATGAATCACTAAGCGTTGATAAGGCGGCTTAATGTGAAAAAGATGTTTCATAACTTTTACTGACTACACAATTTGAGAGGGCAAGTCGTGTTAATTTTGGCAGTTAAAGATTTACATACCCAAAACCTTAACCCTAAGCGGAACAAAATGGAAACTAAAAACACCGAACAGAAAAAAAATAAAGGAACACTATGGATCGTATTGTTCTTGTTGTCGGCGGTAATGAACATTTATCAGTGGAGAAATCAC
Source organism: uncultured Bacteroidota bacterium (assembly GCA_963775555.1). Classification (GTDB taxonomy): domain Bacteria; phylum Bacteroidota; class Bacteroidia; order AKYH767-A; family 2013-40CM-41-45; genus QQVM01. The sequence goes on along the minus strand of CAVZJJ010000002.1, from coordinate 431,868 downwards.
ACTACCATGATCAACAATTATGATCAACGAGTTGACACGCTCGTGGTTGAAAGAGTAAACGTGGAGAAAGAACTGTCTGAGACCAAGGCGGAACTTGAAAAGTACCGCGGTATTTCGGCCAACCTTGACAGTCTTTTGAACGAAGCTAACGCGCAGATTGACGCGCAGGCATCCAAGATCAAGAGCATTACTCGCTCAGAAAGAAACTCCGTGGAGCTCAACAAGAAATTGCAGGCTCAACTGAAGGACCTTCAGGGTCTGCGCGACGAATATCTTGGTCGCATCGACTCATTACTCATGGCCAACAAACAGCTTCAGGGCGAGAAGGAGCAGCTCACCAGCAATGTAGAGTCGCTTTCTAAAAACCTCGAAACAACCGTGGCCACCGCATCGGTGCTGAAGACAGAATATATCAAAGTAAAATCGCTCAAGCGACGCGATAGCGGTAAATATGTTGAAACCGCCATGGCAAAGCGCACCCACAAGCTGGATGTGTGTTTTGATATCCTTGACAATAAAATTTCTAAAACAGGCGATAAGAATGTGTACCTGAAAATTACAGAACCGGGAGGAAAGCCAATTGGAAACCGGAGCACAGGATCCAACACCTTCCGTACGGCCAGCGGAGAGGAAGTGATGTATGCGGCCACATCAACAGTCAGCTATACAGGAGCCAAGCAAAACATTTGCATGAGTTATGAAGAGCAGGCAGACAAAATGTTCCCGGCGGGCACTTACCTTATTGAGGTTTATGTGGACGGCAATCTGAGCGGGGCGGGTTCCTATACCTTGCGCTAATTCAGCCAAATCCATTCATGCGGAGGCAGTAAATTATGTCGCCGGTTAAACAGAACAGAGGCCATCTTTCGAAAAGGTGGCCTCTGTTTTTTTATTGCAATTCAGGAGACATGAGTTCCCAGGGAGCGGATCATCACAGGGGCGATATCAAAACCGCGCATGCGCCAGACCTCTTTGCCATCTTTGATGAGAACAAAAGTGGGAACACTCAGAATTTGAAAGGACTTTGAAATTTCCGGGTTTGAGTCAATGTCAAGCCGGTGCAGGTGCATTGAACCATCAAAATGTTTCATCACCTCCTTCACCACCGGTTCGGCCCATTTGCATGGTTCGCACCAGGAGGCGTGAAACTCAAGCAAGACTAATTTTTTATTGGTAAATAAAGCGGATAGTTCCGGATGGTTCATGTGTAAAAAGAGATTTAGGTTTTTTCTAAAACCAGAGTTTTAAGACCGGTTTTTTGCTGATTGAGGTCTGCTATTTAATTTGTAAGCACTCAGACAGGAATGCCCGTTACCACAGGAACGTCGGTGTTCTTTATTTCTGACCAACCCTTTTGTACATTTATTACCTGGTTAAAGCCCTTAGTTTTAAGAAGGGAAGAAGCAATCATGGACCTGTAGCCGCCCGCACAGTGAATATAGAGAGGAACATTTGAGTTCAGGGATGCGATATTGTCGCGGAGTTCCGCAAGAGGAATAAGCCGGGCATCTTTGATGTGTCCAAGTTCTGCTTCAGAGATTCTCCTTACGTCCAGAACAGCCGCCCCGTCCCTTACTAGTTTTGCAAAAGCTTCAGGGGAAATGGAATTCATGGTGTCGAGATCCATTCCGGACTTTTTCCAGGCGCCGACACCTCCCTTAAGATAGCCGCGAATATTTTCATAACCCACCCGGGCCAGGCGGATGATCGTTTCCTCTTCTTTCCCTAAATCACACACCAGCACCAAAGAGCTGTTCATGTCAATGACGGTTCCTACCCAGATAGCGAACATACCATTCAGGCCGATGTTAATGGAACCGGAAATAAAACCTGTTTCAAAATCTTCAGGTGTACGCGTATCCAGAAGAAGGGCCCCCGCAGCAATTTCTTGCTTTACGTCTTCCGGGCTCAGCGCCTTCATGTTTTTCTTCATGACGGCATCGAGCGACTCATATCCCTGTTTGTTTATTCTTGCATCACTGAAAAAGTAGGCGGGAGGGGCGACAAGACCTTCGGTAACCTCCTGGATAAATTCCTCGCGACTCATTTCGCGTAAGGCGTAATTAGTTTTTTTCTGGTGCCCAATGGTGCTCCAGGTTTCTTTACCCAGATTTTTGCCGCAGGACGAACCGGGGCCGTGAGCCGGGTACACAATTACTTCATCCGGCAGATTTTTGATTTTGTTATTGAGTGAATCGTACATCATGCCGGCAAGTTCTTCCTTGCTCATTTTTCCGTCCAGGAGATCGGGGCGACCAACGTCACCGACGAACAGGGTGTCTCCGGAAAAGAGACAATGTTCCTGAAAGCTTTCGTCCAGCAAAAGATAGGAGGTAGACTCCGGTGTGTGGCCGGGAGTATGCAAAGCGCGTATACTTATATTGCCCAGCTGGAAAGTCTCCCCGTCTTTGGCATTGTAAATTTCATATTGTGTTTCGGCGCCGGGGCCAAAAATTATTTTTGCGCCGGTTTTTTTTGCCAGGTCGATATGTCCTGAAATAAAATCAGCGTGGAAGTGAGTTTCGAAAACATATTTAATTTTAGTCCCACGCTTTTTAGCCATTTCGAGATAAAGGTCTGTTTCACGAATAGGGTCCACAATGGCGGCTTCTCCATTTGATTCAATATAATAGGCCGCTTCGGCAAGACAATTGGTATAAAGTTGTTCGATATACATGGCAGAGCTTTTTACAAATATAAGCACTCTAAGCGAAATTCACAGAACGGCGAAGTGGTGATAGAACGCAGATTCCGCAGATTAAGCAGATGCGCGCGGATGAATTGATTATGATCAAAGGTGATTTAGGGGAATTAAATTAGCGATTCAAAAACGCAGGACGAAACCGGAGCATCCTCCCGGTAATCCTATAAATCCCAGTTCAGACAGGGGGGAAGAATAGAACGCAGAACCCGCAGATTAAGCAGATGCTCGCGGATGAATTGATTATGATCAAAGGTGATTTAGGGGAATTAAATTAGCGATATAAAAACGCAGGACGAAACCGGAGCATCCTCCCGGTAATCCTATAAATCCCAGTTCAGACAGGGGGGAAGAATAGAACGCAGAACCCGCAGATTAAGCAGATGCTCGCGGATGAATTGATTATGATCAAAGGTGATTTAGGGGAATTAAGTTAGCGATATAAAAACGCAGGGCGAAACCGGAGCATCCTCCCGGTAATCCTACAAATCCCAGTTCAGACAGGGGGGAAGAATAGAACGCAGAACCCGCAGATTAAGCAGATGCGCGCGGATGAATTGATTATGATCAAAGGTGATTTAGGGGAATTAAATTAGCGATGTAAAAACGCAGGACGAAACCGGAGCATCCTCCCGGTAATCCTACAAATCCCAGTTCAGACAGGGGGGAAGAATAGAACGCAGAACCCGCAGATTAAGCAGATGCGCGCGGATGAATTGATTATGATCAAAGGTGATTTAGGGGAATTAAGTTAGCGATATAAAAACGCAGGGCGAAACCGGAGCATCCTCCCGGTAATCCTACAAATCCCAGTTCAGACAGGGGGGAAGAATAGAACGCAGAACCCGCAGATTAAGCAGATGCGCGCGGATGAATTGATTATGATCAAAGGTGATTTAGGGGAATTAAATTAGCGATGTAAAAACGCAGGACGAAACCGGAGCATCCTCCCGGTAATCCTACAAATCCCAGTTCAGACAGGGGGGAAGAATAGAACGCAGAACCCGCAGATTAAGCAGATGCGCGCGGATGAATTGATTATGATCAAAGGTGATTTAGGGGAATTAAATTAGCGATGTAAAAACGCAGGACGAAACCGGAGCATCCTCCCGGTAATCCTACAAATCCCAAAAATCCCAGTTCAGACAGGGGGGAAGAATAGGGTGCAGAATAGCAGCCCCCTGCATTTTTTACGATCTTGTGCACGGATATGCAGGAAAAGGTCCCCTACAATTTTTTTCGTTCAGCGCCGGCAGCAAAGACTGTGTTTTTCCTGCTTCTTTTTTGCATCCTTTTTTTCTTCCTCTCACCGAGTTATGCCCTTGGCCTTGGCCTCGTGGTTGGAATGCTCTTCGGCAACCCCTTTCCCGTGCAAAGCAAGTTCGTGACCAAGTACCTTCTGCAGGGCGCGATCATCGGGCTGGGCTTTGGAATGAATTTCACAAAAGTGATGGAGGCCGGACGAGAGGGTTTTGTATTCACACTGATGACTCTTGGCGCAGCCATAGGACTTGGCTACCTCCTCGGTCGCTGGCTGAAGGTAGAGCGAACAATTTCCTATTTCATTTCCGTGGGCACGGCCATATGTGGTGGCAGCGCTATCGCGGCAGTGAGTCAGGTGATCAAAGCTGATGACAAGGACATTTCCGTTTCGATAGGGACAGTGTTTATTTTAAACGCCGTCGCACTGTTTATCTTTCCGCCGATCGGACATTATTTTGGTATGAGTCAGGAGCAATTTGGAATCTGGGCCGCAATTGCTATTCACGACACCAGCTCCGTAGTAGGTGCTGCCGCCCATTATGGAAACGAAGCCCTGATGATTGCCACCACGGTAAAGCTTGCCCGGGCTCTCTGGATCATTCCGGTAGCACTTCTCACCTCTCTGGTATTCAAAAAACAAAGCTCGACCTCATCTTTTCCCTGGTTCATTCTTTTCTTTCTTCTCGCATCTCTCTTTAATACCTATTTCTATATTCCTGAGCTTACCGGCGAAATCATTCTCAAGCTTTCAAAAGCTGCATTTAGTGTTACTCTTTATTTAATAGGAGCGGGAATATCTGTTCAAACCATTAAAAAGGTAGGAGCGCGGCCCCTCATTCAGGGTATCATCCTCTGGCTGGTAATCCTGACCAGCTCTCTTTATATACTGTTGAAATACTAAGCCCTCATTTTTCTAATATCATCCAAGCCCATTCCGGGAGGGGTCGCAGGAAGGAGGCGCCTTGCTGAAAAGTAAAAAAGCGGGAAAAAACGATTTTTTTTGATTATTTAATTGTTTATTCCTGTTCAGCCCCTTAATTAGCAAATGATCATTATTTTCTTAGTTTTGAAACAAAATAAGGCCTCCGATGAAAACGACTATAAGCCTCCTCTTGCTCCTTAGTTTTACTGCTCTGCAGGCACAGCCATGTATCAGCAACAGCAACTCATTATTATTTGATGGGACAACATCGTATGTTGATTTAGCTCCGGCAAGTGGTATTGACACGATGACCGGCCCTGTGACCATAGAGGCCTGGATCAATGCTTCGGCCTGGGGTTTTAGCATGGCACAAAACAGCATTTTTTGTACCCACGGCTGGACCTCAGGAGAGCAGGGATTTGTGCTTCGGGCAGGTGGCAGCGGAATACTTTCTTTTAATTTCGCCGGATTAGACAGTCTTTCGGTACCAAGTAGCTGGCAGGAGGTGACCAGTCCTGTGAACACCCTCCAACTGAATACCTGGACCCATGTTGCCGGTACTTTTTCGGGAACAGAACTAAAACTCTATGTGAATGGGCTACAGGTGGGGAGCAGTCTCTTTACAGGGTCGATTGTAGCTTCTACTTATGGGGCGAAGATTGGAAAACTAGCAGATGACAGTCAGGTTCCGGGACGGTATTTTAGCGGCAACATTGACGAAGTGCGCCTATGGGACAGGGCGCTGTCGGCAAGTGAACTCCTCGCCTCAGCCAATCAACACATTGATCCTACGGGTGCCGCAGGATTGGTGGGATACTGGCGACTTAACGAAGGCAGCGGAACATCTGTGGCAGATCTTGGAAGCGGATCTAATGCCGGAACAATTATTGGCGCAAACTGGTCGCTTGACGTACCGTTCAATGAGGTGCCCCCGGAGCCCCTTATCACCTGGAATGGATCCGCATTGCTTTCCAGTGCATCACAGAATAACCAATGGAACCTGGCCGGCCAGCCCATTATTGGAGCAAACGATCCGAGCTATGTTCCAACACAAAACGGAAGCTACACTGTAACTTTTACGGCAAGCAATGGATGTACTTCCACTTCGCAGCCCTACCTGCTAAGTACTGTTGGTATCACTTCTATCTCACCAGAAGAAGCCGATACTGTTTGGCCCAATCCGGCATCCGGGCATCTGTATATTCGTTCGACCGAATCAAACACCACCGGTTTCGAGCTATTTGTTTTTGATCTTAGTCAGCGGCTGATTATGCAAAAGCAGCTCGGAGCGAAGTCCGGCAAAGAGGAGAGTATTGATATTTCATCTTTGCCGGCAGGAGCCTATCACCTTGCTTTGCGATGCGGAGAGAAGATGAGCCACCTTAAATTTGTGGTAAATTAATACGAACTCGTTTACCAATGGCAGAGGTTGTTTCGTCCCTGCGATTAGTCCTGAATTAGTACATTCGTTTTTTGCATGTGATTTTTTTGAACAAGTTAAGGAGTACGAAAATCCTCTCTTATGGAGATTGCAATCGTATTGGGCCTTTTATTATTAGCAATACTCCTTTTTTCCTGGGAAAAAATTGGTGTCGATGTGGTGACGCTGATCTTATTGGTTTCCCTTATCTCTTTTGGAATTCTTAGCCCCGCAGAAGCCTTTGCCGGTTTTGGATCCGACTTCATTGTGTTGTTGGGGTCTATTTTTGTACTCAGTGCCGCCTTACAACAGACAGGAATACTGGATCTCGTTGGATCGCGCTTGCTGAAGATGGCGAGGCGCAATCCTGCATTTCTCATTACTTATATTATGGGCGCCGTCGGTTCCACATCTGCTTTCATGAACAATACGACCGTGACAGCAATCTTTATCGCGCCGGTGATGGCTGTGGCGCGTCGTATGAAAATTAATCCTTCAAAACTGCTCATGCCGGTTGCCTATGCTTCGATCATAGGGGGTACATGTACGATCATCGGCACCTCCACCAATATTGCGGTGAGCGGTTATATGGAAAAAAGCGGCTTGGGAAGTCTTGGTTTTTTTGAAATTCTTCCCGTTGGTGTGGTTCTTTTTGGAATCAGCCTGGTTTATATGGCCCTTTTCAGCAAGCACCTTCTTCCGGATTATAAAGAAGAAACGCTCACCGAGGAGTTCCGCTTAAAAGAATATGTGAGTGAGGTTGTCATTACCCCCGGATCTCCCCTGATTGGCCAGCAGATTTTTCAGTCCAGTCTGAGCAGGATGGGTTTTCGTATTTTAAATGTGATACGCGAAGGGCATAATTTTTTACCCAGTGACTATACCTCGATCAGGGAACACGACATCCTCATTGTGGAAGGAGTGGTTGAAGATCTTCTGCAGGTGAAGGAAACTACGGGAATAGAAATCCGGGCAGATATTTTACTGGATAAGGCCCTGCAGGGGGATGGTATCCGGCTGGCGGAGGTGTTGGTCGCCCCACACTCGGACTTTGTAAACACCAGTCTTAAAAATGCAAGTTTCCGGCAAAAATATGGTCTCGTGGTGCTAGCTATCAACCGGACCGGGCACACTTTCCGCGATAAGCTTGGAAAGGTTCAATTGCGAACAGGAGATACTTTATTGGTTCAGGGCCCTTCGGAAAAAATCAACTATTTGAAAGCCCGTCGCGATATCATCATTATGGACGATTTCAAGCCCCTCCTTTACCGGAAGCGAAAAGGGGTGCGTCACCCTGACCGTATTTATCTTGTCTATTATTATTGGCACTCTGGGATGGATACCCTTGTCTGCCTCATTGCTCGCGGCAGCCCTGGTGGTTGTTTTGTTAAAGGCGGTATCAGTTGAAAAGGCTTACGAGGCGGTAGACTGGCGGCTGCTCATATTAATAGGGGGGATGGCGGCCTTTGGAACAGCAATGAACAAAACAGGAGCTGCGGAGTGGCTTTCGAATATGATCATATATTATATGGAACCATTCGGGGTTTTGGCGATCATGGCCGGCTTCATCATCCTTACAGTGTTTCTTACTCAGCCCATGTCGAACGCGGCAGCAGCTCTGGTAGTGATTCCCATTGCTATTCAGACCGCCACGACATTGGGGGTAAATCCCAAAACCTTTGCCATCGCAGTGATGTTATCTGCATCGGTATCCCTCATTACCCCTTTTGAGCCATCCTGTATATTGGTATGGGGGCCGGGAAAATATAAGTTCAAAGATTTTTTTAAAGCCGGATTTTTTCTAACGATCATCCTGATGGCGGTACTGTTGGTGATGATACCTTATATATGGCCGTTCTAGGAACGTTCAACGTTGAACGTTTACTGTATCGAATCGAGTAACTTTCTTGCTTTCCGTGAATACGAGGCGTTGTCTTTTTGGAGGGCTTCGAGGATTGGGCGGGCCTTTTCATATTCTTTTGTTTGGACGTAGGCATTAGCCAGGAACCAGTTTGCCTTTGCGGATTCTCTTTTATTCTTTCCTGAGAAATTTCCCAACAGGTTGATGGTTTGAATATAAAAACCTTTGTCATAAGCCCTGATAGCACTATCAAGTAGTGAAGAGGAGGTAAGCAGGGTGGCGATTTCGGCATCGGTGGTCCCGGCAACTGTCTGCTCATCCATGGAACTCATGCGAGTTGATTCGGTCTCTTCGAGGACAGCGGAAGCTGCCTGGTCTTTTTTTGAAGCATCAGAAAGCTCCTTTGCCTTTAACAGAGTTTTCTCTCTTGCCGGTAGTTTGGTTTCGGTGGCCACCTTGCTTTCATTCTGAGCAAGCGTGGCTGGTTCTTCTTCTTGGGCCTCGCCCATATCCAACATCTCAGACGATTCGGCGGGAACATCGGCATTTATTGAGGGGGCGGACCTGAGACTTTCTTTTTTTACTGCCCGAGCAGGCTTCGGAGCGGGGAGGTCTTTTCGTTCCTGTTTTTGAACAGATGGAGCCTGGTGGGATACCGGTGCTTCCATGACCAGTTCTTCGTTCCTTGAATCCGAGAAAATAAAATAAAGCGTAGTAAAGGAGAGTAGGACGATTCCAAGGATCGCAGCATATTTAAGGTAGGGTTGCCAGAACAGAAGCAGACCCTTTTTTTCACCTGCTTCTCCTCTTAGGATCCGCGCTTCCAAATCCTTCAGTTGCGACTGCAGACCGGAATGATTTTTTTCTTCCCTGTATCCCTCTAGGGCCTCAGAACAAAAAGCACAATCCACCATATGAACTTCAAGCCGGTGTTGTTCAGCAGCAGGGAGGGAGCCGTCCAAATATGAAAGGAGCGTTTCCCCGGAAGGACACTCTGTTTCTTCGAAGATATTTTTCAGCTTATCGTTCATGTTTTTTTTCAAGAAAGATCTTCAGGTTCCGTTTCCCATTTTGTATGTGGCTCTTGATCTGCAAGAGGGAGTATCCGGTTTTTTCGGCAATGTCTTTATAACTCATTTGCCGGATATAGAAGAGGTCGATGCAAACCCTTTGTTCGGAGTTCAGGTGAAGGATACCCTCTTCCAGTTCCTGCAGGCTTTTTTCTTTTTCAACACCATCAGGATGTGTATCCAGGCCGCTTTCCACAAATTCGGGCCGATATTCAGCATGTTCTAAAGGTACGGCAAAACGCCCTTTTCTCTTCCGCAATTCCATGAGGCAGTGATTCCGGACTACGGAGTGCAGCCAGGATTTGAAATTATGGACCTCATGTTGGAGGAGGTCCTTATGCAGTTTTTCAAAAACCTGCATTACCGCATCTTCACTTTCCATCGGGTCGCGGAGGTATTTCAAGGCCACCCCGAAGGCCTGGGGGAGGTAGCGGCGGAAAAGCTCACCCAGACAACTTTTGTCCCCGTCACGGAAGTTCCGTATCAGGTCAAGGTCGTTTTGCTGTTGTTGCTCTTGTGTCATTATTTCCCGTGGGTGCGACGCAAGGTACATGGCAGGGATTGAATGAGCAAAAATTTTTCCCGGCCAAATTCATGACGACATGTACGATGCAAAATTTCGATTTGATTTTGTTTTTTGTACACAATTTTATTTTTATAAAAGATGACGCACACAATAATTTTTTTTGATTTTTCATAGGAGAAAAACGACTTCATAGAGAACAAATATTTTTTTTATAGAATCCTAAAACGCAAAAAAATATTTTTAACAAGAAAAGAAAATCAAGAAAAAAGAAGGCAATTTTGATCCGGCTTGAATCCGGAAAAATTATTTCTGCCGGCAATTTTTGTTTTGCAAATTCTTTGACCGAAAAAAAACGACCTCAAAAAGCGGGATCGGGCAGCAGGGCTCCAAATTAAAATTTCGGGCTGCCGACAAAATTGTTAATAATTCACAAAAGGCCCGGATTGGGGCAGCAGGATGGTTTTTTCTTGGATTTTTGTGTATTTTCGACCCTGGCCCGGATTCATTCACCAAGGAATTGGTGCCGCTGGCCATTAATAATGAAATAATCACAGCAATCTGTTTGATTTATTGACTGGGCTTGTTATCTTAGTGCATGAATTTAATGGTCGGTAACTGTAGTTTTTACCGAAATTTTCAGAAAAACAATACGAGTAACATAAAAAAGTGAGTGCAATTCCGGGTGGTATTTAGTACACTGCGATCAACAAAAGAGTAGCGAAAATCACCAAAGAGTTAACTGAAACACACGTATGAATTTTCTTTACATTTCTTACACATGTAGCAACAAGTCTTCCTCTGGAAACGATGCATCGCGTTTATTTTCGCGGTGCTTTTTTTATTCCGGGAAATCCACGATATAAAAAACAAAACAAAACACAACTAATAATCAACAACATGAAACAAGACAACTACCCAAACACGAAAACAACAAGCTTCAATCGTTGGATGTTATTTTCCAGCATCATGATGATGAGTCTGTTCGTAAGTTCCGCATTTGCACAGGTTGATGTTACTGCTACCGGTGGTACGCTTTCGGCATCATACACTACTCTGAAGGGAGCTTTTGATGCGATCAATCTCGGTACACATACCGGAACTCTCAGCATTGGCATATCAGCCAATACTACAGAGACGGCCATTGCCTCATTGAACGCAAGTGGCAGCGGAGCGGCAAGTTACACGACCCTTTCTATTCAGCCAACAGGCGGTGCTGCCCGGACAATCACCGGTAGCCTTGCCTCCTCTTTGGTGGATTTAAACGGGGCCGACAATGTAACTATTGATGGTTTGAATTCTGGCGGCAACTCGCTAACGATATCCAACACCAGCACGGCCGCAACCTCCGGTACATCTACACTTCGTTTTTTGGGCGGCGCTACAGGTAATACCGTTACAAAATGTTCGGTCTTGGGTTCGGCTACAATGTCATTGGCCACAAACGGTGGTGTTATCTATTTTGCGACAGACGCGAATACCGTAAATGGAAACGACAATAACACAATATCTTTCTGTAATGTTGGACCGGCCGGCGCGAATTTGCCATCCAAGTTAATTTATGGTAATGGTAGTGCTACCACTTCGGCTATAGCTAACAGCAACATCACTATTACGAATTGTAATTTATACGATTATTTTCTGGCCGGTGGATGTGCAGCGGTTTATGTATTAACAGGAAACACCGATTGGAATGTAACGAACAACAAAATTTATCAGACAGCATCACGTGCCATGACAAGCACTATGTCCGGCATCTATTTTTCGAACACTACATATGGTAACAATATTCAGTTTACCGGAAATACAATTGGGTATGCCAGCAATAGTGGCACAGGAACGTTGACATTGACTGGCACGGGATCTTTTCAAGGCATCTATTTAAACGCACAAACTACCGCTGCACTTGCCTGTAACCTGAATAGTAACACTGTTTCGGACATTTCCATGACCTCTACATCCGGAACATTTTACGGAGTTTATAATGCATCGGGTGCTTCTTCCAATACCATTAACATCAATGCCAATACAGTAAAAAACATTGCCCTGTTAACTACTACAGGCTCTTGTTATGGTATCAATTGGACAAGTGCTACGAACATTTCTGTTTCCAATAACTTTGTTTATAGTATTACCAGAAATGGAGCAGGATCCCTGTATGGGATTTATAGCGGATCTTCTTCCGTAAATGAAACGGTATCGGGAAACACTGTACACGATCTGACATCAACCGCAGCGTCTATTTCTTCCCTTTATGGTATCTACCAGGGTACTGCATCGGGAACCAAGGTTTTTCAAAACAACACTATCTATAATTTAACCGGTGCTGTGGTTAGCACCATGTATGGCTTATATGTTGGCTATGGAACAACGGTGGACATTTCAGGAAATACAGTGTATGGCCTGACCAGTACCGGCGGTACAGCCGGCGCGATGTATGGTATTGCCCGGGGCAGCTCTGCCACAACGGTAAACATATACAAAAACAAGGTATACGATCTTTCCAGCACAAGTACGAACCCTTCGGTTTACGGTGTTAACATTCTAGGCGGAACGACCACCAACACTTATAACAACCTTATCGGCAACATATCAACAACTGCCGCCAATGCCGCAAACCCAATGGCTGGAATATATATAAGTGGGGGTACGACTTCCAATGTGTACTTCAACACTGTTAGTATTTCCGGAACAAGCTCTGGTGCTTTGTTTGGAAGCTCGGCTTTATATGCTTCTTCCACTACCACAGTAGACCTGAGAAATAACATTCTTCTGAACAATTGCACCCCGGTTGGTGCTACCGGTTTTGCGTCGGCCTTCAGAAGAAGCGGTCTTTATAACAGCACTTATTACCCAACAAGTTCAAATAAAAACCTCTATTATGCCGGCACTCCGGGTACAAACAATCTGATTTTTTATGATGGAACCAATTCCATGCAAACCCTTGCTGCTTACCAGGCGCTTGCAACCGGCCGTGATGCGGCTTCTGTGACCGAAAACCCAACCTTCACCAGCACAAGCGGAGCATCTGCTGATTTTCTTCATATAAACCCTGCCGTTTCTACATTGGCAGAAAGTGGTGGTTCTCCGGTTGTCGGAATTACAGATGACTATGATGGAAATACACGGCATGTCAGTTTGCCGGATATTGGAGCCGATGAATTTGCCGGTACCAATCCGAATGCCTGCTCCGGAACACCAACTGCCGGAACAATTTCTGGCGCAGCGGCGATTTGTGCGAATACTGCGACGACCCTTACATTGTCCGGAGCATCTTCTGCAATCGGTATTTCATACAAATGGTCTTCGTCTGCAACAACAGGTGGCCCTTATACAGATATCAGCCCTTCCAATGCCCTTACTTTGAATACCGGAGCTCTCGCAACAGCCACCTATTATATTGTGACTGTGACCTGTGCTTATGGCGGAGGTACCGCTTCCGCTACTGAGTTTGCGGTAGGTATTACAGCAGCTCCTCCAGTTGCAATTTCTCCAAGCAGCGGAACAATTTGTAGCCCGGGCGGCTCTGCCGTAACCCTGACCGCATCAGGTGCTGATACATACGTTTGGTCACCAGCCGGTGGCCTGAGCGGAACAACCACCGCTGCTGTCGACGCAACTCCGACATTGAACACAACCTATACTGTGGTTGGAACAGCTACAGGAACGGGCTGTACGGCCAGTTCCACTGTTGATATTTCCATTACAGGAGTTCCTTCTGTAACTGCCACAGCAACCCCTTCTGCGATTTGTACAGGAGCCAATTCCCAGTTACTGGCCTCCGGACATCCAACTACCATTGCAGCTAACTACCTCTTTTCATATGGTTTTGGAGGTTCATTGGATGCAATGACTGGTGCTACAACCGTACTTGGTTCAGGTAATGACGATACGCCTAATCCAAGCGCCTTAAACATCGGTTTCTCCTTTGTCTTTAGTGGAACAGCATATACACAATATTCCGTTTCTCCGGATGGCTGGTTATCACTGGGTGGTGCCGTCGCATCCGCCGAATACAGCAACTCGGTTACAAGTACAACAAACACACCAAAGATCTATCCTTTATGGGATGACCTGGCAACAGGCTTAGATGGAAATGTGAAGACTGTTGTAATCGGAACTGCTCCTAACAGAATTTTTATCGCCCAATGGTTTGTGCCCCTTCCAAGGAACACCACGGGTAATGCAAACTCAACTTTCCAGGCCTGGTTGTATGAGGGAAGCAATAATATAGAGTTCCGCTATGGAACGATGGGCGCTTCAGTTGCGTCTGCGTCTGCCGGAATAACAGGTACCGCGGGAACTTTCCGGTCCCTGACTTTTAGCTCAAACAGCGCCAGCAATACTGTTGCTAATAATGCCATTACTACCTTACCCGCCAGCGGAACTATTTATACCTTCTCTCCCGGGGACATCACTTATTCATGGAGCCCTGCGGATTTCCTGGACTTCACCGATATAGCGAATCCTTTGGCAACAGCCGTTACTTCGGCTACTACTTATACGGTTACTCCGACCAGCAATGGTTGTGTGGGTACAGCATCTACCACCGCTATCAGCATTGCCACAGCAGTGAGTGTCGCCGTAAACAACGCGACGATCTGTTCCGGTACGGGTGCTCTTTTAACAGCTGTACCAACAGGTGGTGGAGTTCCAATTACCTATACATGGGAGCCGGCAGGCGGTCTTAGCGCCACAACAGGCGTTTCGGTTACGGCCAGTCCGACCTCTTCGATTACATATACCGTTACCGCAACGGATGCATGTGGCACAACAGATACGGCCCAGGCAATCATTACGGTGAACCCGACACCAAGCGCCAGCATTTCACCTGTCGGCCCGCTTGTTGAATGTTCAAATAATCTGACCCAATTGGTGTCCACCACAAATGGTACCAGCCCAAGCTACCAGTGGACACTGAACGGTGGCAATATAGGAGCAGGTGGAACTTCCGCCAACTATACTCCGGCTGCTTCAGGAAGTTATTCTGTGGTAATCACAGATGGTCCATGTAGCGCTACGGCAACAGCTGTGGTCGTTACGGTCAACCTGGCACCTACCGCTTTGTCGGTCAGTCCAGCCTCTTCTGTAATATGTGCAGGAGGCAGCCAGGCTCTGGTGGCTTCTGGGGCTTCTTACTCAGGCATTGTATCGAATTCGATTGTAATTTCTCTCTCGAATCCTGCTACCGATGAAACAACTACTTGCCCCGGTGCTAACACCATTGCGAGTTTTACACTTCCTCCGATTCCGGGAGGTGCTGTTGGGGCTCATTTAACAATAAATGGCATTACTCTTGGCACAGGTTCTTGGGGTAGCGAAGTGAGATTAAACTTCAGTGGAACCGGCATTACGGGAACCTCTCCTTGCTTCAAGGGGGCCACTAGCACTTCCAGTCCAAATCCGTTTAACTGGGCTACCGAGCTAGGTGGCACTTTGGCTGACACTGCAACTTTAGCCGCATTACTTAATACGGCAGGAGGAACAGTTGTTATTAAATATAACGAGAGCGCAAATGATATTTCAACTGGACCGGATGCAACATTCCCTGCAACGGCGACCTTACAATATTTCTATAATTTATCAGGTCAACATCCTGTTACCTGGACGCCTGCCGCATCCGGCCTGAACACATATGCCGGCCTGAATGTTGTGGCGTCTCCATCTTCTTCAACAACGTATACAGCTACCGCAACAGCGACCAATGGCTGTACGTCCAGTAGCACAGCTGCGGTAGGTGTAAATACACTTGCTATTTCCGGCACACCTGCCAATGCAAGTTGTTATGGCGTTTCAGACGGTTCCATAGAAGCATTGGCCAGCGGCGGAACATCTGCTTATGAATATTCATTAGACGGAAGCATCTGGCAGTCGGGTACCACATTCAGTGGTTTGGCGGCCGGTACCTATACTTTATATGTAAAAGACGCTCAGCCTTGTACCACATCGGTAGCCGGTATAGTGGTCGGATCACCTGCACAATTAATTGTGTCGGCATCGAATGACGGTCCGGTGTGTGCGGGTTCAAATGTAACCCTGACAGCCACATCCGGCTTTGTAAGTTATAGCTGGTCAGGTCCTCTTGCTTATTCAGACAATGTTAATCCTTCTACTATTGTTGGAGCTACTGTGGCAGCATCAGGTACTTACACTGTAACCGTTTCTGACGGAAGTTGTACTGAAATTGCCACAACAGACGTAACGGTAGATCCAATTGGTACCATCTCTGTAAGTCTTGCGGCCAGTGCAAATCCATCCTGTGTGGGTGGTTCTGTGACCTTTACTGCAACACCGGTAAATGCAAGCTCACCTACTTATGATTTCTATTTAAATGCAGGTTTGGTACAGAGTACGGCTTCGGCAACATATTCTTATGTTCCAACCACCGGAGATCAGCTGTATGTGATCATGACAGCGGCCGCTTCAGGTTGTGCAACCGGAAGTCCTGCTACCTCTAATACCATCACACAAGTAGTTAATGGTAACCCGGCCAATCCAACGATTACGGCGGGCGGCGTAACCACTTTCTGTGCCAATATTTCGAATGTTACCTTAACCTCCAGTTATGTGGGTGGTAATACATGGAGCACTGCAGCGACAACAGACGCGATCACTACGAATGTATCGGGATCATATACTGTTACCTATACTGATGGCAACGGATGTACGGCCATTTCGGCTCCAACCCTTGTTACAGCGAATACATCTTCTGTTGCAGTCGTTTCTTCAAATCCTGGCGGACTTTGTACCGGGGCCAATGTTACTTTAACGGCCACTGCGACACCTGCGGCCACTTCATATTTGTGGAGTCCTTCGACAGAAACTACGCAAGCTATTGTAGCGAGTGCATCCGGAACATATGATGTACAGACAACAGATGCTAATGGTTGTACTGCAACAAATTCAATTGTTATCGCCGATGTGGCGCTTCCAACAGCGTCCATCAGTGGCAATACCAGCATTTGCACAGGTATTCCTGAAACGTTAACGGCTACAGCAACTGCCGGTTCGGGCACGATCACTACTTATCAGTGGGTACGTAATGGAAGTACCAATGTGGGCACAAACTCAAGTACTTTCGGTGCTTCTGTTGCCGGATCTTACACCGTTGTTGTAACTAATTCCAACGGATGTTCTGTTACTTCCGCCGCACATGTATTGAGCGGTTCAGGACCACTTTCAGGAATAAAAACCATTGACAAGACACTTCCGGCTTCTTGCAGCAACTACATCTCATTTGCAGACGCGTTCTATGACCTGAGTACTTATGGAGTTTCAGGAAATGTAACGTTTAATGTTGCCGCAGGACAAACGGATACGGCCAATCTTACTCTGAATGCATGTGCATTGGGAGTAAACGCACCAAGTGCCTCCCAGACGGTTACCTTCATTAAATCAGGTGCCGGAGCAAATCCTTTGATTACTGCTGGTACCGGTGTAGGAGCCAGTGATGCAATTGTGAAAATTGTAGGTGCTGATTATATCACTTTCGATGCCATTGACTTACAGGCCAATGCAAACAATTTAACTGCAGTGACCAGAACAGAAGTAGGCTATGCCCTCTTGAAATGTTCAGGAACTGACGGAGCGCAGCACAATACCATTCAGAATTGTGTTGTTACCCTGAATAAATCAAATACAAATGCGACTTCCGGTATTTATTCCGCGAACGCAGACGCAAGTTTTGCCGCTGTGACAGTTACAGCCACAAGCGGAGCGAACTCTTATAATAAATTCTACAGTAATACAATCACTAATTCTTACAATGGTATAGTCGTAGACGGATTCAGTGACGCGACACCATATGCATTGTATGACCAAAACAATGAGATCGGAGCTGCCGGACTTGGAAACAATATTTCGAATCTTGGTGGAAGCACCATGTTCCTTGTTGGTATTTCAACATCCTGGCAGAACAATCTGAATGTAGTGGCTAACACCGTAAACACCGGCGCTAATGCAGGTACAGGTGGAATGCAGGGAATCAGTATCGGTAGTGCACGTTGGGCAAATACCAATGTGACTGGAAACACCGTTACACTCCAGACAAGCCCGCTCACTACAGTTCAGTGTATCGGAATTTTGAATAATTCAGGTTCTCGCGTAGGTCGTCCATTGTCCTCCACTGTAACGAATGTGGTGAACATCCAGAATAACATTATCCAAAACTCAACTTATACAGGTTCTGATGTACTTTGGTTGATGTATATGGGAAGAGCAAGCGGAGACAGTTTGTCTGCCTATAATTTGAACATAACCGGCAACCAGTTGCTGAACAATACGAGTTCATCAACCAGCTCAACCGGAACCATGTTTGGAATCATCAGTCAGTTAGTTTCTGATTCAATGAGTATTTCCAATAACATTATTACCGGAAATATCATGAACGGTAATGCTGCTCACCAGATGCGGAGTATAGTAGCAGGACCATATGGTCTTGCTGCCGGTTCTGTTCTGTACTCTCCTAAAATCAATGTTTCAGGCAATACCATTGAAAACAACTCTTCAACAGCCACTTCGGCCCTTGTAGAAGGTATTGCAGTTGAATTGTATACCGGAGCCGCTTTACAATTAGGCACCAGCGTTTACATCAACAATAACAAAGTAGGAAACGTGACGAATGCCGTGGCTACATCAGGAGCATATACTGGTATCAGGCACACCACCTATGCCAACACGGTTCTCACCATGTCGGGCAATAAGGTATATAACATTACACGGAGTGCTGCTACTTCCGGTACGTTTACTGGAATAGCTGCCAATGTAAGTTCTTCGCCATATAGCATCACCATGCAGAATGATACTGTTTCCGGTATTAACATGAGCGGAGCAACAAGCGCATATTTCTATGGAATATCTTCCACCAGCTCACCTACTGGTGCCGCTTCATCCATCAGCAACAACATCGTGAGCGGAAATACTTTAGCTGGTACCGGCTACTTCTACGGAATAAACCAGTCTTCTTCTCCAAGTTCCTTGACGATGAGCGGAAATACGGTTACCGGCAACAGCAAAACAGGTATCGGCGGATACATGTATCTCATGTACAATTATTCGCCAGTGCTTTGTACGATGAGCGGCAACGTGATTACTAATAATACCATGACCGGAGGAGCCGCATATCCTTACATGTATTGCGCCTACGTCTACACTTCCAAATACAATTTCAGCGGCAACACGATCTCTAATAATGGTATAAGCGCTTCGTCCGGAACATCGTATTATGCCTCTGTTTATGGTTTCTACGACGGCGGATCTTCATTGGAAGAGACCATCACCAATAATGCTGTGAATAACCTCTATGTGGGTGGTACCTCAACAGGTTCCAGCACCATTCGTGGTATGTATCATAGCACCTCTAGCAGTGCCGGGCAGTTCCGGACTTACAGCGGAAACGTGATCAACAAACTATATGCCACCGGAGTGTCCGCTTCGATAGCGGGTATTTATTCCGGAACAGGTTTGAATGTGACCATTTCTAAAAACAAGATCTTTGGTCTGTATTCTGCACAAAACACAGGAACAGCTAACTTGAAGGGTATTATGATCGGCGGCGGAACGACAGTAAATGTTTCGAATAACATGATTAATGTTCGGGCAGACAGTCTTGCAGATCCTATCATGGGTGCTGTGTTGACTGCCAATAATTCTGTAGTCGGAATGGAAGTGAGCGGTGGTACAACCGTAAATCTCCGCTACAATACCATCCGCCTTGCGGGTAGTGGTACCGGAACCTCATTCGGTTCCAGCGGTATATCCATCACTTCTACTACGCCAACAGTCAGCCTGAATAACAATATTGTATTGAACCTTACCGGTGCCGGTGGATTGGCCGCGGCCAATTGTGCTGCAGGCCTTCGTCGTACAGTTGCTGCCATGACAGGATATGCTTCCACATCAAACCGGAACATCTGGTATGCGGGAACAGCTTCCGCCTCTCATGTTCTTTATTATGATGCAGTGACAGGTTACCAGACACTTGCAGCCTTCCAGGGAGTTGCAGGTCTTGCTCCACGCGAGGCCTCTTCCAGGGTTGAAAACGTTGTCCTGCTCAGTACGGTAGGTGCCAATGCCTATTTCCTGCATGTTGACTCAACAGCAGCTACATTCGCTGAAAGCGGTGCTGCAAATATTGCAGGCATCACAGACGATATCGATACTCAAACCCGCCAGGGCAATCCGGGTTATGCCGGAACAGGATCAGCACCTGATATCGGTGCCGATGAGTTCCAGGGAATCTCTCTCGTACCTGTTATTGCCAATGTTGTTGTTGCGCCAATCGGTACCTGTGTGGCATCGGCCCACACGATATCCGCAGACGTTACTACGGCTATAGGAGTCATTGATTCAGTGAAGCTATCATATAGTTTCAATGGTGTGCCTCAGACTCCAATTAAGTTGACCGTACCGACATCCGGTAGCACATACACCTTCACGGTTCCTGCTGCAACACCGCCTAACGCGGTTGTTACATGGTCCCTGAACGGAACAAATAATGCACCATTAACTACAACATATACCGGTACCTCCTATCAGGACGAATACCTGAGTGGTCAGACAATCACCGCAAGCGCATTGCCAACAACGGTTTGTGCCGGTGATAACGTTGCGCTGTCGGTCTCTACAGTAAACACCTATTACACAGAGCCATTTGAATCGGCCAGCTTCCCGCTTACTTCCTTTGTTGTTAGCGGAACAAGTGCAACTGCCGATCAGAGCCTTACTTATTTCTCCGAAGGAAGTAGTTCATTACGGTTTAATACTACTGCCACAAGTGCAACGGCCCTGTTGACAGGAAACACGAATATCAACCTTGCCGGCCTGACTTCTGCTACACTCAGCTTCTCTCACCAGACACTAATGGAAGGACCGAGTTCTTCTTATGACTATGGTTATGTGGAATATTCTGTTGACGGAGGAGTAAACTGGATAGTATTCCCTGCGGTGAATTATGTGGGAAGTGCTACCCTGCTTGGAACCGGAAGTCAAGGATTTACTACAAAGAGTTATCCGGACTGGATTACCAACTTCACAAGCGGCACATCTTTGCCAAATAATACATTGTGGAAAACAGAATCATATACAATTCCTTCCGCTGCGCTTGTAAGCACTTTCAGGATTCGTTTCAGATATACTACAGATAGTTCTACCAACTATTATGGCTGGATGATTGACAATGTGAAAGTTTCAGCTACCGTGCCTTTCGTGAATCCGGTTTCTTATGCATGGACATCAAGTCCATCAGGATTTACTTCTACCAGTGCCAGTGCCAGTGTAACCCCGCTTGTGTCTACGACTTATACCGCATCTATCACAGACGCGAATGGTTGTTCACTTACAGCAACGGCTAGTGTTACTGCTCTTCCAATCCCTGCAGCTCCAACAGGAGTTGACTCCACTCAGTGTGGTAATGGTGTTCCTGCATGTTACGTAACAGGCGGTACACCGGGTGCCACTTTCAACTGGTATGACGCAGCTGTTGGTGGCAACCTGCTGCAAAGCGGTCTTGACACTACTTATACTACATCTATTAATGCAACTCAGGTATTCTATGTGTCTGAAGTGGGCGCGAATGGTTGTCCTGGTGACCGTGTGATGGTTACAGCAACTGTTACCGCTCCGGATCCTATCGACGCCACGTCAACCCTGTTGGCTGTTTGTCCGGGTACTGCCTTTGATTTGGATGTGGCATGGACTCCGGTTGCAAATCCTTCCTATGTCTTTACCTGGGTAGCTCAACCTTCTTCAGGAAGTGGAATGGGTGGAACTCAGACTGGAGCTCAACAAACCGGCGTTACTCCTACCATTCCGGGAACATATAATTATGTTGTGACAGCAGTTGATGCAACAGCACTTTGTACCATACAGGATTCTGTATCCGTATTAGTGTACAATATCCCAACAATTACTTCTGTTGTCGCTGATCCTGATACTGTTTGTGCTACCTATCCTACAGTTTTAACTGCGCTTACTCCTGGAATTTCTGCAGGATTTGTTACGGTCGGAACACAAACGACGACCAGTATCTCCGGTAGTCCATTCCGTGGAGGTGCGGGAACAACTGTTGGAAACAAGGTTCAATACTTGTTTACCGCTGCAGAACTCTCTGCCGCAGGATTGAATGCAGGAAACATTACAAGTCTTGCATTTAATGTAACATCCGCATCTGCATACAGCATTCCGAACTTTACAATCCGGATCGGACACACCGCTGTTTCTTCGCTTACTGCTACCTTTGAAGCGGCTCCGGCCAATGTGGTTTATGGACCTATAAGCTATACTTCTCCAGCGGCTACAGGTGTGTTGACAATTCCAATCACAGCTTTCTCGTGGAATGGAACATCGAATGTCCTGATTCAGATCTGTAACGACCCAATCAATCCTTCTGCAACTTCATTGAACATTGCAATGGATGCAGCCGGTACCGGCAAAATGAGCTATCAAAATGATGCATCTTCTTGTGCTTCAACGGCAGCTATTACAACAACTAACCGTGCAGTCATCACCTTCGGTGGACAGACTGCAGGATTTAGTGGTGGTACTTATACCTGGACATGGATGCCGGGATCTGTTTCTGGCAACCAGATTACAGAGAACCCTATAAGCAGTACAAATTACATGGTGACCGCCTATGACCCTGCAACGACCTGTTCCAATTCAGCCAATTTGTTTGTATTCGTGAATCCAACACCTGATGCACCAACAGCGGTTAACGGAGGACATTGTGGAAATCAGACACCAACTTGTTCAGTTATTGGCAGCGGTACACCGGGTTCATACTTTACATGGTATTTTGATGCAACGGGAGGATCTCCTATTGCCGGTCAAAGCGGAAGCAGCCTGACAGCATATCCTCGTAATCAGGTGGATACATTCTATGTTTCTGAGACATTCCCAACAGGTATTTGTGAAAGTCCAAGGACAATGGTTATCGAAACAAATAGTACCGCTGACGCGATTACAGCCACTGCCACCGTGCCAAACGACACGATCTGTCCTTTCGGAACCGTTACGCTGAGCGCGACTCAGGGAACTACAAATACCTACACTACTTATACATGGACAACCATCCCTGCAGGTGGAGCGGCCAGCGGCCAAAGTACAACGGCCCCTGCTCCAAACATTCCGGGTCAGGTGATCTGGGTGGTAACTGCTTCGGATGGAACATGTGTTACTAATGCACAGGATACTATCGTTGTGATTGTTCCTCCAATAATTAATAGCATCTCCGCTTCTGTTGACTCAATATGTCCGGGAAGTCCTGTTACACTTACGGTATCTGTTCCAACAACTTTGGTGGTGCCGGTGTATAATGAGAATTTTGAAACATTCCCATTAACAGGATTTGCCCTTACAAATACCGGAACTGGTTCTGTAGCTGTGGCTCAGGATTTGACCCATTTCACAAATGGCGCCGGTTCGGCTCTCCTGTCATATGCTGCAAGCTCCGATGGCCAACTGGCTATGACAAGCAGTATTGATCTTACAGGAAAAACAAACCCTCGCCTGGTATTCAGTCATATTGCATCAATGGAAGGAGTATCTGGTACAACCTATGATTTAGGTGCTGTTGAGTATTCGCTCGATGGCGGGGCCAATTGGCTCAGTTTCCCTGTTGGAGCTTATCTTGGTACGGGAACTTTGCGTACTGCTAGTAGTTATAACAGCGGTGCGGTGGGTATCAACTTCAGTGCAATGAGTTATCCTGATTGGATTTCTGCACCACTGAGCGCAAGTTCTCCAAGCAATTTGTTGTGGAAGACCGAGACCATTACTCTGGCTGCTTATACGACCAGTACCAATTTCCGCATCCGTTTCCGTTTGACAAGTGATAGTAGTCTTCAATATTATGGATGGCTGATTGATGGAGTATCCATCGAAGATGTTGTTCCGAATCCTTCTATTACTTATGCATGGACAGGAAGTCCATCCGGAACAGCCGGATTACCTGGCACAACGAACATTGCCAGTATCATAGCGAATCCTACAGCGACAACTACCTATATGGTTCAGGTTGGGGACGACAATCCTTCTGGTTGTTATAATTTAGATTCAGTTATAGTGTTTGTTCACCCAGAGCCATTGGCTCCAATCAACCCTGTAACTTCAGAACAGTGTGGTAGCGGTGTGCCGGTGGCCAGCGTGACCCGTTCCGGTCCTGCTACAGATACCTTCAAATGGTATACTGTTGCTTCAGGAGGCACTGAAATTGCCGGACAGACAGATTCTGTCTTTACCGTGAGTCTTGATACTACTACTACCTTCTATGTTGCCGAGTTCAATGGTAATTGTGAAGGTCCGCGTACCGCCCTGCTGATAACTGTTAATCCATCGGATACCGTTACAATTACGGCTGTCAGTGGTGTTTGTATGCCATCCACATTCTTTACACTGGATGCCGTACAACAGGGTACAGGAAGTAATTATGACTTTGTATGGTCGGCCATTCCTTCAGGAACAGCAGGCCTCAGCGGAACTACCGGTACTTCTATTACCGCTACACCTACAGCGGTGGGTACTTATACTTACACGGTTACTGCTACGGATATAGCTGCAGGATGTGCAACAGTAGTGAATCATATTGTTACTGTGAACAACTATCCTGTGATTACCAGTGTATCCGCAAGTCCAAGTACAGTTTGTGCGGGCAGTCCGGTTCTTCTTTCTGCACAAAGTATTGCAGGGACACCTGGAATTGCTCAGATAGGCACAGGTACAGCTACTACAAGTTCTTACCCATACTATAGATTATATGGCTCATCTAAAACACAGATGCTGTACAGGGCTAGCGAATTGGCTGCGGCCGGTCTGACTGCTGGCAATATAACTTCCATTGGATTTGATATTACCGCTATTGGAGGCGCTATGCCGAATGCGAGCATCAGTTTGAAGAACACTGCATCTACTACTATTTCAGCGTTCGAATCAGGAATGACCCAGGTTGCTTCGTATGCATCCTATACCCCTGCTGTTGGTATCAGCAGTCATACGATCACACCATTCTTATGGAACGGTACATCCAACCTGATCGTTGAATTCTGCTTCCAGAATAATGACGGTGGTGCCGGAAGCACTACAGTGAGATACTCGAACCCGGGTTTTGCATCAACCTTTAAGCAATACCAGGATAATGCCCCCGCACATTGCACTACACCTGCTGGAACAACCAGCCCATCCAGTACTATTCGTCCGAATCTATATATCGGAGGAACAGTTGGCGCCAATCTCACAAACACCCTCAATTGGTCATGGAGTAACGGCGGTGGAGCAGGAAGCAGCGTGACAGTGAATCCACTTGTTACCACTACTTATACTGTAACCGCGTCAGCGGGTGTTTGTACGGACGATAGCACCGTTACTGTAACGGTGAATCCATTGCCTGATACAGCGGTGGCTCATAATTCTGTTCAGTGTGGTTACGGAACGCCAACCAGCTATGTGGATGGTGTTGCCGGTCCTTTCAGATGGTACGATGTACCAACAGGAGGAACCCCGCTTTCAGGACAAAGCGACAGCGTACTGATTGCATATCCGATTTCTGTAACTGATACCTTCTATGTTTCCGCATACAATGGTACCTGCGAAAGTATCCGCGCCATGGTTATCGCTGAGGTGACCCCTGTGGATACGCTTACGGCTACGATTAACACAGATACCATTTGTCTGGGTTCTTCAGCTACGCTTACTGCTATTCAAACGGGCAGTATTGGAAACGCATTTACAAGTACCTGGACGCCATTGCCTGAAACCGGAAGCGGCATTACCGGCACGGCTACAGGAGCAAGTGTTGCGATTACTCCAACTGCCGCCGGCAGCTATGTTTACACCCTGACAGGAGTAGATGGCATCTGTAATTCAGCACCTTCAATGGTAACATTGGTTGTTCTGGCTTTACCACCTGTAAATGCAGGTCCTGATGTGAGTATTTGTGCAGGTTCCTCCGTTAATTTGACAGCAACTGGCGTATCAGTAGACGGAAAAGCCGTTAATTCTATCACAATAGCCCTCTCTAATCCAAGCACGGACGAGACAACTACTTGTCCGGGTGCTAACCAGATTGCAAGCTTTACGCTTCCACCGATACCGGGAGGAGCGATTGGGGCTCATTTGATAATTAACGGGGTAAATCATGTAAGTGGTTCCTATGCATCCGAAGTAAGATTAAATTTCAGTGGATCTGGAATTATCGGAACATCGGCTTGTTTTGCGGGAAATACCAATTCTGGCACACCAAATCCATTTGACTATGCTACCTATAACGCAGATACAGCTACCATAGCTGCATTACTAAATCCTGCGGGCGGAATCGTTAACATCAAGTATAACGAAGGGTTTAACGACAATACCTCTGGTCCGGACGCAACTTTCCCTGCTACAGCAACACTTCAGTACTATTACAATGTTGCCCCTGCTACCATAGCATGGACCTCTGATCCGGCAGGAATAACAGGATCGGGTGCAAATCTGAATACAGGTGCCCTTACTTCTACAACTTCATTCATTGCGACTGCAACATCTGGCGCCGGTTGTGTGGGTGTGGATACTGTAGTTGTTACGGTAGCGAGTTCGCCAGGTATAGCAGCTATTGCTTTGTCAGCAGACACGATCTGTACTACAGGAAGTGTTACTTTGACAGCAAGTGGGCTTTCGGGTGGTGCCGCGATTCAGTGGCAGACTTCTCCAAGTGGCTTAATTGACACATGGACAGATATCCCTACAGCTAATGCGCTTACTTATGCAACTCCGACCCTCACTGCCAGTACCTGGTATCGTCTTTACGCGACTTGTGGCGGAGTGGATACCTCCGGTTCAGTTGTGGTAATTGTTGCAACCCCTACCATTTCCGCTGCCAATGTAGAGCGGTGTGGTGTGGGACAAGTCAAGCTTACCGCGGTAGCTACAGGAACGGTTTCCTGGTACAGCACATTATCCGGTGGTACGCCTCTCTTTGTTGGAAGTCCTTACGAGCCAATTCTCCTTGCTACAACATCTTATTATGTTGAGTCGTCTATTGGTACTTGTGTGAATCCCGGCGGACGTGTTCTTGTCACTGCGACACTTACTACTGCTGCTTCCGTAAGCTTTACTACTTCGGCCACAACGGTGTGTGATGGAACATCAATTACACTCACTGCAAGCAGTTCGCCTGTAACTCCTGGTTATGTTTACTATTGGTCTACCGATGGTGTAACCATTGACTTCACAGGAAACCCATATATATTAACTCCGGTTGCAACTGCCAGCTATTATCTCTTAGCGATTGACAGTACCAACTTAGCTAACATATGTGGAGCTTATGCCGGTCCTACAACAGTTGTTGTGAATCCGAATCCGGAAGTTACTGCCAGCACGAATGGCGCTACAGATGTTTGTCAGGGACAAACCTTTAACCTGACCTCTTCAGGAACCAATACTCTGGTATATAATCAGACCTTTACCAACACTACACCGAT
Source organism: uncultured Bacteroidota bacterium (assembly GCA_963775555.1). Lineage (GTDB taxonomy): Bacteria > Bacteroidota > Bacteroidia > AKYH767-A > 2013-40CM-41-45 > QQVM01. The sequence continues at coordinate 404,655 of CAVZJJ010000002.1, read as the reverse complement.
GTCAATTCCGGACAATGATCCAATTGGAGCATATAGCCCTCTGGTTGTAAGCGGAGTTCCTACTGCATCTATGAGTTTGGGAGACCTTGCCAGTGTTACCATGGATATTACCCATACCTGGGATTCGGATCTGGATATTGTTCTGGTTGCTCCTGATGGTACAACCTTTATTTACCTCGCAAGTGGTGTAGGTAGCAGTGGCGACAACTTTACCAACACGGTATTCACGCCTACAGCCGTTACAGCAATAGCAAGCGGAACAGCGCCGTTTACCGGAACCTTTATTCCGGCTGATCCGTTCTCGACCTTTAATGGAATAGATCCGAATGGAACCTGGAACATGTTTATCGCTGATTTTGCAACAGGAGATGTTGGTACTCTGAATAGCTGGTCACTTAACTTCAATGTTAGTGCCCCTGTTACTTGGTCATGGACAAGTACACCTGCAGGATTTACATCTGCAGCACAAAGTCCTGGGGCAGTTGATCCGTTCCCACAAGGTCCTGGAACAGTAACTTACGATGTTGTTGCTACCAATCAATATGGTTGTACAGCTACATCAAGTGTATCTGTGAATTCTATCGCGATTACACCTGTAGTGATCACACCAAGTGGCACAACCACATTCTGTGGATCAGGCACTGTTGATCTGGATGCATACGATGCCAGTTATACTGAGTACCTCTGGAGTCCTGGAGGAGAGACTACATCGTCTATTACAGTAAGTCCGACTTCTACGACCACCTATACTGTTACAGTAGGAAACGGTAATTGTTCCGCGACTACTACACAGGAGATAATTGTTCATCCTGATGTCGCGATTGGTATCACACCTTCTTCAACAGTTCCACTTTGCGGAGGTGCGGGAAGTGTGACCCTCACAGCGGATACCGGATATACCTTCTATCTCTGGAGTCCTGGTGGCGAGACTACTGACGCGATCACAGTTTCACCTGTATCCACTACTTTATACACGCTATTTGCACTCGATGCAAATGGATGTACACAGATGGGAACCTACACGGTAGTATCTAACCCTGCACCTGCAACACCTATTATCACACCAGCCGGTCCTGAGACCTTATGTTGGGATGGCTTTAGTGGAACCAGTGAGGTAACACTTACTGCTGATGCATCGGGCGACTGGAACGATCTGTTCTCTACGACCGGCACCTCCATCACGGTGAATGCCGCTGACTATGGCATGGGACCACAGACCTTCACCATTACTGTTACCAATGGCTTCGGCTGTCAGGCAACAGCATCGGTTGTTGTGAACATCGATCCATGTGCAAGTGGAGTGAGTGTGGATCTGAAGCTGTTCCTTGAGGGATATATTATCAGCTCAGGACCGACGATGATGTATAGTACCTTGTATGATCTTGAACAGGGCGGAATGCTGACCGGACCTTACAGTGCGGATGCCACCGATACTATTCAGGTGAATCTTTGGACTGCAGCCAGTGTAACACTAGGAAACCCTGATCCTGACTATTCAGAGAAGGTGATCCTTCACAACACAGGATTAGCCTCAGTGAACTTCGCTACTGCACCGGCGGGCAACTATTACATCGCGGTGAAACATAAGAACAGCATCGAGACCTGGAGCAGCATTGAAGTAGCTCTGGCTTCGACAGCGATCTTCTATGACTTCAGCGACCTGATCACACGCGCCTTTGATGATGGCGTGAATCCTCCAATGCAGAATGTGGGTGGAACATTTGCCTTCTACAGTGGAGACGTGAACCAGGATGGAACGGTTGACGGTTCGGATATGAACGATGTATATAATGACAACAACCTCTCTCTGTACGATTATCTGGTAACAGATTGTACAGGAGACGGAACGGCAGACGGAACGGACATGAACTATGTATATAATAACAACAACCTGTCCTTATTCTATGCTCGTCCATATTAATTAAACTTCAGCAGGGTGTTCACAATGGGACACCCTGCTGAAATTTAATTCAAACCGAAGCAACCGATCACCAAAAGATAAAACAACAAAAAACAAAAACCCCATAAAACAATGACAATGAAAACACTACTATCAACATGTCGTCGGTTTTGGCTCCTGTTCGCACTCCTTGCGGTGGGAATGACGGCCCAAGCCCAAACCTACAAACTGACCGTCGCCAATGAAGTACTCGTGGCACCGAACGTGTATGAGTTTGACATTTACCTCTCCAGTGCAACGGGGGTAGAACTGTCCGCCTTTCAATTTGGACTGGCTTATGACACCGCTATTCTCAATGGCGGGGTGATCACCACGCCCAATCCGAACCCATCACTTTTGGGCTTTGCCCGTCTTCCGGGGACATCGGACTTTCCTGCCACTTATACATCAGGAACGCTGACCTCCCCGGCCAACGCTTCGGTAGTTGGCGGCGTAACTTGCCGTTATTTAAACTCAGCATCGGGCGGTATCCCTGCCGGTGGAGCAGGAAACGGAGTAGTGTTACCTAATACAGGATCCAATTGTGCGGCTCCCGGACTAAGGATCAATCGATTCCGGGTAACCAATTCAGTTCCTTTTGCAGTCAATTCAACCTGCAAACATGTATGGTCCACTACCGTAGGTGCAGGAAGAACCAATACCGTTGTATCGGCATTCACCGGAGCAAACAGCTTGGCTATTACCGTGGCAGCGAACAATATTAACTACAACCAGCCAGGGGCATGTAATACCAATGTGGTATTAAACCCTGCAGCAAGTTGCGAGGTGATCGCAGTATCAACTCCAACTCCAGTAACTTGTTTTGGAGGCAATGACGGATCAGCGAGTATTTTATTAAGTGGCGCAGGTAGTACAGCCAGTGGAAGCTATTCACTGGATGGAGGCCCCTCTACTCCATATTCAAGCAATCCCTTTATCGTGAGCGGCCTTGCGGCCGGTCTGCATAACATTGATGTAACCACAAGCACACCTTGTTCGGCAACAACAAGCGTAACGATCAACCAGCCAGCACAGCCAGCCATGCCAACACTTGCATGTTATGAGACCGCTACCTGGAATAGCGCCACCTGTATGTGGGATGTAAGTGGCACACAGCCACCGGCACCAACAGGCCTTGCCTGCTATGAGACAGCCACTTTCAACAATACATCATGTACATGGGATGTAACAGGCACTCAGCCTGCGATGCCAACACTTGCATGTTATGAGACAGCTACATTTAACACAGCAACCTGTGTATGGGATGTAACGGGCACACAGCCTGCGATGCCAACACTTGCCTGCTATGAGACCGCTACATTTAACAACACTACTTGTGTATGGGATGTAACAGGAACACAACCACCTGCACCAACCGGTCTTGCCTGCTATGAGACGGCCACGTTCAACACAGCAACCTGTGTATGGGATGTAACAGGCACACAGCCTGCGATGCCAACAGTAGCCTGCTATGAGACAGCAACCTTCAACACTTCAACCTGTGTATGGGATGTAACAGGAACACAACCACCTGCACCAACCGGTCTTGCCTGCTATGAGACCGCTACATTTAACAACACTACTTGTGTATGGGATGTAACAGGAACACAACCACTGGCACCAACGGGTCTGGCTTGTTATGAGACAGCAACTTTCAACACTTCAACCTGTGTTTGGGATGTAACAGGAACACAGCCACCGGCACCAACAGGTCTTGCCTGCTATGAGACAGCAGCGTTTAACAATGGTACATGTACCTGGGATGTAAGTGGCACTCAGCCAGCCATGCCAACACTGGCCTGCTATGAGACCGCTACCTTCAACACATCAACCTGTGTATGGGATGTAACAGGCACACAGCCAGCCATGCCAACACTTGCCTGCTATGAGACCGCTACATTTAACAACACTACTTGTGCATGGGATGTAACAGGCACACAGCCAGCCATGCCAACACTGGCTTGTTATGAGACCGCTACCTTCAACACAGCAACCTGTGTATGGGATGTAACAGGCACACAGCCTGCGATGCCAACGCTTGCATGTTATGAGACCGCTACATTTAACAACACTACTTGTGTATGGGATGTAACCGGCACACAGCCTGCGATGCCAACACTTGCCTGCTATGAGACCGCTACATTTAACAACACTACTTGTGTATGGGATGTAACAGGAACACAACCACCGGCACCAACAGGTCTGGCTTGCTATGAAACAGCCACCTTCAACACAGCAACCTGTGTATGGGATGTAACAGGAACACAGCCACCGGCACCAACCGGTCTTGCCTGCTATGAGACCGCTACATTTAACAACACTACTTGTGCATGGGATGTAACAGGCACTCAGCCAGCCATGCCAACACTTGCATGTTATGAGACCGCTACATTTAACACATCAACCTGTGTATGGGATGTAACAGGCACACAGCCAGCAGCACCAACCGGTCTTGCCTGCTATGAGACCGCTACATTTAACACATCAACCTGTGTATGGGATGTAACGGGCACACAGCCTGCCATGCCAACACTTGCCTGCTATGAGACCGCTACCTTCAACACATTAACCTGTGTATGGGATGTAACAGGCACTCAACCAGCCATGCCAACACTTGCCTGCTATGAGACCGCTACCTTCAACACAGCAACCTGTGTATGGGATGTAACCGGCACACAACCAGCCATGCCAACACTTGCATGTTATGAGACCGCTACCTTCAACACAACAACTTGTGTATGGGATGTAACAGGCACACAGCCTGCGATGCCAACACTTGCATGTTATGAGACAGCAACGTTCAACACAACAACTTGTGTATGGGATGTAACAGGCACACAGCCAGCAGCACCAACCGGTCTTGCCTGCTATGAGACCGCTACATTTAACAACACTACTTGTGTATGGGATGTAACAGGCACACAGCCAGCCATGCCAACACTTGCATGTTATGAGACCGCAACGTTCAACAATACAACCTGTACCTGGGATGTAAGTGGCAGCCCGCTGGTAGTTACAGCAACTACAAGTGGCACGATCACTTGCTTTGGCGGAATGGTATCGGTAACTGTATCGGCTACCGGTGGCAACCCACCATACAGCGGAACAGGTACATTCATGCAAGCAGCAGGTACCATTACTTACACCGTATTTGATGGCGGTACTTGCACAGGAACTGCAGACTTAACGTTAACAGAGCCTTCCAAAGTAGAAGGTACGACCTCTACCACACCAGCGAACTGCGGATCAACCGACGGACAAGCAACAGTTACCGCTACAGGCGGAAATGGATCCTACACGTACTTATGGTCAGACGGCCAGACAGCTGCCACAGCAATTGGTCTTGGAACAGGTACTTATGTAGTGACAATTACCGATGGTAATGGATGTACAGGCACCGCCTCTGCTACCATCACCGGAGTGGGTGGTCAGCCAGATCCAGCAGGTTCAATCAGTGGTCCTGCAGGAGCATGCCGCAATACTTGCGCAACCTTCACGGTACCACCATCATCAGGTGCTACCAGCTACAGCTGGACATTACCTGCAGGCGCTACAGGAAGTTCTACTTCCAACAGCATCACGGTATGTTTTGATAACACATATTCAGGCGGATTCCTTTGCGTGACCCCGGAGAATACCTGTGGAGTAGGTGCACAGTCTTGCATCAACATTCCTGTATTGACTGTACGTCCAGCACAGCCAGGCTTTATCGTGGGCAATCCAAACCCATGCGGACCAGGCGTATTTAGCTATTCTATTCCTCCAAGTGCGAACGCGCTGAGCTATACCTGGTCAGTGACCGGATCCGGCGTAGCGATCTTAAGTGGTCAGGGTACCAACACCGTACAGGTGAGTTTCCCTGCAGGCTTTGGACAAGCGGTAATCGGAGTCTATGCATCTAACTGTATCGGAGTAACCTCAACCCGTTCCACCACACTGACCGGTATCCCAACTCAAAGTAGTCCTTTGACAGGTCCGGGTAATGTATGTGCAGGCACATCAGGCGTAGTGTATTCGATCACTCCGGCGATTGGAGCAGGATCTTCTTATGTATGGTCCACTACCGGTGACATCACAGTAGTAGGTGCACAGGGAAGTACTTCCCAGACCTTCAACTTTGGTCCATCGTTTACCACCGGAACGATCTCCGTCACTACTTCCAGCGGTTGCGGATCATTTACTAAGACCTATACCATCCGTTCCACCCCAGGTCAGCCGGGATCTATTGCAGGTCCATCGAGCAACCTTTGCGGACAGACCGGAGTAACGTATAGTATCGCAGCAGTTGCCACAGCGACTTCATACAACTGGACCGTACCTGCAGGAGTGAGCATCACCGCCAATACGGGCTTATCGATCACTGTTGACTTCACTTCCTTCACAGGAACAGGAACGATCTGTGTATCAGCCGTGAGCGGATGTGGAAGCAGCATCGCACGTTGTTATTCAGTAACAGCGTTGACCTCACCACCGGCCGCACCAACAGGACCTACATCAGTATGTAAGTCAGCATCGGGCGTAGTTTATACGATCCCTGCAGTAGCCGGCGCAAGCAGCTACCTGTGGTCGATCTCAGGAGGCGCATCGATTGTACCATCAGGAACATCTGCAACGGTGAACTTCAACAGTGCTACCTCAGCAACAGCGATTATTACTGTAAATGCGGTGAACGGATGTGGCTACAGTCAGCCGGGCAAACGCACCGTAGCGGTGAACCTGGGCTGCCGTAACGCAGACAACATGGTATCCTCAGCAGACTTCAGCGCATATCCAAATCCAACTAACGGCATGATCACGGTGAACTTCCAGGCAGCTAAATCTGCGAAGTACAGTGTGAAAGTGATCGACCTGTTAGGAAATGTAATGATCAGTAATGTGGTCAGTGCAACAGAAGGAGCGAATATGCAGGAACTGAACCTGAGCAATGTTGCGAAGGGAATGTATCTGTTATCCATCGAAACCGAAGGCTCGAATGTACAGACACTGCGCGTAGTAGTGGAGTAATCGAAGACTCGATTTAGATAAAAGAATGAAAGAAGTCCTTCCGGAAACGGGGGGACTTCTTTTTTTAGGGGGCAAGGGCGGAATGGAACGCAGATGACGCAGATTTAAAAGATGATCGCTGATGAATGTTGCTTAGAAGAATGGAACACAGATAACGCAGATTTAAAAGATGATCGCAGATGAAGGTTGTTTAGAAGAATGGAACACAGATAACGCGGATTTAAAAGATGATCGCAGATGAAAGTTGTTTAGAAGAATAGAACGCAGATGACGCGGATTTAAAAGATGTTCGCTGATGAATTGATCAAGAACTCTTTTATAAACCGGCAGGGGGCATATCACTCCCGAAGGGAGCTTGTGAGTACTTAGCGAATAATCCCCTTAGCCCTCTTGTCTGAACTATGATTCAGCTGATTGTTATGATTACACTGATGCACGTGAATTTGATCGAGGGTAAAAATTCAGCAATGAAAAACACACAATAGAAAAAGAGAGCCCTCCCGGCAATCCCATACATCCCAAAAATCCCAGTTCAGACAAAGGGGGGAAGAATAGAACGCAGATGACGCAGATTTAAAAGATGATCGCAGATGAAAGTTGCTTAGAAGGATAGAACACAGATAACGCAGATTTAAAAGATGATCACTGATGAATTGATCAAGAACTCTTTTATAAACCGGCAGGCGATATCACTCACGTGTTTCCTTCGGGAGAACGGTGTTGTGTTGTTGTAATGCCCTCCCGGTAATCCCACACATCCCAAAAATCCCAGTTCAGACAGGGGGGAAGGAATGGAACGCAGATTGAGCAGATGATCGCAGATGAATACTATTTAAAAACCCGCCGATTGCATATCACTCACGAGATCCCTTTCGGGATGACGGTGTGGTGTTGATAGGATGTCCTTCGCCAGCCCAGGGACAGCATTAATTTATTTGTCAGGTTGTTTCAAAGGCTGGCGAAGGACATAATCCCAATAAGCCGTCGTCATCCTGAAGGGAACCGGTGAATAATTCGAGAAGAAGCCCGGTAATCCCTCTTGTCTGAACTATGATTAAACTGATTGTTATGATTGAGCTGATGCACGTGAAGTTGATCGGGGATAAAAATTCAGCAATGAAAAAACACACAATATAAAATCAAAAAGTCCTCCCGGTAATCCTGCAAATCCCATAAATCCCGGTTCAGACAAAGGGAGTGGCGATATTCAGAAAAACAGTAAAACTAACTGTAATAATATACTAAAAAATAGGCCGCCGCCGAAAAAATTGAAGCGTTAAAAATTTACCGGACCAGTGATTTTATTGAAAATATTTCACAAAAAAACACCTAAGAAAAGCGAAAAGAGCAGTTCCATTGACCAACAAATTTTGTTAAAAAAGCCCGAAAACAAAGGGTTTTACAGCTTTTTTATTTTTTTTACCAAGCTATTTTAAAAAACCGCCAATAAAGGCTTGTTTATTTCAACAAAAGACGTACTTTAGTATTAATTCTGCATTTATAAGAAATTCCCATACCAGGAAATAAACCAAAATAACATGAAGCAAAATGTACGCTGGAAGAAGTTCTTCCTTTTAGGATTTTTATTTTTTGGCGCAAGTAATTTGATGCTGGCCCAGGATCCTTCGTTTTCAATTTATATTGACAATCCACAGGGAATAGGGAAAAACACCTTTGAATTTGACGTAATGTTGAAAGCCTCCGGAAGCACAAGTGCTTTCGAATTACGCACATTTCAGGGTGGAATTTGGGTAAATCCCGCCTATGTGAATGGCGGGACCATCACATTGCAGAATTTGACGGCATCATCCGAATTAAGCAGCCCAAAACATAATGGAAATGTTCAGTGGAACGCTACGGACAATTTTATCAATCTTACCGCCAACATCGGTGTGAAGACCGTCAGTTCCTGCGTTTCTACAAATGTTACATTGGCACCTGTCCGGGTTGCAAGAATCCGTATGACAAACAGTGCGGAATTTGCCTGCACCACTCCTGACCTTAAATTCAACTATGTACAGAACGGAAGTCCGCTGCGTTATCGCACAAGCGTTTCCTGGAGGGCCAGCGGATGCAATGTGAATTATGATATGTATTATCCTAACCGCGCTTATAGCGGAATGGCATTGTTTAACGGTGAATTGTATTCTACGATTGATGCGGATGGCAAATCACCAATCAATCCTGACAAGAATGATCCGGGTTGCCAGGCCGTGTTGAACCTGACCGCCTTCCTCGAAGGATATTACCTGGGTGGCGGAACAATGGCAACTACATTGTATGATTTGGAGCAGGGCGGAATGCTTACCGGACCTTATAGTCCTACTGCAACTGACAGCGTCCTTGTAGAACTCTATGGCCTTGCGGATACTTACACTCCTTTTGCCAGTGCTTCAGCGATTTTGAACAATGACGGTACAGCAAAAGTGCTTTACGCTAATAACAATGAGATCAGTGGTAATCCATATTGGGTGGCAGTAAAACATAAAAATTCCATCCAAACCTGGAGCAAAAACCCAATTGATTTTACCAGCAATGTTTCATACAATTTCAGCACAGCCCTGTCGCAAGCATTCGATGACGGATACAATCCTCCTATGCAGAACATGGGTGGCGGCGTATTCGCTTTCTATGGTGGAGACGTGAACCAGGATGGTACGGTTGATGGATCAGATTTGAACGCAGTATATAATGATAATAATCTTTCACTCTATGATTATATCGTAACAGATTGCACTGGAGACGGTACGGCGGACGGCCAAGACATGAATATTGTGTACAATAACAATAACCTGTCCTTGTTTTACGCACAACCATAATTAACAGGAGATAAATAATATTAAATAGCTGAATAAATTCCCGGGAACACCCTGGATATTTAAGACAAAAAGTCTTTATGTTTTTGATTTTTTGCCTGCGAATCTGCTCTCTTTGAAAGAGCATTTACGAGAAAATATCGGGAAGTTATAAATTGGATCTTTATCAAACCCCGGAATATCACCTAATGATATTTTCATATTTAGAATTCTACATTTTCTAAAAGCCCAATAAAAAAACTAACTAAACATAAATTATGTTCCAATGAATACTCTGAAAAAATTACTGAATGGCAGGATCCTGATGATCTTGTTGACGATTTTGATTTCCGGCTTCACTGCGCAAGCCCAAACCTACAAACTCTCCGTCGCGAATGAGGCGCTTGTGTCTCCGACCGTATACGAGTTTGACATCTATCTTGCCAGCGGTACTACCACTGTGGAATTATCAAGCTTTCAATTCGGATTGGCCTATGACACTTCCATTCTTATGGGTGGGACAATTACCTTTGCCAGGATTGCGGGTACATCGGACTTTCCGGCAAATTATACTGCAGGCACAATAACTTTCCCTGCAAACATATATGTTGTTGGGGGCATTAACTGTAGGTATCTAAATTCTGCCTCTGGTTCACTGCCGGCTGGCGGAGCCGGAAATGGAGTTATCCTTCCAGCTACAGGATCAAATTGTGCGGCTCCCGGATTAAGAATCAACCGCTTCCGGGTGACTAATTCGGTTCCTTTCCGAACTAATTCAACCTTCAAACATGTATGGTCCACTGCCGTAGGCGCAGGCCGCACCAACACCACTGTATCTGCCTTTTCCGGTGCAAACAGCGTGGCAATCACAGTTGCTGCAAACAATTACAATTACAACCAGGCCGGTGCCTGTAATACCAATGTCATCTTAAACCCTGCCACAGCCTGTGCGGTTGTAGCTCTTGAAACGGGAACAACTCCTGTTTCCTGCTTTGGCGCCAGCGACGGAACGGCAACAATTTCTTTAAGCGGTGATGGAACCACTGCTACAGGAACCTATACAGTAGATGGTGGAGCACCCATAGCCTATTCTACGAATCCATTTACAGTGAGTGGCCTTACAGCCGGCTCACATAATATTGTGGTCACAACAAGTACCCCTTGTACGGCCTCTACAAGCGTTTTGATTGTTGAGCCATCACAACCATCGGCACCAACAGTAGCCTGTTACGAAACCGCTACCTGGAATATCGCAACTTGTGCGTGGGTTGTAAGTGGTACTCAGCCGCCAATGCCAACCGGTCTTGCTTGCTGGCAGACAGCCACTTTCAACAATACAACCTGTGCTTGGGAAGTAAGCGGTACACAGCCAGCCATGCCAACGCTTGCCTGCTATGAGACCGCAATCTTCAATACTTCAACCTGTGTATGGGATGTAACAGGCACACAGCCACCGGCACCAACCGGTCTTGCTTGCTATGAGACGGCCACGTTTAACACATCAACCTGTGTATGGGATGTAACAGGCACACAGCCTGCGATGCCAACAGTAGCCTGCTATGAGACAGCAACATTTAACAACACTACTTGTGTATGGGATGTAACAGGAACACAGCCACCGGCACCAACCGGTCTTGCCTGCTATGAGACAGCCACGTTCAACAATTCAACCTGTGTATGGGATGTAACAGGCACACAGCCTGCGATGCCAACGCTTGCTTGCTATCAAACAGCAACGTTCAACACAGCAACCTGTGTATGGGATGTAACAGGAACACAACCACCTGCACCAACCGGTCTTGCCTGCTATGAGACCGCTACATTTAACAACACTACTTGTGTATGGGATGTAACAGGAACACAACCACCGGCACCAACGGGTCTGGCTTGTTATGAGACAGCAACTTTCAACACAGCAACCTGTGTTTGGGATGTAAGCGGCACACAACCACCGGCACCAACCGGTCTTGCCTGCTATGAGACAGCAACGTTTAACAATTCAACCTGTACCTGGGATGTAAGTGGCACACAGCCTCCAATGCCAACGCTTGCTTGCTATCAGACAGCAACGTTCAACACAGCAACCTGTGTTTGGGATGTAAGTGGAACTCAGCCGCCAATGCCAACAGGTCTTGCTTGCTTTGAGACAGCCACATTCAACAATAATACCTGTGCCTGGGATGTAACGGGCACACAGCCCCCTGCACCGACAGGTCTTGCTTGCTATCAGACAGCTACGTTCAACAATATAACATGTGTATGGGATGTAACCGGAACACAGCCGCCTGCGCCAACTGGTCTTGCCTGCTATGAGACCGCTACATTTAACAACACTACTTGTGTATGGGATGTAACAGGAACTCAACCGCCGGCACCAACCGGTCTTGCTTGCTGGCAGACGGCAACCTTCAACAATTCAACATGTATTTGGGATATAAGCGGCTCTCAGCCTCCAATGCCAACTGGTCTTGCTTGCTATCAGACAGCTACCTTCAACACAGCAACCTGTGTATGGGATATAAGCGGCTCTCAGCCACCAATGCCAACCGGTCTTGCCTGCTATGAGACCGCTACGTTCAACAATACAACCTGTGTTTGGGATGTAAGCGGCACTCAGCCTCCAATGCCAACGCTTGCATGCTATCAGACAGCCACATTCAACACAGCAACCTGTGTTTGGGATGTAAGCGGCACTCAGCCGCCAGCACCAACCGGTCTTGCATGCTATCAGACAGCGACGTTCAACAATAATACTTGTATTTGGGATGTAACAGGAACTCAACCCCCTGCACCAACCGGTCTTGCTTGCTGGCAAACAGCTACATTCAACACTTCAACTTGTGTTTGGGATGTAACCGGTTCACAACCCCCTGCGCCAACAGGTCTTGCTTGCTGGCAAACAGCTACGTTCAACACAGCAACCTGTGTATGGGATGTAAGCGGCTCTCAGCCACCAGCACCAACAGGTCTTGCTTGCTGGCAGACAGCAACATTCAACACAGCAACCTGTGTATGGGATGTAACCGGCACACAGCCACCGGCACCAACCGGTCTTGCTTGCTATCAGACAGCTACTTTCAACACATCAACATGTGTATGGGATATAAGCGGCAGCCCGCTGGTAGTTACAGCAACACCAAGTGGCACGATCACCTGCTTTGGCGGAACGGTATCAGTAACCGTATCGGCTACCGGTGGAAACCCACCTTATAGCGGAACAGGTAATTTCATGCAAGCAGCAGGTTCTACTACTTACACAGTATCAGATGCCGGCACTTGCACAGGAACAGCTTCCGTGACTCTTACAGAGCCGGGTAAAGTAGAAGGTATTGCGTCCAGCACTCCTGCCAACTGTGGTTCCACCAATGGAACTGCTTCTGTTGTCGCATCGGGTGGAGATGGTGTCTACACTTACCTCTGGTCAGATGGTCAAACCAACTCAACTGCTACCGGTCTTGCAGTAGGTCCTTATACTGTGACCATCACTGATGGTACCGGTTGTACCGGAACAGCTTCTACCACTGTAGGTGGAGCAGGTGGTCAACCTGACGATGCAGGTGCCATCAGCGGTCCTGCCGGTGCATGTATCAACACCTGTGGAGTTGTTTATTCTGTAGCTCCTGTATCGGGTGCAGCCACGTATCTTTGGACACTTCCTGCAGGAGTAACTGGCTCTTCCACTACCAACAGCATCACATTATGTTTTGATAACACGTATGCCGGCGGATTCCTTTGTGTTACACCGGAGAATACATGTGGAGTAGGTGCTCAGTCATGTATCAATATTCCGGTGATCACTGTTCGTCCTGCACAGCCAGGATTCATCGTGGGTAATCCAAACCCATGCGGACCTGTAATAGAGACTTACTCAATTCCACCAAGTGCAAACGCTTTGAGCTATGTCTGGTCAGTGACCGGAGCCGGCGTTGTCATCTTAAGTGGTCAGGGTACCAACACCGTACAGGTGAGTTTCCCTGCCACCCATGGACAATCAGTAATCGGAGTCTATGCTTCTAACTGTGTCGGTATTACATCCCGTCGTTCCACTACACTTACCGGTATCCCGACACATAGTAGTCCATTGACAGGCCCAGGTTATGTTTGTGCAGGCAGCACGGACATTGCTTACTCGATCAGTGCAGCCATCGGAGCCGGTTCATCTTATGAATGGTCCACTACCGGTGACATCTCAGTTGCAGGAGCTCAGGGAAGTACTTCCCAGACCTTCAATTTTGGTCCTTCATTCACGACAGGAACGATCTCAGTAAGTACTTCCAGTTCTTGCGGAACATTTACCAGAACCTATACGATCCGTTCTACCGCAAGCCAACCGGGATCTATTGCCGGTCCTTCTAAGAACCTTTGCGGACAGTCAGGCGTCACTTACAGTATCGCACCTGTCGCGGATGCTACTTCATATAACTGGACAGTACCTGCCGGTGTAAACATCACAGCCAATACCGGATTGTCAATCACCGTTGACTTTACAGCCGGCTTCACCGGTACCGGAAACATCTGTGTATCTGCAACGAACGGATGTGGAAACGGTATTGCACGTTGTTATTCAGTAAGTGCACTTACTGCACCTCCTGCATCACCTACCGGAAGCGCTTCAGTATGTAAATCGGCTTCTGGCGTGGTCTATTCGATCCTTCCTGTAGCAGGAGCAACAGGTTACCTGTGGTCGATCTCCGGCGGAGCAACGATTGTTCCAGCAGGAACTTCTGCAACTGTGAACTTCAACAGTGCTACTTCAGCCACAGCGGTTATTACTGTAAATGCAGTGAACGGATGTGGATTCAGCCAACCGGGCAAGAAAGTTGTTGCAGTGAACCTTGGATGCCGTAATGCAGACAACATGGTATCAGCAGCAGACTTCAGCGCGTATCCTAACCCAACCAACGGAATGATCACAGTCAACTTCCAGGCGACTAAGTCTGCGAAGTACAGTGTGAAAGTAATCGACCTGTTGGGCAATGTAATGATCAATAATGTGGTCAGTGCAACAGAAGGTGCGAACATGCAGGAACTGAACCTGAGCAATGTTGCAAAGGGAATGTATCTGTTATCCATCGAAACCGAAGGAACGACTGCTCAGACACTGCGTGTAGTAGTGGAGTAATCGAAGACTCGATTTAAATAAAAGAATGAAAGAAGTCCTTCCGGCAACGGGGGGACTTCTTTTTTTTAGGGGGCAAGGGGAGAATGGAACGCAGATGACGCAGATTTTAAAAAGATGATCGCTGATGAAGGTTGCTTAGAAGAATAGAACGCAGATGACGCAGATTTAAAAGATGATCGCGGATGAAGGTTGTTTAGAAGAATAGAACACAGATAACGCAGATTTAAAAGATGATCTAAGATGAATTGATTAGGGACTCTTTTAAAAACCGGCAGGCGATATCACTCACGAGGTCCCTTCGGGAGAACGGTGTTGTGTTGTAATAATGTCCTCCCGGTAATCATATAAATCCCATAAATCCCAGTTCAGACAGGGGGGGAGAATAGAACGCAGATGACACAGATTGAGCAGATGAAAGCTGATTAAAAATGTTTAGCGGTTTCTTTATAAAAGGCAGGAGGACCATAGCTCAGAAGGGATCTTCAGTAAGAGTGGTGTTGTTGTGTAAGAAGAACTTAGCTCCAATATGATATTATTGGAGCGAATTAGGTATAGATTTACATTTAATAATAAAGAGAATCGCTAATTCCCATTCGTTTTTATTAAATTTGTAATAAGCTATTTTATATTCAATGAAATCTTTTTTATCCACCCTGACATCGGGTAGTATTAAATAAACTGGTCTCTTTATTCAATTAACAATAAATACTCGAAATATAAGTCACCTGCCTGTCTTACGCACGGAAGGTTAGTATGTAAACAGCGCCATTTAAATTGCTAAAACAAAATCCCAATATCTCCAACACCATGAAAAAAGTAATTTTCTTCCTTCTTTGTTTGACCGCTTGTGCTGCAAGTGTATGGGCACAAATACCACAGCGATTCAGTTATCAGGCCATCGCAAGGGATGCCTCAGGAAACATATTGGCGAGCCAGAACATTTCTGTTCGCTTCAGTGTGCTTGCGGGCTCTTCGTCCGGTTCTTCCGAATATACCGAGACGCATTCGGTGAGCACCAATGTGTTTGGATTGTTCACTTTGCCGATTGGTACCGGCACTCCGATATCTGGATCTTTTGGCGGGATTACCTGGGCCTCCGGTTCCAAGTTTTTGAAAGTTGAAGTAGATCCTGCGGGAGGAAGCAGTTATATAGACCTCGGTGCATCTGAATTAATCAGTGTTCCTTATGCCATCTGGAGCGAAAACAGCAATACTCCCGGCCCACAAGGTGCCGATGGATCGACATGGTTTATCGGGGCCGGAGTTCCCGCCAACTCCACCGGAGTGATGAATGATCTTTATCTAAATAATAGCAATGGAGATTATTATCTGAAAACCAGCGGAAGTGCATGGACCCTCCAGGGAAATCTGGCCGGCCCTGCCGGTCCGCAAGGATTGCCCGGAGATAAATATGCAACCACTTCTACCAGTTCATTGACCATCTCCACCGGCATAAAAACTTTCGTTGTAGATCCAGGTTTATCTTATTCCATCGGGCAAACCATTTTGATCTCTAATTCTTCGACCGCAAGGATGGAAGGAACGCTCATCTCCTACGACCTTGTCACGGGTACCATAAGTGTAAATGTGAGTACAGTTACAGGGAGTGGAACATTCACTGCCTGGCAGGTTAACCTGAATGGCGCTCCCGGGCCTGCCGGCACTTCCGGTGCCACCTGGATCACCGGAACCGGTGCTCCTGCAGCTGCAAGTGGTTCCATCAACGACCTCTATCTGAATACGAACAATGGAGACTATTACCTGAAGACAGGAGCAAATACCTGGACCTTTCAAGCCAATCTTACCGGTTCAACAGGGCCCATAGGTCCTGCCGGTCCAACCGGACCACAGGGTCCAATTGGTCTCAGTGGACCTCAGGGTGCAACAGGCGCGGTGGGAGCTACAGGCCCTATCGGTCTTACCGGTCCTCAGGGTGCAACGGGACCTCAGGGCTCAACAGGTCCGCAAGGCCCTGCAGGAACCAATGGAATAAATGGAACCAATGGTGTGAATGGTACGAACGGAGTCAATGGCGCCACCTGGTTTACCGGTGGAACAGCCCCTTCGGGAGTTACCGGAGTTCTGAATGATCTCTACCTGAATACAAACAATGGTGATTACTATAAAAAAACCGGAGCCAGCACCTGGACCTTGCAGGGGAACCTTACCGGGCCACAAGGTTCAGCCGGATTGAATGGTGCAGATGGTAGCAACGGTGCTACCTGGTTCACCGGCTCTTCCGCACCGGGAGCGGGAATCGGCATAATCAACGACTTATACCTGAACATTTCTACAGGAGACTATTATAAAAAAACAGGAGTTTCCACCTGGACTTTGCAGGCGAATCTCAGTGGCCCTGTGGGACCACAAGGATTGCCGGGCGACAAGTATGCAACTACATCCGCTACTTCCATGGCCATCGCTTTGGGTTCAAAAAGCTTTACAGTAGCAACCGGTTTATCTTATTCCATCGGGCAGAATATTCTTATCTCTAATTCTTCTACAAACAGGATGGAGGGAACGGTGACTTCCTACACTCCTGGTACAGGAGCGATTGTTGTCAACGTGACTGTGATTAATGGTACCGGAACTTTCGCTTCATGGCAGGTGAATTTGAATGGAGCCCCGGGCCCTGCAGGAGACGCGGGTGCCAGTTGGCTCACAGGAGCTGGTGCGCCTGCTTCAGGTCTTGGACTTCTGAACGACCTGTACCTGAATACAAACAATGGAGATTATTATAAAAAAACCGGTGCAAGTACCTGGACACTTCAGGGTAGTTTGCTTGGTCCAACCGGTCTTACCGGTTCCACCGGAGCAACCGGTGCTACGGGCCCAGCCGGTCCAGCCGGACCTGCCGGCCCTACAGGCGCTACCGGTGCAACGGGTCCTTCCGGTCCTTCCGGTCCTACAGGGGCAACAGGGGCAACGGGAGCCACAGGTCCTGCAGGTACTGCAGGAGCCACGGGTCCTGCCGGTCCTGCCGGTCCAACCGGAGCCACCGGAGCTACGGGTGCAGCAGGAGCCACGGGCCCTCAGGGCCCAATTGGTCCAAGCGGTCCAAGTGGTACGAACGGGACCAATGGAGCGACATGGATCACAGGAAACACGGTTCCTGCCGGGGCGACTGGCGTGTTGAATGATCTTTACCTGAACATCAGTACAGGAAACTATTACAAGAAAACAGCAGTGAGTACCTGGACATTGCAGGCAAATCTTACCGGGCCTACAGGTCCTGTTGGTGCCACATGGCTTACGGGTACTTCTGCTCCCACAGGAGGTGTAGGAGTTGCGAATGATTTGTATCTGAATACTACCAATGGTGATTACTATAAAAAGACCGGTGCCAGTACATGGACACTGCAGGGAAATCTTACAGGCCCTGCCGGTCCCAGCGGAGGAGGAAGTCTTGCCGGCGTAACCAATTATGTGATCAAATTTATAGGATCTTCAAGTGGCGGAAACTCCATGCTCTATGATAACGGCACCAATGTAGGTATTGGAAACACATTGCCGGATGCTCGTTTGCATATAACCGGGGATACAGATGAACCGCAATTGATTGTACAGGGAGCTACCGGTCAGACCAATGCGAATCCTTTGATCCGCCTGCGTTCTGTGAGCGGTACTGAACTGATGAGCATCCACACCGACAGCCCTGACAATACTTTTGTCGGCCTCGATGCCGGACTTCTTAACCAGCAAAACAACGGAGCCACGCTGAACACCTTTATAGGCTCCCTGTCAGGAGGCTCAAACACACTGGGTAACAATAATACTGCTATTGGCCACAGTGCACTCTTTACAAATAGTGACGGAGCAAACAATACCGCCATCGGATCGCAGGCGATGTTTTCCAATTTACAGGGAACATCCAATTTTGCAGGTGGCTTCCTTGCCATGTATACGAATTCCAGTGGTAGCAATAATGTGGCCATCGGTAACCAGACCCTCTTCCTGAATTCCAATGGAGCATCGAACACAGCCGTAGGAGCAGAGGCAGCCTCTTTCAATATGAGCGGAAGCAGTAATTCCCTGTTTGGATTCAGGGCCATGCAAACGGCTACAGCGGCCTCCTTTAGCACTGCCATCGGAGCAAATAGTTTATTGAATACTCTCAATGGCGGAAACACCGCATTGGGTTACGCGGCAGGTGGCGGCTTTGCTAATGGCACGAACAGCACATTCCTCGGCTATAACGCGGATGGAAGCGCGGCCGGATACAGCAACTCTACGGCTATAGGTTATAACTCCAGAGTCACTGCAAGCAACCAGGTCCGTCTGGGAAACAGTACTGTGGGTTCCATAGGCGGTTTCCAGGACTGGACCAATGTGTCGGACCGACGCGTTAAAACAAATGTGAAAGAAAATGTACAGGGACTTGATTTCATCCTGAAACTTCGTCCTGTTACCTATACGCTCGATTTGAATGCCATTAATGCCATCTTGTTTCCTGCAGGGCAGGTGATGACTGATAAAGACGGAAATGTTATTCCCGGCAGGGAAGAGAGCGCGGAAACGATTGAAGCGAAAAACATCCAATCCAGGGTTCGTCATTCCGGTTTCATTGCACAGGAAGTGGAAGCCACAGCCAAAGAAACAAATTTTGATTTCAGTGGCGTAGATGCTCCTGATAATGAGAAAGACCTTTATGGTTTGCGTTATGGAGAGTTCGTGGTGCCTGTAGTAAAAGCCATTCAGGAACAACAAGAGATCATAAAGATTCAGCAACAAAAGATTGATGAATTGATGCGCAGAATTGAACAGCTGGAAAACAAAAAATAAACTGACAAAGAAATTATCATGAAAAAAATTGTTTTCGGAATATTCTTTTTGGGATGTATCCAGGCGAGCAGCCAGTCGCTCGACAGAAGCGTTCTCAGCACGGGTGGCGCCTATTCCCAGGCGACAGGCATCAACCTTTCGGCCACGATTGGAGAAATTGCCGTTACGACATTAACGGGTGCTTCTTCCATTCTGACACAGGGCTTTCAGCAACCCGATGGATTATTTGTGGGAATTGTGGATCCGGTCAGCGGTACTCTGAGTTGGAATGCCTACCCCAATCCGGTGTCTTCTTTATTGACACTGGAGTTAAGCTCCGCTAAAAATGAAGACCTCGTTATTTCCTGTCATGATCTTCTGGGACGGATGGTGTTACCTGTCATCTCTACAAAAGTAATTGCAGGAGAAAGAATGCGTGTGGAACTGGATGTTCAGCATCTCACTCCGGCAATGTATCTTGTTAGGATTCTGCGCAAGGATAATCCACAGGAGATGGAAACGATCCGGATCATTAAATCACATTAAGCTATTTATTTAAATCAGGAAAAACGGTCCGGATCATTCCGGGCCGTTTTTTTTGTGGCAGATATCTGCCGGCAATGAAGAAGCAACGAAGATCAGGCATGGCGATGATTGGGATCATCAGTGATTTGATTCCTCCTGCCGAACTTGCAGTACTAAATTTTCATATTATGGAAACTAAAGCCCCTATCAATGTAAAAAGTGTTAAAGCGAAGATCAGCGGTACGCTGAACAAAACGCAACAGGAGTTGGAAGAACTTGCACTTCAATTTTCTCTGGGTAAGGCGGATGCCGGGGATAAATTCGAAGAGATCAAGAAAGAATTTCGTTCCAAAGTACAGGAATGGAAGATACAATTTCAGAGTGAAAATTCACCCGTCCGGGAGAAAGCACATCAACTTGTGTCCATGCTTGAAGAATTGCAGGTACAGCTGAACCTGGGAAAAGCGGAAGTCAGGGAGTATTTTGAAAAGCAGAAAAAAGTAATTCTAAAGGCGCTTGACGAACTGGAAACTGAATTAAAAACCCATTCTACCTGGAACGAATTTCTCAGTGAATTTAAAAGTGAAGGAGAAAAACTTCGCTTGAAAATGGAGATACTGCAATTGAAATTCGAATTGAAAAAATTCAAAGTAAGCGACGATTTTAAGAGCGCGATGAGGGATGTAAAGAAAGAAGCGGAAAAAGTGCTGGAAAAAGCGGAGCAAAAGTGGGACAAGAATAAATCGAAGTTCACCGATTTTAACGATGAAATGTCGCTGGTGTATAAGCACATGAAGAAAGCAATCAAGTCTTTGTAATTTTCTGTTTTTTGTAGATAATCTTTTGGGGCAGAAGATCATTTGAGAGTTATTGCGGAGTCTTCTGCCCCGCTTTGCTTGTCCGTTTTTTGTTTAAAATCCTCTTAAAAGAAATTTTTGGTTGACCATAGTTGTCAATACGGGCTATCATATAATCATTAGCAAATCCTAAATTTTTGATAATTTTCGGATAAGGATTAACCCATATTATGCATTAGATGGGTTTTCTAAGTCGTTATGCAATAGAGTTTTTTCTATTGCATAGTTTAGGATTTTTCGATTTTATGAAATTTATTTTAACTTGTTGTTCGATTTTAACTTGTTGTTTGATTTTGACTCGGCTGGTCATTATTACTAAATGAAAATTATTCACGATAACGATGAGATAATATGTCTGAAAAACCTTTTGTTTCTTCTTCGGTCGTACAAAAATGGATAGCGGAGAAACTCGATAAAGAGCGGGTTGAACAGCAGCTAAAGGCACAGGGTTTCGGTGAAGAGGTCATCGAGGCTTACCTCAGTGAATTTAGCAAACAGAAGATCCTTAAAAAACAGGAGGCTGGCTTCATTGTGACTGGTGTTGGCGCTTTTTTAGGTTTTTTGAGCTGTGTGCTGACGCTGACCAACCCTATACCGGAATTATTCAATATTATCCTGTACGGACTTACCTCCCTCTCCATGATTGTTATTTTTTTAGGTTTGTATTTGATCTTTGAATGATCCGGAAGAAAATGCGGGGATTTTTGCCAAAGAAGTGAGGGCTTAAACAAACCGGTAAGCTGAGGTAGAGGCCAATAAAAAAAGAAACCCGGAGGTCTTTAAATTTCCCACAAGCAGTATTAGGGAGTCAAAAAAGTTTCTATTTTTGATTCCTCACCTGTAATAACAACCTCTCTCCCCCAAAATTTATGAAGACGGCAACTGCTTATTTGGCTTTACTTGGAATTATAGTGCTCACAAATTATTCTTCAGCTCAAAATAATCTGATCCGCTGTGGTACTGTTGAAAACAAGGACAGGACTCTTGTTCAGCAGGAATCAGAAAACAGAAAGGCCCAATCATCTTCCCATAGCATTTCCATGGTACAGGTTATACCCGATACGATACATGTTGTTGTTCATGTTTTATGGTCAAATGCCGCTATGAATATTCCTGATTCAATGATTTTGAAACAACTTCAAATTCTGAATGAAGATTTCCCGCGTTTGAATGCGGATACGATTAATACACCGATTCCTTTTCAGGCACTTTCCGGTTCCCTGCCGATTCGATTTGCATTGGCTCATCATGATACGAGCGGCGCGCCTACGACAGGTATTATACGTACACAAACCAGTCACGGACCTTTTGGCTTTAATACATTTTTCGATATGACTCATTCCTCGAATGGCGGCGATGATAAATGGGATTCCCGCTTTATGAATATTTACTGTGCAGAGATGTCAGGATCAGACGGAGTTGGCTGGATGGGAAGTAATATTTGCCTCATCAGTTACCAGGCCTTTGGGAATTCGCGTGTTGGCACTCATGAAATGGGGCATGTGTTCGGACTGGGCCATATCTGGGGTCCGGAGCAATCGACCGGTGGATTTGTTTGTTCCAGCGATGACGGGATTGCCGATACCCCCGAACAATGGTCGCCCGTCACTTATTGTGGACCATTTCCTTTGTATGATACCTGCACTTCCTCCGGAGACGGAATCATGTATATGAATTACATGAACTACAATTTGAATTTTTGCATCAACATGTTTTCGAATGGCCAGGTAGCTCTGATGACCAGCACCCTGAACACGACCCTAAACGATTTGATTAATAATGTTCAGCTCGGAGTCGACAATCGCTCTTTCGAAGAAACAATTTCTATTTACCCTAATCCTAATGATGGAAAATTCAGAATCACACTTCCGGAAAATTTTGTTTGTGAAATGAATATCCTGAATTCAATCGGGCAAACACTCTATCATGCCGAAAAAGTTAGTAATGAAATTCGGCAAATGAATTTGTTACTGAAACCGGGAATATATTTTTGCAGACTTACGAATGAGAAAACGGTTGTCTTTAAAAAATTTATAGTGGAGTAAAGCGCAATTGCTTACCCTTACTCTTTCTCTTTTACAAATATTATTCCCGCCATAGGAAAAAGCGCATGTCGTTCGGTATAGCGTATTTCCGCCTCCATGGTTTCATTTATTTGGCTCAACCAAATTTCAACTTCTTTGCTGTCCAGGGGATCCTTCTCGAATATTTTTCCAATTTTTCCGCATTGAATAATATACGCAATGCCTGTTTTTTTCGGGTTTCCGGAATTTTTCTCCAATATTCCGTTTTCGAAGTTTGCCAGGCCGATAGACCCACTCACTGTTTTGTCACTGTTTATTTTTATTGAAACGCTGGCTGAATCAGTGGTAAAATAAAATTTCATCCATCTGGGTTCGGTGCGAACAGTGATTGGATGTTTATTGCTTTTCCATTGTCCAAGCAATTCAGGAGGAACTGTCCAGTTTTTATTTACGGAGCAGGAAAAATGAAATATACTTGTCGTTACTACTGCCCACAGACATAGACTGTTAAAATTCAAACAAAGATGTCTCATTGTGAGTTTTTTTGATTCATTGCTTTTCTCTTCTGGTATGCCACGGCAATAAAAAGCAGTCCATTAGCCGGAAAGATGAGCATGGGCACAAGCAGCGAATCTGTATTTACAATAAACAAAGCGAGAAATGCGAGAACACAAATGAGCCCCCCTGTCATTTCCCATTTCCAGGCGAGAGCTAACCCAAGCAAGCCGATACCGGCCAGGGTTAATCCAATTGTTGCGTTCATTGTCAAGGGTTCGCCGCTTCCTCTTTTATCGCTTTGAATACCTTCTCCTATAAACATCAACAATGAGAAGGTAACTATAATTACGCTCATAACACGTGCAATGGTGCGTTGAATATTAATTGAAGTTGTTTTCATTTTATATCATCCGTTATTATAGTGCTGACACCGCACTTTATAAATAATTTGTTTATCATAAAAATCGCATAAGCAACTATTTGTTGGATATTACATGAGGTTGTCAGTCTTTGAAAAGACGAACACTTTTTCCAGCTTTCGCATTGTCTTGATGAGATGCTATCCCCGCGGTACCCTCTTTGCTATCCAGAAAATCATGTGGCTTACCATCTATTTTGCCATCTAAGGTGTAGAAATATTGACCATTCTTACTTGCGGATGAGCTCCAGAAATCTGTGCGCCAGCCAAAGTAGATGAACTTTCCACTTTCAGTGCGGATACCGCTCAACAAGGCGTCGAATCCACTGCCACCAGGTACCATTTGTTTGTACACCTTCTCCATGGTCCCTCCGAGATATTTATAGATATCACGTTTTCCACCCAGCGTTTGCCTCAGCGTTTTCCAGTCTTTTTCTGTTGGTAAGTGCCAACCTTGTGGAGCTATATTTTTCGCAGTTTCCCAATCGTACAAATAACCATACCTGGCAATATTGTTTGAATCGTTATTAAAGGCCCAGTAGTTTCCTGTAGTGGGCCTATAGGATAGGTTTTCAGCCATGATCCATTGTTCACCTATTTTTACGGTTTTGTATATTTTGCCATCACGTGGATCCGTAAAAACAGCCCTCTCGTTTGTTTGTGCATGAGTAAGTACTGCCGACATGAATGAAACAACGATCATCACTGTTTGATAGATCCCTTTCTTTTTTTTCATAGCTTATAAAGATAAAAATATCAGGATGTGACTTGTGGCTTTGGCCTTTTGAAAGCCCTGGTGATTAACAGGACGATGCTCATTACCCATCCGATGGGATATGGAAGAATCAAGGTTCCCCACCACCAGGAGAGGGAGGAATCGCCACCAAAGCCACCGAGGGAGGAAAAATAAAACAGGAAAAAGACACCGAATAAAATCATAATCAAGGCAGACAAGAATATTTTCCAGTGTCTGTCATGAGTCAGGTAGCTTGATAGTGCGAGGAGTGCACTGCCTGCAGCAATTACAATGGATCCTTCCAGGGGGTCGATGGCACCAATGATAAGGGCGATCACTCCTGTGATATAAATGATGCGTGTCCAACTGAGTTTGTTTTTCATTTTAGTGATTATAAAATTGTTTTAAAATTATTATTTTACTGTTAAGGCTATGCTCATTCGGTTCATTCATTTTTTGAAGAACATGCTGAGAATTTAGCGAAGAATAAAAGGCACAATGGTTGAGATGATGCTTGTGCAAAGCACCACCATGATAAAGAGGTTATACCTGACGTTGTAATTTCCCAGGAGGGATTCATCATAGTATTTTGACACATTCTGATCCCGGTACATGGTGATCAGCCCGTTGAGAAGTTTCATCCGGGTTTGCCTTCCTTTTAACAAACCGAAAATCACAACGATATTCACTACGATGATCAGAGCGACAAATACAAACATCACCGCAAGGGTAGAATTCTCGGTTCTCGATTTTTCCACGAGGCCCGAGTTGATTGCCAGGGTGATTAAATTCAGGAAAATCGAAGAGAGAATAAAAATGATATCCGTCTTCGTGTTTTGTTCAAGTTCTTTCGTGATGTGGTTGTGGACTTGTTGTAACATGTTTCTGTAATTTTATAAATGGGTGAATAATAGATTTTCTTATCAAAGATATATCTATTTTTTACCAAACCTTGTGCAGTATAGATCGAACAAGTCCGCTTCAATAGTGAGTTCATCAAGGTTGACCGGTTCGGTATTTTTTACTTCACCAGCCATCTTTTTAAAATCATTCTCCGGTTTGAAAAGTTGTGCGATCTGGTCAGTGAGGTCAACAAGTTCCAATTTGGAATTTTTATAGGTCATCTCAAATTTGCTGACAATCATGTCTACGCCGGCATGTTTTGCGATGTCAGCTATCCCATCTTTCACCAGGTCGAAAAGCGCAGCAGTAGAAGCCGTGGAGAAGACCCACTGATGTAGCAAATGCTGGAAGGAGATGGCTTCTACCGAAAGCTCTTTTAATTTCATGCTATCTCCTGCTGCCTCGGCGGAGTCACTTCTTTGTCCAAAAAAATTCATGTGTTCTTTGAAAAGGGGGGACCTGGAATAGGCCAGGACAATTACCCTGGAATCATAAACCCCGATTTTTACTGTATTCTTGTTTTTTGGGGCAGAGAGGGCTGGGATAAAAAGTGTTAGCATTGATAACAGAAGCATTAAAAAAACAGGAAATGGCAGTGTTATTAATTTTTTCATGGCAGGTCCTTTTTTAATAGTTTTGAATGTTTATTTATCTCGATTCTATATTATTCCCATTTGTTGAATTGTAATTCAAGGGGCAATATTAGATCAGCGATACACGAAACGATTGAAATTTGCTTGTAAATCGCTTGTAACTTATTTACAAGAGTTCTGCATACATAAAACTTAAACATCGAACATCTTTGCCGGGAACAGATAAAAAATATTTTGACTTGCTAAAACTGAAGATCACAGCGGTCATGCAGCAGTCCTATCCGGGAATGAACCCTCTCATCGCGGAATGGAAAGGGCAGGAGATTGTGGATTTTCAGGAGGACCTGCGTATAAAGGTGCATGCCAACATCAGTGAAAAATGGTTTTACACCCATTTTAAATCTTCGAAAGAAAGTTTGCCAAGGATTGACATGTTGAATTTCCTGAGCCAGTATGCCGGCTATGCGAACTGGGATGATTTTATTTTCAGGAACAGGGAAGTGCTTCCGGATAGATCGGTACCTCTTGAATCAAAACCGGAAAACTCAAACCGCTATTTTATCATTGTTCCTTTGCTGACGTTTATCATTCTGGCACTTTTTTACGGTCTCTTTAAAATGTTTAATACACAGGAATATCAATTCAGTTTTATGGATGCCAACACTCATGAAGCCATTACAGACCCCAAGACAGAAATCACACTGCTTCCGGAAAATGAATCGCCTATCCATTATATGATTGAAAAAGACGGAAGCATTCGGCTGAAAACCGACCATGGTAAAGTCCGCTTAGCGATAAGTGCCCCGTATTATCAGAGTGATACCGTCGTAAGGATTCTTACCAAGTTCGGTCATAAAGAAGTTTGCATGCTGAAGCCGGACGATTATGCATTGATGTTGCATTATTTTTCGACGATGAAAGTGGAAGATTGGGAGGACCGCAGAACACAATTGAATGCCATCATTGACGATGGAGCCATGATCTTTCAGGTCATCGGCGGCAGCGAAGCCACAGGAATGGCCTTGTATAATAAACAGGAATTTATTGACAGACTTAGCACCCCTTCAGGAAGTCTGAAGAATATTGAAATTCTGGATTCAAAATTTACAGACGGGAAACTGAAGCTGCTTCGTTTCAGGGTAAACAAGGAAAAGGGATGAGTTCATTATTGGAAACAGATCAAGCCAGTAGTATAAACAAAATACAAGTTCTATTAATTATCGAAATCAGAAATATTCTTCAATGAAACGTCTCATACAGTTCGCTGCACTCTTTTGTGCCTTCGTTCTCCTGGCCGCACCGGGATGTGAGCGTGAGGACCGCTCGGGTATTCTGCGCGAGCAGAAAAGCATTCAAAGTTCGAGGGACAGCATTACTTCTGTTTTTACCACAGATTCACTTTCTCCGGAAATGCTTACCGCTTATGAAGAATCGGCAAAGCTCCTCTTTGCTGACTTTTCTGATTATCTCAACATCCTTTCAGATACAACTCTGGCTCCGGAGTTTAAGGCAAAGACAAGACAAATGATCCTGGACATGTTTATTTCAGAATACGCCCTGATTGGATTTTCCAATGAGAATGAGGTGGGGATGGAAAAAGTGGCATTGGTTGACCTGCTCGACCGAGGAAATGTATTTATTAAATCGTCTGAAAAATTACAGCCAGATTCAATCCTGATTTCAGAGCCCTTGCATCAAGTCAATGATACGCTTCTGCAGGGCCGTTTGACTTATATCTTTCGACCATCGCCGTCTCATCCAAACGAGAAGAAATATCTGTTCAGCGGCAGATCTATCGAATTTTTTACGCTGAAGCGCATGAAGCGATTTGGAAAGGAAGAGTATAAAGTCTGGACCGTACTGCTTGGCGAAAGCGGAATTTAAGCAATACTCCAGGCTATGGAAGAGAACTTTTCCGCAGCCCACACCAAATTTAACTTTAATTCAAGGGAATTACTTTTCCGTATTGTTCTGTTGGGGAATTTTTATATCTTTAAAACGACATGAATCGGATTTCTAAGGGGTTCATTCAATAGCAAGAATTATTTTTTCACGTTATAACTGACATTGAAAAAACCTCTTTATTAAGTTTTATCGCAATCGTTACCATAAAAATTTATCCCGATCAATTACGTCAATGAAAACGTGTGCCTTAACATTACTTGCCATCTGTTTGATGACCTCTGTTGCTTTGTCGCAATTTGCGCATCAGGGAAGAGGAATGTATGTAGATAAATTTTTCAGTACAGGAGTCAATACTGCAGGAAGCACAATTGTTGATCAGAATCGCTCAATTTTAAGCATCTCATCAAAAGAAAATGAACTGTTGCAGTATGCTAAAGAAAATCACATTACTTATTTGATATTATACGATCTGCACAGAGTATTGGGCAATCCAATCTATGAAAACTACCTGTGTTCCTTTCTACAAAAAGCAAAAACTCAATATTGCATTGAATATGTTGGTATAGCAAGTTCATGTGTAAGTTTGTTTAGCAATGCTGTTAACCGAAGCAACAGCGATCCAATATTGTTTTCTTCGGTCCCTGACAATGATAATATTGGATTTCCCGGCTATACCGACCAACTTGGATTCGTTGAAAAGGAATATGGTCCTGACGACTCTCTATTTTATATTTCTGAAGCAACTAAATTGAATATCCGGGCAGCTCAATTTAATGAAACATGCTCTTTTAAATTCGATGTCATGGTTTCAGAATATGAGTTTTGGAATTCTTCATTGGATGATTGTACAGAGGAAAATCTAAGCAAGGACCAAAAGTATGAGCGATTCCAGACAATGATTGAAAACATGGATGTCATTAGAGATGCATATAACAGCACTCATTCAGGACATCAATTATATGTGGAGGCATACCTTGGTTACCTGAATCAAAATGCAATTTATCCGCATCAAACCATCGCCGATTGGATTGATGGTACGAATAACGGAAAACGAAGAATTGATCGGATTAACCTTCACTATTATTCAACCGATGCTGCAATAATGTATAGCCGAACTGTTGCAGGACAAAATTATGAAGGCTATTACAATACCCGATTTCTTGATTTTTGCCAAAGTTCCACGACTAATAATACTCCGGTTTTTCCAATAATGAGTGCGGAATATATTTCATGGGGCACTGGCTCAAGCTTCCTAGGTTCCTGGTTCAGTAAAAGTATAAACAACAATATATTTACAGCTGAAAAGGCATGGTACAGCGATTGGTACAATGATGCACATATTTATAGTCCGGGAACCGTTGGTCACCCTGCACATGGAAATGCAATTTCTCCCGGAGGAGCTGTATGGTTTACATCGAGCCAAATGTCAGGCCATCTGAATAGTCCTTTGCTTTTTACTTCAAACAGTCCGGTATGTGTAAGCTCCGGTCAGAATGGTACGTTTCAATTCAATTACCAGGGCCCAATAGAACAAGGAATCTCCTATAAATTTTATATCAAGGATGCGGGGAGTTCTGCAATACGTTGTGGTTCCGCTTCCTCCATAGCATGGCCGGTATTTAATGGGGCAACTCAATTATCAATTGATTTAAATTCGGCATTGGGTACTTGTTCTTTACCTGTTGGAGACTATGATGCTTATCTTGAATTAACCTATTCCTCTTCCTGTACCTCTTGCACATCTCCGTGTTCGGTGTATGTGTCTCCGCCCCAAAGAGTGAGCATTATTAATTCCGGAAGGATTGTTGCCCTTACTCCTACAACTGTATGCCAGGGAACCCCCATTTATTTGCAGGCAAGCTCTTCGCCGGCAGGAGTTGCAAGCTATCAATGGTACGATGGACCGTCTCAGATAAGTGGAGCAACCGGAATTTCATTTGCTCCAAATGCAAGCTCTACCGGAATGAAAAACATATCATGTAAAATTACAAGTAATGTAGGTTCGTGTTCGGCAAACCGAAGCAATATAATTCCTGTTTCAATCCAAGCATATCCCACCGCAAGTATTAGCCCCCAAAGTTATTCGGGCTGTACGGTTGTATTAAAGGCGAATCCGTCGGGAGGAAATTATATATGGCAGGATGGATCAACGTCTTCAACTTATACTACAAGCCAGGACGGAAACTATTCAGTAGGAGTTACTGTAAATGCTTGTAAATCGAATGCGTCCTATGCCTATCAAAAAATTAATATCGATTATATAAGTAAAACAAATACTTGCGCAGGCACTCCAGGTGGTACAATTACCGTGAATATTTACAGGGGCCTGTCGCCGTTTTCCTTGTCCTGGTCCGGTCCTGTATCAGGAAGCAAACCAGGTCTTTCTGCTGGGATGAGTACAATTACTGATTTGCCTTCTGGAATCTATAGCATTTCCGTTACTGATGCGAATGGCTGCACACAGATGCTTTCGACGAATCCGGAAATACTCAGCTATTCTCAGATGTCTGTAATCGCAAGTTCGGTACCTGCCACTTGCAACTGGACAAATGATGGGCTTGTAGCGATAACTTCTGTGAGTGGTGGAGCCGGTGCGCCCTACACTTTCCTGTGGGATCAGAATGGATCTGTTTCCGATTCTTTGAATGGGTTGCTTCCCGGAATTTATTCAGTAGAAGTAAAAGACAGTGCAAATTGCTTATTGGTCGCAGACCTAAGTGTAGGAGTATTAAATCCCGCTGCGACTCCTTCCATTTCTATTTCGGTAGATCCCGATACCACAATTTGCAAAGGCACCAATGTCACATTTGCTGCTACAGTAGCAAATGAAGGGTCAGCTCCTTCTTATCAGTGGGAAATAAATGGAATAAATAGCGGGTTTACCACACCTTCTTTTTCAACTGATCTATTAGACGATGGGGATATGGTTTCCTGCGTACTTAGCTCATCTGAAGCATGTCCTTCTGCGAATCCTGTAACTTCAAATTTCGTGGGAATGAACATTGAGGAATATCCGTCTGTGTTCAGTGTAAAAGGGGGAGGAAGCTATTGTGAAATTCCGGGGGAAGGCGTGCCGATTGAATTATCCGGGTCACAAAGCGGCGTGATGTATTTTCTGGTTCTAAACGCAATTCAACTTTCAGGCTCTTCAATACTTGGTAATGGTAGCGCGATTAGTTTTGGAAATCAGACTTCAGCCGGGAGCTATCAGGTGATTGGAAGCACATTGGCTAACTGCACATCAATAATGGACAGCACGGTAAATATCTCAATTCTGAGTTCCACCCCATGGTATGTTGATGCGGATAACGATGGCTATGGAGATCTGCTGGTGCAATTATCCGCTTGTGAACAACCCTTAGGATATATCGCTGTTGCAGGTGACTGTAACGATAACGATTCATTGATCCATCCCGGCATGTTTGAGTTGTGTAACCATGTGGATGATAATTGTAATGGAATTATCGATGAGAATACCTGCAATTCGATGTTACGATTAAATCTTTTTATTCAGGGTTATTATAAGGGAGGATTAATGGCTGCTGCTTTATTTAATTCGGGAGTTTCAAGTCTTCCTGATGATTGTGATTCAATTCACGTATTTCTGGTTGATGCCCTTACAATGAATGAAACAGAAAACAAAATTGGAATACTGAAGACGAATGGAGAGAGCGAAATAAATTTTTCATCGGTTTCTATTGGAAGACCTTATTATATAAAAATACGACAACGTAATTCTCTTGAAACCTGGTCATCCAAAATGATTACTTTACAAAGTATAAATCAATATAGTTTTTCAGAATTTGATTCTGCTGCTTATGGTAAGAATCAGGTAGAGGTAGCTCCCGGGACCTGGGCATTTTGGAGCGGGGATATAAGCAGCCTGTCTCCGGGTATTCCGGATGGGCTGATTAACGAATCAGATTATGTCCACTTTGAAAGTGAAATTGCAGATTTTAAATCGGGCTATTTTCCTTTAGATCTGAATGGAGATGGCATTATTGAATCTTCGGATTTTTCGGTTTTAGAAAACAATGTGAACAAGGGACTTTTTTCGAGACACCCCTGATTATTTCATGTTTCTGAAAATGTTGGTTTGGGAGATTTCGCAGGTTCAGTTCAATCGAAAGCTGATGGCCCGACTTCAGTTTGATAAGTTTAAAACAAGCGCCACCTCTAAGAGCTGTTTAATTTCTCAACGCAACCGGATTAATTTTCCGGCATACGCGGCTTCCTCCGGGTTTATCTGAAATAATTCGACCGACAGGCCCAAAAATAGCTGAAAAACAAGCCATTACAACAAATTAGGGTCCGTATTAGGTGGCTTATAACCCTGTAAAACAGGAATGTCACAATACAGGGTTTTACATGATAAATATCCTTTATTTTAAGGAAAAAGATACTTCTATTTGTATGAGCAATTTGGGAAAGCGGGTGTCATGAAAAATGGGAATGCTAAAGCATGATTTTATTTCGGGGATAAAATTTTCGCACTACAGGATTCTTTCAAAATATGCTGGTTGTAAAAATTATATTTATACAAACTTAAAATGTTTTTGCACTTAATTTTTAAAAAAAATAATTCTTGCTTCCGAAGCTTCCGATTTTTCGGTTGATGCCGGGGCCGGGACATAATATAAAAAAATAAATAAATAAAATGGAATCAGCTAAGATTGAATTAGACAACAAGACCTATGAAATTCCGGTGGTCATCGGAACAGAAAATGAAAAAGCAATTGACATTTCCAAGTTGCGCAGCCAGACAGGATACATTACGCTGGATAGCGGTTATAAAAACACCGGTGCCACGAAAAGCGCCATCACTTTTCTTGATGGCGAAGAAGGGATCCTGCGATACAGGGGTTACCCTATTGAGCAGTTGGCAGGCAAATCCACTTTTCTGGAGGTCGCTTACCTTCTTATCTATGGTGAATTGCCAACGAAAGAAGAATTGACAGAATTTACTTCAGGAATCACTTATCATAGTTTGATTCATGAAGACATGAAGAAGTTTTACGAGGGCTTCCCCGGAAAAGCACATCCTATGGGAGTGTTGGCATCCATGATGTGTGCATTATCCACCTTTTATCCCGATGCACAGAAGACGGATATGAGTAAAGTTGAAGTGGATAAAACCATACAACGCTTGATCGCAAAATGTTCTACTATTGCTGCCTGGTCGTATAAAAAATCACAGGGCTATCCTACTATGTATCCGAAGAACAAGCTGAGCTATTGTGATAATTTTCTTTACATGATGTTTGCGCAGCCTACGGAAGAATATGTGTTAAACGAAACAGTCAAAAAAGCGCTTGACATATTGCTTATCCTGCACGCGGATCATGAACAAAATTGTTCAACTTCGACAGTGCGACTGGCAGGATCTTCACAAGCCAGTTTGTATGCAGCGATCTCTTCCGGAATTTGTGCCTTATGGGGACCGTCTCATGGAGGAGCAAATCAGGCAGTGATTGAAATGCTTGAAATGATTCATCATGGTGGTGGCAGTGTGGATTCCTGGGTAGAAAAAGCGAAAGACAAGAACAGTAAGTTTCGCCTGATGGGATTCGGTCATCGCGTGTATAAAAACTTTGACCCCCGCGCAAAAATTATTAAGAAAGCATGTGATGACGTGTTGAAGGAGCTGGGTATTCAGGATCCTTTGTTGGATATCGCCAAAGAGTTGGAAGAAGTTGCCCTGACAGACAGCTATTTTATCGATAAGAAATTATATCCCAATGTGGACTTCTATTCAGGAATATTGTATCGTGCCATTGGAATTCCAACCGATATGTTTACTGTCATGTTTGCAATGGGAAGAATGCCCGGATGGATTGCACAGTGGAAAGAAATGAGAGAAGGCGGGGAACCTATCGCCCGGCCACGTCAAATCTATACCGGACATACCAAGCGAGATTATGTCGCCCTTGCAAACCGTAAGCCGGTACTTGAACCCCGTTGATGCGCAAGCAATCCAACTGATTCAATACAATTAATCAATTATCAAGAAAAAGGTCGTTTGTCCCTGGCAAACGGCCTTTTTTGTACAAAGCCCATTTGAGGTATAGAGTTTTAGTTGCAATTGGTTAATATTGGATTTGTTTTCCAGCACGATAATCTGTCTTTATATTGCGCGACATTTGAAAGAGAGTTGATCGGGTGCTCAATCAGAATAAATTAATTTTAGAAATATCGTCCTGTAAAGATTTACGAATTGCATATGACAAATCTCGAATTGTTCATCAGGGTACTGACAGGCTTGATCCTCATTATTGGCATGGCCCAGATAAGCGGAAGACTTATCCTGTACATTGGTCAACCTTCTGTAGTCGGCGAGATGATTGCTGGCGTGATATTGGGGCCTACTGTATTCGGATATTTCCTGCCTGGACTTTCAGCCTGGATTTTGCCCAAGGAAATCATGCCGATCCTTTTTATCATTGGTAATCTCGGCCTGTCTGTATATATGTTTCTTGTAGGGGCAGAATTGGATTTATCTCTTTTTACGAAAAAAACATTCAAAGATGCAACGACTTTATCTATCGCTGCAATCCTGGTTCCTTTTTTGATGGGAGGCCTGGCAGCTCATCTATTCAATGATGAAATTAATGCCATGAACATAGATAAGACTTCGATATTCATATTTCTTGGTGCTGCTTTGTCGATAACGGCTTTCCCTATGCTTGCAAGAATTCTTCAGGAAAAGAAAATTGTTAATTCCCGCATGGGAGTTTTATCGATTTTATCAGCCAGTATTCAAGACGTCTTCAGTTGGATTTTACTTGGACTGGTTGTTATCATGTGTACAACTCAGGACTATACATCTGTTCTTGTGATGCTTTTCGGTGTTGCCGGATTAACCTTTGTGCTATTTTATTTGGTTCGGCCACTCTTAACCAAGCTTGCAGTGAAGGTAAACCGTTATGAAGATTTGTCAGGGATGAATTTCGGAATCGTAATGTTATTATTACTTGTCTCCGCTTTAATTACTGATATATTAGGATTGTATTCGGTTTTTGGCGGCTTTATTTTTGGCTTGGCACTTCCCAGGAAAGGGTTTTACATTCAAGCCGTATCCATGCGGATAAAAGATTTTACTCTGATTGCATTGCTTCCTGTGTTTTTTACTTTTTCAGGATTAAATACGAACTTCCTGAATCTGGCTGGAATTAATCTGTTTATCCCAACTCTTATAATTTTCCTGTTTGCCTTTGCAAGTAAATATTTGAGTACTACGTTGACAATGCGATACTTCAATGGATTTAGTTGGAGGGAATCTTCTGCGATGGGAGGCCTTGTAAACTCTCGTGGTTTGATGGAGCTCATTATTGCAAACATCGGCTTGTCATACGGATTGATTGATGGAAATTTGTATTCAATTTTAGTCTTGGTAGCTGTCGGCTCTACACTGGCTGCAATGCCAATTTATTCCTTATCGATGGGAAAGAAAAAAGCGATAGTCTGATACTTTTTAAGGAAGCCGGTTTATTTCTTTAATTGAATTCCACAACTCTCCGGCAAAAAGATCCCAATTAAATTTCTTCACATGATCTTGCATGGGTGTTTTTAATTTTTCGCGGATACCGGTATCTGTGGCAATTTTGTTCATCTGCTCCGCCAGTTCAACTGGCTTATTGGCATTAAAATAAAAAGCAACATTGCCTCCGGCCTCTTTTAAACTGGAATTGTCACCCGAAATTACCGGTGTGCCGCAACTCATAGCTTCAAGCACCGGCAAACCGAAACCTTCGTAAAGCGATGCATATATAAGTGATGTCGCCTGTGTATAGAGGGTCGGTAGTTCGGAAGTATCAATAAATCCTGTGTAGCGAATATCTTCCTTATTAGGATGACTTTTTAATGCCTTGAAAAACGCATCGGATTTCCATCCACTACCTCCTGTGATGACCAGAATATATGAATTATTGTTCCTTTGTTTAAAAAGCCGAAACGCTTCCAATAAAACCAATAGATTTTTTCTTGGCTCAATCGTACCTACGCACAAGAAGTAAGGCTTGGTGATTTTATATTTTTCTAATACTCCTGATTTCTCTGATGGTATAAAGATGTTGCTTATACCGGGATAAATACGTTTTACTTTCCCGCAATTATTAGGATATACCTCACAGATATCCTTCGCAGTGTTATCAGAATTGGCAATAATGAGATGCGTTTTATTCAGGATACCTTTTAGAAAAGTGTTTTGCAGGAACTGGCTATGCCAGCGATGCAGTTTAGGAAAGAGAATCGGCGTGAGATCATGTATAATCGTAATGCGTTTGATACGTTTCGCTAAATTGAATGGTCCGAAGTGTGCTGGTTCAATGACAACATCAGCTCGTTTACGGTGCAGGATCCATGGAATAATAAAAAACAGTCGTAAGGATGCAAAGCCGATAGGGAGACGCGTATTCCAAAGCGAAATTTGTTCTGCACTTTTTAATGCCGGATCTTTTTGTTCACGGACAAGTATCAATTCATGTCCCGGGTTAGTCCGGATCATAGCATCCACCATTTCCCTGGAGAATACATGAACACCTGCATTTTGATTATCTAAGGGATCGGCTAAGATTACAATGCGCATATTTACTAAAATTTCAATCCCCCAATAGATTCTAAATTCAATCTCATTGTATATAAAGTATTTTTAAAAACCAATTCACGAAGTATTTTGAAAAGTCCTCAGATAGATTTAATCTTTTCATTCACTATTGAAATTATATCCTTCAAAAAAGGAATATTGATCTATTTGTTTTTGTACTAAGTCTATCAATGAAGAATCCCAGATCGAGGACCTTAAGCGGCTGGGTCGGCCAGAGGGCCAAATGATAGACGAACACGCTTCAATGTACTCATCGAATATGGATAGTCCTAAATAAGTGCATACTTCAGAAAGTATTGTCCCGGGATTCTTGAGGAGTGTTTCGTATCGCAGCGTGATAACATTTTCTGATTCTTTTTTAATGATTGAGCTAATCGTTTTTGCTCTTGAAAAGAACTCATTGACTTTTCTGTGTATATCTTCCAATAAAAATGTTTTTTCCTGCAATTTTTCCTGAGTCATTATAGATGTAGAGATACAATCAAAAGGATTTTTCACCACATGAATCATCCGATAGGTCATTGCCAGTTCTTTCACTTTATCAAGAAGTTCGGGGTTTGTCTCCAGATGTTTTGCGCTCCCTCCCCCTCTTTTATCTCCGATTACTTCAAGTGTTTTATAGGATCCTTGCCACATCCCCGGAATGCGGTATGAATAACCGCTCCATTCACTGCCATTTTCAAAAAAGGATTTTGATTTTTTACAAATTTCATCAAATAGTTCAGTTCGTCCGATTCCTTGTTTCAGGAGTGCAAGGGCATCCAGTTCATGAGAAATTACGGCATTGGGATGTGCATCAAGGCAAGCACCGAGTAAAGAATGACCACTTCGCGGATAGCCGATAAAAAATACAAATGTTATTACCTCTCGAAACTGATTCATTGAAATTATTTTACCTGACCGATTTCATTGAATATTATCGTTGAACCAATTTTTCATAAACTTTAAGCGTATCGTATATACTTCTTCTCCAGCTAAATTCGAAGGATCGATGATGTGAACGAATAGCAAGATTGTTACGTAATTCTGGATCTGAGAAAATCCGATGCATTTGTGATTTGATAGAAGAAATATCATTTGGGTCAGCGGGAAGACCGGCGTCTGAAATGACTTCTTTCATAGAACTATTATCTCCATAAATAACCGGTGTTCTGCAGCTCATGGCTTCCAGCGGCGGCAGTCCGAATCCCTCATAGAAGGAGACATAACACAAAGCAATAGCTTCTGAGTATACAACAGGCAAATCCTCGTCATTTACAAAGCCGGTGAAAATGATTCTGGGGTTGTTAAGGTGCAACTCATCACTGAGATGTTCGGTTTTCCATCCGAAGTTACCGGCGATAACAAGATTTATTTTCGCACTTGGATTTTCTTCAGTGAAACGGTTGAAGGCTTTTATTGTGTTAGGAAGATTTTTTCTGGGTTCTATCGTTGAAAGGCAAAGAAAATAGGGATCTTCTCCTAACTTGTAACGTCCCCGAATTTTAGCAGCCAGAATTTTATTTATGTTCCACTTAAAAATATCCTGATCCGGTGCCTCATAGACCAAATGAATTTTTTCACTGGGAATTGAGTCAGTTACTAATAAATCCTTTATCGTATTTTTAGAGACAGCAATTACCTCTGCTTTTTTCTCTGCAATAAATTTCATTCCTGCTTCTGCCAATGAAATATTTGTAGATTCATGGTATTGAGGAAATAACTTATGTGTTAAATCATGAACAGTCACTAAATACGAATCGTCAATATTTTTAAAATAAATTGAATTCTGTGGCAGGGGTATGTGGATCAGGTGAATTGATTTTTTTTCATCCACGTTTTTTTTATACTCTGCTTTCATACGGTCTATTGTGGCTATCTGACGAATGGAACTTAATAATGACCGTATTCCACTCTTTTTATAAACAAACGAAATTGAATTATAAATAAAACCTGGTAAAAACGAACGGACGGATGATTTAAAGCCCATCAACACTTTCTCGTATGGGTGAAAGAGTTCCGATTCCTTTCCTTTTAGTTCTACTTTATAATTTTGTAAAGAAAATGGTTTGGAATCTATGAACAACTTAAATTCCCAAATTGGTTCTCCATTTTTGGTCACCTCAATAAATCGTTTAATCAGTTGATCGATGTAGCGCCTGACACCATCATTTGCTTCCTCGATAACTTTTGTGGCTTCCAAATACACATTGAATTTCTTCTTCGTCGCGGGAGGAACAGCGAGTCCCATTTTTCTCATTACTACATAGTCGAGCGTAATATTCTGGCCGATAGAATTCTTATAAGTTTCATAGCCCAGCCTTTCCATCATACTCCCATGGTGATTCCAGAAGAGATCTTGTACCTCAGGTGTCATTTCCTCTTTCCAGCCGCCGGATTTTCCTTTGCGAAAAAATTTGCCGGCAAAATCTTCAATGTTGAAATTAGGTTTTTTTGCCACCTTCGAAGTTCCTCCATACATGGCTTTTCCGGATTTCATCTCTTCGAATGAAGGCAAGTTATTCCAGTTCGGCTTAGGCAGGTGAATGAGCTTATTAACTCGTTCAAATACAGCAAGGGGATTTGCAACAAGATCCTCGTAGCGGATTATTAAATCGGCCCGTTCGATCCATTCGGCCGCATTTCGTGACCAACCACCAAAAAAACTGCCTTCTTCAGCTACGATAGCTTCCAACAAATTTGCGTTGAAATCCGAACCGGGTTTGACAATATCTTTTCTGTGATGAGCAATCGAGAGAATAGCATCTCTGCCATCTCTTACCAGGTAAATGGCAGGAATAGTTGCGTCGTCCGGAAGCAATTCGCCCGGAAGCATATGTGTTTTAACAAAGCGGAAAAGATTATAATCTTTATCTACCGGATAGGATGTTTCATTGTGCCATGTGCTGGATTCAATACCATATACGAAATACAAAATATTTCGGAAATAGGTATTTCCAGAACGTGGAAAAGAGGCGATCCAACAATCCATTAATTAGCTTTTTATCTTACACCTCGATAATATATTCTGATTTTTTGAGTAAATATTAAATCAAAATTATTATTAATTATTCACACAACTGATTTATTTTTTCGAATGGAATTTATACTTGATTCCATTAAAGTTTCTGATGAGCTTGACGAATTCGGAGAGCTTCATCATAGAGCAGTATATCTTCCATATTCAAAGAGCGGATTTCATCTAATACCTCTTCTGAGATCACTCCTCTGACTTCAGGGGTTTTGTTATGATGCAGCACTTCAGGTATTTTCTTCCATTTCAAAACAGCGGCTAATCTTGTAATTTCAGAATCAAAAAACTCCTGGATGCCGACAAATTGAAAGTCTTTCAGCTCACTTCCTGCCAAAAATTTTGATTGTCGATTCCTGTTAATTTCAGCACGGGCGTATTCAATTAAAGTACGCTGAATTTTGATAAGGATGTTCAGGTTGTTCTTTTCCTCATCAAGCAATTCCTGAATTCTGGATTCCAGGTAATAATAATTGGAGATCACTCTTTTTACCGGATCCCTAAGCCAGGTAATCATTTTGCAATCTGTTGGTAAAGGAAATTTATTTTTAATAGATTCCATGACGAAATGACCATGAATTACTCTTACCTTCGGCAGATCTTTTCCACTATAAAGAATTTGATTTAATCTCACTTCACCAATTTCATTAATATCAAAACGAACAACCTGATCTTCGCCATAGATATTCTTCAGAATATTTCTGAAAGAGGTTCCCGCTGTTTTAGGAATGTGCAGTGAGATCAATTCAGGCGTATGATTATTTGCAAAAAGCATAAGTCTAATCAATGATATTATGTGAATGAAGTTTAGTGCAATTTTGCAAATAAAAATCGATCCCTTCTTTAATTACTTTGGATTGAAACCGGACTTGTCCCCTGTCAAGAACAATAATATAATTTGCCAATGCTTCAATTCTTTTCATGTTATGGGTGACAAAAACAATTCCACATTTTTCTGATATGCTTTGCAGGTTTTCAAAGCATTTTGCTTTGAAAGTCACATCACCCACAGCCAGACCTTCGTCGATGATAAGGATGTCGGGTTCTGAGGCCACGGCAATGGAATATCCCAGCCTTGATTGCATACCGGAAGAATAGCTACCGTAAGGAGAATCAATAAATTTCCCCAACTCGGAAAAGTCAATAATCCATTCCATTTTTTCTTCCAACTTTGCTCTTGACATCCCAAACATACCGGCTTTCACATAAATATTTTCGCGACCGGTAAAATGAGGGTGCATGCCACTTTTAAGGGCGAATAGGCTGGAAATTGTCCCTCTGACTTCAATTCTTCCTTCATCAACAGGATAGATTCCGGAAAGCATTCTCATTAAGGTTGTTTTTCCAGAACCGTTGTTTCCTACTATGCTGAGTATTTCTCCACGGTAAAGCTTAAGGTTTATATCTTTTAATGCCCAAAATTCCTTTTTCCTCAGCACGTTTCTTTTTAATTTTTGATGGAACAATAATCTTCCCAGATCAGTCATCCCATGAAACATACTCCATTTCAAATCCTGACAGAACTTTTTACTCACATGCTGAACCTCTATCAAACAGTCACTTTGTTTCATTTATTTTTCAACATTAGAGTGTGATTTTTTCAAAGACAACCGGACTGGAAATGGTAAAAAATCGATAAGAGAAAATCAGGAATATGAGTGAGCAAAGGGAACAAAGCAGGAACAAATTAAAATCCGGAAAGCCCTGGTTTAAAAGGACGTTCCTCGGAAAACTGATAAGATAGGTGAGAGGGTTATATTTCATTATGGTTTGAAGCGTACCATTATTGACTGTTGTTGCGAAAACCACAGGAGTAATGTACTTCAAAAGCTCCAGTGAGTTGTCAAAAATTGTGGTAAGATCCAGTGCGACGATTTTTAAGACTGAAAATATCAGACCCAGGCCGGTGCCTAAAAAAATCAAGGGTAGAATAGTTAAAGGAAACAATAAAGCGGACCATGAAATTGGAACCTTAAAAGCCAGTAATACAGCAATTGAAAGCAGCAGGGGGATGATAAAATTTATCAGCGTAATAATTATTTTTTCGACGACAATAATAACATGCGGAAAGTTGTTATGTAGCAATTCCCCTCCTCGTCCCACATAAGTTTCACTTATGTTTTTATAAAAACTCATGAATAAGGTCCAGATCGCATTGCTGAGAAAAACATAGGCCACGTAGGGTATCCCGGTATCGCCGGGGTTCAGCATTCCCGATGCCTTTAGCAGGACCCAAAGTAAAACTGAAAAGGCAGGAGAAATGATCAGCCATGCTACGCCTAAAAAAGATCGTTTGTATTGCTGTGTCAATCCAACCCGGACCAGCCATTTAATAAGCGTACCGTATTCGGAGAGCTTCCTGAAGAGATCCCTGATATCGTTGAAATGTCCGTATTTCCGGTAGTCTTCGGGGGTATAAACTTTCACATGGGTCATAGGCGTAAACTACTGAGACAAACTTACGGTTTTATATTATTCATGGAGTCCCTGCCAGACTGTGTTGCCAACAAGGAAGACGCGCAACCCGTGAACACTTTTATTGTTGAAAATTGCGAAATTTTATTCGTTTTATCAAAACCGGCATTCAAATTAATATTTACATTTGCTGGAAACCTAAAATAAAGTCTCTACAATGAAAAAGCTATTCCTTAGCATTCAAGCACTTTTGTTTATTGCTATGCTCTCTGCTTGTGATGGACCCAAAGACTCCGGCACTCAAACTACTAACACTGAGGCAGTAGAACCCGCTGATTTAAGCCCTGAAGCTTCTGCACCTGCAGATGCGGCAAAAGCTGTCGATAGTGTTCAGGCAAGAGAAAGTAAAATGCAGGAAATGGTGTTGGGTTCTGTGACTATTGATAATCTTGTCGCCAATTTTACTGAGAGACTTGGTTTGTCACAGCAGCAGACAACGAGTATCAAAGAGATTCTGACAAAGGGCTTTTTGGCGACAGGGAGAGGACTTGATAAATCATACACTTTCGAAGAATCAAGGACAGTTAAAAAAGAAATTCTGCACAAATCTGACGGTGAGATCACAGCTTTACTTAATGAAACTCAAAAAGAACAATTCAAGAAGTTTCTTGAACGATAATGATTGATGAAGAAGAAAAAAAAAGAAAAATCCACGGTCAAAAGTTGAACTGTGGATTTCCTTTTTTTCTCTGTTAATCTGAGCAATTCTTTTGTTTTTGGCTTTTTCACAAACCCTGGTATAATTTAATATAGCCTTCCATACTTTCTTTCAATGAAAACTCATGTGGAGTGATATATTCCCACTTCTCTTTCATTGCCATTTCAAGAGTTTCGCAAATCGCATCAGCACTTAAAGACCGAAGGATTAGATGCTTTCCACCTACTACTTCGGGTAGCGCTCCTTTTCCGGAAGAGATAACCGGAACCTCTAAGGCAACTGATTCTACAGCAACAAAACAAAATCCTTCACTGATTGAAGGAATGATCACGCAACTAGAGCTTGAAACTTCTTTTAACAAATCTTCCCTTGACAGATCATGTAGCAGCCTTATATTCTTTTCTATTTGATAAGAGTGTACTAAACTCATAATTTTCCTGAACAGAGAATCCGGATAGCTTGGCAGAATCAGCTTTAAGGTTGCTTCCGGATGGCTTAATGTAAATAAGCGGGTAGCTTCCACAAGCAGATCGATTCCTTTGGAAATACCCAGCCTTCCGAAATAGCAAAAAGTGAATTTTTCAGGATTATGATGTTTGTAATCGCGGAAGGATTCATAATTAATACCGTTGTATATTTTTTCAATCTTATGAGGCGGGATACCATTCTCAATAAGAGATTTTTTTGTGTATTCAGAAACGGCGACGTACCGGTGAAAGGGAAGTTTTAAAATAAACCACTCGAATAAATAAAAACCGGTAAGTTTCCACTTTGGGTAGAATGGTAGGCGAAACCATAATTTCCCCCATACTTCATGAAAAGTAATTAGTACTTTTTTATGTAAAATCAAGCCGGCAATAAATGATGGAACTGCGGAATTGTAGGAGGTAGTATGGATGAAATCAGCATTTTTTGCCTTACGGAATACCTCGGGTATACTCAAGAGGGTAAACAGGAATCTGTTTTTACAGCGAACCCGCGTAATTTTAATTTTTCTGTATTCTTCGTAACCTTTTAATGAGTCTGAATGCGAGGTCGTGACAACATTCACATCATGACCCTGTTCAGCAAGTGATGCTGTCAGGTTTAAAAACAATTCTTCTGCCCCGCCAACATAAGGGTAAAAATGCTCAACAACGAATAAAATTTTCATTCTTCACCTTTACTATTCAGAGATTTATCCAGAGCAATTTTTCTCACCAATTCTGTAAGGATTTTATTTTGCTTTTTCATTGAATCAAATAATTTGAAATTCAATAAAAAGGAGATAGCGAGTCCGATAAAAATAATCCCGTTAATATGATCCTTTATTCCAATGGTATCGGAAATGAAAAATGTGATGGCATCCGGAAAAATAGCCACCAGGGATATAAATAACCAAAGAAAAATCCACAAGAGTGTTTCGAAAAAAGTATTTATGCCTTTCAGGAATTGCCT
Organism: uncultured Bacteroidota bacterium; assembly: GCA_963775555.1. Classification (GTDB taxonomy): domain Bacteria; phylum Bacteroidota; class Bacteroidia; order AKYH767-A; family 2013-40CM-41-45; genus QQVM01. The sequence goes on along the minus strand of CAVZJJ010000002.1, from coordinate 360,393 downwards.
TATGGTAAATCCAATACCTATGATGCCAAGCAAAGGAACAATGATCTGGTAGATTCTCATTTCTGATGATTTTTAAATAGTACTGAATGCAACAAGTGAATAAATGTCCGGACTCCATTTAAAAAGTGTTGACCTTTTGCCGTTGTTTCCGGCGTATAATAGACCCGGATCGGGACCTCAATAATTTTTAGTTTGTGTTCCAGCCCTTTGATTAAGATCTCGCTGCAGTGTTCATACCTGTCCTGATCAATAATAACCGTATGAAGGGCCTTCTTGTTAAAAACCTTGAACCCTGATTGGGAGTCGTACACTCTTTTACCTGCAAACACGCTTGTCACAATATTCGCAATAAAGTTATATAGCCAATTTTTTAAAGGAATGTTTTCTCCACTTTCCATAAAACGATTGCCTATAGTGATATCAGCATTTTGTTTTTCATGCGCCTCTATTAATTTTCTGATATCCTCCACTTCATGTTGTGTATCGGCATCGATCATGACCACTGTTTCCGCATCAAGAATCGTCCTGCAATATTTTAAACCGGTTTCTGTAGCAGCACCGGCGCCACGATTTACAAGATGTTGAAGGATTGTAATATTTTTATCTTTAATCAGCTCCATTGAATTATCAGTAGATCCATCATCAACAACAATAATATTTGTGTATCCGTTTTTCTGAATATCTGTTACCACTTTCAGGATGCGATCAGCTTCGTTGTAAGAGGGAATGACAATTACGATTTGATCTTTATTCAAGGGGTGCAGATTGTTGCGTATTAAAGTATTTCAAATAATGCATCAGTACCCGGGTCAACTATACTATAGCCCAATACATCGTATTTTGCTTTAACACGCTGACCTTTTACTGTAGCATTCAAATCCCCATCAGGTCTTTCCATAATCCTGTCAGTATATAACAATTGAACCTCGGGATTATTGACAAGTGTGTTCATCAGTTCGTTGAACTTTTTCTTGAGACTTTGATCGGGAGTGATATCAATATCAGCAGCTCTCAGACTCACCAATATGTACTTTATATTTGTTTTTCTTAATTCTGCCGCGAATTTTTGTTTATCATTTCCGGCATTGTTATATATTCCCTGGAAAATTCCCAGTTGATTGTCTTTGTAAACTCTGATATCATTGTTGGCGATGAAGTAGCTTAGGAATGTTGACACATTTAATATTCTTGCCTTCTTATCACGATTTAATGTGTTGAGAATGTTTTTTTGCTGAGGATTAAAGAACTCACCGAAAACTTCGCGTTCATTTTTATCGCCTATGGCATATTTCATGAATTGAGGATCCACAAATTCCTTCACTCGAACCCGGGTCTCGTCTTTAGTTGTGATAAAATCGAGTGGCAGAAATTGAAGTGGAAATATCAGTATGATCCAAATAGTAACGCACGTAACAACATAGGCTTTAGTATAAACTTTATTATACGAATGTGGATTCTCATAGGTTGCCATCACTGAAATTAATACAGGAATGAGGGAAAATCCAACAATTCCATACCAAAGGATTCCACTGGAAAGCACCAGCCAGTATTGGATTATACAGTAAATGAAAAGGATCAGGGATTTTGAAAGGGTATTTAATCCTGCCAAACTGCTTCTGTAAACAAAATGGACCGGAATGGCAATAAGCGAGAGAATTATGAAACATAATCCAAGACTTTGCGTCGTCAAGTAGTGATAATAAGGCTCCAGGATATTTTCCCAGTACACAATTATTTCTTTAAGCAAAACATAAACTGAGCCGAATATGCCTTTAAATGTTTGCACCCCGGAAAAACTGTTTTCACCAATTGAATGGAAGGCGTTGTAATAATCGAATGGCATTTTCATCACCTGCACTGAGTGGATGGAGACGATCAAAATCAATATCAAGAACAGTATTCGCAATAGATTCCAACCCAATTGACGGAATGTGGGTACCAGCATCAGGAAGGGAAGAAGAATTAATAGAAGTATTCCGGGATCTGACGCTACAACACTAACATTCACTTTCATAGCCAGATCATATGGAAGTGAAAGAAAACGAATAATTCCGGTTTCATAACCAAGATGTCTTCTGATTTCTTCCTCTTTTTCTATATTTGTATAGGTCTCCTCTTTTTCTTTAGCTGTTTGAATTACATTCTTAGATTTCTTTCCCTCATTCAGTTGTGCCAACAGACCTGTAGACTGATTCCACAAATTCGACACACTCCATCCTGCATAATTTAAGTCAGTTTGCTTCGGATTTGAAGCCAGGCTGGCTGGAATATTCAATGTTTCACCAATGCTGCCTGACTTGTTGCTTTCCGGATAGAGTGGAGGCAATGCCGATTTTCCTGTTAGCATGGCATCGACCGATACTTTTTTATTTTCTATGAGATTTTTAATTGCCCATGGAATAAAGGTCAGACCGATGGCGAAGAGAAAAATAAGAGATTTTTTTAAAGCCAAAATCAAGCTAGAACGGTTTTTAATAAAAGTATATATCAAGAAAATCAGGCCGATTGTCAATGGGATAATAAAGCGAAGTAACAGAGAGTCGCTTTTGAAAGCCGCAAATCGGGTAAGATCTAAACCATAAATGAGAGCAAAGTTTAAAAAGAATATAGCAATGGCTCCAAACTTACCGGCATTTGTATAAAACAGCAGGGCCAGCATGGCGAATACATTCAGCATGGCGAGATATTTAATTCCAAAACTGAATCCAATCAAGACTCCGCATAGCAACCAAATCACAGCATCAGGGGAGAAGGAAAATAATTTAAGGAAACGTCCCGGAGTCTTTTTTGAGCCTTCGATGGAATGTTTCCCCAGGATTAAGAGTATTGCGCATAGCGTAATAAACAACAATGCAAGATCCGTCTTCTCATCATTCCTCGACATCCATATGGAGACCGGCATAGAATAAAAAAGAGTGCTGGATAACAAACTCCAATTCCTGTTTAGTTTAAGATGAATGCAAATTCTGTATATGGCAATAACAGAAAGTATTCCCGGTACCACTGAAATCATAATAGCAATAACCGTATTGTTATACAGGATGAAGCCCAAACTCATTAGCAGTGACCAGTTATAAGCATCACCTCCACTTACCAAACCCTGATACCCCGAAATCAACTTGGCAGCATTCATGTATAAGTTCAATCCATCGTACCCGATAGGGAAGGTCCGGGTGACTGCTATCAAATTAATAGCTATTAACAATAGAAGAAATACATAGGAGAAAACAGCCAGAAGATGAATTTTGAAAGGCGCAGATTTAGCAATAAAAAGTTCCTTCAATAGTGGAAAGACTTTTTTTCTGTATGGAATTAACAGTGCAATCAATACCGGAAATACAATATATGGATTCAATAAACCCATTGTTCCGAGTATGAACAGCAATGTAGAAATCACAAAGAAGCCAAGTCCGATACCAATAAGGACAGCCGAGATTTTTTCAGGATGAATCTGCAAGCTGTCCAGTATATAGGATCCGATCAAAAGCGCTGAAAGCAGAATCAGGCCAAACTCCAGATGAAAACCCAGGGTCCGGAAAAGGAAAGTCATGGCTGCTGTCGCTGGACTTTTAGTGATACCGGTAATACCTGAATAAAAGAAAACAATTAATGCCATCAGAAGAAGAACGAAGAGATAATGATAGATTCCACGGAAATTATTTATCTCCGGTTCCAGTCTCCACTTGTTTCCTTTGGAGAAGAAAAAGACAGCTCCTGCAATGAGCATGAGTACCATGACTACTAATCCTGTGTACTCAAAGTAGTTAAAGGCCTTTATTAAATATTGGGAAGAATTAATGTAATCTAAAAAGAGGTATACCGCCCATAGAATACTGAACAGTTGAACGAGTGAGCTGCCTGTAATTTTTTTAAACATATAAATACATTTGCGGAAGAGGAGCCATGAATACCATGTTCAACAGGTAAATAAGTGGGCAGAATGCCTATTTTAGCGTAATTATACAAATAATTAGACAGGCAGACAACCACCGGGCATAAGACATTTAAACAGGAAAAGGGTTAGAACAAATGCTAAAAAGATCGAAGAAAATTCAGTTATAAGAAGCTTAACTCATTCGGCTCTACCTTCCTGCCAGAAAGGCCTCCATTAATTCCTTACTGTACGAGTCGGAAACGCTATAGCCACATGTCATTGAATCTTCATCATGATTGTTTAGCACCAGACTTTTGTACCTCAAATAATGCTTAGGATCCAGCAATAGATCAAGCATTTCACTGTACCTTTCGTGTTCTGTAAAGAAGTCTCCCGCTAACAAAAAATGTAATAATTCAAAACACGACTCTGGATTGATGTGTTCATTCGATGCCATATTAGCATTATTCAATTCGGCCAGATTTAAGGCGCCGTCGTTATAGAAATAGTAAATGAACTTTGCTATTAATTTATAAGCGCCATCAATTGATTGATAAGCCTTTTCCAATTCAGAATTATCCGTCATGTTTCCGGCTTTCATTTTTTTGTCAAGTGCTTCGGCAAGAATAAATGAACTTTTCATACATAGGTAAACTCCGCTGGCAAAAATCGGGTCAAGAAATGCTGATGAATCTCCGGTTAATGCAAAGTCATTGCCATACTTTGCTTCAGTATAATACGAATAATCCCCAACAACCATCAAAGGTTGTCCTTCGCGGCGTTTTGCTTTCTTTAAAATATCTGCGACATACGGAGAAGAGCTGATCTCATTTAAATAGAATTGATATTTCCAGTCTTCAATGTCTGTGTTTGTCAACTTAGATTTTTCTGCCTTTACATAGGAATTATTTAACACGACACCGATGCTGACTCTATTTACACCAACAGGAATAACAAAAATCCATCCCGCTTTGTCTCCTCCGAGATAAGCAATCAGTAAGATTCCAACATTCAGGTATTCGGGCATCTCTTCCAGCATCCAGTGTGTTGAAAAAGAGACACGGTCAAGGTTATCAAAGGATTTTTTGTTATTGAGCTTTTTGCCCATGAAAGTATCCTGTCCGCTGGCATCTATTAATTGTTTTGCAAAATATGTTTTTGATTCACCATCCTTATTCATCACATCAACTTTCACCAATTCATCCGGCCTGTTCAGTTCAACGTTTGTGACTTTTGTTTCTTCAAGAGCAGTGGCACCAAATTTCCTGCAATTGTTCAGGAGCATTTCATCAAATAAGGGGCGCAATACATGGAAGGACAAAGCGCTCTCATCATGAATTACTTTATTAAAGCAATAGTTTTTTTTGTTTTTCCCGTCAGCGCTGATAAACATGACACCAGGTTTGCGTACCATGTGCTTTTTCATATCCTCAAGAACGCCTAATTCTTCAAGCAATGGATAGCAGAATGGGAGCAAAGATTCGCCAACATGCTCTCTTGGAAATTTTTCTTTTTCAAATACAGTAACTGAATGGCCCTTCCTGGCCAATAAAGTTGCGATTGTTGATCCAGAAGGACCGCCTCCAATTACAATGAAATCTTGTACGTTTTGCATTTTAAACTATAATTAATATTCTAAAGATATTAAATACCAAGATTTGAAGCAATAATATTTTTTTGAATTTCGGAGGTGCCTGAATAAATTGTAGCAGCCAGCGCATCTCTTACTTCCTGTTCAATGCCGTAATCTTTAATATAGCCATAACCACCAAATATTTGCATAGCCTGTAGCATAAAAGTCTTTACCGAATTACTTACAAATAATTTTGCGATGGCTGCAGCTTTACCAATCTCTTTTTTATGATCCAACTGCCAGGCAGCCTTATAGGCGTAGCTTTTTGAAACTTCCATTAAGACCTGCATATCGGCGATGGAATGTGAGATTCCCTGGAATTTTCCAATTCCCTGTCCTGCACTTTTACGATCATTCACAAACTGAAGTGTTTTTTGGAATACCCTTTGCATGGTACCTAGATGCAGGCCGGTCATACAAATTCGTTCCCATTCCATGGAGTGATTGAAAATAACTGCTCCGCCCCCTTCTTTCCCTAAAAGCATTGAAGGGCTTATTAATGTGTTTTCGAAAATAATTTCCCCGAGTGAACAACTTTCCAATCCCATTTTAGAGAACTGCTGTCCTACAGAATAATTTTTTCTCTCTATCAGAAAAGCAGTAATCCCACCGAAAAATCCTTTCTCCGGATTGGTGACCGCATAGGTTAAGACGAGATCGGAATTAGAATTGTTGGAGATAAATGTCTTGGTACCATTTAGTACAAAACCATCCTCCCTTTTAGTCGCCTTGCACTGCATATTAAAAACATCGGATCCGCTTTCGCTCTCGGTCATTGCATTGGCCATGACCATATCACCATTGATGAGTGGTTTAAGATATTTTTCTTTCTGAGCCTGTGATCCAAATTTTTGAATCGGAATTACGCAGGCCAGCGTATGTGCGGCAATAGCAAATGAAAGTCCGTTGTCGCTGTTTGTTTTAGCAAGCGCCTCCAGCATAAGCAACATATCCACTGCTCCTAATCCCAATCCTCCATACTCGCAATCAACACAGGTTCCGATGATTCCTGTTTTGGCGATTTCCTTCCAACGATTGGCGAAAGGCAAAGAAGCATCCAGTTTGCTGAGCGATGCATGGATTGCATCCTGCATCATTACTTGTTCCTGACTCAGCTCAAAATCCATTAAAGCTGATTGTTTAGTATCTGTAGATCGACCTTGCCACTACTGGTTTTCGGCATAGTATGTAATAATACGAATTTGTCCGGAATCATATAAGCCGGAAGATGCCTTTGACAAAATTTCTTCAGTTCCAGCGAATCGACATCAATGCGACCGGGACTTTCAAGGAAACAACACAACTGGTTTTTATCTTTCGAAAAGCACACGGCCACATTCGTTATACCCGGGAAGTTGATCATTACCTTTTCCACCTCTATGGGCTCGATTCGAAAACCGTTTTTCTTTATCATCCGGTCGTTCCGGTCGACATAAACGAAATTATCGTCTTTGTTTTTATATACAATATCACCGGTCTTATAGTAGCGCTGACCCTGTTTGTCAATAAATAAGGAATCTTTGGTCTTTATAGGGTCGTTCCAATATTCATTGAAAAGCGATTGGCCGGCTACAAGCAAATCACCTCTTGTGTTGTGAGTTGTTATTTCTTTCCCCTGTTCATCAATCAAAAGCAATGAGGCGTACTCGCAGGCTTTACCAATTGGAAAGACCGGGTAATCGATTTCCTTCAGATCGACTTTGAAAAATGTACAGACATTAGTTTCGGTTGGGCCGTAAAGATTTGCGTAATTTTTATCAGGCCATTTTTCCAAAAGTGTTTTAAAAGCTTCGAGATGGAATACTTCTCCGGCAAATAAAATATTTTTTAAATAAGGGTATTCATACTTGTGAAGTTTTCCATAAAGGGCAAGGGTAGAATAGAAAGTAGGAGTTCCATATAATGTCGCTCACCTTATCTATAGAAATATTTTGCGCCATGATAAGTGCGTTTTTAGTTAGCTCTTCAGGATATAAAACAAGGGTCGCCCCTCTACTCATACTAACATAAATATCAAATACTGATAAATCAAAATTGAAAGGGGCAATAGAAGCAAGGATATCCCTTTCAGTTATTTCGAACTCTTCAGCAGCCCAATTTATAAAGACCATAGCAGCCTCATGTGAAATCACAACACCTTTTGGTGTGCCTGTTGATCCGGATGTAAATAGAATAAAGGCAGCATTATCAATTACAATAATTTTATTTTGTTTAGAGGAATGAGTATATAAGCAGATTCCACCGCTGGAATATAAAAGAGTCAAATCCAGCCCTGTTTTCAGAAAACCGGTTCCGGTTTCATCATCACATAAAATAAATTTTGGACCTGTTTCTTCGGAAATGTATTTTGCCCTATAAGCCGGGTTCAGTGATGAAACCGGAACATAGATTGCCCTGCACATACTGCATGCAATCATTAAAGCAACTGATGAAACATTTTTGGAGGAGTAGATTACTACTCTGTCACCATGGCTTATTCCATTTTCGATTAATAATTTTTGCCAAGAAACTGCTTGCTTATAAACCTGAAAGTAAGTAAATGACCCTTCAGATGTTTTTAAAAAAACTTTTTCAGGATTTACTGTAAGAACTTCTTCGAGATATTTATGCAGCATATTAAACTTCGAAAGTTTATTTCTTTGAAAGAATGAATTGAGCAATTAAATCAATCGAATCTAAATTTTCGCGATCAACTTCATGAGGCTGAAATTCTATCTTATATTTTTTCTCTAAATGGTCTACAATTTTAAGAGTGGATATTGAATCAATAAATCCTCCGGAGATCAATGGAGTGTTATTTTCAATCTTGGCCGACTCATTTTTAAGTATCGATTTAATAATAAATTCTTTTATTTCATTCTTTGTTTCTTCGATTGACATACTATTTATTTTTTTGTGAATTTAATGTTAAAGTACGATTGATGGCTTATAATATTCTCCAGGAGTTTATCTGAAATAATTCCGTTAGCTTTTTTGTTTGGATGAAAGTCGATATCGGAGATTGATAAATTGTTTGCATCTTCATCATCATAGACATCAGATAAAATTATGGGCTTCAAATTATACCTGTCGCATATATCGGCAACAAATATACTGTCTCTGTCGGTAACTTGGTCCTTTAGTGCCGGTAAATAAACAGGTACGAGTACGGCCTTATTTTGACTAAGAGAGATCTCTTTTATTTTTTCAATGGCGTAGTAGTTGACCGAATCTGCATAACTTCCAAGTTTTTTTCTCGTTGTTTGTAAATCATCCGAGTCTTGAAGATGGAGCTTGTTTATAACCATATTCAGGTAGGGGTCAGCAATTTTGTATTTTGGATCCAGCATAATATTTATATACGTTGTGATTCTCTCGGCATAATTTGTATGAAGAAACAATAATACCCCGTCCGGATTCCAATGGCTTGCCCTGTCTTTGTATTCATACATTCGTTGCAGTAAATAATATCCATGTGATGAAAAATTAATCAACTCGATATGTTTCTTAACACCATCAATTGTTGCCCAATATTTATTGTTCAAATTATCTTCAACAAGACTAATAAAATCTTCCCCATCATTCATTCCATTTCCACACTCATAAGAACCTCCTAATACTATTATTCTGTAGCAGGAGTCAGGTTTTGTAATCGGGTATTCTTTGTCTCGTAAGCCATACGAATTTAAATTATAGGTAATGTTGTTATAGTTGGCTGATGCAAATGGAACATTTCTGGTATGCATCAAATCGTAACTTAGGACTGAAGTCTTTGATTTGATATATTTAGTTAAGTTGCGATCATTGTCGGTTTCATTTATCCAAACTTGCGAACAATAATTGTTTGTACTTATAAGATTTGAGTAGTATCCATTATCCAGTTTATTTAAATCATTTTGATTTAGTTGTTCTGCAATCAAGGGATATACAATGGTCCAATAAATGTGGCTCCGTTTATTTTTTGTTATCATTTCCATAGATTGTATGAAAAGGAAAAATAAAACGAAAGCTGAACAGGCGATGATCCTTTTGTTTTTATTAATCGCCTGAAAAATTTGCGATGAACCTTTTTGATATAAATGGAATATCGATATAATGAGACTGTAAGCCAGAAAAATCAGTATAATGATTTTTAAATCATGGAATTGAAAAAATTCAATTTTCCGAATCAGCATAAACCAACTTTGTAATGACTCTGCTGTCCAGATACTCCATAAGAATGACATAGTCAATAATACACCCCAAGCATAAATAGCATTGGTAATATATGATAAGCCTGTTTCCTTTTTTTTGATATAGGATTTATCAAGCATTTTTTGTTGGTACACTGTATTGGCAGAGACGAGCAAACCAAACCCACCCCAGAAAAAAATATCTTTAAGTTCAATGGGGAATGTTCCTTTCAGCCAAAACCATTGGTAGGCATGAAGGATCCATGTTATAAAAAAGCAAATGATTATTGAGCTGGTTAGGGCAAAGTAAACACCGTATTTCTTTAGCCGAAAATATAATGGATAATAGAATATTTTCAAGATAAATGTCCTCCAATACATATTGGTCCTTCTCCATAAATCGCTGAAACCCGTCGAGAAAAATATATTATTGAAAATATCGGGAATATTATACCCGGATAAAATAATCAGACCAATGGCTATATGAAAAGCGCCGATTACCCTCAACACAACAAGAAAATTGGCAATAAGAAAAACGATAAGTTGCGAGGCAGACTGAATTTCATCAAATGGGATAATGATGTGGTGATAAATGAAGCGATAAAGAATCATTTGGAATAGACCACGGCAAATAAACAAACATGCCCTGCTTAGTGTATTTGTTGTGATACCTTCATAGGACGTGACATAAGTCTTATAATCAGGAATTGGAAACAAAGGCATTGAAAAGTTTGGAGTAAGTAAAAAATAATTGACCTTGTCAAGCAATGGCACCTCCTTCTTCATGAATTTTATTTCATGTAGAAAACTGATGCTTCGGAACATGAAAAAAGTTCCTATAACATAGGGAACGAATTTATAATCAACTAAAATACCTGACTTGATAAAATAAACTGAGGCCAATAGAATTCCAAGAAAAAGTACTGTAGCTTTTTTAAGTGCAAGACGATAATTGCTTAATAATACGAAGAGCATTAGTGCCATGGATGCCAGAAGGATAATAAATGAGGACCATTGCAATTGGTATTCTGCAACCTGATAATTTATCCCATACATGGAAAAGAGACTTAGGACGAACAAAAGAGGAAGTGATTTTTTCGAATCAAAATTAAACAAGAAACAAAAAAAGCTGAACGAGACACTTAACGTATAAATAGAGAGCAGGTTAAAACTCTTCTCTATTTGAAAGCGATAGATAAAATATCCGATGAACAGGAGCAGTATATAATACAATATATTTTTCTTTGTTTTCATATACGTTCATCGGGTGAATTGCTCATAGATTGCATCTGCTGGCCGGATTCACCCAGCAGGCCGGATTAAGTTTATTGATTCATGACAGTTTAGACAACGAAGCTAATGTACATTATTATATGTTTCGGTTCAAGCTCCATTCGAGCATCTTATAGACGGTCGAAACATAACTCTTCCGGATTAGTTTCCAGGGCTTGAAAAGATTAATAATTGATATTGGAAGCAGGAAGTTTAAAAGCACCGGGTTATTAGAATCCGAATAACAGGAACCCTGCTTTACCAAAAGGAGTTCTTTGTTTAGAATCGTTCTTCATTCGACTCTTCATTTGGCTACTCCCGTTTTTATGAATGGAAAGGGTCTATTCCCTTTGCCGGGAAGTCAGAAGACCAGTCTGGTGAAACCTGTATAGGGCCTTTTGTAATATACTTCTACCGAATATCCCTGCTTGCCAACGGATTTTAATAATTAGAAATTGGCACGCCCGGAATTCTCAATATGATTAATTGCATACCCGGAAATTGCAGTTGTAGATGTTGTTTGTAAAGGGAATATTTCAGACGTATTCATTTTGCATTTCGTTTTGGATCAAAGCGAAACAATCTCCTTTTTATGAGTTGTATGGTTATTTATCATTTTGTAAGAATTCATGTATATATGGATGAATTGCCTTCGCTTTTTGCAAGCTATGAGGCCCTGATAAGAATCATCTTGTAGAATTTTCCGGAAAAGGGTTGAATTAAAAAACCTATAGACTGAATAATTTATTTGAAAATTTACTGAATCGCTGACGCTTTCTGCGAAAAGGCAAGAACCATAAAAGAACAGAGACGTAAAATTTAAAGCCAGTAGCTCTAAATATTTGGAGAGGATTTTAATTTCACACAAGTACAATCATAGCAACGATGAAAACAGTACATGTATCCTCTAAAGTTTTGTTATTATTTGTTGCAAGTTTATTTTCATTTGTAATATCAGCGAAAGCACAAACCGCAATTGTTGACGCTTCTTCAACGTGGAAATATCTGGATGATGGTTCAAACCAGGGGACAATATGGAGAACTACGAACTTCAATGATGCTTCTTGGAATTCAGGACCCGCAGAACTCGGTTATGGTGATCTGCCAGTAACTTCGCTTGCAAGCTCAAGGATTGGCTATTATTTCAGAAAGACTGTTAACATAACCAACCCTTTACAGTATTCTAATTTTACTATGAACATCAGGAGGGACGACGGAATAGTTGTCTATGTAAATAACCTGGAAGTATATAGAAACAATATGCCTTCAGGAATAATTAATTATAATACACCGGCTGCCTCCACATGTACTGACGATGGCAATGCGGTACTAACATTATCCTTGCCCAATGGAGTATTTGTAGACGGAAATAATACAATAGCGACGGAAGTTCACAATCGCAGTGCATCATCAAGTGATATTACTTTCGAATTGACTTTACTTGCAAATTCTACAACGACATGTGGAATACCAAACCTAAGTTTATTTGGAAACAGGAATAAAACAGATAATTCCGCGGAGGTCTTTTGGGTAGCAGTTCCGGGTGCCCTATCCTACAATGTTGCATACAGGATACGAAATAGCGGAGCAGCATACTCTGTTCCTGTGAGCACTAATTCAACATTTGTTGTTTTAAATAATTTATTGCCTGCCACAAATTATGAATTCATTGTACAATCAGTTTGCGCCGGAAATGTAATGGGCTCGTTTTCTGCGAGTGGATGGTTTACGACTCTTTCCGGTCAGTCCAGTACTTGCGCGGTTCCAAATTATTTGTTATTCGGCAACAGGAATAAAACTTCAAGTTCTGCTGAGGTCTTTTGGGTAGCTGTGCCGGGTGCATTGTCATACAATGTTGCATACAGAATACGGAATAGCGGAGCGACATATTCTGTTCCAATAAATACTAATGCAACGTTTCTTGTTTTAAGCAATTTACAGGCAGCAACAAATTATGAATTCATTGTACAATCCGTTTGCGCAGGAAATACAACAAGTGCTTTTTCTACCAGTGGATGGTTTACTACTCTCTCAGGTCAGTCCTCAACTTGCGCGGTTCCAAATTATCTCTTATTTGGCAACAGAAATAAAACATCTTCTTCTGCTGAAGTATTTTGGGTACCGGTTTCGGGTGCCTTATCTTATAATGTAGCATATAGAATCAGGAATATAAATGCAGCCTATTCCTCTCCTGTTAATACCACGGCAGCTGCAATAGTATTGACTAATTTACAGCCCTCTTCAAACTATGAATTTATTGTTCAATCGGTTTGCGCAGGCGGACAAAGCGCATTTTCAACGAGTGGCTGGTTTACTACCCTGGCTCCAACCGGAATATCAATTTTGTCAAGAGGTCCATATATGCCAATAGTGACCAGTAATAGCATCACCATCCAATGGAGAACAGCGGCTGCCGAGAACAGTGAAGTAAAATATGGAACAAGCCCGACTCAATTAAATTATGTTGCTAGTGATTTGGGTATTCAATCCGATCATGAAATATCCATAAACAGTCTTTTGCCCAATACAAAATATTATTATTCCATCGGTTCCATTGGAAATGTTCTTCAGGGTGATGCAAATAATTATTTTTACACAGCACCCGCCGATAATAGTACACTACCTGTGAGGTTCTGGGTAACGAGCGATTTTGGAAGCATTGGATCCCGGCAGACTGCTGTGCGGAATTCATTTACGAATTATACAGCCGGACAAGTTGTGAATGGTTGGATTTGGGTAGGAGACAATTCTCAGAGCAATGGCACCGACCAGGAATATCAGACTCAGGTCTTTGATGTTTACAATTCCATATTAAAAAACACTCCGATATTCCCAACATTGGGAAATCACGATTATGCTCAATCGGGATATCAAAGCGCTGCTTCACTGGGACTGAACTTCCCATATTTTAACATCTTTAAATTGCCCAATGCATCAGGAACTGAAAAATATTATTCAGTAAATTATGGAAGCATACATTACATTTCATTGGACAGCTATGGTTCTTATAATGATCCGTCAAGTGCAATGTATAACTGGCTGAGCAACGATTTAGCGAATAACACTCAACAATGGACGATCGTATTTTTTCATACTCCTCCATACACCAAGGGAAGTCATGATTCGGATAATGAAATTGCTTTGATGAATATGAGAACCAACATTATCCCATTACTTGAATCCTATGGAGTTGATTTAGTGATGAGCGGGCATAGTCATATTTACGAAAGAAGTAATTTAATAAAGAATCATACAGGACTTGAAAATACATTTAATCCCTCATTATATCCTGCAGGGAATATTGTCCAGCCCGGAGGAGGACCCTATACCAAATTAACAAGAACGGCAAACGGAACAGTATACGTAGTCTGCGGATTAGGAAGTATGCCCACAGGGACAACGCAACCGGGATTTCCGCATAACGCCATGTACAAATCGAATACCACCGATAATGGAAGTTTAATACTTGATGTTGACGGAGGAAGCCTGAGCTGTAAATTTTTAACATCTAGCGGTATAATTGATGATGAATTTACAATACAAAAGCCACTCATTGCACCGGGACCATCTTCAAGATTTGGTCGCAAAGTGGATCAATCCGAAAACACTGTATCTGTGTATCCAAACCCGTCGTCCGGCGATGTTCATATCAGATTAAATAGTCATGATGCCGGTAGTGTTACTGTTTCAATTTCTAATATGGCCGGGAATGTTCTGTATAAGCGATCGTACTTAGGTACAAATGAGGAAACAATTTTGATTGAAAAATCCGAATCCAAACTTAGCCAGGGAGTTTATATTTTAAATGTCACCGGGGAGAATTTAAATACTTCCAATAAATTAATTGTGTATTAGATCGGCATGATCCTCTGTACCTAGTTCTCTAATTGTAGCTGAGACTGACTTGATTTGCCGGGTATTGGCAGGACAGCGCTTTGCATAAGGAGACATTAGCCGTCCAACAAGACTTTATTGATGAAAATGGAAATCAGGAAACACGAAATATGCGTAAAAAAACATTAAATTTAGAGAAAAATATTTTGCACTCTTTGTTTTGAAAAAACAATTCTACACCACATTAGATTTACAAAATCTTTTTGCTCTTCGACTGAGTGATTTTAAATCCATCAATAAGGGAAAAATGTCCGGCAATAGGGAATCATTATAGCGTTACAGATTCTGATTATCGTTAGGCATTTAAAACTGATGATGCATTAAGGCAACAAAATATCAAAAAAACGTATTTTAAAAACAAATTTTCCGGTCTTTGCGATCGTCATATGTTAAAGTTGATTTTATTTTTTAAAAATAATTATTTTTAAACAACCCCTTTTATTGCCAGGATAAATGTTTGAACTCCGCTCTAACCCTTATACAAAAATCAAATAGAAAAACATAGACTAAGCGCTCCATTTAATTGCTCATCAATTATTTTACTTGCATTTACTTAGTCCATCTTTTGATGAAATATCTGAAGGCTTAGACAATAGGGCTTTACTAAATAGAAGTTTGGCTTCTCCTGTTTTACCCAAATTCAGGTATGTCCATGCAAGCATGTGGTTAGCATCATAATCAAATGGATACATATTCAGTACTAATTCAAAATACTTAGCTGCAATATCATATTTCTTAATGGTGTAGTAGTTTACTCCTACCCAATAATTGGCAGTGCTGTTATATGGATCGATTTTAAGAATCTCCTCATACTTCTGATATGCTTTCTCGTACTGTTTGGCACTGTTGGCCGGAGAGATAAATCCCATTCTGGCTTCTACACTGAACTTTTTCAGATCACTGGCCTTTTGGTAATAATCCATTGATGTGGCGTAATTTTTCGCTTTATAATTTAACCAGGCGATTCTTAGATTACATTCATAGCAATCGTTTTGGTAAATATTTTGTAAATCCAATAAAGCATTTTTATAATCACCCGAGGATTCGTGGGCATAGCTGTCTTCGAATGCTTTCAATGTTTGCTCGGACGTTTGAGCGCTTAGTGCCAATGATCCGAAAAGCATCGAGATCAGGATGATTTGAGTTCTTAAAGATTCCATGATAAACCAATTGTTACAGAGTGTTCATTAAAATATGTGTCTGATGTGCCAAATCGCAACTTTTGTTCGTAGATATAATTCAAAGATAAAAGCAACTGTTTTGCCATTAAAATATAAATTGTTCCTCCAACTTTGATACATTTTTTATCTATGTCATTGAAGAGATATAAGCCATCATTCTCGAGGAGTTTTGAATATCTTCCTATGGTCGTGTTTCCTTCGAGCCAGGTATTTTTCAGAATATTTATTCCGACAATTTGTGTCAATGTAAATTGCTCACCGTAGGATCCGCGCGTTATGGTGTATAGCTTGGTGCTTCCCAATGGATAAGTGCTTATTGTCGCATCCACTTGCTGATATGAAGAATCGCTTATTGTTCCTTTATGACCCATTAATTGTAGATGAAAATACGGAAGAGAATATTTTATACCCCCGAAGCCAAGGTGATTGTTGTAGGTATAGTTATTGAATGAATTAAATATATAATGATATCCACCTAATAACGATAGTTTCCCGCTGAGTGCCCAAATTAATTTTCCATAATATTCTTTTTGATCGATTACTATGTGCTCATTGTCATTAACGTATTGTAGACTTGGTTCGCTAATCGTTTGATGAAAAAAACCTGCCATTTGCTGCAGTTCAAGCCGATATCCTAATTGTACATTCGCAGCTGCGTTCCAGTATGTTCCGAGACCTCTAAATTCACTGTCCGGATATTTATAAGTATAACCAGTGTTTATAGCTGCAAGTTTATAACGTTTTAGTTTTTCAGCCGATCTGCTTTCTCTGGACATCTTTCCTGCATAATACCTTGTTGAAGTCATATTATTTAAATACAGGTTATTCAGATAAGTGTAATATAACGCAATTGTGTTTTGTTTGTCGCGATGATAAGTTTTTGAATAGTGTTTGAGGCTTTCGCTGTATTTGCCCAGTAATAAAGAAGCATAACCAATCCGCATTCTCAGCAACGGAAAGTCCGTTCCGGATTTAATTGCCGATTTCCCGTAGCTTAGTAGACCACTCCAGTTTTGAGCGTAGTAAAGATTAAGTGATTCCACATTGGCGACACTATCATTTGCAATTGTTTGCGCCTGCACCATGAAATAATGCAGACAGCCTATAAGGAGCAGAATTATTCTTTTGGTGTACAAGAGACTTTAATTTTTTTAGTCTTATCCGAAAATTGAAATGATTTTATCTTTTGTTCCTCTATTTCTATGATAGCAGATGACTTGGGAATTAACTTATTGAAATACTCCAGATCTTGCCCTGACTTGATAGTGATGATAGATTCATCTGTCTGAGCTATGTTCATAGATTTATAATGTATTTTTCTGAAAATGTAGAATGGGGCTATCACATCCTGTAACCATTTCCCGGGGCTGGTCTTGCTGAATTGCAAAGGGAATTTATCATACACCGGCACTTGCGTTTCAGTGGATAAACAAATTTTGTAGCAGCTTAAATAGAAGTAATAAAGCAAACTGTTTCTGTCTCCATCAAAAGAAATAAAATAAAACATTCCTTTCTGCAGACTGAAATAAGCAACAGACTTTGTGAGATAACAATATAAATAATTAAAGTTTAAGGCATCGGTAAATACTTCCCACATTGTCGTCTCAAATCCTTCTGACGCAACTTCCAGCCTGTAGCCAGGAATGAAGCCAAAGGCTTTCGAAAGACTTTCATTCAATGATGTATTGCGAACTATTTCTGTTTCTTCAGGTACCTTATGTTCTTCCAAAACAGTCATAGCATGAGTACTTCTTCTATAGAAGGAAAAGGGATAGGATATGGCCTTGCCACCTACATAGGCTGTACTTTGAATTTGAAAATGAAGATGTGGTTCGGGTGAACGCCCGGAATTACCACATGCTGCAACAATGTCACCCTGTTTTACATAGTCTCCAACTTTCACCCGGAAAGAATGTTTACGCAAATGGCACATCTTGGTAAATAGATTTTCTGCGTGCTTAATAATAATTGTATTACCCCAGTTTTGCTGTTGATTTATGATGCCAACTTCATTATCAGCTATGTGATCGATGATCTCTGTGACATAACCATCTCCTGCTGCCAGTACCGGTTTATTGTAACAATAAAAATTTTCCAGTTGGAGAGCAAATTTGGTGTATGTTTTTAATTCAGAGTCAACAATAACAAAGTCCAGAGCCTTGCTCCAATCACCTTTATGCGTGATGTCACCATCATATCCCTGAGACACGATCCACTCTCCAAGGAAAGGCAGTTGCAGGGGGAAATGATTTTCAAAAGATCTTCTTTCACGGGTGCTCAGATAACTATATAGATTTTTTTCCGGTGAATAGTATTGTATCGGAGTAAGTACCACCCTTCCAATTTGACGTTTGATTGAAAAAAAGAAGACAAGGGTAATAGTGACAAAACAAAATGGCAGTGTATAGACAGGTAAATGATAAATGTTTAATATTTTGCTAAGACCAATGGAAATTATAAAGGTGAATGGAACACTGATTATGGCCCATAAATAGGAATGCGGGGAAGGGATTACGAAAAAACTTCCTATTGCCATTGCAACCAGAATAAAGTTTGCACCCAATAGATAGGCATTCATTCCCGTATCAAAAGTATGAACTACAGTATTAAAAATTATTGCAGTTACAAAACCCGTAATAATAAGAGTTGCGCTGATCCGACTATGAAGAAGTATGCCGGTAAAAATAATAAGACCGGCTAATACATTGTCCTGGAAAAAGATTGAACTCAATGACTTAAAAAAAGTGATGATTAGCGGATGAACCGGCAGATTTTCAAAGAACATTATAAAACCAAGAAGATGTTTGTCACCTATGGTGTACATGTCATTAATCCAATAAAAGTTACGTGACGTAAGATCGATTGCAGAAAACTCACCGGTGACGAGAATAACAAGCCAGAAACATAATATGAATGGAATAATCAGGAATGGCAATCCAAATTTGCTAAACTGATTCCAAAGTACACTTGAAAAGACAACAGTCAGTATTACCAATAAAATGAGGAGCAGCCAAAATGCGAATCCTGAATTATAAAACGTCCCCATTCCTATACCCATCATCAATGCATTGAAAGTAAACAGACCTTTCTGGGTAGATGTCCGGTTTATTCCGGTATAAAATGAAAAGGCGAGAGCAATAATCAGAGCAATAAATCCGGAGAGTCCTGCAAAGGGTTTAAAAAATGTTACCAACATCAGCATTGCTCCAAAAAAAGTATTATTGGAGAAAAACAAAATGGAATAACTCTGCAGGAATTCCTCAATGAAAGAATAAAAGCTTTGCTTGATTAGCCGGTTCAATTTTGTTTTTTGGTTTGGAGGTGTTCGGGAATTAATTCCAACTGTTCCAGGTAGTCCAGGTTTTCGGCTTTGCGAATGATATGCGTCCTGCCTTGAGTGTCTATCAAAACAATATTCGGTCGCATAGCAATAAACTGCATCCACTGAGTCATATTATACGCTCCTACTTTATGTACAACCACATGATCGCCCCGGTTCAGTAATGGTAAACTTACGCTTTCACGCACGATGTCAATATTCATACAAAGAGGTCCATACATGACGGACTCTTCATTAAATTCGGAGGCTTCCTGGGCAGGACTAATCTGATGATCGTACCAGAAAGAGGTAAACATTATATTCACCCCAAAATCCATAATGGTGGCTTTTCTTCCATCACTCAATTTTTTATTTGCCAGAACAGTTCCTAATAAATACCCCGCGTCATCAATTAGAACACGTCCGCTTTCAAGTATTAACATTGGAAGCTCATCGGTTTTGAATCCGTAATTAAGAATGGAAGATGTAATGACTTCTGCAAATTCGTCGACAGTTGGGGTTGGAACTAAACCGTATGAACCTTTTAATGTGTTGGCACTTGGGAATCCACCCCCCAGGTCGATGTATTTTATACTTGTATTTAACTGGATTTTACAATCAGTTGCGAGCTTGCAAAGTTTTGTTGCCGCTACCCCATAAGCCTGAGTGCTGAGCATATACGTTCCGATATGCGAATGTAATCCTGTCAACAATAATTCGGGCGAAGAACAGATCTTGTTTAGTGCTGACCAGGCTTGACCGTTCTCGTAATTAAATCCGAAGCGATCCCACAAGGGATAAATTCCGGTATCCATATTTACACGAATAGCGACACGTGCTTTTTTACCAATCGTTTTACATAGATCTATGAGAGTATATAGTTCTTCAAAATGATCTATGTGAATCATCGAATCATTTTCGACTGCCAGCTTTATTTCATCACTATGTTTATCGGGGCCATTAAAAATAATATGATTGCCTGGAACCCCGTTTCTTAGTGCCTTCTTATATTCAAATCCACTAACCACCTCAGCCCAGCTTCCTTCCTGATGAAATATTTTACAAACGGCATTGTTGTAATGAGTTTTATAACTCCAGGCAAATTGGACTTTGGGATAGCGTGTATTAAATGCCCTGACTGCTGCCTGATAATTTTGACGAATTTTCCTTTCGCTGAGGACAAAAAGAGGGCTGCCATATTCAGTAATAAGGGCTTTTACACTTACTTCATCAATATGTGTAACAGGTGTAAGTTCGCTTTGCGCACCGGATTTATCCATTATTCCGGCACTCATTTTTTTTAAAAAAGGCCTCTCATATTTTAATTTCTCCATATCCCGGTCTTGAATTGACTTAATTGAATAAGCTTATTGTTTTTTATTGATCAGCGCTCCAAAAGCACTGAATTGCTGGTATTCTGAAAGATCCACAATCAAATCCCAGGAATAACGTATAAATAATTTACCTACTTCATATTGAGTAAAAGGAGCGAGTTTTTCTCCCATAGCCAGTTTTACCAATGATGCCGGTTGATTTTGTCCGACACCAGCGCTTAAATAAATCCAGGCGGGAAAGCGAGGATTTATTTCCATAATATATAATTCTTCCTTATCGGTCATCATAACCTCTAATTCGAAACCGCCGCGCCATTTGGTAATTGAAATAAATTTTTTCGCCAGTTCTAATAATGCATCATCCTCCAGAGTAATACCTGCCCAGGCTTTTCCTTTGTCGGTTATATACATTTTTCGCATGGGAATTATACTGATAGCTTTTCCTTCTCCGTCACCCAATGCTGCAATATTTATTTCAGTGCCTTTAATGAATTGCTGAACAATTATGGGAAGCCCCCATTTAGCGCTTATTTTATAAAATGCTTTTTGAGCCTGCTCTAAGGTGTATGCAACAATACCTTCATAAAATTTTCCTTTAACAACCAAGGGGTACCCGAATTCTTCTCCGATTTGCGGAAGCGTGTCTGTATTATAAATGATTTTATCCTTGGGAACGAACAAATCATGCTTCTTGCCGAAATCAAATAAATTTGTTTTGTCCCGGGAATTAAGCATTTCAAGATCGGGTAAAAAAGTATTTATTCCCAACAGCTTCAGTCGGGGAGCAATGGAAATAAAATTATGCAGTTCGGCATCAAAATTTGGAATCAGGACATCAATCTTTTCTTTCTTATGTATCCCGCTTATAATATTTAACAATACTTCCGATCCGGCTGCAGGATATGATATCTGATAAGAAGCATCACAGATTCCATCCATATAAATTCCCGGCTCCAGATTTTCATAAGCTAATCCTATAATTCGTACAGGGCGCTTAATGCCTTCACGAATAGCGCGGATAACCGCCACTCCCGGCCCCGGGCTGTCTATGGCGTTTAGTCCGGTTACGGCTATAACCAATGGAGTTAAACTGTCAGGCATAAATTTTATTTATTGTTAATCAGTAAATTATTTTCCTTAAGTGTGTTCACGAATTCATCAACATCCTTTTCAATGGAGGCCTTATCCGTGTCGTAAGTTTCGAATAAAGTACGTTTAATTTCACTCAAGGAAATGCCTTCCTTCATCATTTTGATAATGGAAGCAGCAATAGGATTTGTACTGTAAGAGTCGCCTGTAGCGGGATTAAATACAAAGCCCAGTTCGTTCGTTGCAATATTTTTCTTTATCATAAGATTTAAACTATCTAATAGATTTTTTGATTAACCCAAATATAATTATCAACCAGATAGTCGTTTTTTAAAATTCCTTTCCTGGAAACCGTTTCAAGAAAATAGCCGTTTTTTTCAAGCACACGCATACTTGCTTTATTGTACTCGAATACTTCTGCAACGATTCTGTTTACTTTGAATGAATGAAAAACGTATTCAGTCATCAATCGAACGGCCTCTGTCGCATAACCTTTTCCCCAGAATGGTTCTGCGATCCAATAAGCAAGTTCAACATTCATTCTGTAAATATCCACACGTGTAATGATTCCGATTCCTCCTACGACTTCTCCTGCATATGTGATGGCAAAATTTTGTTGAAGATTTAATTCGCTTTGGATGTTGATAAACTGTTCCGCATCCTCCAATGTATAAGGGTGAGGAATATAATCCCGCATATTATTCCAGATTTTAATATTATTGAAGTAGTCCGCAAGCAGTTCAAGATCTTCAATAACCCAGGGTCGTATTTTTAAGTTGTTAACCAGACTCATCTGACTTCTAATTTAACCGGGAGTTTAATGCCCATGTACATTTTTCTTATGTTGATATTTGCTGTATATTGACCGTTAAAATACAATAAAAAAGGGTCGCATATTGTTACCCTTGTCATATTTTCAGAAAGATTGATTAATACATTTTGATGAAACCGGTCATTCGAAACATTTCAGATACGGCTCGGTGGGTCGCCGTTTACAGGGCGGATGAAAATGATCGTTCAGATTCCGTTTTTAAAGATCCTTATGCCAGAAGGTTAGCCGGGGAAAGGGGCGAATTAATTGTACATTCCATGGAGTCCGGAAGGCAAAACAGCTGGTCATTTGTTGCTCGTACATTTTTATTTGATGAATTTATTAAGCAGCATTTGGAAGCGGATTATGATATGGTCATTAATCTTGCAAGCGGACTGGATACCCGAGCCTACCGTTTAGTCTTGCCGGAAAAATTACTGTGGATAGATGTGGATCTTCCGGAAATAATTTCTTACATGGAATCAATGATGATAGATGTAAAACCATCTTGCCATCATGAGTATATTTCAATTGATCTTAGTGACAGAGAGGCGAGACTTGTTTTGTTTGGCGAATTAAATGACCGGGCTAAAAAGATATTGGTGGTTTCTGAAGGATTGATGGGTTATCTCAGCGAAGAGCAGGCAGGATCATTAGCCTATGATCTTTCTCATTTCAAAAATTTCAAACATTGGCTATTGGATATTATGTCACCCGGAATATTACCTCTTATACAAAAGGAAATGGGCAAGCTTCTTGATGATGCCGGAACTCCATTGAAATTTGCTCCTGCTTCAGGTGAAGATTTTTTTCGATTATTTGGTTGGAAGCCTCTCGAATCAAGATCGAAATTAAAAACCGCATTACAATTGAACAGGTTGACAGGTGATATTAAAGAATTCGCAGCCTTAGACGAACCAACCGGACCTAAAGGAAAATTTCCATGGTCTGGAGTATGTCTATTTGAAAATAAGAGCTAATTTATTAAATTGAACATTCTGCCGAGCGAGTGTATTGTAAATACCCGGTAGAAGATGTTTAGTTTATTCATAAAGAGAGAGAGATTTGAAATGCGAAACGATAATGTTTTTTTGGAAAGATATATGATTCAGAAAGAATTATGAAAGCATTAAAGCCCCTTGAGATTAATGTTATTTCAACTCTTTTGGAACGTAATATTTAAAAATTGACAAATAACTTTAGAAATTCCGGGGTGCTTGTTCTTTCTTGGTTTGCAAGGTGTATTTTGACTAAGCTATTAAAACAGGATGAATTATTTTAAAGCTCGATTTGCTTTTCGATAATTTTATTTATCTTTGTGCTTTACATCAAGATTCACCATGTGGTGAAACCAACCGAGCCTCGCGGCCGCGGTGGTAAAATGATGAGGGCCTTCTGCCAAAATAAAGCGCCAATTACCCTCGCTGTATTTTTTGATGTAATAATATTTTAACCTAAAATATTATTTTATGTCAGACGAAAAACAGGAAAATTCCGGAAAACGTATATGAAGAAATTTAGAGAGGCAACACTCCATGAGATATTGCAGGATTTATTATTCTACAATATTGATTACACGACTTTATCTTTAACAAAGCTTTTTAAACGAATGGATGAGAAAATTCAAGAGTTAGAGTCTACATATCGGCCAACTTCTGGAGCTCACTTGCATGCCTATATTAATCACAAGTTCGCTTTTATCAAAAAAAAATTGTTGGGCCTTGAAAAAGGGGAGTATGGTAATAGTAAGGTCTGCTCCAAATTGTTAGAGGCAATTAAGGATATTGAGAGAGGGGGTCAAGTAGACAGAAGCTATTTTAACTTTGAGCGGATGAACAAAATATATGGAATAAAGACTACGAATCAGACTTTAGGGTTTATTCTGGACGAATTAAAAGAGCTTCTGGGTTTATCTGAGGAGACTGTTTATAGAACTGACGAAAGAAAGCAGAGTATAGATTCAGATCACTTCCAGAGATTTCCAGTTGTCCAGAAGCACTACTAGGGATTAATTTTTAGTTGTGAGGTTTATATGACAGAAGTTTATAATATAAAGAATGATATAAAAATACTTCAAGAACTGCGGGGTATTCTATCACGTTGAGTTACAATAACCAATTAGTTGAACTAATATCTAAGGATTATTTATTTTGTTAGCTCGCAGGAAATTTCACCTTAGAGGGAAATATCCTCTTTATAACGCAGATAGGTTGCGTTGTGGATGCCGTATATTTATAAGCATCATAAAAGGAGACACTACATAAGCCCAAGACATATATGAAACCTAAAAGAATAATTCTGATCAGACATGGTGAATCCGAAGGCAATGTGCACAAGATCGTTTACAGTCAAAAACCCGACTATGCTTTGCTTTTAACGGAGAAAGGGAAGCAACAAGCCCTGGAAGCAGCATCTAAACTCAAGGAGGTCATCACCGAGGAATCTGCCATGTTCTATATATCACCACATTTCAGGACACGCATGACCTTTGAAGGATTGTCTGAAAGCCTATCGAAAAAACAGCTGCGGTTTGTGGAAGAACCCCGGCTGAGAGAGCAGGAGTGGGGTCACAAGCGATCTGTGGAAGAATGTGAGCGGATTGACAAGGAACGCGATGACTACGGGACATTCTATTTTCGAATTCCGGATGGAGAATCCGCCGCGGATGTGTATGACAGGATAAGTGATTTCTTCGGGACTTTATTCCGTGATTTTGAAAAACCGGACGCTCCTGAGAATATCGTAATCGTGAGCCATGGGATGACAATCCGCCTGTTTCTGATGCGCTGGTTTCATTGGACGGTGGAGGAATTTGAAAAAGTTGCTAATCCGGAAAATTGTCAAATCCTGGTGATGGAAAAAAATCAGGACAGGAAGTATGAACTTAAAACAGCATTGAAATATCGTGATGCGAAACATTCGTATCAACAACCAATTCAACTGAAAATAAAAGAAAAATGAAAACAATCGAAGAAGGTCCTAAAATTTCAACCTACTGGACCGGCTATTGCCCGGCATGTGAACTCAAAGAAGAGCGAGGACGAATGCGACTTAATATTGATGATTTTTTTGAATGTGAAAGCTGTAAACTTCAGATCGTACTCTCCGCTCCAAACATTCTCGCGACAATTTTAAACTGGAGGGGCGAAAGGAAGTTCAGACACTCTCCTGAATATTCAGACGAGCGCGCTTGCAATGAAATCTTATGCCGGCAGACCAGGGAGGATTATCCCTTTACTGATAATAAACTGTTCAGTAGTGGCAGGGAAATCGAGGAGTATTTGTTAACCGATGTAAAATAAAAAAGCAATGACGAACGAAAACGAATTCGAGGACAGATTGATCGAAAAGCTGCAGAAAAATTATCTTGACGAATGTCAGCGGGAATATTTAATTGAGGAATACACCAACAGAGCAAGCATCATTAATGACCTGTTAATTGATGAGGATGTTCCATTGGAAGACAGCTTCCTTCTGGAGTTATCTTTTTGTTGGGCCGCTGAAGACATAAGCGTCTCCGAATGTTACCTGTATTATGTAAGCAAATTGCTAATAATGGAAAATTTCATATTTCTGTTAAGAGATTGCTGTATACATAAAATGAAGAAAGACAGGGGCCTTTTATAATCAGGTTTAGGAACATTTGCTTGTAGACTATGTGGCAGTATCCTTTTAGAGCCAATGGAACTATCAATATCGAAAGTGAAAGAGTTTTATTAATCAATGGAAACATTTTCTATCTCACAATTTAATTAGAGTGCTATGAAGGATTTGCAAAATCCTTTGCTCTTAAGCTGTGTGATTTTAAATTTACTATTCAAGGCTCATTAGATATCCTCTTGAATACAACATATTAAAATCGAGAACGAACGACTTATCTCTTTCACAGCAAGTCCCGGAATGAGTATGAGATCTCGTTCACACGTTCCATCCGAAAAAAAACAAATGGCCGGCAGAATTTCTTCTATTGGACAATTTGAGTTTACAGTGATAGTATACAGTTCACAGTTTATAGATCAGAAATCCTGTGAACTGTGAACTGTGTACTGTATTCTGTATACTGTTCATATGCCCCTAATATATAACCCATAAAATATTGTGTTGTCAGGGTAAAAATGTAATTCTATCATTGTGTTTAGTGCACATTCAGTGCTTGCTACAACACATAAATGAAAAAAGTAATTGAATTAACCGACGAATTAGTAATTAGTAAAATCTATACCGTCAGAGGAAAAAGAGTAATTCTCGACCGCGATCTTGCCCAAATGTAAAGTGTAGAGACAAAAGTACTTAATCAGGCAGTCACAAGAAACAGAAAATGATTTCCTCCTGATTTTATGTTTAAAATGACTAGTATGGAACTTAAAAATTGGAAGTCACAATTTGTGACTTCCAATAATGATAAAATGGGATTGAGAAAAAGGCCAAATGTTTTTACCGAACAAGGCGTCGCAATGTTGTCGAGTGTTTTGAAAAGCGAAACTGCTATTAATGTGAATATTCAGATCATTCGCATATTTACACGGATCAAGGAAATACTCTCCACTCACAAAGATGTACTATTAAAACTCGAATTGTTAGAAAATAAATTGTTGCAACAATATGAAAAAACAAAAAAACATGAAGCTGAAATACAAATCATTTTCACTGCATTAAAAAAACTTCTGAGTCCACCACCTTTACCAAGAACAAAAATTGGATACAAACCTGAAGGAGGGTGATCGGAAGCTTGTTTGAGTTTAATTCAGGTTTTACATAAAGAAGAAGTAATAATGTAAGCTCCCCCTTTTTTACAGAATCATAGCATCAAAAAAGGTCGTTTTCCGCTCCAAAGGATTTGCAAAATCCTTTGCCCTGAAGCTGTGTGATTTTAAATCCACTATTCAAGGCTCATCAGATATCCTCATAGTTGCATCATATAAAATGGGAGAAATAGAAACAGTGTGTTGACCCGTTTTTGCTCTCCACCATCCCATTTTCTGTCCCAATTAAAAAAAACCGTTCATCTTAACGACGAACCACCTTTTTCGTTCATCTACACACACTTTTTTAGTTCTAGTCTCAGTTTGAGCACGAGGGTGGATTAGGTAGCTACCATTAAGGCCATTCACATTACGCATCAAGCATAAGGTTTGTTGATTCTGCTTGCACGTTAGAGCTTCAAAATCTCATTTGTACATATTATTATTGATTTATTAGAACCGAGTTTTTCCCTTTGCTAAATCATTAAGTGTTGAAATCATTTTGTAAAGAATTTTTGAGATTTGCTCCAATGTGTTTTCAAGTTCAGAAAAATTTTGCTTTGTCGAAGAGCTTATGATATCAAGAACTGCCACACATTCAAATGCAGATCCTCTTGAAATCACAAGGAAGTTTTTCCTGTCGGCGTAGCTAAATCTGCTGCTGCCTTCGGCGATGTTTAAAATTATGCTGATTGCTGCTCTCCGTAGTTGATCCTTCAAATTACGATCGAGTTCCTTTATGGATAATACATTTTTCTCCAAGTCTGAATATACCTGAAGTGATTTTTGATAGACGATTAGTTCTTTGAATTCCATTTTCAAAGGTTGACTTTTCTATTGGGGATAGCAACCTCATTGATGATGGGAAATATAATGAGTGTGAGAAACAGAAACAGTGGGAGTGAGCAGAAAATCACTGTTCACCTGCACTGTTTCTTGCACTGATACTCTTTAGTGTGAGAAACAGAAACAGTCCGAGTGAACAGTTTTTTTAGTGTGAGAAACAGAAACAGTGGGAGTGAGCAGAAAATCACTGTTCACCTGCACCGTTTCTTGCACTGATACTCTTTAGCGTGAGAAACAGAAACAGTCCAAGTGAACAGTTTTTTTAGCGTGAGAAACAGAAACAGTCCGAGTGAACAGTTTTTAGCGTGAGAAACAGAAACAGTGGGAGTGAGCAGAAAATCACTGTTCACCTGCACCGTTTCTTGCACTGATACTCTTTAGTGTGAGAAACAGAAACAGTGGGGGTGAGCAGAAAATCACTGTTCACCTGCACCGTTTCTTGCACTGATACTCTTTAGCGTGAGAAACAGAAACATTCCGAGTGAACAGTTTTTTTAGTGTGAGAAACAGAAACAGTGGGAGTGAGCAGAAAATCACTGTTCACCTGCACCGTTTCTTGCACTGATACTCTTTAGCGTGAGAAACAGAAACAGTCCGAGTGAACAGTTTTTTTAGTGTGAGAAACAGAAACAGTGGGAGTGAGCAGAAAATCACTGTTCACCTGCACCGTTTCTTGCACTGATACTCTTTAGCGTGAGAAACAGAAACAGTCCGAGTGAACAGTTTTTTTAGTGTGAGAAACAGAAACAGTGGGAGTGAGCAGAAAATCACTGTTCACCTGCACTGTTTCTTACACTGATACTCTTTAGTGTGAGAAACAGAAACAGTCCGAGTGAACAGTTTTTTTAGTGTGAGAAACAGAAACAGTCCGAGTGAACAGTTTTTTTAGTGTGAGAAACAGAAACAGTCCGAGTGAACAGTTTTTTAGTGTGAGAAACAGAAACAGTCCGAGTGAACAGTTTTTTTAGTGTGAGAAACAGAAACAGTGCAAGTGAACAGTATTTAACTGCTATAAAACAGAAACAGCGCAAATGACCAGCAATTTACTGTTCACTTACACTGTTTCTCGCACTGATACGCTCTCCCTCCTGGGCTCGAACCAGGGACCCTCTGATTAACAGTCAGATGCTCTAACCAACTGAGCTAAGGAAGAATGTTCCTTCGCTCTGATTATCAGGGCGAAGGGCAGGCCTCCCCGCATAAGTCACCCGCCGGCTGGCGGACTAAAGCATACAGAAAGAAGGTATTTTAGGGGCGACAAAAGTAAAGATATTTAAGGAAAATGCAATATCTTCGTGCAAAATATTTAAGATTCATGAGCTTACTCGTCGTTGGAACCGTCGCATTTGATGCCATTGAAACCCCTTTTGGGAAAACAGATAAAATTATAGGTGGAGCTGCAACCTATTCGGGCACTTCTGCCGCCTATTTTTCGAATAATATCAAGCTTGTTTCTGTTGTGGGCGATGATTTTCCCATGGAAATGATCGAGCAGTTTCAGCAGAAAGGAATGTCTACCGAAGGCCTGCAGATTAAAAAAGGGCAAAAAACCTTTTTCTGGTCCG
Source organism: uncultured Bacteroidota bacterium (assembly GCA_963775555.1). Taxonomy (GTDB): domain Bacteria; phylum Bacteroidota; class Bacteroidia; order AKYH767-A; family 2013-40CM-41-45; genus QQVM01. The sequence continues at coordinate 330,682 of CAVZJJ010000002.1, read as the reverse complement.
GAAAGTACCATGTCGACATGAATACACGCGATACACTTGATACTCAGTTAAATGTATTGCTCGATTTTGACCCGATCATCCCGGATTCTTACCAGGATTGCGAATTTCTCATGCTCAGCAATCTGATGCCTCAGCTGCAGAAAAAAGTGATCGAGCGCCTTCATAAACGCCCGAAACTGATCGTGTTGGATACCATGAACTTCTGGATGGAGACACAAATGGATGCCCTGATGGATACCATCAAACTGGTGGACGTGCTCACGATCAATGATTCGGAAGCCAGACAGCTTACACATGAATATTCCCTGGTTAAAGCGGCACAGAAAATTTTAAAAATGGGCCCTAAATACCTGATTATTAAGAAAGGAGAACATGGAGCACTCTTGTTCAACAAGGAACAGGTTTTCTTTGCACCGGCATTGCCTTTAGAAGAAGTTTTCGATCCGACAGGTGCAGGTGATACTTTTGCGGGTGGCTTCATCGGCTACCTGGCCCAGTCGCGCGACATCTCCTTTGATAATATGAAGCGTGGTATCATCTACGGTTCCGCAATGGCTTCCTTCTGCGTAGAAAAATTCGGTCTTGAGCGCCTGGTTTCTTTAAAACAAAATGAGATCGATGAGCGTGTGCACCAATTTGTCGATCTGGTTCAGTTTGATATCGCCCTCGTGTGATTTTTTAGAAGAACCGAAAAACAGAATACGGAAAACACGAAGCAGTCTGCATGATGCGAATTTTATTTTCGCTTCAAACTGTTTTTATCTCTGTCGACCTATTAATCAGTGTCCTCCAAATTCTACCGGCTCATCCTTTCTGAGCCTCTTCCAGATTTATTGTGATCTGATCCCAGTTCAACAAATTCCACCACGCTTGAAGGTATTGTCCGCGGAGGTTCTGGTATTTCAGATAATAGGCATGTTCCCACACATCAATTCCCATGATGGGTTTGCCTTTCAGGTCTGAAATATCCATCAGAGGATTGTCCTGATTGGGAGTGGAACCAATTTCCAGTTTTCCTTCTTTGTTCAGGAACAACCAGGCCCAGCCGGAACCAAAACGCTTGGTAGCGGCTTCGTTAAAGATTTTTTTGAATTCATAGAAGTCACCAAAGCTCGCACTGACGGCTTCGTTGAATTTTCCCGTAGGTGTTCCGCCCCATCCCGGTCCCATGATTTTCCAGTACATGGAATGGTTCCAGTGTCCTCCTCCATTGTTGCGCACGGCCACAGGGTATTTTCCGACATTCTTTAATATATCTTCTAATGATCCTTTGATCTTATTGTCTTTTAGTGCCAGGTTTAAGCCATTCACGTATCCCTGGTGATGCCGCTTGTGATGGATCTCCATGGTTTGAGTATCAATATGTGGTTCAAGTGCATCATAGGCGTAAGGCAAGGCGGGCAACACAAAAGTTTCGACTCCTTCAGGTTTGTCTGCGGCCGGATCTTGTGCTGAATCATCGCCAAATACTGAAGATGGCAGAAGCTGCGCACCCAATCCGGCAAGAGCGAGAAGAGAAGATTTTTTCAGAAAATTACGACGAGAAGCATTGAGGGAATCCATGGTCATAGGGTTTAAGTTAAAACTGGTGAAATGGCAAAAGAGAATTTTATTATTCGATGAGGAAATTCTTTCCGGACTAATCTGCTTGAATATCGATAGCGTGAATCAGAAATTTCTTTCCTTATTTCAACTTCAAAATTGCTAAAAAAATTGGTATTAGTATGAAGTTTTTCTGAGTAATTGATCTAAAGTGCGAAGAAACGCTGAATTCACCTTTGACTCTTGATAATTCTACAGAACTGTGATCTTTATTCCGCGTAGAAGAGTTACCTTCATATTTCTGTGTAATAGCCATTTTGCCCTTACACCTGTTAATGTATTTGTCTAAACTCTCTCCGAAATCAATGAACATAAATTCTGTAGTACGGGGCTTTTTATTCTTCTTGTTCGTTTTATACAGTTCAGCAATGAAATCCCAGGTGCTGATCAATGAGATCTGCCCTGCAAACAATTCGACCATTCAAAACATGAATGGGGAGAACAACGACTGGATTGAATTGTACAATGCAGGTGGATCACCTGTGGACCTCTCCGGTTATGGATTAACAGATCTGGTGGCGACTCCATATCAGTTTTTGTTTCCCAGTCATGTTATGGCAGCCGGTTCACGCCTACTCATATTCGCGTCTGATAGTAATGTGACCAATCTTGTAGATCATTGGGAGACTGCAGTAAATGCAGCGACTAGCTGGCATTATTTCGTAGGTAGCACTGCGCCCGATAGCAATTGGAGAAATCTTTCCTTCAATCATTCTTCCTGGTCAACAGGTCAGGGGGGCATTGGATTCGGTGATGGTGACGATGCCACAACTATTCCTTTGAGTTCATCGGGGATGATGAGAAAAACATTTACCATTTCTGACACATCACAAATCATCAAAGCAGTTTTTCACATGGATTATGATGATGGCTTTGTAGCTTACCTGAACGGGATTGAAATCGCGAGGGCAAATCTTGGCGTCATTGGAGATCGTCCCGCGTATGATGCTCTTGCTTCAGTTTCGCATGAAGCGGTGATGTACCAGGGCTTTGGTCCGGATTCATTTTATATTGACCCGGTTTTTTTGAAGCAGTGCCTTGTGCAGGGAACAAATGTTCTTGCTGTTGAAGTGCATAATGTCACTACAATTTCAAATGATATGAGTGCCATTCCATTTCTTTCTTTCGGAATGAGAAATGCCGGCACTACCTTCGGGCCGCTTCCCTCATGGTTCAATGTTCCGGCAAAAGAATATTTCAATGCCAAATTTAAACTGAGCCGCAATGGAGAGACCATTTATCTATACAATAATTCGGCAGCTGTTGCAAATCAGGTTACTTATACTAATCTGGAGCTTGATAATTCCTATGGTCGCTCAACCGATGGGAGTTCTACATGGTGCTATTTTGCAGTACCCAGCCCGGATGCCCCGAATCTGTCTGCAGGATGTTCCCTGGGATATGCTGCTGCCCCCATCTTTTCCATGTCACCGGGTTTTTATCCAAGCACGATCTGGTTAACAATCAGTAATAGTACTCCGGGAGGGCTGATTTATTTTTCTTCGAATGGAGATGATCCTACCACATCATCCCAACAATATACTGCACCCATTTTATTGAGCAGTACCAAAACGATTCGCGCGAAAATTTTTGCTCCTGCATACCTTCCCAGTCCGACTCTTACCAACACTTATTTTATCAATGAAGACATACATCTTCCTGTTTTCACTATCACCACCGATTCGCTTAATTTGTGGGATTACAATACAGGGATTTATGCTACCGGTCCCAATGCTCAACCCAACTATCCCTATCAGGGGGCTAACTTTTGGCAGGACTGGAGAAAGTTAAGTACAGTTGAATATTATGATAAAGACAAGAACAGGGCACTGAGATTCAATGCTGAAATATCCATCTATGGAAATTATTCGAGAGGAAGACCTCAGAAAAGTTTCGAGTTAAGACTCAGCGATAAATATGGTACCGGAAGTATTTTTTATCCCCTGTATTCTGACAAACCCTATCTTGATCAGACCGATGACATCGTTCTGAGAAATTCTGGTACTGACTGGAATGTAGTGCATTTCAGAGATGCCATGATGGAGCGAATCCTCAAAAATACCAATACAGGTTTCCTCGCAGCGGAACCTGCCGTGCTATTTTTGAACGGCGAATTCTGGGGTGTTTATACTATTCATGAAAATCATGACCAGCATTGGATTCAGAATAATTTCAATCTGAAGAAAAGTGAAATAGATTACATGAAAGAATTTGGTTCCACGGTAGAACTAAAATTAGGTTCGGATACTTCTTTCTGGTCCTTGTATAATTATGCTACCACACAGGATTCAACAACACAGTCTTATTACAATGAGATCGATAGACGTTTGGATCTGAAGAACTATGCCGATTATTTCATCGCCGAAACCTATTATGATAACGGAGACTGGATAGGCCCCTGGACCAACAACATAAAAATGTGGCGTCCTCACACCGGCGATGGAAAGTGGCGATACATGGTATATGATCTGGATTTCGGTTTCGGTTTATACAATGGAGTGAACGACAATCGTCTCGGGATGGCGAGGAATCCCGCCGCATTTTGCTACTCCTCCAATATGTTCGATGCAATCGTGGCAAACCCGGTATTCAAGCGCTATTTTATCAACCGCTATGCGGATTTGATGAACACGATCTTTTTACCATCAAGTATCAATGCGGTCATGCATTCGTATAAAGATACCATGGCGCATGACATGCAACAGCATTTTGCCACCTGGGGCAGCAACCTTGCCAGCTGGGATGCAAACATCGATACCATGATGCGTTTTGTTAATGCTCGGCCCAACACAGCACGAGATCAGATCGTAAGTGAATTTTTATTGACAGGACAGGTAACGTTGACTCTAAATGTTTCTCCGGCCGGTGCCGGAAGAATTCAAATCAGCACCATCACTCCGGGGTCGTATCCCTGGTCGGGTATTTATTTTAACGGAAATCCGGTAACCATCACAGCGATTCCGAATCCCGGATATTATTTCGATCATTTTCGGTCGAACGTAGTAATCCCGACAAATAATTTCAATCAGAGCGTAACCTATAATTTTACTTCTTCGGATCAGATCACGGCTTATTTCACCGGCTCTGCAGCAAGTCCGCTTCTCACATTTTCCGAAATCAATTACAACCCCTTGCCCTCCGTGGATGCGGGTGACTGGGTCGAATTGCATAATTACGGAACATTCAATCTGGATATTTCCGGATGGAAATTTCGCGATGATGCCGACCAGCATGTGTTTACATTACCTGTAGGTACTGTGATTCCGGCAGGAGGTTATTTCGTTCTTGCTGAAGACATGGACAAGTTCCACAGCGTTTATCCCTCTGTGAGCAATGTACAGGGGCCGCTGAATTTTAACCTCAGCAATGCAGGTGAACAAATCCGTTTGTTTGACCACCTGGATAATTTGTACCTGAGCGTCTTCTATCAAAATACCGCACCATGGCCATTACTGGCCAACGGACAGGGATATACCTGTGAACGCACGAGTACCAGCAATGATCCGAGCAGTGGCAGCAGCTGGTTTTCAGGTTGTATCGGAGGATCACCGGGAACCGCTCCCGGAAATATCCTCGCCGGTTCGCTTACCATTACCGGAAATCAAACCTTTTGTATCGGCGGTAGTGTTCAACTGGCAGTGACTGTTGTGCCGGGTTACCAATATCAATGGAAACGTAATGGCGTAAATATTTCCGGTGCGAATGATACCCTCTATACAGCTCAGTTAGCAGGAACCTATACGGTAGCTGTTAATTATCAGGGCTGCTCCACCATCTCAGAATCTCTAAGTGTTTCTGTCGTTTCTCATGGACCGGATCCGGTAGTGAATAATGCCTATCGTTGTGGCCCCGGAAGTCTTAATCTCACTGCATCTTCCACCGACACAATTTATTGGTTCGACAGTCCGGGAGGCAACCTGCTTGCAACAGGAAATCAATACGGCACACCTTATCTGACTTCCAGTACTACCTATTACCTGCAAACCAGTTTGAGCTGTCCCAGTAATCTGATTCCTCTGCAGGCAGATATTCTTGAAGTCACAGCTACACCGCAGGGTTCTGATGTTTCGCGATGTGGCCCCGGAGTAGTCAATTTGAGCGCTACTGATACCGCAGCGATTCGCTGGTACACGAGTGCAGTCGCAGGTGCCCTTGTCGGCAGTGGTGCCTCTTTCACCACACCGGTGTTGTACTGGGATACTATTTTCTATGCAGAAGCCGGTTCCTTTTGTCCCAGCGCAAGACTGGGCTTGCATGTTACTGTGAACACTACGCCTTCACCTGTCGGTACGGATGGCGCACGTTGTGGTGATGGAACAGTTGACCTGTCGGCTGTTTCTGCATCTCCAATTACCTGGTATGATTCAATCTTTGCCGGTAATCAGGTGGGAAGCGGACCTGTTTTCACCACTCCGGTACTTACGGGCAACACACGGTATTACGCCGAAGCCAATGCCGGTTGTCCAAGTGAACGGGTTCCTGTACTTGCCATTGTGGATCCGATTCCGGATCCTCCAATAACTTCTGATCAGAGTCTTTGCGGACCGGGTTCGGTTACTTTAGTGGCCACATCATCTACCCAGGTATATTGGTACGATGCACCGGGTGCAGGAAATCTAATGTACACAGGAACCAATTTTACGACGCCGGCTCTTGCGAGCTCCACGACTTATTATGCTGAAGCAGGTTTTGATTGCCGGAGTCTTCGCACTGCGGTGAATGCCATCATCCATGATCTGCCTGCACTCGACCTGGGCAACGATACAAGTATTTCTTCAGGAAACACTGTTGTACTCGACGCCGGTCCGGGTTATGTTGCCTATGCATGGTCAACGGGTGCCAGCACACAAACCATCACGGTGGGTGTAACAGGTACTTATACTGTACTGGTGCTGGATACCAATGGATGTGCCAACAGCGATGCGATTCATATTGATGTGATAACCGGAATTGAAGAACAGTCTTTTAATTCATCTGTAGTAATCTATCCCAACCCGGTTCGTGATCAATTGAATGTTGAAATCTACTCCGGGCGTTCCAGTCAGGCGCGGATACATTTGCTGGATGTGCAGGGCAGAGTTTTGCAAAGCAGGGAAGTAAAAATTATTCAGGGTCAGAATATGCTTACGATGGACTTGAATGCCACTTCCGCCGGAATTTATTTTCTTGAAGTGTACACTGATCAGGCTAAAAAGGTCATTCGCTTGATTAGGGAATAAATGCCCTAATCTCAAATTTTTTAAAGTCCTGTCATTTTCGGCAGGACTTTTTATTTTTATGGAAATTGTGGTTAAAAAATCTCAACTTTATTGATTCTTTCATTGCCCAAAGGAGCTTTTCATTAATTTATAATTTGCCATCATGAAAACAAAAAAGTATTTATTTTCCCGCTGCACTGTCCTGCTTGTTCTTTTTCTTCTTTCCGGCGTAAGATTGCTTGCCCGGGAAAAGAGTGTGGATCAAACACTTTCGGGAGACGAAAAAAAATACGCTGTTCTATGGAACAGAATGGATTCTTTGGAAAAGAAAGGGTTGAACCGTTCCGCATCTGATCTGTCGGTGCAAATTTTTAATCAGGCAAAATCAGACCGGAACTCTGCACAGCTTGTGAAAGCGATGATTCACCGGCTGAAGTTTCAGGATTATACCGAGGAAGATGCCCTGATAAAGAACATTCTCAGTCTTGAATCGGAGACTAAACAGGCAGAATACCCCGAGCGCTGGTTACTTCACAGCATGCTGGCTGAAATTTACTGGAGGTATTACCAAACTAACCGATATCGTTTTATTAATCGTTCCGAAATTATCGTTCCCGAGGATAGTAACCCTGCCACCTGGGATTTGCGAAGAATTATTTTTACTTGTCTGCAACACTTTTCTTCTTCTCTTGAAAACAGCGGGGAAAGCAGGAAGATTCCTGTCAGTGTGTTTGATGCAGTGATCATTCATGGTAGTCCTGAGGAAGTCAGAAGCTTCCGTCCAACCTTATACGATTTTCTTGCACACAGGGCCCTGGATTTTTATATGAACAGTGAGACAGGTTTGACCGAGCCGGTGGAAATTTTTACAATGGATAAGGCGGCATACCTCGGAGACGCAGATGAATATATAAAGTTGCCATTAATAAGTTCCGATACTTCCAATTTAAAATACAAGGCATGCATACTCTTTCAACAAGTTTTGTCCTTTCATGCTGCTGATGCAGATCCCAGAGCCTTTATAGATGCAGACCTTAAACGAATCGGATTTGTGTATGCACAAAGCAGTTTTCATGAAAAGGATTCCGTGTATGAAAATACACTGATGCGACTGGCTTCTAAATACCGAATGTATCCGGAGAGCGCCGAAGCTCTCTATCAACTCGCAGTGTTTCATGAGCAGAAGGGAAATTTATACAATGCGGAAAAATCAGATGCGAATAAATGGGAACTTGTGAAAGCCCTGCAATATTGTGACAGTGCTATCCTCCGCAATCCTTCTACCCGTGGAGCGATCGCTTCACAGAACATGAAGGCACGGCTGCAACTCTCTTCACTTTCATTTCTTGTTGAGAATGTAAACCCTATGGGAAGGGTATTCAGGGCGCGTGTGGAATACAAAAACCTGAATAGTCTTTTCTTCCGGGTTTATCCTGACAATTCTGAGAGCTATCCTGAAAACGAACGTTACGGTGAACTTTTGATAAAGCGCTTGCTGCAAACGACAGCTGTTAAAACCTGGTCGGTGAATCTACCGGTCGATACCGATCTTCAACGTCACAGCATAGAAGCCGGCATGCCTTCTCTTGACTTTGGGAAATATATTTTAGTGCTTTCAGGTAAGGAAGAAATTTCCCTTGAACAGAGTGGAGTCGCTTATGGCAATTTTCGTATCAGTGATATGAGCTTGCTCAGCCGTCGACTGAATGACGGGGCTTATGAATTTTATGTTCTCGACAGGTTTACGGGAGGTCCCATGCATGATGTAGCGGTGGAGGCCAGTACAAAGCAGTATGATAATTCTGCAGGATCTTACCAGAAAAAAATCGTCGGGAATTATGTAAGCGATGATGAAGGCCATTTCGTTGTGGAACCTTCCGGCGAGAGGCAAAGAAACCTTAACCTGGAGCTGCAGCATGGGAATGACCGTTTGATACTTGATGAAAATTTTTACCAGTATAATTTTCCTCAGCGGTCCCGCACCAGGCAGGAGCACACTGTGTTTTTTACGGATCGTTCAATTTACCGGCCCGGACAACTGATTTATTTTAAAGCACTCTTGTTGGATGTGACTGAAAGCATTCCAAAGATTCTTCCGAATCAGAGAACTACTATTCAGTTTTTTGATGTGAATGGCCAGCTCGTTACCGAAGAGAAATTGCAAAGCAATGAATATGGCACAGTACAGGGTGTATTCACAGCGCCTACGGGGATGTTGAATGGGCTGATGCGCCTGCAAAATGAAAGCGGCTCTCGTACACTGAATATTGAGGAATACAAGCGTCCACGTTTTGAAAGTAGTTTCAACACTGCGAAAGGGTCTTATCGCCTGGGAGAAGAAATTGAAATGACGGGGAATGCAAAGACCTATTCGGGAGTTCCTGTGGATGGAGCCAGAGTCGCCTACCGAGTCACGCGGCTGAGCAATTTTCCGGACTGGTGTTATTGGTATAGAGGAATATATCCTCAACAGCCGGCCCGGGAAATTTTAAACGGAAGCACTATGACTGATTCGGCAGGAAATTTTTCAATTTCCTTTAATGCCCTGCCTGATGCTTCTCTTCCGAAGGAAAGTGAACCGGTCTTTACCTTTGAGTTGAAGGCAGACATCACTGATTTGAATGGAGAAACACGAAGCATTCAAACTACCTTAAGAGTAGCCTATACTTCATTGGAACTGTCCAGCGATTTTCCGGAAGCCCTGGATATGGATAGTAAAGGAGAGTATAAAATCATGGCCAAGAATTTTTCCGGAAACACCGAAGCCGCAAAGCTCTCAGTGGAGGTTTACCGAATAAAAGAGCCGGAACGATTAATTCGAAGTCGTGAATGGGCCTGGGCCGACAAACGGATTTTCAATGAAGAAGAATATATAAAACAATTTCCTTCCGATGTGTATGATCGGGAAGATGATTTTCTTCGTTGGGAAAAAGAAAGGACTGTCTGGAAAGGGGAGAAGAATACTGCTACAGATTCACTTTTAAGTCTTACAGGTGTGGATATGGATCCGGGATTCTATCTGTTGGAAATAAAGACGCAGGATATTTATGGTGTTGAAGTAAAGTTCTTGCGCTATTTTACCGCATTTCATTCTTCAAGCACGAGCATGCCACGCAAAGCCGTGAATTGGTTCCGGGTAATAAAGGATGATGCACATCCCGGAGAAGAAGATAAAGTGCTGATTGGATCTGCCGTGAGGAATGTACGGGTGATGGTGGAAACGGAAGTAAAAAATAAAATTGTGTCACGGCAATTTATACGCCTGAATAATGAGCAGCGTTTGATCCGTATCCCCGTGAAAGAAGAATACCGGGGAAATTTTTCACTGCACCTGACTTTTGTGAAAGACGGTCGTGTGTATTCTCAGTCTGTTCATTTGAAAGTTCCCTGGCAAAACAAGGAGTTGAGTGTGGAGTATGAAACATTCCGTTCGACCCTGGAACCCGGAAAAAAAGAGGAATGGAAAATACGACTGAAAGATTATCAAGGAGGAAAAGTTATGGCGGAATTACTCATGTCCATGTATGATGCATCCCTTGACGCATTCAAGCCACATAGCTGGAAAACGGATATTTATTCTTCCTACTATAGCTCTTTAGCCTTGAAAAATCATTTATTTAAACTTTCTTATTCTGATTTTATTTCAAACAAGCGGCTTCCCTTTGAAGAATATGTTCCACGTAGTGATGACCAACTGAATTGGTACGGCTACGAATTTTCAGGATATTATGCCATCCAGGGCCGCGCTGAAATGCTTTCCATGGCTATGGATGATGAAGGAGCCGGAAGAAAGAAGGTGGAAGTAATGAGGGCTGAACCTAATCTTGCCGCCAGTCCTGCACAAGAGGAATTGAAAAGTACAGAGGGATCGGGAAATGTGGAAGAAGTGCAATTGCGTAGAAACCTGCAAGAGACAGCATTCTTTTATCCGCGCATTGAAGCCGGTGATGATGGAAGTTATGTGGTTTCGTTTACTACTCCTGAAGCACTTACACGCTGGAAGATGCAACTGTTTGCTCATACCACCGACTTGAAATTTGTATTTGCGGAAAAGGAAATAGTCACACGCAAGGAACTGATGGTAATGCCGAACCTTCCACGCTTCCTCCGTGCAGGAGATGCAATCAGCATTTCCACAAAAATCAATTCACTCAGCGAATCCATGCAGGAGGGGAAAGTAACTCTTCATCTGCTGGATGCATTCACGATGAAACCGGTGGATTCCTTATTCAATCATTCATCCATTGAGAAAAGTTTTTCTGTAAGTAAGGATAAGAGCGATCAGGTTTCCTGGAAACTGAGCATACCCGAAAACATGGCAGCAGTAGTGATTCGCATCTCTGCCCGTGCCGGAAATTTTTCTGATGGAGAAGAGCAGTTGCTTCCGGTGTTGACCAATCGTCAGCTGGTAACTGAATCTCTGCCTTTCTGGACCAGGGGCAAAGAGATAAAAACCTTTGAGTTGAAAAAGTTGACTCAAAATTCCTCCGCTTCACTCGAGCATCATCGGCTGACTTTGGAATATACTGCCAATCCTGTCTGGACTGTGGTGCAGGCATTGCCTTATATGATGGAAGCACCTTATCCTTGTTCCGAACAAATATTTAGCCGGTATTATGCTAACAGTATTGCAAGCTATATAGCGAACTCTTCTCCCCGGATCAAGGCGATCTTTCAAAACTGGAAAGCACTGACACCTGAAAGTTTTTTGTCTAAACTTGAAAAAAACCAGGAACTCAAATCGGTTGTACTGGAAGAGACACCCTGGGTGATGGATGCGAAAGAAGAGAAAGAAAGAAAGGAGCGCGTTGCTTTATTATTTGATGTAAACCGCATGGCGAATGAGCAGCGTGTCGCTTTGCTCAAATTACAAAAGGCACAGGGAGGAAATGGAGCCTGGTCCTGGTTTGAAGGGATGCCGGAGGATCGTTACATAACTCAATATATAGTGACAGGCCTTGCTCAGCTTCAGCAACTGGGACTATTGTCGCCGGAGGACATGAGCAAAACCAATGCAATGATTCAACAGGCGGTCAAATACCTCGACAGGATGGTTGCGGAGGATTATCAGAGATTAGTAGGAAGTAAAACAGACCTGACGAAATATATCCCATCATCTCTTCAGGTTCAATACCTCTACCTGCGTAGTTTTAATACTCCGATGAAAGTGAAAAATGAAACGGCAAGCGTACATGATTATTTATTGGCACAGGCAGGAAAATATTGGTTGAGTTATAATGAATACCTGAAAGGGATGCTTGCTCTTGCCCAGTACAGGGAAGGAAAGTCAGAGCAGGCAAAAGGAATTCTCAAATCCCTGAAAGAAAATGCACAACGATCAGATGAGTTGGGGATGTACTGGAAGAACAATACAGGTGGATATTATTGGAGCCAGGCCAAGGTGGAAACTCAGGCTTTGTTGATTGAGGCATTTCATGAAATTGAAAAGGACCAGGAAGCTGTGGAAGAAATGAAGCTTTGGTTGTTGAGGCAGAAACAAACACACAATTGGAAATCCAGCAAAGCGACGGCGGAGGCCTGTTATGCATTGCTTCTTTCGGGAAAGAACTGGCTGGAAGAAGAAAATGTTGTGAGGATTTCAATTGGAAGCCAAACAATTCAAACAGACGATAGCGGATTGAATCAGGAGGCGGGAACAGGAAGTTTTAGCATTTCATGGGATGGCAATGAAATACAAGAAAGTATGGGAAAAATACAAGTTACCCCCCTTTTCAAGAAGGACAGTAATAATGACAAGCCGGATGAAAGCGGAAATGTTTCATGGGGCGCTTTGTACTGGCAATACTTTGAAGATCTCGATAAAATAAGCGCTGCAGGGACGGATGCCATTCATCTTTCAAAGTCGCTTTTTATACAACGCGCCGGTTCTACCGGACCGATAATTGAAAAAATCGAAAGCACAACAGCACTTTACCCCGGCGATCGGATTGTGGTACGCATTGAATTGCGGACAGACCGGGATATGGAGTATATTCATCTGAAAGACTTGAGGGCAGCGGGCCTGGAGCCGGAGAATGTTTTATCTTCTTACAAATGGCAAGATGGATTGGGTTACTATGAAAGCACACGTGACGCTTCTACCGATTTTTTCATTTCCAATTTACAAAGAGGGACCTATGTTTTTGAATATCCCTTGCGTGCTGTCCAGGAAGGATTCTTTTCTTCAGGGATCACCTCCATACAAAATATGTATGCTCCTGAATTTTCGGCCCATTCAACCAGCGGAAAAATCCGCGTTCTCTCACGTTAAGTGTAAAAAAGGGACGATAGGCTAAGTATTTTGGAGCGAGTATGAATATAGGACTGATGCCCGAAAAGGCTTGTAAATAGAGGGTTTTTTTGTAAATTAGAGGTCTTAAAAATTTCTGCGACTACATATTTAAAATTCATTGCAATGAAAAGACACTTGTCTGGACTTAAGCTCCTCTCTTTAATTCTGAGTTTGATTGGAGTATTCTCATCAATCAATAATACAGCATCGGCGCAATGTGCTTTGCCGGGAGGGCTTGTAACCACCAATATCACCAATTCAAGTGCAAAATTCACCTGGACTTCTACCGTTTCGGATAGTTTTCTTGTACGTTACTATGAAAGTGGAGTGCCTTTCTATTATTATAAGATGGTAAGACCGGGAACTGCAAACACGGTCACCATTACCGGCCTGTATCCTAATACCACCTATTACTGGCAGGTACATACGTATTGCAATGGAGGGAAGCCGGGAGCTTATCAGCCGGTACCTATGATTTTCACGACTCTTAACACACCAATCTCCTGCGTTGTTCCCAATAAGACGGATTATACAAACCTTTCACCGAATGGGGTTACATTATCGTGGAACCCTCTTGTAGATGCAGATACTTTCATGGTACGTTATGCCGTGAAGAATACAACTAACTATGTTTGGGTGAAAGTTCCCGGCACCCAAAAGAGTCTTTCTCTTAGTAATTTGTTACCTAATACAACTTACGACTGGTGGGTGCGTTGCATTTGTGCCAGTGCTCCTATTCAGGGTTACAGTGTGCTGAATAATTTCACCACTCTTTCCACGAATTGCGGAACGGCGGATGTTGCTCAATTCTCCGCTTCAGGTATCACTGCGACTTCGGCTACGGTCGGCTGGCGCCTGGTAAATGGAGCGATCAGTTATAATGTACGTTATTCAGTGAGATTTTCGGGCAATTGGACCACGGTTTCCAGTTCTTCAGTTTCAAAATTAATCAGCAATCTTCAGCCTCTCACCTGGTATGAGTTCCAGATTCAGACAACTTGTGCCACCGGCTCAGGGGCATGGTCGGCTTCAGGAATTTTCCAGACCTTAAATGGAACACTTGCACTTAGCAGAGGACCATACCTTCAATTGTCGACTCCCAATAGTATTATTATCCGCTGGCGCACCAATTTGCCAAGTGATTCAAGGGTAAGATATGGAACCAGTGTCAGCAATCTGAATTATGTCACTTCCAATGCCACCCAAAAAACGGAGCATGAAGTACAGCTGGTTGGATTGATTCCGAATACAAAATATTATTATTCTGTTGGAACTTCTGCCAGCGTATTGCAGGGCGATGCAAATAATTATTTTATTACCAATCCGGTGGTAGGAACAATCACACCGATACGCATTTGGGCAATTGGTGATTTTGGCTGGGGTAGCACGGCTCAGGACCAGGTGCGAGATTCATATATGAATTATACAGGAAGCACACATACCAATGTGTGGTTGTGGTTGGGAGACAATGCATACAATGACGGTACCGACCCTGAGTATCAAACCAAGGTTTTTGACAAATACCCTACTCAATTCAAACGTTGGGTAGTTTGGCCTACTTCAGGAAATCATGATTTGCATTCAGCTGACGCAACCAATCAGACAGGTCCCTACTTCGATAATTTTACCATGCCTAAAGCCGGAGAAGCCGGAGGAGTTCCAAGTAACACTGAATCATATTATTCCTACAATTATGCTAACGTTCATTTCATTTGTCTTGAGTCGAATGATGCAGCATTTCGTGCCACATCAGGAGCCATGGCTAATTGGTTAAGGAGTGATCTTGCTGCGAACACGCAACGCTGGACTATCGTTTATTTCCACCACCCGCCATACTCAAAAGGATCTCACGATTCTGATAACTCGAGTGAGTTGATAGGAATGCGGACAAATATCATCCCGATTCTGGAAACCTACAAAGTGGACTTGGTATTGTCCGGACACAGTCACTCTTATGAAAGGTCGATGTTGATTCGTGGTCATTATGGTTTGGAAACTACATTTAATGCTTCAACCATGGCCGTTAGTTCAGCAAGCGGCATCTCTCCTGCTCCGTATATTAAGGCAGGTCCGAACTACTACGGAACCGTTTATGCTGTTTGTGGAACTTCAGGCACTATCGGAGGAACCACTGCGGGATGGCCGCATAATGCGATGTATGCTTCTTCAGTAGCTTTCAACGGTTCTCTGGTAATTGATGTTAACGGAGATCGTCTTGACACAAAATACCTGACTTCTACAGGAGCAATTTGGGATCAGTTTTCGATACAGAAACAAGCATCATTAAATGCTCGTTTCTCCGGCGAAGATGTTTTCAATTCTGCAGTTCCTGTTGCCAGCACCTTACTGGTTTTTCCAAACCCTGTTACAACTGATGCAAGCATTTCTTATAATTTAAGAAAAGCCGGAAGTGTGAAAATTGATGTATTGGACTTAAGTGGCCGTGTTGTTTACAGTATGGGAAATGACGTTGAACAAAAAGAAGGGATGAATACAATGCACTTCCCTGTCCGCGATGCGAATCTTCCAAAAGGAATTTACCTTATCAGGATGTTTGCCGGCGAAGACATGCAAATGAGCAAGTTTGTTGTTGAATAATATTTCCAATTTACAAGTAGGAAAAGCCCCGGAATCATTTGGGGCTTTTTTGTTTTTTCGAATTGCCTCGTTTTGAAAGAACGAAGCAGATTTTGATTCTGATCCAGAATTTAGATTTGATATAACTTGTAAATGTTGATTTTTGCACTGATTTCCATTATCAAGGATCCTTCTTGACTTATATTAGTCTGATAAGTATCTTGTAATTCTTTTATTTTGAACCCTCCCAACAAATTTTCTTTTGTTTAGAAAATTAAATATTGAATACGATGTACCGGATGAGGATGGTTTAAAAAAATGTAGCTATTGTATTTAAATTGGATTTGATTCCATTGAATTATAGAGATGTTTAATTTTTTATACAAGATTATTTTTCGGTTTCGTTCAGTGAATATTCCTATACTTATTTTTTTCTTTTTCTGTTTTAATATTCCGTTATCTAATGCTCAATGTCCGGTACCTTCCGGATTAACAAGTTCCCAAATTACGAACACTTCTGTACAACTGTCATGGGCAAGTACACCTGCAGATAGTTTTTTGTTGCGCTATTACGATAATAGTGATTCGATCTATTTGTTTCAAACAATTAGCAACGGCTCGGCAACAAGTATCACAGTGAGCGGCTTGACTCCAAACACCACCTATTCCTGGCTCATACGCACCTGGTGTTTAGGAGGAACTTCGGGTTCATATCAGTCGACTCCCTCTGTTTTCATAACGGATTCTCAGCCGGTATCCTGTGTCACACCGAATAATACGGTTCATTCCAACCTCACCACCAATTCCGCGGATCTTTCTTGGAATAGTTTTGTCTATGCCGATAGTTTTATGGTTCGTTATGCCGAATACAATACCAGCAATTATACCTGGGTGGTTGTTCCGGGGAGCCAGCACTCGATGACTATTTATGGACTGCAACCAAATGTGCAATACGAGTGGGTGGTTCGTTGCATTTGTGCCGGGAATCCCAATCAGGCATATAGCCGCACAAAAGTATTTACGACACCGGGTGTAGCCTGTGATGCTGCTGATGTTGCCTGGTTTACAAGTAATGATGTCACAGCAAACTCTGCAACAGTTGGATGGAATGCAGTAACGAATGCGGTAAGTTATAATATACGCTATGCCGTCAGGTTTTCGGGAGTGTGGCTGAGCACCACCAGTACAAATCTCACTGCGGCGCTTTCGGCTCTGCAACCTTCTACATGGTATGAGTTTCAGATTCAAACCGTATGTGCTAACGGAAGCAGTGTTTGGTCTCCTTCCGGAATTTTCGAAACGTTTAGCAATATTGTGTACCTCACAAGAGGACCCTATTTGCAGTTATCCACCCAAACAAGTATTTATATCCGGTGGAGAACAGATGTTCCCTGCGATTCTAAAATCAATTTCGGCACCAATCCGGCTAATCTGAATTTATCAACCACCAATACCAGCCCTACTACAGAACACGTTGTTAATATTACCGGACTCACGAAGGGAACAAAATATTATTATTCAATCGGAACATCGGCGATGACATTGCAAGGCGATCAGGATAATTATTTTGTGACCAATCCTGATGTTGGCTCTACAACACCGGTGCGAATTTGGGCAATAGGTGATTTTGGAAGATCCAGCAATGAACAAAGGGCGGTGCGTGATGCTTACGAAACATACTCGGGAAATACACACACCAACGTATGGTTGTGGTTGGGGGATAATGCATACGAAGACGGAACTGATTCTGAATATCAGACAAAAGTATTTAATGAATATCCCCGGCAATTTAAAAAGTGGGTAACCTGGCCCACTTCCGGTAATCATGATTTGCACACCGCAAATTCGGCCAATCAATCAGGACCGTATTATGATAATTTTACCATGCCGACACATGGAGAAGCAGGTGGATTAGCAAGTAATACGGAGGCCTATTATTCTTTCGACTACGCCAATATTCATTTTGTATGTCTGGAATCCTATGATGCTGCCTATCGTGCAACAAACGGAGACATGGTTGCCTGGCTCGACAATGACCTTGCGGCCAATTCACAAACTTTCACTATCGTATTTTTCCATCATCCGCCTTATTCGAAGGGATCACATAATTCGGATTCGGAAATTGAGTTGATTGAAATGCGGTCGAACATTGTACCGATCCTTGAAAACTATAAGGTTGATTTGGTTCTTTGTGGACACAGCCATGCTTATGAGCGGTCGATGATGCTCCATGGACATTATGGAAATTCGGGATCTTTTGATATTTCTACGATGGCTACCGATCCGGGAAGTGGTATTTTTCCCAATTCATACGTGAAGAACGGACCTGGTGCTCAGGGAACTCTTTATGTCGTTTGTGGAACATCCGGGTTAGCCGGAACGACCTCCAGCGGATGGCCCCACCCCGTCATGTATTCAGCATCAGTGAACCATTTTGGCTCTATGGTAATTGACATACAGGGAAACGAGCTTAGTTGCAAGTATCTGACTTCAACAGGAATTATTTATGATGAGTTTACTTTGGTTAAACCCGGCTTCCCGACTACCGGAGTAGATGTTCATCCGGCTTCTGTTTTGAATACCCTTTCTATCTGGCCGAACCCGGTTTTACAGAATGCAATCATCTCTTATCATCTCAAAAAAGCGGCGAGTATTCGCTTCGATGTTTTTGATCCTGCCGGCCGGCTGGTATATACTATGGGTGATGATGTGGAAAGAAGCAGCGGGGTTCATACGATCAATTTTCCTGCCCGGGATGCAAATTTGCCGCGTGGAATCTACTTCATCCGGATGATAGCAGGCGAGGATCTTTCTATCGGGAAAATATTAATTGACTAATTATATTAAAACACTCGCGGAAGATTCTACTATTCCTTTCATGCCTGAATCTTGCTCTTTTTGAAAGTTAAATTGAATATGCAAGACTTTTCGGAGTGAAAGAAACAATTTTCGCAAATTTCATAAACGCATCTATTGTATAGTTTGGGATAAACATCATCCGGATATTCTGTCGTTCCCACAATATACATTGAATCGATTGTCGCGGACAAAACCAATCAACGTAACATTAAATTCTTTTGCCAGCGAAACAGCAAGACTTGAGGGGGCGCCAACGGAAGCCACACAAGGAATTCCGGCCATGATCGCTTTTTGAAGCAGCTCAAAACTGGAACGTCCGCTTAGAAATAAGATTGATGAAGAAGCTGGAACTTGTTCAGTTTGGAATGCTGCACCAATAATTTTATCAAGTGCATTGTGCCTGCCTATATCTTCCCGCAGAAAAATAATTTTTCCGGAAGAATCTATGAGGGCAGCAGCATGTAAACCTCCAGTATGCCCAAAGACTACCTGCTGTTCGCGCACTTTTCCATGAAGTGCAATAATTTCTTCAGGTGATATGCTGAATGTTTCTTTGGCGGGAACAATTTTTTTGTCAATAATTGTGTCCACTGCTTCAATGGAGGATTTTCCACAGATTCCGCAACTGGAGCTGGTATAAAAATGCCTTTCCAGTTTCAGAATATCCGGTTCGACATTTTCATCCAGTTCAAGGTGTACGATGTTTTCAAAATTTTCTTTTCCTTCTTCCTTTTCACAGTAACGTATCAGTCGTACATCTGTTTTTTTACGGATGATTCCTTCTGTGAAGAGAAAACCCAGAGCCAGTTCGAAATCTTGTCCGGGTGTTCGCATGGTCACCGAAATACTTTTTTTAACTCTGCTATTTTTTTTCCCGTAAACGATGCGTATTTCCATCGGCTCCTCTACGGCAAGTAAGTCCTTCGTTTCTTCAGTTCCTTGCCCGCTGAATTTTTTTACGGTCACGGATGCTACAGATGGTTTTGCCATGGATTTAGTAATTAATGGAAGAATAAAGAACCAGATTTTCTGCTAAAGCCACAAGTAATCTGTAGGAAGAAATTTCATTGAGTGAAACCGGCAGATGAACGAAAATAAGTTGGCTGCTGTCATGCAGGTCGATTATTTACGAAAAAATCGTTCGTGCATATTTACAAGGGTCAATTTTTCCGAGGCCCTGGTAAAGGCAGTGTACAACCAGCGGAGGAGTTCGGTTGAAGCGCTTGCTTCATTGACAAATCCCGAATCGACAAATACAGAGGGCCATTGTCCGCCCTGTGCTTTGTGACAGGTAATGGCATAGCCGAATTTTACCTGCAGGGCATTGTAATATGGGTCATCGTAAACTGCCCGTAAACGGTCGGCGGTTTTTTTAATTTTCTTATGCTTGTTATTGATGGCTTCGAACAGGATTTTATTTTGTTCAAGGGATAGAGCGGAGGATTCAGAGAGTATGGTGTCGAGGATCAATTTTACTTCCAGGGTTCCCTGAAGAGGATAATCCGGGATATCCATGCGTACATCCGCAAAGTGGAAACCATGTTTTTTCTCAGTGCGAAGGATTTCCGCGATACGTATAATATCGCCATTGGCGATAAAGCCGGCCTGAGAATCGTGGTCGAGCCAATGATAATTATTTTTTACCACCATCAGCCGGTCTCCCGGATCGAGTGGATTGTAAAATTTCAGCAGCTCTTTACGGATAAAATCATTGTATCGGTTTGCCTGTTTGTTGGATCGGCATACCACGAGGGTGTTTTCGGGTTCCTTTTGATTATAGGCATCCATCAATGCCTGCATCACCTCATGGTTACCCACTCTTGCAATGTCATTAAAGCCGGCGGATTTAAAAACCGGTTCCCTTGCATTTCGATTGATCAGAATGCGCAGAGCCGTAGCATTCATTAAGATTCCGGACTCCAGAGCATGTCTTACAACATCTTTTAGTTCTGCACTGAAAACCTTCGCTTTGAATTCTTGTACCAGGTAATTTTCATCCAGCGCGGGACTTCCTTCTTCACCCACCGGAGGCAATTGTGCTGTATCTCCGATAAATACCAGAAAGCAATCTTCCTGGCTGTACACATATTTGAAAAGATCGCGGAGGATGTTACGGCCTTTGAATAAACTTTTATCATCCCCTGCCGCGATCATGGAGGCCTCATCCACGATGAACAGGGTATTCGGTGTTTTATTCTTGGCTGCGCGTATGCTGAGACTTCCTCCCTTGGCCATACCCATATCATACAAGCGCCGATGAAGTGTACTTGCTGATTGCCCCGTATAATCATTCATTATTTTAGCAGCCCTGCCGGTAGGTGCCAGCAAGACTACATTGTAATCGAATTCTTTATAGGTTTTAGCTATGGTTTGAATAAAAGTTGTCTTTCCGGTACCAGCATAACCTCTTAGAATAAAGGTTTTCTTTCGGGTCACATCCTTATAAAAAGAATCCATGACCTGCATCAGATGCTTTTGATCCGGGGTGGGATCAAAAGGAAAATTCTTTTGAAGAAGTTTTAGAAACCTGGTTTCTGGCATGATGGAATTCCGTGGTGTCACAGATGGAATGCAAAGCTACACGAAAAGCAGAGCGGAGTTGATCCGTGCTGAGATATTCGCAAATTTAAACCTGCAGAGAAGAGAAATGCTTCCCTTATATTTAACGGATAAGAATTCGAGCCTGTTTTTTCAGGTTTCCGGATTCCAACATCGCCGTATATATTCCTGCCGCCAAGCCCTGAGTTTGTATCTCTCTCAGGTTTTCACCTTCTGTTGCAATAAATTCTTCCCTGCGAAGGATGCGACCGGTTACATCTACCAGTGTGAAGCGGCAGGCTTCATCTCCATTGGAAGTAAATTGGAAGTTAAAATGTTCATCGGCAGGATTAGGAAATACCATGAATTGCTCCTCTGATGAAACATCAAGCGGTTTTGCTAAACGGACGAGTGGTGTGCTGAAAGAAAACGATGCGGAATAAACAGAGATGCTTACACCGGCGCAAATTGAACGTACCTGCCATTGATAGTTGGCATTGTTTGTCAGACCTGTGAGCGAAGTACTGAATACATTTCCAGCACCGGATATTTTCTTCCACATATAATTGGTAGTCCCCTGACGGGAATACCGTACCATAAAACTGTCGGCGGTAACATCCGGAGTCCAGCTGATGTCTGCGCTATTCGGGAGAATATTGCTCGTTGCCAAACTATAGGGGGTTGCACAGGCCACACTGCCTGTCAGAGTACCGAAGGTATGAACCACGCTATAGCCACTGCTTACGCCCACGCAAATTGAACTTACCTGAACATCATAAGCTGTGCCTGGAGTTAAACCACCGATAACAGTCGAATAACCTCCGGCACCTGCTACGTCTTTGTATCGGTATGTGCTGGATCCATTTTCAGTAAATCGCAAGCGGAAGGTGTCGGCGGTTACAGTATTGTTCCAGTTGATTTGGGCAGAGGAAGATGTAATGGCAGATGAGGAAACACCTGTTGGCTTACCACAGTTGATGGCGCCTGCCAGCGTAGTAAAACTTAATGTAGTGCTATAGCCGCTGCTCACCCCAAGGCAAATTGAACTTACCTGATAGGTATAAAGCGAAGAAGGTAATAAACCTGTAATTGTACCGTTAGTTATTCCTCCGGTGCCATTTATGTCTTTATAGAAGTAGGGTGTGGTACCGTTCAACCGATAACGAATTCTGAAAGTGTCGGCTGCTACAAAAACAGTCCAATTGATTTGCGCGGAACTGCTGGTAAGATTGGATGAAGATAATCCATAAGGAACCACACAACTTACCGGGCCGGATGTGGTCGTGAATGATGAGACCGTACTATAACCGGTTCCTGCTCCGCTACACATCGTACTTACCTGATAATTATAGGTGGTGGCAGGAAGCAAACCACTGATGGTGGTACTGTAGATATTACCGGCAACTGTTTTATATTTATAATTCGAGGTTCCGTTCACTGTATAGCGGATCCTGAAATTGTCTCCGCTTACAAGCGGGGTCCATCCAATGACTGCACTTGAATTGGTAATTGCTGTTGCCGTTAAGCTGTGTGGTTTGGTGCAGAGGCCCTGTGTATTAAAGACAAAAGATGTACTGTAGCCACTACTCACTGCCAGGCAAATGGAAGTTACCTGGAACTGATAAGCCCTTCCGGGTAATAATCCCAAGATGGAAGTGGAATTACTTCCTCCTCCTACAACATATTTGTAACTGTAGTTGCTTGTCCCAAAGAGGGAATAGCGCACGAGGAAAGAATCAGAGACTAAAATTGTGGACCAGGACAAAGTAGCAGTAGTATTGGTTATTGCGGAAGTGTCAAGACCAAAAGGAATGATGCAATTAACTGTAGCAGCAGTGGTCCGGAAAGTATCAATGATACTATAAGTACTGCTGTATCCGATACACTTGGTAGCTACTTCGAAGGTATAGTCGGTATCAGGCTGTAGGCCGGAGAGTACCGTGCTGTCAACACCTCCTGCACCGTCTACATCCTTGTACAGATAGTTTGCGGTACCTAATAAGCGATACCGAACGCGGAAAGTGTCGGCAACCATCGAAGGGTCCCAATTGATCTGCGCTCCTGTATTGGTAATGAATGTAGCCGTGGTATTGAAAGGCACAGGGCAGGAATTGGGATCGGCTACCACAAGACCATAGGTAAGTATATTATCTATTGGAAGTGGATTATAGGATAGGACATGTACTACGTACCATCCCAGTTTTGTGTTGGCAGGAATCGTAAAGTTACAATACAGGGAATCTGAATTGCCTCCTGGTCCGGGAAAAATCTGAGTAGCATCAAAATAATCACTGTATATAGTGTCCGTATCCTGAACCAGATAAATATCAGAAGTCTGACTTGGATTGTTTAATGAGGACGTCGAAACATCGATTACCCCTGTAGCCAGCGTAATGGTAGTTGTTATTGTTTGACCCGGATTAGCCACCGCAGGGTTGATGGAAACTACCTGAGCAGAAAGAGAGATGCTCATTAAAAAGAACAAACATAGAGATAGAAATCGTGTCATGATGTGTAATAATTTAATGAAACGAATATAGGAAAATTTTCGGGTGAAGGGAAAGCGGAAGAGCAGACTTTTCAATGTTTTCTATTTGAAAACATTTCGGCTACTTGTTGAATCAATAGAATAGATTGCGTGGAGTCGCGTATCTCCTAAAAAAGACATGAAGGGAAGCCGAAATCCCTAAAAATACAGTAAAGACGGGCTTTTTGAAGGATTTGCTGCTTCCTGTAAATCTCAATAATTCACCGTAAACATGATTTTAATTCGTTTTTCTTTCTCTAATTTTTTGACAAGTTGCCAGAAGTTACCCCCATATTCAACAAAGATTTCTTCTCCTTTTTTAATGTTGCGAATAGCATCCAGGTAACATTTATTGCCTTCGACAATGTAATCCACATTATTTCGTAATCCTTTTATGCGTCCGGGGCCCCGTGCATCATTAGCATATCTTCCAAAAGTTTTCAGGTAATTGAGTCCATTAATGGCGAGTCGCGGACTCAACTTAAAAATATATGAGTTGTATCCATCTTCATCTTTCACATCTTTCCATGCTTGCAGGCGCCCTTTGTATTCGGTGATGCGTGTTCCTTTAGCGATATCCGTTTTAGTGAACAGGCCTTTGCCTGCTTTGGGGAGATTTGATTTTTTCAGATAGAGATGTTTGTCGAGCCAGGGCATTTGTTGAATCTTGATTTAATAATTATTCGTGAAGAAATATTTTTTACTTTGTCTATAAGCGACTGTCGCTACAATATTTAATGAAAATTTGTCAGCAGAATAAATCAGAATTTTATACACACATTCTTTTCTTCCATGAAAAATTTCAGCGCTTCGAATCCGCCTTCCCGCCCTACACCGGAACCTTTCATGCCCCCGAATGGTGTACGTAAATCACGCAGGAGCCAGCAGTTCACCCAAATGATTCCACTCTGGATTTTTGCACTCATGCGGTGTGCGCGCGTGAGGTTTTGTGTCCACAAAGTAGCAGCAAGACCATATTGGGTGCTGTTTGCATATGTAAGAACTTCTTCTTCGGTATCAAAAGGCATGATGGTCACCACCGGTCCGAAGATTTCTTCCTGATTGGTTCTGCAATCGTGAGCAAGGCCTTCAATTACAGTCGGAGCAATAAAATATCCTTTTTCATTTTTTCCTCCCGGATTTACTTCATTTCCTCCACAAAGAATGGTGCCGCCTTCTTCCCGTGCTAATTTGATGTAAGAGAGAATTTTTTCTTTGTGTGGTAGCGACACGATAGCACCTATCCAGTTTTCATCCTGCAGCGGGTCTCCTATTTTTAATTTTTTTACTTCTTCAACAAAAGCCTTTTTGAATTTTTCGTAAATGCTTCGTTCCACAAAGATGCGCGAGCCGCAGAGGCAGATTTCTCCCTGATTAGAGAATGAGGAGCGAACAGATGTATGAACCGCCTTGTCAAAATCCGCGTCGGCGAAAATGATGTTGGGATTTTTACCGCCTAACTCAAGACTAAGTTTTTTAAACATAGGAGCCGCTGTCCTTGCGATGGTTTCTCCGGTTTTGGTTCCGCCGGTAAAACTGATTGCTGCTATATCGGGATGTGAAACGATAGCCATTCCGGTTTTAGCACCCAGCCCATGTACGATATTCAACACCCCTTTGGGCATTCCGGCTTCTTCACATAACTCACTAAGAAGATAAGCCGTCATGGGAGTGATCTCGCTGGGTTTTGCTACAACTGTACATCCGGCTGCAAGAGCGGGCGCAATTTTCCAGGAAAACAAATAGAGTGGAAGATTCCAGGGGGAAATACATCCGGCAACTCCCACAGGCGTCTGCAAGGTGTAATTTAGAGCAGTTGCCTCCATAGCATGTGCTTCGGTATGTGTATGCAATGCAGCTGTTGCATAAAAATGGAAATTAGAAACGGCACGTGGTATATCCACAGATTTTGAGAGCCACAGGGGTTTGCCGTTATCCACACTTTCTGCCAATGCAAATTTTTCCAGATTTTTTTGAATCAATTCACTCAGGCGAATGAGAATGGCAGAGCGTTTTTCTTTCTGCATATTCGACCATGAGGCAAATGCCGCTTTGGCCGCTTTCACAGCATTATCCACATCTTTTTCATCCGAATCAGGAATGAGACTGTAAACTTCACCTGTTGCAGGATTGTAGTTGTCGATGTAATTTCCACTTATCGGAGCGACGAATTCACCGTTAATGAAATTCTGAATTTTTTGTGTCATTTTATTTTTTGTTCAAATTGAAAGCGTTCAACGTTCAACATTTCACTATTTAATCCACCCCCTCACTCACATTCACAATTATGTTCTACATCAAGATCGATCACGGTAACAATAACTGCTTCTTTATCACAATTAGCCACCACTACACGAATATGCTGATTGTCATCTGAGATTCCTTCCACCGCGTAAGTAGGGCAGGGTTTATCCTTTAGATTGCTTTTCGAATAATTGATTGTTCCTTTTTCTAAAATATTTTTTATTTCCTCCTCAGTGATGTCACGACATTTCATGCGGCAGTTTGCATGATCGGTGAATCGGACTTCATTGTAGCGAAATTCTTTCTGGCGTTTGTCGATTCGATTCTCTTCATGGTTTCTTCCGAAGATCAGGTACAATACTGCCAGAACACCAAGAAGGATGAGGGTAACAAAACCTTGTTTCGAATTTTTCTTAGCCATGCTGAAAAAACAAATTACAGGGATGCGGTTCTTCCGCCGTCAACAGGAATATTTACACCGTTGATATATGCCGCAGCCGGACTGGCCAGGAAGGCCACAGCGTTGGCGACCTCAGCAGGATCCGCGAATCTTCCGGCTGGTATTTCTTTCAGCATTTCTTGTTCCACGTCATCAATGGACTTCCCGGTTTTTTGAGATTTGCTTTCAACGAGAGACTTTAATCTTCCTGTTGCCGTTGCACCGGGTAATACATTATTCACAGTAATTCCAAAACCTCCTAATTCATTAGCGAGTGTCTTGGACCAGTTGGCAACAGCAGCCCTGATGGTATTGGAGACACCCAGTCCTTTGAGCGGAATTTTCACGGAAGTGGAAATGATATTGATGACACGACCGTATTTTTCATTTTTCATTCCAGGTAACAAAGCCTGAACCAGAATATGATTACAGAGAAGGTGATTGGAAAATGCCTGAACGAACTCTTCTGTCTTCGCTTCTGTAATCGGGCCACCGGGAGGGCCGCCGGTATTGTTAACCAGAATGTGAATGGGACCTTTTTCCTTTGCATACTGATTGATGGCAGAGCGCAATTCTTCGGGGTTTGAAAAATCGACAACGAGATAATCATGTGCTCCTTTTCCTGGCAATTCCTTTGTTGCCTTTTTCAACTCAGACTCATTTCTGGCCAGTAAAATTACAGTGGCGCCGAGGGACGCAAGTTCGGTGGCGCTTGCTTTTCCAATTCCCTGAGTTGATCCGCAGACCAGTGCTTTTTTACCTGTTAAATCAATATTCATGTCTTTTGATGCGCGTTAGGGATTTGTCTATATTTAGCCTGAGCAATCAGGGCTCAAATCTAACAATACGCATCCGATAACAAAAATCAGGCATGGAACACTTTATCCAGGTAGTCAAAGAAAAAGCCGACCTCAATGATGAACAGGCAAAAGCAGCCGTGGAGGCCATCATGGCTGAGCTGAAGAAAAAATTTCCTTCAATATTACATGCAGAACTCGACAAAATAGCCGCTGGGGGTGATTTTGGAGATTCAGCAAGGGAAAAGTTCGATTATATCAGGGATAAACTCGAAGAAGCTGCAAAAACTGCCGGTGCCAAGGCGGAAGAATTTGCGGAAGAGGTAAGGAATAAATTCTCTGAGGTGTTTGGCAAGGACAAGAAAGAATAATTTTCTGATGATTAAAAGATTTTCCCTTTCCTGATTTTCTTTTTTCTAAATCAGGTCTTTTGAAGATACAGAATCGCCTTCCCGATGCCTCTCAATTTTAATTTGCAAAAAGAAATGAAATAAAAACATGTACCCGCGCAAAGCAAAGAGTCCTGCTGTTGAAGAATTGGAGAACCCCGCACTCAAAGTCCGGACAGTAATAACGAGTATTGAATTTTGGATTTGTTTCGGATGGCACTACCAATAAATTTGATAAAAATTAGTTAAGTTTGTAGCTCTCATCCTCCTTTAAATCTCCCTCTCATGACTCTCCAACGCGCATTCTCTTTTCAAAAATGGATCGACGAAAACAGACATCTTCTGAAACCACCTGTAGGTAATCAGGTTGTTTATAAGCCGAACCAGGATTTTATCGTCATGGTGGTAGGCGGCCCCAATTCACGTAAGGATTATCATTACAATGAAACCGAAGAGTTCTTTCTTCCAGTTGGAAGGAAATATTGTTGTGAAGATCATTGAGGATGGAAAACCAGTGGACATCGCTATCAAGGAAGGAGAAATATTTCTGCTACCGGCAAAAGTTCCTCACAGTCCGCAGCGGCCCGCCAACACTGTTGGTCTGGTAATGGAAGTACAACGACGCGATGGGATGAAAGATGGTTTTCATTGGTATTGTGAAAAATGTAATAACTTGTTGTACGAAGATTATTTCTTATTGGAAGACATCACCACACAATTTCCTGCCGTGATGAAGAAATTTTATGATAGTCTCGATCACAGGACCTGCAAGAAATGCGGTACAGTGATGGAGCCACCTGCAGCCATCACCGGAGGAACTAAGGGAAATTAAATTCAACACCTCCGGGAATTATAGAAATGCTTAAGAGATCTGATTATTGTATTAAATTTATTTGTTCTTCAAATCATTTTTTTAATCCGGAGATGAACTATTTTCTTAGATAAAAAGCATGAAGAAACTTACCCGGAAAGAAAAAATTGCTCTCCAGCAGCAATCACCGGAAAAGAAGATTTCCGTCAAGAAAGAAAAGGAACTTTCACGTGCAGGATCATCGCTAAAGCGTGTCCTCTTGCTGATCATTGCCGGTTTCGCTTTTTTACTTTACAGCAATACACTTGATCACAAATATGTGCTGGATGATTTTGGAATCATTCCCGAGAATCTGATCACCAAAAAAGGCCTGAGTGCCTGGCCTGAGATTTTTTCGAGCACCTACCGTGCCGGAACAAATTTAATCGACAATACATTATACCGGCCTTTATCCAAGGCCATGTTTGCGCTGGAATGGCAAATGGCTCCGAATACTCCGGCGCTTGGGCACTGGATCAACGTTATTTTTTTCGCACTTACCTGTATGGTTATCTTTCAGGTATTGTTGTTTTGCTTCCATGGAAATTTTCTGGTTCCATTTCTTGCAGCCATGTTGTTCGCAGCTCATCCGATTCATACGGAAGTGGTGGCAAACATCAAGAGCCGTGATGAAATCATGTGCCTGTTTTTCTCTTTGCTTGCCGCACTTTACACCCTGCGTTATATAAAGAATCCAAAAACAAAATATCTTTTCTATAGTGGGATCTTGTTTTTTCTGGCATTTTTATCCAAAGAGAGTGCAATCACATGGCTGGCCGTAATTCCCCTTATGCTGTACTTTTTCACAACAGCGAATTTTTCACAGATTCTAAAAGCAAGTGTTCCTCTGCTTATAGCCTCGGTGGTTTTTCTTCTCATTCGCAGCAGGATTGTGAGTGGAGGTACAACAGTAATTCTTGTCGAGGACAATTATTTCAGCGGGATCAAAAGCATTATAGATCGGGAAGCGAATGCTATTTTTATACTTGGGGTGTATTTAAAGCAATTGATATTTCCTCTTAGCCTCATTTCAGATGCATCGTACCATCATTTTAAGGAAGTTAAATTGGGTGATTTTTATTTTTTGGTTTCATTGGCCGGATACCTGACAATGGCGGTATATGCGGTACTTCGTTTTAAAAAGAAGGATGTATTTTCTTTTTCGATTCTCTATTTTTTCATTACTCTTTCCCTGGTATCGAATGTACTTTTTCTCATAGGAACAAATTATGGTGAACGTTTATTATATATGCCTTCTCTGGCATTTTGCCTGGCAATAGCAGTGATCATTAACAAGTTGATGCCCGGCTCGGTTTCCTCCCTCGCGATTCCGACCTTTTCTTCGCTGGTAAAGCAACACCGCCTTGCTCTTTCAGTGATGCTTCTTATTGTGCTTTTATACAGCGGAAGTACGGTAGCCAGAAACAGGGACTGGAAAGATAATTCTAGTCTGTATGGATCCGATATTTTAAAAGTACCCGAAAGCGCACACATGCAATTCTATTATGCGAATCACATCTCATCCGACGAAGAAATCGCAAAAATTTCGGATACGCTGCTTTTGCGAAAAACATATGAAGATGCGCTTCGGCATCTTGACTTGAGTATTGAAATTCTTCCCCGTTATGCAGATGCTTATCAGAGGGAAGGATTTATTTACCATAAACTAAAAGAGTATCAAAAGGCGGAAGAATGCTATGAAAAATCCATATCAATCAATCCAACCTTTCCCGTAGCACAGAATAATTATGCCAATCTTCTATTTGAAACCAGGAGGTACGACGAAGCATTAAAATATTTTACCGCGGCCTTTCGTTTAAATCCGCATTACAGCCACGCAGCAGCGAACATCGCTTCAGTGCACGGGGTTTACGGAGAAGGATTGATGCAGCAAGCCAAGCAGGATCCCGCCCGTCAGGCAGAATATTTAGCGGAGGCTAAAAAAAATTTCAGGGAAGCCATTCAGTATTTTGAAACGGCGATACGCCTTGACCCGGAAGCTGTCTCTGCATATCGGATGCTTTCCGTGACTTATGCGAACCTTGGAGATAGTCAGAATGCTGCGAAGTATTCTGCTTTGGCTGATCAAATACAACGCGCAAAAAAATAGAATGAAAATAGATATACATACTCATATTATTCCTGAAAAACTTCCGGATTTCAGTGCAAAATTTGGCTACGGAGGTTTTATTTCACTTGATCACCATAAGCCATGTTGTGCACGCATGATGATGGACGGAAAATTTTTCCGCGAGATCCAGGATAATTGCTGGGATCCGGGCGTGCGTATGAAAGAGTGTGATCACCATCATGTGGATGTGCAGGTGCTTTCAACCATACCGGTTATGTTTAGTTACTGGGCTAAAGCACAAGATGCATTGGACTTGTCCATGTTCCTGAATGATCACATTGCAGGTATTGTGCAAGAATATCCGGAGCGGTTTACCGGACTGGGAACACTTCCTATGCAATCACCCACGCTGGCAATCCGCGAGCTGGAGCGTTGTATGAAGATAGGTTTGCATGGAGTACAGATTGGTTCGCATGTGAACGACTGGAACCTAAATGCTCCTGAATTATATCCGGTTTTTGAGGCAGCAGAGAAATTGGGTGCGGCCATATTTGTTCATCCATGGGATATGATGGGGAAGGAAAAGATGTCGAAGTACTGGCTTCCCTGGCTGGTGGGAATGCCTGCGGAAACTTCATTAGCGATATGTTCTATGATTTTTGGAGGAATTTTTGAGCGCCTTCCCCGTTTGCGTGTGGCCTTTGCACATGGCGGAGGTTCATTTCCTTCGACCATTGGCAGGATAGAGCATGGTTTTAATGTTCGGCCCGATCTTGTGGCAATTGATAACAATGTAAATCCCCGAAACTACCTTAAACACTTTTACCTTGATTCATTAGTTCATGACCCGATGATGCTGGATTATTTGGTGAACCTGATGGGTGCGGACCGCATTGCCCTCGGAAGTGATTATCCCTTTCCATTGGGAGAGTTGAACCCAGGGGCATTAATTTCCTCCATGCCTTACTCAGTTGAAATCAAGGAAAGACTGCTAAGCGGTACTGCTTTGGAATGGCTAGGAATTGCAAAGGAACATTTTCATGTGAAAAAATAACCTTTTGTATATATGAAAAAAACATCCTCCTGCTGTTCCTTGCGTTGTCGCCTGCTTTTGGCAATGCCCAGGAGAAGAAAAGTTTTGTTGTTGTTGAATTGTTTACTTCTGAAGGATGCTCTACTTGTCCTTCCGCTGATCTGTTTCTCTCTGAAATATCCAGGGATGCCGCTGTCCATAAACAGGAAGTTTACTGTCTTGCTTATCATGTTGATTATTGGAACAAGCTGGGTTGGAAAGACCCTTTCAGTAAATTCCAGTTTACCCGCCGGCAGGAAAACTATTCCAGGATATTGCCTTCCCACGAAATGTATACACCCCAAATGGTGGTGAATGGAACGCAGGAATATACCGGAACTGATCAAAGCAAAGTTCAAAAGGGGATACAAGCTGCACTCACAAATCAGGAAATGACTCAACTGGAGCTGGTTCTTGATACGATACGTCAGGATACTGCTTACATTTCATGGAAGATCTCCAGTGAAGATAAAAATACTGTTTTGCAATTGGCTTTTACAGAAAGCGGATTAATCAGTAAAGTGGAAAGTGGCGAGAATGCAGGTAAGACACTCCTGCACAATGACGTGGTGAGGGTTTTCACGGCAGTGAACAATCCCGGGAAAACAGGGCAGACTAAAATTCTGTTAAAGGACAGAAACCCGAGTCTGAAGGCAGAACTGACCGGTTTTATTCAGAATAAACAAAATTATAAAATTGCAGGAGCTGCACGAATCAGTTTGAATTGAACGAACTCATTTGTAAATTCAAACTGATGGCATTAAGCAAGACATAAGCGTCTCCTCAAGCCAATATTTTAGAGCGTGAATACCCTTGAGATATTAAATCCGATACGTATACCTGCATCATTCCATTTGGAATTAGTGTGTGCCAGAAATTGGTTTTCCACAATCCCAAAGGAATTCACCAGATGTATTTGGAATACGTGTCCACCGGTTTCAATTTCATAACCGATACCCATGCTGTCATAATATTTTTCGAGGGTATAATTTGGAAAGCGATAGGCGTATTCGAAGGTAACAGCTGAGCGTTTAGTAAACTTCAGGCGAAACATACCGGCAATTCCAAAAACATCATTCTTGTCTGTGATATTTTCAACCAGGTTATAATGGACCATCCAGGGAGCAATCTGGAGCGAGAAAGAAGGCGAGAATTTTCTGCCAATCATGATTTGATATGCGTATGAAAGGCGATTGGTTGTCGGATTATACTTATCATAACCATTGCTCACTGCATTCCCGTCTTTCAAGCCCGTATAAAACATGCTTGCAAAGAGCGTTACGCTAACCGGCATGCTATTGTTAGTTTTTTGGCGCAGAAGGCGATACTTTAGAAAGCCATCCACCATTTTTTCATTTGAACTTCTGCCGATACCAAACATTAAACGGCCGTCGAAACTATATTCAAGACTCAGGCGGATATTTGCCGGACCGTCAATACCCCATGCATTATAGGATCCGCTATTAAGGGCACCGAAGCGGTGTGAAATGCGGAAATCAAGAGTACGGGGACCCACCGACTCCAGGGTGTGCATGTTTATCAATCGCGTGGTTTTAAATGTAGCGATTGCAAAGTCATTTTCGAGTGCATCGGTGCCGGCAGTGTCCAGCATACTGAGCATATCCTGACTTTTTCCGGTGTACCCGGCGAGTACTAACAAGAAGAGTAAGCAAAGGTGTTTTAGGTTCATATATCATTTAATTATCAGGTGTACCCCGGTTAATCCAGGCTTGAATTTTTTGGATGCTGCAATCGCTGAGTGATCCTCCTCCTTTTGGCATGGCTTTAAATCCAGATTGGTGAAGGATTGATCCCATCAGTGTTCCATCACTTACAAAATCTCGAAGATTTAGGATGTTATCCAAAGGCAGATCACTGTCGCTGGTACCGGATTGGTGACAGGAGTTGTTGGCACCGCAACTGTTGACCATGATCGGATCAATATCAAGACTATAGGAAACCACTCCGCTGGTATCGCATGGAGTAAGAAGATCATCAGCGGCATGAATCTCTTCCAGGTTATCGTAGTAACAAGACTGAAGAGACGCCAATGAAATGAAGAATAAAATAATGGCAATATTACGTTTCATGATTAATTGTTTTTTGCTCCTTGTTCAATCCAAACATAAATAAGTTTGATATCCTGTGATGCCAGCGGAGGTTCAGGATTTGGAGGCATTGGTTCCAATGAGCGATTACTGACCACTCTGTATAACTTGCTTTTACGGGCATTTCCCGCGACAACTCCTCCGTTATTAATAACATCTTCATAACCTATCAGGGAAGATGCATAACCATTTTTTGCGTGGCATTTATCCTGGCCGCAACCCCCCGTAAGTATAGGCTGGATACCGGATTGGAAGGAAACTTCAGGAGTGGCAGGTATGTTGGGATCTGTCTGACAGGCACTTAAAGTGAGGAATAGAAATCCAAATATAGAAATTACAATTTTCATAGCTCAAGGAATTTTCAAAGCGGCTACCGGAAAATTTTTCCGGCAACCATCTTTGATCGCAGTAATAAATTCACCAGGTCCAATATACTATTGTAAAATAATCTTCTCGGAAACAAATGTCCCATTTAAATGTGCTTTAAGCAAATAAATTCCTTTGGGATAGTTTTCGATATTTTTGACTTCTTCAGTATAGACTCCTGCCGATTGCCATGAGGAGAGAATGCTTCCGGTGAGTTTACCATCAAGTGAATACAACTCCATTTCAACTTCTCCGGCCTTTTCAAGGGTATAAGTAATCGACATTCTATCGTGTGAAGGATTTTGAATAACAAGCATAGGAGTAGCAGAAGAATTTTCAGAAATTGATGTAGTATTCATTGGAGTCACAAGTTGCTCTGAATTGTATACATAGTCACCAAATTCATCTCCATTACCATTGGTAGCAGTACCGGCAAAATAAAAGGTAACATCGCCAATATTGGTCAGAGGTGCAGCCCAATCGAAAACAAAAACGGCTGAATCTGTTCCGGTCCCTCCATTCAAGGTGTGTACTACGTTTCTCCTGGATATGCCGCTCACTGTTCTTGCTTTAATTGATGTGTGAACAGCGTCGGTAATAATCAATGTTCCTGCATTGTCGTTTGCCTGATCCAGTGCTTCAAAGCCCAAACCAAAAAGATTATTTCCTGTACGGGCTACGGTGAGGTTGATAGTATAGGTTTGACCCGGCACATATTGCCAGTTCACCATATTTGAGCTGACAGTTACCGATCCGGTCCCGTCGTTCGGTGTAAATGTATTATGGCAATCAATACAGGTGAGTTCTGCCGGAGATCCGGTATAACCTGCTTTACCATTCTCATTCCATATTTCAGAGCTAAAAACAAAGACAACAGCGGCTGATAAAATTAATAAGAGAAAATTTCGTTTCATAATATGTTAATTATAGGGTTTCGGGGTAAATATTTTTTCGGTACCAAACGTAAAAATGAATTCTGGAGATATTCTGAGTTTTTCCGGATGTCAAATTTAAAAAACAGGCCTCAATTCATCTTCTTTTCTAATTTTACAGTCAATTAGAGCCGTCTGAATCCTGATGCGACTCAACTTAATTTAATACCGTTTACATGGAAACGATGTAATGGCGCGGGTCAAGCGATTAAAACGACATTAGAATTATGGATGGTCATGCGATTTAATTGCTCGTTTTATGACTAATGTCATAAGCGTAGATTGTAAAATTAATCATTCACAATTTTTAAAAAAGCAATCAAAACAAGGTTTCATTGGATATTAAAAAGAAAAGAACATGAAAATATTAATCGTAGAAGATGAAATAGACCTGTTACAATCAATGGTATCTTTTCTGAAGGGTTCAGGGATGACTTGTGAGCAGGCAAGCACACTGGCTGAGGCAAAAGAGAAGGTGGATTTGTATGACTATGATTGCATTGTACTCGATATTGGTTTACCTGATGGGAACGGACTGAAGCTGATAGATGAACTTCAGAAGAAAGAACATCAGACAGGAGTTGTTATTGTCTCTGCCCGTAACGCCCTGGATGACAGATTAACGGGTCTCAATATTGGTGCAGATGATTATATCACCAAACCATTTTATATGCCAGAACTCGTAGCACGGATAAAATCGGTCTTTCGCCGCCGTTCTTTTCAGGGTAAGAATGAAATTATTCATAATGAATTGCGAGTAGTTCCTGATGAGATGCTGATGTATGTGAACGATAAACTGATAAGTCTGACAAAGAAAGAACATGAACTCTTACTTTATTTTTTGAGTAACAGCAACAAAGTTTTGACCAAAGAGTCAATTGCCGAGCACTTGTGGGGAGACCATGCTGACATGGCGGATTCTTTCGATTTCATATATAGCCACATCAAAAATCTGAGAAAAAAAATTACAGATAATGGTGGCAAAGATTATCTCAAATCTGTGTACGGAGTTGGGTATAAATTCTCCAACGAATGAAACTTTTAAATGTCACCAACAGGTATTATATCGTCATCGCCCTCACCTTGTTGCTGGTGAGCAGTGCTTTTTTGGCGTTCCGCGTTTTTTATCTGGTCGACAATGAGATTTCCGAGCATATGCTTTATGAAAAAATGGAAATCGAAAAACAATTATCCACGCAATCAGACATTCAGGGAATACCATTCATTATTGGGGACAAGATTGAAATAGAGCCACTGGAAAAGTTCTCTACATTTCGTGTATCCTTGAAAGATACTAATATGTATGATGCGCATGAAGATGAAGTGGTCCCTTTTCGCCGACTTTCATATGAACAGCCGATAGGTGAAGACAGCTACCGGATCACCATCTGGCGAAGGCTTACAGAATCGGAAGATCTCTTCAGTGGAGTAGCCCTGACGCTGGTACTTGTAGCCGTTGACATCATT
The DNA here is from genome assembly GCA_963775555.1 of uncultured Bacteroidota bacterium. Classification (GTDB taxonomy): domain Bacteria; phylum Bacteroidota; class Bacteroidia; order AKYH767-A; family 2013-40CM-41-45; genus QQVM01. The sequence goes on along the minus strand of CAVZJJ010000002.1, from coordinate 294,354 downwards.
GCCTGCTTTTACTTTTTGAACCGCTGGTTTTCCAAAAGGGTCTGGCGGCCGTTTTATCGCGCGCTCAGCGGCTTAACACATTTTGATCTGCATACCGGAGAACGGGTTAGTTTCCAGAGGTCAAATATCGAAGAGTTCAACACATTGAATGTCGAATTGAGCAAATTAACAGATAAAGTAGCGCGCGATTATCAAAACCTGAGAGAGTTCACTGAGAATATGTCGCATGAAACTCAAACTCCGCTTGCCATTATCCGTTCAAAACTTGAATTATTAGTACAATCTGAAAACCTCAATTCAGAGCAAATTTCACATATTCGTAGCTCACTGGATTCTGTTAACCGGCTATCGAAGATGAACAAGAGTCTGATTTTGCTCACACGTATCGAAAACGAACAATACAATGTTTCACAGTCTCTCAATATTTCCCAGTTGATCCGGAATCAACTGGACAAATTCGATTTATTTATATCGTCCCGGAATCTGGTCGTGATTACGGAAATGGAGAATGACGTTGTTCTCGAGATGAATCCTAATCTCGCAGATATACTGTTAAGTAATTTGATTTCGAATGCCATCAAATACAATCGACAGGATGGCGAATTAAAAATTCAACTTACAAAGGAGCAGCTCATCATTTCGAACAGTGGTGCTGAGCTTACCATTGCCGACGATCAGATTTTTGAACGTTTTAAAAAGGGTGATCAACCCGATTCCGTTGGTTTGGGCCTTGCCATCGTGAAAAAAGTGTGTGATCACTGCTCCTGTGAAGTTCACTATACCTACACCGACCTGCACCACAAGTTTACTATCGAATTTCCACCGGAAAAAGTCCAGGCATCACATCGTAGCCATGCTGATCGCAAGCATAAAGGCTCTGCCTAACATTAATATTTAACAGAGAATTTTGAGCCCTTTCATTTGATAAATTGCTTTCCCAAAAACGAGTGCTTTTCATAATTTATGCAAACGAACCTGTTTTCCTGCCGGGATGTGGTAAATGCCCTGAAGTGCCATCTGTTAGCTTAAAGATCCGCTGAGGATATTGGCTTGTTTATAGAAAAATCATAGTTAAATGGATCAAATACCAATTTCTCCGGAATGACCGGAAAGGCAATTTTATGCTGAATAAACTGAACATGGAAAGAGGATGATTCCCTTTTTTAGAACCTTGAAAAGGCCTACCTTTGCAGGGCATGTCGGATATTCTCCACCACGAGTGCGGTATTGCCCTGATTCGTTTACTCAAACCGCTTTCTTTCTACCAAAAAAAGTATGGCTCTGCTTTTTATGGAACGAATAAATTGTACCTGCTTATGGAAAAGCAGCACAACAGGGGACAGGATGGAGCCGGTGTCGCCAATATTAAATTTGATGTAGAACCCGGTACACGCTATATCAGCCGCTATCGTTCAAATGATCCCAAGGCAATTGCTGATCTCTTTTTAAAGATCAATTCAAAATACGAGGAGGTAAGGATCAATAACCCTGAGCATTTGCAGGATACGGATTGGTTAAAAAAACATATTGCCTTTACCGGTGAATTGTGGCTGGGCCATTTGCGTTATGGTACTTATGGTGGAAACAGCATTGAGGCTTGTCATCCTTTCCTGAGACAAAACAACTGGATGACACGCAATCTGGTTGTTGCCGGCAACTTTAACATGACCAATGTCGATGAATTGTTCCAGGACCTCATCAAAGTAGGGCAGCATCCAAAAGAAAAAGCGGACACGGTAACGGTGATGGAAAACATAGGTCATTTTCTGGATGAAGAGAATGACGCATTGTATTATAAGTTTAAAGAACTTGGAAACAGCAAGCAAGAAATCAGTCCGCTTATTGCTGAGCATCTCGATATTGCAAATATCCTGAAACGCTCATCAAAAAACTGGGATGGTGGTTATACCATTGCCGGTATGCTAGGACATGGTGATGCATTTGTCTTACGAGATCCCGCAGGAATTCGTCCGGCATATTTTTATCAGGATGATGAGGTGGTTGTTGTCACCTCCGAACGTCCTGCTATTCAGACCGCATTCAATGTTCCTCTGGAGAAGATTAAGGAAATACGTCCCGGCCATGCATTGATCATCAAGAAAAACGGTAAGATCACGGAGGAGCTGATCAATGAACCAACACAGAAGTTGAGTTGCTCCTTCGAACGAATTTATTTTTCACGAGGAAGTGACGCGGATATTTACAAGGAACGAAAAGAGTTGGGTCGTCTTTTGTGTCAGTCTACTTTGCAAGCAGTCGACTACGATTTGCGAAATACTGTTTTTTCATTTATTCCCAATACCGCGGAGACTGCTTTTTATGGAATGTTTCATGGAATGGAAGACTACCTCCGTGATGTAAAGAAAAGAAAAATAAAAGCTCTGGGAGCAAATCTATCCGATGAGACGCTCAATGAAATTCTGTCGATTCGTCCACGGATTGAAAAGATTGCGATCAAAGATGCAAAGTTACGTACATTCATTACTAATGATGCAGACCGAAGTGATCTGGTAACACACGTCTATGATATCACCTACGGGACCATTCGTAAAGGAATGGACAACCTTGTGGTAATTGATGATTCCATCGTTCGTGGTACTACTCTTAAGAATTCCATTCTGCGAATGCTGGATCGTTTGCATCCGAAAAAAATTGTAGTCGTTTCTTCCGCGCCACAAATTCGTTATCCGGATTGCTATGGAATTGACATGGCACGCATCGGAGACCTCGTCGCCTTTCGTGCGGCCATAAGTTTGTTGGAAGAAAACAACCAGGAACATATCATTGATGAAGTCTATGAGCGTTGCAAAGAGCAACTTGAAAAAGGAGTGAACGAAATGAAAAATTTTGTTCGCATGATATACCAGCCGTTTACTGCTGAACAGATCAGTGATAAAATTGCTGAACTTGTCCGCCCATCGGATTTCTCTTCAGAACTCAAAGTGATTTTTCAGAAGATTGAAGACCTTCATAGTGCATGTCCTAATCACCGTGGTGACTGGTATTTTTCAGGAAATTATCCTACCCCGGGAGGAAATCGTGTTGTAAGCAAGGCCTTCATTAATTATGTCGAAGGGATCAACGAGCGGGCATATTGATGATATTTTTTCCATCAATGAGCGGATTACATCCGGAGTTATTTAAAGATTTTTTTTGAGGTATACCTGTTGAGAACACTTCAATAATGTTCTTCAAGTGAATGCACTCTTGCCTTTTCTTTCTCAACTATTGGCTAATAGAAAGACTTTCCATGGCTTCCTTCACAGGAATACGCCGTCCATCCCGGTAGGCAACTACAAAAGCATCGGGAATAAGTGAACGTGTTTCGAGCGCAAAGGTTTTTGCCGGCTCCATTCTTGCAAAGGTCCCAATACAATATTTCCTCCACCCATCCTGTTCAACCATGTCGACAGGACTTGAGATGTGGAAGCGGGAAGTAAAAAATTGTGAGTCACGAACAGGGCTGCGACGGGTTGCGGCAATTTGTACACGGTAATAGGTTCCGCGTTGTATCGACGGAATCATCACAGGGTTTTTAGCAGTTGACGCGGAGGATTCAGTTTGAGCTTCCGATGTTGAGATAGGCTCCGATGGTTTCGGTGCAACGTTTGTTGCAGTCACAAGGACGGGATATGTTCTTTCGGTAGGATCACAGGTTTTTATGGAAGCTGCTGAACCATATACCATGATGCCGAGAGTTTCCGGATTTTTAGCCGGAGCAAGACCCACCGCAGGGTAAATTGTATATGAAAAGGACCAGGATTTCTCAGTTGGTAATTCTTCCCAGTAAAATTTTACAAGTGAACCTTCCATGTGGAATTCACCATTGTTAGCCTGATTGACTTCTACAGTATATCCCGAAGGTATTTGATCTGTCCATGTAGCAAAGCCTGATTCGTTTTCATTGAATACCTCAAGAGTGATGCGGTAGCCATTCGAAGCTTCTCCTTTCTTATCGGAAATAATACGATTCATTGAAAGCGATCCGTTTGTTTCAGTGAGATGCTCTGCGTTGGATACCGGGAAATCATTTGAGATATAGAGAATATTTTCGGGAACATCTGTCTGTGCTGTACTGTTAGCTTGCGCGAAAATAAATGTGCCGTCAATTTTTTTCAATCCATGCATCTCTTCATTCACCTTCACTTTATAGGCGACAACAAGTACTGATTTTTCAGGTAGTTTATCCCAGACAAAGCGGACCATTTGATTTTCAAAATAAAATGTCGCACCCTCATTTTCTATAGCAGTAGCCGAAAGTCCTTCCGGCAATACTTGTTGCAATACGGCTCCTTTTTTTAAAGCAGCTTTATCAATTCGCACCCGCACCATAAATTCGTCCCCCGGATTGACAAGCTGAGGGACTGAAGAGGTAATTTTCACGGAAGGGCTCACTGTCATGACTGCAAAGGCGGTTACCGCAAGCAGAATGCAACAAATAGTAATAATTCGGATCATAATCGGTTTTTCTCCTTTCCGATAAAAGTAGCCAGGAGCTCTCATGTATTTTCATGCGGATCATCCAAATTTGCACCCTCTGATGTTGATAAAAGCATGATGCAATCAGGCATGAAAATCTGCTTGGGGCGGGCTTCCTAGAGAGGCGGGTTCAATCCGGTTGAATAATAATCTGGAATTTTTTTTGACTGAAAATTTCTGAACCTTCAATTTTAAAAAGATATAGTCCCGGAGAAAACGATTGTACAGATATAGCATCAGGTGGATTCTGCAAATTACCTCTTTGCAAGATTCTACCTGAGAGATCAAGAATTGAATATGTTAACTCCTCCGAAGAATTGAAATCTGAAATGTGAATTGTACCATTTGAAGGGTTTGGATATAATGTAAAAGGATCAGTGGATGTAATTTCAGAAACAGCTGTTGTTGAAGGTGGACCGGTATAGACAATAATATAATTTCTTCCGGGGATTTTTAGAACAGCAGGATCTCCTCCTGAAATATTTAAATTTTGGTAGGGTGACCATTGGATTCCATTTCCTGTGGTTGCAAACCACATATAGGGCCCTCCGGTACCATAAAATTTCAAAACCAGACTGTCTGTTATCATATTTCCTGTCCAGTTGTGTTGACTATCAGAAGAAATATCAGCCACCTGGGTGAAGTTCAAACCATCAGTTGAAGTCGCATGAAAGGCACCATCCTGCGGTGCCCCTTTTGGGGATGTATAGTGATATAATCCCTGAAATAAATTCACTGCAGGATCAATACAATTGCGGCCTGCTTGTGAAAAACGAATCCCGGGTTCAAAAGTGTAGTGGATGCCATCTGTTCCGATGGCGGAATAGGTGGCAATAGTGTTCGCACCCGGAGGGCCGGAAGAAAAGTATATCCGGATTTCTCCACCGGGTAGAGCAACCAGTGTTGGGTCAAAAGGGCGCTGGAAATTTATAGGCAGGTTTTGAACCACGATAGGCTGGGGTTCAGACCATGTGAGTGCGGAATCGAGAGAAATTTTTACAGCCACGCTGTCCCAATGAAGTCCCTGGAATGGCTCCGGAAACCATTGGAATGCACTGAGCAACCTTCCTGCAGAATCCATGGCGAGAGAAGGAACACCGGAAGAATCCTGAAAAAGAGTACAGGATGAAAAATTTATTCCATTCGTACTTGTGCAAATTCGGAGTGGTCGTTCCCAGGGATGAGCAGTTTGAGAAAAGGCAGCATCGGTGATGAGAATTAGAAAAAGCAGTGGAATGGTTTTCTTCATCGGCTTTAGCTATTCATATTTGTCAGGAGTTATTGTAATACCAAACAAGTATTGCCCGGAATTAGACCGATACGAATATACAATCGTGGTCTTATGGTCTCGCTGATATTTCATTTGCGGGTTGGTCCTCACATAATTTGTAATTATCGGCTCAAGCATACTTTTCATGCTGCTAGTGTCTGGAGAAGCCTGATCAATATTCACCAGGGTATAGTTATATTGGAAAGTGTTTTCCGGAAGAGCTATCGTATTGTCGAGTCTTGTTTCTGCATCAATCATAATTGGGCAGGATTTGTTTAATTCACTGGCAATTTCCATCATGGCCTTATCATACGGAGCAGATTTGAAAAAAATCTGCTGGACGGCAAACATCGCCACGATGCCGACAACTATTCCAATAACTGCCTTTCCGGTTAATTTATTTTTATTTGGCAGATGAACAGTTTCAGTCAATAACTCTTCCTTCACTTTGGGTAATTCATAGCCGCAACGGGAACAGTACTTAGAATTATTTAAATTGCTGGCCCCGCAGCCCGGGCATATGATTTTTTCCATGTAATTAGTATAATATGCCAGTGTAAAAGGTTTATTAATTTAATAGGATTAGCCATATAGTTCCATAACGCAGATTGACTGCGTAGCCGGTGTTTTTCTTTGTACAAAAGAAAACGCCATGGAAGCATTTAAAAGTACAAATTTATTCGAGTTCTCTGAACGATTTAAAACTAATAATGATTGCTATCAGTATTTGATAGACCTCAAGTGGGGCAAGGGATTCAGATGTAGTCGATGTAAATGTAAAACCGCTGTGAGGAGCAAAACCTGGTATTATCGCAGATGTAAAGAATGCATTCACGATGAATCCGCGACTTCCGGCACATTATTCCATAAATTAAAGTTTCCATTAATTAAAGCATTCCATATTTTATTCAGATTAAGCATCAGTAAAAAAGGAATATCAAGTGTTCAAATTGGAAAGGAATATGGCATTCAACAGAAAACCGCCTATTTATTTAAACGAAAAGTTCATATAGCCATGAAAAGTTCTGGTGAGACATTATTAACGGGTAAGGTGAACGTCGATGAGTTTACCGTCGGTGGCCCAGAGAAAGGAATGCAAGGCCGAAGTGACTCAAGCAAAAACAAAGTGTTGATTGCAATAGAACTTAGAGGAAGAAAAAAGAAGCGTAAGATCGGCTTAGCGTACGCCCAGTGCATTGAAGATTATAAGTACTGACAGTTTTCGACCTTTCTTTGAAACTAAAATTAGTAAAAGTGCGAAGGTCGACACAGATGGTTTCACATCATATGCCCCGTTATCAAATCAATATTACGTCACACAATACCTCTCAGATAATGGACGCGAGTTTCCCGGAAATCCATCTCATCATTATGAATTTTAAAGTCGTGGTTGCGTGGTATCCATCACAAATGTCAATACCGATACTTGCAAAAGTACTTGGATGAATTTATTTTCAGATTTAATAGAAGAAATTCTGAAAAAGGAATATTTAATATCCTTGTCAATCGGTTCATGAAGGAATCTCCATGGCCACTGAAAAGGATTTACGAACTAAATGGCTAATCCTATAATTTAATTACGGTAACTGAAAAAGCGAAGGGATTTATCCAATTCAAAGTATTCTAAACTAAGCCCTTCTTTACTAAATATTCCCCGATCTGCACAGCATTTGTGGCAGCGCCTTTACGGAGGTTATCAGCAACGATCCACATGTTTAATGTCTTATCCTGACTTTCGTCACGACGCAGACGTCCGACAAAAACATCGTCTTTTCCTTCGGCATCGAGTGGCATAGGATATTGTGCATTGGAAATATCATCCACCAGCACGACTCCGGGTGTTGATGACATGATTGCGCGGACATCTTTCAAATCAAAATCTTTTTCAAATTCAACATTTACGCTTTCACTGTGACCACCTTTTACGGGTACACGTACTGTTGTAGCAGTAAGACGAATGTCCGGGAGCACGCATAATTTTCCGTGTTTCATTCAGCATTTTCATTTCTTCCTTCGTATAACCGGAATCCAGAAAAACATCTATCTGAGGCAATACATTTAAATCAATCTGATATTTGTATGCCATTTCTCCTTGAATTCCCTTGCGTTCATTCATCAATTGCTCAACAGCTTTTTTTCCTGTACCGGAAACCGATTGATACGTCGAAACAACAACTCTGCGTGATGGTATATTTTTTGATGCAAAGGATCCAGTGCCATCACCATTTGAATGGTTGAACAATTTGGATTGGCAATGATTTTATCTTCTTTGCTGAGTACGTCAGCATTGATTTCCGGAACAATAAGTTTCTTGTCCTCATGCATTCGCCATGCGGAAGAATTATCAATGACAGTGGTTCCGGCATCAGCGAATTTAGGTGCCCATTCCAGGGAGGTATTTCCACCGGCGGAAAATAATGCAATCTGCGGTTTTGATGCCACAGCTTCTTCCATGCCGATCACCTTGATGGTTTTTCCTTTGAACTGAATTTCTTTTCCTACAGATTTCTCAGTGGCAACAGCCAACAAGCTCTGTGACCGGAAAATTTCGTTCTTCCAGCACTTTCAGCATGACCTGGCCCACCATTCCGGTGGCGCCTACAACAGCAACTTTCATAATTTTAAGATAAAAACCCGCATACGCGCGGTTGAGGTTTGGGTTTCGATAGAATATTTTTGTCCTGCAATTTTACGATAAATGCTTCGATGAAAATTCTTTTCGGCATATTTTTTTTGATATTCCCAATCATCACTCAGGCTCAGTGGCAGGATAATTTCGATGATGGAGATATTCGTAGTTCTCCTCCATGGATGGGCGATACAATGGATTTTAGGGTGAATTCATCTGATGCAATTGCAGTTGAATGCTGGTGCAGCCGGCAACCTCATTTCTTTCTACGACGAGTACACCAAATATGTTCACCGAACTGGAATGGCAGCTTTTTTATTCGTCAGAATTTTTCACCCTCATCCGGTAATTACGGAAGAGTTTATCTCGTCTCCGACCAACAGATCTTAGGGGGCCTCTCAATGGCTATTATCTGCAGTTTGGCGAATCTCTCGTCTAATGATGCAGTGGAGTTGTTCCGACAAGATGGAACTAAGCCCGGTCTCTGTTTGTCGTGCAACAGATGCCGCCATTGCCACCGCATTTTCCATTTCGGTGAAAGTGACAAGATCTGAAATAGGACTTTGGTCCCTTTGGATTGACTATTCAGGTGGTACGAATTATGTACAGGAATGTTATGGAGCAGAAGCCATGTACACACTCATCATTCTTCTTCGGGAGTTTTTTGTGACTATACAAGTGGCAATCGCAGCAATTTTTATTTCGATGATTTCTATGTAGGACCGATTTTACATGATACTCTGTCTCCGGCAATATTCTCTGCATCAATCCAATCATCCAATTCACTGGAATTGCAGTTTTCAGAAGCAGTGGATAGAATATCTGCCGAATCAATATCGAATTATACACTGGACGGAGGCATGGGAAACCCTGCTTCCGCTGTACTTAATTCTTCGGATCCCTCTAAAGTTCTCCTAAATTTTGCAGGTAATTTTCTATCAGGATATCAATATCATCTCTCACTCAGCGGAATTAAAGATCTCGCCGGAAATACGATTGCTTCGGGAAGCCAATGGGACTTCACTTATTTCCCTGTTGTAACTGCAGAAGCTCATGATGTAATTTTTACAGAGATATTCTTTGAACCATCTTCCTCCGGCGGACTTCCGAATTATGAATTTGTAGAGATATTTAACCGGAGCCCACAGGCCATTTCTTTAAAAGACTGGACCATAGGGGATGGTACTTCACTGAGCATTTTACCGGGAACTATTTTACTGCCGCAGACCTATCTGATTCTTTGCAATACATCAGCAGCAGGAGCATTTTCACCCTATGGTAATAGTCTTGGCCTGACTTCTTTTCCGGTTTTGAATAATGATGTTGGCGATCATCTTCAACTGCATGATAATAACGGATACCTTATCGAAGAGCTTAGCTTTTCCGATCAAACCTATCGGGATGGGAGCAAGGATGACGGAGGTTATAGTCTTGAACGAATTGACACCGCTTTTCTTTGCACAGACCCACTAAATTGGATGGCTTCTGATGCCCCATTAGGAGGTACACCCGGACAGAAAAGTAGTATTTCCGGCACATACATGGATTATGAAAAACCCCTTCTCCTTCGTGCTGCATTAATTGATTCTGTTCATTTATGTATTGTGTTCAGTGAAGAAATGGATCCGGCAAATATCAAGAATCCCCTCATGTATCAGATTTCAGGAGGCAATCAGCATTCCGTTCATCCTGATTCTGTGAATAGCACAGATGATCCTTTGAGCTACATCTTGAAGCTGCCATTTGAAGCAGATGAAAACACCTATGAATTATCAGTCAGCTATGGATTAAAGGATTGCCCGGGAAATGATCTTGACATTTCACAAAATGTACGATTCGCCATGCCTCAAGCTGTTGATAGCGGGGATGTGGTTATTAATGAGGTGTTATTTAACCCTCAAAGCGGGGGTGTCTGATTTTGTAGAAATATACAATAAGTCAAATAAAGTGCTGGATCTTCACCGCTGGAGGATTGCGGAGGCGCCCTATGATGACCCGGCAACTGCAATGGCAAGCAAGTCTATATGTGAAGGAGAACATCTTTTCTTTCCGGACGAGTACAGGGTTTTCAGTAAGAGTACATCCGATTTGCGCATGCGTTATGAAAATCCGGGACCTAAGGCTTTCATTTCGGTGAATGATTTTCCCGATTTTAATTCAACAGAAGGAACAGTTGTACTATATGATTCTCTGGGAATTGTACTTGATCAGTTCAGCTATACGGAGGACATGCATTTTCCCTTGCTGATGGATAAAAGAGGGGTATCCCTGGAACGGCTCAATCCTGAAATAAGGACACAGGAAAATTCAAACTGGCATTCTGCTTCTTCAAAAAATGGCTTTGCTTCACCGGGCTTGAAAAATTCAATCGCCTGGATCAATGATGTTGCAACAGAGGGCTTGAGCATTGATCCACCAGTTTTCACTCCGGATAATGATGGCATCAACGACCTGCTTTTTATCCGTTTGAAGCAATCAGGGCAGGAGGGAATTGCTCAGGTTTACATCTTTGACATTGCGGGACGTCTCATCCGGAAATTGGCTGAGCAAAATTTGATCGGAGACGAATTTGTGATTGTCTGGGATGGCCTAAACGAGAGAGGAGAACTGGCTTCGATTGGCCTCTATGTACTTTATGCGGAAATTTTTAATGCTCAGGGCCAGATAAAAAAGCATAAGCGGCCCTTCGCTTTAAGTATGCGATAAATTTAGACTGAACCTCCTTATTTTATTTCACTTTCAGGTGTGAGTGTCGCCACTTTTCGTTTATTTAGCATCCTGCATGGCGACGATCGATTTAAGCGACAGGAAAGAGTCCGCGGAATTTTATGAGAACCGTTATAGCCATGGCTATATGGGCCATTGGTCAGCTTTTGAAAAAGACCGACTCCTGGCTTTGATCCGGGAATTGGACTTGGGTCCTACAGGAAAAGCATTGGATTTTGGTTGTGGCCGTGGAATTTTCACCGCTGTACTTCAGGAGGCCTTGCCTGGATGGGAGGTTTTCGGTTGTGATATAAGTGCTACGGCTATAAATTTTGCAAAGAAAAACAACGCAGGAATTCGCTTTTTTGTTTTAGGTGATGTTTCATTTGCATCCGAACATGTCGATTTTATCCATTCCCATCATGTACTCGAACATAGCTTTGACGAGAAAGTAAGCGCTACAGAAATGTGTGCATTCGCCTCGAAGAAATGTACCATGCTTCACAGTCTACCTTGCAATCACGAAGGAAGTCTGGAATTTAAAATTTCCTCAGCAGGAAAAAATGGATTAGACGCGGAAACTGGCAAGTTTTTTTTCGAAGATACGGCACACAGAAGACGATTAAGCGCCAAACAAACCATCTCCTTATTTCAAGCCGGGGGTTTTAAAACCTGGAAAGAATACTATGCTAACCAATATTACGGGGCTATGAAGTGGATTGCCGAAAGCGATTTTGGCCTTGTTCTGCGAATTGCCAATCCCTTTCGTGCTAAAAGTTTTTCTTCATTTCTTTATTTACTTGGGATGCTTGGAAGATTAAAATTTCACTGGTTCTGTTTTTTTTCAGCTTCAGCTTTTGAAGCTTCAGACCGGGGACGATTTTACAGAGTTAAAAAAATTCTGCAGTCAATAAGCTTTATTCTTTTTTTCTGGATCGCGATACCGGTTCGCCGGTCCCTGATGGGAAAAGCAAAAAAAGAATGGCAACTTGAGCGAACAGCAAAAAACGGTTCTGAATTATTTCTGATCCTGAAAAAAGAATGATCAGTTCTTCTCTCATAGCGCATCTTGAAGAGGTATGGACGATTGAATTCGGCGAGCCTCTTCGCATTCTTGGCAATAGTCCAATAAGTGGAGGTTGTATTAATCATTCGCATAAGCTGGAGACCACAGCTGGAAATTTATTCGTCAAATTCAACAGTACTGCCCGTTATCCTGCTCTATTTGAGGAAGAGGCAAGGGGTCTTTTGATTTTGCAGGAAGCAAAGGCCATACATGTTCCGGAGGTAATTCTTACCGGGGATCATCAGGCATTTTCTTTTATTGTTCTCGAGTTTCTGGAATCCGGTATAGAAAGGGATGATTATTGGGAAAATGCAGGAATGCAGTTGGCTAAATTACACAAGGTTAGTGCTAAGAATTTCGGTCTCGATCATGACAATTACATCGGATCTATTCCTCAATCCAATCATCGCCACGATGACTGGATATCTTTTTTTCTGGAAGAACGGATATTAGCCATTGGTTCAGACATCGTTTCACCTTATCGGGATAAACTCGAAAGAACTTTACATGAAAAAATTCCTCTGGAAGTTCCTTCTCTGCTACATGGAGATCTTTGGAATGGAAATATCATGTGCGGTGTAGAAGGTACGGCCTGTTTCTTTGACCCTGCAATTTATTTCGGGCACCGGGAAATGGACCTTGCGATGACGCGCTTATTTGGAGGCTTTGCTCCGGTATTTTATAAAGCCTATCATTCTGCATTTCCTTTGCGTGAAGGATTTAATGAACGGGTGGATTTGTATAATTTGTATCCATTACTCGTTCATGTCAAATTGTTTGGGGGCTCTTATGCTCAGCAAGTATTGGATATTCTGAAACGCCTGTAGGAAAAGCTAAGAATTCTGTTTAAGGAATGGTAGTAGTATTTCTTATTAAATTCTGATATTTACATTATAAATATAAAACACCAACTGAAAACATGTCCCAAGAAATAAACTCCTCGAAAGCTCCCGAACCTGTTGGCTTATATCCTCATGCCCGCCGTCACGGAAATCTACTTTTTCTCTCCGGCGTTGGACCACGAGAGAGAGGGACAAAAAAAATTCCGGGAGTTGAATTGGATGATAGAGGTAATATCAGCAGCTATGATATCGAAGCGCAGTGCCATTCAGTTTTTCAAAACGTTCGTTATATTTTAGAGGATGCAGGTTCATCCTGGGAAAAGATAATTGACGTCACAGTTTTCCTGACTAACATGAAAGACGACTTTCCGACTTACAATAAATTATGGGCGGAGTATTTTAAGTCGAATCCTCCATGCAGGACTACGATAGAGATTAATTGTTTGCCTACTCCGATAGCGATTGAGTTGAAAGTGGTGGCGGAGATTTAACCACATTGTTAATGTGCACATCAGGCAATGCACCTGATCAACGGGTCTGATTGATATAAGTATTCCAACAAAGACGCAGAAATACTTTTACCAATCATATTCTTTAAGTTGAATATAATTGATTAAAAGCTCAACTCATATCCGATCTTAAATTATAATTTCTTTATGCATTCTCTGTCTCTCTGTGCTTGTTCTTTTCCAGATACTTATCAAGTACATCAGGCAGTTTTTCAAAGGCGGCACTTAACCCTTTGTTGGTCTTTGCACTAATAAATTGTATTTCGCTTCCTTTGCTAACTAAAAATCCTACAGGATTGATTCCGATTCCTGCAGCAGCTCCACCACCAAAACCTTCGCCTTCGGCCTTTGATTTATCTGGTGCTTTACCTTTGCCTTCTCCGCCACCACCGCCAAAACCCAGACCAACTGACATGATTGGTACACAACTGAATTCACCTAATTTAAATTCTTTTCCAATGATGGTTTCTGTTTTTGCTTCTGTTTTTAAAAATTCAGTAATCTTTTCGATAGTTTCATTAAAGTAATTCATGATGATTGTTTTTTAAGATGAAATAATTGTTTTTTATTGATGGGCTAAAATACCATGCCCTGAAAATACGTGCTAAATTGTTTTCTAATTCCAGTTTAATACAATTCTTCCCTACAAAATTTATAAAAAACTCCTTTTTTGTTAATACCCTCCAATGGAAAAAAGCAGGATAAAGAATGGCGTTTAATTTAGAATCATTAAAATCCAGATTGACTTGACAAATAGTTAATTTGAAACTTTGGATGACAGCTATTAATTTATGAAAAGAAGCATTTAACTTTTGTCGTTTTTCTTTTTTATAATTTTTCTTTTTTTCTTTTATTTGCCGTGTTCAACCAATAAGTGCAATTTAAAGATTTAAACTTTCACCTTGGGACTTTTAATTGTCCCAGGTGAAAGTTAAGCTGAGAAGCTTCATCTTTGGATTGCTTATGTCAAAAAACTACACCCATCTCAACTCTGAACAAAGATATCAGATTGAAGCCTTATTAAAAAGCGGAATCGCTCAAAAGGATATTGCGAAAATTGTAAATAAATCGCCATCCACGATAAGTCGAGAACTTAAACGGAATATACCAAAACGTGGAAGAGGAGCTTTGGTTTACACAGCTGAAAATGCACAACGGAAAACGGATCATCGGCATCAAATCAAAATGAAAAAAGAAAGATTTACCGATGAAATGAAAGTGTGGACGCGTCTCTGGATGAAGAGTATAAAATTCAGTCCGGAATTAATTCATGTCGTTGGCAAAAATGAGTTAGGGGATTTTGTCAGCCACGAGACCATTTACAAGTGGATTTGGCGTTGTAAGCAAAGTAATTGTAAGGAAGATAGACAAGACAAGAAACTGTATATGCACTTAGCACATGGACGTAGAAGAAGAAAGCGCGGATTAAGAAGAGATAGCCGGGGTATTATTCCAAACCGAGTGTCTATTGAAAATCGTCCGAAAATCGTAGATAAAAGAAAGCGCTTGGGAGATTTTGAAGTAGATCTGATGATGGGAAAAAATCATCAGGGAGCTTTGCTTGTAATGACGGATCGGGCATCTCTGAAAACCAAACTCACAAGGTTAGCCGGGAAAGACAGCATCATAATAAAGCGCGAAATTAAACGTAGATTAATCTCATTAAAGGGAATTGTTAAAACACTTACATTTGACAACGATAAGGCATTTAGTAAACATGAATCGATAGGAAAATCGCTGAATGCTACTACCTATTTTACCCGGCCTTATACCTCACAAGATAAAGGAACTGTAGAAAACAGAATAGGATTAATCCGCAGATTCTTCCCAAAGAAAACAGACCTATTGAAAGTACCTGACATAGATGTTCAAATAGTAGAATCAATAATTAATAACAGACCAGTAAGAAAATTTAATTATCAAACACCTAACCAAGTCTTCTCACAAAAAATTGCACTTATTACTTGAACTTACATTTCTTTTGATGCAAGTAAATCAAATCTTTTTCTTAATCCTGCCACCTTTATTTCCGCCATCACGGAATTACCAGTCAGAATTAGTTGGGCGCTGGCCAGATAATGAAAACGGATTTTTAGCAAATCCATTTCAGTGTCTACTTCTAAATAAAAGGGAGCGAAAAGTATATAGGCAATGATGATAAAAAAAACAATAAACACAATCAATAATACAATCATTTATTTTAACATCTTAAGGATGCAAAATTAAATGGGCATTGGAAAGGAGGCAAGAACATTAATCATCATGGCAAATAAAGTAGATTGGTGATGAGCATTCCTGAATAATAGTAAAAGCAGTACAACTTATTGAAACAAATTTCTGGTCTGGAACTGATAGCATTGCAAAAGCACCTCATTCTAAGCCAGAAATAGACTTTCTGTCAGGCTTTTAATTACTCCGGAGTACTCCGCAGCTGGTAAATCCGATCAGCTGCGAGCGGGCTTTGTAATCCCTTGCCCTTTATCCCTGCGATTTCCAAACCCCATCATGTACCGTTAAAGTGTGTTTTTGTAATGGTTTCTTTAAGGCCTGATGCAAAACTTTTTTAATTATTCATTTTATAAATCCGAATCAAAATTAGAAGAAGACACTGACCGGCTATACATCAATGTAAAACGGGTAGGTTTCAATGCACAAATAACTTTAAAAAAAGGAAATTGCAGATAAATATCGTTCTAAACCCCAGCCCAAACTGCAAGATTGGTACTCCTTTACTTTGAGAAGGGAGATGTATTATCCAGCCTTCAACCCATTCCAGACATTTTAAGAGAGGCCGGGAATTAAATGCGAGAATGAGCAAAATTTATTTCTGGAAACTCAATTTATTTATCCATCATCAGAGGCTAAAGTCGATTCATTAAATCACATTAAATACCAGGATGAAAGGCCATGAAGGTTAATTATTAATCATGCAGTTTATAGGTACAGCATTTGGAAATTCCGCCCCTTCAAAATTCAAATTTTCAATGAAAATTAACTATATTTGTAATAATACAGCTCTATAAATTATTAAAATAAAGGTGTTGAATAGAAAAACGAAATTAAAATTCTTAAATCCTGGTTAATGAAAAAAACACTACTTCTTCTTGGTTTTGTGGCTATGCTTCTGCAGTCAGAAGCGCAAACAAGCATTACCGTCATGGACAGCATCATCTTTTATGATGGATATGCAGCGATCGTTACAAACCCACCACCACCTGTGGGAGTAATTCAGCACCGTAATGATTTATTTGCGAGAAAGCTGACCAGCTCTGAACTTTCATCAATTGGCACCAGTCTCCAGATGGACGTAACGATCAAAGCTCTTTGCGATAACTACGATAGAATTGGAAGTGTGAATATGGCATTGGTTCCGGTTGGCTCAATTACCTATAATCCCGATAGTGTGCAGCGAATAGAACTCGGGCGTTTTATTACCCCATTTATGAATAAAAACATACAACCTGATTCAGTCCCTTATACATTCAACATTGACAATATAGCTATGATCCTGAAGGATACAGTTATAACCAATAATTATGACATATGGATTGAGTTGGAGGTATTTGGTGTTCCATACGCTGCTCAGACTCAGGTTGCAGGTTGTTCCAGTCGCAACGATGTATTTTACGGGAAGTTGAAATTTGAAACCAATGCTGCTGCACCACCACAAAACACAAATGTCTTGATGCCCTTGTTCTTCAAACATAGTTTTAATAACTATCAGACTGGAGCTACCGATGTGCTGGGATCGACTGAAAAGACCCTTGTCTTCAATGTTCCAAATGATTTAACTGACGTCACCATGTTTCTTATTACATCGAACCATGGCGCCAATTCCGGGGGAGAAGAATATAACAGAAGATATCATTTTGTTTATTTTGATACAGTTTTAAAACTTTCATACAAACCTGGTCGTACTACATGTGAACCATTTCGTCAATACAATACTCAGTCAAATGGAATTTACGGACCTTCACCAATGAGCGATGTGCAGTGGCAATCTTTTAGTAATTGGTGTCCCGGTGATGTAATAGATATTCGACCAATTAATCTTGGCTCGGTTAATGCAGGAAGTCACACTTTTTTTATCCGCGTTCCGACTGCAGTATTTGCGGGAGCACAGGGTAATTTTCCTCTGTCACTTTATTTGCAGGGTAAAAGCAATGGGATCTCTTCAGGTATTATAGATCAAACTGATGAGGCAGATATTGTTTCCATTTATCCTAATCCCAACAGTGGACAATTTACGCTTGAACAAAACACCGAAAATGCAGAAATAAAAATTTCAAACTTCTTAGGAAAAGAGATTTTTAAAACACAGGCAACTGCAAAAACAACAAGTTTGAAAATTGATGAAGCAGGTGTTTATATACTGTATGTGGAGACAACAAAGGGTACAGTGACCCGAAAAATTGTTGTGAATCACTAAATACTATTCTCCCCGATCTCCGGACTCTTAGAATGGAAGCTTTGTGCGTAAGGAGATTCCGGAGCATTCAGAAGCTAATAAATTCTATTCGCCACGATGTCTGTGTATACACTGGAATTCTAACATTGCGATTTCCCAATCCCCTTTAAGGGCTTTTCAGGGTCCGTATAAATTAAAATAATTGATAAAACCCTTCACTTAGGAGGTCTGGTTTTCATTTCCGGATTTTCCGTTAAAGAAATTTATAGTTCTGATTCGAAAAACTTGTCGGGAATATTCTCACTTTTAATAAACTGCTTTGTTACGATGCTTGAAAAGCTTTGAACGGTCGATTAGAAATCGCGTATTTTAAACGCGATGGGTAGTGGTATATCCTTCGCAAGAGGGAATCTAATAAAACGACCTTAAAAATTATCGGGGACAGCAGAACTTGGAAGTAAATATTCATGCTTAGGGATTATAGAAATCCTATGACCTAAATAATTTTCATATTGACCGCCCCCAAGACCACCATTCATAAATGAAGAAGCAATACTGTCATCCCAAAGTCTAAGGTAATAATGGTAACTAGAATAATATCCGGCTGAATCCAGATAAACATCCCTTCCTAATACGAGTAATGTTGAAACAGTTCTCCCATAACTGACTTTTATCACCGTATCAATCTTTGAGTAGCAGTTCAATGGTCCATAACAATAAATAACCCTTTGTACCTGGTAAGTACCCGTGTATTTCCCTCTTTTATCCGTCGAAATAATTGATTTGCTTACATCAGTATTCTGTTTTTCGCATGCATAAAAGAGAACTCCGAAACAGATCATTCCGATGGCAAGTCTAATCTTATATTTCATGGCTCATTCGGTTTGGAGAAGGGGATCAATGTTTGACAAAGAATTTATCTGAAAGAGTGGTTTATGCTGTATGATATGACATGAACCTCCAATGCCAACTTGCTGCGAAATGCTAAATCAAATATAGTACAAAGAAACATAACATTCAGCTATCCCGGGTGTGACAAAGGACCCTCATCTCGGGTTCTTTGTTGCTTAGCGCCTCGGATATGGGGAACCGGGTGTTCTCTATGTTAAATTATCCGGAATACTTATGCAAGGGATTTGAAATACCTTGCCCTTTATCCGTGCAATTTCCAAAACTCCATTAATGGCTTTTCAGGGTGTGTATAAGTATGAATAAAATAGATTGATAAAATTCCTCGCTTAGGATGTTCATTTTTCATTTCCGAAACTTTCAATAAAGAAATTTATTATTCTTATTGTAAAATGATCGATGCCGTGTTCAACCAATAAGTGCAATTTAAAGATTTAAACTTTCACCTTGGGACTTTTAATTGTCCCAGGTGAAAGTTAAGCTGAGAAGCTTCATCTTTGGATTGCTTATGTCAAAAAACTACACCCATCTC
This sequence comes from uncultured Bacteroidota bacterium, assembly GCA_963775555.1. GTDB lineage: Bacteria > Bacteroidota > Bacteroidia > AKYH767-A > 2013-40CM-41-45 > QQVM01. The sequence goes on along the minus strand of CAVZJJ010000002.1, from coordinate 275,004 downwards.
AACTCTGAACAAAGATATCAGATTGAAGCCTTATTAAAAAGCGGAATCGCTCAAAAGGATATTGCGAAAATTGTAAATAAATCGCCATCCACGATAAGTCGAGAACTTAAACGGAATATACCAAAACGTGGAAGAGGAGCTTTGGTTTACACAGCTGAAAATGCACAACGGAAAACGGATCATCGGCATCAAATCAAAATGAAAAAAGAAAGATTTACCGATGAAATGAAAGTGTGGACGCGTCTCTGGATGAAGAGTATAAAATTCAGTCCGGAATTAATTCATGTCGTTGGCAAAAATGAGTTAGGGGATTTTGTCAGCCACGAGACCATTTACAAGTGGATTTGGCGTTGTAAGCAAAGTAATTGTAAGGAAGATAGACAAGACAAGAAACTGTATATGCACTTAGCACATGGACGTAGAAGAAGAAAGCGCGGATTAAGAAGAGATAGCCGGGGTATTATTCCAAACCGAGTGTCTATTGAAAATCGTCCGAAAATCGTAGATAAAAGAAAGCGCTTGGGAGATTTTGAAGTAGATCTGATGATGGGAAAAAATCATCAGGGAGCTTTGCTTGTAATGACGGATCGGGCATCTCTGAAAACCAAACTCACAAGGTTAGCCGGGAAAGACAGCATCATAATAAAGCGCGAAATTAAACGTAGATTAATCTCATTAAAGGGAATTGTTAAAACACTTACATTTGACAACGATAAGGCATTTAGTAAACATGAATCGATAGGAAAATCGCTGAATGCTACTACCTATTTTACCCGGCCTTATACCTCACAAGATAAAGGAACTGTAGAAAACAGAATAGGATTAATCCGCAGATTCTTCCCAAAGAAAACAGACCTATTGAAAGTACCTGACATAGATGTTCAAATAGTAGAATCAATAATTAATAACAGACCAGTAAGAAAATTTAATTATCAAACACCTAACCAAGTCTTCTCACAAAAAATTGCACTTATTACTTGAACTTACAGATGGGAATATTCGCACTTTTTATAAATTAACAAATCTCAAATCGTATATTCAATTACTGAACAAATTTATTCTTGCCCTCTAAAATGCATGTTGGAATAAGAGTAGCGTTTCTTCAAAAAACACAATCGTTTTTGTATAGTCTGGTCTCCAAAATTAACCGGAAAACTTATCTTTGAAGGGTATTGTCCTGAAAATTCCTCCTGAAAATTCGAACAATGCAAGGATAACTGCGAACCTATAATTCAATCTTATGGAAACTAACTCTATTCAGGCTATTGCTGGGAAAAAAATTATTATTGGAATTTTTTGCATTCTTCTATGCACCGGATTGAAGCTTAATGCGCAAACTTGGTCAGGAATTGGCGGAGGCATGGGTAATTGGGTATACTCATCCGTAATTTACAACGGCGATTTAATTGTAGGAGGTGTATTTACAAGTGCGGGCGGTGTGAGTGCTAATCATATTGCCCGTTGGAATGGTACAAGCTGGTCGCCTCTTGGTTTAGGCGTAAACGGGAAGGTGAATGCTTTAATTGTAAAAAACGGCTTACTATATGTTGGTGGTGAATTTACAGAGGCTGGGGGACAGGTTATGAATTATATCGCCATTTGGGATGGCACGCAATGGCTGAATGATTTAGGTGATATGGGAAGCATTGTAACATCATTTGCAATTTTCAATAATCGGTTAATCGTTGGCGGTTATTTCACAGATGCTGATGGAGTTCCTTTAAATTATGTGGCGCAAAGAACTAGTGCAGGCTGGGCAGCATTGGGTAGTGGAGTAGTAGGCACAGAAGGTCAGGTAATGGCAATGACAGTTTATAACAATGAATTAATTGTCGGAGGATTTTTTACAGCAGCAGGTGGATTGCCTGCAAATCATGTGGCAAAATGGAATGGAACTACCTGGTCTGCCATAGGAAGCGGAGTGTCCGGAATTGTATATTCTTTCACAACATATAATGGTAGCTTGATTACGGGAGGATTATTTTACACAGCAGGCGGTGTTACTGTAAATCATATTGCCTCATGGAATGGATCCAATTGGTCTGCTCTCGGAACAGGTATGTTTGGCTCGTTCTATCAATATGTGTTTGCGTTAGGAGTTTTTGATGGGAAATTGATGGCAGGTGGTTATTTTACACACTCAGGAGGCATCCCAACGAATGGCATTGCTCAATGGGATGGTTCAACTTGGTCTGCCCTTGGCAGTGGATTGTTTATGCCGGGTAATGTTTGCGGATCGCATACGTTTTGTAATTACGGAACCGATTTTGTTGTGGGAGGTATTTTTAATTCGGCAGGAAATGCATCAAACACATTTCACATTGCCAAAATATCTAACCCGGTCTTGGTCACATTAAATCTGAAATTATTTATACAGGGATATTATTCCGGAAATGGTTTAATGGATAATTCAGGCGATGGAGGATGTTTATTTATCAATGGGATTTCGGGCTCACCTACCGATGCTGATTACGTTTATGTAAGTCTTATGTCCGATATTGCGCCTTATGATGAAGTCGAACAGCAAGGTGGGATTCTACAGACAAATGGAAATGTAAGTGTTACTTTTACTTCTGCAATACAAACCGGGCAAGCTTATTACATTCGAATTTATCATCGAAATGCACTTGAGACATGGAGTAGTTCTGCCGTGTTGATGAACACAACAAGCGCGTATGATTTCACTACAGGGTCAACAAAGGCTTATGGATCAAATATGATTCAGACTTTCGATCATTTATATTGGGCTTTTTATAGTGGAGATATCTCAGATCCATTGTACGGTATGGGAACTCAAGACGGAGTAATTGACCATACCGATTTTATCGATCTGGAAAATGGTGTAAGTTTTACAAATCTTGGTTATGTCCCTGAGGATCTTAACGGTGATGGAATCGTAGAATCGGCTGATTATGCACTTATGGAAAACAACTCTGTTGCAACATTAAATTTGATCCGCCCATAGCAGCCTATCAGAAGCCCCTCTTTTATTTATTGGCAGATGAAAGTGCTTGTCATAAATCGCAAATCGCAACTTTTGCAAGAGGAACACTATGAGTCCGATCTCCGGAGTCTTTGAAAGAAAGCCATGTGTGCAAGGAGACTCCGGAGCATCCTGCAGCTTCTGAATTCCTAACAGGGTGGGCATAACGGAAGTAGCATCATTATAGCCTCTACTGCAAGAGACTACTCCTTCATAAATTTTCCGGAATATGAATTTCCTTTATTTGAAGAAAGATTGAATAAATAAACTCCTGCAGGCAAATTGGAAATGTCAATTATTTTAAATGTTTGTGAATCTGTATTATAGTTCTTCATAAGTTTTCCGTCAGAGCTATAAATACGAAAGCAAATATTTTTGCCATTCGTGTAAGGGATATCCAACGTTAATGTTTTGTTTGCGGGGTTTGGGAAAATAGTTACATTTTCAAATCCGATCGGTTTGATGTCGACTGTACTCAAGTCGTAACAATTGTCAGCAAGGCCCTGAACCAGGTCATCAGCCCTGAACAATGCATCCCTGGAATAAAATGGACCTCCGGAAGAATCCCGGGCCCAAATCGCTGCAACGCTAACATTACTTACTTCTCCCGGAAGCATTGTAAACTTCCCTGCAGAAAGGAGAAATCTCCTGTCGCCAGCACCATTTGACTGACCTGGGAGAGCAATGAGTTCGGACCAGTCAAACCCTGGATTTACACCTGCTGTTCCCCAATGTAAAGCATCTGAATTATCCGGAAACATAAAATCACATGGTATCCCGGTTGAATTATAGCCATGACCACCATAAGTCATGGGAGTTCCATCTTTCCAGATACCCTGTAAATAATTATAGTAATGTTGCGCTAAAGATGGGTTACCAACAACTGTAAAGTCATTGTCATAATACACAAATTTTGACATGATGATTTGCTCGCCAATCTCATCTGTCGTTCCGTTCCTGTTGTTATCAATACCATCACCGGCATCTGCCAAAGGTCCGCTAAAAATATCAATCCCTACTGCCGGAGGGAATAATCCATAGCCGAGTGCACCTTCATCATTGTTATCCCCATTATATGCATAGGCTATACCTCTTGATACATCACAACCAACATAATCATCCAAATAATTTCCTAAGTCAACATCAGTCCAGAAACCAAAGTATGTTTCATTGAGCACCAAAGAGGATCGGTTAATTAATTTATATTGATAAAAGGTTGTATTTGCTAAATCCTGATTACTACTGTTAAATGCAAAAGCCTGACATTGAATTTCTATTCCAATAGAATAGAGAGAGTTCGTTTCGGTGTGAATGTTTCCAACATCGTTGATCATCCACCAGATACTCTGATCACCATGCAAAAATCCGTTGCAATTATATACACCATTGATACCATCAAATTTTGGGTAATCTCCTGCAGCAACATCATAGATTCCGTCATTATTAATATCTTCAAAAGGGGCAAGATAATGAGCTTGTCCAAGTCCATTGTTCCCGTTTCCGGGCCAACTTGAGATATCAGCGCTGGGTCCGGAACTTCCATTGATAAAATCAAGAACTTCCTGCCTGTTAACTTTCCAGAAGCGATCATATTGTGCGCAAACCCCGGTGCTAACCGTGGCATTAATTGTATCGACAGGCCCCGGCCAGAAGTCAATACCTGATTGGCGATAAGTTTGGGCCGCAATTCTCAAATTGCTTGCAGCATCAATGCCGCCAATCCAGATGCCCCCTGCGAATAATGACGACTTCCCGGAGCCTTTTGGTACCTCATAATTAGCATTTCCAATTAAATCCCACCACATATCACCACCATTCATGAGTCGCGCCCGAACGTTTGCAATGTCAAGATCGACAGTGGATGAAGGTGGGGGACATTGTGCATTTGACTGCATACTAAAGAATAAAATCATTAAATAACTGATGTGTAAATTTTTCATTTGCGATAAATTAAAATTAACGGATCACACTTTAAATTTTAAATAATGTATTTAAGATTCGATAAATAATTCCACACTCACGTAACGGTGATGTCTATTTTCTAGTTGAAATTTTTCTAAGTGGTTTTTTCTTCAATAAATGTTTAATTGCCTCTTGTAATTTAATTAGGTGTTTAAAGTTATGAATTTTATTCAAATTTTGTTCCAGCTCTAATAATGCTGCTGCTACCCAGCGTTGCCGTTGGTTACAGTTGGACCATTGCTTTACATTTCTGATGTATTTAGCCATTTAGGAATTTAGGTTTTCAATACAATTAGTCGTTCCTAGACTCCGGAGCATTCCCCAGCTGCGAGGGATTTGCAATTTCTTGTGATAAAGGGCGAAGAATAGAACGCAGATGACACAGATGTTTATAATTTCCGCGGAAAATTTAATTTTGAATCCACTTCAAATATAGATCATGATTTATCTTAATAAATCTGCGTCATCGGCGTTTCATCCACTATTTTCACACTGTTAAGCGAAATATTGTACATGTGCTTTATTTGAAACTTCATTTCACTCTAAAAGGTTTTCCCTCATCGGGCATACTTAAAAACTATTGAATTTATAACTAGCTATGGTTTATGTTAGGCTGATGCAATGGGAGGAATGACCTTGCATATGGGTTTTTCACTACATTCCTCCTGGCGGTGGAAATTATATTTACCTTAGTTTAAATTTTAAAAAAATGAAAAGAATTTTACTGCTTCTTATCTTATTCTGTATCAAAACGCATCAGTCTTATTCTAATGGTGGTTGCGCTTTTAATTATCAGATCGATTCCATTAATAATCTTTCAGTTTCGTTCATCTATTTAGGATGGCCTGGCCCGCAGACTTACAGTTGGGATTTTGGTGATGCATCCGGAACTTCAGTTCTACAAAATCCTTCCTATGTTTATTCCTCTCCCGGAAATTATACTGTTGTATTGAATTCAGTAGACACGAACGGCATCCATTGCACTTCAAGTCTGGCAGTTGTTGTTGGCGGAAGTGTGAATTGCAGTTTTATAAGCACCGGAGCAGGCCTTGCCCCATCCGTTGTTTATTTTACTAATACTTCTGTCGGATCAGCTGTTTCGTACCAGTGGGATTTTGGTGATGGCAGTACTAGTATTATTGCAAATCCTGCTCATACATATAGTTCAGCCGGGACTTTTTCTGTTTGCCTGATAACAACAGACAGTCTAAGTCTCACTTGTACTTATTGCCAGAGCATAACGATCATTGCGCCTTGTGATGCTGCTTTTCAGTATACTTCCATTGGCTTAAATACTTATTTTGTCGAAAACTCCCTCAACAGAAACTTACCGGTGATGAATTATCATTGGGATTTTGGTGATGGTGGAACGAGCACTCTTCGTTACCCGGTACATTTATTCGCTGGAGCAGGAAATTATAATGTCTGCCTTACCATTAATGATACTGCAACATGCTATGACGTGGTTTGTAATTTGGTGAATGTTGACACAATTCTCCCTGCAGTTTGTAATGCTAATTTTTTATTTACACAGGCGCAATTATACTCGATTAACATCGTGAACACTTCGTATGGTACAGGTTTATCATATAACTGGGATTTTGGTGATGGTTCCGGTTCAACCTTGGCTTACCCTTCTCATACCTATGCTTCAATCGGATCATATAATATTTGCTTGTCGATCACTGATTCGGCAGGTTGTTCGTCAAATTTTTGTGACAGCTTGAATGTAGACTCCCTTGGCAACATATCTGCCAGAATTGCGAGTGGATTTACCGTGAATGTCATATCTCCTTTTGATCTCACACTCACTGTAAGTCAATTAGAAAATATTAATATATCTGTTAACCCTAACCCCGCTCGGGAATTCCTTGTTGTCAATGTTAAGGATGTTCGTGATGAATGCAAGTATATGCTCCACTCAATAACTGGCAGCGTTTGCAGAACAGGACAATTATATTTGGGAATGAATAACGTTGATCTTCTGCAACTTTCCAATGGCATGTATTTCCTCGAAGTGATAAATGAAAAAGGAGTTGGAAAGTGCTGGAAAGTTGTGAAGGAATAATTAATTGATCTCCAGATAAACTGCCCTGCTGCGAGTTATTTGCAATCCCTGGCGTTCAAAGGTCGACGAATGGAACTTAGATGACGCGGATGATTATGATTTCCGCAGAAAATTTATTTTTGAACGTCTCCTACGCAGCTGGGTATAAAAATCGCACAGTGGGGTTTAGCGATTAATCTCATATTCTTCTTCTCAGAATTTGCAAGACCATTCTAAAAGCGTAATTTCGAATTTCAAATTACCCTGATTCTGTAAATCCATATCATGACTGCATTAAAGCTTACTTTGAGCACCCCCCAAAAGAAGAATCTGAATTCAGTATTTATCATAGACGATTCAGCTGCGGAATTGCAAATGGCCATTGAATATTTTAGCAAATACCCCGGTATAGAAACCAAAGGATTTGCAACCGGAGAATTGTGCATCAAAGAACTTGTTGTTTCCGGTTTTGTTCCGGATATGATACTTATAGACTATTTCCTTGACTCAGAAAAACCGGGTTCAAAAGATGGTCTTGAAGTGCTCGTAAAATTGGCGGAGCTCTGCCCGAATGCGGAAATCATTATGTTGTCTGCTGTTGAAAATCAGCGAGTCATTGATCTGTCCAGGAAAAAGGGGGCATCTTATTATGTTGTTAAGGGTGCTGAAGGATATAAGAAACTTGATGAAATCATCAGCAAAGATTTTATTGTCGGCGGGTAATTTAAGTAAGTGTGTTGTATCAGGCTTGTAAATCTGTAACATCATTATTCATCAGCAGTTCCTTTGAAATTGCGGCTGCTTTAGAATATCTCACATTTAGAAGGCAGGGGATTGCAAATCCCGCTCACGCAGGTGAGTTGTTTTAGTTCCAAGCTAACTTACTTGTTCAGGCCTTTAATCGCCATCCTTATACCTCCACAAATGCATACAGGCATAAGTTCGATAGGGCCTCCAACTCTCCGCCTTCCGAACAATCTTTGCCCGAAGAATTTTCTTGTCATCCGTGCGAATACTATATAGTTTTTTCATCGCTAACTGAATTCCCAAATCATCTGCGGCGAATAAATCTTCTCTTCCCATAGTAAACATCAGCAGCATCTCTGCTGTCCAGCGACCGACACCTTTTATCTGTGTGAGATAGGTGATGGCTTCTTCGTTGTCCATTTTCTTTAACTGTTTTGTCTCCAAACCATGCTCAAGTGAAAAACGTGCAACATTGTGGACATAGCTGACTTTTGCATTGGAAAGTCCGATGCTCCTGAGCGTAGGAGCCGGGATCCGAAGAATTTGTTCCGGACCGGGATTTGTGTCATCAAATAAGTCAATGAAACGGCCATAGATCACATCAGCTACGCGGGTTGATAATTGCTGAGACATGATCGAAGCACATAAATGCAGGGCAGGATTTTTTCGCTTGCGCAGTTTGAATGGGCCCTGGGATTCAATGATGGGTTTGAGTTTTTTGTCCCTGCTCAAATGTTCAAAATAGTCTGAACCGGGATTCTTGGGATCTATGGGATTCATAGGAGCGAGGTTGAAGCTTTTAATTAGCGTGGCGGTATCATGATCAAGGAGAAAAAAGGAAGATATAGAATCGGGATTAAATTGATCTTCAATTTTAATCAGAAAAATCAACTAAGTCCCAATCCATATAATTACCCTACCAATATCAATCCACCCATCAATTCTCAATAATCCCATAAATCCCAAGAATCCCAGTTCAGACTTCTTATTCCCAATTAGCCTCATCCCAGTCCAGCCGATGAGATACCCAGAAACCCCCATTATTCCCCAAAATAATTGTAAAAAGCTGCTTATTTGCCTTTTCTACCATCATTAATCCCCCCTAAACCATCATTTTCCTCCATTTTGGAGCTATTTTGAAGAAATTACTCTAATCCTAAAGAATTGATAATGAGAGTTTCCACCGGGCCCTGAAGCCTTGAAATCCCATCATTTTTTCCTACTTTTGCAGCCCGATAAGCGGTTTTTAGGCTATGGCAAAGAATTACAAGGTATATGACTCATTGAATCTTTCGGCTGTTTCCAGGGAAATCCTGAAGAAATGGGATGCCGAAAAGACCTTTGAAAAGAGTGTGAATAGCCGGGAGAACAAACCGTCATTTACCTTTTACGAGGGGCCCCCGTCTGCCAACGGTTTGCCCGGCATTCACCATGTCATGGCTCGTGCGATCAAGGACATTTTCTGCCGTTACAAAACCCTGAAAGGTTTTCAGGTGAAAAGAAAAGGCGGTTGGGATACACATGGTTTGCCGATAGAGTTAAGCGTGGAGAAAACTCTCGGTATCCGTAAAGATGATATCGGAACAAAAATCTCAATCGAAGATTATAACAAGGCCTGTCGCAAGGAGGTGATGAAGTACACGGATGTCTGGGATGACCTTACCCGAAAAATGGGCTATTGGGTGGACCTTGAAAATCCATACATCACCTACACCAATGATTACATTGAGACTTGCTGGTATCTGCTGAAAGAATTTTATAAGAAGAATCTTTTGTATAAAGGCTTTACCATTCAACCCTATTCACCGGCTGCCGGTACAGGACTAAGTTCCCATGAGCTGAATCAGCCCGGAACTTATAAAATGGTAAAGGATACTACTGCTGTTGCTCTGTTTCATATTCCTGAGGATAATGAAGGAGTGCTTAAAAGTTCTGGAAGGCGATTTGTTTTTTCTTGCCTGGACCACTACGCCCTGGACTTTGCCTTCCAATACCGCCTTGGCAGTTGGTGAGAAGATTTCCTATGTAGCCGTAAAGACTTTTAATCAGTATACTTTCGCTGCACAGACTGTCATCCTTGCAAAGGATCTTGTCGGAAGATATTTTCCTGAGAAGAATGCAGAACTAAAACTCGAAGATTACAAAGCAGGCGACAAAGCCATTCCTTTTCAAGTTCTCAAAGAATTCAAAGGAAAAGAACTGACAGGGATACGATACGAACAACTGTTCCCTTATGCACAACCGGAAGAGGGTGATGCATTCAAGGTTGTTGCTAGGAGATTTTGTAACGACAGAAGATGGAACAGGAATCGTTCACATTGCTCCAAGCTTTGGTGCAGATGATTTCCGTGTAGCTAAACAAAATGGTATTGGTTCGCTTACATCTTGTGAATAAGCAGGGTCGCTTTACTCTCTGAGGTGACGAGATTTTGCAGGAGAATTTGTGAAGGAAGCTTATCTCAATGATGAGGAAAAAGAAATTGAAATAAAGAAACAAGGTGGAGATAAATATTTATCTGTCGATGAACGTCATCTCCATCAAAATGAAAAAAGAAGGTAAGGCATTTAAAGTAGAAAAGTACGAACATACCTATCCGCATTGCTGGAGAACAGATAAACCTATTTTGTATTATCCGCTGGACTCATGGTTCATCCGCACCACTTCTGCGAAGGAGCGAATGGTGGAATTGAATAAAACGATCAACTGGAAACCTGAATCTACAGGTACCGGTCGCTTTGGAAACTGGCTGGAGAATCTGGTGGACTGGAATCTTTCACCGTTCACGTTTTTGGGGAATTCCTCTTCCTATCTGGAGAACTGAAGACGGTGACAGAAGAAATTTGCATTGGCTCGGTTCAGGAACTGTACGATGAAATCGAGAAGGCAAAGAAAGCAGGTTTCATGTCATCGCAATCCGATTCATCCGGATAAGTTTTTAGAATTTGATTTACATCGTCCTTATGTCGATGATATTTTTCTGGTTTCTTCTTCCGGAAAAAAGATGCAGCGCGAACTGGATCTGATTGATGTTTGGTTCGATTCAGGTGCGATGCCTTATGCTCAATGGCATTATCCTTTTGAGAATAACGAAGAATTTAAAAATGCATATCCCGGCGGATTTCATTGCGGAAGGTGTTGATCAGACACGTGGATGGTTTTTTACACTTCATGCAATTGCTGTGATGCTATTTGATTCTGTTGCTTACAAAAATGTAGTAAGTAACGGTCTTGTGCTCGACAAGAACGGAAATAAAATGTCGAAGCGTTTGGGCAATGCTGCCGATCCTTTCGAGACGATTGAAAAATACGGTGCCGATGCAACACGCTGGTACATGATCAGCAATGCGCAGCCATGGGATAATCTGAAATTTAATGTAGATGGAATCACCGAAGTGCAACGAAAATTTTTCGGTACACTATATAATACCTATTCATTCTTCGCTCTTTATGCGAATATCGATCAGTTTAGTTTTTCCGAAAAAGAAATTCCTGTTGAGGAAAGATCCGAATTGGATCGTTGGATTCTATCCGAACTCAACTCACTTATTAAATTAGTGGATACCTGTTATGCAGATTACGAACCAACGAAAGCAACGCGTGCCATCACTGATTTTGTATCCGAACATTTGAGCAATTGGTATGTTCGCTTAAGTCGTCGTCGTTTCTGGAAAGGTGAATATTCGAAAGATAAAATTGCAGCCTATCAGACATTGTATACTTGTCTGGAAACAATTTCTATTCATCATGTCACCCGTAGCGCCATTTTATAGTGATCGGCTTTTCTGTGATTTGAATGAATATCAGTAGCAGACAAAAGGCCGAATCTGTTCATCTGGCTGATTTCCCTACTGTGAATCAGCAGCTGATCGACAAGTCTCTTGAAGAGAGAATGGAGCTGGCACAGCAGATTTCTTCCATGGTCCTTTCATTAAGAAAAAAAGTAAACATTCGTGTGCGGCAGCCCTTGAATAAAATATTGTTGCCGGTCTTGGAGAAGAGTTTTGTGGAAAAGGTAGAATCTGTAAAGGACCTGATTCTGGCCGAAGTCAACGTGAAGGAAATTGAATACATCACCGACACTGCCGGAATCCTGGTAAAGAAGATCAAACCGAATTTTAAGGTCTTAGGTAAAAAAGTAGGGGCCTTAATGAAAGATACTTCTGCAGCCATCCTGTTGCTTTCGATCAAGAACAGATTCTTCAGTTCGAACAGGATAAGCAATATCTTCTAAAATTCGGATCCAATGAGGTCATGTTGAGTGATGAGGATGTGGAAATCAATTCTGAAGACATCCCGGGCTGGCAGGTAACGAGTGAAGGAAAATTGACTGTGGCCCTGGACATTACAATCAGCGAGCAATTGAAAGAGGAAGGAATTGCCCGGGAATTCATCAACAGGATCCAAAACCTGCGCAAGGACAAGGGCTTTGAAGTGACCGACAGGATAGAGCTGAAAGTGCTGGAACACGCGGGAATGCAGGCATCTTTGATTAATAATAAAGAGTATATTTGCGCGGAAATTTTAGCCGCTTCGCTTGAAATTGTAAATCAACTGGATGGCGAGGATAGTATAGAAGTAGCGGTGGATGAGGACATTCAGACACGTATTTCTATTAAAAAACATGAAGTTTCCCTGGTGAACTAATGGTTCAGACAACCGGGAGATAGTATTACAATTAATCTGATTTCAAATGAGTAAGAAAATCACAAAAAAGGCTAAAGTTGCTCCAAAAGCAAAAGCCAAGCCCGCAGCGAAAAAAGTGGCTAAGCCAAAGAAAGTAGCGAAAGCTAAGCCTCAGGCGAAAAAGGCTAAACCTGCTGCTAAACCTGCGAAATCTAAAGCGATCGTCAAAAAGAAGGCTAAACCTGCCGCAAAAAAGGTGGTAGTTAAAAAATCGATAGTCAAAAAGGTGGCAGTTAAAACACCGCTGAAGGTTATTGAGAAAAAGGCGGTAAAAGCTAAGCCGGAAGCTCCGGCTAAAACTCAGGATAAAAAACCTGTTGCTGCAAGCACCCCAACGAAGCCGGCAAAAGCTGCTCCAAGGGCGGATATTACCCGTCACAACATGCCTTTTCATAAGCGCGACCAGATTCGTCAGATCGTACCGCCAAGTAAAGTCGATCCTAATAAAACCCGTTACTCTGATCAGGAGTTAGAGGAGTTCAAAAAGATCATCCTGAAAAAGCTGGTTGATGCCCGGAAAGAGCTGACCACTTTACAGGCCCAGTTAACAGCTTCAAATGAACACGGTACCGACGATACTGCCAGCACATTTAAAATGCTGGAAGATGGATCTGATTCTCTTGCAAAAGAAGAGGCAGGACAGTTGGCGGGCCGCCAAATGAAATTCATTGAACAATTGGAAAATGCCATGATACGCATCGAGAATAAAACTTACGGAGTCTGCCGTGTCACCGGCAAGTTAATCCCTAAGGAGAGATTGCGTGCCGTGCCTCATACCACTCAAAGCATCGAAGCAAAACTAAACCAGTACCGCGAGTAATCGTTGCACGGCAAGACAGGAGCCGGGAAATGCCGGGAAGGATAATTACCTCTCCTTGTGTTCCCGGCTTCTGATTAATATCCCTTCTTTTCAGCATGCACATTAGACTCATCCAACACAAAACAAGCGGAACAAAAACTGTAGATTAAATAAGACAGATTTTATTCCAATAAAATTCAATGAACCCATTGCTGAAGCGTTCCGCTCTGATTGTTTTTTTGGTGTTGCTTTCCGACCAGGTTGTGAAAATCTGGATCAAGACACATATGTATCTCGGACAAGAGTTCAGAATTGCAGATTGGTTCATCATTCATTTTACCGAGAACAATGGGATGGCTTTTGGTTTGGAATTGGGTGGTGAGACCGGAAAAATATTTCTAAGCGTATTCCGTATCCTTGCTTCGCTGGCTATTGGCTGGTATTTGTTATACCTGATTCGTAAAAAAGCCCACCCTGGATTGATCACTTGTTTCTCGTTCATATTTGCAGGCGCCATAGGAAACATCATAGACAGTGTTTTCTACGGAGTAATCTTTTCTGAAAGTAATTATAATGTTGCCCAGATCTTTCCGGCGGAAGGTGGATACGCACGCTTCCTTCATGGCAGAGTGGTGGATATGTTCTATTTTCCCCTGCTCTCCGGGATGATCCCTGACTGGGTTCCAATCTGGGGTGGGGAGAGCTTCCTGTTTTTTCGACCGGTGTTTAATATTGCGGATTCTTCCATTACAATGGGAGCGCTTTTATTTCTTATTTTCCAAAAAAAGTTCATTCACCGTGGGGAAAAAGAGGAATCTGCCGTGCTCCCGGATAATCCGGGCGAAGACCTTGCCTGACCCGGGAAGTATTTACCATGAAAAACGACTTCATTTATATCCGGCAGTTGTTCTTGCGGATGGGAATCCTTTTTCTTGCATACACGCTGCTACGTATCATTTTTTTTATTTTTAACAGAGGCTTATATGCGGAGGCTGGTGGAATCGACTTGCTTACAACATTCATTTATGGTTGGCGTTATGATTTGTCTGCCATGGTGCTCAGCAATTCCCTGTTCATACTCTTGCTGATTATTCCCCACCCCTTCCGAAGCCGTAACTTTTATCAGAAAATTTTATCGGGACTGTTTTTAGTCATCAACGGTCTTGCTCTTGCAATAGCCGTTGCCGACCTGGTATATTTTCAATTCAACAAGAAAAGAATCAGCGTCGACTTGTTCAGTATGATGGAATCATTGGGTTCCCAAAGTTGGCAGTTCCTTCAACATTACTGGTACCTGTTCCTGTTGTTTGGAATTCTGTTTTGGGGAATGCTTTGGCTTTTCCGGCGCAGCCGGCTGCCTGTGGTGAATTATATCAGGCCCCGTTTCCTTCCGGAAATAATATTTTTCCTGCTGCTTTCAGGGCTTTCCCTGATAGCGGTTAGAGGAGGACTTCAAAACCGTCCCCTTACTCCGGCTCAGGCGGCTAAAGATGTCAGCCCACAACTCGCATCGCTGGTAACAAATTCACCCTACACTTTTTTATACTCGCTGCAAAAGAGGCGACTACGTGCAGCCGATTACATGAGCAGGGAAGAGGCATCACAGTTTTTTCAGCTGGAGCGAATGTTTAATCATCCGGATTCTTTGTCGCGAAAAAATGTAGTTGTTCTGATTCTGGAAAGTGTATCCAGAGAATATGTGGGTTCGCTTAATCCTTACCCGGGTTATACACCTTTTCTGGATTCTTTGTCGCAGCACTGTCTCGTGTTCACCAATGCTTTTGCTTCTGCGGAAAGGTCAAACAAAGCATTGCCGGCCATCCTTGCGGGTATCCCCAGTCTGATGGATGATCCGTTTATGTATTCCGCTTACCAGGACAATTGCATGCAAGGGCTGGGAACATATCTCGGAAGCAATGGTTATCATACCTCATTTTTTCACGGGGGACTGAACGGAGAATTTAATATGGACGCCTTGGCGCCTGCTGCCGGTTTCAGCTTGTATTTCGGAAAAAACGAATTCAATGATGATACTTATTTCGACGGGCATTGGGGAATATACGATGAGGAATTCATGCAATTTTTTGAAAAAAAACTGGAAGAATTTCCGCAACCTTTTTGTACTGCCTTGTTCACCGTTTCATCGCACGACCCTTTTCCAATTCCTGCCAAATACAAAGACAAATTTCCTCATGGAGAATCCGAGATCCAGGAATCCATAGGGTACACTGATTTTTCCCTTCGCAAATTTTTTGAAAAAGCAGCTCAGGCAAAGTGGTATAAAAACACACTCTTTGTAATCACTGCTGATCATACCTTTCAATATGGAAAAAGATTGGCTCCGCGCTATGAAAACCGGGCAGGTTATTTTTCGGTTCCACTGTATTTCTTTACACCGGATCAAAGTCTTAGTGGCCACAATGATAAGCTCGTACAGCATACCGACATCATTCCTTCTGTACTCGATTATCTTCATTACAACGGCACTGTGCGGTCTTTCGGAACATCTGTTTTTCAGGATACATTGAATCGAACAGCGGTGCAATACCTGGATAATATTTTCCAGATAGAAGACAATCAATATTGCCTTCTATACGATGGCCATAAAGCAATCGGGTTATACCTTTACCTTGAAGATTTTCATTTTGAAAATAATCTCCTCGGTACCGAAAAGGATGTAGCAGAAAATCTTACGAAGAAACTGGAGGCAGTATTGCAAACCTACACTCACGCGCTTGTTGAAAATAAATTATGCCTAAGCTCTTCCTTTAATAATTAAGAAGGAGAAAGCCCGGGTAAGGTCTCGTATTTTCCAAGGGCCTTCATGAACCGGAAATGAGAAACAATTGCCGCCGTCATCGTTGGATAATTTACATAGCGAATATTGAATTCTTTGCAGGAGTCCTCAACGATTTTACTTATCGCCGGATAATGAACATGACTCACCTTTGGAAAAAGGTGATGTTCAATTTGAAAATTCAGGCCGCCAACGATCCATGAAATAATTTTATTGTCGGTAGCAAAATCGGCGGTGGTCTCTACCTGGTGTCTTGCCCATTCCTGGTCTATTTTTAATACATCCGTATTGCCATCCACGAAATGAGTGTCTTCCACCACATGTGCGAGTTGAAATACCATCGCAAGTGTTAGTCCCATGACAGCGTGCATGGTCATAAAACCCGCTAACCATGGAAGAACTCCGACAAAATAAATGGGAATGGAAATGTAAAATACTGCGTACAAAATCTTACTCACCCAAAATATCACATGTTCACGGGTATCGATTTTACTAATCGGTGTAGTGTATACTTTTTTACTAAAGTATTTTACAAAATCCATCATGAACACCCAAAGAAAAGAAGACAAAGCATACACCAGTACTGAATAGTAATGTTGGTATTTGTGCAAGTACATTTTTTTCTGGGATTCACACTGACGGATGACCGGGAGTTTGGCGATATCGTCATCCACTCCATCCACATTCGTATAGGTATGGTGAATGATATTGTGCTTTACTTTCCATAAAAACGCATTTCCTCCAAGTGCATTCAGTGAAAGGCCAAGAAGATTGTTTAGCCATTTCTTTTTCGAGTAGCTGCCATGGCAGGCATCGTGCATGATGTTGAAGCCGATACTGGCCATGGTAAATCCCAGCAAGCCGCATAAAGCAAGAGCCAGAAAAGGATTCATTGGAACCAGAAGAACAGAAGCATAAATAATAACAGCCGCCGGAATTAGTGTTAATGCCTTGATATACAGGTTTTTGTTTCCGTACTCGGTGATGTTATTAGTTATAAAATACTGATCTACCCTTTGTTTGACAGAATTGTAAAAAGCACTGTTTTGGTTATTAAAGGTGATTTTTGGCATTATATGGGTTTAGTTAAACACGAAGGTAGGGATTAATAACGAGGGCTCATATGAAGTATGAAAGCATAAAAATTTGTCCTGTTTTCTGTAAAAATTCTCAGTATTATTATTGGCTCAAATTTGTATTGATGGAGGTGTCCTTAATTAGGAAAGGAGCTTATCTTTTTCAAATCTTTCTTTCATCGAAAAAATTTAACCGGATCAATTCATCGCTTCATTCATTTAGAAATCAATAACTATGTGTGGAATAGTAGCAGTCTTTAATTTAAAAAGCAAAGTACAAGAGGTGAGACCGCGTGCTTTGGAGATGTCAAAAAAACTCCGGCACCGCGGTCCGGATTGGTCCGGCATTTATTCTTGTGATCATGCAATCCTTGCCCATGAACGATTGGCTATCGTGGATCCTCAATCGGGCGGACAACCATTATATAGCAAGGATAAGAATCTTGTGCTTGCCGTGAATGGGGAAATATACAACCACCAGGAATTGCGCGCCCAACTGAAAGAATATGAGTTTTTAACCAAATCGGATTGCGAAGTGATTCTTGCTTTATACCGCAAGAAGGGAATAAATTTTCTTGAAGACCTGAACGGTATTTTTGCTTTTGCTCTTTACGACGTGGAGACAGATTCTTATTTCATTGCAAGAGATCATATGGGAATTATTCCTCTCTATATGGGATGGGATAAAACGGGAAATTTATACCTGGCTTCAGAGCTCAAAGCCCTTGAAGGTGTATGCAATAAGATTCAGGAATTTCTCCCGGGACATTATCTGCACAGCAAAGAAGGAGAAGAACTGAAAAGGTGGTACCAGCGTGATTGGTCCGATTTTGACGCGGTGAAGAATAATCCCACGGATCTGGTTCAGCTGCGTGAAGCCCTGGAAGCAGCCGTTCACAGGCAGTTGATGTCCGATGTGCCTTATGGTGTATTACTTTCCGGTGGATTGGATTCTTCAATCATTGCCGCCGTCACCAAGAAATTTGCATCCAAACGAATTGAAAGCAATGATACCCAACAAGCATGGTATCCGCAGTTGCATTCTTTTGCTGTGGGACTTGTCGGTTCTCCGGATCTGGCTGCAGCCCGAACGGTGGCAGCGCACATTGATTCGGTACATCATGAAATAAATTTTACCATACAGGAAGGACTGGATGCAATACGTGATGTCATCTATCATCTCGAAACCTATGACGTAACAACCATTCGCGCTTCGACACCGATGTATCTGCTTGCACGTGTAATCAAATCGATGGGAATCAAAATGGTGCTATCCGGAGAAGGTTCTGATGAAATTTTTGGAGGTTATCTTTATTTCCACAAGGCACCGGATGCAAAAGCATTTCATGAGGAGACGGTGCGAAAATTATTCAAATTACATTTATACGACTGTCTACGTGCGAATAAATCCCTTGCCGCCTGGGGAATAGAGGGTCGTGTTCCATTTCTTGATAAAGAATTTATGGATGTGGCAATGCGGTTAAACCCTGAGGAGAAGATGGCGAAGAACGGCAGAATGGAAAAGTATATTCTGCGAAAAGCCTTCGAAGGCTTATTACCCGATAGTATTTTATGGAGACAAAAAGAACAATTCTCCGATGGAGTCGGCTATGGATGGATCAACTCGTTAAAAGAACTCACTTCTGCGTCAGTTAGTGATGAACAGATGGCTCAGGCAAAATTCCGTTTCCCGGTTCACACACCAAGAAGTAAGGAAGAATATTTCTACCGCAGCATTTTTAGCGAACACTTCCCTTCAGATACAGCAGCTGCCTGCGTACCTTCAGTACCATCCGTAGCCTGCAGCAGCGCGGAGGCACTTGCCTGGGATGCTTCTTTTCAAACAATGAATGATCCTTCGGGTAGGGCGGTGAAGGGGGTGCATAACAGTGCACTGTAACTGTATACTGTAAACTGTGCACTGTAAACTGTGCACTGTTAACTGTAAAGTGTAAACTGTTAACTGTTAACTGTAAACTGTTGCTGTGACCGTACACTCAACTGTTCTCTTTTTCGCCATGCAATACATTTTTTTCTATTGCATAGTTTGGGTTTGTCATTTTTATTTTCCATTCTGAGTATTTCAGCCATCAGATCCAAAAGGATGACAGGATGCTATATTTTAAACGAAAATTTAATATTAACAGCTTTTAACACCCCCTTTTTCCTAATAATCATAACTTGTGTTCAGTTTATACTCAACACATGAAGGGTTATAAATTAATAGCAGCACTTCTTTTCTTTCTGAAATTCACTTTCCTTGCTGAGGCGCAATCAACTTTTTTAAAAACCTATGGCAGCAGTGAAAGCGAATACGGGACCTCATTGTGCTTGTCAAATGATGGAGGATTTGTGGTTGCTTCCATTTTACCGACTAATAGTTCAGGGGACATAAAGGCAGTATTGTTCAAGACCGACAGGAACGGAGAGCAGGTCTGGGTGAAAAGCTATGGGAACAACTTTAAAAATGTTCCAAATAAAGTAGTGAATTCTTCTGATGGGGGATATTATGTCTTGATGTCCTCTTGGTCAAATTTCAGCCCGGGCGACTTTCGTTCGGTTTTATTGAAAGTGGATAGTCTTGGAAATGAAATCTGGAATCGATCGCTTAGTTTCTCACAAAGTGATAATGCTGTCGATATTGATGTAGAGGGGAACTATCTGTATGTGCTTTGTATCTCAACATACAACACCGGTGGATATCCCGGTGTTCTCGTACATAAACTGGATAAGGCTGGCAGCAGAATTTGGTCGCATAACTATACTGCGCCATATCAATTCAGCCCGGTAGATGCTGCATTGGACGATTCAGGCCGGCTTGCTATTCTTGGGAAAACGAACAGCTATGGAATAGGTACGCCTATCAATGATAATAATTTTCTCCTCCTTATTGACAGTGCGGGAAATGATCTGAATACCACCATCACCGGTATTTTTTATTCCTATGAACCGAATTCCATTATATGGCAAAATGGAAAGTGGGTGATATCCACACTGGGATATACTCTGGCAGGGGGGTATGATATCGGTATTCAGAGTTTTGATTCTATGGGAATTTTTATTGAATCGAAACGCTACGATGCGACTTCTTCCATGAATGCATGGGAAGTGGCAAGAGATATTATTCCACAGGAAGATGGCTCGATAATTCTTGCCGGGGATATCGGAACTTTTGATGAGAGAAATATTATGCTGGCAAAAATTGATCCTTCAGGAAATGTAGCCTGGTCCTACGAATATCCCGTTTCTCCAATCTTTACGAATTACGCTTTTGAACTGGTGCAATGTCCTGACGGCGGTTTTGCCTTTACCGGTGACATGAGACCTCCATCTTATTTCCGTGATGCATATATTCTCAAATCGGATTCGTTTGGGCAAATTCCCTGCTATACTACACCGATACATTTCACTGTGAATCCGGATACTGTTGAAGTGAGTTATGTAGCCATTACCAACACAGAAGTAATTCCCAATGTTGATACCTTGATGATTGATATAGCTACACCTTTTTATCCTGCAAAGATTGAATGCGAAAATATTCCACCAATAGCACTGTTCAACGCAACATTGGATACCATCTGTCCTAAAACCTGTTATACATTTACTGATGCAAGTTTAAACACAATTGATAACTGGGAATGGACCTTTAATGGGGGACAACCTGCCACATACAGTGGGCAAACTCCACCCACGATTTGCTATGAAAATCCGGGAACATTTCCGGTAAATCTGCAAGTAAGCAATGCTGATGGTACTTCTGCCTATTCCTTAGATGTGAATATTTATAAAATCAAATGCGACACACTTTTCATTCCCAATGTCGTTACGCCAAACAACGATGGCAAGAATGACCTCTTCAGCATTCGGGGTTTACCTGAAAAATTCAATTTGAAAATATATAATCGCTGGGGAAAGTTGATATACGAAACTGAAGCGGAAAATTCTCCATGGAATGCAAAGAATGTTTCACCCGGAGTATATTATTATTTGTTAAGACTTTATTCGTCGGAAGGAAATGAAAATCACAGAGGCACAGTGAGTGTCCTGAAGAATTAAATGTCTGTTAAATGCAAAGTATTAGTTAAGAGCAAACTTTACCGGCAAATTATATCTCACCATCACAGCTTTTCCTTTTTGCTTTCCCGGTTTCCATAATGGCATATTTTTAATTAACCTGATGGCTTCGTCATTGCAGGATGTGTCCAATCCTCTCACTACATACGGGAACAATACTTTTCCTTTAGAACTGATAATAAAGTTAACAAAGACCCGTCCCTGAATATTTTTTTGTTTAGCCTGCTCGGGGTATTTCATGTTATTTTTCAAATAAGTCATGAGGCCTACATCACCACCGGGAAACACCGGCATTATTTCTACTACTGTCTTTGCCATTGCCGGATCTGTCCCTTCTTTTTTTGACAGTTCGGTCGCGAACATTTTCTTGTATTCTTTTTCAGGAATAATTTCGTCTTCAATAATCATCGTACTGTGGCATTTTGATTCTAAAAGTAAAAACGTCGCAGTATCGCCAAGGGCAAGCACCGAACTCCAGTCCCTGCATGCGGATAATGTGTCATTTAGTTCCCAGTTGACAACACCACGTTTGAAATAGGCCTCCTTGTTCAGATCATCCTTTATCAAAACCTGGTTCAGATATGCATTCGCTTCCTCGTATTTTTGATCCCCGATGAGTTGCATACTTTTATCATTTTCAAATAATTGATTATCCAGAATTTTATCTACCACAGAATCGGACTTTCCAGGTTCCTGAGCACTTGCTTGTTCTGTAAGGAAGAATACGAAGAGCAACATAACGATCTGGCATAAATTAAAATTTGCTTTATTTTTCATACGAGTTGGACAATGAAATTGAAGAAGCCCTATTGCGCTTTCAATTTAAATATTTTAAATTCCTTATATGATTAAATTTATTTTTTCACGGGAAAACTCTTCAATGTTTCCTGTAAGAATCCCCAGAACTTATTTACGCTGCTTATTTGTACCTTTTCATCAGGAGAATGTGCACCCTGTATATTCGGGCCGAAGGAAATCATTTCCATGTCAGGGTAATTGGTTCCCAATATTCCACATTCCAATCCGGCATGACAGGCATTCACCAAAGGTTCTAATTTCAAATGTTCTTTGTACAGTTTGCTCATGAGCATTACAATTGAAGCCTTAGGATTTGCCGTCCAGCCCGGATAACTGCCACTCGTCGTCACTGTTGCCCCGATCAATTCAAAGGTGCTGCGGATAGCCGCGGCTTCATCCATCTTCTCCGAATTTACTGAACTCCGTGTGAGACAAAGAATCGAATATTCTCCATTTTTAATGAGTATGCGGGCAACATTGTTGGAAGTTTGCACAAGCCCCGGAATGTCAGGACTCATTCTATAAATTCCATTAGGACAGGCATAAATACTTTTCAAAAGATTATTTTGTGCAGTGGCGGAGAGAACAGAATTGGGAACAGCCGTAGGTTCTGATTCCAGTTTCAATGAAGGGTCAGTGCTTTTATATTCCTGTTGAAGAGTCTTTTCAAAGGAAGTAACAAATTTTGAAAAAGAATCTTTTTGTGCAGCCGGGATTACAATCACAGCATTGGATTCTCTGGGAATTGCGTTTCGTAAACTTCCTCCATCGACAGAATGCAATTGAAGTGTGTGCGTTTCACTGGCTTCCAGAAGAAAACGGTTCATTAATTTATTTGCATTCGCTCTTCCTTTATGAATATCCATTCCTGAATGTCCGCCGGTAAGTCCATTCAACTGCATACGGAAGGCTACACTATCAGCGGAAGCCGGATTAGTGGTATACTTTCCACTTACCGTTACATCAATTCCGCCGGCACAACCGATGGTGAGTTCCTGATCATCTTCCGTATCAAGGTTTAAAAGATATTTCGCATCCAGCAATCCTCCCTTCAATCCAAGGGCACCGGACATACCGGTTTCTTCATCAATCGTGAACAATGCCTCAAGAGATGGATGTGGGATGTCTTTAGATGCAAGTAATGTCATGATTGCAGCTACACCAATACCATTGTCGGCTCCGAGTGTGGTGCCTTTAGCTTTGACCCAATCACCATCAATATACATTTCGATTCCCTGGGTGTCGAAGTCAAAATTGCTGCTGGCATTTTTCTGGTGAACCATGTCAAGGTGACTTTGCAATGCCACGGTTACTCGGTTTTCCATTCCTTTGCTGGCAGGTTTCTTAATAATCACATTGCCCGTTTCATCAACCGAGGTGGGGAGACCCAGACTTTTACCAAATGCAACCATGAACTCAATCACACGTTCTTCTTTTTTAGAAGCACGTGGGATGGCATTAAGATTGGCAAAATTATTCCACAATGCGGAGGGATGAAGCTTGCGTATTTCTGCATGGGTGCTTGCTTGAATGTTTTCTATCTCTTGCATATAAATGTATTTTAGGAAATTGTAAGGTACGGAAAAATTCTTTGAAAAGATCAGGAGGAATAAATTTATCTGTTGAATATGTGCTGTCAGTTTGTCTTGCTGTTCATTATTGAAAATTCGCACATTCATTGTCATCTGACGGAAACGGTTGTTTTTACAGCAAAATTATTCATAGTTTATTTTATTCCTTTTTTTGTTTTCAAATGGAGTATGATTTTTTGATTTCCGGGTTGAAGGAATGCAATCGATATTCTTTTTTGATAAGGGGTTATCAGGTCCCTTTTAAAGAAAAGCCCTATATTTACCCAAAGCTTATTTATGAAAAGAATCATCGCTCTCCTCACAGTGTTGGCATTTATTTCCGTTTCATCTGCACAAGAATCGGACAGTGCGATGATGAGGAAAATCTATTCGGAAATATTATTGAACGGGAAGGCATACGAATGGCTTCATACTCTTACAACAGATGTAGGTTCACGTCTGAGTGGCTCTCCGGCTGCGCAGAAAGCTGTTGCATTCGCGGAAAAAATGTACAGAGAAGCTGGTGCCGATACGGTATGGTTGCAGGAAGTGATGGTACCACATTGGGTTCGCGGAGAAAAAGAGAAAGCAAAGATCGTAGGTAGCGGTAACAATACTCAGGAGGTACCTGTCCTTGCCCTTGGAAGGAGCGTTGCTACCCCTCTTGGAGGAATCACAGCGCCCGTCATAGAAGTACATGATTTTAAGGAATTAAAAAATCTGGGAAAGGAAAACATCAGTGGAAAAATTGTTTTTTATAATTTTCCATTCGATGAAACGCAAATCAATACGTTTGCCGCCTATGGGGAAGCTGTCGCATACCGTTGGGCGGGCCCCAGTGAAGCTGCACGCTATGGAGCGATTGCCTCTATTTGTCGAAGCATGACAAACAGGGAGGATGATTTCGCACATACAGGCGCGATGGGCTATAATGATTCGCTGCCTAAAATTCCCTGCGCGGCTATTAGTACGAATGCAGCTAATTTACTCAGTAGTATTTTGCGTGCTGACCCGATGACAAAATTTTTCCTGCAATTGAATTGTCAGACACTCGACAGTGTGAAATCCTATAATGTAATTGGCGAAATCAGGGGCACAGAATTTCCGGATGAATTTATCAGCGTGGGAGGTCACCTTGATTCATGGGATGTCGGACAAGGGGCGCACGATGATGGAGCAGGTGTTGTGCAAGGTGCTGAGATTTTACGTACTCTAAAAGCATTAAACATAAAACCCAAACGAAGCATTCGCGCCGTTGCCTGGATGAACGAAGAAAATGGAGGTATGGGAGGCGAAGTATATGCGGATCAGGGGCTTCTTAAAAAAGAAAAACATATCGTAGCGATCGAGAGTGACGGGGGTGGGGCTACTCCTTTTGGATTCGGCCTTGACATGCCTGAACAAGCGAGAGAAAAGATTCAAGCATGGGCTCCTTTATTCCGTCCCTATATGATCTGGAATTTTGACTACGAGCACGGAGGTTCTGATATTGGTCCGATGAGGGAGCAGTTGAAGACACCCTTGATTGGACTCGTGGTCGACTCCCAGCGATATTTTGATTACCACCATTCGAATAATGATACTTTCGATCAGGTGAACAAACGAGAATTACACCTAGGAGCCGCGGCAATGGGAGCCATGGTCTATCTGCTGTGTCTGCATGGTTTATGAGTTTATATAATAAGAATGACCTGATTAATTTCCGATCGGCACTTTCCGCAAAAAAATATTCCCTTTTTCTTTCCGATCTTTGGACAATCCTGTGGGTTTCCTGAGCAGCTATGTCCGAACAAATAGAAAATATTTTATCATCTCTCCCTGACCGGCCCGGCATTTATCAATTTTTCGATAAAGAAGGATTACTACTCTATATCGGAAAAGCAAAATCACTGAGGAAGCGGGTGAGTTCTTATTTTCATAAAGAACGTCACGAGAGTGGAAAAACAGCGGTACTCGTAAGAAAGATTGCAGACATCAAAACACTCGTTGTCAATACAGAGATGGATGCGCTGCTTTTAGAGAACAGTCTTATCAAAAAACATCAGCCTCGTTATAATGTTAATCTGAAGGATGATAAAACGTATCCCTGGATTTGTATAAAGAACGAACGATTTCCCCGAATTTTTTCTACGCGTAAAATGATACGTGATGGTTCGGAGTATTTTGGGCCATACACGCCGGTACGAATGATTAATACACTGCTTGAACTGATTAGCAAAGTTCATAAACTAAGAAACTGCAATTATACTTTATCAGAAGAGAACATTGAGAAAAAGAAATTCAAAGTGTGCCTTGAGTTTCACATGGGCAATTGCAAGGGTCCTTGTGCCGGACTTCAAAGTCAGGAGAGTTATGATGAAAGCATAAGGGAAATACGCCTGATATTAAAGGGAAATATAAACCTTGTTATTCAGCATCTCAAAGATTTGATGGCCGATTACTCGGAAAAATTTGATTTTGAAAATGCGCATCAGATAAAGGAAAAAATCGAGTTGCTTGAAAAGTTTAAATCCAAATCCGTTGTTGTAAATCCTTCCATCCACAACACAGATGTATTTTCAATTGTGATGGAAGAAGATACTGCTTTTGTTAATTATTTACGGATCATGAATGGATCCATCATTCAGGGACATACTATCGAGTTGAAAAGAAAACTGGACGAAAGCCCTCAAGAGTTGTTGGAAATTGCAATCGCAGATATGCGTACCCGGTTTCACAGCGACTCCACTGAGATCATCGTTCCCTTTGAGATGGATGTGGAAATGGAGAATGTTAACTTCACCATACCTAAAATTGGTGACAAGAAACACCTGCTCTCTCTCTCGGAGAGTAATGTAAAGAACTATTTGCGCGAAAGAAATCTTCAACTTGAAAAACAAAACCCGGAGAATCGCACACTACGGTTATTGGAACAAATTAAAAAAGACCTCCGGCTTACAGAGCTTCCACGACGTATTGAATGTTTTGATAATTCAAACATACAGGGAGATTACCCTGTCGCTGCCATGAGCGTTTTTATAAATGGAAAACCCGCAAAGAAAGAGTATCGGTATTTTAATATTAAAACCGTTGAAGGTCCTGATGACTTTGCTTCGATGGAAGAAGTCATTTTTCGCCGCTACAAACGAATGCTTGATGAAGCTTTGCCGCTGCCTCAATTGATCGTAATCGATGGAGGTAAAGGCCAACTTAGCGCGGCGATGAACAGTCTGGAAAAATTGGGAATACGCGGAAAGATGGCTGTAATAGGAATTGCGAAACGCCTGGAGGAAATCTATTTCCCGGGTGATTCGGTTCCACTCTATATTGACAAGAAGAGTGAAACCTTGCGCATCATTCAACAACTACGGGATGAAGTGCATCGCTTTGGCATCACACATCATCGCAACAGGAGGAGTAAAGGAGTGGTTAAAACAGAGTTGTCAGAAATAAACGGGATCGGACAGGCGACAGCGACAGAACTTTTACGCCACTTTAAATCTGTGAAGCAAATCAAAGAAGCTAATCTGGAAGCGTTGGAAAAAGTAGTCGGAAAATACAGGGCGTTAAAAGTATTCGAATATTTTAATCCCGGTGATAATTCATTGGATAAAATTTCCGGAAAAGAAGATCAGCTCAGTTGATCGGACAATAATTTCATTTCAATTCGTGGCGCAATTTTTTCGTACAAGACTCTGTAGACAGCGGAAGTGATAGGCATGTGTACGTTATAATTTTTATTTATTTCATGGATGCACTTCGTTGCATAATATCCTTCTGCAATCATGTTCATTTCCAATTGTGCAAATTTAACTGAGTAACCTTTTCCCACCATGGTTCCAAACATACGATTCCGGCTGAAAGAGGAATAAGCAGTTACAAGAAGGTCGCCGAGATAAGCCGAATCATTGATGTCACGATTGATGGGATGTACTGCATCCACAAAACGTTTGATTTCCTGGATGGCATTGGAAATCAGCACCGCTTGAAAATTATCTCCATAACCCACACCATGGCAGATACCGCTTGCTATGGCGATTACATTTTTCAGCACTGCTGAATATTCTGTACCGTAGATGTCATCACTCACTGTAGCTTTAATATAGCGGCAGGAAAGTAATTTCGCGACGCGGGATGCATTTTCGGTATTCTGGCTGGCAACGGTCAGATAAGAAAGGCGCTCCATGGCTACTTCTTCGGCATGACAGGGGCCTGTAATTACACCAATGGATGATACCGGAACTTCAAATTGCTTTTGAAGAAAATCGCCAACAATAAGAAGATCATCCGGAATAATTCCTTTGATCGCTGAAATAACTAATTTGTTTTTTAATTCTTCGAGCGTAATTTTTTCAAATGTCGCTTTTAAAAATGCAGAAGGGACTGCAAGAATTATATTGTCGGAGGAGGCGAGAGCTGTATGAAGATCAGAACTGACCTCCACTTTCTCAAGGTTGATCTCAACATCCGTCAGGTAATTGGGATTGTGTTTGTATTTGCGGATGAATGATGCAGTTTCTTCACTGCGGACCCACCAATGGATAGAGCTTACATTGTTCGATAATATTTTTACCAAAGCTGTGGCCCAGCTTCCGCCACCAATGACCGAAATGCTGTTTTCTTTTGCCATGCTTAAAAAGTAATGTCCCTTTCAATCACTTCATTGTTTCGCAACACTTTCACTTTTGTTGTTTCTCCTTTCGAAAATTTTCTCAGTGCTTTCATATAACTCATCATATCCAGCACTTTATGCTCGCCAAGTTGAATGACAACATCACCGGGTTCCAGTCCCGCTTTGGCAGCAGGCCGGTCATCGGTCACTCCGTCAATTCGCATTCCTTCACCTTCAAAGGCGTAATCGGGAACAACGCCAAGGGTCACCTTAAATTTTGGAGCATCTTCGTTTTCATCATCTTTAGTTTTGGTAAAGACGATTTTTTCCGGAGAATCCGTTTTTTGCAAAATGTTTTTTATCATCACAACGATGGAGATTTCACCCTCGTAATTGATTTTACTTTCGTCATCGCTTGGCTTATGATAATCACTGTGTGTTCCGCTGAAGAAATGAAGTACCGGAATATCCTGCAGGTAAAAAGAAGTATGGTCACTGGGGCCAACACCTGATTCTGTTTCTTTCAGTTTAATATTATCAACAACTACGGAATCAAGCAAGGATTTCCATCGTGGAGATGTGCCACTTCCGTTAATGATCAGCACTTTTTCATCCGGTTTGAGTCGACCAACCATATCCATGTTAATCATATATGAAATTGATTTTAGATCCATTGTCGGATGTTTCACAAAATAGTTGGATCCCAGCAATCCTTTTTCTTCTCCTGAGAATGCGAGGAAGAGATAATTGTTGTTTTTAAAACCACTTGCCTTGGCATAACGGGCAAGTTCAATGAGCGCGGCAGTGCCACTCGCATTGTCGTCTGCTCCATTATGAATGGCTCTCTCTCCACGATACAGTGATCCTTCATCACCGTAACCGAGATGATCGTAGTGGGCTCCGATAACAATTGTATAGGGCGCTCCATTATTGATATAACCGGCTACGTTGTGTCCTTTCTTTTCAATCTTTTCAACTTCCACACCAAGTGTGCAGTTGGTGACAACACTGTCTCTAAGAATTTCTGCCGCAGCACCTTTGGCAAAAACTATCGGTATGCTGGTTGCAGTTGTCCGCATTTTCCAGTCTGCCTTCGGGTCATTTTGTGCCGTATCACTGTTAATAAAAATGATGGCGATAGCACCTTTCGAAATGGCGAGATCAATTTTTTTTCGGAGATCGGACCATTCACCGAATTTCCCATGAGGGTTGTCTCCATCCGGTGTGCCGGATTCAATCACAAAAATTTTCTTTCCTACATTTCCTTTTCCGAAATAATCATCGGTTCTAAGTTTATCATCAATAATTCCATGTCCAACACGTACTATATATCCCGTGATAACTCCATTGGAAGAATAAGGCAGTGGATAAAAATCATCGTTTATCTTGTATTTCTTTACATTCACAATAAGTTGATTGCTCGATCCAAAAGCAGCCCCGTCAGTAAAAGGGAATTCCTGCAAGTAACCACTAGTTCCCTTCGGACTCAGTCCCATCTTTTTAAACTCTTTTGAAATATAGTCGGAAGCTTTCTTTTCTCCCGCACTGCCCGACTCCCGGCCTTCAAATTCATCAGAGGCTAAAGTTGAAATATGCGTTTTCAACTTGACCTTCATCTGATCATTAGTGAGGGTAACTTTGCTCGTCGTGGAGCAGGAGATTAACCAGATGGAAACCAGGGAATAAAGGAAGATGCGACGAAACGTAGTCATGTAAATAATTTAGTTACTATAGATAGAATGATTCTTGATTATTGCTGTTTAAGTATTCAAGGATGTTCATGGCATTAAGCTTCAGCTTCTTGTTTTTCAGCCCGCATTTGTGGGAAAAACAAAACATCCTGTATGGAAGCGGAATTTGTCATGATCATCGTGAGACGGTCAATGCCAATCCCCAGTCCGGCTGTTGGAGGCATTCCGTATTCAAGTGAGCGAAGAAAATCTTCGTCAAGCTGCATGGCTTCTTCATCACCTCTTTTTCCCAGTTCCAGCTGCTCTTCAAAACGCTTGCGCTGGTCGATGGGATCATTCAGTTCGGAGAATGCATTACAGATTTCTTTTCCATTGCATATGGCTTCAAAACGCTCTACCAGTCCGGGTTTGCTGCGGTGCTTCTTTGCCAGTGGACTCATCTCCACAGGATAATCGGTAATAAAGGTTGGTTGTATTAATTCTGCTTCTACCTTTTCACCGAAAATCTCATCAATGATCTTCCCTCGTCCCATCGAGGCATCAATATGTATTCCCATTTTTCCGGCTGCTTCTGTCATTTCCTTTTCGGTCATTGCAGAAATATCGACTCCGGTAAAATGCTGTATCGATTCGTACATGGTAAATCGCTTCCATGGACGTTTGAAGTTAATCGTATGTTCACCGACAGTGACCTCTGTTGTTCCGTGCAATGCGAGTGCAATTTGTTCCACCATCTCTTCCACGAGGTTCATCATCCATTCGTAGTCCTTGTAGGCAACATACAGCTCCACTTGTGTGAATTCAGGGTTGTGGAAGCGGGACATACCTTCGTTGCGGAAATCCTTCGCGAATTCATATACTCCGTCAAAGCCGCCAACGATGAGGCGTTTGAGGTATAATTCATTCGCAATACGCAAATACAAAGTCATATCGAGCGTATTGTGATGTGTCTTGAAAGGGCGCGCAGCTGCTCCTCCATATAATGGCTGAAGGATGGGAGTTTCTACTTCAAGATATCCTTTCTCATTGAGGTAATGACGTATGGTATTGGTAAGCTGCGTTCTCTTGATAAAAGCTTCTTTCACTTCCGGATTTACAATGAGATCCACATAGCGCTGTCGGTATCTCTGCTCCGGATCTGTAAATGCATCAAACACTTGTCCGTCTGCATCTTGCTTAACAATTGGTAAGGGTTTGAGTGCCTTGCTTAATAGTTTAACAGCATTCACATGGATCGAAGTTTCACCTGTCTTGGTTTTAAAGACATATCCTTTCACGCCGATAATATCTCCGATATCGAGCATTTTTTTGAAGAGAAAATCGTATGTGGACTTGTCTTCACCCGGACACACATCATCACGACGTACATAAATCTGTATCCGTCCCTGAGCATCCTGTAAAACCGCGAAAGCCGCTTTTCCCATGTCGCGCACACTCATGATACGACCTGCAAAACTGATGTCCTTGAATTTATCCGGATTACTTTCAAATTCGGATAAGATCTCCTTGGAGTTGCAGTTCACCTCCCAAAGTTCGGCAGGATAGGGGTTGATCCCATTTGCTTGTAATTCATCTGTCTTTTGACGGCGTATCAGTTCTTGCTCGTTCAGTTCCATAGTATTATAAATAGCGGCGACAAAGATAAAAAAAGCCTTGCCATCATTGTCATCTAATTGTTTGCGGAATAGCCTTGTTTTTCACTATATCGCATGATACAATCCCATCTTTGCCTGAACAAATATTTCCAGGAGTACGGATTTGCATGGTCTTTCGGCAATTTCGACTATTTTTGCAAAACTAAATCAAGATACTATGAAGAGCATGAAAGATTTGATTCTGAACTTTCCGCAGCAACTGAAAGAGGCCATTGAAATTGGTGAAAAAGCAATCCTGTCTCAATCAAAAACGCCAATTACAAATATTCTCATCACAGGTTTGGGGGGATCAGGTATTGGCGGAACTATTGTGAGTGAAATTGTTTCAGCGAAATGCAATGTTCCTATCCTCGTGAATAAGGATTATTTCCTGCCTTCTTTCGTCAATGAACATACTTTGCTAATCGTTTCCTCATATTCGGGAAATACCGAAGAAACCCTTGAGGCATTGAATGAAGCACTGGCACGTAAGGCGAAGATTGTATGTGTTACCTCCGGAGGAAAAGTGGAAGAAATTGCACGTAAAGAAAAACTTGATTTGATTTTGATACCTTCAGGGATGCCACCGCGTTCTTGTCTCGGATATTCATTGACACAATTATTTTATGTCTTTTCAGGGATGGGTTTCATCAATACAGATTTTAAAACAGAACTATCGGCTGCGATTGAACTTTTAGAAAAGGAACAAAGTTCTATCCAGTCAGAGGCGATGAAAATTGCCGGCTTCCTTCTGGGTAAAATACCGGTTATTTATGCCGTTGATGGCTATAATGGTGTTGCCACAAGTTTTCGCCAACAGATCAATGAAAATTCGAAGATGTTATGCTGGCACAATATCCTTCCGGAAATGAACCACAACGAACTGGTAGGCTGGACTGAAAACCATGACGATTGTGCAGTTTTACTGATTCGCAACAAAACAGATTACAGCCGGACACAGGCCAGGATAGAAATAAGCAAGTCGGTATTTTCAAAGTACACCACACACCTGCAGGAGCTTTGGTCAAAAGGCAACTCACAGCTGGAACGATCCCTTTACCTCATACACCTTACGGATTGGGCTTCTTATTTTCTGGCCGATAAAAGAAATGTGGATGCTACAGAAGTTAATATCATTAATCATCTGAAAGGCGAATTATCAAAGATATAGATGAAGAGCTATTTCTGAGGCTTGAATTCCTGTATCACCAAATTCCAATTATTATTAAATGCAAAACGTTACTTTTCTGGACCTTGGCCTGATCGACTACAATGATGCCTGGGAATATCAGGAAGTACTCTTTCAGCAACTCATTGCCTGCAAACTGAAGAACAGATTGATGGCTCCCGTTGATCAGGAAATACAAAAACACTATTTAATTTTTTGTGAGCACCCGCATGTCTTTACCCTCGGAAGGAGTGGTGACAGAAAAAAATCTATTAATTAGTGGTGATGAGTTGAAAGGAATCAAAGCATCATTTTACAAGAATAATCGCGGAGGAGATATCACCTATCATGGTCCCGGACAAATTGTAGGATATCCCATCCTGGACATGGATCTTTTCTTTACCGACATTCATAAATATTTACGATTGCTGGAAGAGGCAGTGATCCTCACCTTAGCGGACTATGGCATCATTGCGGGCCGTTCCCCTGGCTTCACGGGAGTTTGGCTGGATCCTGATGATCCCCGGAAAGCAAGAAAGATATGTGCTTTGGGTGTGCGCTGCTCCCGTTGGGTGACCATGCATGGATTTGCCTTTAATATCAATACGGAACTGAATTACTTTAATTATATTATTCCTTGTGGTATCACGGAAAAATCGGTGACTTCCATGGAAAAGGAATTGGGCAGTAAACAAGATATAGAACAGGTCAAACTCTTGCTCAGAAATCACATCGCAGGACTTTTTCAAATGAAACTTGTCCTTGAGGAGAGAGCAATGGGCGAGGCTGGCTGAGCTTTGTGCTTAATCTAACGCAGGTTTTGTCCAAGCCTTTTTAATCGGGGCTTTGTGCGCCATTAACAGTTTACTTTTTATAACTCAACAGTTTCCTTGCCCTAAGTATTAGCTTTCCTGTTATCTTGCAGTCCAATGAGCAAAAGCAAACCACGGATTTCCGTCTGGACCAAAATAATCTGGGGAATAATTTTTACACTTTTCAGCATCCATATTGCCATTTGGCTTACGGGATACACTTATATCTACAAAACACTGATTTATACCTATCCCGACATCGATGATCTGGATCTTTTTGATTCACGAATTATAAGCAGCGACTCTTCGGAAAAATGGAATGAATCACTTGATTACAATAAAACCAAACTACCTGTTGCCACCAGGACAATGCTGGTGGAAAAAGAAAGCGTTGCTTTCCTTGTGATCCAGAATGATTCCCTTCGATATGAAGAATATTGGGACAGACAGAATCCGAATACGGTAAGCAATTCCTTTTCCATGGCGAAGAGTATTGTGGGAATTCTGATCGGTATTGCAGCCGATGAAGGAAAACTGAATATCAATGATCCTGTGGGGAAATATCTGCCTCAATTTTCAGAGGGAGAAAATGCAAAACTTACTATTCGTAATCTGTTGACAATGTCATCAGGATTGAATTGGAACGAAAGTTACACCAGTCTCTTTTCAATTACTACCGAAGCATACTATGGAAGGCACCTTGATCATATTATTGAAGGGCTGGAGGTGGTATCAGAACCGGGAAAGACTTTCAGTTATATGAGTTGCAATTCATTGCTCCTCGGACAAATTCTAGAAAAGGTAACTGGGAAACATATTTCCGACTATGCACATGAAAAATTATGGAATCCCATGCATGCCATACATCCGGCATTTTGGTCGCTCGACAACCCTGCCGGATTTGAAAAAGCATATTGCTGTTTTTATTCGACTGCCCGTGATTTTGCGCGCATAGGAAAATTAATGCTCGACAGTGGTATGTGGAATGGAAAAAGAATTCTTTCCAAAGAATATATTCGCGAGTCACTTACGCCAAATGCCATCCCCGACGAACAAGGTCGTCCGGTAGATTATTATGGCTATCAATGGTGGTTGCTCAATTACCGCGATCATTCCGTCTTTTATGCCCGCGGAATTCTTGGACAGTACATTCTTGTAATTCCCGATCAACGAATCGTCATGGTTCGACTCGGAAATAAGCGGGGAGAAAAACTGCCGACTAATCACTATACCGACCTGATGGCTTATATGGATGGAGTGTTAGATACCTTTTGTACGCCTGCAGATACCTCCATGACCCCTTGATTTTTTTTATCTTCGCAATAGATTATGCTGAAGGATATTCCTCAATTAATTGTCGAGAAAATAGTAGTTGCAATCGTTCAGGAAAAGGATGATTCAGATACACCTGTTTGGAATGTTTACCTTATTAATCTTTACGATGAAGAAATTTATGGTGTGCTGGTCAGCTCCAAAGGCTATGGAATTTTTGAAGGTCGTGAAGTGAAAACCAGTGTACTTCGCCATCTGATTGGTACTGTTGAGCCGGGTGAGTATGCAAAAATTGAACCTTTGATGGACAACCTCTTTGGTTTGAACAACGAGTATTGGGTCAGTTTCTACAAGAACAAAGTGATGTACGATAAAAAGTACGTCTTCCTCCCCGACAGTATCCGCGAGGAAAACCTCACGCTGATTCCGGTGCTGAACAAAAAGGGCATAATGATCCAGTAAGGCTTAAAAGTCAAATTATTTTGCCCGGAAAGGGCTTAGCTGACAGATTTTCTTTATTTATTTTAAAGCGAATTCTTATTCATTGGTCACGTTTTAAACGCGATTCCCGTAATTTCATCTTTTTATAAAGACTAAAAAATCGTCTGATAGTGAGGGTTTCAAGGCCTTTTTGTATATTTCCTGATTATAAACGGGCGAATAATTTTGAATATCGCCGAATCGAATGACATTAAAATTACCATGAATAAATTAGCAGTCATTGCCGGAATGTTTCTATTTGTCTTTTCATCATGCTCCAAACACTGCCCGAACATGTTGGACGGGCCGATAAATGATGAAGAAAAAAAGTTTTTGCTTTCATCGCCAAATACCTTTCTTTTTGAAAACCAGTTTGGCGATACGGATTATGTATACGTAGATGCGCCGGTATATAGTGTACTTCCGGTGACTGAGGATGATTGTGACCGCACCGGCAACCAGGCAGTGAATCAGCTGTGGCGCTTGCCTGATGGAATACAGTTCGACGCGTTTTTTCAGCACGACAACGGAATAGAAAGCTCTCATTATTTAACCTTAAACCCAGGGCCTCAGCCGGTCTTTCGTTATAATATTATTGAGAATTCTTTTATCACCATTGAAATCAATACGCAGTATTTCAGAAATACCATGGTTGATTCTACTGCCAATACTAGCCTTTCATCTGTGATTCGCACAGTCTGGTATGGAAAGCATACCGGAATTTTGCGATACGAAAAATGGAATGGGGAAATATGGAACCGACAGAAGGCGGTGAATTGATTGTTCAACTAATTTAATATTTATTCGTTCTTGAGCTTTACCAGCTGTATACGCGTTTTTTCAACCACCAATGGAACGCACATGACGCGGATTTGTTATGATTAAAAGTGATTGTAATGTATATAAGGAGATGAATCGATATTGCTTCCTGTAGTATTATATTTAGCTGTGTTCATATCCTTTTTTTACATTATCCTCGTTCCATTTTTCCGGCAACTCCTTATAAAATCCCTCATCTACGCGATTGTGAACGTGCACATTGTGTTGTTATTTTGAATGAACTGAAGATCTCAGATCACTTATTTAACAAAGTATGTATGCTCGAAACCATCAACCTTTACAATATCCTCTTTCTCGATATTGAGACTGTTCCCCAATATCCGGCATATAATGATCTGCCTGAAAATTTTAAATTATTGTGGGAGAAAAAGTCTCAAACTTTCCGTTTTAGTAATGAAGAGTCTCCTGAACAAGCGTATCATCGAGCCGGTATATATGCGGAGTTCGGTAAAATAGTGTGTATCAGTTGTGGATTCTTTACCAGGGATGAAAAGTTTAGGTTGACATCTTTTAGTGATCATGAGGAATTTACAATCCTCCGGACTTTTACCTTAATGCTTGAAGATTTTTGCGCTTCGGGCGATAAGAAGCTTTGTGCTCACAATGGAAAAGAGTTTGATTTTCCCTGGTTGGCCAGACGTATGCTGGTTCATGGAATTCCTCTCCCCACGGTTCTGAATACTCCGGGAAAAAAACCATGGGAAGTAAATCATCTTGACACGATGGACCTCTGGAAATTTGGAGATTATAAATCATATACTTCCCTTCCCTTGTTGGCAGCGGTTTTTGGGATTCCAACGCCCAAGGATGATATAGATGGAGGACAGGTAGGCGAGGTGTATTGGAAAGAAAATGATCTGTTGCGAATTGTAAACTATTGTCAAAAAGACGTACTCACCATTGCACAGATTTTTCGAAAATTCCGTGGAGAGCAATTGATCCCTGAACAGGATATTCAACTAATTGTTGGTGACAATATGTCTAAAATGAAATAGACCGGTATCCATTTTGAATACCGGTCTGTTTATGGAAAAAGTGTTAAATATAATCTGTTCACACCCGTCATAGGGCTTTGTTAATTGCGAGTCTCACTTTTTATGTGAAGGTTGATAAGTGACTGAAGGTTGATGATACGGTCAACTTCATTGATCATGGAAGTGAAAGCTCTGCGTTCTTGTGCGTTACCACTGTTATGAATTGCTGTAGGATCACAGGAAGAGCAGGAACGGAATTCAACTTCTTCAGCTTTAAATGTATTCTCTGAGTTGGAAGGAGTGTAATCCTGGTCAGCAGAATGGTAAGTATGGATGTAGTCAAGGAGATTTGTGAATTGATTAGGATCAAGTCTGTATTCGCTGAACTGATTGGCAGGTTCACCGATGCGGCTGATATGAACAGTTGCCTGGCGTGAAATGAAGATCCTGTAAGCAGCCTGGCTGGAAGAAACATTGGTCTGAATGATGATAAGCGCCTGGTCATTGTTTTCTGCGCTTACAAAGCCGGTATTTGTAGTGGCGTTGTTATCGGTCGCAAGGTTGGAACGCATGCGTGCATTTTCAAGAGATGAAGAAACAGCAGCTGGCTCGATGTTTTCTTTAGTGCAGCTCATCATTGTGAGCGCGATCAAAGAAGAAGCAAGAGTAGAACGAAGAATGTTGTTCATCTTGTTGTTGCGGAGTTGGAGCAGGTTTTTCATGGGGGTGTGTATTAGAGGGTTGTTTTTATCTTGTTTGAATTTCTATATCAAAGAAACGACATCAGCCCCCTGTTTTGTTAGCTCCAATGAATAAGTGGCCAATACATTGTATAAGTGGTCGGTCTATCTGATAATTGGTTTAAAACAATTCCGGCGAGGAGACGAAATCCTGTTCTCATGAATTTCGGATTAAGCAGCTACTCATTCATGTCCTGTGCCATCATGCTTCGGAAAGCGGAACCATGAGCAGTACATGGATGAATGCCAGATGAGAATCTCTACACGCTTTAGTGAATTATTATTATTGTGTAGCCCGGATGAAATAGACTTGA
Organism: uncultured Bacteroidota bacterium; assembly: GCA_963775555.1. Classification (GTDB taxonomy): domain Bacteria; phylum Bacteroidota; class Bacteroidia; order AKYH767-A; family 2013-40CM-41-45; genus QQVM01. Next base: position 236,950 of record CAVZJJ010000002.1, on the reverse strand, counting down.
TCACATGGAGCGTTCAATATTAGAGGAAAGCACGCAGGTAATGACATAATAGTTTAATGGCCGGCTGAAGACCAACGTTGTTGGCAGAACTTAAAAATTTGTCAGAAAATCTCCCATTCCAAAATTTCAGACAAAAAAAAGCCGGCACATTCAGGTGTGCCGGCAAATTGAGCTAAGAGAAGAAAAAATGTTAAACAGGCCTTGTGTCTCATGTTACCGCAGCTGTTTCGGCCGGTCTCTCCTGGTGTAGCTCGTCATCTTCGTTCGGGTGTGAAGAAGATAATGGGAATAATCAGTTACGAACTTCATTTTTTATGTGAATGTTGATGAGTGACTGGAGGTTGATGATACGGTCAACTTCATTGATCATGGAAGTGAAAGCTCTGCGTTCTTGTGCGTTACCACTGTTATGAATTGCTGTAGGATCACAGGAAGAGCAGGAACGGAATTCAACTTCTTCAGCTTTAAATGTATTCTCTGAGTTGGAAGGAGTGTAATCCTGGTCAGCAGAATGGTAAGTATGGATGTAGTCAAGGAGATTTGTGAATTGATTAGGATCAAGTCTGTATTCGCTGAACTGATTGGCAGGTTCACCGATGCGGCTGATATGAACAGTTGCCTGGCGTGAAATGAAGATCCTGTAAGCAGCCTGGCTGGAAGAAACATTGGTCTGAATGATGATAAGCGCCTGGTCATTGTTTTCTGCGCTTACAAAGCCGGTATTTGTAGTGGCGTTGTTATCGGTCGCAAGGTTGGAACGCATGCGTGCATTTTCAAGAGATGAAGAAACAGCAGCTGGCTCGATGTTTTCTTTAGTGCAACTCATCATGGTGAGCGCGATCAAAGAAGAAGCAAGAGTAGAACGAAGAATGTTGTTCATCTTGTTGTTGCGGAGTTGGAGCAGGTTTTTCATGGGGGTGTGTATTAGAGGGTTGTTTTTATCTTGTTTGAATTTCTTACCCAAAGAAACGGCAAGGAGCAAGCGAAAACCATATGCAATGCATAAGTGGTTGCTTTTGCGGATAAATGGATCATTAAATTCATAACTGGTAAAATATTCAGGATGTCAATTCCTCAATTTCATCTTACTGTTTAAATCGGAATGTCATTCCTGATTATATATTGCCGGCGAATGACATCAGGCCTTTCATCTGTTAACAACATTTGACTTCAGTACAAAGCGACATTGGAAAGGCACAAAGTCTTTTTTTATATTTGTTCCATAAGCATTTATAACTGTAGCATCGATTTATCAGATCAGACATTCATGAATCCTTTACTGGAAATAAAAAATCTTCGTACAGAGTTCCTCACCGAAGAAGGGGTTAATTCCGCCGTGAATGGCGTCAGTTTTTCTCTTCAGAAAGGCGAAACACTCGGTATCGTCGGAGAGTCTGGTTCCGGAAAGTCAGTGACTTCATTATCGCTGATGCGTTTGATATCTGCGCCGGGTCGCATCACAGCGGGTGAAATTCATTACCAATCCTTGTCCCGGGGCCGCCTTGATCTTCTTATGTTGCCGGAGAAGGAAATGAGATCTTTCCGTGGCAATGAAATCGCCATGATCTTTCAGGAACCAATGACCTCCTTGAATCCGGTTTTTAGCTGTGGTGACCAGGTGGCAGAGGCCTTGATATTGCATAAAAAACTTTCTAAAAAAGAGGCCCGCATCGAGACCATTTCTCTGTTTGAAAAGGTGAAGCTGCCTAGAGCAGAACAGATGTTTACTGCCTATCCTCATCAGCTCAGCGGAGGACAAAAGCAACGTGTCATGATCGCTATGGCAATGAGTTGCAGTCCTCAAATTTTAATTGCGGATGAACCGACAACAGCCCTTGATGTCACCGTTCAGGCAACCATTCTTGACTTAATGCGCAACCTGCAGAAAGAAAATGGGATGGGCTTGTTGTTTATTACTCATGATCTTGGGGTGATTGCTGAAATAGCAGACCGTGTTATCGTGATGTATAAAGGGAAGGTCGTTGAAGAGGGCTCAGTACAAAAAATATTTTCAAGTCCTGTTCATCCCTATACAAAAGGCCTCCTTGCCTGCCGCCCCCCTTTAACAAAACGCTTACATACTCTTCCTACCGTGAGCGATTTCATGAAAGAAGAGAAGGATGGGACTTTTACAGAACTAAACAAAAGTCTCACCGAAGCCATAAACTCAGTAGAAATTACTCCGGCAGAAACCCGGCAGCGCCATGATGCATTGTACAAATTGAAGCCGATATTACGGGTAGAAAACCTTAAAACATGGTTCCCGGTACGTAAAGGAATTTTCGGGCGGCTTACTGACCATGTTCGTGCAGTAGATGATGTGAGCTTCGATGTTTTCCCCGGTGAAACACTTGGCCTTGTTGGAGAGTCCGGTTGTGGAAAAACCACACTTGGACGTACTATCATACGATTGATTGAGCCCACTGCGGGCAAAGTCATTTTCCGCGATAAAGATTTCGCTTCACTGGATGGTAAGGAATTACGTAAAATGCGTAAACACATCCAGATTATATTTCAGGATCCATATTCATCATTGAATCCCAGAATGACAGTAGGAAATGCAATTCTTGAACCAATGACTGTTCACCATTTGCACAAGAGCAAACAGGCCCGAACAGAAAAAGTGATGGATTTGCTTTCACGGGTAGGAATGAAAGCGGAACATTTCAATCGCTATCCGCATGAATTCAGCGGAGGGCAAAGACAACGAATATGTATTGCCAGGGCATTGTCGCTTGAGCCGGAATTTATCATTTGTGATGAATCTGTTTCGGCACTTGATGTTTCCATCCAGGCACAGGTGCTGAATTTATTGAATGATTTAAAAAGAGATTTTGGTTTCACTTATATCTTTATCTCCCATGATCTTTCTGTTGTTAAATTCATGAGTGATAGGATGATCGTTATGAATAAAGGTAAAATTGAAGAAATGGGAGATCCGGATGAAATTTACTCCAATCCCAAGTCTGATTACACAAAAAAACTGATTGCCGCTATCCCGGCATCGAACCCACGAAAAATTTCGGCCGGTGTATAGTGTAAAATTCCCTGCCGATATATCTAAAATCGCGCTTTTAAGGGTGTCTGAATCGGGCACTTTTTTTTAACTTGCAGGCCATCGCTTATTTTAAATATGCCAAAATCAGACTGGGCACTGGTGATACCAATGGCCAATGAAGAACCGGACTTTGATGCCTTTATTCTCGCCCTTAAAAAGGCAATGGATTCATTGGCCTCGGGAGTGGCTTACCTGGTAGTTGATACAGTATCCAGGGACAAGACACTGGAATTGTGCCGGAACTTGTCTGCCCAGGATGAAAGATTCATCACGGTTTGGGCACCTGAAAACAGAAATGTGGTGGATGCATATATTCGTGGCTATAAAGAGGCTTTGAAGAATGATCATCAGTTTATCCTGGAGATGGATGCGGGCCTTTCCCATGACCCTGCCAGTTTGCCGGACTTTCTAACACACTTGCGTAAAAGAGAGGTGGAATGTGTTTTTGGCAGCCGCTTCATTGAAGGAGGCTCCATGGGTGATTCCCCTGCCGAACGACAGTCTCTTTCCAGAATAGGTACTCTTTTGTCTACAATTCTTCTGGGTACAAAATTGAAGGACATGACTTCAGGTTATCAGGGATTTACACGTGAAGTGGCAGAAAAATTTGCGAATTATCCCTTGAAATCGAAGGCGCATTTTTATCAGACTGAGATAAGGTACTTGTTGCGCAAACATAGTTACAAGGAAATTCCTATACACTATAAAGCACCTTCGCCCAGTGTATCCAAAAAAGCAATTAAAAACTCAATCAATTCACTCCTGTATTATTTTTATCGGCGTATTACTTTCCGAGCGCCATCAATTTAAATCTCCCGTGAAAAAATCGCTTGTGATTACCTCCATCGCCGCTCCTAATCCTGTGCTGAAAAAATGCGCCGAAGGGGCCGTACAAAACGATTTTCGTTTTATTGTAATGGGGGATGTTATTTCTCCACCTGACTTTCGACTTGAAGGCTGTGATTTTTATTCGATTCCCGCACAAGAGGAATTGCCCTATCGATTATCTAAAATCCTACCCAAAAGACATTATGGCCGGAAAAACCTCGGCTACCTTGTCGCAAAAGAAAGTGAAATCATCATTGAGACAGATGACGATAATTTTCCGCGTAATGAGTTTTGGTCAAAGAGGGAGCGAAAGGTTCAGGCGGAACTGCTTGAGAACAAAGGTTGGTTCAATGTCTATGCTTCTTTTTCTCCTGACAATATCTGGCCACGTGGTTTTCCTTTGGAGAATATTCTCGAAGCAGGCACACATGTTGATAAGGGGAAAAACTTTGTAAGACAAAACTCAAATAGCATATTGGCTGATTGTCCAATACAACAAGGTCTTGCAGATGAGAATCCTGATGTGGATGCAGTCTATCGGATGACCATGAAGTTGCCTGTAAATTTTGAAAAGAAAGATCCGCTTGCTCTTGGGAACGGAACCTGGTGTCCTTTTAATAGTCAGAATACGACATGGTTCAAAGAGGCCTTCCCGCTCATGTACCTTCCTTCTTATTGCAGTTTCAGAATGACAGATATCTGGAGGAGTTTTGTTGCACAACGCATTGCCTGGACCTGTGGCTGGAGCATTCTCTTTCACAATGCGAGCGTTTGGCAGGAACGAAATGAACACAGCTTACTCAAAGATTTCGCGGATGAGGTTCCCGGTTATCTTAACAATGCAAAAATCTGCCGCGATCTTTCTGATCTCGATCTGAAGAATGGTAAAGAGAATCTTGGAGAGAACTTGCTACGTTGTTATCGCATGCTCACAGAAAATAAATATGTCGGCATGGAAGAAATGTCGCTTGTCGAAGCATGGATAGAAGATATTTATGGTAAGTAATTTCATGAACAGCCCTACCATAATTTTTTCTTATGATTTTAAATAAGACCAATGTGTAATATTCATACCTGATGGTCAAAAAAATCCGAATGGTAGTGATTATCCTGTTGGCCATTTTCTTTACGGTCAGTGGAATTTACTTCTATCATAAAAGCTTCACAAAAAAAACTGATCTAAATTCGACTGAACAACTGCAGCCAGTTGCGAATTCAGAGCCACTCACTACTGTTTTTCGTAAGGAATACGATCTGGAAAAATCTGACGGCATTGAAAATGCCGCTACCATTGACGATAGTAAATCTTGTTCAGGAAAAAGAAGTTGCCGGTTAAATTCGGAGAGGGAATATGGAGTGAACCTGATTTTCCCAATAGGAAGTATTCCCGGAGGAAGCGGACTGGTAGAGGTAAAAATTACAGCTGCAATTTGGACAAATGATCCAGGTGAAGCACAATGGGTGTTAGAAGTAATTGATGCCGGTAAAAAAAGTATTTCGTGGATATCTGAACCACTGCCACCGGGGAAATACAATTGGGACACCGTGGAATTTTCATTTACCCTTCCTGAAAATTTAATGAACGAATCCAACTCATTGAAATTCTATCCCTGGAACAAAAGTTTGAAGGATATCTGGATTGACAATATCTGTGTAAATTTTATCGGGCATTCACAGCTGCCTGCCGGAGCCCGCTTTTCCGAAAGAGAAGTGAATTTCACCTTTGACCTGGAAAGTGATTCAGGTTTGGAAGACACAAAAGACCTGTCTGAAGTTATAGCACACTCAGGACTCAAATCTTCACTGATGAATGGGAAAGACACTTACAGCGCTTCTATCATCAAAACAATTTATGACGTTACTGTAGGTCCTCTGCGAAAAGTCTCGGCAAGCGTTTGGCTGTACCCGGAGAAAGAAAATCCGGATGCAGTGCTCGCACTTACCATCACTGACAACAATAAGGAAACTGTTTTCTGGGAAGGGAAGGCAACAGAAAAATTGAACTTTAAAGCGAAGACCTGGCAAAAGTTAAATCTAGTCATTCCTGTCCCTGATGAAATTCAGAGTCAACTGAGACCGGAGGATCAAGTAACTGTATATGTGTGGAACCGGAGCCGAATGAAAATTTATGCTGATGATTTTGAAATCGTATACGGTGAAGCTTTGGACCATCCCGGCTTATTACCTAATGCGGATATGAATCTTAAAAGCAGGAAAGAATATCAATTTGACCGCTATCATCCTCCATATCGAAATAATTATCTTCAATACCTGGATCTGAATAATGATAACAGCACCTTTTTATCTGTGGAAGGAAATGGAAAACAAGGAAACCTTTTTCCTCAGGAAGAAATTATTTCATTAAAATTGAAGTCAGGAAATGAAGATTTGCTCGTACATCTTTTTTCATCCACATTGGAAATATTTCAATGGTGCGTCGATAAAAATAGTTTTCAGCTTATAGGAAGTGATGCGAATCTCCCGTTTCCCACAAATGGAACAGATCTCTTCGCGGTTGATCTGGACGGCGATGGACAAAGTGAAATCTTTGCTGTCAATGGAATTAAAGGTTGGCTAGTTGAAGTAAATTTTGTGTCAGCCCATCCTTGTTCTAATGGAACCGGAAATTTTCAACTTGCCAGTCTTTGGGAAGGGACAGTGCCTGCACATTCAATGCAATTGTTTGCAGATTTCAATAATGACAGGAAAGAAGAATGGCTTTCCGTCGATACCTCGGATGCTTCATGGACGATGAATCAATATCAGAACCACTCATGGGTAGTAAAAGGTTCCGGTGCATTTCCCTTGAGCGTCTTTTCAACTCAATCATCAAGTGTTTGCGGTTATTTCATTCCTGGAAAAATGAATCTGCAATTATTAACAGTGTACACAGAAAACAAAAAAATAAAATCTAAAATCTATGAATACAATTCTGCTGAAAAGGAATTTAAATTGTATCAGGGGATGAAAGAGGATGATCTTGCTTTAATTTTCTTACCCGGAGACCAGTTGATAAAAATGAACCTTGACAATGATTCACAAGACGAATTATTATTGTACAGGAATGATTGGAGATTTGACATGAAAATGATTGATTGCGATAAAAATGGCTTCTATATCGCCTCCCAAATAGATTTTCAAAATTACCCTGCTTCGTGCAATCCGAAATTCTATGAAATCAATAAACCGGTATATGGAAAATTTGTTCCTGGAACCGAAGGAAATTTATTGATGGTGTTACGTAATTGCGCGGATCTGAAATTTGATGGGAAGTCCTGCAGTTCCTATGGTGGCAGTGTAAATTTGCCTGACCAGTTACAAATGTACAGTCTGAAAATGTATTGACAGTCATGATTCATTCAAGAAATATTATTTTATTCATTTCTCTGTCGATTGGCTTCCTGGCGGCATGTCGGCAAAATGTAAGAAATGAGGTTGCCGAAAAAAATCCATTTTTTAATGTCAGTAATTTCAGTGCACTCGAAAATTATTTACCGGAGAGTTTAGATAGCATAAAAACCATAGATCTGGACTATAACAATTCAATGGAAGAGGGTTTTATCATTCCATCAGAAAATCAAACTGCAAGTGGTTATTTCACATTTAGTTTCTCGGTTAGAAACAACACAAAAAGCGCACAAAAATATTTATACAAAATATTCTACCAAAATGAATCCTATAAATTTCCTGAGCTGGATAGTTTAACCGGAAAAGAACACGAATATGCAAATGAAAATTTTTATGGATCCTGGGAGGATAGTACCTATGAATTTAAATCCACTATGGAAATTCCTGCAGATGGAAAGGATTACAGGATAACTGACTCCGTTAGAATTGTAGGGAATCCCCGTAATGAAATACATTGTTATCAGAATGGGGTCAATAAACGATGGAGACGGAATCTAAGGGTGGGCATCTACGATTTCCTCCTTGCTGTGTCCTTACCTGATACCGGCACTGTCAATTCTATACCGCGCCACATAAAAAATATTTGTCTCAAAAATGGAAGCCGGTTTGAATCTCCTTATTATTATTTCAAATATGGTGAAGGAACCAAACTTCCCGGTCTCCTTACTGTTACTTCAAATGTTTTATTGAAAGTGATTGCTCGCCCTGATCTTGGTGCCGGAATTTATATAAATGGATGGCAATTTAAATCAGGAAACATGGATGCTTCTTTTAACTCTGGCTGCAGCAGTGATACATTTATGTATCATAAGGCTGCCTTTGCTCAATTTGTGCACTATATCGATGCATCAACAAATTTGGAAAACATTCCCTTAGTGAGGGATGTCCTGAACGAAGGCTATACAAAAAGAGAATACAATTGGAACAGAAGTTTTTATTTAAGAGATGAACTGATTTCAACAACTCCTAAAACAGCAGAGATTCCTTGCCAGACAGTGTATTCAGATCCGATCAACAAAAAAATTGTTATTCATAACCCGGGCACTGAAAGCGGAAAATGGAGAAAAGAAAACGTAGGAATCATCAGCCGTCAAGGAATGAGTTATGGAAAAATAAGGGTCAAGGCAAAGCTCTCCGAATTGCTCAATAAAGACAATATGTGGAATGGCCTAACCAATGCAATCTGGCTGATCAATCAGGAGGGTGGTGAAGATGGATGGAATTTGCGTCGACCCTGTCGCAAGGAAGGTTACATGGAAAATTACTGGGGAGGAAGGGATGATAAACGTGTTCCTCAGGTGGGTTATGCTGAAATAGATTTCGAAATTTTAAAAACGCCATCTTATTGTCCTGCTCAGGATTTTCCTCCGGTATATAAAATACCTAAACCGGACCGATTTAATGAAAGTTCCTGGAATGTTCCCTGGCCGGAGGAAATTACCAAACACGATGCAGATATTACAGTAGCATGTACAAATTGGGATATGGCTTGTTGGGAACCTAAAGATTTTGGAGTAGGCTGCAACTCGGTTTCTTATCAGGGCCAAACATTTGAAGCGCATCGTTGGGATCATTGGTACCGTGCAGTCACAGAAAAAACCTATGCCCCTGATGATTCACTTTTCGCTTCACCTTATTATTATTTTGAAATTGACTGGCGACCCACTGAAATTATCTGGAGAATCGGCCCAAATCCGGAAAACATGCGCATTGTGGGTTATATGAATGATAAAATGACCAGTATCCCGAATAATCAATTATTATTGATCGTCACACAGGAGTTCCATAATACTAAGTGGTGGCCCGGCTCCCCATATCAGCAAAGCAATATTCCATTCCCCCGCAATGATATCTTTGGTGAAATTTATGAGGTGGTGATCGAATAGTATAAACAAAATCAGTTTAGTTCAATTTATGGTTTTTAGTAGTACGCATTTTTTACTTTATTTCTTGCCATTATTTTTATTCGTGTATTACATCGCGGATACAAAATATAAGAATGGGGTCATTCTTGCCTTCAGTCTGTTTTTCTACATGTGGGGTGCTCCGCTTTTTGTTTTTGTAATTACAGCTTCCATCATAGCCGACTTTTACCTGAGCCATAAAATTTATAACTCAACGAGTGCGAAACATAAAAAAGGATGGTTGATATTTTCTGTCTGCCTGAATGTTTCGATTCTGTTGTATTTTAAATATTCCAACTTTTTTATTGAAAACATTAATGAACTTTTAGTTGTAATGGGCGCCAGTAATCCTGTGCGATGGACTCATGTGGCTCTGCCTATCGGAATATCGTTTTTTACTTTTCATGAATTGAGTTATATCATTGACGTATATCGTGGTGTTAATCGTCCTATGAAAAGAATTTGGGACTATGCTGTGTACATTCTTCTTTTCCCACAATTGATTGCCGGCCCGATAATTCGATACAAAGAAATATCGCATCAAATCATTGACCGTAAAGCACAGGAAACCGTGGATAACAGATTGCTCGGCTTCTTCCGTTTTGTAATAGGTCTGGCAAAAAAAGTTTTGATAGCTAATGTCCTGGGAGCAGAGGCAGATCGGATTTTCAGTATACCGGTAGAAGAACTGCATACTTCAACAGCCTGGCTTGGCGTAATAGCATATTCCTTTCAGATTTATTTCGACTTCTCCGGATATTCCGATATGGCAATTGGTATTGCACGCATGATTGGAATAATATTTCCGGAAAATTTTGATAATCCATACATAGCAAAAAACATAACAGAATTTTGGCGCAGATGGCATATGAGCCTTAGCCGTTGGATGCGGGACTACTTGTACATTCCTCTCGGTGGTAACAAAGTAAAAACGAAAAGCCGCCTTTATCTCAACCTTTGGCTTGTCTTTCTGATTTCCGGTTTCTGGCATGGTGCCTCCTGGAATTTTGTGATTTGGGGTGCCTATCACGGACTTTTCCTTATTGCTGATCGCTTGTTCTTGGTAAAATTTACAGAGAAAGCAGGTGCATTTGTTTCAATTATTCTCACTTATCTGATTGTTCTGATTGGTTGGGTCTTTTTCAGGGCAGATACCCTTGGGCATGCGCTTGGAATTTTACATCAGATGTTTGTTCTCCACATGGATCCAGCGGCGCTTCACATTTCGCTCAAAGTATTAGCCATGTTGATGATAGCTGCTCTATTTTCATTCAGTGGAATCTTTCATCCTGTTTACCGGATCCAACAACATGTACTCTTTGATGCTCCGAGTCTCAGACGAACCATGATACAGGCTTCCTTATCGATAATTCTGGTTCTTTTGTGTGTGAGTTCAGTTATTTCATCAGGATTTAATCCTTTTATATACTTCAGATTTTAATAAATGGCAAAAAACCGAAATATTAAATCATGGGTCTTCGGATTTTTACTGTTCATGCTATGCATACCATTTCTGCAACATAATCTGTCCTTCTTTGAAACTAAAGCACTGAATGGGGTAGTTGAAACTAGTGGAGAACCTGAGTTTACTTTCGAAGATTGGTTCAGTGGTGAATACCAGAAAAAATATGATTCTTATGCGGATCAGAATACTGGATTCAGAAGTTCATTGGTGCGCCTCTACAATCAATTGGATTATAGTTTATTTAAGGTCGGCCATGGCCAGAATGTGGTGGTAGGATTGGATGATTATCTTTATCAGCAGGGCTATATCGATGAGATTACAGGAGCGAATTTTATTGGTAAAAGTATAATGGATGTCAAGCTTAAAAAAATGAAGCAAGCACAAGAATACTTGCAGGAACAAAAGATCTTTTTGTTTACAGTTCTCGCGCCGGGAAAGGCTTCCTATTGCCGGGAAAACATTCCGCCATGGCTTTTAGTTAGACAGGGTGATACTACCAACTATCAATTATTTCTTCAAAAACAAGACAGCCTTCAGCTGAATGTCCTGGATTTTCGAAAATGGTTTTTGTCGATGAAGGATACCTCACATATTCCACTTTTCCCGAAGCAAGGAATTCACTGGAGTTATTATGGGATGGCCCTGGCTGCTGATTCTATTATAAGTTATGTGGAGAATTCAACTAAAAAAACACTTACAAATATATCCTGGACACTTGAATTTCCGGATACCTTGAGATACACAGATTATGACATTGGAGATTTGTTGAATTTGTATTGCAAACTGCCGTATTATAAAATGGCATATCCCGTATTTCAGTATTCATCTTCTTCCATTGCGACTAAACCCCGATTGCTTATTATTGGGGATAGTTATTGCTGGAACATTATCAACTCAGGTGTCTACAAAAACGTGTTCGATAACATTAAGTTTTATTATTATTTTAATACTGCTTATTCTCCAAATAGTAGTGTGCTGGTTTCGCTGAACGATTTGGTTTTGTTGGAAGAAATAAAAAAATTCGATGTCATTATGATACTTCAATCAGAAGCGAATTTCAATAATATCGGATTTGAATTTCCCGAAAAACTGATGCAAGAAGTAAAAAGTTGTCAGGATTTCAGTGCTGGACAATTCAACCGTCTCGCTCAGGATACTTCCTTTGCTCTGCGTATTCAACAAATAATGAAAGAGAGTAAATTCGATAGGGAAAGTGCAATCAAGCACATTGCTGACAGTCTTTATATTGTGAAGAAAAAAGCCATTATTGAAATAATGTTGAGTATGAAGAATAGTCCGGAATGGTTACAGGTAATAAAGAAAAAGTCGGAAGAATTAAATATTACTCTGGAAATGGCCATGCAACGGGACGCTGAATGGGTTTACGATAGGGATCACAAATAAATGCAAGATTAATACTCTTCCATCAATGTAATTTCTACGTCATCAATCAATAGGTTATTTCTCTGCGGATTCCAGATATATACTTTGAGTTCATCATCTGCATTTTCAAGTGCAGGTAAGCGCAAAGAGAGTCCTTTCATTCTCCATTCACCTCGCTCATTTCTATGACGATCCAATGAACTCATCTTATAGAAGTAAGTTATACCATCTGTATGCTGGAGTGAAACTACCAGGAAGCTGCTGTCTGGACTATGTTGTAAATCATCATATATATAGAGCGTGCAATCAATAAACCCACGCTGCAAGCTGGCCAGTACGGAGTCCCTGCCTAAATTAAACGTAGGTCCGAATTCTTCATTGTTCCTAATTTCCGATACAGTTTTTCCTGAGTGAGCCAGTGTTCCTGCTTCTTTTAGAGTTTTTAAATCCCAGTGCGGATCCGGGGATTCAAAATCCATAGTGTACCGAGATTTTTCTGTTCCAAAAAGATCTCCCGGAACAAAATACTCCCAGAGATAACCTCTCCACTCATTTCCTGTTTGCATGAAAACTTTCCAATATTTATCTTTTGACATCGAATCCCAATGCAATATATAATTTCGGTACTGGTAAGCCTGTACCTGGTTGATGTAAATGCAGCTCAGACAAAATAGTGTAAGAACTAATTTTGAAATTCTGGATTGAAGCCAGTTAAATCCCATGACGAGGAGGATTGCAAATAAGGGAAAAAATTCAATCAGGGGACGAAATCCAAAACTCATTCCATAAAACCACATGTACCAGGAAGAGACAACATAAATTAAAACGGAAAGAAAGACAAGAATTGAAAAGAAACCGAATCTGTTTTTTACAAGCAGATAGGCGAGGCCAATCAAAGATAAAGTCAATACTGGTGTCCACACAAATAATCCCTTGCGATAACTCAGGAGTATATTTATTACCTCCGGGTTATTAAAATAAAAACGTTCGTAAGTATATGCGTAAACAATCCATTTGTCAGTCTGCATATACCACATCAGGCATTGTAATGAAACAATAAGAGCCGCTGCAAGAGAAGCAAGCAGAACAGTGCGATATTCTCGAAGTAAAAAAACAAAGTACTTTTTAAGTAAAGGAAAATTGCCGGATAAAAATGGAATAACTAAAATAATGAGTGCATTTACAGGCCGTATCAACGTAAGCAATCCCAATGTGACAAAAGCACCAAATAGATATTGTTTTTTTTCTGAATGCATGGATTCTTTTAAAAAAAACAAAAAACCGGAAATCATTGCATACGAATACACATGTGACATCGCGGGTTCCACTACTATGTAATGAAACAGGTTCGTACCAAATATCATTACTGAATTGATGAAAAATGCAAGTCCGGAGGATGCACTATATCGTTTCATCAGTCGTGACATAAACAGACATGCCAGGAAAGCATAAAAAATGGCTGCAAAGCCAACGAAATATTGATAGAAAATGGAATAGCCGTCAGCCGGTTGATGAAAATAAATGGAGAGGAAATGTGCAATCAGGAAAAATGGATAAAGCAGAACAGCGACACCAAAGAAGTACTTGTCCACAGGGCGCTCATTCACTACTTGCATGTAGGCCGGTACACCACCTTCAACATAATTATTTTTGAAGGCCTTGTCAATGAATGACTGTGTGTAATCACCATAAATAAACATGGCCGGCAGGTAAGAATAGTAGCCTAAACCATCACTTTTAATGATGCCACTCTTTTTATTATCCATGTAACCATGAATATTAAAAAAGGAGTATATTAATATTAACGCAATAAGAATACTTCCGTATTTGCGAAGGAATTCATTCATTTAATTTACCGGTTCGTGAAAAGGTTATACTTTAAAATGCACCAGATGGCCCTGAATCCATCTTTCCAACCGATTTTTTTGCCTTCTTCATAGGTCCGGCCGTAGTAGCTTATGCCAACTTCATATATGCGAACGCCTTTTACTCGTGCAATGCGGGCAGTCACTTCCGGTTCAAAGCCGAATCTCTTTTCCTTTAAGTTAATTTTTTGGATAATATCTGTGCGAAAAAGCTTATAGCAGGTTTCCATGTCAGTAAGATTCAGATTTGTGAATGCGTTGGACAGAAAAGTAAGAAATTTATTTCCCAGGGAGTGCCAGAAGAAAAGGATCCTGTGTGGGTTGCCACCGAGGAAGCGTGAACCGTAAACGATATCTGCAAAGCCATCAAGCACCGGCTTAAGTAGGAGATTGTATTCATTGGGGTCGTATTCCAGATCGGCGTCCTGAATGATGAGATATTGACCGGAAGCTTTAGAGATGCCCGTGTGTATAGCCGCTCCTTTTCCTTTATTCACTTCGTGATTGTATAAAGTAAAGTCAATACCAGGATAGGACCGGAAGTAATTTTCAATCGCTTCTGAAGTTTTATCACTTGAACAATCATTCACTATGATAATTTCTTTTTTTATTCCTTGCATCAATTCAACCTGACGAACTTTTTCCAGGATAAGATGAACGGTCTTCTCCTCATTATAGCATGGAATAATTATCGAAAGCTTTACAAATTCAGTTAAACTCATGGATTCTTATTTAGAGTGTGTAAATGTAAAAATATTCCCTCTTAAAAGGACTGAATTTCAAGATACCGCTCTCTATTTGTAAGTCTATTGTCCGACTGTAGCTCGCTTGATCATTTATGGATTGAAAATTTCCATGAATTTATTTTCTATTTCTTCCCGAAGAATGGCATATCCAAATCTTCTTCTACTTTTGGAGAAGATTATTTATCATGAAAAATCAATATTTACTTGTCTTTATCGCATTCCTTGTGTTGGGTTGCCAGAAAAAATCCAAGATCAGTGTAAGTCAGGACTTTGAAAAAGTGGCAGGATGGTATCCATTGCAGTCTCTTGTAAAAGGGAAAGGTCATTCTGGTCTTTACTTTTCACGTACAGGCGAAGGAACCGAATTCAGCCAGACCTTTGTATCCACTTTAGCTGAAATTAGCTCCAAGCCAATTCGACGTATCGATATGGGAGCCTGGATCCGAATGTCCGATACAACTGCAAGAGCAAGGTTGGTACTAAGTATTGAATCGGCCGACAGTACCGTCTTTTGGCAAGGGCTGGATACACAGGATGCATCACCTAAGCCGGGGGAGTGGACTCGGCTCTTTTTTACCTATGATTTACCTGCAGGCCTTCAACCTGGATACAGTGTAAAAATGTTTTTATGGAATGTGAGTAAAAAAGAAGTGGATGCCGATGACTTCGATATCCACTTTTATACGTTCTAAAAAGATAGTTTAATCAATAATCATCTCCGGAATTTCTCCTTCAACGATTAGTTTGCCGGCGGTTGATTTGATGATGTGCTCCACACTCACGCCCGGAGCCCTTTCCAGCAGCCGGAATCCACCTTCCTCAAGGACATCCAGTACCGCCAGTTCGGTGACAATTTTTTTTACGCAACGGGTTCCGGTGAGAGGAAGCGTACACTTCGGAAGTAGTTTAGACTCCCCGGCTTTGTTGACATGCTGCATGGCTACAATAATATTTTTAGCTGAGGCAACAAGATCCATTGCCCCTCCCATTCCCTTTACCATTTTTCCGGGAATTTTCCAATTGGCTATATCTCCGTGCTCATCCACTTCCATGGCACCAAGAATAGTGAGATTTACCTTTCCTGCACGGATCATTCCAAAGCTCATGGCGGAATCAAAAAATGCAGAGCCGGGAACAGTAGTGATAGTTTGTTTTCCTGCATTGATCAGATCTGGATCCTCGTCTCCTTCAAAAGGAAATGGGCCCATACCAAGTAATCCATTCTCCGACTGTAATACAACACTGATTCCTTCAGGAATATAATTCGCAACAAGCGTAGGAATACCGATACCCAGGTTGACATAGTAGCCGTCCTTTACTTCTTTTGCGATACGCTTTGCAATTCCGTTTTTATCTAGCATTTTAGAAAGCGATGATGTGATGAATGATTTTTTTCTCAGAATTTATTTTAACCGATAATTAATCAGATGCGCTTCTGCACCGTGCGTTGCTCAATTCTTTTTTCATATTTAGCACCCTGAAAAATTCTTTGCACATAAATTCCCGGCGTGTGGATTTCATTAGGATCCAATTCTCCGGCAGGTACCAATTCTTCCACTTCGGCGATGGTGATCTTTCCGGCCATGGCCATCAGCGGGTTGAAATTTCTGGAGGTGGCTTTGAAGATCAGGTTCCCATGAGTATCACCTCTCCATGCTTTCACAATGGCAAAGTCGGCATCGAAGGCATATTCCAAAAGATAATCTTTACCATTAAAATTCCGGATCTCTTTGCCTTCGGCTACTTCTGTCCCAACTCCGGCTGGAGTAAAAATGGCGGGCATTCCATATCCTGAGGCAAGACACCTCGTAGCTAATGTTCCCTGGGGGATCAAATCCACCTTGAGTTCACCGCTCAACATCTGTCTTTCAAATTCAGCATTTTCTCCCACATAGGAGGAAATCATTTGTTTGATCTGTTTTTTCTGAAGAAGAAGACCAAATCCGAAATCATCAACTCCTGCATTGTTTGAAATGCAAATAAGATCTCGCACATTTTTTTTAACCAGAGCTGCGATACAATTTTCAGGGATTCCGCAAAGGCCAAACCCGCCGAGTAGAAGCGTCATCCCGTCGCGGATATCGTGAATGGCTTCGTCGGCATTTGCTACAATTTTTTTCATGCTGATGTATATTAATGAGAATATCTTAATTTTTTATTTTGAGTATTGTGATAAACACCTGGAATAACCAGTCTTTTGTTTTTATCCTGCTGAGCCCAATATATATTTTTCTATGCTTTCAGCAAATGACATGAAACACAGAATGAATAGAAGTAAAGGCTTGTCATTACAGGGGATTAAAAATCAATATCAAAAGAAGTTTTATTGTCACCGGGTTGGATGTATTTACTACAATCCATAATCACATTCAGTGGTTCCCGCGGTGCTTCAAATTCTCCCTGGGAAACCTTAAGTTCTTTATCGGCATAAACTTTTTGCATGTACAAGGCCCAAATCGGCATCGCCGTACGAGCACCCTGACCAAGTTCCAGAGTACGGAAGTGTACCATCCTGTCTTCACAACCCACCCAACAGCCGGTCACTAATTCCGGTGTAATTCCCATAAACCAACCATCACTTTGATTTTGCGTCGTTCCGGTCTTGCCGGCAATTGGCATGGTAAGTTTGTATTGTCCGCGTAAACGGGCTCCGGTTCCGAATTGTACTACACCTTGCATGAGATTCAACATGAGATAGGCTGTTTCCTCGCTGATTGCTTCTACCTTCCGTGGAACAAATTCCTGAAGCACGTTTCCGTTTTTATCCTCGATACGAGTGAGATAAATGGGTTGAGTCCAGACACCTTTATTGGCAAAGGTGGAATAGGCGCCTACCATTTCAAAGACGGAAACATCGGGTGTGCCAAGGCAAATTGCGGGTACCGCATCAATGGGTGAAGTAATTCCCATCTTCCGTGTAATTTCAATCATCGCCTGCGGGCCGAATTGCTTCATCAGATAAGCCGATATGCAGTTGACGGATTCGGCAAGTCCCTGCTTTAGCGTAAGCATGCCACCGTATTTATCATCGGCATTTACAGGCGACCATTGGTCTCCGGTCGGCAAGTCGAAGGTGACACGAATGTTCGGGATTTTGTAGCAGGGGGAGTATCCTTCCTGCATGGCAAGAGTATATAGGAAGGGTTTGAAAGTGGAACCAACCTGACGTTTACCTTCTTTCACATGGTCGTATTGGAAATAGCGATAGTCATTTCCTCCCACCCAGGCCCTGATATAACCGGTTTTCGGTTCCATAGACATAAACCCAAGCTGCAGCATCTTTTTATAATACTTGATACTGTCCATCGGAGAGATAAGGGTATCCCTGTCACCGTTCCATGTAAAAAGTTTCATTTGTACTTTAGCCTTAAAGGCACTGTCAATTTGTTTCTGACTTGCCCCAGAGGCTTTCATCCTGATATATCTGTCTGATCTTTTTTTGCCTTCGTCCAGAATTTCTGTATGCTCTTCCCAGGGACTCTGGTTTTTCCAATGATCATTAAATTTTTTCTGTATCTCCTTCATGTGCTGCCCGCATTGCTTCTTCTGCATAGCGCTGCATGCGTGAATCGATGGTCGTGTAAATTTTTAAACCATCTGTATAAAGGTTATAGGGTTTGCCGGTTGCATTATTGACATGTTCTTTACACCATTTCAACAGGTCTGTACGTAGTGATTCCCGGAAATATGTAGCCAGCCCGAAATTGTGATCTTCCATCTGAAAATTTAAAACGATGGGTAGTGCACGAATGGAATCAATCTGGCCCTTTGGAATAAAATTATATTTCGCCATCTGGCCTAAAACAATATTACGCCTCTCCAATGCCCGGGTCGGGTTGCGCGCCGGGTTGAACCGCGTTGGTGCCTGAAGCATTCCGACAAGTATAGCAGCCTCCTGAACATTCAGGGTGTCGGGCGTCTTGTTGAAATATGTCCTTGACGCTGATTTAATACCATAGGCATTGCTGCTGAATTCCACGGTATTCAGATACATGGCTATGATTTCTTCCTTAGTGTACCTGCGTTCGAGCTGCACGGCAATTATCCACTCCTGCAACTTTTGAATGATGCGTTCTGTTTTTGTGCCTGGCTTTTCGTGAAAAAGATTTTTTGCCAACTGCTGTGTTATTGTACTTCCTCCACCTGACTTTCCGGCCCCAAAAACGGCGCGCATGAGTCCGCGTGGATCCACACCACTGTGATCTTCAAAGCGAATGTCTTCCGTTGCTTTCAATGCCGTAATGAGATTTGGGCTTAGATCGTAATAATGGATGTTGGTTCTGTTCTCGATGTAATATTTCCCCAATATCACCTGATCGCCTGAGATGACTTCTGAAGCCAAATTGCTTTTCGGATTTTCAAGCTCTTCAAATGAAGGCAACTGTTCTCCTATCCAACCCTTCGAAGCCACAAACATGACAAAGACGAGAAGAAAGAAGGGAATGAGAAATAACACCCAGAAAACAAGAATGTACTTTCCGAATTGTTTTTTTGATTTTGGCATAGATGGCCTGAAAATGGAAGGATTGCTGTAAAAGTAGTAAAATTTTAAGGGGGCTAAAACCCTTTTCTCTACCACTTGTTAAACGTTGGATTAGCTGTAATATTTAATCCTAACTTCAGAAATAGTAAGCCTTTACAGTGCTTAGTTAGGCTGAAAAAACACCATTCACGATGATAGTCAGGATGTTTTCATTTTTACTCATTCTACTTGGTTTTTCTGAAAGTAAGGCACAATATCTTGCAGCTTTTTCCGCAATCCAATATCAAACTTCCATTGAACTTAACATTACTCTGGCCGGAGGTAACACATGCAATGGCATCAATATCCTGCGGTCTTCAGATGGGATTCACTTTTCGCCCATCGGAGGGATCGCAGGTGTCTGTGGCAGTTCTACTGAGGATGTCTTCTATTCATTTACCGATACAGATCCTGTACGAAATGCGAGTAACTACTACCGACTTGATTTGATAACTCTCGGTTATACGAGCATCATTCAAATTCACTTCGTATATTTTGGAGGCAATGCAATCCTGATTTATCCCAATCCGGTGAATTATAAAGCATCAGTTTACATCTCTGATGTATACGGCAATTTGTTTTCCTACAGCATAACTGACTTAGCTGGAAAATTATTGAAACAGGTTGAAGGATTGCGGGGAAATTATTTTGACCTTGATCGTGAAGACTGGCCGTCAGGATTATATTACCTTGAAGTACAGACTGGAGCCCATAAAGTTCTTGTCAGATCATTTTTGATTGAGTAAAGAAGGCGGAATTTTTTAAAAATCAGGGTATAATATACCCTGCCGGGAAGATATTTTTGGTGGCTTCATTTCAGGCCTGATTATTTAATTACTTTTATACATCTGACTCTTTTAAACTGACCTTTCCGTGAAATTGCGATTAGCCCTCCTCTCAGTCATCTTTGCACCCATCTTTTGTTCCGGACAAATCATTTCACATTGGATTAGAGCAGAACCTTTTTCATTTTCATTTTTTCAAGTACACGGAGGTTTATTGGATAGCAATTCGAATTACTATACAAATATAACTGATGCCCTTTTGTCTATTGAGTACCTGCGAAAAATGGACAGTACTGGGACCATTTTATGGCAACATCAAATTTCCCCTGACTCTCTGATTCCGGATACTCAGACAATCTATGATGTGATGATTAGCCTCTGTCCTGATCAGGGTATCCTGGCTCTTATAAAATCCTCTTATACCAACGTCTTGATTAAATTGGATTCTTCAGGTGTAACAGTATTCAAGAAAGCATTTTCCAGCAGACTTGGCATCAGCGCTATGCAAGGATCCAATCATCATGTCTATTATATGGAGATTGATACCAACTATACTCATTTTTTCATACTGGATAGTTTGGGAACTTTGCTAAAGGAGGATTCATTGAGTGATGGAGGGACCTATTCCGGAACCTGTATTGAATATTTTTCCGGTGATGTTTTTGCTTATTATACCAATTCAAATAATGAAGGTGTAGTCTATCACTATCACAATGATATTCTTCAGGACTCTCTGGTATATCCGGTTGCAAATTATTCCGGAATAAATTTTGTCACTGATCTCAATGGGAATCGATACTTCATAACGCCCGGAGGAGTTTTACGAAAATATAATTCAGCATGGAATCTATTATGGACCCTGACTTGTGGAGAGATCCAGAGTATTCAAATTGATTCAGCAGAAAATGTGTATATCCTGAACTCTATCAATTCTGGAAACACATTAGCTGTAAAAAAAATCGACTCTTCCGGAAATTTGCTTTGGACCAATTCCCTGAATACACCGGCAGGCGTCTCCTATTATCCAAACTCCATGATTCTGGATTCGAAGGGAGCGCCCGTCATTTCCGGAAAGAAATTCGATATTCCTTCGAATGGTAGCAATGACAATGACAAAGCATTTGTAGCACGATTTTCCACAACAGGGCATCTCGATGGGAATTTCGAACATTATTCACCTGGAGCAACTAATGTGTATGCAGTAGTCCAAAACATCAATAGGAATGACCAGTTCTTTTTTGTCATTTGTGATCTGGATTCGTTCTATTATCGCTGCCTAAATACCTACAGCCATCCCAATGTAATCGGAGCCATATACTATGACGGAAATTCCAATTGCCAACAGGATTCCATTGAAGCTGCTGTCCCCGGTATTAATGTCTCTTTGACCCCCGGTCCTTATTATTCACAGACCACTACCTATGGGAAATTTTACTTTGAAGTACCTGATGGTAATTATACTCTCAATTATTCTGTTCCGGTAAACTGGCAACAAACTTGTCCATCAACACCCGTTTCAATTATTGTCAGCAACGGAGTAATGACCGGGCCTGATCATTTCGGGCTTCATCAAATTAGCGGGATGAACGATCTTGAAATTGATTTTATACATTCTGCCGCAAGGGCGAATCGAGATATGCAGGTGATTATTCACTACCAAAATCTGGGTTCTGTGGTTCTTAACGGAACCGTTCAATTTGGTATGGATAATATGTTCTCATTTGTGAGTGCTATCCCCGCCGTGGATTCAATTAATTCATCATCTCTTTCCTGGAATTTTTCAAACCTTATCCCTGGAGAATCCAGATTAATTCAATTGGTACTGCACAGTCATATTGTTCCGGGAGGAACCACTTATACCAATACTGCATGCATCTTCAGTCCTTTGGGTGACATAAACCCATTGGATAATTGCCAGACAGAAACGGATACCGTAATTGCTTCTTTTGATCCGAACGAAAAGCACGTTTATCCCCAGGGCACTGGTCCATCAGGCTTGATATCCTATACCGACAGCTTATTATGTTATAAAATTGTTTTTCAGAATTCCGGGAACGACACTGCTTTCTATGTTCAGGTAATTGATACACTCCCCGAACCTGTTGATCCTTTGACCTTCCGGCTTGGAGCGACATTTCCTCCGGCTAGTTACGAACTTTCGGGAAGTGGCGTACTACGCTTTGTTTTTGACCCTGCTAATATTCCCGACAGCACAACCGACGAAGTTCATAGTCATGGCTACATTACTTATTTTGTAAAATTACGTCCGAACCTTCCTCTGGGTACCGAAATCAGAAACAAGGCAGATATCTATTTTGACTATAACCCTAGGATAACGACAGATACAACGCTGAACACGATGAATCATACCGTTTCTGTTACCTCAGTACCGGATCAAAAAGATCGCTTTACAATTTACCCTAATCCGGCAAGCATGGGTGTTTTCATCCGAAGTAACATTACAATCGGGAATGATGTCTTAAACGTAAGGCTGGTCTCGCTTTCCGGACAATGTAGCCGGCTTTTCACGCTGCAGCATTCAGGTATGGAAATTGACATGAAAGATTTCCCTGCCGGTGTTTATTTTCTTGAACTCGAATCAGGAAACCTGAGAGAAGTAAAAAAGTTGATTATCATGAACAATTCCAAAAATTAGAAAATAACTCTGTGTGAAAAAATCGCATGGGCATCCTTGTACAATGTACCCATAGACGGAAGTTGAAAATATTCGATGATTGGTTTTTCGATTTTCAGGAAGCTGGAATTTAATCCCTCAGACTGGATAAGTTTGTAACTCAGCTTCATTCATGGACTACTGATAAAATACAATTACCCCTTTGAAACTTTTAAATATTATAATTAAGCACAAAAAAAGCGCGAAATCAAATTCCGCGCTTTTTAATTTATTCCTAAAATTTCTTTATTTCTGAATCTTCAATATTCCTTTACTGTCAGATGAAACAGATTTCCTGAATGTTGATTCTGAATCTACAATCGTTACCTTCTTCACTGGCATCGAAAACGATTCCACTGTGCGGTCTTCATTCAGAATGTCAGGTGAAAGGGATGCTTTAAGGCCGTCGGAATAGCTCATCGGAGATGGTGCATTGTTGCGAAGGCTTTTAGCCAGAGGTTCTGCCTCGCTCTTATCTGTAATTATAACAATGTCCATGTTTTGAGTCTGCCAGTATTTCTTAATGGTCTTATTCACCTGGTCAAGCGTCATGCCGGCAAGTAGTTTATCCATTTCCTGTATCCAATCTTTGCGCCCGTAAAATTTGGCGTCCATGAGGTATCCAAGCTGACTGCCGGGAGACTGAATATAGAGTTTGGTATAGCTGCGGAGGAAATCACGGGTCTTTGTGAAATCTTCTTTGCTCATTCCGTTTTTAATCAATGCATCCATTTCTTTCAAGGCCATCCTTAAAGCAAAATGAGCATGACCGATCTCAATGTTTTTCAACTCTTCATACTGGCCTTTTAATCCACTGGCAGTTTGCACAGGGCGTATCCAGATGCTGAAATAATTGGATGAACGTGGTGTTCCTGCCGGAGGTAACATATTGGAACCACCGGATTCATACCACTCGATATAGGTATAGTCACCATAGTTCATCGAACGGGCTTCGCGTATTTTTTGATATAAACGGGAATATGATTTACGGTGTTCTCCCAACCATGAGTTGGCAACCATCAAAGCAACAAAATCATCATTGGAACGCGTTACTGCTAAAGGAAATCCTGCAGAGATAGCTGAACCCAACGCGTTCTCTTTGGAAACAATTTCCACATTCAGGCCTTCCGGCATGGCTGCTTTTCCCGGTGCAGGGATAGCCGGAACTACGGAAGAAAGTCCTTTCAAATCGGTTTTGATACGAGTTACAAATTCCTCGGGATAGTTTCCCGCAAGGCCGATGGTAAGATTGTTTCGCGTGAAAAATGATTTGTAATGGTTCTTTATATCGTCGAGCGAAATGCTTTTTACGCCTTCACTTGTACCGCTCGTCATGTACTGGTAATTCGTTCCGCGGAAGAGAAAATCTTCCAGGTACTTCTTTCCGTACTCTTCATCGGAAGATTGGCGGATCAGCTGATCCACATAATTCTGCTGGTTGGATTTTACACGCTCAAAATCTTCTTCTTTGAACGACGGATTAAGTAAGAGACCTTTTATAATTTCATAAAAGGAGTTCAGATGATCGGATGGAACTTCAAAGTAAAAATTACTTACTTCCTTATCGCAAGAGCTTCCGTAAGAAGCGGCGTAAGGATAAATCTTGTCTTTGATGTCGGTCGCACTCAGTGCCCCGGTACCACCCTCTGTGACAAGGTTAGAAGTCATCGCTGTGAGACCTTCTTTTCCTGCAGGGTCGCAAATACTGCCATTGCGAAACATTAACTGGATGACAACTTTATTTGATTTTGGAAGTTTGAGTTCCACCAGATCTTGCGCAGTACTGCCCGTAGAAAGTACCAGTGCAAAACAAAATATGAGTAGTGATAAACTAGTTGATTTCATTTTTGGATAGATTGATGTGTGAAATTAAATTGATCGCGAATCAACGAAGAGTCTCTTTTTCGTTCGGAGAAATAGTTCCTATGGTTAAAGCAGTAGGAAGGATGTACTTCTTCGCTACCATCATCAGATCTTCTGCAGTCACCTTGTCGTAGAGTGCATATAAGCGGTTCAATGACTCAGGATCGTTGGTGAGCCATGTATAGGCACTCAATGACTCTGCAATAGATGTGGGATTGTCAATGTTCATCGCAAAGCTGTACTTCAAATGTAATTTCGTGTCTGTCAAAACCTGTGGATCTACCGCAGTCGTCTTTGCCTTCTCATAAGCTGCGACAATTGCGTCTTTTACATATTGCAAATCAGCAGCACTGATTAATGAAGCACTGATACTGATCAGGAATGGATCCCTTGAATCCTGGGCGCCACCTCCTATGAAACGGCATTTCTGTTCATCAATCACCAGCTTTTTATACAGATCGGATTTTTCAGAAAGCAGAATGGAATTTAGTACATCCAATGCCGGCATATCGATGGCCTGATCACTGAATGCGGGTCCTTTGTAATTCAAATCCAGAAATGGAGGAAAGCCGGGTTTTTGAATATGTACAGAGCGCATTTCTTTTTGCGCAGGTTCAACAGGAATCTGACTAACATAATCTCCCCGTTTCCACATTGAGAAATATTTTTCTGCAAGGGCCTGAACATTTTCCGGTTTTACATCACCCACAACGATAATGGTAGCATATTCAGGACGGTAAAAGCGGCGGAAAAACTCCAAAGAATAATCGTATTGATTCGGCATGTCCACAATGTCTTTGAAGAAACCCATCGTGGTGTGCTTATAGGTGTGCTGGTCGAAAGCAGCTTCCTGCACCTTTTCATTTAGCTGTGTATAAGGACTGGCAGAATTTTTTGTGTATTCTCCTTTTACCGCACCTGCTTCTGTTTTGAATCCTTGTATGGAATATTTCAAATTCATGAAACGGTCGCTTTCAAGTTCAAACATGGTTTCCAGTTTGTCTGCGCTTCCTGTCATGTGATAGACCGTGCGGTCAAGACTGGTGTTCGCATTCGCTGAAGCGCCGGTTGATTTTAGCACCTCACTGTAAACATCCTTAGGGTATTTGTCAGTTCCACGGAACATCATGTGTTCGAAGAAATGTGCAAATCCGGATTTGCCTGGCTCGATTTCATCGCGTGAACCGGCACGTACCACAATGTAGAATGCAGCAAGTCCCGGACTGTCATAAGGAACCGTGACTACATTCAATCCATTGGCCATTTTTTTCTGGTAAATAGGATAAGGCAAAACCTTTGATTCAGCACCTTCGCTTGCGGAGGTCATTGAATTGGAGACGGATAAGAGGATCACCGTCAGGATCATGATCAGCTTTTTCATAGTTGTTTTTTCATGGTTCACGAAAGTATCCTTTTCGACTGATACAGAAAAGCCTGAATAGGAAAATGGGGGTCATTTAACAGACTTTAATATTTCCAAATCAGTTCCAGGAGCAAATCCCTGTAAAATCTTTATTTTAATGGTTTTAAACTGATATTTATGAGATCAGCCTAAGACCTTTTTAATGCTTGATTTCAAAAGGAATCAAGTTTTAACCGGGATTAAGAATAGATTGCAAAACAATTTCGTTCAGAGAGAGACAAACCATGCTAAAATTCACGTTTTCACTCATCATACTCTGCCTCTGCCATGGGCAATTGCCGGCTCAAACCAGGGAAGAGAGAAAAGAACTCATCGGGCTTGTTGAACAAAGGCAGGAATTATTCAACATTTATTCGGCTGCTTTGAAAAAAAAGAGTGGCTTCTTCGGACAAAAAACAAAAAACGACTTACGTTCAACACACGATAGATTGAAAGACATCGTCGAGATGGACAATAAAATAATGACACGTTTAAAGCAGATGCTTAGCTACAGAAATTTCGAAAAGCAAACAATGTCTTATGATGTTAATCAATATTCTGAGCAATTAAAAAACTTTGAAAGGGCTCAGGATACTTTGGTGAAACAACTGGCTAAAATGGAAAAAGAAAATGCAATCCTGAACAAATCTGTTTCGAAGAGTGGTCGTTGGATTTATTTTTTATTTGGATTTTTATTTGCACTGATTCTCTTCAGACTGCGCCGAAGGTTCCAATAGTCGATGCCTGAAAGTTCGGTAATTCTGTTTCTGGTAAATTGCCAATAGAATTCCAGAAAAGTACAAGGTCAAAGGCCTTGTTATCGTTCAATTCATACGCTAATCGGTGTACATTCAAAAGTTCTGTTCATTTAAAAAAACAAAAGATGTTTCAAATTGATACTTGGTGCAATTATGGTTAAAATCACTTTGCCTTCTCAATTCTTATACCGGCATCCATAATCTGAGGCAATGGATCCACGCGCATCGCCTGTTCTAACTCAAAGGTGTAAGTGCCCTTTACCGGGAAGTGGAAATTCTTCTTGAATAGAATCCGATTATCAAAAATGTCACCCATTCCATCACCTTTCCATTTTCCACTTTCATCAGCAAGAATCAGCTCAAGTGTATCACGGGCTTTCACATTTTCTGGTGTTGTGGTAGTAAGAAAAATAAACAGGTTACTGAACTGATACCCGCCCGCATTTCGAATATTTATATACATATTCATCGGACTCAAGGTGTCTTTGATTTCAGTTTCAAGCCGAATCACATTTCCCTGAGCCCAGCGGTTATCGTCCAATTTGATGTTTTTTTCAAAAACCACCTGGCTGTCGCAAGAAACCAGGCAACCCAGGCAAATAAATACGAGAAAGCTATTGGTAAGCAGTCGAAGTCTATGCATTATTCGGTTGGCTTTGCAGGCGCGTTTCCTCCTCCTGCTGATGTGCGTGGAGGCCTTGGGCCGCGGTGATGGCGATTTCTATCCGGTCTGTTTTCAGGTGTGCCTTGATTCTTCTGCAGGGGTTTTTGTTCAGCAGGTTTTTGCTGCGGTGCACTTGGTTTTACCGACGTGGCCTGGTGTCCTGCTTGCTTTTCACTTCCTTCCTGACGCGTGGGCTGACGTTTTCCTCCTTGTGTAGGTGAAGAACCTTCGCGTGGAGTTTGATTTTGTTGTCCGCTCGCCTGAGGACCACCGGCTGGTTTCTTTTTCTTCTTTTTCTTTTTCTTCTTTTTGGAATCCATCCTGTCAATGCGGTCCTGTCCAACAACATTGGCATAATCAGGTTCCGCCACAACTATTTCTTCTTCCATTTCCGCACTGCGCAATTCAGCCGGCTTAATCTTTTGCTTGTTTAGTTCAATGATTTCATTTACACGAGACACAGGCAAAGCAATCCAGTTACCATCTCCGGCATCAGAGGTTTCCGCCCCGTCTTTACGATCATGTTCGTGATAAGCAAACCACATCATGCGTTTAAAAATATCTGTTTTCCTGTGAAATGCCCGGCCGGTTTCAGTTTCCAGTGTTGTATTGGTAGAAGGAAAATCTTTTAATGCATCCACATATGAATCGAGTTCATAATTCAGGCAGCATTTTAATTTTCCACATTGTCCGGCAAGCTTGGCAGGATTCAATGCCAGATTTTGATAACGAGCCGTACTTGTTGATACTGTTTTAAAATCGGTTAGCCAGGTAGAACAGCATAACTCACGTCCACATACACCCAATCCACCAAGACGACTGGCTTCCTGACGCATGCCGATTTGCTTCATCTCTACACGGATGCGAAACTCATCCGCAAGTTTTTTAATCAACTCCCGGAAATCAACCCGGTCCTCAGCAGTGTAGAAAAAGGTGGCTTTCTTTCCGTCGCCCTGATACTCCACATCGCTGAGCTTCATGGAAAGTTTGAGAGATTGTATGATCTCTCGGGTGCGATGAAGGGTGGAGTTTTCCTTATCCTTCATCTCAATCCATTTTTCTACTTCATTGGATTTAGCTTTTCTGTAAAAGGTCTTTATTGCATCTGATTTTTCTGTCAGATTTTTTTTCTTAAGCTGAAAACGTACCAACTCGCCGACCATAGATACTACACCAACGTCGTGACCGGGAGAAGCTTCTAAAGTTACCACATCACCAACACGAAGATCAATGCCTTCGACGTTGCGGTAAAATTCTTTGCGACTCCCTTTAAAACGAACTTCTATGATGTCAAACAGTTTTTGCCCACGCGGCAATACCATGTCCGATAGCCAATTGTATACATTCAGCTTGTTGCATCCGCCGGTGCCGCAGGTGCCATTATTCCGGCACCCACCCGGCTTTCCGTCTTTATCCGTACTGCAGGAATTACAAGCCATTTGATAATTTTTGAAAGGGCGACCTCTATTCGAAATAAACAGAAATACCGCCTTGAATAATAAATTTCTTATTTTTTGAGGATTGCAAAATTAGTGAAAAGCTACGACTTGCTGAGATGTTGAATATCAGCACAATACAATTAATTCAACCTTTGACCCATCTTATGCATTAGAAGGCGAAATATAGCTTGTCCCGATTTTCTCGGGAAGCCGAACTAATTGCATTTGATGGGTTTAATATTCAACAGCATATCAGAGGGAATTAATTTTTTCGGTGCAAAATCCCCTGTATGCTGAAGGAAAGATCCGTGAAAAGCAATTTGGCATTGGCATTACGTTCAATATGAAATGCGGCATCGTTGAGCTTCGTCACAAAATCCTCCGCATTGTGAACGTTTACAAAAGGAGCAAAACGCCCGAGTTCTTCCAATTCTTTCCCTTCAAAGTGTATCAGAGAACGATCCCCGTAGTTTATCAGAAGGCACTCACGCGCCACATTCAATGCATGGTGCAAATATCCTTTCTGTTTTTCGCGGGATTCAGTGGCAAAACTATTTGTAAAATCAACGATCTGATTGATATTTCCGGAATAACATGCCCGCATCCACAAAAGAAACCATTGATTCAGGTCGGCATCTCCTTCATCGTTGCGAATCAACTTGAGCGCTTCATTGTAATTTCCATTCGCACGGTGCGCAATGTGTCGCGCGGGTTGTTGTTCAAGATGATGAAGATGAACCAGTGCGGTGATCAGTTCATTTTCTGTTAAACGATTTACTTTCACCAATTGTGCCCGTGATATAATAGTCGGAATGATTTGTTCGTAGGCTTCAGCCACCAGCAAAAACACAGTATGTTCGGGTGGTTCTTCAATGATTTTTAACAATTTATTTGCCGCAGGAGGATTCATGGTTTCAGCTAACCATACAATCACAATTTTATAACCGCCTTCCACACTTTTAAGACTCAAGCGGCTGAGAATATCAAACGCTTCATGGACAGAGATCAGTCCTTGTTTATTTTCAATATCCAGTTGCTCCACCCATTCCTGGTAGGAGATGTAAGGGTTGTTCAAAATGGCATCCCTCCATTCGTCCACAAAATCAACGCTGCGGGGTTCTTTGATTTTTTCCCGTGGAGCTACGGGATAACTGAAGGTCAGGTCGGGATGAACCAGTTTCTGTATTTTAATGCAGGACGAACACTTCCCGCAACTGTCATTATCACTTTTATTTTCGCAGAATAGATATTGGGCATAGGCAATCGCCAGCGCTAGATTACCCGAACCTTCAGGTCCCAGAAAAAGTTGGGCATGACTTACCCTCCCTTCCCTGGCTGCGAATACAAGGCGTTCTTTTACTTCTGCTTGTCCTATGACTTGCGCGAATTGCATAGGGCAAAGATAGGTTAATTAACATATTTGCTATTCTGCCCGCAAACTAATTTACTGAATAAGCTATCTTTGCACCGTTATGAAAACCATCAAAGACGTCAACTTCAAAAATATTCGGGCATTGGTGCGTGTAGATTTCAATGTTCCCCTCGACAAACAATTTAATATCAGCGACGATAGCCGCATACGTTCGGCCATTCCCACCCTGCGAAAGATACTCGATGATGGAGGATGCATTGTTCTCATGAGTCACCTTGGCCGGCCCCTTAAAAAACTGAAAGAGGATGGCAGCCTGGATGTGGAGAAATTCACACTGCGACATACCCTCAAGCGTATTTCTGATCTGCTTGGAACTCCTGTTCAATTTGCCGAATCCTGCATCGGGGATGAAGCATTTCGTGCATCCAATGGTTTAAAACCCGGCGAGGTATTGTTATTAGAAAATCTTCGTTTTTTTAAGGAGGAAGAAAAAGGAGACGAAAAATTTGCAGAAAAACTTTCCCGACATGGGAATTACTATGTGAATGACGCCTTTGGTACTGCACACCGAGCACACGCTTCAACTTCCGTGATTGCTAAATTCTTCCCGGATAAAAAATGTTTCGGATTACTAATGGCAGCAGAGTTGGAGAATGCCGAAATGGTAATGCATAAAGCAGAGCGACCTTTCACTGCCGTCATGGGCGGGGCAAAGGTGAGTGATAAAATTCTTATCATCGAGAACCTCCTTGGCAAAGCGGATAATATTCTCATTGGAGGCGGTATGGCATATACCTTTTTTAAGGCCATGGGAGCAAAAATAGGAAACTCATTGGTGGAGGATGACCGCATAGATCTTGCACTTGAATTAATGCAAAAAGCTAAGGCAGAAGGATGCCGGCTAATTTTGCCTGCAGATTCAATACTCGGAGATAAGTTCGACAAAGATGCTAACACGGCCTTATCTTCAAATATGGATATTCCCGATGGATGGATGGGTTTGGATATAGGTCCTGAAGCCCTTCAAGAGTTTATTTCAGTGATACGCGAATCAAAGACTATTTTATGGAATGGACCGATGGGAGTTTTTGAAATGAAAAAGTTTGAAAATGGAACACGTGAAATGGCTGAAGCAATCGCAGAAGCTACTTCAAAAGGTGCTTATTCATTGATTGGTGGAGGTGATTCGGCAGCTGCTGTCAGTCAGTTCGGATTTTCAGAAAAGGTGAGTTATATATCCACGGGAGGAGGGGCTTTGCTCGAATATTTTGAAGGGAAGGAATTACCGGGAGTAAAAGCAATCAACGAATAATTTTTTCTTTAGGTTCACAGAATCATCTTGATTAAAAAAAGAACAGGATCTCTGTTTTCTTTTTTATTCTTCATTCCCCATTACATACAATATGCTATTCAGAAGTTCCTATCTTGGTTTGTCGCGGGAGGTTTGGTACCTCGCCCTGATCACCCTGATCAATCGCGCGGGAACAATGGTGATTCCTTTTCTCTCACTATATCTCACCAAAGATAAGGGCTACAGTCTTGAACAGGTGGGATGGATAATGAGTTGCTTTGGTCTGGGTTCCGTGGTGGGTTCATGGATCGGTGGTAAACTCACCGATAGAATCGGGTTCTACAAGGTTATGACGGGAAGTCTGCTTGTCTCCGGTATGATTTTTATTTCCTTACAATTTCTGAATACCTTCTCATCCTTATGTATAGGGATATTTATCCTCATGTCAGCAGCAGATGCTTTTCGTCCCGCCATGTTCGTTGCATTGAATGCCTATAGTAAACCGGAAAACAAAACTCGTTCTGTCACACTTGTTCGCCTTGCCATTAATCTGGGCTTCGCAGCCGGACCTGCAGCCGGTGGCTTCATCATCGTTTCGATGGGTTATGCAGGTCTGTTTTGGGTGGATGGCATCACCTCATTGTTCGCCGGGCTTGCACTGTTAAAACTACTTCATCCACGAACAGCCCGAAGAATGGACAATAGTGTTACTGACGGTCCCCGGTCTGCATATACCGATGGGCATTATTGGATTTTTATATCTGTGATGATTCTTTTTGGTTTTGTCTTCCTTCAATTTTTCTCCACCGTTCCCTTGTTCTATAGGGATGTTCATTTCCTCAATGAAAAACAGATCGGCTTGCTGATGGGATTGAATGGCCTTGTCATATTCTTTTTGGAAATGCCATTGGTGCATGCCCTTGAGAAAAGAAATATTTCCCGGCTTCGACTTATGTTCATCGGTATGGTATTTCTCGGGTTGAGTTTTCTCCTGCTGAATCTCAGCCTATGGCCGGGCATTTTGATAGTGTCTATCTTGTTGATGAGTTTCGGCGAAATGCTGGTATTCCCATTTTCAAATTCATTTGCCATGGATTATTCCAAACGAGGGAAACGCGGGGAATACATGGCACTGTACAGCATCGCATTTTCTATTTCCCACGTATTTAGCCATAACGCCGGCATGCAATCAATACATGCCTTTGGCTTTCAGACCACTTGGTACGCCTTGGTGCTGATAACAGTACTCGGTCTGGCTTTACTGGGGATATTGGCCAGAGTAGTGAGAAGATTGTAAGTAATCATTGAGTGTTCAATGATCGTCACCAATGCTTTTTAAATTTTCTATCACAGGTAATACTATGGGCGCAATCTTCGCTAATGGATAATACAAATGTGATTCCGCTTTAGTATCAGGCGAAAGCCACTGGTACTTGCTGTCGAGCTTGTTGAAATAAAAAATGATTATGCTTATGACCAGCAAATATTTCATCCCGGCAAAAATGGCACCTGCGATTTTGTTGAAAATGCCCAGAGCTGCAATATTTATTAATCCTGTAAACAGTTTGGCAAGTAGCATGATGCCTGCAGAAACAATCAGGAACATGATAAAGGAGGAAATATAAAAAAGCGTCTTTGGATCGGGATGAATGACTTTTAATACGTAGGGCGTTGCGTAATCAGCGAATTTGAATCCTGCCCATAAGCCGAGAAACATCACTCCAAGTATGGCTACCTCATATATAAATCCTTTCAGGAAACCACGAATCAGTCCAATTAAAATTATAATGGAAAGTATAATATCAAGCATGTTTAGTGACCTGAGAGTTAAATTATTTTCTTTTGACTAAATTATTAATTTAAACCTTGGCGCTGTATAAATTTATTTACTGTCTCTCTTAAATACCGCGTTCTTTCCTGATTGCCTCATGTGCTTCATTGATCTTTTTGAACTTCTCAAGAGCATCTTTTTGAAATTCCGGACCCAGGTGATGCACCTTGTCAGGATGGTATTTCATAGCCATCCTACGATAGGCTTTTTTGAGATCTTCATTACTCGCGTTGCGGTCAATTTCTAATATTGTGTATGCCGATTCGGTGCTCTTTACAAACATCGCTTTGATGCTTTCAAAATCTTTGTGTGCGATGCCTATCAGATGGGAAATCTGTTCGAGCACGGTGAGCTCAGCAGAAGCTACGGCGCCATCAGCACTTGCAAGTCCGAATAGCAGGTGTAGTAATTGCAGCCGCGAAGAAGGGTCAAGGTGTTGGCGGACCTGCATACAGACTTGCGCCAGCGGTATTTCTTGTTTCAGAATTTCTTTGAAAAGTTGCATCCTTTCCAGGGCATGCGATTCACCGAATTGCTGTACAAAATATTTTTTTACAAACTCAAGTTCAGAACGCATCACACGATGGTCCGCTTTCATCACAGCTGCGCAAAGTACAAGCAGGACAGCGCTAAAGTCATTGGGGAGTAATTTATCACCTGCCTGATACTTACGTTGACTTTCTTCGGTGACAGAACCCAGGGCGAAGCCAAGGATTCCTCCAATAGGCCCACCAATGGCCCAACCCAATCCGCCAAATATCCACTTGTTCCAGCTACTCATTTTAATATTAAAAATTTATCATACTTGCCAATACATCCTCATCCTCCTCAAAACCAATCTGCCCTTGAATTCTCCACTATCCATTATCCATTATCAACTCTCAATTATCAACTCTCAATTCTCCACTCTCCATTGTCAATTATCAACTATCAATTATCAATTAATAAACCGGGCACTGAATATTTCTCGCCAGTAACAAATCCCGGAGCATATGCATAGTCACGATATCAAAAGTCGCCATGCTTTTTTCTACAACCTTTCCATCAATACGATCTTTTAATTCTTTTTCGGCTACCATATCTGCAATCATGGCACTCAGTTTTTTTCTTTCATATTTTTTATACACGATATAGGACTTCAATTTTTCATTGTCCATCTTCTTACAGGAATCATTCATCAGTTTCCTGTCAGCATCAATAAACCCTACCGCGTTTTTGTAATACAAATCGACCAAATCCCAGGAGAAATTATTTTTCTGATAGTCATCGGAGATTTTGTACAGTGAACGATAACGGTATCCTTCAGTGTTGGTAATAAAAATATGGTTGTCTTCGTTGATCATGATCTTCCAACGCTTGTAACCGCCCTGTCCATAGTACAAGTAGGTGTTATTGAATTTTCTGTTGAGAGCACGAAAACGCTGCAGGTCAAATCCACTAAGTCGGTCAAAGTAACGGTTGCGCAAAGAGATCACAGCGATCCGTCCTTTACCCAATTCAGCAAGCCGGCTCCATCCCCGGATGGCTTTTCGTTCGCCCGGCACAGTGCAGTAAACCGTATTAATGATCACTCCCTTTGCTACAAGTTTTTCCGTCGCTTTGTCAATGTCGTCATCACCGAGTTTTACATCGCCGTTTCCAACCAGGAAAATTACTTTTAAGGCATCGGGTTCTTTAGACCAGCTGATTTTTTTAAGACACATATTCAATGCTGAACCAACAAACTGATCTCCTTTCTCGATACGTGACGGTATTTTAAACAGCAAGGCGCTAAGTAATTCAAAGTCGGTGGAAAGGTCTTTAATCACTCTTACATATCCTGTTTTTCTTCCATAGCTGAAACGGGAATAGGCCACTACACTTATTCTGTAATTGGGTACCGGCTGGCAGCGCGAAAGAAAATACCAGTAATCCCAAAGATGATTTCTCATCTGATCAATCAGGCCATTGGCGCTGCTGCTCAGGTCAAGACAGAATACAACATCCACAACTTGTCCTGTTTTGTCCTGCGCCTTCACAGGATGTGGATCCAAAAGAAGATGGAGGAGAAATAATGGGAATAAAAAGGACAAAAAGCTTCTGTACACGGGCTTTGGGGCAAAATTAGGAGGGCTCGCAAAGGTAGCAAACCCCGAAAATAGTCGATACCTTTGCAAAAGTTATGGATCAGCTTGATTTACAAGTTTTAAAAGGAAAATGGGACCGTTTGGGATTACGTCTGGCAGATCAGTTCGGTGAAGAACCGGATTTGCAAACGATACTCTTCTTAATTGGTGTGCAGGAACTGGGCAAAGGCCCTATGCAATATTCCAAGGATGAAAAACAGGATCTCATGCACATCGCGGTATGCCGATTGCTCAGCACCTTTGGTTATTACCAGCTTATTGGGACTGATGAACAGGGTTGGCCTGCCTGGGAGATGATCAATAAGCTGCCACCATTGAGTCTCCGCGAGCAGGATCTACTGCTGAAGCAAGCTGTGCTTGAATACTTTGAAACTGAAATTGGAATCCGGATTGACTGACCGGCATGGGTGCTTTAAGTCAAAGGCCCTTTGTATAATCTGATTGTGTGAAACAGGAGTACTCACATCACAACCGTCTTATACACGGTTTCGTGCAATATAAGGCGGACAAAATTTCTCCCTGTGTCAGTATTCAGCACCACATCAACATTTAAAAATGCCTCCAGTTCAAATTCAAACTCGGCCTTGCCTGAAGCATCACTATTTTTAACTACCCGAAAATCAGATGCAACACCATTTGTTTTATTCACTGCAGTATCCTGCCATAATATAACCCGCGCTCCTGATATTGGACGACTGAGTGAATCCACTACCGTAATCACTGCCTTTGTAGGGCCATCTTTTTTACAGGAAAAAAAGGTCATGAACATGAATATTCCCAGCAGGATTAATCCTGTACTGCGGCCACTTTTTTCTTTATTCATTTGATTTTGGTTAATATTGCAGCTATAGCCGAACAATACAAAAATACTAGAAAATATGAAGCATTTCACAGCCATTTTAACGCTCTTCATTGTACTAAGTGTTTCACTTCATGCTCAAAAAGCTGCCCTGGCAGCAGATGAATTGGACGTTCAACCTAAAATGGTACTTATTAGTACTGAATTCGGGGAAATGAAAGTCCTATTGCATGAAGCCACACCCCTTCATCGGGACAATTTTGTAAAACTGGTTGAAGCGGGGTTTTATGACAGTCTTCTGTTTCACAGGGTCATCCGGAATTTCATGATTCAGGGGGGGGATCCGCTTTCAAAAAAAGCAGACTCTCTACAGGCCTTAGGAATGGGCGATATAGGTTATACAGTCCCTGCAGAGTTTGTAGATAGTTTGTACCATCGCAAAGGTGCCCTTTGTGCAGCCAGAACCGAAAACCCTGAAAAGGCTTCTAGTGGATGCCAGTTTTATATTGTTCAGGGTCAGGTGATGACGCCGGAGCAAATTAATATGCTGGAAATCCAACGGGGAGTTAAGTACACGGATGCTCAAAAAGCGGTCTATTCTACCGAAGGTGGTACACCTTTCCTCGACCATAACTATACCGTTTTTGGACAGGTGATTGAGGGGATGGATGTGATTGATAAAATCGCTGCCGTT
Organism: uncultured Bacteroidota bacterium; assembly: GCA_963775555.1. Taxonomy (GTDB): domain Bacteria; phylum Bacteroidota; class Bacteroidia; order AKYH767-A; family 2013-40CM-41-45; genus QQVM01. The sequence goes on along the minus strand of CAVZJJ010000002.1, from coordinate 200,073 downwards.
CAAACCCGGCCCGGTGACCGTCCTGTACATGATGTCCGGATGACCATGAAAATGGTCACCGAGGTGCCCGAAATCATGGAAAAGGAAAAAAAATCAAAGAGAAGGAAATAAAGGAGAATTCGGTTTTATACAATCATTAAATAGAATTTATTATTTCAATAACAGTATTGTATAATCATTATGCAGGATAAGATCAAACAACTCATTTCCGAAGTCGATACCTATACGGCCAGCACCAAGGAACAGCTGGAAGCATTTCGACTGAAATATTTATCGAAGAAGGGGGTCCTCACAGACTTGTTTGGAGAAATGAAAAACCTTCCTGCTGAGCAGCGCAAGGACTTTGGACTGCTGGTAAATGACCTTAAAACAAAAGCTGAGGAAAAATTTCAACTCGCTCAATCAGCACTGGAAGCTACAGCGGATAATGGAAGTACTTCAGATCTTGACCTGACTCTTCCAGCAGAACCGTATGCATTGGGTTCCCGTCATCCGATTTCCATCACCCGTAATCGGATCCTCAACATTTTCGGACGTATTGGTTTCACCGTGGCAGATGGTCCGGAGATTGAAGACGACTGGCATAATTTCACAGCTCTAAACTTCCCCGAAAATCATCCTGCCCGCGATATGCAGGACACCTTTTTCATCGAGCAACGTGGTGGTATCGATTCAATCGCGCTACGCACCCATACTTCCTCCATCCAGGTTCGGGTCATGGAGACCACAAAACCACCCATTCGTATTCTGGCTCCGGGTCGAGTGTACCGGAATGAAGCGATCTCAGCACGTGCCCATTGCTTCTTTCACCAGGTTGAAGGATTGTATATTGATAAAGGTGTTTCATTCGCTGACATGAAACAAACCTTGTTGTATTTTTCAAGAGAAATGTTTGGTGCGGAAACGAAGATTCGCTTGCGTCCTTCTTATTTTCCCTTCACAGAGCCTTCAGCAGAAATGGATGTGACATGCAGTATTTGTAAAGGAAAAGGATGCAATGTTTGCAAGTACACCGGCTGGCTCGAGATTTTAGGTTGTGGTATGGTAGATCCTAATGTATTGAAAAATTGCGGTATCGATCCTGATAAATATTCCGGTTTTGCCTTTGGAATGGGTATCGAACGCATTGCCATGCTTCGACACGACGTAAAGGACCTGCGACTTTTTCTCGGAGAATGATGTGCGCTTTTTAAAACAATTCTCAGGAGAGTAGCTTTATTTCCTTCCCAGTAGAGTAGCAATGTTGACTGCCTGCATTGAATTTTACCGGCTATTTTTTGCTACGAATCATTCGTCTGTTTTTACTTCCCGTGCATTTACCATTCCTCCGATCAATCGTTTACTCGGATACCAGGCCGCAATCAGTCCGATAAAAAACACGGTAGCAAGAACATAAAAGAAATCTGCTGCCTCCATCTTGACCGGATAAGCATCAATAACAAAAGATCCACTTCCCCCAAGTTGCACAAGGCCATATCGTTCTTGTAAAAAGCAGATCACAAACCCGATGCTGAGTCCGATGAATGCACCGACCAGTGTGATAAAAAGTCCTTCCAGTAAGAATATTTTACGAAGCAAGGAAGAACTGGCACCCAGACTGTGAAGAATAGTGATGTCTTTCTTTTTTTCAATGACCAACATAGTGAGCGAACTGATCACATTGAAAGTAGCAATGATGAGAATGAAAGTTAGAATCAGAAACACAGCCCATTTTTCTGATTTCATGATCTTGTAAATCAGTTCGTGCTGCTGATAACGGTTTTTTACCTCGAAAGAACTTCCCGAAAGCGCAGAGACGCTCTTTTGCAGATCTTCCAGGTTAGCACCGGGTTTAAGACCAATTTCCAGGGAAGATACCTGGGAGTCTTTTTCTAAAATCTCATAGGCGAAACGAAGTGGAACAATGATATATTTCGTGTCGAATTCCTGTTGTATAGAGAATACTCCTGAAGGTGACAGGTAGCGTCTGTTGAATGCTTCCTCAGGATTTAACAAAGATGCCGTATTTTTTCGGGGTGCATAAATTTCCAATTGCGAAAGCAAATCTCCTGTATTCAGCTGCAGGTTATAAGCAATTCCACCACCAACGACTGCAAAATCCAGATCACCTTTTTTCAGAAGATAGCCGCCTTCGACAATCATCGTATCAATCCCGGTCATCTTTTCAAACTCATCGCTCACACCCTTGATTGTGACGATAGTCTGTTTGTCATGGTATTTGACCAGCGCATTTTCCTCGAGTACTTCAGTGACATACATTACACCATTAAGATTTCGAAGTTCCTGCAAAGGAAATGTGTTGAGCTGAAATGATTTCCCTTCTACAGCGGATATTTTCAAATCCGGATCAAACGAATTATAAAGCCGGAGAATCAGATTCTCAAATCCATTAAAAACAGAGAGCACAATAATCAATGCAGCAGTACCAATCATCACACCGATCACAGAGATCATCGAGATGATGTTGATGGCACGCTGTGACTTCTTGGAAAAGAAATAGCGTCGGGCGATCGCGAGTGGAAGGTTCATAGTGCCGCCGTCAATGGCGGGTTGTCAAAGTTAGAAAAAATGGGTTTGGCTTCACTTCCTGTGAAGGCCAATTTCAAATACTTGTCTGCTGACCCTTTGCGCATGGGCCAGATTGGAGTTCAAATAAAAATCAGGGCTTAGGAATGATCACCGGATCTGGACCTTAATCGTTTCTTCCTAATTAAGACGTAAAAGTAAATGCCGGCTACGTAAGGAATCAACACCAGTGTTTGCCAGCTATATCCGAGAATGAGCGTCTTGATATCAAGTGGCTGCTGACTAAAGCCGCTATTCTCCTTACCGTTTAAATAGGAAATAATATAATAGCTCAGCCACCATGATATGACGATAAGAAAAGAAGAATAAACTGAATTGCGGATTTTTCTGAACCACAGGATTTGCGGGAGTACTGCATACACGAATAAGGGGAGGATCAATTGATAACCATGTACCCCGGTGGCGATACTCAGCATAAAATCCAAACCTGCCACTCCTTCCCGGACAAGTGTCGATACAGTGTCTCCAATGAATGCACTTAGAAAAAATACTCCTCCTGTTAACATGGACAGGTTCAGGGAGACGATTAAAACCGGCCATTCTATTCGCGTGTAATGCGTTCGATAGAAATTCAACAGGAAAATAATAGGGACTATTACTTTCAGACCTGAAAAGATAACATCTGATGCACTTATCAGTGAATGAAAGATCAGAGAGAGTTGATAGTAGTTCATTTTTGCAGGAACAAATCCAGGGATCGAACTTTAAGAATCTTTACAAAGAATATTTATTCCGAAATATGGCAATCATCGAATCCAAAGGAACTGATGAATCCCGCTTTGAAATCATGCTATTGTTAACATCATGCATGTCGCTCATGATAATTGAATAAAGAACAACATCCCGGAAGGGACGGCTTAGAAGAGACGCGGCCAGCTTATATTTTTCCACTTGTGGAAGAAACGGAATGGTTTTATTTAAGGGCAATTCACCCTGTTCTACCATTCGGTCAAAAGTGTCTTTGATGTAAAGGTGTAAGAAGCGGATGTATGCAGGGCAATAAAAAGCTTCAGCATTTTCAATAAAAGATTTTGTTTCAAAAGCAAAGTAATTTTCAGGAAGAAGTACAGTTTCATTTTTCATGCGCTTTTTCCATACATACATCAAACGGTCTACCGCGATGCCATAGTGAATGGTATTCAAAGCATAATCCCTATATTCTTTTTTCAATGAATCATTCCTAAAGAAATCCTTGAAATATTCCAGCTGTGCTTTTTCCCGTCTTTCGTTGTATGTCGCAAAACTTTCTCCATCCATATAATTAGTAGAAATATAATATTCCTGTTTGATGTCAGGACTTCTATAGAATGAATCTAAAAAATTGACCAGAAACAAATTAATTTTCCCTTCCTCTGTAGAGGATTCAATTTCAGGGCTAAAGTTTTTTCCCTTAAAATTAATTTTTAGTAAATCTCCCGGACACAGAATAAGATTAGTGGCTAAATTTTGTGCAGCGCTCTCTAAATCAAATACCATCGGCCTTTCCGATCGAAAAGTAAAACTGAAACTTCCGTTTTTGTCGGGAATTGCAGAGTCCAGTCGTGTTTTATTTTCAAGAAACAGATCGCTGGAATCTGCATATGAACTAAAATAAATCTTGTCACCTAAGGGATATTGAATTCGTCCTTCAATATTTATTGAATGGGGATTGATGGCTCTTTTAGGTTGACAACTGCTAATGGCCATTATTAGCAAAGATAGAAACGCTAACGAAAAATATTCTTTACTAAATAGAGATCGTGGGGATGAATTCATGATTTGGTGCTTGTTGCAAGTATACTTAAAACTCCTGTAATTGAGAACAAACATTTGAAATGGGACTGAAAATCAGGCAAAGACATTGGATAATTCTCGCGGGTCTTTACAGGAAATTACTTAAAAGTTCCAATGAAAATTTATTGTCGATTACATGTGACAAGAACAAAACAAAAAAGTTTCAGCATTTGCATCATTCCGCAAATCCTAAAATGTTGTGACTAATGTGAAAACATGAAAAAAAGGAATCGCTTTTGTTTTGCTAAAGGAAGGTTATTCCTATACTACCTTATTTTTTGAAGCTCCAGTTCCTGGTTATATTAAAACCAAGTGCGACATCTCCCTTGAAGAAATCGTTCTGATTGAATACTCTGTATTCCTGGTTAACAATTTCCTGTCCTGTGCTGACAAAGACCTGAAATTGGTGGCTACCGGTTGAAACTTCATATCCGATACTAAAATTTGGTTTTGGCCTGTAATCGGATTCGATACCGGATACATTGAGTAAATAATCACAATCAATAATGATGGATGACTGAGGGCTGAACTTATACCTTCCAACAAAGGAAACTCCAAAAAAATCATGCTGATCATAAACCGAATCAATGATATTCATATGAGAATAGGTTCCGGCTAGTTGCACTGAGAGGCGACGGTTTATTTTTCGCGCAACCATTATTTCATGGAAGTAGGATAATTTGTTCGTTTGCTTGAATTCATTGTCCTGGTTGAGAAAATTATCTTTATCCTGGGAACTGCGGGCAATATCTCCGTAGTAGGTAAGTGAAACAGGAGTTCCTTTTGTTTCAGTTTGCCTTAGGATGACATATTTACCTTGAAAGTCATAGAGCATTTTATGTTTTGTAACACCAATCCCCAAAGAAAGACGCTTGGTAATACCATAGGCTATGCCAAGTCGAATGTTGGAAGGAGCATATAAGCCAAACAGGTCATCAGCATTTTTAATAATTCCAAAGCGGTGTTGGATAATAAAATCCAGTGATTTATAACTATAATTTTCTACTGTTTGATTGTTAATCAAAACAGGATTTTCAAAAGTGGATCTTACATAGTTTTTAACCTGCGCTGGTTTAGCACTTTCAACATTTTCCTGGGCGAATAATAATGCAGGCATAACGAGCAGGGAAAACAGGGAGCATTTTCTAAGCATATAATATTTTGAAGAGTTCATAGGTTAGATGTTAATTATTTTGAGCACCTTGTTTAATCCATGCAAGGATGTAGCCGATTTCTTCTGCCGGCAACTTTCCAGTTGGAGGCATCGGATTGGCATTGTTGGTTATTCTCACATATAGTAAACTTTGTTCGGCATTGCTGGTATCCACATAACCAAGACCCAGAAGTTCGTCGTATGCTTTTTCAGGCAGAAGATTGGGTGGAGCACCACCGTTCACGTGGCAGGTAGGGATACTGCAATCATCAGAGAAAATTGGAATGATGTCGCTGGAAAAATTAACAGGTGTTGTAATTTCAACTGTCTTAGGAGTTAAGAAATCATCTTCGCATGCAACAAGTGTTACGAGAAGAACAGCCAGCATTGAAAAGAAACCTGTTTTTTTCATAATCATTTAAAAGTCAAAATTTCTTTTTTAGAACCAATATGATTTGAGCCATCATCATCCATTAAGGCAACTCCAAAAGGATATGAACGCGCTGATGATAAATCAAACTGAGTATCATCTGAATTATTAGTCTTTAATTTCCGGATAAGTAAGACCTGATAAAGTGTATGAATATTAGTAGCGGGCAGCATGGCATTCTTTATCTGTATTGGTGTCAGATTACTGATTGCTGCAACGTCGGCATTACTTCCATCAGGTGTTTGGAGGTAATAGCCCGGCACGCCTGACATCCCTCTTAAATATGCCAAAACATCATTCTTATCACTTGCACTTAAAGGTGCCCAATAAGCAATCATATCACTATTTCCATCCATGCTGGCACTTAAGGCAGCTCTGGTTTTTTTGTTTTGGGCAATCTGATTAATGGCTGAGTTTATCCCCCCCTCACCATTAGGACCATGACAATTAGTACAATCTCCCGGAGGGGTCGGGGTGTGATAAATAGAATCACCTCTTCTGGCATCACCGATAAAGGCAGTTTTGTTGAGCAGGTAATAGGCGGGATCCAAAATAGAAGATTGACCATTCGGCAAAGTAATATTCTGAGATGTTCCGTCCCATTCAAAAGCAGGCCCTGAGCGACTGGTACTTCCATTCACATTTCGTGAATACATCTTCTGGCCACTGTCATCTGTTAAGCCGGCAGAATTTGCCGTCATGTCTTGAGCATATCCAAGCGGTGCAGAGACAGCTACATTCCAATTCCATAGATCTACCTGACCAGAGTTAGGATGCATAGTTGGAGTACCTGCCGGATTATGGCAGGAAGCGGCGCATCCTACATCAGCGAAAGTACCTGCAGAACTGGAAGCATTTGCTATTTCAAAAGCAAATGAAATCCTGTCGCAATTCCGTTGAGACGTCCATGCTCCTGTCAAATCAGACTTTAATGGATCAACCGGCCCATTCCAAAGCCAGCTGGAGTTTGAAAGATTAACCGTTAAATCGGTCCATTCGGCCAGGACATACAAATTATCATTATCGTATGCCGCCTTGATCCTTAAATCCGGGCCGGTTCCTTTATTGAAAGAGTTTAATCCTAAGTAAGTTGCCGTCATATTCAACAGCCCATCATCATACAGTTGATTTGTACTTAGATCAATAGAGTTGACAATCAAATAGTCGGCACTTTTCCAGTATGAAGAATTCAAAGTGGAAGGAGCCGTACTGGTAAAGCTGGCTTCAAGAGTAGTGGTAGCTTTTGATGTTTTTGGAGGAGGTGTTTCATAGTAAAAATCTTTTTCGCACCCAACCATTACAACAATCAACCCGAAGATGGGAATACTCTTTATTATTTGATTGATGATCCTCATGGTGTTACAACTATATTTTGCAAGTAGGCAATACTTCCTGAAATTTTCTTTCAATAATTTAACCGGCCCGGAGACTTAAATGGTCTTAGTGATTTTTATAGAATACCGCATTAACAAGAATTTCCATTTCATCGCCTACGGATGCAGACCAGACACCATATGTCTTATTATTGACAGCAGTAATATTGTTGATACTGTCGGTAACGGTGGGTACTGGGAAATATACTTTTGTAGAGTTGTTATCCATATAATCGGATCTGTTAAATTTAAATTTAGCAGTAAATCCAGATCTTAGTTTATCTGTGGTTCCGTCATTATTTGTATCGAAATCCCTCATTCCATTGAAGGAGAATAAAACATCTATATTTTTGGTAATAGGAGTTCCATCGGCAAATCCGCTGGCAGGGCGGTATCTGTTAAAAGTGAAGGTACCATGCATGATATAGCCATCTTGTGCATCAATAGTGATGGAGGTAGCATGAAACCTGGCGGTATCTGACAATGGATCAACCACTGTTTTGCTGGAATCCAGATAGGTGAGACCAAGGTAATTTGGTCCACACTTTCCATAACCATCTCTTCCGGGCTCACCTGTGTTATAAGTGGAAAGTTGAACCCAGAAATCACATGATGTGGCAGAAAGATTGGTCTCGTCAAAGTTGAACTTTGGATTAAAGTTGAAATTATTAAATCTGCCTGTCAGCATTGTAGAGGAGAAGTCATAGTATTTTGACTGCCAGTTTACATTGGCATGCACCTTGTCGAAGACCCAGGAGGTATCTACCATTGCAGCGCCTGGAACAAAAACCCCTGTATCATTGGGATTAATATATGTGGTATCATGAACGGTAATAGTCTCAGTGTCTTTTTTACATTGAGTTAAAAAGAAGCTAAAGAATGCGATGACGAATAATGTGATCGGGGAAATTGTGAGGAACTTTTTCATGTGTTTTTTATTAATAATTGTTTTATGATTTGGTTAATGTATGGGTGTTCAAATTTCTTGTTAAAATATATTTCGGGACATGATAAAAGCCGTTTTTAAGAGGGATATGACATGACTAAAACCAGTTTTCCGAAACAAGTATTTTTCTTTTTGCGAAAATAGAAATGTTTTACAATAAAAAATTACGGCAGTGATTTATTTATCAACGAATTGCATTGTATAAAATGTATAGCCCGTATTTTGAATTGTTTTTCTGATACTTTATGTTGAATCAATAAAACCCGTTTTTTAGTTTACGAATCTTTCAGATATAAGGATACAGGAGAAAAAAATAAACCATGTAGCAGATTGAATTTCTTGCGCTAAAACAATATATATTGGTTTAATTTTATCAAAAATTGTCGATTCGGATTCTAAGCATTTCCGAGCGTACATTCAACTTGAAAAAGTAAAAACTTGAAATCAAGGGGATTATAAATCTTTAATAGATGGATTAAATGGTCATACACAAGCAGTACTCAAGTATTAAATGGTTCATGTATTTAAAAAACAAATCGCAAGAACAATCTTAGAAGATTATCCTTGCGATTTATTGAGGAGTCCTGGTAGACTCTATTCCTTATTTACCTTGTAAAGTGCGGAGATAGTTAATGATGGACCATCTGTCGTTGTCACCTAACTTTTCTTTAAAGGAAGGCATTGGTTTTCTTCCTTCAGTTGTTTTCCAAAAAGCTTCTCCGTCGCTGACTTTTGCAAATTCTTCACTGGTAAAATCACCGCAGGAAATATCAATATTCTCTGCTTTTGTTCCGTCACCTTTTCCTTTTGCTCCATGACAGGATTTGCAATGTTGCGCATACAGCTCTTTTCCGGCTTGAATAGATGCGTCATCCGATTTCACAGCACTTTTCATCTTTATGGCAGACTCAGGAGCTGGCCATGGTTTTCCTTTTGGCTTTTCGTCTTGTGCTGAAACGCTCAATGAAGCTCCTACGAAAACAGAAACAAGAAGTGTTCCTGCAATTGCTGATAATGATTTTTTTAAGATACTTTTCATAATGTTTGGTCTTTGAATTAACTTTTAGATTCGGTTTTTGTTTTTAATATCCGACTGGATTTTCTTATTTGAATTACTTGAAAGATTACATACAAAATCGTACCCCATATAATTACGATGATTGTATTGGATACAAGGATCAAAGCGACGGGTGCCTTTTCCCGTGAAGCTGATAAAGATCTTCCACCCGATTCTTCATTTTCCTGAGTTGGAATCACTCCCCAATTAATTTCTGCTTGTGATTCAACATTTCCGAGGTTATCATCATCTTCGACCCTGGCAACTACAATAATAATGCCATTTTGATCACCAGGCAAGTCTTTTGGAAAAGTAATGGAGGATTCACCATTTTCATCCGTCGCTATCCCTTTACCAATTGGCAGGAGACTATACATCCTTTTAACATAAAAATGAACATCCGTTTCCGGTACAGGGGCATTATTGGAAAGCAATGTGGCCTTGCAGATATTTTCACCGTCTTGTTGTTCAAATTTTAATTGAATGGTAGACTTGGCCTCTTCCTGGGCTGCAGCTACCATTACAGACCCGCTGAATATCAGGAGATATAAGGCAAGCAAAATTTTATGTTTTACACTGAATAGATAAGACATATTGAGATAATTTATAATATTTTTATTTTTTATTATCCATTTTTTCAAGATCAATTCCCTCGCCTTCCAGCGTTTCCCAAATCGAAATCATGGGAAAGAATTTGGAAAAAACCGTTATTATCAACAACACTCCTGCAAGTGAAGCACTAACTATTGACAATTCAACCCAAGTAGGAAAATATGTGGCCCAATTTGCAGGAACATTTTGGATCGGAGTATATGGATTGAGCAATATTGGAGTTACAATCAGGTAGCGCTTAAACCAAGCTCCGACTACAACAAAAACGGAAATTATTGTCAGGGGTAAAGGTTTTCTTGCCTTGTTCCACAATAAAAGAATAGCCGGTAATGCCATTCCAAATACCTGAACGGACCAGTAAATAGGTGAGGATGTACCAGTAAAAAGGTTGTTTAGTAATTTGGCTTCTGCAGTCCGCATTTTATAGGCGGGAATGAGGTATTCATTCACATTAAAGTAGGCATAAACCAAACACAGGAACACTAATAATTTTCCCATATTGTTGAAGTGCTCCCGGGTAATGTACTTTTCGAAACCATAGGCCTTCCTAAAGACAAACATGGCTATAATAACACATGCCGTTCCTGCCTGAAATGCACCGGCAACAAAGTAAGGGCCGAAGTTGGTACTATCCCAGCCCGGACGCAGCGTGGTTGCAAATAGCCATGCTGTTACTGTATGGATAGAGATAGCTAATGGAATAACCAGTACACTTAGAATGGCTACACTGCGCTTCATAATTTTCCACTGTTTTTCATTCCCATCCCATCCCATCGATAATATTTTATACATCTTTCTTTGCCATTTCGGCTTTTCGGTCAATTGATCACGACAAAGTGCAATGGCAGGTAATAAAGGCAGGTATAAAAAAAGAATACTCGTTACAAGGTAGGTACTTACCACAATTACATCCCACATAATTGGTGATTGAATTCTTCCATGATTAAAGAGATAGAGTAACCTCTCCGGGCGACCCATATCAACGACAATAATTAAACCGGCAAAAATAATTCCGGCTACCGCTATGATTTCAGCAATCCGTGTAAGTGGGCGATGCCATTCAAAATTTGTGAGTCGTAATATGGATGAAATGAGTGCTCCAACCAGGCTTATGGCTACGAAAAACACAAAGTTGGAAATGTATAATCCCCAGGAAGCATAGTCCCGAAGTCCGGTAACTTTTAAACCATCTCTCAACTGGATATAGTAGGCATAACAACCCACTAAAAAAACGACAATCAGGAGGGCTATCCAGATCTTGGCCAGGAGACTTGTGTGTCTTATCGGACGGAGGAGGACTTCCCGCATCTCCTGCCTTTCTGTATTTTGAGCTTCAGGACTTAAGTCACTGTGGAATTCATGTTTACTATGTTGGGTGGGCTCCATAACAATTCTTATTTCTTATTCGGTTGGATTATGTATCTCTGGATCTTCTTCAAAAGGAAACTGCCTGTTCACAGGTGGTAAATAATATACCCTGGGCTCCGTACCTAAATCTTCAAGGTAACGATAGCCACTCCTTTTTCTGATTAATTCGCTGAGACGGAAAGTTTCTTCACCATTTGTAACTGCATCTTCATTGGCATCACCAAAGAAAATAGTTCCATTCGGGCAACTCGTTACACAATCAGGAAGTTTACCTATTCTTGCCATGTCCGGACAGAAATCACATTTCTCTACTGTTCCAGTTCTGCTTGGATAACTTGTTTCCGGAGAATATTCGCAGCAATTTTCTGTTGTAGTGGTATCTCTGGATGCTCCCCAGTTATCTCCCCAATTAAATGAACGTGCATTGTAAGGACAGGCTGCCATACAAAATCTGCAACCAATACATCTTTCATTGTCAATCAGTACAATACCATCTGTTCTTTTAAAAGTGGCATCAACCGGGCATACTTTAGTGCATGGAGGATTGTCACAATGAAAACATGGTTGTGGCATCCAATAAGGGGCAGTACTTGCTGCCTCTTCCATCTTTTTGACTTTGATCCATTCTACAGGGGGTGCTTTGTGATGCATTTTTTGGCATCCCTCAATACATTTACGTTCGTTGGCACATCGGGAAAGATCAATAACCATCACGAATTTTTTTCCGTCAATTCCTTCCCGCGCCTGGATATTTGCAAGTTTGTTTTCTACAGCCTCATGATTGATATGCTTGCTGTCTACCTCCACCAATTTCCCGTCGGCAGTGAGTACTTTGATCTTCTTTCCTGATTCTTCAGGTGTATCTCCGAGTAGCTTGTTTTGGAGTGCAAGCCCGGCAAGTGTAGCACCTCCCGCCAACAATCCAAACTTTAAAAATTTCCTACGATCTGAATCTTCATGTTCCTTATTCATAAAAATTTCTTTTACAGGTTGAGTGATTGAACTCTATACTTATCAGCAGAATTTCGTATACAAGTATACTTGATATTTTTTCTAATTCGCATTCAAATGTCATACATATATGTAAATGATAATATGATTAAAAACACATCGTACTTCCAGTCAGGTATGATTAATGTCAGCAATTTGTACAAATTGCCTGATACTTATGTAAATTCAATGAGCCAGAACTGAATTACAATCGCGAAGTCTTAAACTCTCCGTTCATTTTTTTTATAAAGAAACGGACTGAATAAAATTTCCGCTTTAGATTTTTGATATTGTGTGTATGAGAATATTAATTTCAGGTAGAATTTGAATTTTCCTTGAAGATCTTCCGACTACTCAAAGAAAAAATATGTGGACTTTCTTGAAATCAACGTGGCAATTCTATGTATATGTGGAAGGGCACTTGTGCTTCAATATCATTCTCCCTGATCTATCCCATGCAGAAAGTCAAATTGCTCATTAATTTGAAAATGACCACTCCACATCCGGCACAATAAATCCCTGATTAGAACCGGGCAGCTCTTCCTGATTCCTTAAATCGGGCGAAAGGTAATTGCGGTCACATGATAAATCCATGATAAAAATCACAAACAACCACATTTTATTTTTTGCAAGGCACTTGCTCCTTTGGCTTTTCGCTCAGAATATGGCCTTTTTACGTCATGAAAGGGATACTGCTTGTGCTGACTCCTAGTCTTCAACCTGAGGCACACGATTTTTATGTTTACAGCTTGTGCAGAAAAATCAAGCGCGAACTAGGCCCAGGCTTTTACGATCAGTCCGGTTCCGGTGGAATGCTTTGTGTACACATCAAAAAAGTTTAACACAAATGCTATAGGATAGGTGATCAGATAATAAAAAGGTAAAATAATGAAGAACAATTTGCTTTTCCCAAGCATCAGGATTGGATATTTCATGGAAAGTCTCCACGCTATTTTCCCCGGAGCTCCATACTGATATCGTGCTTCTACTTTGGAGAAACCGGCCGATTTGATTTTGTCCTGAATTTCCTGGATGTTGTAGCCATCACGGACGTGTTCTTCAATAAATGAGTCCTCATCGTCTCCGTGAACATCACTCCCTCCCTGGTCGGAAGGAGTACTGATCAATAACATGGATCCAGATTTCATCGATGCATGAAAGTTTCGAAACACTTGCACGTCTTCCAGGATGTGCTCCATCACATCCACACACACGATAAGGTCGAAGGCTTTAGGATTGATGTATTTTGTAAGATCGCCAACTTCAAATTTAACTTCCATGGCTCCTATCGAAGCGAAGAAGCGATTGCAGTCTTCTACTTGTTCCTCTTTTACATCCAATGAAGTAATGTGCCAGTTAGGATCTTTTTTATTTAACCAATAGGTGTATTGACCGAATCCGGCACCTGCATCAAAAATAGATGCATCACTCATTGCTGTCTGGGACCACTTTCTTAATTCCTTGTGCACATGCCAGGCACGCAATAAAAGAAGGTCGAGCAAACGATAAAATACTTTTCGCAGGAAGGGGTTTTTATTGAATACATTTCCCAGAGATCGCTTGATTGGATCGTATTGCATATTCTATTCTAATTTCTAAATCTTTTTAATTTATACGCCGGTTCCTGAATGCGCATGTTGTTATAAACTCTGAAGATTTTACTCTGATTCCGAATCTTCATTTTTATTCACTTTACTGTCTTTTAATAATTTTTCGATCTTCTCAACCTGATCCAGAGAATCATCCAGGAAAAATTTTAGTGCAGGAATGATGCGTGCCTGGTGGCGAATGCTGTTCCCCAGTCTTTTCCTTATCTCCTTACCATGGCTTTCGATCTGATGAATCACTGCCTGGCTGTCCTTAGCGCCAAATATGCTTAGGTATATGGTAGCAATGCTCAAATCAGGGCTGATCTTTGCACCGGTAACAGTAACAAAGGCCTTTCCATAAAAGAGAAAGCCATCCTTTTGAAAGATTTCGCCAATTTCCTTTTGAATTAGCCGGGCGTACTTCTGTTGTCTGGTCGAATCCATGATGCGCGAATGTACGGAATTTCAAATGCCCTGCCAATTGATTCATGGCTAAGGTGCTGAACGATTTTTCTTGCTTTAAATTATTCAGGAAGATCTAATTAGGTCAAGAAGTATAAGGGCTATTAAATTTTAAAAAGAATATCTTTAGGCCGTGAAAAACTACCTCCGCCTGCTCCGCTTTGTAGGGGCCTACAAAGGATATGCTGCCCTGAATGTCGTATGCAACATCTTCTCTGTGATTTTCTCGCTCTTTTCACTTACGATGGTGGCCCCTTTTCTGAATGTTTTATTCAGTCAGACTTCAGAGTTTAAGCAAATGCCGTGGAGCTTTTCTATCAAAGCATTACTCGCGAACTTCAATTATTTTCTGAGTGAGTATATTAACGAACACGGGAAACTGGAGACATTACTGCTGATATGTATTCTGGTCGTCATCATGTTTTTCTTCAAAAACTTTTTCAGGTATCTGGCCATGTATTTCATGGCACCCATTCGTAATGGGATTGTGAGAGATCTCCGAAATAAAATGCACGACCGCGTATTGGAATTGCCACTTTCTTATTTTTCGAATGAACGCAAAGGTGACCTCATTGCAAGGATGACACATGATGTTCAGGAAATAGAATGGAGCATCATGCAATCATTGGAAGTGATTTTCAGGGACCCGCTCACGATCTTGTTGTTCCTTACCACAATGGTATTGATGAGCCCCCAATTATCCATTTTCGTTTTCATACTCTTGCCGATTGCCGGATTGATGATTGGTCAATTGGGAAAAAGCCTGAGACGAACTTCAGCAAAAGGGCAGGCCCAAATGGGAATTCTTTTGTCAACCATTGAAGAGACTCTTTCCGGACTTAGAATCATTAAAGGTTTTACTGCTGAGGCATTTTCCAGACTAAAATTTGGAAAGATCAACGAAGAATACCGTCGTTTGATGACAAGACTTTACCGCAAACGGGATCTGAGCTCTCCGCTCAGCGAATTCCTGGGAGCGGTCGTACTTGTGGTGGTCATGTATTTTGGGGGAAAACTGGTACTTGGTACAGAGGCTTCCCTGGAGCCATCGGTTTTTATTGCTTTCATTGCCATCTTTTCACAACTGATTCCTCCTGCGAAATCATTTACTGAAGCATATACTAATGTCCAGAAAGGTCTCGCTTCCGCAGAGCGCATCAATATCATCCTGGATGCGGAAATAACCATACGCGATAGAGAGCACCCGACACCAATTTCTGACTTTAATCATTCCATCGAATACCGTGATGTTTCATTTGCTTATCATCAAGGTGGTCAGGGCTGGGTGCTTAATAAAATCAATCTTAAGATTGAAAAGGGTAAGACCATTGCACTGGTAGGACAAAGTGGAAGCGGGAAGACTACCCTGGCCGATTTACTACCTCGCTTTTATGATTTGGAACAGGGAGAAATTCTTCTCGATGGAGAGAATATCAAAGATTACAGACTGAAAGATCTCCGTGGTCTCTTTGGAATTGTCACACAGGAAAGTATTTTATTTAATGATACCGTTTATAATAACATTGCTTTTGGAATGCCGGATGCTAAAGAAGCAGATGTGATTAATGCCGCTACCATTGCACATGCCCATGAATTTATAGTGCAGATGCCGCAGGCCTATCAGACAAATATTGGCGACCGCGGAGGTAAAATGAGTGGTGGTCAGCGTCAACGTATCAGTATTGCACGCGCCATTCTGAAAAACCCACCAATCCTTATTCTCGACGAAGCAACATCCGCCCTCGATACCGAGAGTGAAAGATTAGTTCAGGATGCGCTTACTCAATTGATGAAAAACAGAACTACTCTTGTGATCGCACACCGTTTATCTACCATCCATCATGCGGATGAGATCATCGTGATGCAGCATGGAGAAATCGTTGAACGCGGAAAGCATGACGCTTTGCTTGCCGAGGGAGGAATATATAAACGCCTATACGACTTACAGTCCTTCGTATAAGATTTAGATTTTCATTCTCATAAGCCCTCAATAAAAATCCGTTCGTGCATTCGTGGCAATAAAATACCGCCAAAGTTCAACACAACAAATCCAAAGAATTTCGATCTAATTATCAGAATAAAAAATGAACCAAGACCTCATCCAATCACATAGCATAGAAATCAATACTCCAATCGCAACTGTTTGGAAAGCATTGACAACGCCTGAAATCATCGCCAAATATCTCCACGGTACAGAAACCATCACCGACTGGAAAGTAGGAAGTAAAATTACTTTTCAGGGAGAATACGAAGGAAAAACCTATAGTGATGGTGGGCACGTAAAAGCATTTGTACCCAATGAAACTATTGCCTACACCTATTGGAGCAGTTTCTCCGGTATGGAAGATAAACCTGAAAACTATTCTCTGGTAACTTACGAACTGGAATCCATTAGTCCGGATAAAACAAAATTCACCTGGATCACCAAAGGATTTTCGAGTGAAAAAGAATTTGATGGATCAAAATCGAGTATGCCACCTTTTCTGGAAAACATTAAAGCCATAGTAGAAAAATTGTAAATCAAATTATTCAAGAAGATTATGACAAAAGACGCATTCATGCAAGCCGCCATTGAAGAAGCAAAAACCGGATGGGAGGAAGGAGGGATTCCTATCGGTTCAGTTCTGGTACGAGATGGGAAAATCATTGGACGAGGCCATAACCAGCGTGTGCAAAAAGGAGACCCTGTAACTCATGCTGAGATTGACTGCCTGAGAAATGCAGGACGCGTAGGGAATTATAAAAATGCAATTCTGTATTCCACATTGATGCCTTGCTACCTCTGCGCCGGCGCCGCTGTCCAGTTCGGTATTAAAAAAGTGGTCGTGGGTGAATCCCGTACTTTTCCCGGAGCTGAGGCATTCATGAAAGAACATGGTATTGAAGTGGTGAATCTTGATAATCAGGAATGCATAGCTTTAATGGAACGCATGATCAAAGAGAAGCCTGAGCTTTGGAATGAGGATATCGGAGTTTAAGAAATTCCGGTCACCCATAATTTTTCTGAAAACTCGCAGCTACCTTGGCATAGCCGTACTTTGACATTATTTTTATTGACTGCGAAATGAACTATTTTTTACTAATTTTACTCTTTCCCGATTAAACCAAGCTATGGAAACTGCAACACTCAAATACCCCGAAGTAAAGAACTATATCTCCGGTAAATTTTTACCAAATGGAAAAAAATCCATGGAGGTGATTAGCCCACTCACAGGCAAAGTAATTTCAACTGTTCCCCTCTCAACTGCTCAAGATCTGGATGAGGCTGTTAAGGCGGCTAAAGCTGCTTTTCCGGCCTGGTCAGCCATGCCAATTAAAGAGCGAGTTCAAATTTTCTATCGGTATAAAACATTGATGGAAAAGCATATAACAGAGCTTTCAAACCTTGTCAGTGATGAAAATGGGAAGACATTTGATGAGGCCAGGGCCGAAGTTGAGAAGAGTATCGAACTCACAGAATTCGCCTGTTCAATGCCTCAGCTTATCTCCGGAGAACTTCTTGAAGTAAGTCGCGGAGTTGAATGCAGGGTGGAACATAAACCTTTGGGTGTTGTGGCCTCAATCGCTCCCTTTAATTTTCCCCACATGGTTCCGCATTGGACTTTACCCAATGCACTCGTTCTTGGAAATTGCATGATCATGAAACCTTCCGAACAGGTTCCAATTTCTTCCAACCGCATAGCGGAGATGCTCAAAGAAGCCGGACTTCCGGATGGAGTATTTAACATCGTCAACGGCGACCGGGAAATTGTGGAAGCAATTTGTGACCACCCTGGAATTGAGGCAGTATCGTTTGTCGGTTCTACCAAAGTGGCAAAGATTGTATATAAGAGAGCCACCTCTAATTTGAAACGTGCTCTTGCATTGGGCGGAGCGAAGAATCACCTGATCGTTTTTCCTGATGCTCATCCGGAGATGACCGCATCCAATGTTACAGCATCCATGTCAGGTTGCGCAGGTCAGCGTTGCATGGCTGCTTCAGCCATGGTTGCAGTAGGAAGCATCGATCCTATCATCAATAAAATATGTGAAGAAGCCAGAAAATTAATACCCGGTAAAAATCTTGGATCTGTTATTTCCCTCGCAGCTAAAGAACGCATTGAACGCTATATCACTGAAGCGGAAAAAGCCGGAGCCAAAATTTTAGTCGATGGGCGCAACTGGAAAGTAGATGGTCATGAAGGAGGATTTTATGTAGGCCCTACAGTAATTGACTTTGTTACTCCTGAAATGGCCATTGCCAAGGAAGAAGTTTTTGGTCCTGTGCTCGCCATCATTCGTGCTAAGAGCCTTGATGAAGCGATGGTTATAGAAAATTCTTCCGACTATGGTAATGCGGCTTCTGTTTTCACTCAGAGTGGAAGTATCGCACGGCAAGTCATGGAACGTGCCAGTGCAGGAATGATCGGTGTAAATATCGGGGTGCCTGTTCCCCGTGAACCTTTTTCTTTTGGCGGATGGAACGAATCGAAATTCGGAGTATGTGACATCACCGGAAAAAGTTCTATCGAATTCTGGACTCAGCTTAAAAAAACTTCCGTGAAATGGAATCCTGAAGCGAAGACTAATTGGATGAGTTGAAACCTTGGATAGCTGAATGAACCTTAGTATGCATGGGCTCATCATTTCTTCCTTCTCATCACTGTAAATAGTATTATTATAACCGACAACTCAACATCTATGTCAACTACCTTAAAAGAAAGTACTACCTCAGGAGAAGAAATCCTTTCTACCAATCTCCGACATAGTATTTTTTCGTGGTCAAAGCAAAGTGGATTGAATCCATTGAACATCGAACGAGCAAAAGGAGTTTATATGTATGACCGAAAAGGTAAGAAGATTCTGGATTTTTCTTCCCAGTTGATGAACGTAAACATTGGTCATGGTCATCCAAAAGTTACTGAAGCCGTCATGCGCCAGATGAAAGAAGTGAGCTATGTACATCCCGGAATGATCACTGAGGCACGTGGTCTTCTCGGAGAAAAACTTTCCAGAATAAGTCCAGGTTCTTTGAACCGTACTTTTTTTACCAACGGTGGTGCAGATGCAATTGAAAATGCCATCAAACTTGCACGCATGGTGACCGGTCGTCATAAGATCATTTCGCTATATCAAAGTTATCATGGTGCAACCTATGGTGCCTTGTCGGCAGGTGGAGATCCACGCGGACTTCCACACGACAGTCAGGGTGTGCCAAATATCATTCATGTTGAGAACCCTTATTTTTATCGTTGTCCATGGAACAGTAAAACATTGGAAGAATGTGCTGAGAATGCTGCAGCACATATGGAACGAGTAATCAAATTCGAAGGTCCTCAGTACATAGCTGCGATTCTTATGGAAGGAGAAAGTGGTTCTTCCGGATGTATAAAATATCCTCCAGGTTATTGGAAAAAAGTAAAAGCCATTGCCGATAAATATGGTATCCTCACTATCTGTGATGAAGTGATGAGTGGTTTTGGCCGTACAGGAAAATGGTTTGGAATTGAACATCACGGTGTGGTACCTGACATCATGTGTATGGCGAAAGGAATCACCAGTGGTTATATTCCTCTGGGAGGAATGATGGTAAAGGAAGAAATCATCAAACAATTCGATGATAAACCACTTCCCATTGGACTGACTTATTCGGCACATGCTGTTGCTTGTGCTGCTGCCAATGCAGTGATCGACATCTATGAAGAAGAAAACCTGATAGAGAATGCCGCAAAGATGGGTGCATACCTCGACGCAAGCATGGAGAAGATGAAAGATAAGCATCCTTCCATTGGTGATTTCAGAAATACCGGCTTGCTCGGTGTGATAGAATTGGTGAAGAACCGGAAAACAAAAGAACCCATGGCTCCATGGAATGCTGCCCCTTCAGAGATGGAAACAATGAACAAAGTAGCCGCTAAACTCACCGAGCTGGGACTCTTTACTTTTGTAAGATGGAATTGGATTTTTACAGCTCCTCCCTTATGCATCACCAAAGAGCAAATTGACGAAGGCCTGGATATAATTTCGCAGGCAATTTCAATTGCCGATCAGCAGTATAAATAATTCAAAGCTGATGAGGAAGGGGTACACCAATAAGTTCATCATCAGGATTTTTTTGAAGGCCGATTCTGCTTAGGATTCTTGTTGCACCTATTGCTTATTAATTTCTATGGAGAACAATTCAAATCTAATTCCAGAAGAACTCCATTCTTCAACGCTCTTCAGCAAGGACCTCGCTCCGACACCTCTTCAAGGTCGGACCTGGAACAAATGGAACCTGGCTGCACTCTGGGTCGGGATGGCGGTTTGCATTCCTACCTATTTGCTTGCCTCCTATATGATCCGCTCCGGCCTTAGTTGGCAGGCAGCTCTCATCATCATTGGATTGGCCAACCTGGTCATCACCATTCCAATGGTTTTAAACGGGCATGCCGGAGTTAAATATGGAATTCCATTTCCCGTACTGGGAAGAGCCGGCTTTGGTACAAAGGGAATTCACATTCCTTCTTTCCTCAGGGCGATTGTGGCCTGCGGCTGGTTTGGTATCCAAACATGGATCGGGGGCCTTGCAATTTATTCCATCTGGAATGTAATCATGGGTCAGGAAGGAACTATCGGTCTGGATATAGGAAAATTTATAAGTTTTGGTATTTTTTGGTTCATTAATATTTACTTCATCTGGAAAGGAACCGAAAGCATTCGCTGGCTGGAAGATTTTTCCGCTCCTATCCTTATCGCTATCGGAATTGTTCTCATTGTATGGGGATACCGGAATGGCGGTGGTTTTGAAAAAGTGTTGGATCAGGGTATTCAATTGCAGAGGTCAACTGCGGTTCTTTCGCCTCCAAACGAACAGGGGAACTTTAACTTGCAATTGAATCCCGTTCAGGATTTTGACGGCAAGGCGAAGGCAAAAGAATATTCCATTTTGGTTCCAACTGAAAAGGGCTATTATGATTTTGGCTGGAAAGAATGGAGTGATGACAATCATTCGTTCATGCTTGAAAATGTACCGGGCATAGAAAAGGAGAACCTGCTAAATGGAAGCCAGTCCGTTAAAGTTCAGTTCAGGAATCAAGCACAGGAGGTATCCACCATCCTGGATGTAAAAATCCAAAATCCTCTAAGTGCATCCAATCAATGGTGGGAATATATTATATGGTTTACTGCAATGGTTGGCTTCTGGGCCACCATGTCAATCAGTATTTCTGATATCACCCGTTATGCAAAATCTCAGAAAGATCAGATCGCTGGTCAATTTATAGGACTTCCGGGTACCATGATCTTTTATTCCTTTGTTGGTATTTTTGTTACGATAGCCGCCGTCATGGCTTTCAGGGATATATTAATTGTAGAAGATGCTCCATGGGATCCTGTTTCGCTCGTTGCGAAATTTAAAACTCCCTGGGTGGTGATCTTTGCACAGATTGCCATGATCATCGCTACACTAAGCACCAACATCGCGGCAAATGTAATCGCACCTGCTAATGCCTTTTCAAATTTATATCCTCAGAAAATCAGCTTCAGGGTGGGAGGTGTCATCACAGGCATTATCGGAATTGTCATTTGTCCCTGGTGGCTCATGGACGAGATCAGCGGCATCTTGATCTTTATCAGTGGCTTGCTGGGTCCGGTCCTGGGGGTGCTGCTTATGCGATTATTTTATCCTCCGGAAAAAAAGAATGGATATCGTTGCACTTTACAAAACTAATGGTATTTATTCCTATGGTGGAAGCGGTTTTCATCGAGCGGGCTTACTAGCTTTATTCGTCGGGGTCCTTGCTGCTCTGATTGGCTATTGGGTCCCCTCTCTGGACTATCTTTATAAAATGTCCTGGTTCACGGATTCATAGTTTCGTTTTTTGTTTATTATATTTCGGCGAAGAAGACAGTAAGAGCACAACTGATATTAACTCTTTAGCTGAGAGAATCTATAGGCAACACAAAATAAAAACAACAACAAGATGTCAATCCTTATTAAAAACGGAAGACTGGTAACCGCCTCGGAAGATTATATCGCGGATATTTTTATAGAAGGCGAAAAGATCAGCGCGATCGGAAAGAACCTTTCCATGTCAGCAGATGAAGTTATTGATGCATCAGGAAAACTGGTGATTCCCGGAGGCATCGATCCACATGTGCATCTGGATATGCCATTCATGGGAACTTCTTCCAGCGACAATTACGAAACAGGAACGCTTGCCGCATTGCATGGTGGCACAACAACAGTTATTGACTTTGTCCTGCAAACCCAGGGAAGGTCCTTGCATCATGCCCTTGAACAATGGCGCAGCCGCTCTAATGGCAATTGCTATGGAGACTATGCATTCCACATGGCAGTTACCGATTTTAATGATCAGACGAAGGCTGAAATCAAAGAAATGGTCGATCGTGAAGGGATCACCTCGTTTAAAACCTTTATGGCTTATAAAGGGGCACTCATGATTGATGACCGCCAGATGGTGGGCCTCATGAATGAGGTGAAAAGTTGTGGAGGAATGGTAACCGTTCATGCCACTAATGGTGATCTCATTGATTACCTTATTGCAAAGCATCGTGCTGAGGGAAAACTCTCCCCTTTGTATCACTATCTTTCACAACCCGAGATTACCGAGTCTGAGGCTACCGGACGATTTTCGGATCTGGCATACCAGACCGGTGTTACCGGCTATGTAGTACACATGACCTGTGAAGGGGCATTGAACCATATTCGTGATATCGCAAAACGAAATCAAAAGGTATATGCAGAAACCTGCATTCAATATCTCATTCTGGATGCTTCAGTGTATCAAAAGGATTTTGAAGGAGCGAAATGGGTAATGAGTCCGCCTTTAAGACAGAAAAAGGATCAGGCAACTTTATGGGCAGGGATCAATCAGGGTACTGTACAGGTTGTGGCGACCGACCATTGTCCATTTAAATGGGATCAGAAAAAAATGGGTGAGACAGATTTCTCGAACATTCCTAATGGCCACCCTGCCATTGAACATAGGATGGAGCTTGCTTTATTCGGAAGGTGTTCATAAGAACAGGATCAGCTTGAATAAATTTGTTGAGGTAAGTTCAACCAATGCTGCGAAGATGTTTGGAATGTATCCTAAAAAAGGTACACTTGCCATTGGTTCTGATGCCGACATTGTGATCTTCGATCCGAATGAGAAACATGTATTGTCTGCAAAGAGTCATCACATGAATGTCGACTATTCTGCTTATGAGGGATGGGAAGTTACCGGTAAATGCAAAACCACAATTCTTCGTGGACAAATTGCTACAGACAAAGGGCAATGTAAAAATTAAAAAAGGATATGGACAATTCGTTAAAAGACAAAAAAGTAAAAGGATTAATCTGATATTGATAATAGATTTTTTATCATAGATTTAAACTACACAACTAACTATTATATAGAATATGCCAAGAAAAATCAAATCAGGACTCATACAAATGAGTTTGCCAAAAACCGAAGGAGAAGGAACCATTCCGGAAATTGTTAATGCCATGGTGCAGAAACATATTCCATTTATTGAAGAGGCAGGAAAAAAAGGAGTGCAGATCCTTTGTCTTGCAGGAAATATTTAATACACCCTATTTCTGTCCGGGACAAGATCGAAAATGGTATGAATCTGCAGAGACGGTTCCTGGTCCTACCACAGAACTCATGGCATACCTATGCAAAGAAATACAACATGGTAATGATTGTTCCCATTTATGAAAAGGAGCAAGCAGGTGTATTGTACAATACTGCAGCAGTCATCGATGCAGATGGAACTTATCTTGGTAAATACAGAAAGAATCACATTCCACACACTTCCGGTTTCTGGGAGAAATTTTTCTTTAAACCGGGCAACCTTGGTTATCCTGTATTCAAAACAAAGTATGCTACCATTGGCGTATACATTTGTTACGACGACATTTTCCTGAAGGTGCAAGAATTTTTGGACTGAATGGTGCAGAAATTGTTTACAATCCATCTGCAACCGTTGCCGGCCTTTCTCAATATCTATGGAAACTGGAACAACCGGCTCATGCTGCCGCGAATGGTTATTTCATGGGATGCATCAACGTGTTGGTGAGGAGAAACCCTGGAACCTTGGTAGGTTTTATGGTTCTTCCTATTTTGTGGATCCGCGGGGACAAATATTTTCCCAGGCTTCGGAAGACAAAGACGAATTACTTATCGCTGAATTTGACCTGGACATGATTGAGGAAGTTCGTTCAACGTGGCAGTTTTTCCGCGACCGTCGTCCCGAAACCTACGAGAAGATTACAGAACTTTAGTATAAAAGAATTACATTATATATCCCCGGGCATACCAGGCAGAAAACATTTTCTTATTTGGCAAAACGCCTGTTAATGCATCGTTTCATCCGTTAGATTGAATCTAATGTCAGAATACAATGCTCCAAAATCCGAAGCAGACTTCGAGAAAAACTTCGGACAGTTAAAACCGCTGATGTCATAATTCTGAAGCGTATTACGAAAGTTCGCGATGTCTATTTTGTTATGATGCACCTTGTGTGAATGCTTGTCCAACAGGGATAGACATTCCATTGTTCATTCGTCAGATAAACACGGATAATATGCTGGGTGCAGCTAAAACAATTTATGACTCAAACACTTTCGGGTATGCATGCGGTAAAGTATGTCCCACCGAAGTGTTATGCGAAGGGGCCTGTGTATACAATCTTCAGGACGTAAAAGCAATTGAGATCGGACGTTTGCAAAGCTTTGCTGCCGGGAAAGCGATTGAATCAAATCACAAACTTTATTCATTAGGAAAACCGAATGGAAAAAAAGTAGCCATCATTGGTGCCGGTCCTGCAGGAATTTCCTGCGCCTGTGATTTGCGAATGTTCGGTTGTGAAGTGGACATCTTTGAAGCGAAGGCAAAACCTTCCGGACTTACTGTCCATGGTGTGGCGCCTTACAAGATCACTAACAAGGAGGCCCTTGATGAGATGGCTTATCTTGAAAAGCAATTTGGTTTTAAAGTCTATTACAACAAGGCAGTTCTCACCAGCGATGATTTGAAAAACCTCGAGAAAAAATATGATGCCATTTTTATCGGAATTGGTTTGGGCCTTACTTCGGATATGAAGATTAAAGGAG
This sequence comes from uncultured Bacteroidota bacterium, assembly GCA_963775555.1. Classification (GTDB taxonomy): domain Bacteria; phylum Bacteroidota; class Bacteroidia; order AKYH767-A; family 2013-40CM-41-45; genus QQVM01. The sequence goes on along the minus strand of CAVZJJ010000002.1, from coordinate 174,648 downwards.
AAGAGTTCGAAAATTGTTTCGGGGCGACAGAGTTTGTAGAGAAGTTGAGAATGAATCATCACAAAGTAAGTGTTCCTTCAAAGGTGATTGTATTGGGTGGAGGTAATACCGCCATGGATGCTGCCTCGGAATCTGCCCGGATGGGTGCTGAAAATGTGATCCTGGCTTATCGTCGTTCGAAAAGTGAGATGAAGGCTTATGAATTTGAATACGAACTTGCCAAGGCAGTAGGAGTAAAGGGGGTCTTCAATGTGGCTCCACTTGAAATTCTTGGTAAAGGAAAAGTAGAAGGAGTGAAATTCATCCGGACAAAACTGGTGGATGGGAAATTGGAAAACATTTCCGGAACGGAGTTCACAGAAACATGTGACTGGGTTATCAAGGCAACGGGCCAATCCAAGCAAGTGGGCCTTCTTCATCTGATTCATGGAATGGAACTGGATAACAAAGGACGTATCATGGTAGATGCAAAATCGTTTTCTACCAGGAATCCTAAATATTTTGCAGCAGGAGATGCAGTCAGTGGAGGACAAGAGGTAGTGAATGCGGTGGCTGATGGCCGTCGGGCGGCGAAGGGCATCATGGATGCTCTAATGAAATAACAAGAAATGAATTCCTTGTATAATTGCGATTCTGAATTACTTACTCAATTTATTTTTTGAAAACAAAACGATGGCAAATCTCAAAACAAATCTTGCAGGAATAAAATCCCCGAATCCTTTCTGGCTTGCTTCCGCGCCTCCCACAAATAGCGGTTACCAGATTATGAAGGCCTTTGATGCCGGTTGGGGCGGTGCAGTGTGGAAAACATTGGGAGTACCTGTTGTAAATGTCTCCAGCCGCTATGGAGCCGTCAATCACCGCGACAATCGAATGATTGGATTTAATAATATTGAACTGATCACAGATCGCCCACTTGCAGACAACCTGCGCGAGATTGAAGAAGTGAAAAAGCGTTTTCCGGATCATGCTGTGATTGCTTCCCTGATGGTTGAAACAAGGGAAGAATGGCACCAGATAGTTAAAGATGTTGAAAATGCCGGTGCTGATGGAGTTGAATTAAATTTTGGATGTCCTCATGGAATGTGTGAGCGGGGCATGGGATCGGCAGTAGGACAAGAACCGAAAGTGTTAAAAACCATAGTTTCCTGGGTGAAAGAAGTGGCGAAGGTTCCCGTCATTGTGAAACTCACTCCTAACATTTCCGATATCACACGTCCGGCCATGGCTGCAGTTGAAGGAGGCGGGGATGCGATATCACTCATCAACACCATTCAGAGTGTGGTAGGTGTGGACATTGATCAATTTGTTCCCTACCCGAATGTTGATGGAAAAAGCACCAATGGTGGATATTGTGGTCCTGCCGTGAAGCCCATCGCTTTGAATATGTTAAAGAATTGCGCGCAGCATCCCGGTGTAACCATTCCTATTTCAGGAATTGGTGGTGTGGAGAACTGGAGAGATGCAGTAGAGTTTATCTTACTTGGTGCAACATCGGTTCAGGTATGCACTGCTGTGATGCATTATGGATTCGGAATTATCCGGGAATTGGTTTCGGGTCTTGAACGGTATATGGATGAGAAAGGATTTCAAACATTGGATGATTTTCGTGGAAAGGCTTTGCCCAATATTAAGAATTGGGAAGACCTCAACCTCAACTACAAAGTGGTCGCCAACATCAATAAAGAAAAATGTATTGGCTGCCAGTTATGTTATACGGCTTGCGAAGACGGTGCCCATCAGGCGATCGGTTTGTCGGGAGATCTGACAGATCGGAAACCATTTATTATCGAGGAAAATTGCGTGGGATGTAATCTTTGCTCCCTGGTTTGTCCTGTGGAAGACTGCATTGCCATGGAGCGCCGTGATGATGGGAAAGAAACTCTTACATGGAAGGACAGAACATTGGCGGGTAATATACCAAAGACATTTAATGATCCTTTAGCAGGTGGCTTGCACCATTGGGTGCCACAACCTCAGGAAGCTTTGACAAAAGGGAAACCACGGCATTATAGTTTATGATGAGATTGTTTTCTTGCTTTAATTGGTATAAATATTACTAGCAAGATCTAGAATCCCTGCTTGGAACGGTTATTTTCAAAGTGCCGATTTAATCAGTTGATACAGTTTATCCAACATACTGATTAATCAACTGCTCCAATTGCCCTGCTTGAACCACGCCCGATTGTCTCCATTTAATTTCACCCTTTTTAAAAATTATCAGCGTAGGTACACCTTGCACATTGTAAAATTGTGCCGCTTCCGGGTTACGGTCCACGTCTACCTTCAGTATAGTGGCCTTTTCTCCAACCCGTTTTGCCAGATCCTCCAGAATAGGGGCCATCATTTTACACGGTGCACACCATTCGGCACTGAAATCGACAAGCACTGGCTTTTCTGCATTAATTAATTCACGGAATTTTGCCATTTGTAGGATATTAAATTCAATTTAACTCAATATCGATAGCTTGGTTCATTGACATACCTCAATTCCACGAATGGGATATGAGATGCATGAAGCCAGCCATTTTATTTTTCTATTTCAAATCCTTTTTCCTGCCAACCCATAATTCCACCTGTCAGGTTTACTACTTTTGAAAAACCCATTTGTCCCATCATTTCAGCCGAGGCGGCGCTTCGTTTACCGGAACGGCAGTACACATTATACGTTTTTGCTTTATCCAATTTTTCCAACTCCTCCTTGAAATTGTCTCCGTTATAATCGATATTAATCGAGCCGGCTATGTGTCCATCAGCGTATTCCTGAGGTGTACGAACATCCAGCAGAACACCCTCTTTTGCATCGACCATTTTTTTGAATTCAGGGGATTCGACTGAACTTACTGTTGATGTTTTTTTATCCTGTGCTTGTTGACAGGAAGCAGTGCTGAATATCAGACTGACAAAGAGAGCGGGAAGAAGTAAAGAAATTTTTTTCATGGTATAGATTTTATTGGGTTTTAGTGTATGGATTATTTTGAGGAAGGTTTTTCTTCAGTAGGTTACATATTACAATCACATTTTTCAATTGCAGTCATAATCTTTAATAACTCTTTTTCTTTTAATGAATAATAAATTGAAGTCCCTTCACGTTCGGATTTCAAAAGTCCTTTCAGTCGCATATTACTGAGGTGGTGTGAAACCAGCGACTGTTCGCACTGAAGATTCTTACAGATCTCATTCACTCCCATTTTACCTTTTTGATCCAATAACTGAATCACAGCAAGGCGCGTAGGATGAGCAATGGTTTTTAGAATGTATGCTGCCTTTTCGAATTTCTGTTTTTGGAATTTCATAATGATTCTGTTGCAAATATATGAAAACATGATCATATTACATAAATGTCATTAAAAAAAACAGTGTATATGTCAGAAAATCAATTGATTAAAAAATAAAAAAGGAATAGGAAATCTTCAAAAACTCAAGCGGCTGGGAGAATTTACTTTAAAAGGCCGAATGCAGGGCAATCAGGATCATTATTTTTAAACGATAGGTTGCACAGGTTGAATTTAATACCAAAGAAGAAATCGAAGCCGTATACATCGCTGAGGTTTACCCATTCCAACAAGCGGTCGGTGCCGATAATAATGAATGCATAACGGAATCCGATTCCCATTTCAGGTTTCTTGTATTCAAACAATGACAGATTACCGTTTACTTCCCAGCGCCTTTGTTCATAGCGAACGGATAGATTTACCTGGTTAGACCTGGCAACCTGATTGGGAGCAAAATGGATTCTGTTCACCCAACTTGCATTTCCATAAATTTGAGGTGTAAATGAATAATCAAATTGAATGCTGATGGCTGTTGGTGTGATCATGGAGAAGTTCTTTGATTCTCCGGAAAGCTGACCGTTTATCTGCATACTCAGAATAGAATCAAGACCGTTTATGCCATTAAAATCTGTTGAATCAATACCATTCCAATTTTGATCCGTGTTTGTTACTAATTCAGTTTGACTGGAGTTTTTGAAGAAATGGACGAGCCCGATATCTATCAAACTAATTCCGATACGGTAATCGTATTTTCTAAGTTTGTCAGCAGACTTTCTGCATTCAAACCCGGAAAATTGTCTTTTATGAATATAGGTAAGGCCAACTGTAGTACCCAAACCCAGTCCGCGTAAACCCAATGACCCATTGAATCCTTGTGCATTGGCGCTGTTACTGTGAGCAAGTGTAGCATCCATCTTATGAACCACCATAAGGGAAGAATCCATCACGGTGTATTCAAAATCGCGCACCTTCATATATGCACCGTTCATCCCGATTAACAGGTTGGCAGTTACGGCTGCTTTCAAATAATGAAATTCCGATTCCCTCAGGACCTTTCCATAGGTTCCGCCCAATTCTATCCAATCCATCCATGCTAAACTAAATGGATTGCTCGAATAACGTACACCGTAACCAGGTGGATAGGCGTAATTTTCAAATACAAATTTGCTTAATTGAGATGGTGCATGCAAGATACTTTGTTCATTGCGGTATGCAGAGTGAATACCCCAGGCATTTGTTATTTTGTTCCGTATGTAAGAAGGACCAATCACAAGCAAGTGTCCAAATCCATTTTGGTTTTTACCATTATAATTATCTTTAAAAATCTTTCCTTTATCAACATTGCCAAAAAGTGCATCGAAGAGGATACCTTCGCTCTTAGGAACATATACATAAGTGTTTTGTGCGAAAACATCAAGAGCAATGATATTAATATCATACTTGTAAGCTGCTCCGACAATTGAAGACGGGTTCAGGAATAGTCCCATGTTTCCGGCATAATTGCTATTACTAATACCCCATAGCTCCTGGGCTTTCACAGAACTCAAAGTGAAAATGAAAAGTAAAAACAAAATGATCGTTTTTTTCACGCTGTCAATGTCGGAATAAATTTCAGCAAGATCTGTGTGCCACTATTTACATATGAACGGACATAGCTTCATTATATTGCGAAAGGGATAGACAAGGAAGAAATTCATGTAAGGCACAAAGTTCATCATTGGTTAAAAATGTGTTTTTAAGAGGATGTATAAAAGCCGAGTCCCTCATCTCAAATAAAAATATTGATATAAAATCAACAGGCCGTAGAACCTGGTGTTTGATGGGAATGATTGAAGAAGCCAATCAATTGCTCAGTGTTTATGCGTTGAATGGATTTGTCATTTCGGGTGACAGGAATTGAAAAGTATTTATGGAGTTTTATATTTATACAAGTACTTCCAGTTCCTCGGCTTTCCTTCTTTAACCCACTCTTTCATTGATTTAATCCTGCTATATCGTGTGGCCTCAGTTTTAGCTTCGGTAATCCATTCAACATATTCATTTCGTTGTGCAGGACTTAATTGATTAAACTTTTCATGTAACTTTTTATTGGAGTTCAGAGTCTTTATAAAATAATCGGGTACTTTAAGTACTGTCTTTTTGGAGATTTTCTTTTTTAAAACAATGGGAACACCTTGTTTATTAAGATTTGCAGCTTCCCGAATCCAGGCATACAATACTGAATTTGAAGGGAGGTCTTTAACTGTACTTAGGCGACCAAATTGTCCCATACCCTTTTTCCCGGTGGTGTTTGCTTTTTCTTTTAAAGCGGGTAATAAATCGGCTCGCCAAAAGCCAAAAGTGCAATGTGTTTTAAAGGAAGCCATAAAGCAAAGCATTCCATGAAATTCAAAATGAGGAAATCCCCACTTTATAGTTTCCGTCACCTGTGGACAGGCCCGATGAACTTGTTTCCGTAAATGGTTGAGAATAGTTTTAGCAAAAGGCGCAGACTTGGCGATGTAATTATCAATGCGCGTATCTGAGTTTTTCATTCTTATAGATTTACCATTCTCCGGCATAATTCAAATTTTGTCCGCTCACAAATTTTAAATATTCATGTTTTAAATTCAGGATTTGCCGCAGATGCAGAAGATCATGTTCCAGCCAGTTAGCAAGGAGGAGATTTCCACTTATCGGCCCGAATTTAGGATGCTGGTATGCATTCTCCCACTTCGCAGAAGGTACAGATCGTAACCATTTTATTGATACTTCGCGCTCATCTAAAAAAGCATCCAGCTTATCTATAAAATCCTGATTGGCATATTCTCTTTCAATCACCCAGGTGCCCGGATCAATAGCTGGAAGAGCTTTTTCAGGGTTATCCAGAACATGTTTCAATCTTGCTCTAAAGTCATCCCGTTCTTCATCATGTAGATGGCAAACGATTTCCAGGAGATTCCATTTCTCCGGCTTATACCTCCAGGTCTGAATAGCGGTGTCCGGACCGGATAGAATTGAATTAAATACTGCAATATTGTTTTCCAGGTATTGAATAATTTTCTTTTGATCCATTGTTTTAATGTTGAGGTAGGAATTATCTTTTTTCAGCAAGCAAAGAGTATATCATGGGAATTTTATTTCCTAAATGTTTTATTCTAAACTTGCCTTTTTCTGTTTCATTGGTTTCTTCAAAACAGTTATACGGAGAGTAATCGTATTCATTAAATTCTTTGATAGCAAGTCCTTCGGTCATCAGGCTTCCCAGTACTTCACTAAGCCCATGGTTCCAGGTGACCGTTTTAATGTTGAGCTTCGACTCTTTGTCGGCATAAGTTCCAGTTTCCGACTCATGAATTTCACCATCCTTAAAATAATTATATTCGATCTTTTGAAATTTATTGTCAAAGATCCAAACCACCGGATGGAATTCAACAAATATTAATTTGCCTCCCGGCTTGAGGTGCTTAGAAATGATCCGAGCCCATGCATGCATGTCGGGCAACCAACCAATCACTCCATAGGAACTGAATACGAAATCAAATTCTTTCTCCAAATTGAGCGCATAAATATCGGAACAGATAAATTCAACATCTTGTCCTGCTTCATCATTTAATATTCCTGCTTGCGCAATTGCCGTATCTGAAAAATCCACTCCGGTAACTTTAGCGCCCATTCGGGCCAGAGAAATACTGTCCATTCCAAAATGGCATTGCAAATGCAGAATGCTTTTATTGCGAATTTCTCCCAGAAGGTTCAATTCAATATCGTTCAATGAGGTGTTCCCCTCGAGAAATCCTGCCACATTATAGAAATCAGATTTAACATGTAAGGGCGTTCGTTCATTCCAGGATTTTTTATTGATTCCAATATAGTCTGAGGTTTTTTTCATTCTGGTTCATTTAATATTCTTCGTGTTCTCATTTTCCCTGTAAGGTCTAATTCGTGGCAGCCACCTTGGAACCTGTTTTTTATAGATTTCATAAGAGCTCCCAAATCGTTTTTTCAAATCCGGCTCTTCCTTAAAAATGAAGTAAAAATTATTGATGGCAAAGAAGACGAATGACCATATCAGGATAGGGAGGGAGTTCAGGAAAAGGGTTTCGGCAAGTAAAATACAAAATACTCCGCTAATCATAGGGTTGCGTAAATGGCGGTAGGGCCCACTTATCACCAGTTTGTTTGTCGCCGACCAGGGAGCTAAAGTTCCTTTTCCCAGTGTATGAAAAAGAATAATTGTCCAGATAAAAATTATCATTCCTGCAATAAAGAGAAACACACCTATGACTGGAAGGAAGAATGATTCGTTAAAAAGAGGGAATTTAATTCTATTCAAAAGATATGGAATAATCACCGTCACATTGAATGGAAGGAGAAGAATGTCTCTCCACTGCTTTAGGAAAAGATTTCGATTCATGAATGCAATATATCGGGAATACTAAGCTATCGAATTATTTAATACATCCACCTCATCAGATGTAAAATAAAAAAGCTTCCCGGATGGAGAAGCTTTTTTAAATGATTAAAATATTTTTAAAACACAGCTTACTTCTTAATAAATAGAGCGAGTCTTTTTCCTGAAACTGCATAGGCTTCTTCTATCCTTGCTCCGGTATCATAATCATCGCCTCCCATGGTTCTGCCCGGTGCTTTCATCATAGTAATCTTTGCAACCACTTTACTATGATCAGCTGTTTCGACAATTGTAAAATCAGCATTAATAGATGCGTTTTTTCTGGAAACATACACATTATAACCAGGTTCAGTATATGTTGTATTCATAATCATAGTATACTTAGCATCTTTAAAATCTCCTACTACTTGTGTTTCAGCATATTTGTCATACAACTGAATAAAATTGGGTTGATATCGGTTTTTTCGGTCAGCTGCCCATGATTCTGCCCAACGATCACCGCGTCCTGGCTCTTTAGCATTATAGTCGCTTGTTTTTTGCTTTACATAATCTGCTTCTTTCGCGAATTTTCCGACACCCATATTTTCATAGGTGAATTCCATATTTATTTTCTTTTCATTTTTGAGTGCACTCAAACTTCCGTCAATAAGTTTAAAATTTTGAGCATAGGAAAGGGTGCTGATTGCGCCGGCAACTAACAATAGGAGTATGGTCTTTTTCATTTTCTTATAATTTGTTTATGGAGCAAATGTATAAAGAAATACTTTCCAACCTATTATTGGGTGGCAATAAATTGGATAAAGGAATAGATTATTTAAAAAGGACAAAGCCAAGGATGAGCCAGGCAATTCCTTTTAGCAGGAAAAACAGGAATCCTGCCAGGCCGATATTACGGAGCCAGGTTTTATTTTTATCGAAAAATGATTTTATCCTCCGCATTATTTTACTTGTAAAAACTAAAATATATAAATAGAGTGTAATGTCAGAACGGAGCATGTTTTGAGCCGACATTACACCTTCCTTTAATCGTTATACAGGAACCTCCTGATTTTTCAACTCATTCAATACGCCATCGACATCTACACCGAGGCCTTTTGTAAATCCCTTTCTTTGAATCGCCGCTTCTTATCTGCAATTTTTTGATGGAGCCAATCCGGCCATGTGGCGGAATCTTCTGCATCGTAAATTCTTAATTTTTGATTTTCATCCGGAACCAGAAGTTCTTCGGGTTTGCAATTTAAAATTTTAGCGGCAGCTTGCACTCCGGAGTAAGTTGCCCCACCAACACCGTGCGACAAAGTACTTGCACCACACAAATAGAGGTTTTTAATTTCCGATTTTTGCGCAAAAGAAAACGGCCCTATCTGATTGAATGTTTTTTCTGTCCCATACACGTTACCCCGGGTGGTATTCATGTAATGTTCATTGGTTTTGGGCGTGCCCAATTCAACCTGGATAATTTTTTCCTTTATGCCGGGAATTACTTTTTCCATGTTATTTAAAAACTTGGCGATAATTATTTCCTTGTAGCGGGTGTAATTTTCACCATGATAGTCTTCTTCCGAGTTGAATTCTTGGAAACTTTCATAGTTAATAAATGTGACGGCTTCAAAGGAATGATATCTGCCGTTGTAGCTGGAGGGATCTTTAAGCGTGGTACAGCTGATGAATACTGCCGGAAATTCATCGCCACTCAGCAGGTCTTTAGTGGCCATATCGCTGTAAATTTCATCGATATCATGGTTATTCAAAAGCCAAATATTCCCTGAATCCACTCCTGACTGAGTTACGTCCAGATCAACGGTAAGAAAAAGTATGAGTGAAGTAACCGAGTACTTCGTTTTGGCCAGCTTTTTAGCCATGCGCTTACTGATATTTTCAGTTCCTGCCATTTTTAAAAAAGTAGTGGAAGGATCGGCATTGGAAATAACTCTTTTAGAGAAAATTTGCTCTCCGTTTGCCATTGATACACCGATAGCAGTATTATTTTCTATTATTATTCTGTTCACCCGCTGGCCGGTTCGGATCTCGCCTCCATTACGTTTAAAGGCATTGGTCATTGCTTTCACAATACCTGCCCCGCCTGACATGGGATAGTAAGCGCCGTCAAAATAATGTTCCATTACCGCACAGTGTAAAGGAAAACTTGCTTTGGAAGGTGGAAGCCCGTGATCACCGCATTGAATACTTAATAATGTTTTCAGGATAGGATCCTTGATATGCCAGCCGAGTACTTTTTTCAAACTAAACAAGCCATATTTCCCCATATCTTTTGTACGAAAAGGAATAGTGATATTATCCCAAAAGCCATCCATCTTTGGAATCAATTGGATCTGCCGGCTCACATTGCGAATTAAATTAAGATATTTTTTTAATCTTTTGCTTTCAGTTGGAAATCGTTTTGACAGACTTTCATAAAGTTCATCTGCACCTGCAGGTAAATCGAAGCGTTCATTTTCTATGCGACATTGCTCATATGCTTTTTTATTCATACGGAAAAAAACAAGGTCATTGGCTGCACCAAGCCCTTCATACAATTCTCGTGTAGACTGCCCCTTGTCAAGCATGCCAATATAATGAACACCGGGACTGAAACGTTGGCCTTTCTTATGAAAGCTATGACACCATCCTCCCGGAACATAATGCTGTTCGAGGACAAGCACCTTTTGTCCAGACCTTGCAAGGCATATTGCGGATGCGAGGCCACCAGCTCCGGAACCTATAATGATGGTATCAAATTCTTCCATGTTCGGAGGTGGTTTAATAAAGTTAAATTGTAATTAAAGGATGCGATGACCGATTCAGTATAATCAAAAGTACACAAATGAATTCAGATTATGCAGAGGGCTTGTGGTGGTGAATTCCACTACGAAACTGGAAAGTTTGAAAATTATATTTAGGAAAGAGATTTAGTGTTTCTGGATGGCCAATTCCGGGAGGTATTGAGATAATTTTCAGGAAACGGGAGCGGGATGAAAAACTATTGATTGATAATCAGTCCGTCTTCCATTTCAAGAATACGATCTGTTCCTCGTGAAAATTCAGGGTCATGTGTTACCACCAACAAGGTTTGCTTAAACTCTAAAGCCAGTTGTTGAAAGCTGTCAAAAACGATCTGGCTGTTGTGCTTGTCAAGATTTCCTGAGGGTTCATCCCCCATGATGATGAGGGGGTCGTTAATGAGTGCCCGGGCGATGGCCACCCTTTGTTTTTCCCCTCCGGAGATTTGATTGGCATTTTTCAACGCATGTTTTTCCATTCCAAACATCTTTAATTTTTCAATGGCCCGGTGTTCAGTTTCCTGTTCCGAATATTTGCCCGATTTCAAACCCGGGAGCATCACGTTTTTTAAAACAGTAAATTCATTTAGTAAATAATGAAATTGAAATACAAAACCGATCTTTTCATTTCGTATGTGCGCCAGTTCATTTTCTCGTTTTCCCTTCACACTAACTCCATCAATCCTGAGATCACCTTGAAAATCGGTATCCATAGTTGACAAAATGTACAACAATGTGGATTTTCCACAACCTGATCTTCCTACCACTGAAACAAACTCGCCTCTTTGAATGGAAAAGTTTATCTGCTTCAATACCTGCACAGTGACGGGTTTATAAAAAAACTTGTTGATATCGACCGCTTCAAGAATAGTTCCGCTCATACTATTTTCCTCTGATTATAATCACCGGATCAATCTGGCTAGCCTTTCTTGCCGGGAAAAAACCGGCAAAGTATGTCGTAATAATTGCGAAACTTACTCCGATAAAATAGTAAAGCGGATTATAATTGATGGGATATGTGGTGATCGTGGGTAATGCAGCGGTATTGAAAGGAATTTGATCAATTAGTTTAGAAAGTAAAAACCCAAATATCAGGCCAAAGAAACCACCGAAAGTTCCTATTCCCAAAGAGATGGTGATGAAGATATTATTTACATCTTTTCCCGAAAAACCGGTGGCTTTAAGGATAGCAATTGAATCCATCTTCTCATAAATCATCATGTTCAGGATATTATAAATGCCAAATCCGGCAACAATCAGCAAGGTAATTCCGACAGCGTAGGAAATCAGTGTTCTCACTTTTGTACCGGTTTCAAATTGAGAATTTACTGTTTGAATATCTTCGGCATCCACACCAAACAAACCACTGTAATATTTTGCTAATTCAGGAGCCAGATTTATATCATTTAATTTCACCTGAAGATCGGTAATATAACTGCTACTCTTACCCAATAACTTTTGAGTGGTGCTAAGTGAAGCATAGCTTTGTACTTTGTCGAGGTCTTGAAGGCCGGATTGAAAGTATCCGACCACCTTCAGTTGTATTCTTTCCCCCTTTGCACTGGTCACCTGAACAACATCACCTATTTTTGCCAGCATTTTATCGGCTGCTGCTTTTCCTAGAATGATGCTGTTGGGTACATTTTTCAAATCGATGTACTTTCCACTGGTAATATAATCACTGAAAAAGAACAGTTTGTTTTCTTGCTCAACATCAACGCCATTTATTACTCCTGTAATATCCAGTTCACCCACATTATAAAATACCTGTGCGGTAATTTTCGGAGCAATGCCTAAGACCTTGGGATCTTTCCGAAGTGCAGCCATAAGTGCAGCGACATTATAAATCTCCATTCTTTCCGAATTGGGTTTAACCGAGCTGATAAAGTTGTAATCGTTTTTGTGCGCATGACTGAGTTGAATGGGTTGTGTTTTGCTCGCTTTTATTTCGTTGTATAACTTAATATGAGGTGTGCGATTCAAGATCAGTCCGTCTAATAAATCATTAAGGCCTGTCATAAATCCCAGCAAGGTGATAAACATGGTAATACTGAAAGTAACACCGATGGCTGCTACCAGAGTTTGTTTCCATCTTGCAAGGGATAACGAGAGGGCTATATCCCAATTGAGTTTCAGGTTCAATCTTTCGGAATTATAAGTTCATCCTTTTCATTCACTCCACTAAGGATCTCCACTTTTTGATAATCTTTCAAGCCAATGACCACTTTCACTTTTTCTCCGTTACTTTTAAGAACGTATTCATCGTTGATGAGGTAATTACGGGGTAGTGTAAGGGCTTTTTCCTTGGTTTGAATCAGTATGGTAGCTTCGAGGGTCAGATTTGGATACAGTACCGGAGGTTGTTTTACAAAAGTGGCCTCAACGGTAAAGGTTTTTGATCGCTCATTCATCAAGGGATTCACTTTGTCTACAATCGCTTCAAATACTTCTCCCTTATAACTGTCGAGCGTCACAAAGACTTTTTTTCCTTTATCAACTTTTACAATGTCGTATTCATCGATCTGAAGTTCAAGAATAAAATCTTTTGCGTCTCCAATAATTGCTAAAGGAGTTTGTGTATTCACCATTTCTCCCTTTTCCTTCAAAATGCTATAAACCATTCCATTCATATTGCTTTTTATCAGGAAGTCGCTTTCTCGGCTTTTACTTATGCTCAAGTTATTTTTGGATTGCTCTGCAGTGAAATCAATTTGTTTTTTCAAATCCTTGTATCGCAACAATGCGGACTCATAACCTGTCAATGAATTCTCATAGGCCAGTTCACGTTGTTCCAGTTCAATTTGAGTGCCTATTTTGCCGGCCCAAAGATTTTTTTGTCTCAGCAGAAGAAGTGAATCATTTTTCATTTTCATTTGTGCAAGGTCAATGGCCAGTTTCAATTCATTTAACTTTTGGCTATTGGCATCCACATTAGCGTAATTGGCGGCTAAGCGGGCGTTTTCCGTACTTAGTCTGGAAGTTTCATTCGCAATGGAAAGTATAGGAGTTCCTGGACTTACGCTATCGCCTTCTGAAGTATAAATATTTTCGATCAGACCACTTGTTGATGCGAAGACCTGGTATTGATTTTTACTCTTTACGATTCCTGATGCATATACAGATTCCGAAATTGTTTCAATAGTAGGTTTGATTTTTCCCGAATCATTCTTACATGAATACAGGAAAAGTAAGAAGATGCTGGTTATGAGAGGTCGGTTCATTGCTGATATTTCTGCATGCCAAAATTAATATAATTAAGTTCTCCCCTTGATGATCCTTTGTCCCTTAAGCCCTTTCACCTGAAATTATACCGTATAGAATGTGATCTTTATCATTGTTTAACGGTTTAATCACCTTAATTAAGCTCCTGTTGGCTTTTTTTAAAAGATAAATTTATAAAAAAAGCTCCGGGAATAATTCCCCGGAGCCGGATATTGTACTTTGTCGGTTCTAATTAGATCTACCAGCTTGCAGATATAAAAGTGAATATTTTAGATCTTCAAATTGCACACTTATTTAATTCCACTTGCAGGTGGTTTGCTGAACTTTAGCTTATCTGGTGTTGTGTTATTTCCACTTTTTGGCTGGCTTACCGGGAACCCGCGTTGCTTCATTAATGCTTCTGTTTTCGCATCACGACCACGGAATGCTTTGTATGCATCCTGTGGGTCTACGGTATTCCCGATGGAAAATATATAATCATTCAATCTTTTAGCCACCACTTTATCATAAGGACCACCGGCTTCGACAAATGCTTCATAAGCATCTGCCGTCAAAACATCCGACCAGAGATAGCTGTAGTAACCAGCAGAATATCCATCTCCTGAAAATATGTGGGCAAATTGAGGCGTGCGGTGACGCATCACAATTTCTTTTGGCATTCCAAGTTGGCTCAATGTTGTCTTTTCGAATGAATCGGGATCAATTACTTTAGATCCGGCAAGATGCAATTTCATGTCAACCAATGCACTGGCCAGGTATTCTACTGTGGCGAAACCTTCATTAAAAGTAGAGGCTTTGTCAATTCTTTTTACAAGGGTTTCCGGTATGGGAAGTCCGGTTTTGTAATGCTTTGCAAATCGCTGAAGAACTTCAGGTGTGGAGAGCCAGTGTTCGAGTAGTTGTGAAGGAAATTCCACATAGTCGCGCACTACATTTGTTCCGGAGAGTGAAGGATAAGTGACATTTGATGACAGGCCATGGAGTGCATGTCCAAATTCGTGGAACAAAGTGCTGGCATCATCCCATGAAATCAGAACAGGTTCTCCGGGTTTACCTTTTACAAAGTTTGCATTATTTGAAACGATGGTAGTGATGTTTCCATCCATTCGCTGTTGATTCCGGTAAGCGTTCATCCATGCACCTGATCGTTTACCAGCCCGCGCATAAGCATCAAAATACCAGAGACCCACATATTCTCCGGTCGACTTTCTGGTCACTTTCCATACACGCACATCAGGGTGGTAAACCGGAACATCATTTACTGCTGTAAACCGGAAATCAAATAATTCACCTGCGACCCAAAACATACCTTCACGTAGATTCTCCAGTTGGAGATATTCTTTTACTTCATTTTGATCGAGATCGTAGCGGTCTTTTCGCACCTTTTCGGCATAGTAGCGGTAATCCCAGGGTTCTATTGTGATGTTTGCGCCTTCTTTGTTAGCGAGTGCCTGCATATCGGTTACTTCTTCTTTTACACGTGCAACTGCGGGCGTCCAAACGGATTCCATCAATTCAATAGCGCGCTCTGGTGTTTTGGCCATAGTGTTTTCAAGGCGCCAGTGTGCATGTGAGCGATATCCGAGTATTGTAGCACGCTCTGCACGAAGCTGAAGTATTTTTGTGATGATGGTATTATTATCATGCTCATCTCCATTATCTCCACGATTCACGAACATTTTCCATACTTTTTCTCTTAAGTCACGCCGGTCCGAGTAAGTAAGAAAAGGATCTACAGACGAACGTGTATTTTTAATGACCCAGGTGCCAGGATTTTTATCTCCTCCTGCGGCAGCATCTATCAATGAAGGTGGCAATCCTGCAAGGTCTGCTTTGTCCTTTAACACGAGTGTGTGATTCATTTCGTCGGCAAGCAGATTTTGACTGAACTGGGTAAACAATCCTGCTAATTCCTGGTTGATCTGAGACATCCTTGTTTTTGCTCCAGATTCAAGTTTCGCTCCGGCTCTTACGAAATTAGTATAGTACAACCATGTCAATCTTTGTTGCTCAGATGTCAGGCTTTTCTTTTCAGGTGAATTATATACACTCTCAATGCGTTTAAATAATTTTTCATTTTGCGTAATCTGATCAGACAAGGCGGCAAGCTTTGGTGCCATTTCCCGTTCAACAGATTGAAATGAGGAGTCATTCATCGTAGAACTCCACACATCGTAAATCGTTTGCACCCTTTCAAGCGTCTTACCGGAGCGATCCAATGCAGCAACCGTATTTTCGAATGTTGGGGCATCCGTGTTATTGGCAATTTCTGCAATCTCCCGAAGGTTTTCATCCATCGAGGTTTCAAGACCATCTTTCAATAAGTTAACTTGTACCTTGTCAAAAGGCGGGATGCCTCCATAGGGGCCAGCCCACTTGGTAAGGAGGGGATTTTGATCAAGCATTGCCGGTGTTGAGTTGCTGGTTTTCATGTCGTGAGCTCTGTCTGCTGAAATAGAAATTGGTAATTCAGCCAATGTCTGAGTAGCTATTAAAGCACTACAAATGGTGAGGATTTTGTACATAGTGATGAAATTTTTTCGTTAAAGGGTACGGTAGGATAGCTTCAAATTCTTATCACCAGGGTACCGCATTGGTTTTTATCAAAATAATTTAGGAATAGAACTCCCGGTACGAAAAAAAATTCCGGGTCTTCCGGGGTTGAACTTATGAGGCGCAAATTTACAATTTTACCTCTATACTCTCAGCTAAATTTGATATTAAATATCTTGTTTTTTGATGTGAGATTCAGGGAGATATCCAGAAAAGGGCTTTCTAAGGGAATATTGTATTTGATTCCGTGTCTGAAATGGAACCGGTTTTTTAAGAGTGTATTCTATCAAAAGTATTTTCCAGTGCGGATAAGCGCTTTCGGTGAATAAATTCATTTTCCAGATGAAAAATCAAGAGAGCGAATCTCTTGTTTTCTGTTGTACAGGATGTGTAGACTTATATGTCGATCGTGGACTCGTCAAGTCCTGGGCGTGGAATGGTTGCAAGAAAATAAATCATTACACCCAAAGTAACTATTGCGGTCATGATGAAAGCTGCAGGTGCTCCGAAACGGTACCAGATAATACCTGTGAGTGAACTTGCAAGCAGGGTACAGATGCTTTGAAATCCTGAATAAGTCCCAATCGCAGTCGCTGTATCATTTTTATTGGTAATAAGCGTGATCCATGCCTTCGAAATTCCTTCAGTCGATGAGGCATATACTCCATAGAGGAAAAAAAGCACAAAATAGATAAATTGATTTTCGATGAAGGCCATACCGAAATAGACCAGAGCGAATAATGCCAGACCACTTACAAATACTTTTTTCAAACCAATCTTATCTGCAATAACTCCTACAGGATAAGATGTGAGTGCGTAAACAAGATTGTAAAAAATATAGGCAAGAATTACCATAGTATCATTAAGGCCCGAATCTTTTGCTTTCAATAATAGAAACACATCGGAACTGTTGAACAAAGTAAAAACCAGAAGACCGGAGGCTAGTTTACGATAAGCTTTAGGACTGGATTTCCAATAGCTGAATGAGGAAAAGAAAGAAAAGGATTTAACGTTGATATTACTTGTTTTCTTTTTCTCTTTTAGAATAAACGAAAAGAGAACCGCCAGGAGGCCGGGTAAAAAAGCAATGTAGAATAAGTGGATATAGTCTTCCGGATAAAAGTAAAGGTATAGTAAGGCAAGTGAAGGACCCAGGGCCGCACCCATTGTATCGAGAGAGCGGTGAAATCCAAAAACCTTAGCTTTCATTTCAGGTTTGGCTTCATCTGAAAGCAGCGCATCTCTTGCACCGGTACGGATTCCTTTTCCTAAGCGGTCGATGGTGCGGGCAAAGAAAATCCAAAGTGGGTAGATAAAAAATGCCATCATGGGTTTGGAAATGGAACTCAAGGCATAACCCACCTGGACAAATGGTACTCTTTTGCCGGATTTGTCAGAAAGCTTTCCAAAATATCCTTTGCTCAATCCCGCCGTTGCTTCGGCTAGTCCTTCCAGAATTCCAATCAGGACGACAGAGAAACCAATGCTCTTCAGATAAATTGGCATTATCGGATAGAGCATTTCACTGGCCATATCCGTAAACAAGCTCACCAGTGACAAAATCCAGATGGTACGTGTAATGAATTTCATAATTAGTCCATCACATTTTTCTCAAATATACATTTATTCACATAAGGATGACTGGAACATCATGAAGAATATTTTGCTCTGTAAAACAGTTCATCCCATCAAAGTGTATGGTGAAGGATTTTTTATTTCATAGGGGCGAACCCCGTGTAATGAACTTAACTTCTTTCGGGCTTATTAAAAGTTTTTCTCTTTCTTTTTAGCCACTTGAAAATCTCCACCCACATCACGCCGATAAATGCAGGTATGAGGCAATATAAAAGATCCGAACCTCCTAATGCTTCAAAACGGAAAATTCGTTGAACGGGTGGCAGGTATATAGAGATGAAAAGTACCACCAGGGAGATAGCAAGGATAATTGGGATCAGACGGTTTTTATAGCGGAGGGTGGTGAAGATGGAGTAAAGGAAGGATCGATTAGCCAGTGTTAAAAAAAGGTTGCTAAAAATGAGGGTTGTATATATAACGGTACGTACAAGTGTTTCGTTGCTACCGTTTGCCATGTAATAATACCCTATACCCAGGCAAGCAGCAGTGATAACGAGCCCCTGCAAAATGCTCATCGAGAGTTCCCTGAACGAAAAAAATGAAGTGTTCATCTTGCGTGGAGCTTTCTCCATAAAGTTAGCTTCCATTGGTTCGTTTTCATAGATGATGGAACAAGTGGGCCCCATGATCAGCTCCAGGATGATCACGTGAATCGGAGAAAAAATGTCCTGAAATTTCCAGAATAAAACCAATGGCAAGGTGACAATTAAAATGATCGGGATATGAATCGATATAATGTACTGAATCGCTTTTTTTAGATTTTCATAAATGCGCCGTCCCAAAGCCACAGCTTCGGTCATGTGAAATAAATCATCGTCCATCAGGATCAATGATGCGGCATTTTTAGCAACTTCGCTTCCTCGCATTCCCATGGCAATACCTATATGAGCTGCCTTCAGAGCGGGCGCATCATTTACACCATCGCCGGTCATGGCCACCACTTCATTGTTGCTTTTGAGTGCTTCTATCACTCTGAGTTTTGCATCCGGAAACATCCTTGCATAGATATTGGTCTCCCGCACCTTCTCAAGCAATTCAAGATCCTGCATTTTCATGATTTCATCCCCGCTTAATGAATGGGAACCCTTTCTGAAATTAATTTGATCTGCAATAGCCACTGCGGTTTCAGCATAATCACCTGTGATCATTTTAACCTGAATACCGGCAGTATAAAATGTTTGAAGAATATCAGCCATGTTTTCTTTGGGCGGATCATAAAATGCTACAAGCCCCAGAAAGTCAAATTCAAAATCATGTTGGGAATCAGGTAAACGATCAAGGGCAAGGAAGGATCGGGCTACTCCCAGCACACGGTATCCTTTTGAAGCCAGATTTTTCGTTTTATCCTGAACTTCCGCTTTTTGTTCAGCAGTAATCAAACATTGATTTAAAATACCTTCAACACCGCCCTTGCAGGCGATAAGATGTTCTCCCTTTGAATTGCTGAACACATGCGTCATGACAGGTGGTTTACCGCTCAAGGGGTACTCACGAAGCATTGTATATTCCTTGCGTTGGTCATTTGGTGCTGCTTTCTCATAGGCCTGATGGATGGCTTTTTCCATGGCATCAAAGGGATGAGTTTCTGAGGCCCAGAGTGCATATTCCAATACCTCATTGAAGGAGGCTGAATTTTTGGTGTAATCAAAAAATTTATCCGTATTAAAATCGTAGATCACGGCCAGTTGCATTTCATTTTCAGTGATCGTGCCAGTTTTGTCAACACAAATTACCGTTGCCGCTCCAAGTGTTTCAACCGTATGTGGACTACGGGCGATTACTTTTCTTTTATACAAGTGATATGCTCCAAGAGCCATGAATGTGCTGAAAGCTACAGGGATTTCTTCCGGTAAAACAGACATTGCAAGGGTGAGACCATGCAGCAGGCCGTGCAGAACATCCCTGGTCAGGTAATAATTAGCGGCCCATACGATGATGAATGCGATTACACCCAGGGAAACCATGGATCGGATAAAACTTTTTATTTGTATCTGAAGAGGTGTTTTGCTCACATTGATTTCACTCAATGATTGCCCGATCTTCCCGAAGGCGGTATTTTTTCCAATTGCATTCACACGTGCAGTGCAAGAGCCTGTCATCACCAGGGTTCCCTTGAAAATGCTGTTGTTTTCACTAGCCAGATCCTTAAGTACCGGTAATGCTTCACCGGTCAATATACTTTCGTTGATGGAAAAATCATTCATCCGGAGAATGATGGCGTCAGCAGGTACGAGGTTGCCATCTTCTACGATGATCAGGTCGTTCATTACAATTTCTTCAGAAGGGATTTCAATTGCATTGCCATCACGAATGACTTTTGCCAAAGGAGAAGCAAGTTTATTTAGGGTATCCACGGCATTCCGGCTGCGGTGTTCCTGAAACAAGGAAATGCCTGAGACAAAGCTTAAAGCTACCAGCATGATCATTCCCTCGCTGAATTTACCGAGAAGAAAATAGATCAATCCGGTTAGAACCAGTATCACAAAAAGAGGTTCTGTGGCAACTTCACGGAGTACCTGCCAAAACCGGTTTTGGTCTTCAGTCTCCAAGGTATTCATCCCGTATTGCTCACGGTTTGACTTTACCTCTTCCGCGGTCAATCCGGTATATTGTGTGGGTTCAGCCATAAAAAATATTGCCCTGCAAATGTAAATTAAGCATCTGATAATTTACACATGTTTAAAGAGGGATTAGTTGACCTTTGTCATATTTTTGGCAAGTGTTGGATTTGTGAAAAGGGGATGATTCGGGTTGAGCGATCAAAGATTAGTTGAAACAAATTCTGGACAAATAAATAAAGAGGGACTAAGTTTGCTTCCGGATGGCATAAATGAGCTCATCTATGTATTCGCCATTTTTATAAAACGTTTTTTGAAAGCGACCTTCAAGTGTGAAGCCGGCCTTTTCAAGAGCTTTTTGCGAGCCAATATTAGACCCGAATGGCCGGGCAAAAATCCTGTCGATCTCCCAGTTTTCAAAAGCATATTTTGTCATGCGTTGAATAGCTTCTGTCATTATTCCTTTTCTCCAAAAGGGTTCTGCCAGCCAGTAGCCCAACTCCGCATTCTTTCGTTGGATATCTGCCTGTAGATGGATTCCAATAGCGCCAATTGCTTTTTGTTCAACATCAATGGCGAAAATATGAATGGGATTTGCTGAGGATGCATATTCGATGAAGGCCTTTCCTTTTCCAATGGTGTACGGATGAGGAAACTGATCCGTCATGTTTTTAGCGATCTCGAAATTATTAGCGTACTTAATAAGATTTTCTAAATCAGTGAGCGCCCAGGGTCGCAGGTTAAATTCCATTCTTCTTCAGGATTACAGGTTGTGATTAAAATTGAGAATGTAGATGTGAGCCGGAATTGTAGTTGCACAAATTGCACTTATTTTTTTATTAGTTTCTCATACATGCTGATCCATTCCTTCGGTGTGATTTTCGCCGCCAGCTCACCGATGAGACGGAAGGGAATTTGATCAGCCTTTTTGAAACGAATACAACTTTTACCCATATCAAGTTTTGATTTGCTGTGAATGGCATATTGATCAGTGAACCATTTTAATAAATTCTTGTCGGCGTAAATACCCATATGGTAAAGGGCAATAAAGTTTTTTTGAGCGGCAAAACTAATAAAAGGCAAGGGCTGTTTTGGATCACAATGGTAACCATCAGGATAAATAGAATGAGGAACTACATATCCCGGCATTCCATAAGCCATCTCTTCAGAAAATCCCTTCGGAAGATTTTTACGAAGGACTTTCCGAAGTTCCTGTAGGGCTTTCTTCTTGTCTTCAGGAAGTGAATCGATATATTCTAGTGTTGTTTTAGCGGAAGATTGCATGAGGAGTATTTATTGAATGTATTAATTGTTTTTTCTGTGAGCTTGTTGTGAACTTAACTGCCTGAGAGAGCAAAGAATGTTGTGGATTTACTAATACCAAAAATAGAAAGAATTTGAATCGTGTAATCAATTCCACAAATTTCTTGCACTGTGGATGGCACTTCACTCAAGTAAAAATCCATCCATCGCTTAAAAAGACATTAAGCAAATAGGCGTTCCAGATGACGGAACAAAATACGAGTAGTCCGGTTATCAATCCTCGGATTCTTCCCGGGAAACTTTGCCGGTGAATCAGGAACATGAATGTCAGAATGGAAAGGTACATGCCTGTAAAAGTGAAAGCCATTCGATTGCCTCCGTAGTCAGTATTTACCAGGAAAAAGATTAGCAGTGCCAATGGGATCAGGTAGAAAAGCGATGTAGTGACCCGCTTCTTTCCCTGCAAGAAGTTAAGCAGGAATAGTAATGCAATATAAAAAGGAGGACTTGTCATCGTGAATCGAAAAAAACTGTGAAGGTTACCTCCGGATGTAAGCAGAATAAACAGTAAGATGCCTGACAGGTAGAAAACAGAGACCAGGAAGAAATAATCCGCTGTATAATTTGTACTGAGAACAGATTCGTTAAAATTCGACTTGAATATTTTTTTGCCGGACATTGAGAATATTAAAAATCCGGCAGCCGGAAGGGCGATGAAAAAAACAGAAAATACATTCAGTCCAAAACCTTCGAGTGACCAGTCTGAAATATGTTCGAAGCTACCGATTTTTCCCTGCCAGTAGGTTTGTGCATCCAGCATAGTTAATAGAGAGCCTGTAGAAGCGTATTGAATAGCGATGACCAATATATATCCCAAAAGAAATGGAAGTGCTTTTTTTGTGAAGAACTTTACAAAAAGCCCCCATTTCCTGTGTGATACTAAACAAAACACATCAACTGCGAAAATGGCAAGTAAAATGAAAAGTGTAGCAGGCCTGAGCATTGCCAAAGCAAGGCAAGAAAAAAAATAGAGCCAGTACTTGTTTTTATTCGCTCCAATCAATGCCATTGTCATGGTGAACAGAAACAGGGATTCCGTGTAGGGAATGAAATAGATGACAGAAGAAGGCAATGTGATGAGTAAAAGGAAAATCCTCAGCTTGTCCTTTGCCTGGCTTTTCACCAGTTGCTGAACCAAAATTGCAATAGACAGAATAAATATAAAATAATTGAACAGGGAAATGCCAATACTGTTTAATCCTGAGAATTTCCATAGTAAGGGAAAGAGTGGGAAGAAGGCACCTTTCACTTGTGAATAGCAGCCATTTTCCTTTGTGTACATATTCTCACGGATGCAGTGGTAAATATCAGCATCCCAGGTTTTAAATTTACTATCCGACAAGCTGACAAAGGGTTGTTTTACTTGTTTTATCTCATATTCATTTTCGTTTTCAATTCGAATATAATTGGAGGATATCTTCCCTAAAGTGTTTTTATAAATCAGATCGTGCTGCAGGAGCGTGAAAATTCCCAGGAAAAGAATCAACTGGAGCAGTCCCGCAAGAAAGAATTTTAAGGTTAGAGAATTCATGTATTGGAAATCAAATTGGGACAAATGTAAAATAAATCGGAAAGGGTAGGATGTATCAGGAAAGCTTTCAGAAAAACTAACGGACCAGAATATTGGTTGCGACTCCCCGAAATTATTTTGTCAGCTCTGGTATATCAGGTTTGAAGAAAAAATGGAACTTACAGGCACTTTATAAATTGAATAAATGATACGGGATATTTTCTTATCAAAGATGAATATGCGCATGCTTGTTTTAAAAATTTCCTTTTCATCCGTTTGTCATTACACGCGTATTTGGGTGTTGATGACTTTGCGGTTGATTATATTGCTACTATTTACATACAATACAATGAGTGCCCGCCAAAGCAAATGCGCTGCTTTCCGGAAACTGAGCAGACCGGAAAAATGCTGGGTGTTGTTTCATCCTTTCTCTGCGGGATGGGCTTGGACCATAACCGAACATGTACGCAATGTATCCGAAGGACTCGTTAATGATTCCATTCTTGATGGAGACAACAATGGGGGACAAGTGGATGCGTTCCGTCATACTTATTGGCTGGCTTGTTTATCACAAAGCATGCGATGGAAAAAAGCACTGCGCCTGAGTGAGGCACACGAAAAAGGAAACTACCTTTCTTTTAAAAAGGGCCGGCTGGAGGATGCTGTACTTCCGGATTCTGTGGCTTCTGCCATGGATAGGTACAATAACCGGCTCGGTTCAGAAATTGGTTGCAGAAACAAGGAAATTTCAAGGGATTCCCTAAAAGTGCTGGTTATTCAGATGATTCTTGAAGGTAATGCACGTATCATAGCTAAAAACAAACAAGGAGACTTCCTTGATGCTGAAGGAAATATTTTAAACATGGAATTATTTAAAGGAAGGTGGAATATTCCAAAGTGCCTCTTACCTTCATCTAAGCGTGCAAAATGATGTACGCATAGAATTTCACTAAAAACAATCAGCATTTTTTAAATATTAAATGTATTTTTACGGGATAAAGACAAGCTTATGAAATATCACGCTATCGACAGCCAGCTTTTTGTTGAAAATCGTAAAAACTTCAGTCAACAATTGACAACACATTCCATTGCTTTTTTTAACAGCAACGACGAGATGCCCCGAAACGGTGATCAGAATTTTCCTTTTCGACAGCAATCGGATTTATTCTGGCTCTGCGGAATCGATCAGGAACAAACCATTTTGGTCATTGCACCGACTCATCCTTTGCCCGAATACAGGGAGGCCTTGTTTTTACGCAAAACAAATGAACATATTGCCGTATGGGAAGGACATAAATACACTAAAGAAGAAGCACGAGCAGCTTCGGGAATTCAAAACGTTTATTGGGTAGAAGATTTCGAGACCATGCTTCCAGTGATGATGCATCATTCCACCACAGTATACCTTAACCTCAATGAGAATGACCGCTTCTCCACAGAAGTTCCTTACAGAGAAGAAAGGTTTACGAATAAACTAAAAGTAAAATATCCAAATCATAATTACGAACGTTCTGCCCTGATCATGGCTCGTTTACGTGCGATTAAGTCAGAAGCCGAAGTGAAGTTGATGCAAACCGCTGCAGACATTACGGATAAAGCATTTCGCCGTGTCCTGAATTTTACCCGGCCCGGTGTGATGGAATATGAGATTGAAGCCGAAATCATTCATGAATTTATACGCAACCGTTCCGAAGGCCATGCTTATTATCCGATCATTGCAAGTGGTGCCAGTGCCTGTGTGCTGCATTATAACGAAAACAACAGGGAGTGTAAAGATGGTGATGTGATTCTTATGGATTTTGGCGCTGAGTATGCAAATTATGCAGCCGACCTGAGTCGTTCCATTCCGGTGAATGGAAAATTCAGCAAGAGACAAAAGGATGTGTACAATTCCGTTTTGCGGGTGATGCGTTCGGCCACTAAGATGCTTGTACCCGGAAACACCATCTTGAAATATCATGAAGAGGTTGGAAAAATCATGGAGGAAGAATTGATCGGCCTTGGATTATTGAATGCTGCGGAAGTAAAAAAGCAGGATCCGAAACAACCATTGTATAAAAAGTATTTCATGCACGGTACATCTCATTTCCTCGGCCTCGATGTGCACGATATCGGTAACCGCTATGAACCGATGCAGGCCGGTATGGTTTTTACCTGTGAGCCGGGCATCTATATTCCTGAAGAAAACCTTGGCATTCGTATCGAGAATGATATTCTCATTACCGAAAAAGGTCCTTTTGATCTGATGGCCTCCATTCCTGTTGAGGTAGAGGAAATCGAAGAGTTAATGTCGATGCAAAGCACCGCGGCAAATATTTAAGGACAGTTCATTTTGCCAGAAGGCCTTGATCTTTTCTTCAATTGGTACTGGGGATAAATTATTCAACGCCATGATTAGCTATCCAATGACCATCAGGGAATCGAACATCACAATTACTGTAAAAGATCTTTCCGCATCCATTTCTTTTTATGAATCGATTGGCCTGAAGCTGAAGAAACGATGGGGTGATCATTATGCTATGATGATGGCACCCGGGCTTGTGATTGGTTTACATCCTTCTCAGGACTTCAACTCTTCCGGCAATTCCGGCAACATTTCAATTGGTTTTACCGCAGATAATTTCGAAGCAGTAAAATCCTTGTTAGAGAAATTGAATATCAAGACTTCTATGAGGATGGAAGAAGGTGGTGAATTCATCCACTTCAACGATCCGGATGGTTCATCCTTGTATTTTATAAAACCCAAATGGTAATAATACTATGAAAGATTTTCTCCTTGAATACATCCGCTACAATCAATGGGCCAACAAGCGTTTTACGGAATACCTTCTACAAAATTGTTCTGAGGAACAGGTGGAGCGCGAAGTGAAAAGTAGTTTTCCCTCTTTGAAAAAAACTCTGATGCACATCTGGGGAGCAGAGTCGATCTGGTTGCAGCGTTTACAAGGTGATTCGCCCGCCGTTTGGAAAGGTTCCGGTTTTAGCGGGGACCTTGCCGCTCTGTGTAAAGAAATATCCGATACGAATAATGAGTTTGTTTCGTTTGCTGAATCATGCGGAGAAGCATTTCTCCTCTCACCTTTCAAGTACCATAATCTGGAAGGAAAAGAATTTTCAAACAAGCGTGTCGATGCCATTTTGCATTGTGTGAATCACAGTACTTTTCACCGCGGACAACTCATTACCTTATTGCGCCAACTGGAATTCACAAAACTTTTTTCTACCGACTATATCAGCTATTGCAGGGAGAGGGATTAGTGTAAAAACCTCCCGGAACATCACTGGTTCTCTTTATATAATCGATGCGCTTGTCAGGCCTTTGTTTTGTAAACAGACTATGCACCTTTGTTCATCAATGCATCCCATCCTTGAGCACGAAGTGGAATACTTCCGCCTGATCGGTCAATCAGATTGGATCCACTGCCACGGTCAGTCATATGGCCGATGATTGAAATATCCATTGCAGGGCGAAGGGTTTCGTAATCTTCCTGACGGATGGTAAATAAAAGTTCGTAATCTTCTCCGCCACTAAGCGCGCACACGGTTGGATCGAGATTAAATTCCCTGGCTCTCTCATCGGTCTGCGGGTCTATTGGAATTTTATCTTCGTAAATATCGCATCCAAGACCGGAAGCTTTGCAGAGATGTAAAATTTCAGAAGATAGTCCGTCGGAGATGTCAATCATAGAAGTGGGAATTACTTTCAGCCCGGCCAATTTTTCAATGGCATCTTTCCTTGCCTCCGGCTTGAGCTGCCTTTCCAATATATAATCGTTTCCGCTGAGGTCTGGTTGTATCTTTGGGTTCTCCAGAAAAATTCTTTTCTCCCGCTCAAGAATCTGCAAACCCATGTAAGCTCCTCCCAGATCACCGGTTACGCAAAGGAGATCATGTTCTTTCGCGCCGCTGCGGTAAACGATTTCATTTTCTTCGGCTTGCCCGATTGCGGTAATGCTTAGGATCAGTCCGGAAGTTGAACTGGTAGTATCACCTCCCACAAGATCCACTTTGTATTTTTCACAAGCCATGGTCATGCCTTCATACAATTCGTCGATGGCTTCCAGAGAGAAACGGTTAGAAATAGCCATGCTCACCAGAATTTGCCGGGGTATTGCATTCATGGCGTAAATATCTGAGAGATTCACCACTACGGCTTTATAGCCCAGGTGCCTTAAGGGGTGAAAAGTCAGGTCAAAATGGACACCTTCCACCAACATATCGGTGCTGATTACCGTTCGTTTTCCCTCATTATTGATCACGGCGGCATCATCACCGATGCCTTTTTCGGATCCGGGGTTTTGAATTTTAATATTGCTTTTCAGGTGTTCAATCAGGCCAAACTCTCCTAAATTTTCCAATTCAGTACGATTCATCTTATTCTCAAACATCGGTTTTTCCTTTATTAGCGAATGCAAAAGTAGCTAATCCCTTTGAATGGATTAATAGTTAATGATAGTATAAAGGCTGTTATTTGATCATATTAAATGAATAAGTCAATAATTTGATCATCATTTGTGTCTTTAAACTCAATGAGCCTTCTTTCATTGAACCCTAAATTTTTGAACCGGATGAACTATCTCATGCATAGACTGTTTCAAGAGGAAATTCAATTAAGTTTTAAGAGCAAAAAAGCCGAATTTCATTGGAAAAATGGCGATAATTACTTACCTTTGTCGCTGATTATAAGCCCAAAACAATAAAAAAAATGATCACTGTAACCGAAAGGGCCAAAGAAAAGGCCATTGAGCTGATGCAAAAAGAAAGGCATCCTGAAGGATCATTTATCCGGGTTGGTGTGGAAGGTGGAGGATGCTCCGGCCTGACCTACAAGTTGGAATTTGATCATAGTACTCAAGCAGATGACAAAGTGTTTGAGGATAAAGGAATCAAAATCGTGTGCGATAAAAAGAGTTTCCTCTATCTCATAGGAACGGAATTGGATTTCTCTGAAGGTCTGAACGGAAAAGGATTTGCCTTCATCAACCCGAATGCTTCCCGCACGTGTGGTTGTGGCGAGAGTTTTTCCGTGTAAAAATTTTTTATCCAAAAAGTCTATTTAGAATCAATATAAATAAGTGTCTGTCTCGAAGATCCGGCTGAATTTTTAGATGAGAAATGTCAATATCATTTTTCAATAAAAGATTTAACTTTCCCTTGATTAGAAAAGCAGGCCCAATTAAATTTTAACAAGCAATGTCTGACGACCAGAAAATACTTGATGATATTTCGAAGAACGAGTACAAATGGGGTTTTATATCTGACATTGAATCGGACAATGCACCGAAAGGTCTTAACGAAGAGATCGTACGCTTTATCTCACTGAAGAAAAAAGAACCATCCTGGTTGTTGGAATGGAGGCTGAAGGCATATCGTCACTGGCTCACTATGATTGAACCTACATGGCCTAATGTGCATTATCCTGTGATTGACTTTCAGGACATCATCTATTATTCAGCTCCCAAACCCAAACCTTCATTGAATAGTCTGGATGAATTGGATCCGGAAATAAGAGCGACTTTCGACAAACTTGGAATTTCACTGCTCGAACAAAATCGTTTGGCTGGTGTTGCTGTTGATGCTGTCATCGACAGCGTTTCGGTAAAAACAACTTTCCGGGAATCACTTGCTGAATTAGGCATCATCTTTTGTTCTTTCAGCGAAGCTGTGCATGATCATCCCGAACTGATCAAACAATACATCGGGTCTGTTGTGCCTCCTACCGATAATTTTTATGCTGCTTTAAACTCAGCTGTCTTCAGTGATGGTTCCTTCTGTTACATTCCCAAAGGTGTTCGTTGTCCGATGGAACTTTCAACCTACTTCCGGATTAATTCCGCTGGTACCGGTCAATTTGAAAGAACACTGATTGTAGCCGAAGAAGGTTCTTTTGTCAGCTACCTTGAAGGTTGTACAGCCCCGATGCGTGATGAGAATCAACTGCATGCTGCCGTTGTCGAAATCTATGCACATAAAGATGCACAGGTAAAATACTCCACTGTACAGAACTGGTATCCCGGAGATAAAGAAGGTAAGGGAGGCATCTACAACTTTGTTACCAAGCGGGGCATTTGTGCGGGGAACAATTCAAAAATTTCATGGACGCAAGTAGAGACCGGATCTTCTATCACCTGGAAATATCCGAGTGTAATTTTAAAAGGAGATAATTCGATTGGCGAATTTTATAGTGTCGCTGTCACCAACAACTATCAACAAGCAGATACAGGGACGAAGATGATTCACCTTGGAAAAAATACACGCAGTACGATCATTTCAAAAGGAATTTCAGGCGGGAATAGTCAGAATTCGTATCGCGGACTGGTAAGGATTTCAAAGAAGGCGGATAATTCACGGAATTTTTCCCAGTGTGATTCATTGCTGCTTGGAGACCGTTGCGGTGCACATACATTCCCTTACCTGGAAGTGCATAACAAATCTGCGATGGTGGAACATGAAGCCACCACATCGAAGGTAGGAGAGGATCAGATATTCTATTGTAACCAACGTGGAATTTCAACCGAAGATGCAGTGGGATTGATTGTAAATGGTTATTGCAAAGAAGTATTCAACCAATTGCCGATGGAGTTTGCCGTCGAAGCGCAAAAATTATTAGCCATTTCCCTTGAAGGAAGCGTTGGCTAATACGAACAGCATTATAAATATTGATAAGAAATACGACCATAGAATATATACAACATGTTACATATAAAGAATCTTACTGCCCAGGTAGAAAATAAACAGATCCTTAATGGCTTGAGCCTGGATGTGAAGAAAGGAGAAGTTCACGCAATCATGGGTCCCAATGGATCCGGAAAAAGCACGCTTGCTTCTGTTCTTGCCGGAAGAGATGAGTACGAAGTAACAGGGGGAGAAGTAACTTTTCTGGGAGAAAATCTCCTGGAGATGTCGCCGGAAGACCGTGCTCGCCATGGACTTTTTCTGGCATTTCAATATCCCGTTGAAATTCCCGGTGTCACCAATGCGAATTTTCTAAAGACCGCATTGAACGAAATTCGCAAAGCGAACGGAAAACCTGTACTCGATTCAAAAGAGTTTCTCCAAATTATGAAGGAGAAAATGAAATTAGTGGAAATGGACAAGGCCATGACACAGCGATCAGTGAATGAAGGATTCAGTGGAGGAGAGAAGAAGCGAAATGAAGTTTTTCAAATGGCCATGCTCGAACCGGTATTATCCGTAATGGATGAAACAGATTCAGGATTGGATATAGACGCCTTGAGAATTGTGGCCAACGGAGTGAATGCGCTTAGAAATAATGATCGGTCATTCATAGTGATTACACATTATCAGCGTTTGCTGGAATATATTGTTCCTGATTTTGTACATGTCCTTTACAATGGGCGAATCGTAAAATCCGGAACAAAGGATCTGGCCCTTGAGTTGGAAGCAAGAGGTTACGACTGGATAAAAGAAGAAACACCCGCTCTATGATTTTGATAGATTAAGAAAAGAAATAAAAGATAATTCAATATTACCTGTCACACCAGCAATAAATTATTGCATCCGTTTAAAATGAACTCATCGCCTCAGCCTACTGACACTAAATATTTTCTCAAAGAGTTTGAAAACTTCCGCGGGCCCGGTAATGGTGCCTTGTCCGGGATTCGCCGGGAAGCGATGGATCGATTTACTTTGCTTGGATTTCCGACAACAAAAAATGAGGAATGGAAATACACGAATGTAGCGCCTATACTGAAGACCAATTTTCTTTCAGCGGGATCGACATTTTCTTTAAAGGAAGACGACATTCATTCCTTTTATCTGGCAGGAAAAAACAGTATCCGACTGGTTTTTGAGAATGGCCAATTTAATGAGTTCCTTTCTCATTTAGCCCCGGTACCCGAAGGTACTATCATTGGGAATCTCGCATCACATTGTGATCACCCGTTGCTAAAAGCACATCTTGCAAAGCATGCTTCCTACAATCAGGCCTCTTTTGTTGCCTTGAATACGGCTTTCGTCAATGAAGGTGCCTTCATTTGTTTACCTGATAATGTAATACTGGAACCAACAATACACCTGATTTACATTCATGATACGCGTTCCGCACCTGTAGTAATGTACCCGCGCAACCTGGTCATTACGGGAAAACATTCGAAGGTACAAATCGTAGAAAGTTATCACTCATTGGGCGAAGTTCACGCCGGATTCACTAATAGTGTCACGGAAATTGTTGTCGGAGAAAATTCTTCTGTGGAATTCGACAAGGTTCAAAATGAAAATGGAGCCAGTAATCATATCAGCCATACAGAAGCTGTTCAGTCGAAGAATTCAATATTTAATATTTGCACTGTTACTCTTGGAGGAAATATTGTAAGGAATAATCTGCACATTCAATTACAGGATGAAAATTGTGAAACACACCTCAATGGTTTGTACATCACACAAGACAATCAATTGGTAGACAACCATACTCTGGTGGATCATGCAAAACCAAATTGTGTGAGCAATGAATTATATAAAGGAATATTGGATGATCACAGCCAGGGTGTTTTCAATGGAAAGGTAATGGTTCGTCAGGATGCACAGAAAACCAATGCGTATCAATCCAATAAAAATATTCTCCTGAGTGACGATGCCTCGATTAATACAAAGCCTCAGTTGGAAATTTTCGCCGACGATGTAAAATGCAGTCATGGTGCTACCACCGGAAAATTGGATGAAGAAGCTTTGTTCTATTTGCGATCAAGGGGTATTGGTGAAAAGGAAGCCCGGGCATTTTTGAATATTGCTTTTGCGGCGGAAGTAATTAACTATGATACACATCGATCCAGTGAAAGAACGCTTGATGCATTTGATTGAAGCAGAAACTTAAAAAGCTTAGTCATTCATGAAAACAAACTCCTCCATCCGATAACCCATGATGAGAAATTTGATGTAGAACAGATCCGCAAGGATTTTCCTGTCTTGAACCAGAAAGTGTATGGCAAGCCTTTGATCTATTTTGATAATGCAGCCACGTCTCAAAAACCGCAAGTGGTCATTGATGCCTTGCTCGATTATTATTCCACTTACAATTCAAATATTCACCGTGGAGTTCATTTCATGAGTCAGAAGGCATCTCAGGCATTTGATGATGTACGAGAAAAGGCCGCACGATTTATTAATGCTGAATCTGAAAACGAAATTGTCTTTGTCCGTGGCACTACTGAAGGAATCAACCTGGTAGCTTCTTCGTATGGACGTAAAAATTTTAAACCCGGGGATGAAGTTCTGATTACTGCCATGGAGCATCATTGTAATATTGTTCCGTGGCAACTGATTTGTAAGGAACGAGGGGCCCTGTTGAAAGTCATTCCCGTTAATGATGCCGGTGAAATTCTCATGGATGAATACAAGAAGCTTTTGAATGAGCGAACTAAATTCGTTTCAATCGTTCATACTTCCAATTCACTGGGAACAGTGAATCCTGTAAAGGAAATGATTCGACTAGCGCATACACTGGGTATCCCCGTGCTTGTTGATGCCGCACAGGCCATAGCTCATGAAGCCTTGGATGTGCAGGATCTTGATTGTGATTTTCTCACTTTTTCCGCACATAAAATGTTCGGCCCGACAGGAGTAGGAGTACTTTATGGAAAATTGAATTTACTCGAGGAAATGCCTCCTTATCAGGGCGGTGGGGAAATGATCCTTGCGGTGTCCTTTGACAAAACAACATACAACGAAGTTCCTTATAAGTTTGAGGCAGGAACGCCGAACATTGCAGATGTGATTGCTTTCGGTGCAGCAATTGATTATTTTGTTCAGGCCGACAGGAAAGCATTCCATCAACATGAACAGGAACTTCTTGCCTATGCCATGGAATTGCTGAGTACAATTGAAGGGATCCGTGTTATCGGCACCGCTAAGAACAAGGCCAGTCTCGTTTCTTTTGTCATCGATGGAGTAAATGCTCTCGATGTAGGTATGTATCTTGATACACAGGGCATCGCGGTACGTACAGGTCATCATTGTACTGAACCCGTCATGGACAGAATGAATGTTCCAGGAACCATCCGAGCTTCGTTTATGTTCTATAATACGAAAGAGGAGATAGACAAATTAAAAGTGGCAATTGAAAAAGCAATTCGTTTGTTGAGAAAATAATCCCTTATTCATTATTGCCATGGCTTATCAAAATGTTTTGAAGATTGAAGATGAAATTGTTGAAGAATTTGAACTCTTCGATGAATGGGAACAGAAATACGAATACATCATTGAACTTGGACAAAAGTTGGATGAATTAGATGGCCAATACAAAATAGAATCAAACAAGATAAAAGGTTGTCAAAGCAGCGTTTGGTTGCATGCATATGTAAAAGACGGACTAATCTACTTCCAGGCGGACAGCGATTCAACATTTGTAAAAGGAGAGATTGGGCTGTTGATTCGAGTATTGTCCGGACAGAAGGCTGAAGATATACTTGCAGCAGATCTGGCTTTCATAGACAGAATCGGACTTCGTCAACAACTGGCAATGACCCGAATGAATGGATTAGCGGCAATGATAAAGCAAATGAAATTTTATGCACTGGGTTATCAATCACAACAAAAGGCATGATGGAAAATAATGATCCCAATGTGCAAGCAGCAGAATACATCAAGCCATTGCGTGACCGTGTGATTGACGTGCTCAAGTCCTGCTACGATCCTGAAATCCCGGTTGATATTTATGAATTGGGTCTGATCTATGAGATCCATGTGGATGCGGGAAATGATGTATATGTAAAGATGACACTTACGAGTCCTGCCTGTCCGGTAGCAGAAACACTCCCACCTGAAGTAGAACAGAAGATACGCAATATGCCGGATGTGAACAATGCCAAAGTAGAAATCACCTTCGATCCTCCCTGGGATAAAGATATGATGAGTGAAGAAGCTCGTCTTGAGTTGGGTATGTGGTAATTATAATTTTTCAGGATCAACGAATGCAATTTTCAGAGTTTTATACTCTCAAGATAACAATCATAAATGGCGATCATAAATAAAGTAGCGCAAAGTGGTCTGGTATCACTGGATCTGGAAGACCTGATGCTTCCCGGTGAACGAGTGCTTTTTGATCTGAAACCATGGCTTTTTGAAGAGATCATTTTGAAGGAGAAAAATTTCCGTGAACATCTTGCTTCGCATGACTGGACACAATACCGGGAAAAGTATGTAGCCCTGACATGTTCTGCCGATGCCATTGTTCCTACATGGGCCTATATGCTGATAGCAGCAAAGTTGCAACCTGTTGCTGCAAAAATTATTTTTGGAGATTTAGCCGAATTGGAAAAAGATTTATTTCAAGAGCGGATCTCTGCATTGAATCCTGATGATTACCGGGATCAGCGTGTTGTCATTAAAGGATGTGCAGTCGCTGAAGTACCGGTTTCTGCCTATGTGGAACTAACCACTTATTTGCGCCCGCTTGCTAAGAGTATCATGTACGGTGAACCTTGCAGTACAGTGCCGGTATATAAGCGAAAGGACTGAGCAAAATTTTCGTTTTTAAGGATTCCTGATACGGAACAGGAGATTTCATAAAGAAATTCTTTTTTATTCGATTCCCGCTGTTAATTTTATCTCGATGAAACTTGAAAATAAAAAATACACTTTTGGTGGTGTTGATGTGCAACATCTCGCCGATGAGTTCGGAACTCCGCTCTATGCATACGATGAGAATACCTTCGTAAGGCAATACGATCGTCTTTTCAAAGCATTCAAAGGTGTTCAGTTAAAAGTGAAATATGCCTGTAAGGCATTGTCAAACCAGGCCATTCTCAAATTGTTTCATAAAATAGGTTCAGGCCTGGATGCAGTTTCGATACAGGAGGTGCAGCTGGGACTGATGGCAGGATTTTCTCCCGATGAAATTTTATTCACTCCCAATGGAGTTTCTTTCGAGGAAATTAAAATGGGCGTAGATGCCGGTGTAGTAATCAACATCGACAACATCGCCATCCTGGAACATTTTGGACACGAATATGGCGGCAAAGTTCCCTGTTGCATTCGTCTCAATCCGCACATCATGGCAGGGGGCAATCAACATATTCAAACGGGGCATATCGATTCCAAGTTTGGTATTTCTGTGCATCAGCTCCGGCATGTGGAGCGTATCATCAAAACCTATGGTATTCATGTTACTGGACTGCATGTGCATACAGGATCAGAGATTCTGGATTCGGCTGTTTTCCTTCGCGCTGCAGAACTGATGTTTGAAGCTGCCCATCAATTCAAAGATTTATTGTTCATTGATTTTGGCAGCGGATTTAAGGTCGCTTACAAGGAAGGTGATGTAACTACTGATATTGAAGAATTGGGAGCCGAACTCTCCTCCCGATTTAAGCAATTCTGCAAGGAGTATGGACGTGATCTAGAATTATGGTTTGAGCCGGGAAAATTTCTTGTGAGTGAGGGGGGTATATTGCTGGTACGTGTGAATACGGTGAAGCAGACCATGGCAACTGTATTTGCCGGTGTTGATTCGGGGCAAAACCACCTCATTCGACCGATGTTTTATGATGCCTACCATCATATCGTGAATATTTCGAATCCTGAAGGAAAACCACGGATTTATACAGTAGTCGGATACATTTGCGAAACAGACACTTTTGGTTGGGATCGAAAATTAAATGAAGTACGGGAAGGCGATGTATTAGCCATCCTGAATGCCGGAGCCTATGGCTTTAGCATGAGCAATAATTATAATTCCAGATTGCGTCCTGCAGAAGTATTGATTCATAACGGAAAAGCGGAACTGATCAGGAGAAGGGAAAATATCGAGGATCTTCTTAGCACACAAGTGGATATAGGCCTCTAACCCCGCATTAGCCCGGAATGAACAAAATCTATGATTTGTATTGCATTACATGATGTCACTATGTTAAACCGAATGATTAATTTTACCTGCACAAGGCAATACTATGTCCCTTCAATCTGAACAATTTTTACTGGATGCAGAGTCGAAGGTGTTTGATAAAGAACACCGGCGAAAGCTGGCCTTCAACATTCAACAATACGATAATAAAGTAGAACAGGGGAAGCATCAGTTTTCTGATTTGGAACTGGCGCGCCAGCGTGCCTCCATGCTCAAGTGGAAGGTGCTGGAAAACATGGACAAATACCTTGTTGAATTCGAATCCAATTTTCAGAAACGTGGCGGGAAAGTGATCTGGGCCCCCAGTGCTCAGGATGCATTGGACGAGATCATGCGCATCATGAAAGCAGCAAATGCAAAGACCGTGGTGAAATCCAAATCCATGACCACTGAAGAGATCCATGTGAATGCTGCATTGGAGAAGGAAGGGATTGAGTCGATAGAAACGGATCTGGGCGAATTCATTGTTCAATTAAGAAACGAACACCCCTATCACATCGTGACGCCTGCAATGCATCTTTCGAAAGAAGATGTGGCGAAAACATTTAATGAAAAGTTTCAGCTGCCTCTTGGCAGTACTCCGAAAGAGATCACGGCATTTGTACGTACGCGTCTTCGTGAAAAATACCAAAAGGCAGATGTTGGAATCACAGGAGCAAATTTTATCATCGCGGATACCGGAAGCATCGCAGTCACGGAGAACGAAGGGAATGCCCTCATGTCGGTGGCCTTTCCCAGGATTCATATTGTGATTGTTGGAATTGAAAAACTCATTCCTTCGCTTACCGACCTCGATCTTTTCTGGCCATTGCTGGCTACGCATGGAACCGGACAAAACATCACCGTTTATAATTCGATTCTTAGCGGCCCTAAGCAAGCCGAAGAGAAGGACGGACCGGAGGAGATGTTTGTCATTCTTCTGGATAATGGACGTATTAATTTATTGGCTCAACAGGAACAGCGACAGGCATTGTCATGCATCCGTTGTGGTGCTTGTCTCAACGGCTGTCCGATTTATAAAGGTGTTGGCGGGCATGCATACGGAGCTACCTACAGCGGCCCCATCGGTTCTGTGATTACGCCACACTATTTGGGGATGAAAGAATTCAAGCATTTGAGTTATGCTTCTTCCTTGTGTGGAAAATGCACTGAAGTATGTCCGGTCCGTATTGACTTGCATAAATTACTTCTTTACAATCGCCGGGATTCGGTAAAGGACAAGTTTCATCCTAAATCAGATCATTTGATTTATACCTTTTGGAAAAAGGCCATGATGAGCCGAAGGCTGATGAATAAGGGTGGGTCAAGGGCAAAGAATTTTATTCTTCAGAATTTTTTTAAAAAAACCTGGGGGGAACGGCGAGAGCTTCCAAGAATCGCTCCACGGTCTTTTAATGAAATGTGGAGGGACCGCTTCTAAATAAAAAACCCGGGATCACCCCGGGTTTTTTATTGGACTAATATTTTCAAATTAATTCAGACTGTAAAGGAAAGAAATTCAGCAGGGCATCTTCATCGGACACCCTGCTGAATTTTAATTAATATGGACGTGCATAGAATAAGGACAGGTTATTGTTATTATAAACATAGTTCATGTCCGTACCGTCTGCCGTACCGTCTCCTGTACAATCCGTAACAAGGTAATCGTAGAGGGAGAGGTTGTTGTCATTATAAACATCATTCATGTCCGAGCCATCGACGGTTCCATCCTGGTTCACATCACCACTATAGAGAGCGAATACTAAGCCGCCATCGACATCTTTCATTGGCGGGTTCACTCCATCTTCGAATGCTTGTGTCACCGGATAGCTGAAGTCGTAGAATATAGCGGTAGAGGCCAAGGTCACTTCAAAGCTGCTCCAGGTCTCAATGCTGTTCTTATGCTTCACAGCAATGTAATAATCGCCGGCAGGTGCAGTAGGGAAGGTCGCTGAAGCCAAACCAGTGTTGTGAAGGATTACCTTCTCTGAATAGTCGGGATCAGGATTTCCAAGTGCTACACTGGCAGCGGTCCAAAGATTAACCTGAATAGTATCGGTTGCATCTGTTGTGTAAGGACCTGTGAGCATTCCGCCCTGTTCAAGATCATACAAAGTGCTGTACATAGTACTACCACCTAAGTAGTAACCTTCGAGGAACAACTTAAGATCTACGGAAACTCCTGCAGTAGAGCCAACCGTAAAGACTCCGGTTGAACTCACCTGGCAGCTTCCTACAACTACGGTGATAGGACCTGTACTTACACCTGCCGGAGCGGTAGCAGTAATTTGTCCATCGTTGTCTACGAGGTAGGAAGCAGTAAGACCATTAAACTGAACATCTGTAGCACCGGTGAATCCGGAACCGCTGATGGTTACGACTGTTCCGGCTATACCTGTGTTAGGCGTGAATCCGGAAATTACAATGGCAGCCGGTTGTGTAATGGTAAGGTCACACGTAATGAAACAATTGCTTGCATCGGTGAAGGTATAGGTATAAGTTCCTGCTGCTAGCCCTGAAGTGGCCGGACCTGTAATGGTAATAGCTCCTGTTCCACCGCTTGCTGATACTGAAACTGCTCCATCAGAACCGCCATTGCATGTAACATGATTCAGTACAGCGCAAGTTGAAACTATTGGTGTTGGTTCAGAAATGACAGCAGTGGCAGAATCCTTACAGCCAATGGCACCAGTCACAACCACAGTGTAGGTTCCTGGTGCCAATCCTGTAGCAGTCTGTGTTGTTTGAACCGGAGCTGTATTCCAGCTGTAAGTGAATGGTGCTGTACCGGCACTTACGTTAGCAGTAGCAGTTCCATTCATAGCACCGTTGCAAATTACATCTGTTACAGTCGTACTCACTACAGGTATTTGGTTTACCGTTACGGTTACCGGTGTTGCAGAAGCAACACAACCATTTAAGTCAGTAACTGTAAGTCCGTAGGTATTGGCAGTTGTAACTATGATAGATTTAGTAACTTCTAAACCCGGTGTCCAAACATTACCTGCAGGAAGATTTGAAACTAATTTAACCTGAGAGCCCTGGCAAATCGATACTGCGCCATTTGGACTGATAACAGGAGTAGTAGTACTTCCTGACAATTTCACATCATCAAGCCGGAAACTAACACTGGATTGCTTGCTGAATCGAATGTAAAGCGATGCAGTATTAGGAATTGCTCCGGTCGCTGTAACCAGTGCCCATGTATTGGCAACGGGTTGTGCGGAAGTTGTCAGAGCGGTATAGTTGATTCCATCTGTAGAGACTTCCACAGCGAGAGCCTCTGTGATAGCAGTACGGTGCATACCAAAAGAAAGGCTCATCCCGGAATAACCGATAGTATTAGCTCCACTGATAATGAAATTACGCGGATTAATTCCACCTGAAGTTCCCATAAATATGTTGCTAAAGCCGCTAACTCCTGTGTATCCACTTGATCCAAGTGAAGTACGAACGTCACTTGGTCCTACAGGATTGGTTGAGAAATTGAGAATACCATTATTCTGCCAACCGATGTATGTATTCAATGCAACCGTACCACCCGAGTTACCCATATCTTCTGAGAAGATGGCACCATTGAATCCGAATGCATTCACAACGACAGTTGTCGGTGCAGAAGTGCTTGAGCAGGCAAAAGCATCTGTAATAATAACAGAGAATGTTCCGGAAGTATCAGTACTGATGCTTGCTGTTGTTTGGCCGTTGGACCATAAGTAGCTAACACCACTGCTGGCAGTTAATGTAACTGACCCGCCCTGGCAGAAAGTAAGTGGTCCGCCGGGAGTGATAGTTGCCTGAGGACATGTTACTCCTGTTCCGCTCACTGCAACATCCTTCTGTATCGCGCCAACACTGGTATGAGTGATTACATCACTTGCTAAACCACCGCCCAATGGTTGGAAATGTACATATATTGTAGTAGGAGCTACAGTGCCAAGACTTGGATAAAGAGCGAGAGAATCGCCAAATCCGGAGCCGCTTGTGAGAG
This sequence comes from uncultured Bacteroidota bacterium, assembly GCA_963775555.1. Classification (GTDB taxonomy): domain Bacteria; phylum Bacteroidota; class Bacteroidia; order AKYH767-A; family 2013-40CM-41-45; genus QQVM01. The sequence continues at coordinate 134,573 of CAVZJJ010000002.1, read as the reverse complement.
AAATTTCAAATCCTGCAGGAGCTACCAGAAGGATGGAATCTGTAAGGTAGATGGCGGAAACAGTATAGGATTGCTCCGTGGAGGTGTTTCCGACCAGTGTATTCGTGAAAGCGGGAAGTGTATTCGGACTCACGAAAATTTCAGGTAAAGGATCATTTAAAGTGTCAGGGACAGACACTGTACAACCGTTGGAATCCACAACAGTTAGGGTGTAAATTCCAGCTCCGAGACCAACTGCAGTGTCCGTGGTTTGCACCGGTACGCTGTTCCAGCTATAGTTATATGGCGTGATACCACCGGTCACAGTGCTGGCGATGCTTCCGTCTGTTGCACCGATGAAGGAAGGGTGGGCTATTACAGAGGTGGAAACCACGAGGGGTGTTGGTTGAGTAACCAAGACACCTCTCGAAGCAGTACAACTATTAATGTCAGTTACAGTAAAGGTGTAATATCCTGCATGCAGATCGGTTACACTAAGCGATGTCTGAGGTGGAACGGTATTCCAGTTATAGGTATAAGGTGTCGTTCCTCCGCTTACAATCGCCTCAATAGCGCCACTTGAATCATTATTGCAAAGCAGATTTGTACTAATCAGTGTATCTACCACCGGACTTGGGTTTACCGAAACAACGAAGGAAGGTGAAGTTTCAATACATCCATTGATGTCGGTAAGCGTATTGTAATAAGTGCCTGATGTGGTAATATGAAGAGATTGCGAAAACTCCAGACCAGGTGACCATGTATTTCCAACTGAGATGTTTGAAGTTAAAATGAGTTCTTTCCCACCACAAATAGTAGTCGGACCGTTTGCGGTTACCAGTAGAGTATTGGTAGTTCCGCTGATGGAGATATCATCAATACGGAAACTTACAGATGTGGCCTTCTCAAATTTAATTCTAAGGTTTGAAGTGGCAGGTATGGTGCCAATACTGTCACTTACCAGGGCCCATGCATTTTGTGCAGGTTGAACCGTAGTAGTTATTGGGCTGTATGTTATGCCATCTGTACTGACAGAAACGGCAAGTGCTTCTGCTGTAGTAGTGCGTAACATTCCAAAGGAAAGATGAAGGTTGGTATATCCGGTAGTATTTATCCCACCGATAATAAAATCACGTGGGTTAGTGCCTCCGGCTGTTCCCATGAATACATTACCCGAACCTGTTGCACCGGAGTATCCGGTAGAAGCAGTGGACGTCCGAACATCGCTTTGGTTAGTGAGAGTAGATTGATAAGTATAGACTCCATTATTCTGCCAGCCTGTGTAATTATTCACGAAAGTATTACCACCCGGCGTTCCCATGTTTTCGGAGAACATGATGCCAGTGAACGAAAAACTGTTTACTGTTACAACTTCCACAGGGCTGGTAGACAAGCAACCTAAGCCATCACTGATCACTACTGAGAATGACCCGGAAGCAGTAACTAAAATACTTTGGGTAGTTTGACCACTTGACCAAAGATAGCTGGCTCCGCTACTCGCTGTGAGGGTTACAGAACCTCCTGTACAGAATGAAGTGGGACCGCTCGGCGTAATAGTGGCCAGAAAACATGTACCCGTTCCGCTCACTGCGACATCTTTTTGAGCAGCGCCGGTGCTGGTATGTGTAATGCTTCCGCTTGCCGGACCGATCAATAACGGTGTGAAACGAACATACACGGAAGTAGTTGGAACTACTCCAAGACTTGGAGAAAGAGAAACGCTTGAACCAAATCCGGAACCGGAAGTCAGGGATACTTCAAATCCGGCAGGAGCTGAGATAAGAATTGGATCAGCGAGATAAATACCTGATACAGTGTAGATGTCTTCGGTGGAAGAACTGCCTAATACCGCGTTGCCAAAGTCTGCAAGCGAAGTAGTGGAGACCGTAATTTCCGGAATCGGATCAACTACGACAGTCTGTGTGCTTGCTGTACAACCGTTCGCATCAGTGGCTACTACTGTATAAGTACCGGCCATCAGTCCGGTAGCGACGTCTGTATTTTGAACAGGAGCTGTATTCCAGGAATAACTGTAAGTAGGTGTTCCGTCAAAAGCAACTGCGGTAGCAGTACCGTCATTTCCACCAATCGAGCTGGGAACGGTAGAACTTGCACTTACCTGTAATGGAAGAGGTTCGCCGATCAAAGCTGAAGCGGAACCTGAACAGCCAATTGCATCAGTCACCACTACATTGTATGAACCTGCCGGGAGAGCGCTTGCTGTCACAGAAGTTTGAACCGGATTGCTGTTCCAACTGTAGGTATAGCCGCCTGCTCCTCCCGTAGGGATGGCAGTCGCAGTACCCGTTGAATCGCCGGAACATAAAACATCTGTAGTGCTTGTTGTCACTGTTGGTGCATCAATCACTGTAACAGTGATAGAATTAGTCACCACAGCACAACCATTCAGGTCTGTTACTGTGGCATAATAGGTGTCGGCTGTTCCTACCTGAATAGCTTGAGAAAAAGAAAAAACAGGACTCCACTCATTTCCGGTCGGAATGTTGGAAATGAGAGTTACAGTAGTGCCCTGGCAAATGGTAGTGGAACCTAAGGCTGAGATTGCAACAGAAGAGGCTGCGCCGGATAAACTAATATCATCGATGCGGAAACTGTTTGCCGTACTCTTTTCAAACTTGATACGCAGATTGGATGTTGCTGGAATACCGGATGTAACGGTAACCAAACCCCAAGCATTATTGACAGCAGGTTGTGCCGAAGTAGTTAAGGGAGTATAGTTGATACCATCCGTACTTGCGGAAACAATAAGGGGATCTGTATTCAGACTGCGCAACATTCCAAACGAAAGTGTAAGCCCGGTGTAACCGGTGGTATTGATTCCACTGATTATAAAATCACGGGCACTGGTACCGGAAGTTCCCATAAATACGTTTCCGGAACCTGAGGCACCTACATAACCTGCCGAAGCAGTGGTGGTACGTACATCACTTTGGTTGGTGGTGGTAGATGTAAACGAATAAATTCCATAATTCTGCCAACCCGTATATGCATTTATGAAAGTGTTTGTCGTTGGCGTTCCCATAGTCTCAGAGAAAATTAGTCCGGAAAATGAAAATGCACCGACAGTAACTGTTGTTGGTAATGAGGTGGCTGTGCAATTGGAGCCATCGGTGACAGCAACAGTGTAATTACCGCTTGTTGTAACCACAATAGACTGCGTCGTTTCTGAAGTTGACCATAAGTAACTGACTCCGGCATCAGCAGTAAGGGTTACAGAACCTCCTGTACAAAAGGAAGTCGGGCCGTCCGGTGTGATGTTCGGTGCCGAACAACTGCTTCCTGTTCCGCTTACACCAACTCTTTTTGTGATTGCGCCTGCACTTGTATTTGAGATACTATCACTCACAGTACCATTTGCAGAAGGGGTAAAACGAACATAAATATTGGTTGAACCAACAGCACCGGCACTTGGTAACAGGTAAAGAGACGAGCCAAAACCGCTTCCGCTGCTGAGGGAGATTTCAAAAGGGCTTGGAGCTGTGATATGTAATGTATCAGTTAAGTCGGAAGCACTTACAGTATAGGTTTGTTCAGCGGAAGAATTACCTAACTGCACCGATCCGAAATTTGTAAGTGCATTCGTTGAAAGGGTGATTGTTGGGGCCCCTGCAACATAAGGAGTTACTGAAGTCCAGGAGGTACCTATTCTCATTTCATCCATTTGAATAAAAGGAGTTGTTGTAGCTGCAGCCTGTCTCAAAAAAACTTGAGAAACACCTGTTAAATCATTTGACGCAGTCCATGCTGATTTACATGTCGGAGCCGACTCCGTCGGAGCACCTAATGCAGGATTAATCCACAATTTTGCAGTATCATTTGTTAAACCGGATACAATCTGGTAGGCACTAACGATAAAGTATTCCTGGCCTACGGTATAATCAATACTACTCCATGAAATTGCGGATGAAGTATTTACACTTACTCCCAGGTTATATTTCGTACCATCAACAGCGCTTTTCCTTGCCTGTACAACTGCCCCGAATAATGAAGAGCTTGCTGCTAATCCGGTAAAGTAGGATCCCGTTGTATTCAGTGATCCTAAAGAAGTAATTTTAAGAACAAAGGAAAGATAGACTGTAGTACCGGCTGTGTTTTGCAGGGTAAAAGATCTGTTATAATCTGTACCAGCACCATCAAATGCAATCATATTGCCGGTTGAAGCAGGTAATCCGGGATGGGATAGATTTCCACTCGTAACCAAAATTGAGTCGCCTGTATTTACAATTGCCCAGGCAAGTGAACTTTGCTTTGCTAACCCATCTGTTGCATGCGCAGTATAATTAAATGGTTCAGTGATGAGCTGTCCCATCGCGTTCCCTCCCCCTAATAACAAAAAAGCAACAACCAATCCGGCTATTGCAGTTTTTCCAAAATGAAGTGATGAATTTGCTTTAGTGGCAAATTGACTTGCCCTGGTCATCAACTTAAAAATTAAGCCGCAGTTTGTGTTTGATGTTTTCATAACGAATAGATGTGTTTTCATGTATGGATATAGTTACTTATTGTAATAACGGAAACACCGGCAAGTTTGCTGTTTCCCCGGAATGTCCGGAAACCTGCGATGGGACAAGACTACAAAGTAATAAAAAATTCAAATAAAACACGTTATTTCCACATTAATATTTTGTAAAGGCATATACGCGAGCACTGCTATTTGCTTGGTAAACGAAAAAGGCCCGTAGAAACCGGGCCTTTTGTTTATAGTTTTTTGATGACATTTTAATGCATTGAATTCAACTGTTGATTTCGTTCATGCAGTAGTTCCATGATGATTTTATAATCGCTCAATGAAACCGGACGTATGCTGTGTAAATGCTCAATATTCACCAATTCCACCAAACGATTGCAGGTATCGCGGTCGTACTTCTCAAAGGCGCTTTTATAGGCCTGCATATTCACCTGAGGGATAAAGAAATATTCAATTTCTCCCTTCATCAGGTTATACTTATTGATGATGAGCCCGGCTTCTTTTCTGCCATCTTTGAAAGAAATCATGCTGTATAGGTGTAAATAATCCTGAATTTCAAAAGGAGCCATATCTATCGTTTTAATGCAAACTAAACCCATATTTAAAAAAAGCAACAGATTATTGGTAAATGGAATGCTTCGCATGGGGAATGAATTGCAAGGAACAGTCAGCGAATCAGATCGTCAATCTGAACTTGTTAATGGGAAATTGTCTTCAGATGAATTATTCTTTTATTCTCTTGGAAAATTTCAGGAATCTTTTCCATAAAAAACCCGGAGGCTGCGTCCCCCGGGCTATGAAAAAAGCTTAATATTGGAGCTAGTGTGAAAAGAAAGCATAAAAGTGCATGAACAGCCTAGTTTTCACAATTACCATAAGTAGTATATTTTATCCCCAAAAGTAGGGTATGAGTCTACTTTTTAAGCAAAAGCTGGTTTTTCAGGGCGATTCTGAACAAATCTGCAACGCTTCTTGCCTGCATTTTTTTCATGATTTGTTTGCGGTGCATATTTACGGTGTTCTTGCTGACATTTATTTTTTTTCCAATTCCAACTGAAGTAAAACCTTCAAGGATGAGATTGAAAACCTCCAGTTCCCGGTTGGTCAATTCGAAGGAATCCATGATGATACCGGAAAAACTGATATTCTTTTGAATCCTGTTTTCCTGTAATTTTAAAATGGAATCCAGGTTTACATATGTTTTTCCATCTTGGCTTATCAGGTCCTGTTCCAGCAGGGAGATGTCGGATTTTTCATCTTCACGGAGTGCAGGGACAAATTTTGAAATAGTACCGATCAGGAGTTTTATCATTTTGTTTTCATCCCTTTCAAGGACGCTGAGCTTATCATCAAACCAAATCCAGGAATTATCCCTGGACCTGAAGCGGAATTGTACAGAAATCGGTACATGATCATAAACTACCGGGTTTTCGTTCCGAAGTGCAATTTCTTCAGTTAAGACAGAAATTACCCTTATCTGATCCATCGGATGGATCATGATAAAACTAAATGCCCATCCTCCTTCAATAAATTCTTTGGATGTCCAGCCACTCAATTCCTTTATAGGATGACTGCAAAAAAGTGTGCGAAAATTTTTTACATCAGAGATAAACCAAATTTCATTTGGCTTTGCATTTAATACACGCAGAATTGGATTGTTTGCAAGGGAATAGTTACTGTTTTCCTTGTTTCCCTTGCGAAGTTGGAAAATATAAATATGTCCAACATGTTTTTTTTGTGTTTAGAGAAGAATGACGAGGGAAGGAACTTCTGCTATCTTTCCATTCCCAATCTTCAATTTTAACTTAGAAAAAAACGCCTTTTTTTCAGGCAGTGATTTAAGTTTCACCAGTTCTTTATCATCTGAAAGGCGTGAAGAAATTGTTTTCCCGGTCAATGACTTTTCCTTCACATTGCAAAAGTGGAGAAGGGAATTATTCAGGAAAATAATTTTTCCCTCCATGTCTGTGATTAGAATTCCATCATGGCTGGACTGATAAACATCCCTTAGGTTTTGAACAAATTCGTTTATTCCCCGCATAATGGTTCATTAAAAAAATTAAAAAATGAATGCGAATAATCCTTCAGGGTCAATTGACGGAAGTCAAGGCAATTAAGTGATAGCTTGCTCCATGGCTATTTTCACCAGCTCTGCTGTGTTTTTTGCATGGAGCTTGTTCATCAGATTTTTCCTATAGGTATTTATTGTATTTACCGTCAGCCTAAGTCGGACTGCGATTTCTTTCGTTGAATGTCCCATTTTAACACAGTCGAGAATTTCTTTTTCACGGGCTGAGAGTTGTATCAATTTAGCTTTTACTATTTCAGAAGTGGGTTTAATTGAATTCAGGTTTAAATGATCGAAGCCATTTTGAACCAAATTCACAATATCGGGATTGTGTCTCAATCGCTCCTTCATTTTTTCAAAGGAGATATCCCTCATAAAAGTGATAATATGGAGAAGTTTTCCATTACTGTCCCTGTTTAATGCCATGGAAAAGTAGCTCATCCATTTCCAGCTTCCGTTTTTATGCATTTTCCTATATTCAAAAGTCATTGGAACTAAATCCAGCTCGGAGGCCTTGTCGCTCCTTTTTTCGACTTCACTATGCAAATAGCTGGTCAACCTGCTCGTGTCTTCAGGGTGAGTAGTGCTGATGGCAAATGTCCAGCCACCACTTATAAAATCCATAGCGGACCAGCCCAGAACTTTATCTATCGTATCGGTACAAAAAGTAGTTCCCCAGTGCTGTACATTGATGATTAAGCAAATTTCATCCGTACGAAAATTCATGGCCTGTAGCAAGGCTCTGTGCTTCACAAAGAATGACTCTTCCTGCTTTGTCTCGAAGCCAGTTTTTCTAAATACCATCAATACTCCTGTTGGGTTTCCATTTTCCCCGTAGCGAAATGAAAACCGGACTGACAATGGCGTACTAGTACCATCGGGTTTTGTGCAGCGAATCATTTCTGTATAGGCGCTATGTAAGCTTAAGAATTTAACAATGGCAATGAAATTCAGATTAGGGTCAGTTTGAAACAATATGCAGCTCTTGTTAAGGAATTCTTCCGGTCTTCTTTCGGTAAGCTTTGTAATCGATTTATTGGCGTAGTAAATGATACCTGACAAGTCGGCAACCATTATCCCGTCCTTCGTATTTTCATATTGACGGGTTTCCGTTTCGGGAATAGAAAGTGATGCCTGCATAGAAATGGCTTTTTATATTGGAAAAGAATAATCCAAATATAAGGTTCTAACTCATTAAAAAAAATATTTTAAAATGTCCAGGAATGTGTATCTAATTCATGTATACAAACTGTGAGAAGTTCGATACAATTGGAAATGTCATTTTTGTCGGCCATTTCTATCACCTGGTGAATATGCCGGGTCGGGATGGAAATGGCTCCTGCAATAGCACCGGTCCTTCCCATCCGCTGGATTCCTGCTGTGTCCGTTCCTCCTGCCTGGAGTATTTCAGGTTGCCATTTGATTTTTGCTTTATCTGCTGTTTTTTTCATGTATTCGACCATGCGTACATCACAAATCGTGGATGAGTCCATGATCTTGATAGCTGCACCACCTCCCAGTGAGGTCACTTTTTCATGGGCCTGTGATCCGGGTACATCATAAGCAATGGTAGTATCCAGACCAAAACCAAAATCGGGTTCAATATGGTGGGCTGCCACTCCGGCACCCCGGATGCCTACTTCTTCCTGAACGGTGAATACACCATAAACATCATAAGGTGTTTCTTTTAAATTGCGTAATGTTTCCAACAAAATGAAAACAGATACTCTGTTGTCGATGGATTTGCAATTCACACAATTGCCCATCTCGATTAATTCACGTTGTCTTGTAATTGGATTTCCGACTGCTACGAATTGATCTACTTCGGTTTTCGGCATTCCCAGGTCAATAAAGAAATCATGAATCTGCGGGGCTTTAGTTTTCTCTTCGGGAGACATGATGTGTATCGGCTTACTACCCATCACACCGATGAGATCCTTTGTACCGTGTACAATTACTCTTTGTGCAGTAAGTGTTTTTGGGTCAAAGCCACCAAGTGTATGAAAACGCAGAAAACCATTATCGTCAATATGAGTTACCATGAATCCGATTTCATCCATGTGAGCGGCAATCATTACTTTCTTTGCTTCTCTTCCTTTTTTAAATGCGGTAACATTTCCCAGGTTGTCGACGGTAACACGGTCAACCAGTGGAGTCACCTCCCGTAGAACAATTTCACGAATACGGTTTTCAAAACCCGGAGCACCGGCAGTTTCACAAATTTCTTTCAGTAAGGGAATGTTAAGAGACATAATGTTTGCTGTTTTTAGAAGAGAATAACGCTTACTTTACCACACCGAGTTTAATCATGTTGGTTCTACCCTGATCTTCCAGGGGTACACTGGCCAGGTTGATGACAAGGTCGCCTTCTTTTAAAACTTTTTTTTCTTTCAGGATATCCTGAAGCTCGATGATTGTTTGATCAGTAGATACGGTACGGTCGTAATAGTAATCCATGTACGCCCCAGATAAGACTGAGAACACTCAGTAAAGTCGGGCACATCGGTAAAGATAAATATATCCGCGTGTGGTCGTTGTGCAGCTACTTTATAAGCGGTATAGCCTGAACGCGTCACTCCTACAATTGCATTGGCTCCTACCTGAGAGGCCATCACACACGCATTGTAACAAACCGAATCTGAAATATACGTTTTGCTGGAAACATCCGGCTGGTAATTGCGGTTGTAGCGAAATGCATTGGCTTCGACGGTCGCGATGATTTTACGCATGTATTCCACCACTTTCAGTGGATGTTTACCTACGGAAGTTTCCCCGCTGAGCATCACAGCATCAGCACCATCCATCACGGAGTTCGCAACATCATTTACTTCTGCCCGGGTCGGGGAGTAATTGTTAATCATCGATTCCATCATCTGTGTCGCGATGATGACCGGCTTAGCGGCACGAATGCATTTTTCCACCAGCATTTTCTGAATGACCGGAACCTGTTCCATTGGTAAGTTCTACTCCGAGGTCACCGCGGGCTACCATGAGTGCATCTGTATCATGTATGATCTGATCAATATCTTCCAATGCTTCCGGTTTTTCGATTTTCGCGATCACCCTGATTTTTTTTCCGGCGCCTGCTATTCTTGTTTTAAGATCCAGAATATCGTTGGCATTACGGACAAAGGAAAGTCCGATCCAGTCTACATTTTGCTGTATGGCAAAGTCGAGATCTTCAAGATCTTTTTCCGTAAGACTGGGTAAATGAAATTTTTGTATTGGGCAGATTGACTCCTTTTCTTGCCGATAAAGTTCCACCGCCTTCTATGATTGCCTTCACTTCATCCTTGCGGTTTGTGTCTGTAACACGAAGTTGAAGTTTACCATCATCGATCAGCACGACATCACCAATTTTTACATCCTGCGGGAATTGTTTGTAGTTCATGTATAAGCAATTCGGATGTACCTGTACACTCCTTTGTCGTGAATGTAATTTCGTTTCCGGCAATTAGTTCAATGTTTTTCTCAACAAGATCACCAATTCTTAATTTTGGGCCCTGCAGATCCACCAGAATAGCCACATGCTGATCCAATTCTTTATTGATCTGCCGGATGCTATTGATTACTCTGACGTGATCTTCATATTCACCGTGAGAGAGATTAATCCTGCATACATCCACACCGCCGAGAATTAATTCACGTAAGACTTGCAGGACTGAGAAGAGGCAGGGCCGATAGTGGCAACAATTTTTGTTTTATTTGGGGGTAACATGGTTGATTTTAGACAAAGTAAAAATGCTTAATGCTGTCGTTTGTATATAGACAGCGGGAGATTCCGGATGAATATATTCCGAAGTGTTGGTTAAAAATGGCGCAGTTTAAATTTAATATATTTTTTATAAAACATTGTTAAGAGATTATCCGGACTAAGGTCTGCATCAATTAGCCCGGACTAAAATATCAGATTGTCTTTTGATTTTAATTTGTGCACATCCAGTTTATATGCAGCCAGAACGATTGAAATTTCTTTCAGTGCATTAAGTATTTCGGTTTCTTCCACGCGCATACGTCCCGGACGGATCATTAGAAAGTAATCGATTTGTTTCTGCTCAGGAATCAGTAATCCCTTGGGCCCACGATTGGAAACGAGGCAAAACTGATCTTCATCCTCAGTATCAAATTGGAAGAAAGCAAAAGCCCTGCTCTTCCATTCGTTTGTTGTTGAAGATGTCAAAATCCTCACGACGCGTCATCTCTGATACTCAGTTTCAGATTCACTTCCCTGCAGAGCCGGTAGTCTTTCAACTGGCAGGATATGCCAAACAGGAAGAAGTCGATATTTATCTTCTTCATTAAGTTTGAGTACATTTTTTGCCATGACTCCCGTCTGATTTCCAATGGCAAAGGTATCAATTTGGAATTGGATTTCAGGAAATTCAAGGATCTTAAAGCGGAAAGCAATGGTGTTCAACAGGATAAAATCAATAACCCAAACAACGGAATAGAAAAAAAGAATGCAAAGAGAAATAATGACTTTAAAAATAAGGTCGGTTAAATACCGAGCGAGATGCATGCTTTTTCAGCGGCAATTTGTTCTGCACGTTTTTTTGAAAAATCTTCTCCACGACTCATTTCAATACCATCAACCAGAACACGCACACGCAAAAGTCTTTTACCGCCATTGTCCACTTCTTCTAAAAATTCGAACTCCACTTTTTTTCGTTCACGTTGTGACCAGTTGATCAGTCGACTTTTAAAATTACTATCCTGTTCTTCGATTTCATCAAGATGAATATGATTTTTAACGATTCTTTTCAAGATCATTTTTCGGGTGCCATTATATCCTTTGTCGATATACACCGCACCAATCAATGCTTCAAATGCATCTCCATAAGCTGATCGTGTTTTTGCTCCGGGATCGATAAAACCGCTCATCATCTGATCGATACCCAGTTTCAGTGCCAGTCTGTTGAAATGTTCGCGGTTCACGATTCTGCTTCGCATTTCCGTCAGAAAACCTTCTTCTTTATAGGGATATTTTTTAAAAAGCATTTCGGCAATGATAGTTCCCAATACTGCATCGCCGAGATATTCCAGTCTTTCATTGCTGAATTTAATTCCGCTGCATGTTCGACTGCAACTGAACGGTGGCGAAATGCAAGTTTATAAACTGAGAGATTTCCGGGAGTAGAATCCCAATAAATTACGAAGTGAAAAGATAAATTTTTTATCCTTCGAGAAGAGAGTCCGGATGGGATCAAATAAATTCAAGCACAAGATTTTTTATTCAACACAGTATGCTAATGGATCCTGAATCGCATCAGGAATATTTGCGGAAAATGACCGAAGCATTATGTCCGCCAAATCCAAATGTATTACTTAATGCAGCTCGTATTGTACGTTTTTGGGCTTTGTTAAAAGTAAGATTGAGTCGCGGATCAAAAGCAGGATCATCTGTAAAATGATTAATAGTTGGAGGAACAATATCATTTACCACAGCAAGCAATGCGTGCAATGGCTTCAATTGCACCGGCAGCACCAAGGAGATGACCTGTCATTGATTTTGTGGAACTGATATTGAGACGATATGCATCTTCTCCAAAAACAGTTTGAATGGCTTTTATCTCCTGTGGATCGCCAATCGGAGTGGAAGTTCCATGAACATTGATATAATCAATATCCGCAGCTTTCATCTCTGCATCTTCCAGTGCTGCATTCATTACATTGGCTGCACCGAATCCTTCGGGATGTGGTGCTGTCATGTGGTAAGCATCTGCAGACATTCCACCACCGACAATTTCTGCATAGATATGTGCTCCTCGTGCTTTGGCATGCTCCAGTTCTTCCAGAATAAGACAACCGGCACCTTCACCCATAACAAAACCATCGCGATCAAGATCAAAAGGCCTTGAGGCAGTAGCAGGATCGTCGTTTCGTTGGGATAACGCCTGCAAGGCATTGAATCCGCCTACACATGTTTCATTTACAGTCGATTCAGATCCTCCCGGAGATAATGATGTTTGCTTTTCCTAGTCGGATATACGTAAATGCATCAATCAATGCATTTGTAGAGGATGCGCAGGCAGAAACAGTGGTAAAATTTGGACCTCGGAAACCGTATTTGATTGAGATATGGCCTGAAGCGATATCAGCAATCATTTTGGGAATGAAAGAATGGATTGAATCGAGGAGTTCCGTCTCCTTTGGCAAAGTTAGATAACTTCATCTTGAAAAGTTTTCAATCCACCAATACCTGAACCCCAAATTACACCTACTCGGTCATGGTTAATTGTTTCAAGATCGATTTTGGCATCGTTGATTGCCTGATCGGCAACCACCAGGGCATATTGTGAAAAGCCATCCAGTTTTCTTCCTTCTTTTCTTTCAAAAAAATCATTCGGATCAAATCCTTTTACTTCACAGGCAAATCGGGTCTTGAATTTGGAAGCATCAAATTTGGTAATTGGTCCCGCACCGCTTACACCGTTCACAAGTCTGGTCCAATACGTTTCCACATTGTTTCCCAGCGGTGTTAGCGCACCTAGTCCCGTCACTACGACTCGTTTCAGTTGCATCCCTTGTGAATTTATTATGGATTCAAACCGGCCAAAGCCGGGATTCCGTTAGAAAACTAACATGATCCGTCTCCAAAATAAAGAGAGAAACGGATCATGCAGAAAAAATTATTTCGTATTCTTCTCAATGTATTCGATGGCCTGTCCAACCGTAGAAATTTTCTCCGCCTGGTCATCCGGAATAGCGATGTTGAACTCCTTTTCAAATTCCATGATGAGTTCAACCGTATCAAGAGAATCTGCGCCAAGGTCGTTGGTAAAACTGGCTTCCGGATTCACTTCTTTTTCATCCACACCAAGTTTGTCGATGATGATGGCTTTTACTTTTGCGGCAATGTCTGACATGTTAATCCTTTTTAGGTTTTATTTTTTTTAAAATGTGGTGCAAAGTAAAATTTATTCGCCTTAAAATCAAAATACTGAACTACTGATTCTACACCTTGACTTGTAAGATATCTTATTGAAAGGCAAATACTTGACAATAAGATCGTGCTTGAGACGGAAATAATATTCCTCCCGGCTAAGAATTAAAGGTGAAATGGACTGAAAGAACTGAGTAATATTCCGGAAATGTACGATAAAACCAGATGAATAAACCGGACATCTTCAAAGGATTTTATTTGATTACGGTTTACAGAACTAAAATGAGCCGGAGGCAGATGTTCATTCAATCAATCCTATGGCTTAATTATTCCTGACCTTGGAATCTTCTGATAGTTCAGGTATTATCAGAATTCTTTAGTACTCAAGGCATAAATAGGTGTATTACATAAAAGATACAGGCAGCCAACAAGGCAGACACCGGGATTGTGAGTATCCAGGCCCAGATCAGCTGAATTGTGACTCCCCAGCGAACGGCGCTCACTCTCTTTGTAACACCGACACCGATGATAGATCCGGTGATAGTATGTGTTGTACTCACAGGAATTTTAAAGTATTGCGTACCAAATAAAGTGATGGCGCCGGCGGTTTCTGCGCTAAAGCCTTCAAAAGGGGTAAGTTTCGTGATTTTCTGTCCCATAGTTTTCACAATTCTCCAGCCTCCAAGCATGGTACCCAAGGCAATTGCGGAATAACAGGCAAGTGGTACCCAGGCAGGTAATTGGCTGATGTCACCAATAATACCTTGTGCCATCAGAGCGGCAGCGATGATACCCATTACCTTTTGTGCATCGTTACCTCCATGCCCAAGACTGTAGGCAGCAGAGGAGAGAAGCTGTAAGCGCCGGAATACTTTATCCACCTTGGAAGGGTTGAATCTTCGGCAGACATTCAATGTAAGAACAGAAAAGATGTAGGATATGATCATACCGATCACGGGGGCAAGCACGATAAAATAAACAGTAGGCATTACTTTACTCAACTGAATAGCATCAAAAGTTCCTCCGTGAGCCACACCGGCACCTGCAAATCCTCCGATCAATGTGTGAGAGGAACTCGAAGGAATTCCCATTTTCCAGGTAAACAAATTCCAAATGATGGCGGCAATAACGCCGGATAAAACTACAATGAGGGTAATATTTTCAGGGCGCACGGTTTTGGCCACTGTATCAGCCACTTTCAGTTCGAATAACCAGTAGGCCAGGAAATTGAACATGGCAGCCCAGATCACAGCGCTGAGAGGTGAAAGTACTTTTGTAGAAACAATGGTAGCTATCGAATTTGCCGCATCATGAAACCCATTTATAAAATCGAAAATAAGAGCAAGAATAATAACTAAATAAATCAATTCCATACAGAGGGGATGTATAAATTATTTCAGGAATTTTTTACAATGATGGACTCAAGGGTATTGGCAACATCCTCGCATTTGTCGGTTGCTGTTTCCAATGCGCTTAGCACTTCTTTTATTTTAATTATTTCCACTGCATTTTTTTCTTCTTCGAATAATCGGGCTACTGCATTGTCGAAGATATCATCAGCATGATTTTCAATACTGTTTACCCTTACCAGGGCAGCGCGGATTTTTATCATGTTACTTGAATTCAGATTACGTAGTCCTCCGATAGCCGTGTTGAGTTCTTCAGCACAGTTGCCGATCAATTCAGCCAGTTTAATCATGGAAGGATGAATAACACTTGACTTTATACAATTCAATCCGCTTAGCCGAACCGTGGATGTAATCGATGATATCATCAAGTCCGCCGGCTAATTTCTGGATATCTTCACGGTCGAAAGGAGTAATAAAAGTTGTAGCCACTTCACTGAAAATCTGGTGAGTAATATCATCTCCAACATGTTCCAGCTTTTCTATGTGACGGATGTGTTCGATTCGTTTTTCCGGGGATGTAGTGATCAGAGCTTCGTAGAGTACTTTGGAAATAGCGACAAGGTTGCTGGATGATTGCTCAAAGAGAGGATAGAATTTCCGGTCTTTTGGCGTGAAGTACTGGAAAATGGAGTTGGCTGACATAATAGGACGTGAATAATATTGTTAATGGTGCAAAGTAATAAAAATAACAGGGTATGTTTTTCTTGTTGAAAAGTTCATGAATAAATATTCACTAATTTTAACCCAACCCTTATGCCTATACACCTCGCTATTTTCGCTTCCGGATCAGGTACAAACGCCGAGAACATTATCCGTTATTTCAATTCGGATAAAGAGATTAAGATTTCGCGCATTTTCACCAATAATCCAAGTGCCGGGGTTATCAACAGGGCCAAGCGCCTGAATATTCCCTGTACGGTATTTAACAGGAGTGATTTTTATGAGGAAGAAAAAATTCTCGAACTCCTTGCCAAAGAAAGTATTGATTTTATCGTATTGGCAGGTTTTCTTTGGTTGGTTCCCTTGCCTCTGATAGTATCATTCAAGGGGAGAATCATCAACATTCATCCAGCACTTTTACCTTCTTTTGGAGGGAAAGGCTTTTATGGAGAGAAGGTGCATCGTGCTGTCATCGCTTCCGGACTGCCGATTTCCGGAATTACAATTCATCATGTGAATGAACATTTTGATGAAGGCGAAATTGTTTTTCAGGCAGCTTGTCATGTTTCACAATCCGATGATGAAGTAACATTGGCGGCAAAGATCCATGACCTTGAACATGCTTACTTTCCGCCTGTTCTCGAAAAAATCATTCATTTATACCTTGCTAAAAATCCGGCAGCATCTCCTGAATAGAAGCGGCCATTGCATACTGTTATTTGGCGAGGGAAATTCCGGGAACAACTGAAAAAACAGGTTTCAGTCTTTCAGACAGCAGAGAATCTTTTTCAGAAATATACTTGAACAGTTGTTTTACTCCGATTTGGGCACCCTTAAGGTTCAGATGATCCGGATCCCTGAATAAAGAATCAGGATAAACCATTGCTCTATTCATTTCGAACAGGTCAACACCTTCTGCCAGCACCAGGGAATCCAGGATAGCTCTTGCTTCAGCTATGTTTTCCTGGTTGCGGTATTCAAGATAGCAATTGGATTTCGGTGGGATAAACAGAATCAATGTCCGGTTTTTTTCTCTTGCCTGCGCGATAATTTTTTGAAGCAAAAGGGTGTTCTCATGCAGTAGTTTCCTGCTAAAGCGTATGGCAGAATGTTCATGAGCTCTTTGTTGACAGGGAGATCCAATGGACCTGAAGATGCTGGTATCGAGTGAGGCAAGGTAACTTGCATTACTGGTCTTTGAAGAGAATAAGTAAGACAGATCACGATTGGATCGGAAGAAATTGCTTTTTGCCAGTATGCGTTCTATTCGTGAATTCTTGTAAATTGTATCGGTGTAACGATAAAAAGCGCGACTTCCGTATTCTACACGAAAAACACTCTGGTTATAACCCAGCATATCTTCATCTATACCCAACAAAATCAATTTTAACTGAGGGAGTTCATTCAAATATTTTTGTACAAGTTCATGTGTCAGGAATAAATCAATTCCACCATGAGCCAGAGAGGCCACTTGCGAAGTCTTGTCTTGTTGGTCTATACTTTCAATAATAGGTAAGGTATGTGAGTTTCCCAGCCAAAGCACTTGCGCCGTGGATTTTTTGTATTCGAATTTTCGAATGAGGTCATCTACGTCGGTCGAATAATTTTTATACTTCCATTCCAGCAGGCCGAGTATGGATAACACAAAACCTAAGAGCCCCGCGATTTCCCATCCAAGTTTTCGTTGAGGTGTCATTTTTCAGAATTGAAAATAGATGAAAGTTTGTTGTTCAAACACTCCAAACAGCACAATGATCAACACGAGAGCAGCATTCTGAAAATAACGGCGGTACCTGGCATGAGGAATGATCCGCTCTGCGAATGCAATTTTACCCCGGAAGCGGATGATTTCATCTATAAAAAGGAAAAGAATCAATGCCAGGTTCAGCAGAAAGGAGCTGGTGCTGATATTAGGAACCCCGATCCATGAATGACCAAACGGAAGGAGATGGCTGACGATATATTTCGCATCGTTCCATGTATCGGCACGAAAAAAAATCCAGGCAAGATTCACAAGTAAGAAGGTAAGCAATACCCGAAAGAGTGTGTGCGGAGGAGCATGTTGTCCGCTGATTCGTTCCAGTAGGATCAATATACCATGGATCAGTCCCCACACTACAAAGGTCCATTGTGCTCCATGCCATAAACCACTCAGCATAAAGACAAGAAGGATACTGAAGATCCAACGGGCTTTCGAGGAACGGTTTCCCCCTAAGGGGATGTAGAGATAATCCCGGAACCATGTGGAGAGTGAGATGTGCCAGCGGCTCCAGAATTCACGCACAGAGGCACTGAAGTAGGGTAAATTAAAATTTTCCATGAGGCGAAAACCCATGATCCGGGATGCACCCAGGGCGATGTCGCAGTAACCGCTGAAGTCGCAGTAGATCTGGATTGAAAAAAAGAAAGTGGCCCAGATGAGAGGCCATCCACTGTATTGTTCGGGATTGGAATAGACAGCATCGACATAATATCCCAGTCGGTCGGCGATCACCATCTTCTTGAAAAAACCCCAGAGCATTCTGTTTAAGCCCTGACTGACACGCCGGTAGTCAAAAGGATGATGCTCGCGGAATTGTGGAAGCAGTTCTTGCGGTCTTTCGATCGGGCCCGCGACAAGTTGTGGATAAAACATCACATATAAGGCGTAAATTCCCGGGTGGCGTTCTGCCTTTTCTCTTCCGTAATATACCTCAAGGGTGTAACTCATCGCCTGGAAGGTGTGAAAACTTAATCCGACAGGTAGCATGATTTCAAGTACCGGAGCCAGTTTTTGCTGACCATCAAACCCCATAAGGATAGAAAGGTTCTCATTGATGAAATTATAGTATTTGAAAATCGCAAGGACACCTACATTGGCAATAATGCTCATGATGAGCCAGAATTTTTTGTTTCCTTTCCCGGAAGCTGATTCAATCAAGAGCCCGGCCGAATAATCCACCGCGATAGTAAAAACCAGGATGAGCATGTAAATAGGACGGAAAAACATATAAAAGAAACAACTTGCTGCCAGCAGCAATGACCAACGCCAGCGTTGAGCCATCAGAAAGTAAGCGATGGTTACGACAGGAAAAAAAAGTGCGAAGGCAAGAGAGTTAAAAAGCATATCGTCTGGACACTGTAAAAAAAATGAATAGTTTTGAATCCCGAAAGTTTCTTTTGGACCCGATCATCGCCACTTCATCAATCTGAGTGAAAACACACCTGCATAATCGCTTTTATTCCCGGATCGCATTTATCCTTGGCATAGTATGTATCCTCAGTGTTGAACTGGTTCAACGTTTGGGGGAGGAATCTACGCATTCCAGGGTGGAAAAAGCACAGTCCATCCTTTTGCAGCTCGATCTTCAAATGAAACAGGGAATTGAGGAACCTGCTGAATATTCCACAGGAAGAATCGATTCATGATTTTTTTGTTGAAGCAAGTGCCAATAAGCAGGGAATCAGTTATTATATACTCGAAAACGGGAAATTGGTTCGCTGGTCAGACAATGAGCCTGTACTTTCCGATTCTGCTGCTTCCGGCATAGGAGATTATGAACACATCCACCTCGCTAATGGCGAGTTCATCGGTCGCTCCACCCAACACGGAGGGAAAAAAGTAGTGGGTCTTTTATTGTTGAAACATGAATACGCCTACGAAAACAGGTATCTCAAGAACGAGTTTAATCCGGCATTCCACCTCAGTCCCTGGCTGGTAGCCACGGAATCTCAGGGACAGGAATTACTGGCCCCCGACGGTTCAGTTCTTTTTCTACTTCAGAAATCAATGGTAGAAGGCAGTAGTCCTTTCGATACCAATTCCACTTTGTACCTGGCAGGTATCTTGTTGTTGCTTGTTTCCTTCATGATCGCGGTAAGAAGTTTATTGAATAAAAATCCGGTAAGGGCCATTGTATTCATGCTCTCGCTTGTCATTCTCCGGATCCTGATGATTCTTTTTAAGTTTCCCGATGAGTTGTACTACACAGATTTATTCAGTCCTCAGAATTATGCATCCTCTTTCTTCTTTAATTCGCTCGGGGATCTTTTGTTGAATGCCCTGCTGATAGCCTGTTTCTCCACCATTTTATTTTTACATCGGAGTAATGGTACCTCTTACGGGACTTCAAAATACCTGAAGATACTATCACACCTGCTTCTTCTCCTTTTGGCAGGATTTTTAATTCATTCTTTATTTCAGGGATTGGTGATGAATTCCCGGATCTCTTTTGATGTATCGCGACTTTCTTCACTCGGAGCCTATACCATTCTTGCATTTTCTTGTATGGCATTGATGATGATGAGTTTGCTTTTGTATGCAGTATTTATTTTCAGTTTTTCAACCGGAAAGCAAGTACGTTTTCCCGGTCTTATCCTGCTCCTTGTGTTCAGCTCCTTTTACACCGCTCTGGTAGTAAATAAACAAAACCACAAGAAGGAGCAGGAATCCAGAAAGTTGTTTGCACAAAAAGTTGATAAGCGCCAGGATCATGTGGCAGAGTTTCTGTTCAAAGATGTTGAAGCACAAATTGTAACGGACACCATTATAAGGAACCGTCTTCGTCAAAATGACTTTTCCTCGGACCGAATACAACAACATTTATCTTCAAAGTATTTCCTGGGTTACCTTGGAAAATTTGAATTAAGCGTTTATGGTTTCGACTCCCTTGGACACTCTCTGGAACCCGATAAGTATCAGGATTCACTGACCTATTTCACACGGCTTACAAAAAACCAGGGGAAAGCAACTTACAGTGAAAATTTATTTTACCTGAAGGACGAAAGCGGGCGCCTCACTTACCTGGCGGTCATGCCGGTACTTTCCAGTGACGGAAACACACATTCAACACTTGTGATTTGGTTAACGGCGAAATTTTTTCAGTCGGATGAAGGTTTTCCTGAATTATTTATCGGAGGCATATCTGTTGAAAAAAATGATCCGAATGAATATTCCATCGCTACTTACAAGGACGGTGAATTGGTCTATGAATATGGCAACTATGCTTATTCCTTTTCATCCCATGAACTGGAAAACCAGACGCAAGGCAAGGAGTTTATCAGTCTTGGCAACTACAATCATCTGATCTACCATACAGATGATCGTACTCTCGTAGTAGTTTCAAGGAGCGAAGAGAGTTCGTTGATGTTGTTCACTCTATTCAGCTGGATATTTGCATTTTATTTTCTCTTTTACGTAATAGCCTATTTTTTCTTCCGCCTGCTTACCGGGATCAGGATAAAGACCATGAACCTGACCCGGCGCATACAGGTTTCGGTCATTCTTTTGGTAGTATCTTCCTTTGTGCTGATCGGAACCGGTACAGTGGTATATATTTTCAAGAAATACGATACGGATCAACAACGAAGTATTTCAGGGCAAGTAAACGGACTTTGGTTTTTATTGGGGAATAACATCGGCTTTCAAACTCCTTTGTCCCAGCTTCCTGCTGATGTCCGCAAAGAAGAGCTCAACCAGTTGGTACGTAACCTTAATCTTGATTTTAATTTGTATGATGAGCAGGGGAATTTATACTATTCATCACAACCGAAAATTTTTGAACAGAAGATTGTATCAACCCGCATGAATCCTGAAGCCCTCTATGAGATCCGGAAAAAGGGAAGAACGCAGTACATCCTTCCCGAAGGTGCAGGAAAATTAAAATACATTGCTGCCTATTCTCCTTTTACTGATAAAAGCGGTAAGGTAACGGGATTTCTAAACCTTCCTTATTTCGAAAGGCAGAATGAATTGAACCGGGACATTTCCGGTTTTCTGTCGGCACTGATCAACATTTATGTCTTGCTGTTTGCCATGGCAGTATTGGTGACACTTTTTATTTCATCACGAATTACAAAACCACTCTTGTTGATTCAGGAGAAGCTAAGTGGTTTCCGACTCGGAAAAAGGAACGAACCGATATTGTATGAACGGCAGGATGAGATTGGCCAGTTGGTGCAGGAGTACAACAGAATGCTGGATGAACTTACGCTCAGTGCGGAAAAACTCGCTCAAAGTGAAAGGGAAAGTGCATGGAGGGAAATGGCCAAACAGGTGGCTCATGAAATTAAAAACCCACTCACACCGATGAAACTTTCAGTTCAGCACCTTCAGCGTGCTTGGGCTGAGAACAAGGCCGATAAGGAAGAGTTGCTTGATAAGATGGCCAGGACCATCATCGAGCAAATAGACACACTTTCCAATATCGCTACGGAGTTTTCAAATTTTGCAAAGATGCCGGAAGCAAAAATCCAGCGATTTGATATTTGCAGAGTGCTTGAGTCGGCAGTCTCACTTTTCCGTGATACACCTAATGTTCGCATTGAGTTTAAATCCATGGGAGAATCATTGTTCGTTAATGCCGATCCTGATCAGTTGATGCGTGCCTTTTCAAACCTGCTGAAGAACGCAGTACAGGCCATTCCGGATAGCCGGGAAGGCTTGGTACAAGTGAGTATTGAACGATCTCAGGATGATTATTGTACAATCAGAATAGCGGACAATGGAATAGGAATCGCTGATAATCAGAAGGATAAAATTTTCAGTCCAAACTTCACAACGAAATCGAGCGGAATGGGGCTTGGCCTGAATCTGGTGAAAAATATCGTCTTGGGCTCAGGTGGAACTATTTGGTTTACAGGAGAATACAATAATGGCACCAGCTTTTTTATCCGGCTTCCCCTGGCCACTTAATGCCTCCACTTTTGTATATTTGCATAAGTGCTTTTCCCTCAATTCAGGAATGGTTTTATCTTATTCATTTCATTTTTCTTGTCATTTGTTTTCGATAAAGAGAAGAATGAATATATAAAACAAAGCATGATTATTCATTCGTGATTTATTTTCTCTTATACAATGATACGTCCGATTCGCGTTCTAATAGCTAAGGTAGGTCTCGATGGCCACGACAGAGGAGCGAAAGTGATTGCCTCTTTCTTGCGTGATGCCGGAATGGAAGTCATATATACCGGATTGAGACAAACTCCAGAGATGGTGGTGAATGCCGCCTTGCAGGAAGATGTGGATGTAATCGGAGTGAGCATTCTTTCGGGTGCACATATGACAGTGTTCCCCAAGTTGATTGGACTGATGAAAGAAAAGGGAATGAATGACGTTCTGTTGACCGGGGGAGGAATAATTCCGGATGACGACATGAAAAAACTGAATGAGGTAGGAGTAGGAAAACTATTTGCTCCGGGTACCAACACGGATGAAATTGTTAGTTATGTCCGCCAGGAAGTAAAACATAAAAGAAATTTCTGATTAAGAAAAAATGAATCCACAAATTATGACCAGCTTCAAAAACATCCTGAGCACAAATAGCGATGGTATTACCACTATCACGGTGAATCGTCCGGATAAATTGAATGCCC
The DNA here is from genome assembly GCA_963775555.1 of uncultured Bacteroidota bacterium. Lineage (GTDB taxonomy): Bacteria > Bacteroidota > Bacteroidia > AKYH767-A > 2013-40CM-41-45 > QQVM01. The sequence goes on along the minus strand of CAVZJJ010000002.1, from coordinate 111,732 downwards.
TGAACTGGGAAACCATTCAGGAGATTGGAAAAGCCGTAGCACTTGCCGTTGCTGATAAGAGCATTGAAGGCATCATCATAACCGGAGCGGGGCCAAAAGCATTTGTTGCCGGAGCCGACATATCGGAATTCTCAGCTTACTCGGTGGAAGAGGGAAAAAAACTGAGCGCTGATGGACACAAGGTTTTCAAATCAATTGAACGCTGTCCAAAACCGGTGATTGCCGCCGTGAATGGATTTGCACTCGGTGGTGGATGTGAACTGGCGATGTGTTGTCATTTGCGTGTTGCCTCTGACAATGCAAAATTTGGACAGCCCGAAGTAAAGCTGGGTGTCATTCCCGGTTATGCCGGTACACAACGTCTGGTTCAACTCATCGGAAAAGGTAAAGCAATGGAGTTGCTGATGACTGCGGATATGATTGGTGCTGAAGAAGCTTTGCACCTGGGATTAGTAAACTATGTGACTACACCGGATCAATTAATGAATAAAGTGTTGGAAATCCTGGCTAAGATCAGGGCACAATCACCTAGGGCCATACAAGGGGTTGTGAATTGTGTGGATGCTTATTTCACCGATGGAGTGGACGGATTTGCTTTCGAAGTGGAAGAATTCGGAAATTGTTTCGGCACGGGTGACTTCACGGAAGGAGTCTCTGCATTTCTTGAAAAGCGCAAAGCAAAATTCGTCAGAAGTTAGTATTAAAGAGAGAAGAAGTATTTATATCATTTCACATTTTAACAGAAAGCGAGAGAACGTATTCATGCGTATTGCAAAGAGTTTTACAAAACATGTATTTTGTCTGGAAGGTGATTGGGAGAAAGACCTGCGAAAGAAATCCAGCGTTGGTGCAGCTCTGGAATTTTTGCAGGCAAATTGCAATATTCAGTATATCCACAAGCATTGTGGTACAAAGGAAAATTTGGAATATTACCTCTCACGCTGGAAACAGAAGCGTTACAAGGAATACTCTATTTGTTACCTCGCATTTCACGGACATCCTGAAGTCATCGAAGTGGGGAATGAGCACGTAGACCTGAAAGAACTTGCCGATATGCTCAATGGAGCCTGTGTCAACAAGATCATACATTTCGGTTCCTGCAATACCTTAGGCACGGAAGAAAGCAAGGTGCGTGAATTCCTGGAAACTACACAGGCCCTCGCGGTTTGCGGTTTTCGTACTGACATCGATTTTCTGGAAAGTTCAGTTTTTGATATGCTGTTGATGCAGAAATTTCAGGAGTACCGCGACATCAAAGCTGTCGATCGTGACTTGAAAAAGAATTACAGAAAGCTGATACAAAAACTTGAATTCAAGTTGATGTTCAATTGATTTTTCAATTCTGCGTAGTAGAAAATGGAACGCAGATGACGCAGATTAAATAGATAAAACAAGATTTTATTTTTTTAAAGTGCCTGAAATTTGATCCCGTATTGAGGACAAGCATTTTCTTAAAATCCTATATTTAATTTTCCGCGAAAATCATATTTAGTCTGCATCATCTGCGTTCTATTTTGAAAGTTTGAACAAGACCTATTGATAATGCGCTTGGAAGCATGATTATTTCTAAAATGATCGAGAATTAATTCTGCGTAGTAGAAAATGGAACGCAGATGACGCAGATTAAATAGATAAAACAAGATTTTTTTTTTTAAAGTGCCTGAAATTTGATTCCGTATTGGGGACAAGCATTTTCTTAAAATCCAATATTTAATTTTCCGCGAAAATCATATTTAATCTGCATTATCTGCGTTCTATTTTGAAAGTTTGAACAAGACCTTTTGATAATGCGCTTGGAAGCATGATTATTTCTAAAATGATCGAGAAATAATTCTGCGTAGTAGAAAATGGAACGCAGATGACGCAGATTAAATGGATAAAACAAGATTTTATTTTTCTAAAGTGCATGAAAATTAATCCCGTATTGGGGACAAGCATTTTCTTAAAATCCAATATTTAATTTTCCGCGAAAATCATATTTAGTCTGCATCATCTGCGTTCTATTTTGAAAGTTTGAACAAGACCTATTGATAATGCGCTTGGAAGCATGATTATTTCTAAAATGATCGAGAATTAATTCTGCGTAGTAGAAAATGGAACGCAGATGACGCAGATTAAATAGATAAAACAAGATTTTTTTTTTTAAAGTGCCTGAAATTTGATTCCGTATTGGGGACAAGCATTTTCTTAAAATCCAATATTTAATTTTCCGCGAAAATCATATTTAATCTGCATTATCTGCGTTCTATTTTGAAAGTTTGAACAAGACCTTTTGATAATGCGCTTGGAAGCATGATTATTTCTAAAATGATCGAGAAATAATTCTGCGTAGTAGAAAATGGAACGCAGATGACGCAGATTAAATAGATAAAACAAGATTTTTTTTAAAGTGCCTGAAATTTGATCCCGTATTGAGGACAAGCATTTTCTTAAAATCCTATATTTAATTTTCCGCGAAAATCATATTTAGTCTGCGTCATCTGCGTTCTATTTTGGACGTATCGTCCAGAGTCTGCGATAATGCATATTGAAGTTTTATTTATTTTAAAAGATATAAATGTTTGTACTGATAGATTACCCGGGATAAAGGCCGGATCCAGGGCGATTTGGCAATAATCCTATTTTTTTCTGTAAGTTTCCTCTATATCCAGGTTCCAATATTTGATATCGAAGAGTACAAGCTAAATTATGCTCAGTTTCACGCAGATTTCGTAATTTTGTGCTCCGGTTTCGGCCGTTTTTAAATCAATGTTTTACACTTAAAAATAAATATTATGACAATCAGACTTGGCGATGAAGCTCCTGACTTCAACGCAGAAACCACACAAGGAAAAATCAGTTTTCACAATTGGCTCGGCAAGAGTTGGGGGATTTTATTTTCGCATCCTGCCGACTTTACCCCGGTATGTACAACAGAACTTGGTACTGCATCAAGATTAAAGCCGGAATTTGACAAACGCAATGTAAAAATGATCGCTGTGAGTGTGGACCCCCTGGATTCCCACATGGATTGGATAAAAGATATCAATGAAACGCAATCCACAACAATGAACTTTCCGATCATTGCAGATGAGGATAAAAAAGTCGCTAACCTTTACGACATGATTCATCCTAATGCGAATGTGTAAGTTCAAGTAATAAGTGCAATTTTTTGTGAGAAGACTTGGTTAGGTGTTTGATAATTAAATTTTCTTACTGGTCTGTTATTAATTATTGATTCTACTATTTGAACATCTATGTCAGGTACTTTCAATAGGTCTGTTTTCTTTGGGAAGAATCTGCGGATTAATCCTATTCTGTTTTCTACAGTTCCTTTATCTTGTGAGGTATAAGGCCGGGTAAAATAGGTAGTAGCATTCAGCGATTTTCCTATCGATTCATGTTTACTAAATGCCTTATCGTTGTCAAATGTAAGTGTTTTAACAATTCCCTTTAATGAGATTAATCTACGTTTAATTTCGCGCTTTATTATGATGCTGTCTTTCCCGGCTAACCTTGTGAGTTTGGTTTTCAGAGATGCCCGATCCGTCATTACAAGCAAAGCTCCCTGATGATTTTTTCCCATCATCAGATCTACTTCAAAATCTCCCAAGCGCTTTCTTTTATCTACGATTTTCGGACGATTTTCAATAGACACTCGGTTTGGAATAATACCCCGGCTATCTCTTCTTAATCCGCGCTTTCTTCTTCTACGTCCATGTGCTAAGTGCATATACAGTTTCTTGTCTTGTCTATCTTCCTTACAATTACTTTGCTTACAACGCCAAATCCACTTGTAAATGGTCTCGTGGCTGACAAAATCCCCTAACTCATTTTTGCCAACGACATGAATTAATTCCGGACTGAATTTTATACTCTTCATCCAGAGACGCGTCCACACTTTCATTTCATCGGTAAATCTTTCTTTTTTCATTTTGATTTGATGCCGATGATCCGTTTTCCGTTGTGCATTTTCAGCTGTGTAAACCAAAGCTCCTCTTCCACGTTTTGGTATATTCCGTTTAAGTTCTCGACTTATCGTGGATGGCGATTTATTTACAATTTTCGCAATATCCTTTTGAGCGATTCCGCTTTTTAATAAGGCTTCAATCTGATATCTTTGTTCAGAGTTGAGATGGGTGTAGTTTTTTGACATAAGCAATCCAAAGATGAAGCTTCTCAGCTTAACTTTCACCTGGGACAATTAAAAGTCCCAAGGTGAAAGTTTAAATCTTTAAATTGCACTTATTGGTTGAACACGGCATGATAAACAAACGGTTCGTTCCGTATTTATTATCGGTCCGGATAAAAAAGTAAAGCTGATGCTTACCTATCCTGCTTCCACAGGAAGGAATTTTAATGAAATCCTGCGTGTCGTAGATTCTTTACAACTCACCTCCAATTTCAATGTTGTTACACCAGCGAATTGGAAACCGGGGGAAGATTGTATTGTCTCACTTTCCGTTTCCGACGAGGATGCAAAGAAGAAATTCCCTAAAGGAATTAAAATGATCAAGCCATATTTGAGGGTTACTCCTCAGCCGGAAAAGGTTTCCTGAGTTTATATAATTGGAACGCGGGCGACAAAGTTTCATATTATCTCCGCAGATAAATTTTAATCAAATACAACAAAAGACTTTGATAAACAAAATGTGAGTTTGAAATTTAAGTCATATTTTATCAAAAGAATCTGCGTTGTCCGCGTTCCATTCTTTAATCAATACTAAACTTAATTTAATTTAATCCTTTTATTTTATCAGCGGCTTTGTTGATTCACGATTTCTATCTAACCAATAGGCCCAGATCACAAATAACCATTGCAATTGACCTGCCCATGCAATGGCTGTAACATTTGGCGGAGGTGGGCCAGTCATGTTCAACACCTGAATGATTGCAAGGAAAGCAGCGAGGGCCCAGAATGCGTAATTACCTGTTTTGTTTTTTGCCTTCGTAGAGCGGAGATAAATCACCAGTCCGGCAACGAAGATCAGGCCTTCCAACAAGGTGGCTACAAGAGGGTGATTCCAAAGTCCAAAACCATGCATGGAGGATTCGACTGGAAGAAGAGGAAGATCAGGACGATGAACCAGCAGGTCGAGCAGCCAGTGACTAAGGACACATAAACCAAGGACCCATGCACCGTACTTATTCTTTTTAAAGAGCCAATAAACCAGGGCAAACAAAGCGGACCATGCAATTGCCATCAACAAACTATGGGTATAAGGATAACTGGTAAAATTCAAGGGAGTCAGGATGGTGTTGCCGGGTTCAATGGAAACGGTTTCCCAACCCAACAATAAAAATGTTGGCCATAGTAAATCCAAAAACTGGGCGGCGATGAAATAAGTACCGAGAGACACTTTGGGCTGCAATGATTTCGCAGCGAATCCAACTGCAAAATGACCGATGAACATAGGCGTGTATAATTTGATAAGTTTAGCGACTTGAAATAGCCGTGTTCAACCAATAAGTGCAATTTAAAGATTTAAACTTTCACCTTGGGACTTTTAATTGTCCCAGGTGAAAGTTAAGCTGAGAAGCTTCATCTTTGGATTGCTTATGTCAAAAAACTACACCCATCTCAACTCTGAACAAAGATATCAGATTGAAGCCTTATTAAAAAGCGGAATCGCTCAAAAGGATATTGCGAAAATTGTAAATAAATCGCCATCCACGATAAGTCGAGAACTTAAACGGAATATACCAAAACGTGGAAGAGGAGCTTTGGTTTACACAGCTGAAAATGCACAACGGAAAACGGATCATCGGCATCAAATCAAAATGAAAAAAGAAAGATTTACCGATGAAATGAAAGTGTGGACGCGTCTCTGGATGAAGAGTATAAAATTCAGTCCGGAATTAATTCATGTCGTTGGCAAAAATGAGTTAGGGGATTTTGTCAGCCACGAGACCATTTACAAGTGGATTTGGCGTTGTAAGCAAAGTAATTGTAAGGAAGATAGACAAGACAAGAAACTGTATATGCACTTAGCACATGGACGTAGAAGAAGAAAGCGCGGATTAAGAAGAGATAGCCGGGGTATTATTCCAAACCGAGTGTCTATTGAAAATCGTCCGAAAATCGTAGATAAAAGAAAGCGCTTGGGAGATTTTGAAGTAGATCTGATGATGGGAAAAAATCATCAGGGAGCTTTGCTTGTAATGACGGATCGGGCATCTCTGAAAACCAAACTCACAAGGTTAGCCGGGAAAGACAGCATCATAATAAAGCGCGAAATTAAACGTAGATTAATCTCATTAAAGGGAATTGTTAAAACACTTACATTTGACAACGATAAGGCATTTAGTAAACATGAATCGATAGGAAAATCGCTGAATGCTACTACCTATTTTACCCGGCCTTATACCTCACAAGATAAAGGAACTGTAGAAAACAGAATAGGATTAATCCGCAGATTCTTCCCAAAGAAAACAGACCTATTGAAAGTACCTGACATAGATGTTCAAATAGTAGAATCAATAATTAATAACAGACCAGTAAGAAAATTTAATTATCAAACACCTAACCAAGTCTTCTCACAAAAAATTGCACTTATTACTTGAACTTACAATATAAATAAAGTTTTTTTTGATAATAAATAAATGGAACGCAGATGACGCAGATAATTATGTTTGACACAGATAATATTCATATTTGAAAATCACCGGATTTTATAGGATCAAACAGTATAATAAATCATGTAATTCAGAATAAAATCATCTTTGATCGTACTAATCTGCGTCATCTGCGTTCCAAGATTACTTTCCACATGCGTTCCTCAGCATTTCTTAATACATCACGAAAAGATTTCATTAATTTGCCCAACAATGAAAGCATTTAAACTTCACATCCAAGGACTTGTTCAAGGAGTGTTTTTCCGGAAGCACACGCGCGAGAAAGCCCAGGAACTTGCCTTAACCGGAACTGTGTGCAATTGTGATGATGGAAGTGTGGAAGTATTTGCCCAGGGAGAGGAAGTTGCTCTCAACGAATTTGTTCAGTGGTGCCACCATGGCCCGCCCAGGGCGAAAGTGGAGAAAGTAGATATACACGAGACTACGCTGAAAAATTATACCGGCTTTGTGATTCTGAGAGGATGAAATGCGGAGTTTTGTTCCTGACAAAAGATTTAAGAGAAATTAACACGGGGAGGGTAATATAGTCAAGCCTTAAGCCGTTCATACTTCTCCTGTCCTTTTTCCTTCATTAATAATGGCTCCACTTCGAAAACTAGCCGGGCAAACGGCAATTTATGGTCTGAGCAGCATCCTTGGAAGGTTGTTGAATTACCTCTTGGTTCCGTTATATACCCGTGTTTTTGATCCGGCCGAATATGGGATCGTGACACAACTTTTCGCTCTTGCCGCTTTCTTCAACATCGTTTTTACTTATGGACTGGAAACAGCTTATTTTCGATTCTTCCAAACAGAGAAGGGGAATGAAAAAGTGTATTCAACAAGTCTCATTTCCATTATCTCCAGTTCGCTCACATTGGGCTTGCTCATGGTTATCTTTTCCGGGCCATTATCTGATTGGTTAAGAACAGATGGGAATACTGATCCGAATTTAGCACTTTACATTTCACTGTTTGCCGGTGTTCTTGGCATTTGATGCCATCACCGCCGTTCCATTTGCCCGGCTACGCCAGGAAAACAAAGCAAAACGCTTTGCCTTTCTCCGGCTGGTCAACATTTCCATTAATATCATCCTGAATTTATTTTTCCTTATTCTCTGTCCAAGGTTAATTGAAAGTGGAGGGGAAAATTCTTTTATTCACTGGATTTATAATCCTTCTTTCGGCATCGGTTATATTTTTATCTCTCTTTTTGTTTCCAGTGCTGTGACCTTGCTTATGCTCGGCCCTGAGATTTTTGGTGTCCGTCTTCATTTTGATAATGCCCTCTGGAAACGGATGCTGCTATATGCCTTTCCACTCACCATCGCCGGCTTTGCAGGAATGATCAATGAAACCTTCGACCGTATTTTATTGCCACTGCTTATTGAAGACAAGAGCACTGCCATGGCACAACTGGGTATTTACGGCGCCTGTTATAAGCTTTCTATTCTGATGACACTTTTCATACAGACCTTCCGTTATGCGGCAGAACCTTTTTTCTTTAATCAGCATAAGGAAAATCAATCGAGAGAAATTTATGCGAAAGTGATGCACTGGTTTGTGCTGGTATGCTCTTTCATATTTCTTTCAGTGATGATGTACATGGATATTATAAAGGGTTTCATCGGGGTTCAGTTCAGAGAAGGATTGGCAGTGGTTCCGATTTTACTGCTGGCTAATCTTTGTCTGGGTGTATTTTACAATTTGTCAATCTGGTACAAACTCACCGGCAAAACAAGATGGGGAGCCTGGCTTGCAATCTTCGGTGCGATTGTAACCCTGGTGTTCAATTTCATGCTCATCCCAAGAATGGGATATATGGGTGCCGCCTGGGCTACACTGATATGTTATGCGTCAATGATGGTGCTCTCGTACATCGGCAGCCAGAAATATTTCCCGGTTCCTTACCGTCTTGGTCCTATGTTGTGGTATGTTGGACTTGCATTGCTATTGTTTTTAATCAGCGAGTGGATAAGGTTCAATTTCATTTCGGCAGAGCAATCTATTTTGCTGATTAATACATTGTTGACGCTCATATTTCTCATCACTGCTTACTTAATTGAGCGCCGGAAAATTGCCTACCTTCGCCGGGGAAAATGAGTTGGTTGAGAGGCCATCAATAACTGACCACAGATCCTTCATTAAATGAATGTTTTAAATTTGTTAATGAAGAGTGTAATTTTTTGTTTCCGGTCTGCGGAGTTCATTGGATGAAGGACCTGAGTGCCATGAATCCAGTCGGACTGATGAATGTCGTCATATTGGACTCTTGATATTTGAAAGATTAGTATAAATGATCCTTGATAATATTGAATTCAAACCAGTCAAAAGAAAAGATTAGTCAGATCAATGAAAATACCGATAATTAATAAATCCCATCACCCCCTTCCATCCTACGAAACAGATCATGCTGCAGGAATGGATCTTCGTGCTAATCTTAGACCAGGCTATTACGCTCAAGTCACTTGATAGGGCAATGGTCCCTACAGGATTATTTATTGAATTACCTATAGGTTATGAAGCCCAGGTTCGTCCGCGTAGTGGACTTGCCGCAAAGAAGGGTATTACCGTTTTAAATTCTCCCGGAACTATCGATGCTGATTATCGGGGAGAAATCAAGGTGATTCTGATCAACCTTAGCAAGGAAGATTTTATTGTGGAAGACGGAGAACGCATTGCTCAATTAATAGTTGCATCTCATGAAAGAGTAGAATGGCAGGCTGCTGATGCACTTGCGGAAACTGGCAGAGGAGCGGGTGGTTTTGGATCAACAGGAAAGAGCTGAAATAAGATCAGATTTTTAAAAATTTAATTGAGAAATTAGAGAAACATTAAATTACAACGATGAGAATAATAGTCCCCATGGCCGGAATGGGAAAAAGAATGCGGCCACACACCTTGACCGTTCCCAAGCCTTTAATTCCTGTTGCAGGAAAACCTATTGTTCAGTGGCTGGTGGAAGACATCACCAAAGTATGTAAAGAGAAAGTAGAAGAAATTGCATTCATTATCGGCAATTTCGGGAAAGATGCAGAAAGAGATCTCCTTGCCATCGCTCAAAGTCTGGGAGCCAAAGGGAGCATTCATTATCAGGATGAACCTCTGGGAACGGCTCATGCAATAATGTGCGCAAAAGATGCGTTGAAAGGAAAAGTGATCGTTGCATTTGCCGATACACTTTTCCGTGCTGATTTCACGATCGATGATGAAAAAGACGGAGTAATTTGGGTAAATCGTATTGATGACCCGAAAATGTTTGGTGTTGTAAAGGTCAATGACAAAGGAATAATCACCGATTTTATAGAAAAACCGATTAACCTTCGTTTCTGATCTGGCGATTATCGGTATTTACTATTTTAAAGACGGGGAATACCTGCGGAAGGAGTTACAGTATCTTCTGGACAACGATATTCGCGAAAAAGGCGAGTATCAGCTCACCAATGCGCTCGAAAACATGAAACAAAAGGGAACACGATTTGTTCCGGGTAAGGTAGATGAATGGCTCGACTGCGGGAATAAAGACGCAACCGTATATACAAACCAGACGCGTTTTGGAGATTCATAAGAATGATAATATGATCTCCAAATCTGTGAAACTGGAGAATTCAGTTATTATTCCTCCCTGCTATATCGGCGAACTGGTTGAACTAAAAAATTCCATCGTCGGTCCTCATGTATCAATTGGCATGCATTCAAAAGTTGAAAATTCAGTAGTGAGCAATAGTATCATTCAAACACATAGTAAAATTGTCAACTCGGTAATTCATAATTCCATGCTCGGTCATTTTGTCGATTATTCAAATTCTCCCGAATCTTTAAGTCTCAGTGATTATTCCACTCATTCGTAATTCACCCCATTTTGTTCTTCCGGAATAAAATAAAGCCGGAATTATCCACAGATTAACATACATCCATGAAGAAGTTACTATTATCGAGTTTCCTTTGTTTGATATTCCTCTCTGCCTGCAAGGGACACACAGTCGTCTACCGGCAACACGAAGCAATCGAAAAACACCCTGACTGACAGTCAGAAAGCCGATGTTTCCTATCTATTTTTTAATGCCAACAAGGAAAAGATACTGGGAAATCTGAACAATGCCGCAGATCTTTTCGCGGAGGTGATCCGGAAGGATGGAGGAAATGCCGCAGCTATGTATGAGCTTTCGAATATTTATGCGGAGCAGAAAAAATATTCAGATGCATTATTTTTCAGCAAGAGCGCCTGGCTGATTGATTCCAAAAATATCTGGTATGCTTTATCCTATTCAGATATCCTGAATAAAAACCGCAAGTTTGATGAATCCGCTGCTGTTCTTGGGCAACTGGTTAAGGATTATCCTGAACGCTACGATTTATATTATGAATGGGCCTCAGCTTTTATTTATGCTGAAAAACTGGGAGATGCCATCAAGGTGTATGATAAGATGGAGGAGAAAATGGGAATCACCAGCGAGATCAGCATGAGAAAGGCCCGGCTCTATCAAAGGATGAATAAAAACGACAAAGCGGTTGTCGAATTACAGCGGCTGATAGAAAGCAATCCTTCTGATGCCCAATCCTATGGCATGCTTGCTGAATTGTACCAAAGTATGGGGGAGAAGCAAAAAGCGCTGGACACCTACAATAAAATACTCCAGGTAGATCCCGAAAATCCTTATATCCATTTATCCCTCGCCGATTATTACCGCAGCAATGGCGAGAAGGAAAAATCAGTGCTCGAGCTTAAAAAGGCTTTTCAGAATAAAGAACTTGACATCGACACTAAAATCAGCATACTTGTTTCTTATTATAACCTGATTGATCTGAATCCTGAACTGAAAGAACAGGCCATGGAGATGTGCGCTTTACTCATCGAGTCGCATCCTTCCGAATCACGGGCACATGCAGTGTATGCAGACTTCCTGAATAAGGATCAAAAATACAAAGAGGCCCTGGTAGAATATCGTAAAGCAGTCTCCCTTGGATCGAAAGAATTCGCGGTGTATAGCCAGATACTTATTTTGGATTCCCAGGTTCAGGATTGGGATGCCATGTTAAAGGACGGAGATGAAACCATGGAATTATTTCCGGATCAGCCATTGGCATATTTTTTCACCGGCATCGCCCGGATTCAGAAAAAGAAATATACCGAAGCAGTGATGGTTTTGAACTCAGGGGTTAAGATGGTGGTGGATAATCCTCCCCTCGAAGCACAGTTCTACGCCAGCATGGGCGACGCTTACCAGGAATTGAAAGATTATCCGCGTTCTGAAGAGAACTATGAAAAAGCGCTCAAGTTGAATCCTAAAGACGCCAATGTATTAAACAACTTTGCCTATTATCTTTCCTTGCGTGGAGAGAAGCTGCAAAGGGCGGAAGAAATGTCAAAGCTGAGCAATGAGTTGGAGCCTGAGCAGGGTTCTTACCAGGATACCTATGGATGGATCATGTTTAAGATGGGGAAATACCCGGAAGCCAGGACCTGGATAGAAAAATCTTTAGCTGCCAGCGCCGATAGCAGTGCTACTGTGCTGGAGCATTACGGCGATGTACTCTACAAGCTGGGCGATACTGTGAAAGCCCTTGAGTACTGGCAAAAAGCGAAAACAGCAGGGGATGGTGCCTCGGAGCTGATTGACAAAAAGATTCAGGACAAAATGTTTATAGAGTAAGATCCGCGTCCTGATTCTTTTCAGTGAAGCGATAGCGATCTCAGTCTTAAAGTTATAGCAAGGACAAAGTGTGGGATATAATGAAAGTTTTTTTTTACTTTATTAAATTGAGAAGGTCTTCTGTTTCCTCTTTTTTTATGTCTTTATCACTTCATAGTGCCTTGAAGACAGCAATAATTCTGTTTACCAGTTTAATTTTATTTCAGTCTTGTAAGACGACAAAAAAAATAGTCGACATACCCTCCGTTCAGGTTAAATTAAAAGGAGCCGATGTCATCCAGGTTTTTGACAGCATGATGACCCATCAGTTTGAATACAATTACCTGGCAGCCAAGGCGACAGTAGATTACACTGATAAAACAGGGGAAACTCAGTCGTTCGACGTAAATATCCGCATGCGAAGAGATAGCGCCATCTGGATCAGTATCACTCCCTTATTGGGGATTGAAGCCGCCAGGGTAATTATCGACCGCGACAGTCTGATGATTATGGACCGTGTGCACAAGACCTTTATGGCAAGAGATTACAATTTTCTGGAGGATATGTTAAAGACTAACGTGACTTTCGAAATGATTCAGGCTGTGGTGGTGGGGAATTATTTTCCCTACCAGCGTTCCGACAAAATCCGTTCTGTCTACGAAGATGAGCCCTACTTTATTCTCAGCACCTTGAATAAAAGACGTATGAAGCGAATTCTTGAGGAAAAAGATCCTTCAAAACCGGTGATACAGGATTTCTGGATAGATGGAAATTTCAGAATTGCGAGATCAAAAATTACTGATGACCGACTTGATCGCTGGGTGGAAGCAAATTATAAAAACTTCACCGATGTAGGGGGAAAGTTATTTCCGAATGATTTGGTGGTGACCATTTCGGCATCTACACCAACAATTATTAAAATTGCCTTTAATAAGCTCAATGCGGATGAGCCATTCACCATGCCATTTACGGTTCCTGAAAAATATGAACGGAAGTAATTTTTCTTAGGCAGAGGGCCGCTTTTGCATAACTTTTTTAATAACTTTTCGTTCAATTCCTCTACGATCTGTTTCCCGTTTTCTCATGCATTTTTCACAGCAATCCAACTTCCAGCCACAGCCGGGTCTTTTTTCGTCCCGGAAACTGTCTGATTTTCGATGCTTTCTGACTTTTTTTATCATCCTGTTTTTTTTCAATCTGGTTTTTATCCCTTCGCCTGCATTCTCTCAATCCAAAAAAGAGCTACAGAATAAGAAGGCACAATTACAGAAAGACATTGAGTACACCAACAAGCTGCTTAGTCAGACAAAAAAGAACAAATCGGCTTCGTTGAATGAACTTGTCACCCTGAACAAGAAAATCAGTAAGCGGTCGGAATTGATTAGTACAATTTCTACTGAGCTTAGTGGTGTTGATCAGGAAATCGGAAAAGTGTCAACCAACATTGATTCCCTGAATCGTCAATTGGCATTTTTGAAAAAGCAATACACAGGGATGGTTTATTATGCATATAAAAATCAGAATGCATACTCTCAATTGATGTTCATTTTTTCCGCGGAGGATTTCAATCAGGCATGGAAACGAATGAAATATTTGCGTCTGCTCAGCGAATACAGGGTTCAACAACGCAATATGATTGTTCAGGTGCAGGATTCTTTATCCGGGAAAAAAGAGGTCTTGCAGATAGTGAAGCAAGACAAAGCAAGTCTTCTCACTGCCCAGGAAAAGCAGAAAAAGATGCTCGACCTTGAGAAGAGGGAACAGGTAAAAACCCTGAACAGTCTTACTTCGAAGGAAAAAAAGATTCGTAAGGATTTGCGTGAGAAGCAAAAGCAGGAACAATTGCTGGCATCAAAAATCGAAAACATTATTCGCACGGAAATTGAATTGGCCAGGGAAGCTGCCCGAAAAAAGGCCGCCTCTTCCGGATCGGCGAATGCTTCGAAGAAAAAGATAGAGAATGTGAGCAGTTCGACAGTGCTGGCCAGTACTCCCGAGGCATTGCGGCTCAGCAACAATTTCGAAGGTAACAAGGGGCAACTGCCATGGCCGGTAGAGCAGGGGTTTATCAGCAGTTCATTTGGCAGGCACACACATCCTTTATGGAAAGATGTAGTGGTGAATAATAACGGAGTTGATATTAATTCTTCGAAGGGCGCCAAGGCGAGAGCCATATTCGAAGGGACCGTGCTCCGAGTGATCATGGTCGTGGATAAATATGCAATTCTGGTTCAGCACGGTGAATATTTTACCTTGTATTCAAATTTGCAGGAAGTCTTTGTTAAATCTGGTGATAAAATCATCAGCAAGCAGGTTTTAGGACTGGTGCAAACTAACGATGATGATGGTAAAACAGAAGTGCATCTGGAGATATGGAAAGGCAGCAATAAGCTGGATCCGGAAAGTTGGCTGGCAAGGAAATAGACTTTTTTCTGAGTGACAAATTGGATTGTCAAGGCAATCTGTTCTTTTTATAAAGTAGAATATTAATACCGTTTTTTATTTCTGATTTTCTTTGCCCTGGAAAATTTCCTTGGGGGAAATAGCATGCATACCAAATTATGGAAAGAGGTTTTCATTTGCCCTGTAAAACAGCGCATTCACCTATCTTTCATTGACTTTCACCAAGATCTTTGATGATATACAGATAGCACTGATTTTCAATTAGTTTATTGCCTAGTTTAGAGTATTGGATTGCACTTTTTCAATACCCAATTCCTATGAACAGGGCCCTTTTTTTATACCTTTTAATTCTTTTCCCCTTTAGTGCCTGGTCACAAGGAAATTGCAGCAGTCCGATTCAGGTTGATATATGTCCCGGTGTTTACCTGATCAATCAGACAAATGCAGGGATGCTGGACGATGCTCCTGCGCCTTGCAATATTCCGGGTGAGGATTTGGTTTATGAGATTTCTGCTCCAAACCAGGCCATGCATATTTTTGTAAGTCTTATGAATGCTACCGGACCGCTCAAACTAAGCGTTAAGTCTGGAAATTGTTCGGATACAACTTGCAATTCCTATTTTGCTCCGGTTGGAAATTCTGCTTTTTCTTTCACCGTTGACAGCTCGAACTATTATTATTTGTGGATCGATGCTTCTACTACCGTGGAGTTTGACATTTCGATCGGCGGTGATACTTCACTTCAGACTATAAATATCCCGAATACCCAGGGGGTCTTAAGTTTTGATAATTGCGCTTCAAATTCTTTTAAGAGCACAAAGCCTTTTTTTGAAGTCAGCTATAATGGCATTTTTCAAACTGATCCAATGACATTGACACCACTGAACATCCAGGGTCGGATGTGTGTCAGCATTTATCTACAAAACACTTCCGGTGTAAGTGGAGCAAAAACTTTTCTTTTTGATTTTGATGGAGTCGGCTATAGCTCCATCGTAGCTGTGGATACGATATTCCCTGGTTTTTACAATGCTGGAAATTGGCGACAAATTACACCTTCAGGATTTCAGGAGTTTACCTTTAACGATTCTGCAGGTACGGGTAGGGGAGATTTTGACGGGAGCCCTAACACTTGCCTCAGATATGATTTTTGCTTTGACCTTATACCCTTAACGAACAATCCCAATTATACAAATGTGATAGTTCAAATTTATAGTGATGAATACGGCGCTGGTTATAACGGCCAGGTGAGGAATGGTTGCTGTCCGTATAATTATCCACTCTGTTTGGCAGGCTCCGGAACTATTTCCGGTGCTGCGACAGGTTTAAGTTTTGGGTTTAATGATCCGGGATCGGCATTACCAGTTTCTCTGACAGATTTTACGGCATATGTTTCCCGTGATATGGTCATTTCAGACTGGAGTACTGCTTCGGAAATTAATAACGACTATTTTACTCTTGAAAGATCACAAAGCCCTGGTAATTGGGAAGCAGTAACACGAGTCAAAGGTTCCGGTAATTCTACGGAGTCGATTTTTTATCACGCTCTCGATATTCATCCCTTATCAGGCCTTTCTTATTACCGTTTGAGGCAAACGGATTTCGATGGTCATAGTACACTTTCAGAAATTAGAAAAGTTAATTTCCAAGCTGAGAAGATCCTGATTTATCCTAATCCGGTGGATCGTCAATTGAATCTTGAAATAAAGGATATAGAAAACCATAAAGTATTTTTACTCGACCCAACAGGAAGAAAAATTGAATGTCCTCTTAAGATTTCAGCAAACGGAGGATCTCTCGATTTGACAGAGATATCCGCAGGAATGTATTTTTTAATACTTACTTCCTCTACCGGTATTGATAGGAATGAAAAAATACTGGTTCAACATCCAGGTAAATAGAGCGCACTATGCCTCACTTTATTAGCGTTTATTCATCATTAAGTATTATTTAATTTCCTTTCCGGCTGTTTCCCGGTTGTATTGTGTGCCTTAAGTCCGGAATCAATCAGATTAGTCAATTTAGCACACAGGGAATTTAATTACCTTTAGCCCTCAGAAAACAAATTAAAATATCTAGTCATGCTTAGTACTATACTTCTTGCATTATTATGGAATCTGGGTGGCGGTGAAATTATTTTAATCCTTTTGTTGATCCTCCTATTCTTTGGAGCAAAGCGAATCCCGGACCTGGCACGAGGTCTTGGGAAAGGCATCAAGGACTTTAAGGATGCAAAGGATGGGAAGGACGAAAAGAAAAATGCAGAGAAGAAATAGTTCCCTGCATTTTTAGATTTTATTTACCCATCCATTGATGATGGGAATTTTCATTGTGAATTTCTTACTGATTAACCTTTTGTCGACCGGATTCTTTCAATCAATGCAACAGGTATAGTTTCTTTGAAAGGTTCCAGGATATGCAGTTCATTGCTTTCGAGTGCATAGATGAGCCGTTTACCTTTTTGCACACTTATAAAGTATATCTCTTTCAAGACAGAATTTCCGCGGTTCACGGAATCAACGTAGATCCACCCAACCTTTCTCTTTTTATTCTTCAGGTAAAGTGTGGCAATTTTGTTCAGGTGCGGAGTGATTTCATCAGATCCCATAATTTGTTTGCTTTCAGGTGTGGATAGTTTCGTATATGGTCGCAACGATTTTTTCTTCGATGACCTCTTCAGCGCGACGGTTTTTTTTGTTATTCTCGATAATGACAGTGACATCTATTCGGGTGACCATGTCTTCCAGCTTGCTGAACTGCAGGAGGATCTGTTTTGAACTTCTGTACCAGTTTCCGTTTTGTTCAGCCAACAGGACCGGTTTATTTTCATTAAGACTTTGAACTTTAAATCCGAGCTCATGCAGGACTTCTTTTAATTTTAGTATCAGGGCAGGCAAGGCGATGCCCACTAGCGCTGTTTCCATAGCTATTTGTTTAGGTTAAACAGACCTTTCTTGAGGGTCCCTTTGATTAGGAGTGGATCAGTCTTTGAATAAGGCCTTCTGCGAGTCTGGCCTTATCAGACTTTGATATTGACTTAACGAAAATAGCCAACCAGCAAGGTGGATTCCACTATATTCGGTAGAAGCCATGATGTGATCCACCAAAGTGCTTCAAAAGGTGGTCAATGCAGGGGTTTTTAATTTGATTTTAAAATTCTGTACGGATTAAATTAAAAATGGCAAGTAGTTTACTTGAGAATGAGGTAAGAATAAAGATTAAAGCTTTCCGCTTAGTTCTATCCCGGAGTCAAGATCAACTGGCTGGTTCGTGTTTGCTAAAGAATTTCAGTGTTCCGCCTTATAACCCACAGTGTTTTAGACAAATAACTCAATCTGGCTCTAAAATGTTTAATTTTTCAATCATTTCAACCCTTATATTAAATTACCAGAATTCTGCTCTTTGTAAGAAAATATGTGCTTTAAATGAATTTCATGATTCACCATGGTTAACTTATCTCGTACTACTCAAGATATCCTATCTTTGTAATTCTTCAGAAATTCTATGTAGAAAGAAAAAGATTAACCCGGAAATTGTTCATGAAACGCACTATTCAACGTATTCTAAAGGCCTCATTCGTCACCTCGATGATGCTTTTATTCTTCCTCCCGGCCCAGTCACAAGTCGCAGATTCACAGAATATTACAGACGGTGACAGTTACGATCCCATCTTAGCTACCCTCGACAGCCTGGTTAGTCTGAATTATATTCAACGGATCAGTGAAAGTTCTGAGACTGGTTATCCGACCAGCGATTTTCAGGGGAATGAAATACCTGTTTATGCGAATGACATCTACGCGAAACGAATCCAAAAAATCCAGACAGACATTCCTTTAACTTTCAATTTGCAGGTAAAGGAATATCTCGACTTGTATGCTATCAAACGCCGTGTACTCACTGAGCGTGTGATGGGACTTTCAAATTTATATTTTCCACTCTACGAACAGATCCTTGATGAACAAGGCCTGCCACTTGAATTCAAGTACCTTTCGATTGTTGAAAGCGCGTTGAATCCTGCTGCTGTTTCCAGAGTGGGCGCTACCGGTCTCTGGCAATTTATGCTGGCCACCGGACGGATGTATAATCTCAAAGTAAATACACTCATCGACGAGCGCCGCGATCCCGTAAAGTCTACCTATGCCGCCTGCCAGTATTTCAAGGATATGTATGGGATATATAACGATTGGTTGCTTGTAATCGCTGCCTACAATTGTGGTGCAGGAAATGTGAATCGTGCGATAGCGCGTTCAGGTGGTAAAAAAACATTCTGGGAAATCAGCCCTTATCTTCCGCGTGAAACCCGCGGATATGTTCCTGCTTTCATTGCAGTCACTTACCTGTTAAATTACCCTGCTGAACATAACCTTTCGCCTGTCGCTCCGGATCTAACCTATTTTGAAACCGATACCGTGATGGTGGACCAGAAGATGTCCTTGCGTGATATTGCTGCCGCTATTGATGTTCCTCTTGAGGTGCTTTCTTACCTCAATCCGGTTTATAAAAAAGGCATTATTCCTGACAGTCAGGAGCCCATGATGTTGCGACTTCCTTCTTCAAAAATCAATACTTATCTGGCTAATGTGGATCAGATCTATCAGAAGAATGAGCTCACTACTGCCGCCTTATTTGTTTCATCGATAAAAGAAGAATCCGGTCTCGGATCCACAGGAGATTTAGTCAAAAAGAGACATCATATTCGAAGTGGAGAACACCTTCAGGCAATTGCAAATAAATACCATTGCTCAGTAAACGATCTGAAAAGATGGAACAACCTTCACAGTTCACACCTGAAGGCAGGTAACTATCTCACGGTATATGTAAAGGGCAGCCAAAAGACGGATGTGAAAACTGCTTCTGTGAAAACACAGAAGCCCACTCAAAAAACAAGTCAGATGGCAGGAAAGGCAATTTCACAGTCTGCCACAACTTCAGCATCCAAAGAAACCTCGTCAATTAAATCGACTAATCAGAATACCCACATTGTGTATCATATTGTGCAACCAGGGGACACATTGTGGGATATAGCCCAACGCTATGATGGAGTAACTGTCCAGCAAATCATTGAGGCGAACCGGCTGAGCTCGAATAATCTGAAAGTTGGCACTAAATTGAAGGTAGTAGTAGGAAGTTGATACTCCAAATCTCTTTAATCAAAGCGCCTGAATTATTTCAGGCGCTTTTTTTATGATAGAGAATAAGCCGTTTTTTTCTATATTTGAATAAATAATTAATGATCATTCCAATGAAAAATTCTCTCCTGATTAGCCTCTTTATAATTCTTTCTTGTGGCGGCATCTCTGCTCAAACTGTTCCTAATGGTGGATTTGAAAACTGGACTTCGGTTACTACCGGTACCTATCCATTTGAAACACCGGATTTTTGGAAAACCACTGATAGCATCAGTCTTGCCGCTTCTTTAGGTTTCGTGCACAGTGTTGTAAAAGAAGCCACTGAAGTTCATGGCGGGAATTACGCTCTTAAACTTACCGGTTGGAGCGCCCTTGGATCACCAGTTCCAGCCGCAGCATCCAATGGAGATATTGACATCGCTACTTTGTCTATTGTAAAAGGGACACCTGACACAGTAAGACATGCAAAACTGAATGGTCATTTCAAGTATATTCCTATTGGAAGTGATACCTGTGATGTAATGGTTTCAATGCTGAAATGGAATTCTCTTACGAATTCAAGAGACACAATTGGCTATGGAAAATTCAGTACAAATAGTGCAACCAGCGGTACGAATTATTCACCTTTTGAAATCACACTTGATTATTCGAGTACTGATAAGCCGGATACCATGGTGATATTAATCCTCACTTCGCCTTTGCTTATAGGCAGCGGGCATGTGGGTACCACTCTTTATATCGATGACTTATCCTTTACCGGTGTTGTGGGAATTGATGAAGTGGAATCGATCATTAATACCGTTGAATTGTATCCAAGTCCGGCCTCATCAATGATTACAATTCGTGTGGACCTGAAAAAGCCAACTCCTCTTGTTTACAGCATTTACGATCTTCAGGGAAAGTATGTAGTGTCAGAAGTACTGGAGCCATTTGAGACACGCGTGGATGTTTCGCAATTGCCTGCCGGCAATTATACCCTTAATCTTATGGACGGAACAAGAAGAGCTTATTTCACGAGCTTCCTCATTGCCCGTTGATCAATTCATCTGAAAAAAAAACCTCCGTTACGCGGAGGTTTTTTTTTGCCTGAAGATCTGTGGTCTCCTGGATCTGATTTGTTTAATTTATTTGATTGGGATATCTGAGAAAATGCAGAGCTTTTACCCTGCGTAATAATTTCTCCCTCAGTTCGTCAATATTACTTCTCTCGGTGGCTGAGATGAAAACACAGATCCCCGGGATTTTAGAGAGCCATGATTTTTTCAATTCATCTAATGTCATATTCTCTTTTGTGGCAGGAGTGAGATCATCTTCTTCTTTTGGTATGTGATGATAGGCATCAATTTTATTGAATACAAGAATCGTGGGTTTGTCTGAAGCTCCTATATCTGCCAGAGTTTGATTTACTACGTTGATCTGATCTTCAAATTGAGGATGTGAAATATCCACAACGTGCACTAGGATGTCTGCTTCACGTACTTCATCGAGTGTTGATTTAAATGATTCAATGAGGTCATGGGGAAGTTTGCGGATGAATCCTACGGTGTCGCTGAGTAGAAACGGCACATTTTCATAGACCAACTTTCGCACCGTGGTGTCAAGAGTCGCAAAAAGTTTATTTTCGGCAAACACATCGCTTTTACACAGTAAATTCATCAATGTAGATTTACCCACATTGGTATAACCCACCAGTGCTACCCGGATTAATTCTCCCCGTTGCTTGCGTTGCGTTAAACTTTGCTTCTCAATTTCACGAAGTTTCGCTTTTAACTTGGAAAGTTTATCCTTAATCACACGTCGGTCGGTTTCAATCTCAGATTCACCCGGACCTCGCATTCCTATACCGCCTCGTTGCTTCTCCAGGTGAGTCCACATGCGTGTAAGCCGTGGTAAGAGATAACGGTATTGTGCCAGTTCGACTTGTGTTTTGGCCTGCGCCGTTCGCGCACGATTTGCGAAAATATCAAGGATCAGATTGTTCCGGTCCAGGACACGGCATTCAAGAATCTTTTCAATATTCCGAATCTGTGAACCGCTGAGTTCATCATCGAAGATGGCCAGGTCGACTTTGTTATTTTTAATATAGTTGCGGATTTCTTCCAGCTTTCCACTACCAATAAAAGTTTTGGAGTCGGGATGATCGAGCTTTTGTGTAAATCGATGCAATGTATCGGCACCTGCGGTCTCCGCCAGAAACGTGAGTTCATCGAGGTATTCAGCCGCTTGTCGTTCATTCTGGGTTTTATGAATTAGCCCAATCAGAACTGCAGTTTCCTTTTTTTGTCCTATTACAATATGACCTTTTGACAAGATGTGTATTTAAGATGAGTGGAGTATATAAAAAATGGCAATATCCCTGGAAAACGAAAATCTAAATTCTCTTTTTTGGGAATGGATAAATTCATCTATTATACTTGGCAAAAACATACCTGATTTACAAGGGAAGTCTTATTCATAGAAGTTTCGACCATTGCAGGCAAAGGTAAGTGAACAAGCAATACATCGTGAAGAAAAAAATTGCTGACTTGAGCGAACTTTATTGAACAGGCCTTCTTAAGCTCATCATGAAAGTCGTGATATCTGCAATTTCAGCATCAGTCAAAGTGCTTTTATAGGAAGGCATTTTTCCTTTGCTGCCCTCTTTTATAACAAGTGCGACCATGGATTCATTCAGCTTGGAGATAGTAAGGTCGATGGCACCACGGTATTGTTTCATTCCATCCACACCATGACAGAAAGCACAATTTGCCTGATAAGTGGCAGCCCCCTGCGCCATGGGAGAGTTAACATCTCCTGTGAGCACGACTTTTGCCGGAATAAATGGTTTGTTCTTGCTCATTTCACCAAGCCCATAGGATCCTACAATGAGGATAAAAGATACCAATGCCAATCCTTTTTTTTGCTTTTTAAATCCAATTACAGCAAGCGGAATGGCAAGAAAAACAAAGACCAGTTTGATGATATGAAAGACTTTGATCCCACCCAGGAGGTAGAAAAGCCAGATACCGGTAACTAAGAAGAGCACACTGATTATCATTTCAGGCACCTTCGTGATTCTGGAATATTTTTCAAGTCCTGGCTTAGAGGTAAATAGCAGCACTGTTTTGATCAGGTATGTGACCAGAAACAGCAGTACAGAGATCATATGAATTTTTGCAAGCAGAATAGAGTCCATGTTTTGGGTTTGGGTCAAAAATAACCAGAAAAATCAAAAGACCAAGCCCGGTAAGAGATCTTATATTGAAATTGGATTTCGTATTTTCAAGTGTTAAAATGCATTAACCATGAGTTTGACCTGATTTCGCTACATTCGTGGCAGTAAAAAAATAACTATGATAAAATGGTGTATTGGTCTGGCAGCCTTGTTTCTGGGTATGACGACCTTGTCGGCACAACATACTTTTCCTGTTAATGGAACCAGTGACCCCAGGCATATTACCTATGTATTTATAAATGCACGCATCGTTTCTGATTTTCAGACCAGCACCGACTCTGCAATGATGATAGTTCGTGATGGAAAAATTCAGAACATTGGTAAAGGCCTGCCAATTGATAAGGATGCACTGGTGATTGACCTGAAAGGTAAAAGCATCTATCCTTCCCTGATCGATATCTTTTCTGATTATGGCCTGCCTGATGGAAAGAAGCCAACCCGTGACGACGGTTCGCCTCAATTTTTATCCTCAGTCAAGGGTGCTTATGGATGGAATCAGGCAGTTCGTCCTGAATATGAAGGCTATGAGAATTTTACTGCTGATGCAAAAAAGGCGGATGAGCTGAGAAAACTTGGATTTGGATCCGTACTCTGTGTCAATAAAGACGGAATTTTCCGGGGCACTTCGCCTTTTGTATTACTGGGAGATGAAAAAGAAAATGACATGATGCTGTTGGACCGTGCTGCCTCGCAGTTGTCATTCAGCAAAGGAACTTCCACACAAGATTATCCTTCTTCCCTGATGGGATCTATTGCACTCATTCGTCAAACCTACTACGATGCTCAATGGTATAAAAATGGGGGATATCGTGAACAGTACAATATTTCTCTCGATGCCTTGAACAAGCAACAAGAATTACCGCAGGTATTCGAGGCAGGGGACAAGCAAAATATATTACGTGCTGCTGCAATTGATAAGGAATTCGGATTGAAATACATAATTAAAGGCGGCGGAGATGAATATGAACGAATTCAGGAGATAAAGGAATTACAGCATACACTGATTATACCTTTGAATTTTCCTGATGCCTTTGATCTGAGTGATCCTTATGATGCATTGAATGTTTCCATACATGAGATGAAGCATTGGGAGTTGGCGCCATACAATCCCTCTTTTCTTGAAACGGCCGGAATAAAATTTGCACTTACCTGCTCCGACTTAAAAAACAAATCTGATTTCTGGAAGAATATTCGCAAAGCTATTGAGAAAGGCCTAAGTGAACAGGCTGCGTTGAAAGCATTAACTATTACGCCGGCTCAACTGCTAAAAGTGGATCAGCAAATTGGCAGTCTGAAGCGTGGAATGATTGCAAACTTTATCATTACATCAGGCCCTCTTTTTGCAAAGGACAATATCATCTACGAAAATTGGGTGAAGGGAGTAAGATATAAGTTGAGTGATTTTAATCCGGAAGATATTCGCGGTAATTACTCACTAGTGATCCCGGGTATTCAGACGTTTCGCTTGAAAGTTTCCGGTGAACCTGATAAGCCTGAGTTTGCACTGTACGAAGACAGCAGCACCATCAAGGTGAACAGTTCCCGCTTAAATACATTATGGAATCTTTCTTTTGAAAGTAAGAAGACTGATCCTAAAGGACTGTTTAGGCTTACAGGCACCATTCAACAGATAAATCCTCTTGTTCTTTCCGGAAATGCACTGCTCCCTGGTGGTGAATGGACAGTTTGGACAGCCAGTTTTGATTCCATTGCTGCATTGGAACCCAAGGTTGATACAACGACTAAAGAATCTGTTAAACGTGGCGATGTGCTGTTTCCGAACATAGCTTTTGGATGGACGGCATTGCCTTCTGCCGGTACGGTATTGATCCGAAATGCCACTGTGTGGACCAATGAATCGGCTGGGATTCTGCAAAATCACGATGTACTTATTTCAGGCGGGAAGATTAAAGAAGTGGGAAAAAATTTAAAAGCACCGGAGGGCGCTGTCATTGTTGATGGTACAGGTAAGCACCTTACCAGTGGTATTATCGATGAGCATTCACACATCGCGGTAAGTTCTTCTGTCAACGAAGCCACGCAATCCTCTTCTGCGGAAGTCCGCATTGCAGATGTAATAGATGCAGATGATATCAATATTTACCGCCAGCTTGCCGGGGGTGTAACCTGCTCACATATCTTACATGGCAGCGCCAATGCGATTGGAGGTCAAACCCAATTGATCAAATTACGATGGGGAAAATCACCTGAACAAATGAAATTTGAGAACTGGCCTGGTTTTATCAAGTTCGCACTAGGTGAAAACGTAAAGCAAAGTCATTGGGGAGATAAACAGGTACTCCGTTTTCCACAAACAAGAATGGGAGTAGAGCAGGTGTATGTAGATTATTTCACACGGGCCGGTGAGTACAGGAAGCAACAAAAAATTAATTCTGCCGCAGATTTTAAAGAAAATTACATCCAGGATCATCCCTTCCGACGAGATTTGGAACTGGATGCCTTAGCTGAAGTGTTGGAAGGAAAAAGATTTATCACCTGTCACAGTTATGAGCAAGGTGAAATTAATATGCTGATGCATGTAGCGGATTCCTTCGGTTTTAAGGTAAATACATTTACGCATATTTTAGAGGGATACAAAGTGGCTGATAAAATGAAAGCCCATGGAGTGAGAGGTGTTTCATCCTTCAGTGACTGGTGGGGATATAAATTCGAGGTGTATGAAGCAATCCCTTACAACGGATCTATTCTTCAAAAAATGAATCTTACAGTGGCGTATAATTCCGATGACGCGGAAATGGCACGCAGGCTCAATCAGGAAGCTGCAAAAGCGGTTATGTATGGCGGTGTTTCAGAGGAAGAAGCCTGGAAATTTGTGACACTCAATCCTGCAAAAATGCTGCATGTAGAAGACAGGGTCGGAAGTATTAAAGTGGGCAAAGACGCTGACCTCGTCCTCTGGACGGATAATCCACTATCCATACTTGCAAAGCCCTTGCAAACTTATATCGATGGAATACCTTATTATGATCAGGAGAGAGATAAGCAAATGCAGCAGTGGAACATGAAAGAGAAAGCCCGCCTGAGTGAAAGTATGAATCAAGCCCGGAGCAGAGGAGAGGCCGTGAAAAAACCGACGGCGAAACGAATGATCCTGAAACATTGTGACGGAGAAACAATTCAGTGATACAGAAGCAATCTTGAGAATTCAATTCTTCACCCTTGACTAATTGCGTCATTCAAATCAAATAATCTAGATTAGAATCCATGTCGAACAAATACAGAAATTACCTTGGAGTTTTACTTTTCTTCACATGGACTGCTGTCCTTGCTCAAAACCCTGCACCGGGAAGCAAACAGCAGGGAACAGTTCTACTTATGAACGGGAAGGCGCACCTTGGTAATGGAAAGGTCATTGAGAATTCTGCCATTGCTTTTGAAAATGGAAAGCTTACGATGATTGCAGATGCTACGACCATCCGTATTGACAAAAGAAAATATGATGCGGTTATTGATGCGAGTGCTAAGCAAATTTACCCGGGTTTTATTGCCTGCAACACTACCCTTGGACTTGCCGAAATTGATTTAGTGCGTTCAACATTGGATTACCGCGAAGTTGGAGAGATGAATTCTAATGTTCGGAGCGTCATCGCGTATAATACTGATTCCAGAATTATCCCGACCGTTCGGAGCAATGGAGTTTTACTGGCGCAGATTGTTCCACAAGGAGGAGTCATCTCCGGCCAGTCATCAATAGTGAACCTTGATGCCTGGAATTGGGAAGATGCTACTTATTCAATGGATGATGGAATTCACCTGAACTGGCCGAGGATGTATATTTCTCGTACAGGAAATGCAGAACTTGAAGAGAAGGCAAGGCAAAGGATTCAAAATGAATTGACAGAGCTTGAAATGTTTTTCAGTGAAGCTGCCTCCTACGCGAAAAGTAAAGAAGTTCAGGAAAAAAATCTTCGTTTTGAATCTATGCGTAATTTGTTTGATGGTAGTAAAAGATTATTTGTGCATTGCAATTATGCGAAAGAAATGCTGGCGGCAGTTGAATTTTCCAGAAAATTTAAGTTGAACATCGTATTTGTTGGCGCGGCTGATTCATGGCGCCTGACGGATTTATTGAAAGAAAATAATATTCCGGTAATTCTTACGGGAACACATACTTTGCCGCCGCGCGAAGATGAAGATGTGGATATTTCATATAAACTTCCTTACTTATTGAAACAAGCCGGCCTCGAGTTCGCGATAAGTGTAGAGGGGTCATGGCAAGTACGTAACCTGATGTTTCAGGCTGGTACAGGTCAAGCATATGGGCTTAGTGCTGAAGAAGCTCTGGCAAGCATCACATCTTCACCGGCAAAAATATTGGGAATTGCGGCCCATATCGGGACCCTTGAAGAAGGGAAAGATGCAACTTTAATCATCTCCGATGGCGATGCATTGGATATGCGCAGCAATCATGTAGTGAGGGCTTATATTTCCGGACGTGAAGTTAATCTGGATAATGCGCAGAAAGAACTGAATAAAAAATACCTGGAAAAATACGGTTTGAAATAAATCAAATGGTTTAATCAGTGACAAAATAGAGAGTAAATTTATTAAGTATATAATCATCCATCTTAATCCAATGAAACAAATTTTCGCACTCATTGCAATAATCACCCTGATTGCAACGGTTTCCTGCCGTCAAAAGGAGAAGTCTGGAGATGCAGGTACTTCAGACAGCACCTTTAATTTCATCGCCGACAGATTTGCCGACATACAGGTACTTCGTTTTGAAGTTCCCGGTTTTAGTGAATTATCTCTGCAACAAAAAGAACTTGCCTATTATTTGTATGAAGCCGGTCTGAGTGGGCGGGATATTTTCTATGATCAGAAAAACCGTCACGGTTTATTGATACGGAAAACTCTTGAAGGAATCCTGAATACTTACACCGGTGAGAAAACAGGGCCGGAATGGAAGCAATTTGAAGAGTATTGCAACCGGTTTTTCTTTGCAAACGGATTTCATCATCATTATTCTGCGGATAAAATGTTTCCGGCATGCTCCCAGGAATATTTTTCGCAATTGCTTGAAAAAAGTGATGCTGCTCAACTGCCTTTGTCCGGGTCGGCAATTTCAGATTTTGAAAAGAGAATTCTTCCTCTTATTTATGATCCTGCTATTGATCCAAAAGGTGTGGACCTGAGTGAAGGCGTAGATGTGCTGAAGGCATCAAGTAACAATTTTTACAGGGATGTTACTCAAAAAGAAGCCGAGGATTATTATGCGGCATTGAAGGCTGCCCATCCGGATGATAAATCACAAACAGGTTTTAACACCCGCCTTGTGAAGGAAGACGGAAAATTGAAAGAGTATGTCTGGAAAATAGATGGGATGTACGGAGATGCCATTAAGCAAATTGTGTATTGGTTGGAGAAAGCAGCTCCTATAGCTGAAAACGAAGCTCAGAGAAATACCATCAACACCTTGATTCAATTTTACCGTAGCGGTGACCCGAAGGATTTTGATACCTATAGTATTGCATGGGTGAAGGATACAGAAGGACGGCTTGATTTTGTGAATGGATTTATAGAAGTATACCAGGATGCCTTACAAAAGAAAAGCAGTTTTGAAAGTATCGTTTCAATGAAAGATATAGCTGCGACAAAACGCATTGAAGCCATTTCAAAAGAGGCACAGTGGTTTGAGGATAATTCCACAATTATGGAAGAACATAAAAAAAAGAATGTAAAAGGAATTTCTGCCAAGGTTATTACCGTGATAGGTGAAGTGGCGGACGCATCTCCTGCAAGTCCGAAAGGAATAAATTTGCCTAACAATGAATGGATTCGTGAAGATCACGGGTCAAAATCTGTTTCTCTTGGAAATATTGTAGATGCATATAATTTTTACCTGGCGAAAAGCCCAATGATTGATGAATTCGGATCCAGCCAGGAAGTGAAGGATCGTGCAAGAAAGTACGGAGCACTCGCTGATAATCTCCATACCGACATGCATGAAGTGATAGGTCATGCCTCCGGAGTTATCAATAAAGGTGTTGGGAGTACTGAACAGACATTGAAAAATTATGCAGGAATTCTTGAGGAAGGCAGAGCCGACGTGGTGGCTTTATATTTTTCATTGGATCAGAAATTGATCGACATTGGTGTGGCTCCATCAATGGAAACAGGAAAAGCTCAATATGATTTTTATATTTTAAATGGCTTAATGACACAACTTCAACGCATCAGGCCCGGGGATAATTTGGAAGAAGCGCACATGCGCAACAGACAAATGGTGGCTGCCTGGGTTTTTGAAAAAGGTGCTAAGGATAAAGTGATTGAAAAAGTTGTACGTGAAGGAAAGACATACTTCGTGATCAATGATTATGAAAAACTACATGTGCTTTTTGGTGACTTGCTGCGCGAATTACAAAGGATAAAATCGGAAGGCGATTTTAACGCGGGGAAAAATCTTGTGGAAAAGTATGGCGTCATCGTTGATCAGGATTTGTTGAAAGAAGTACATGCACGATTCGAAAATTTAAATATCGCCCCTTACCTGGGATTCATTCAGCCCAGACTGGTACCTGTTATGAAAGATGATAAAATCTCTGATATAAAAATTGAATACCCTTCCAGTCTCATAGAGCAAATGCTTGAATACGCTAAAAAATATTCTTTCCTTCCGGTGGATAATTAAGTTACAAAGATTCGTTTCTAATACGTTTGCGATTATCTAAAGACCGGCTTGTCCGGTCTTTTTTTATTTTCCAGGGAGGAGTGGAGTTAAAGGAAAGGAGAAATCCAAATCCGATATTTCTTCTTCTTGGAGTGGATAGATTCAAAACGCAAAATGATTTGCTAAACATTTTGCAGTTGTTGTCTGCGTTGATTTAGTATTTTTCGAAAGAGCACTTCCGTACTAAAAGGTTTAGTGATAAAATCATTCATGCCGGCGTCATAACATCGTGATATTTCATCCTGTAAGGCGCTAGCGGTCATGGCGATGATGGGAACTTCGGAATAGGGCTTGGGCAATTTCCTGATTTGTTTTGAAGCATCATAGCCGTTCAGGAAGGGCATTTGCAGATCCATAAGTATGGCATCGTAGCTATTTTGTGAACAGAGGGCAACCGCTTCATTGCCATTTGTTGCCACGTCCACTTTTACGTCTGCTATTTCTGTCGTTAAAGTATCTAATGCAACAATCCTGTTGAATTCAATGTCCTCCACGAGTAATATGGAAATCCCCTTCAAGGCATCTCTCAATGATTGGGATGAGACACTTTCATTTTTTACCAGAGGCTCTCCTTCATATAATTCGAACGGAATAGAAATATAAAATGTAGTACCCTTTTCAGGTGCACTTTCCACTTCAAGACTTCCTTCTGATAAATCAACAAGCTTTTTAACGATACTGAGTCCTAATCCCTGACCTCCGAATTTTCTTGTTGTATCATTATTCTCCTGACTGAAAGATTCAAATATGATTTCCCGTTTATCAGTTGAGATACCAATGCCTGTATCTTTCACTATAAAGTTGTATGAAAAAATATTATTAGGAAAATTTTCGGTTTGATGGGCACTGCAGTATAATTGTACCTTGCCCGACTCTGTAAATTTAATGGCATTGCCTACAAGGTTGGAAAGAATCTGGGTAAGCCGTAATGGATCACCTATTAACAACGGTTGTAGATTGTCAGCGCTGTTTACTTCAAATTCAAGTTCCTTTTCTCTTGCATCCAGATAAAAATTATCATAAATACCTTGGAGAATAATTCTTATATCGAATGGAATCTTTTCGAGATGAATTCTTCCTGCTTCAATTTTTGAAATATCCAGTATGTCATTAATAATTCTGTTTAAGTTTTCAGTAGAGCGCAAAATGGCATTGATATAATTAATGTGGTCAGGATTGGGATTATTGTCACGCATCAACCTTGTCATTCCCATGATTGCATTGAGTGGTGTACGAAATTCATGGCTCATATTCGCCAGAAATTGATCTTTTAATTGCGTGCTGCGAAGTGTCACTTCATGATCCTTCCTCGCTTTCATTTTGCGGAGGCGATACCGGTGAAAAAAATAACTTAAAAGTAGAATAAACGCGATGCTAATGAAAGTGAACCACCCGGCATTGAAAAGGGGAAGCTGGATGATTGAAGCCTGGTTTATTTCAATATTTTTATCGGAATATGAAAGATCGTTAGATAATAGCCCTTCAGGTACTTCATTCCGGATACAGGTTGAAATGAAATATTGATTTTTCTGGAATTCCGAGTTTGAAAGACAGTCCCTGGTTCCATTCACAAAGAGAATATTTTTCCGGTGAGTAAGTAAGGCCGACCCTTCACTTTTTCCAATACTAAGTCCGAAAAGAAAAAAGGCAATATACCAAGTACGCATGATAGGCATAACACATTCGATTGAGGAGAAAAATGCAGCTGCTGTTACAGAAATAATATGATCAGTTCCGATTCCTTATTCATATTCCGGTAGACCTTGTTAGATTTGATTAGAATTTTGAATGAGTTTTCTGCTATGTGAAGTCCACAAAATCCTGTGCATCGGAATGGAATATGTTCAAATATATAGAAAATTTAATATGAATGAAATGATGCAGAAGGTTCAATGGAGCCGTGTTCAACCAATAAGTGCAATTTAAAGATTTAAACTTTCACCTTGGGACTTTTAATTGTCCCAGGTGAAAGTTAAGCTGAGAAGCTTCATCTTTGGATTGCTTATGTCAAAAAACTACACCCATCTCAACTCTGAACAAAGATATCAGATTGAAGCCTTATTAAAAAGCGGAATCGCTCAAAAGGATATTGCGAAAATTGTAAATAAATCGCCATCCACGATAAGTCGAGAACTTAAACGGAATATACCAAAACGTGGAAGAGGAGCTTTGGTTTACACAGCTGAAAATGCACAACGGAAAACGGATCATCGGCATCAAATCAAAATGAAAAAAGAAAGATTTACCGATGAAATGAAAGTGTGGACGCGTCTCTGGATGAAGAGTATAAAATTCAGTCCGGAATTAATTCATGTCGTTGGCAAAAATGAGTTAGGGGATTTTGTCAGCCACGAGACCATTTACAAGTGGATTTGGCGTTGTAAGCAAAGTAATTGTAAGGAAGATAGACAAGACAAGAAACTGTATATGCACTTAGCACATGGACGTAGAAGAAGAAAGCGCGGATTAAGAAGAGATAGCCGGGGTATTATTCCAAACCGAGTGTCTATTGAAAATCGTCCGAAAATCGTAGATAAAAGAAAGCGCTTGGGAGATTTTGAAGTAGATCTGATGATGGGAAAAAATCATCAGGGAGCTTTGCTTGTAATGACGGATCGGGCATCTCTGAAAACCAAACTCACAAGGTTAGCCGGGAAAGACAGCATCATAATAAAGCGCGAAATTAAACGTAGATTAATCTCATTAAAGGGAATTGTTAAAACACTTACATTTGACAACGATAAGGCATTTAGTAAACATGAATCGATAGGAAAATCGCTGAATGCTACTACCTATTTTACCCGGCCTTATACCTCACAAGATAAAGGAACTGTAGAAAACAGAATAGGATTAATCCGCAGATTCTTCCCAAAGAAAACAGACCTATTGAAAGTACCTGACATAGATGTTCAAATAGTAGAATCAATAATTAATAACAGACCAGTAAGAAAATTTAATTATCAAACACCTAACCAAGTCTTCTCACAAAAAATTGCACTTATTACTTGAACTTACAGGACTTTAAAATACCATATTTTTAATTAAAGAGATATTGCATCAGATGAACATTTTGAAATTTCCCAAATTTATAGCCCACTTCCTTCATTACTCCAATTTGACGGTATCCTAACTTTTCATGTATATGTATACTGATATTATTGTCTTGTGTAATTCTTGAAATTATAGTATGATTTCCGGCTTTCTCACCCTCAAGGGTGATGATTTTAAGTAATTTCATGCCAACTCCCTTTCCTCGGTAATCTTTATGAATATAAAGGGATACTTCCACAGTGGTTTCGTATGCGCAGCGATCACTCCAGGGACTTAAGGAAGCCCATCCCACAATTTTATTTTCTTCTTCTGCAAGTAAAATGGGGTGGTTTGACTTGTGCATTCGGAACCAAGCCATTTGTTTTTCAAGATCTCTTGGTTCAGTATCGAAAGTTGCATTAGAATTTAAAACTGCTTCGTTGTAAATTTCCATTATAAATGGCTGATCTTTTTCTGTAGCAGGACGAATAGATAGCATATTGTTTTATATCTTAATATTTAAGTTCACTCTAAAGTAAAAGTAATGATGTTCGTCATTCGAGGCAATACAGACAGAGAAAAAATTGCAAATTCCTTTTATTTTATTTACATTTATGACATGTAAATAGATGCTAATTAAATTCCGGCTAAATTTATTTTTATTTTGGAATGATAGCGTCGGAAACAATTATTTATCAAGTATGTGATTAAATTTTCTTCTATATTTTTGTAATAATTTTCATTCTGTTCTTTAATTTTATGTCCTTCTTTCTTCATATGAAAAAATTTTTATTCTTTAGTATACTATTAATTATCAGCTACTTGACATCTGTTTACTCCTGCCAACAGCAGGATCATGGTATTCAATCCGTATTTTCTCCTGAAGAAATAGCCGCGGAGTCAAAAAAAGCAAATGAATTTTTTGACCGTGCTTTTGATAAGTCACTTGCGCGTAACCCTGAGCAGCAAACATTACTTTCCATAAAAACGGACTATGATAAA
The DNA here is from genome assembly GCA_963775555.1 of uncultured Bacteroidota bacterium. GTDB lineage: Bacteria > Bacteroidota > Bacteroidia > AKYH767-A > 2013-40CM-41-45 > QQVM01. The sequence goes on along the minus strand of CAVZJJ010000002.1, from coordinate 78,037 downwards.
TGGACGGATCGTTCCGATTCTGCCGCATTGGCGGAGATTGAATTTATAAAAAAGGATTTAACTGAATTGAGGGAGACAATCAACTTCGACAAGCTGGATGAACAAACCCGGATGAGTTTCAATTATTTTGAGTTTCAAGCTCAGCAAAGTATAGCAATGTTTCCATGGCGTTTTCACAATTATCCCGTGAATCAGATGGATGGTATTCAGTCTGCCATCCCCGCTTTTTTGATTAATATGCACCGTATCGATTCTGTTTCTGATGCTATGGCATATATCAAGCGATTAAACGGTATTGGCCGTCTTTTTGACCAGGTAATTGAAGGACTTAGAATACGGGATAGTCTCGGAATAAATCCGCCGACTTTTGTCTACCCGCTGGTGCTGAGTGATTGTAAAAATGTAATCACGGGTGCGCCCTTTGAATTATCCGAGATAAAAAGTCCGCTCTTTGAAGATTTTTATGTAAAAGTGAATTCATTGAAGGAGCTTGGGTACATGGAAAAAAAGGAACTTCTGCGCCTTGCCGCCAATGAACTTGTTGAAGTGGTAAAACCTGCCTATGAGCGTTTAATGAATGAGCTTGGTTTGATTGAGAAAAATGGATTTGTCCAGGGTGGTGCATGGAGTTTTCCGAATGGTGAACGATTTTACAAAGCTGCATTGTACAACACGACTACTACTGATATGACACCGGATCAGGTTTTTGAAACTGGAGAAAATGAAGTATTGCGGATACATGCTGAGATGAGGCTGATCATTCAAAAGCTGGGTATGAAAGATGACAGTATTATTGCCTTCTTTGAATTTCTTAGAAAAAATAAAAAGTTTTACTTCGCCAATACTGCCGAAGGCAGAAAATCATATTTGGATTTAGCCACAGGTATCATCGATACCATGCGAAACAAACTGGATATTTTGTTTCTGACAAAACCCAAGGCTCCTATTATCGTGAAAGCAGTAGAGGCATTCCGTGAAAAGTCGGCAGGAGGAGCCTTCTACGAAGACCCTGCCAAAGATGGTTCAAGACCTGGCACGTATTATATTAATTTATACAACATGAATGATCAGCCCATCTATCAGGCGGAAGCTCTGGCTTATCATGAAGGTATTCCCGGTCATCATATGCAAATTGCAATTGCTCAGGAGTTGAAAGACATCCCTAAATTCCGGCAGCATGGCGGGAATGTTGCCTATGTAGAAGGATGGGCACTCTATTCGGAGTTGATACCTAAAGAGTACGGTTTCTACCAGGACCCTTATTCTGATATCGGTCGTTTATCAAACGAAGTATTTCGCGCAGCCCGGCTGGTTGTAGATGTTGGGATTCATTTCAAACATTGGTCGCGTGAACAAGCTTATCAGTATTTTATTCGAAACACACCGAATTCTGAAGGAGATTGTAGAAAAGAAATAGACCGCTATTTTGTGTGGCCCTCTCAAGCCACAGGCTATAAAATAGGAATGCTTAAAATTCTTGAATTACGTGAACGTGCCCGAAAAGAACTGGGCGACAAATTTGATATTCGTGAATTTCACGACGTGATTCTCACCAACGGCCCTTTACCTTTGAAACTACTCAGTGAAAACATAAGGGCCTGGATCGATTCAAAGAAATCGCCGAATTAATATTTTTTATGTTGAGTGATTTTGTTGTTTCGGGCTTTTATCTTCTTCAAGGCTGATTCACATGAAATTGAATTTTCCATAAGCCTCTTAAATCACCTGATTCATAATTTTTAGCAAGATCATCCGGATATAAGCTGTCGATGCGCGAAAGCGTTTGGCTGTCAATATCGATTCCGGGTTTCCCATGGCATTTTAGACAGGCGGGCATACCAATTTTAATTGGACGGTAATAGGTGTGATTAATTTGGTCAGTAAGTAGCGTGTCCCTTCTGGATTGAGCTGGATTTTCGTTTTTAAAATAATTCCAGATTGTTTTATCATCATCGCTTTTTAGTGCATTGTCGGCATTCCTGTTTCGATCTGTAATTCTCGAAACGGTGCAATTGTGAATCCGGCTGATACTGTCCATCACCTCACTTGCTTTTAGATTGCAGTATTGAACGGCGTATTCCGGTCCTCCGGTTTCTATGGCCTGAGTGAGGTGTTGAAGGAGAGCAGCCTGCGCCGCGGAGGAAACATCAAAACCTTCCTGTACATAAGCAGAGTCCTGATTCGTTTTATGTTCGGAAGTTTCATTGCTCGAGCAGGCGATCCAAATAGATAGGAAGCTCAAGGCAACAACCAAATTGAACTTATTTTTCATGAGCCATTATTTTACCGGTTGTAAATTCAGTATTTCATCAATTGTTTCTTGCGTGATGAAGTGATAATTCGGTCGTGATTCCTTATAGATTTCCATGGCCATTTGTTTACCCTCATCGGTTTTGATGAGTTCCATAAATAGAGGCCGTACAAATTTTCTTCTCCCGATCTCAATGAGGAATTTTCTCAACACTGGATAATTTTCCGGGTATTGATTTGTAATGACACGTTCCAGCCAGGCAAAGAGGATTTCAGAATTACCTGTTTGGGAGAAATGAAAAGTCTCGTCCAGTTCTTTCATTTGTTGATGTGTCAACTTTTCAGGTAAAAGTCCGAGAAACCGTAACCACTCATTCGTAGTATATTTACTTGTTTCAAGAGAAGCCGCCTTGGTTCCGGTTTCCCATGCGTTCACTTGTTTTGCCACATTTTCAAAACGGACTGACGCAATCTTAGGTGCATTATCAGGGAGGCCGGGACCGTAAACCCAACGGTTGATATCGATGCTCTTTTCACTTGCTGTATCATTCGCGATAAGATCCCTTCGATATTCTTCAATAAATTGTTCTGTAGTAATTGTTCCAAATGCGTGATTCTTGAAATGGTTCCGGAGGAATAAATCGAATTTCTCACGGCCAAAAGTCCGTTCCATTAGCAAGAGTAACAGACGTCCTTTTTCATAAGCAATATCGTTCATGCCATCATCCGGATCACGATTGTCAAGCTTTAATTTCAGATGAGTATCCTCACTATTCTCTCCAAATTCGGCAATAGTTTCTTTCAAATCTTCTCCGCCTAATAAAGTCTGCATGTCGGCGAAGTCTTTACCGTATAAGGATTCCATGATCCGTGATTCGAAATAGACTGTAAATCCTTCGTTCATCCAGAAATCATTCCAGGTCGCGTTGGTCACCAGGTTTCCACTCCAGCTATGTGCCAGCTCATGCGCGATGAGCGCCGTGAGTGAACGGTCCCCGGCAAGAATAGTTGGTGTTGCAAAAGTGATGCGGGGATTTTCCATGCCACCAAATGGAAAGCTGGGAGGTAAAACAATTACATCGTATTGTTCCCAGGCATAGGGACCGTATAATTTTTCTGCTGCCTCCAGCATTTTAGGCAAATCCGCAAATTCATAAACAGCTTTGTCAAGCGTGATACTTTCTGCATATACACCGGTGCGGGCATCAAGAGCTTTATATAAAAAGTCACCAACAGCAAGGGCGAGCAAATAGGCAGGAATGGGTTGATCCATTTGAAAAGTATAATTGCCCTCAGCATCCTTTTGCTGGGGATTTCTGGCACTCATCACTGCCATTAAACCGGGAGGAACATGTACCTTGGCTTCATAGGTGAAACGGATTCCCGGACTATCCTGTACCGGAACCCAGGTACGTGCGAGAATAGCTTCAGATTGTGTAAAGAGAAATGGAGATTTTTTTCCTGCCGTTTGTTGTGGCGATAACCACTGGAGGCCTGCAGCTTTTGGAGAAGTGGAATAGTAAACAGTAATAGACTTTGTGTTCTCTTGAATGTCAATGACGAGTGCCTGACCTAAATATTTATCCGGTTCTCCAAGCACGAAATTTGTTTTGGTTTCTGTTGAGTCAAGCGTCACTTTTTCAATCTCCAAATCACGGGTATCCAAAATGATTTGATGCGCCGATGACTTGTTGTCAAAGTAAATTTTAGCAGAGCCCGATAATATTTTATTTTCAAAATCAACTTTTAAATCAAGGGCAAGGTGGCGAATTACGGCTTTGTCAGCTTGTGCGTAGGTGTGCGGGTCATGTACGATGGCCGTTTCTGTACTTAGTATTTGATCATGTGATTGTTCTTTCATGGTACAGGAGATTAAAAGTAATAGCAGGAGGAATGGATAAATTCGCATGGAGAGATATAGGACCTCAAAAATAAGAACTAATTCGAGCCGGATCCCGATTTTACGAAGTGATTTCTATAAAATAATGCAGTTTTATGCCCATGTTTGAATTTTAGATGAATATTGTCAATTCCTGCAATAAATCATATTTTCTGATCGGCTTCTGAGCAGTATATTTGTCGCACTTAAATTTTAAAAAGATGAAAAAATCACTGATTGTTCTAATGGTTCTGGGATTGTTCTGCGTATCTGTCCAGGCACAACCAAAAGGAAAAGTTTCTTCCTATGGTGAAAAAATTACCGCTGATAATGCTATTGAGGTGGGTAAATTAATGAGTATGTTACAAAGCCGGGATTCTTTGCACACAAAGATCGTAGGCACAGTTGAAAGTGTATGTCAGAAGAAAGGATGCTGGCTTACTATGGATGCCGGAGGAGGAGAAAGTATCATGGTGCGTTTTTATGATTACGGTTTCTTTGTTCCAAAAGATTGTGCTGGGAAAAAAGTAGTATTGGAAGGTTCTGCATTTAAAACGGAAACGTCAGTAGAAGAACTTCGGCATTATGCTGATGATGCAGGTAAATCGAAGGAAGAAATCGCAAAAATCACCAAGCCCAAAAAGGAAATTTCATTTGAGGCCACTGGTGTGCTGCTCTACAATGATTAAACATGAGAACAGTTTTAATTTCGTTTTTCCTGATTTCGGGGATGTGGGCTTGTCAGTTGGTTGATGGCGATGCTTCAAAAAAGTATACTGCAGGAACAGATACTACCGATCTGAATCCAAATGGTTCCAGTGAATTATCGTTCTTAATGCGTGAAATGTATAATCATGCACTTTCTTCACGCAACTTAGCGCTTGAAGAAAAAAAGAATGAAGAATTTCCTGAGGCCTTCAATAAGATACATACCGCTGTGCCTACTGACAGGTTTACCAAGAATGAACACTTCGATTCTTTCGCGGATGTATATCTCAACTCAGTCAAATCGTATGCAGCAACAGATGAAGCGAACCTTAAGTTGAATTATAACAACATGGTGAGTAGCTGCCTGGCTTGTCATGCCTCTCATTGTCCCGGGCCAATACCCAAGATTAAAAAATTGCTCTTGCAATGATCAAATAAAGTCAAAAAAAAACCTGTGATCACTCACAGGTTTTTTTTTGATTATTTCATAGTATAAAAATCAGTCGTTGGCTAAACTGGCATTTAGATATTCCCTGTTTAGTCGCGCTATATGAGAAATCGAAACTTGTTGAGGGCATTCTGCTTCACAGGCTCCGGTGTTTGTGCAACTTCCAAATCCGGCTTCATCATGAGCAGCTACCATTTTCAATACCCGCAAATGCCGTTCCGGATGCCCTTGTGGAAGGAGAGCCATCTGTGAAACTTTTGCAGAAAGGAACAACATAGCTGAAGCATTTTTACATGCTGCCACACATGCACCACATCCAATACAGGCAGCAGCATCAAAGGCGTCATCAGCGACAGGTTTTGGAATGATGATATTATTTGCATCCGGAGCATTTCCTGTATTCACGGAAATAAATCCGCCTGCCTGCATAATTTTTTCCAATCCGGTGCGATCCACTACAAGATCTTTGATTACGGGAAAGGCCGCTGCACGCCAGGGTTCGATGGTAACCGTCTCTCCGTCTTCGAAAAACCGCATGTGTAGCTGGCAGGTTGTGGTTCCTGATAGCTTGCCATGTGCCCGCCCGTTAATATACATGGAACACATCCCACAAATTCCCTCACGGCAATCATGGTCAAAAGCGACAGGGTCTTTTCCTTCCCGGATCAGGCGGTCATTGAGTACATCCAGCATTTCCAAAAAGGACATGTGCGTATTCACACCAGGCATGTCGTAGATTTCAAACTGACCTGCATCTGTTTTGTTGCGCTGTCTCCAGATTTTTAATTTGAGGTTGATTGTATTTGCCATATTTTAATTGTGATGTATGAAGGAAAATCAAATTCGGTGAACTGTTTTAACAATCATAGAATTTTACTCGGTATCATTTATAACTTCGTTGTGTTGGGTGTGCCACTTCAAATTTTAATTCTTCTTTATTGAGTATAGGAGGCGTGTTTTCTCCTGTATATTCCCAGGCAGAAACGTATAAGAAATTAGCGTCATCACGTTTTGCTTCACCTTCCTCGGTTTGTGATTCTTCACGAAAGTGTCCACCACAGGATTCTCTCCGGTCCAATGCATCTCGCACCATCAACTCACCAAGTTCAATAAAATCGGCAACACGGGATGCTTTGTCAAGCTCCGGATTAAATTCATTGATCTCTCCCGGGATGCGCACATCACTCCAGAATTCAATCTTTAAATCAGCGATGAGACTCAGGGCTTTTTTCAAGCCTTCTTCATTGCGGGCCATTCCACAATATTCCCACATGATCTTACCTAATTTTTTATGAAGATCTTCGACTGTTTGTTTCCCTTTAACTTGCATCAATCGAAGAGTACGTTCCCGTACAGATTTTTCTGCTTCTTCAAAGGCGGCATGTGTAGTAGGGACAACAGGGTTCCGGATTTCATCTGCGAGATATTCCCCGATGGTATAGGGGATTACAAAGTAACCATCAGCAAGTCCCTGCATCAAAGCGGAAGCACCGAGTCGGTTGGCTCCATGATCAGAAAAATTACATTCTCCTAATGCATACAGTCCCGGGATGGTTGTCATCAGGTTATAGTCCACCCAAACGCCACCCATGGTATAGTGAACTGCCGGATAGATCCGCATGGGCGTCTGGTAAGGATTTTCTCCTGTTATCTTTTCATACATTTCAAAGAGATTACCATAACGCTCTGTGATTACATGTTGACCCAGTCGTTTTATGGAATCCCTGAAATCCAGATATACCGCAAGGCTTGAGGGACCTACACCATTTCCATCATCACAGACTTGCTTTGATGCCCGGCTTGCGACGTCACGAGGAACAAGATTTCCAAATGCAGGATAACGGCGCTCCAGAAAATAATCGCGCTCTGCATCAGGAATTTCGGCAGGCACCCGCTTATCTCCCTTTGCCTTAGGAACCCAAACTCTTCCATCGTTACGTAAGCTTTCGCTCATGAGAGTCAACTTCGACTGATAATCACCAGATACAGGAATACAGGTTGGATGGATTTGAGTAAAACATGGGTTTCCAAAATAGGCACCCTTTTTATATGCTTTCCAGATTGCAGTTGTGTTGCAACCCATTGCGTTTGTAGATAGATAAAAAACGTTTCCATAACCACCTGTAGCCAGCACGACTGCATGGGCTGAATGTCTTTCCAGTTCACCAGTTACTAGATCGCGGACAATAATACCGCGTGCACGTCCGTCTACCATAACCAGTTCGACCATTTCGTGCCGGTTGTACATGGTAACCTGTCCTTTTGAAATCTGACGTGAAAGTGCACTGTATGCACCAAGTAATAGTTGTTGTCCGGTTTGGCCTCGTGCATAAAAGGTGCGGGATACCTGAACACCTCCGAAAGAGCGATTATCAAGAAGGCCTCCATATTCGCGGGCAAAAGGAACTCCTTGTGCCACGCATTGATCGATGATGGCATTTGATACCTCGGCCAGACGATATACATTTGCTTCTCGGGCACGGTAATCTCCACCTTTCACTGTATCATAAAAAAGACGGTATACACTGTCACCGTCATTTGCATAATTCTTTGCTGCATTAATTCCTCCCTGAGCCGCGATAGAATGTGCGCGTCGCGGGCTGTCCTGGAAGCAAAAACATTTCACCTTATACCCCAATTCAGCCAAACTTGCAGCAGCGGCTGCGCCGGCAAGACCGGAGCCGACAACAATCACTTCGAGGCGCAGTTTGTTGGCAGGATTTACCAGTCGTACGCTTGATTTGTATTTGCTCCACTTGGTTTCAAGCGGACCGTCAGGGATCTTTGAGTTCAGTTTATTCATAGCTTGATGCGGATATCTGTGATGATTTTAATGAGGATGGCTTTCATACCAAAGTAACATGCAACCTGAATTATTTACCCAGGATATTTGAAGAGACTCCAAAGAAGTCGAAATAAAACATGATAGGGAAGGAAGCAAAACCAACCATTATGATAAGTGCGAAGATGGTTCCTATAATTCTTATTGTTTTCTTATAGTTCTTATTACTGGCACCTACGGTATGAAATGCTGATTGAAAACCATGGTTCAGATGCGCTCCCAATATCACCATGGACAATAAATAGAGTGCGGCATACCAGTTGGCCTGGAAAGCAACAGCTACATCATAAGCCATGCTGTTTTCAGCTGAGTGCATCACCCGGTGAGGGAAAAAGAATGTACGCATGTGGATCACTAAAAAAACAAATATGACAGAACCGGTAAGCCCCATGTTGCGGGAAAACCAAGTGCTGTTTCCGGTTTGCTGACTAACGGCGTAGCGTATAGGCCTCGCCTTTCTGTTTTGCAGGGTGAGAAATAAACCGTCAATGATGTGAATCAGAAATCCTGCAAATAACCCGAATTCTACCGTGCGGATGAGCATATTGCCCGCCATCCAGGCAGAATAGTCATTGAAGGCCAGACCGGCATCAATCTTATAAAGTAGTAAGTTCCCATAGAGGTGTTCGAGAAGGAAAATACTAAGGAAAAGTCCTGTGAGCGCCATTACTAATTTGCGCCCAACGGTTGAATAAAACATACTGAGTGAAGAGATCATAGTCCCGGGGAATTGAGATTAATTTTTGCAGCGGTAAAAATATGTTTTGGATCGCTAAACAATTTAATCAAATATTGGTTTTAATGAAAGACAAATGTAACTTCCCCCTTTCGTTTTTCAAAAGAAATAAAAGGAAGAATGTTCAATAGTAATTTATATTCATTCTAATCTATAATAATAATGGCCAAGACTCAAAAAGAACAATGGAAAGAGATAAAGATCGGGATTAAATTTGACCGTACTCACTATGCTATATCCAATCTGGGAAGAATAGCTAGTTTTAAAGGCAAGATCGATGATAAGAAGCTATTGAAAGGAACTAATGTGAATGGCTACGGAGCCTTGAAGCTGAAAATCAAGGAGAAGGATGTACAATGTTATGTGCATAAATTAGTTGCGCAGCATTATCTGAAAAAGAAAAGCAGAAATCAGACTTTTGTTATACATTTGGATTACAACAAGTTGAATAATAAATCAACTAACCTCCGCTGGGCTTCCAGGGAAGAGCTTGATAAACATCAGCAGAAAAGTCCGATTGTTAAGGCCTATCAGGAAAAACGCAAACTCAAAGGTCATAAACTCACTGCTGGTAAGGTTCGGGATATCAAGCAACGAATTTTTTCAGACAAGCGACAAATGCGATTGAAGGATATAGCCACTAAGTTTGGTATCAGCGAAATGCAGTTATACCGGATTAAATCAGGGAAGAACTGGGCACATATAAAGGTGTAACACAAAAAACCGGATCACTGATCCGGTTTTTTTTTGATAGCAAACCTATATGCCAGAGGTCAGATGATATGTATCATAGACTTTTATACATTTTAATACCGGGCAATTTCAGTGCAGAAATACAAGTTGCTAAAGTGAAGGAGAATTCCTTCCTTTTCGCATGAATGATTAGCCCGGATTTTCGAAACAGAAAATTTAATTAATAAAAAAGCCCTCCTGCTAAGAATCAAGAGGGCTTTTGAACTATGGAAAAAGCAAAATTAACTACCGCAGGCTTCGCAAGATTCGGGATCATCCAGTGAGCAAGCCATTTGTTCGAAGGCAACTTCCTTGGTGATAGCTGTTGCTTCAGCAAGTTTTCCGTTTTCCTGAGCTTGTTTTATGTAGCTCTGGTCCACAGTAAATTTAACAGCATCTGCTGCTGATTTGGAACGTAAGTAATACATTCCTGTTTTCAACCCTTTCTTCCATGCATAGAAATGCATGGATGTAAGCTTTGCAAAATTGGTATCCTGAATAAATATATTGAGTGACTGGCTCTGACAAATATAAGCTCCGCGATCTGCTGCCATGTCGATCAGTGAACGTTGCTTGATCTCCCAAACAGTTTTGTAGATTTCTTTTAAATCCTGAGGTATTTCAGGAATGTCCTGAACTGATCCATTCGCTGCGATGATTTTATTCTTCATATTTTCATTCCAGAGATCAAGTTTTACAAGATCTTTCAGGAGATGTTTATTCACCACCGGAAATTCACCACTCAAGACACGACGGGAATAGATGTTTGAAGTATAAGGTTCGAAGCATTCGTTGTTGCCAAGAATCTGTGATGTACTTGCAGTAGGCATCGGAGCCAGAAGCAGGGAATTCCTCACTCCATACTTCTTCACTTCTTCTTTCAACACATCCCATTCCCAGCGTGAGCTTGGCGTTACCTTCCACATATCAAACTGGAATATTCCCTGTGATACAGGTGACCCTTCGTAAGTCTGATATGGGCCATCTGCTTTGGCAAGATCTTTTGAGGCGGTCATAGCCGCATAGTAAATCGTCTCATGAATTTCCTTGTTCAGCTTCCGCGCCTCATCACTGTCGAATGGCATGCGCATCAGGATGAAATGCATCTGCCAGTCCCTGCACACCGATTCCGATCGGACGGTGACGCATGTTGCTGTTGCGGGCTTCTTCAACAGGATAGTAATTTACATCGATAACTTTATTCAGGTTCTTCGTAACCACGTAGGTGATGTCGAATAATTTCTGATGATCAAATTCACCGTTGATTACAAAACGCGGAAAAGCAATGGAAGCAAGATTACAGACAGCAATCTCATCAGGAGCGGTGTATTCAACAATTTCTGTACACAGGTTGGAACTTTTAATCGTACCGAGATTTTTCTGATTGCTCTTTTCGTTACAGGCATCTTTGTAAAGCATGTAAGGTGTACCGGTTTCGATTTGTGATTCCAGCATTGCAAACCAAAGTTCCTGAGCTTTTATGGTTTTACGAGCGCGGCCTTCTGATTCATATCGAGCATATAGTTCACGGAATTTATCACCATAGCACTCAGCAAGTCCAGGTGCTTCATTCGGACAGAACAAACTCCAGTCTCCATCAGCTTCCACTCTTTCCATGAATAGATCAGGAATCCAGAGAGCATAGAAAAGATCACGTGCACGCATTTCTTCTTTACCATGATTTTTTTTCAATTCAAGGAAGTCAAAAATATCAGCATGCCATGGTTCCAGGTAAATGGCAAATGAACCTTTTCGTTTTCCGCCACCCTGATCTACATAACGTGCAGTATCATTGAACACACGCAGCATAGGAACGATACCATTGGAAGTTCCATTTGTTCCACGGATATAAGATCCTGTTGCACGGATATTATGAATACTTAATCCGATTCCACCTGCAGACTGAGAAATTTTAGCGCAATTTTTCAGTGTATTGTAAATTCCCTCGATGCTATCGTCCTGCATTTGCAAAAGGAAGCAAGAGGACAGTTGTGGCTTAGGTGTACCTGCATTGAAGAGAGTTGGTGTAGCATGTGTAAACCAACGCTCACTCATCAGGTTATAGGTTTCAATAACGGATTCAATATCATTCTTTATGAATTCCGACAGCCACACGCATGATCAGGTGCTGCGGACGTTCAGCTACCTTTCCGTTTATTTTCAAGAGGTAAGATTTTTCAAGAGTTTTAAACCCGAAATAATCATAGCCGAAATCACGATCATAGATGATCGTGGAATCAAGAACATCGCGGTTGTTCCAGATGATTTCAAAAACATCATCAGCCAGCAAGGGTGCTTTTTTTCCTGTGTTGATATCCACGTATTCATAAAGGTCTTTCATGGTTTCACTGAAAGACTTTTTAGTGTTTTTATGCAGGTTGCTTACAGCGATACGTGCTGCAAGTAAGGCATAATCAGGATGACGGGTAGTCATTGAGGCAGCGATCTCGGCAGCAAGGTTATCGAGCTGAGACGTCGTAACATTGTCATAGATTCCCTCAATGACCTTTTGAGCTACAGAAAAAGTATCCACATGCTCAGAAAGTCCATAGGCGAGTTTCTGGATACGGGCTGTTACTTTGTCGAATTTAACAGCTTCTTTGCGACCGTCGCGTTTGAGTACGAACATATGTTTTTTGTGTGTTTTTTACAAGGCAATCTGCAATTTGAAGAGTAACATCATGCGCTTGTGGTGATTGTGAAAAAAAATTGTCTTAGTTTTTATTGAAAATTGAAAGAACTAAACATTGGAATGAGATTATTCTAGAAATCCTCATCCAGTTTAAAGACATTGTCTTCTTTTTGTTGTCCGACTCCTGCTTTCTTGTATTCACTTACCCGTTTTTCGAAGAAATTAGTTTTTCCCTGAAGAGAAATCATCTCCATGAAGTCAAAGGGATTGGTGCTATTGTAGACTTTCTCACAGCCAAGAGAAACCAGTAAGCGGTCAGCTACAAATTCAATATACTGACACATCAACTTAGCATTCATTCCTATCAGAGACACCGGCAAGGCATCGGTAACGAATTCATGCTCAAGTTCAACGGCATCAGTGATGATTTTAGTGACCTGTGCCTTAGGTAGCTTATTTTCAAGCATACTATAAAGTAGGCAGGCAAAATCACAATGCATTCCTTCATCACGGGAGATAAATTCGTTGGATGTACAAAGTCCCGGCATTAGTCCGCGTTTTTTCAGCCAGAAAATGGAACAGAAAGAGCCGGAGAAGAAATATCCCCTCAACGGCACAAAAGCGATCAGGCGTTCGGCAAAAGATCCATTAGATATCCAGCGAAGAGCCCATTCTGCCTTTTTTGTCACACAAGGGATGGTATCGATGGCATTGAATAACTTGTTCTTTTCAGCAGGGTCTTTAATATAGGTATCTATTAAGAGAGAATACATCTCACTGTGGATGTTCTCCATCATAATCTGAAAGCCATAAAAGCAACGGGCCTCGGGCAATTGCACTTCCTTCATGAAGTTAACTGCCAGGTTTTCATTCACGATACCATCACTTGCAGCGAAAAAAGCCAGTACATGTTTAATGAAGTGACGCTCACCGTCGTTGAGGTTTTCCCAGTCTTTCTGATCCGCCTGAAGATCTACTTCTTCAGCTGTCCAGAAGCTTTGTTCAGACTTTTTATACATTTCCCAGATTTCGGGATGTTTAATGGGAAATAGGACAAATCGGTCTTTGTTCTCTTCGAGTAAAATTTCTTTCTTCATAATTTTTTTAAAAAGGGGGTTCTATAATTAATAACTGTTCCGTTTAGAGGTGACGATTCCTTCTCTCTTTCGGTTTTAGAAAAATTTCTCTTTCCCGGACCGAAGAGAATTGTTCTCTGAATCCTTAAATATTTGCTGAATTATCAGAATTAAATCTCCTGATGTGCTGAACAAAAATTCTTATTTCAAATACGACTATGCAATAGGCAGCCGGAATATTTTTCGACAATTATGCACCTTGGTTTGTTTACAAATTTGTACAAGGCTCCCAGAAGCCTTGACTGTACGGCAGCTACAGAGGTTTTGAACAAAAATTGTTTAAAAAAATCGCTTGCAGAAAAGCAACACTTTCGTAACTGTAGTGACGAGCGGGACAATCAAAAATATTTTTTTGCCTGATAATCAGCTATGAGGATTTTTATTAATTATTTTTTCAATTCCCCACTTGTTTTTACGCTTTTTGTTTCATGAAATAGATCTTCACTTTTTTTCTACTTCTTTTTTTCTGCTTTCCCAAACTTTTGCAGCCAGTTCCAGTTCTTTATACCAAAGTTTACCATATTTCCGAACCAGAGAATCCTTTAAAAATTTAAAAACAGGAACCTTGAAGACTTTCTCCCAATTTGCAAGCCGGCTTGCAGATACTCCAGCGATCATAGGAAGGTGCATCCATGCCGATTTTATTTTTATTGATGCGAACAGGATAAAGATGACAAGAAATCGGTTTTTTCCATTTAATTTTTCCTTCGTAGAAGGCTTTTTCGATTGCACATTTGGCGATACCTTCTTCAAAATAAGTATAAGCACATTCCTTTCCTTTTACCAAGGGAGTAACCCATTCTCTTCGATCATAGCGGAGGTATTTTCCTTGCTTCTCAATGGCTTCGATGCCGGCTGCCGGGATATAAGGTTTTACCTTTTCATAGATTTTCTCCATGATCTCCAATTCATCGTCTTCCAGTGGGGCACCATAGTCTCCTTTTACACAACACCCGCCCTTGCAGGCATTAAGGTCACAGACGAATTTTTTTTCAATGAGTTCTTCGGAAACGAAAGTATTACCTATGGCGATCATGAGGCAAAGGTAGTTTTTTGGTGTTAAGGATTTTTCAGCCAATGACAAAATAGATGAAGAAAACCTGCAAGGAAACAGAATTGAGGGGGGCTTTATCAGGCAGGAAATGGAAAAATCCCTACTTTAGCCCTCTATGGCAAGCACAAACAACGAAGACCTTTTTAAGAACATTATTTCCCATGCCAAAGAGTATGGATTCATCTTTCCTTCCAGTGAAATTTATGACGGACTGAGTGCCGTATACGACTACGGACAGAATGGGGCTGAGCTGAAAAAAAATATCCGTGACTACTGGTGGAAAGCCATGGTTCAGATGAATGAAAACATTGTAGGTATCGATGCCGCAATTTTTATGCATCCGACAACATGGAAAGCTTCAGGACACGTAGATGCATTTAATGACCCTCTTGGTCGATAATAAGGACTCGAAAAAAACGCTATCGTGCAGATGTTCTCATTGAAGATCATGTGGCAAAAATTGAAGCGAAGATTAATAAAGAAGTTGAGAAAGCACGTACTCGCTTTGCTGATTGGTTTAACGAGTACACGTTTCGAACAACGAATGCACGTGTTTTTGAAAATCAAAAAAAGATTGATGAGATAAATACACGCTTCAAAGCAGCCTTGGAAGCGAATGATCTTGAAGAAGTAAGACAAATCATCATAGATCTTGAAATTGCTTGTCCGATGTCCGGTACACGCAACTGGACGGATGTACGTCAGTTTAACCTGATGTTTTCCACTCAGGTCGGATCTGTCAGTGAAGAGTCATCTACCATTTATCTTCGTCCTGAAACGGCACAGGGAATTTTTGTCAATTTTCTCAATGTTCAGAAAACCGGCAGGATGAAAATTCCTTTTGGCATTGCACAAACCGGAAAGGCATTCCGAAATGAAATTGTTGCACGGCAATTTATTTTTCGCATGCGCGAATTTGAACAAATGGAAATGCAGTATTTCATCAAACCGGGAACAGAAATGGAATGGTATAAGTACTGGAAAGAAGACACGAATGAAATGGCATCGGAGCCTGGGCTTCCCTGAATCGAAACATCGTTTTCACGATCATTTGAAACTTGCGCATTATGCCAATGCCGCTTGTGATATCGAATTTGAATTTCCATTCGGTTTTAAAGAACTGGAAGGAATTCATTCCCGCACCGATTTTGATCTGGGCAATCATGAAAAATTCTCCGGAAAAAAACTTCAATATTTCGATCCGGAACTGGATCAGAGTTATATTCCATATGTGTTGGAAACATCCATTGGTTTAGACAGAATGTTTTTGGCGATTCTCTCTTATAGCTACCTGAGGAAAAGCTGGAAGATGGTTCAGAAAGCGTGTGGTTCTAAGAATTCCATTTTTCCTTGCTCCCGTAAAATGTGCTGTCCTACCATTAGTAAAAAAAGACGGACTTGCCTGAAAAGGCACGAGAAATTATGGATCGTCTTAAGCTTCGATCACATGTGCCAGTATGAAGAAAAAGATTCCATTGGGAAACGTTATCGTCGGCAGGATGCCATCGGTACTCCTTTTTGCATTACCATTGATCATCAGACTTTGGAAGATAACACAGTCACCATGCGTCACCGCGACAGCATGATACAGGAAAGAATACGTACAGAGGACATTGAGAAGATCTTGAATGAAAAAGTATCGATGCGTCATGCCCTGATTCAATTAGCGGGTCCTGAATAAACATTTGAATAAAATCTAAGTCTGCTTGCCATATTTTAACATCTAAAAAAAAAGCAATGACCAGTCGTCGTGATTTTCTCAAACAAAGTTGTACAGCATGTGCAATGGTTGCCGGATTTGGTTTTCTGTTGAGTCAGGAATCCTGCTCAACGCCATCCACAGCCATGAAAGTAGCCGCCTCCGGCGGAGAATTTTCAATTCCACTAAGTTCTTTCGGAGACCAAAAAACACTATTGGTGCGTGAGGCCTCTATGAAGAATGATATTCTACTCGTGCGACAGCCGGGTGGTGAAGTTCATGCTTTACTGATGAAATGTACCCACCAGGGGGGCTCTTTAAACATGAAGCAGGGGGTACTCGTTTGTCCACGTCATGGAAGTCACTTTGACCTGGAAGGGGACGTGGTTAAAAGCCCTGCAAAAAAGCCACTGCATAAATTCCCTTCCCGTGTTGAAGGAGAAAATGTATTGATCAAAATCTGATCATTCGGATTCAGATCGCAAGCTTATGTTTTTTGTTGTATAAGATCTTTCTCAAGCTTGAGAAAGCAGAAACTCAGTTGAGTGCATCGTCGATTTTTGCGGAAGCAAACTGATGGCAATTAATTTTGTGTCAAGTATGAGTATAATCTGATATTACTTTAATAGTGGCGGCATTACAACAAAAAAAAGCCCTCCTTGTTGGGGAGGGCTTTAAAGAAACAATTTCAATTTATTTTTTCAGAATAACACGCTGTGTGCTTTCGCCGAATTCGCCTCGAACACGAACCATGTAAATTCCTGCTTCAAGATCATTCAGATTTACCTGATAAAGTGCAGCAGGGCTGCTCAGGGAAACTTGTTTTACTTCTTTACCAAGTACATTTGAAACAATCACATTAAGTCCTTTGGACTGGAAGGAGCTTGTTTTAATATTGATTATGCCATTACTTGGATTGGGATATACAGAAACAGAAAGATTGTTTTTAGCGATACCAAAAATTCCAACCGGACTGTCATAGGCGCAAAAATCATCAAAGGCCACGTTACCGGAAGACTTATGGTAGAAGAACTTAACAAACTGCGTGTTGGCAGCAAGGTTATATGATTTTAACTGACCAGCGCTCGCATACAAACTGGTTTGTATAGCATCAATTTGAGTCCAGACACTGCTATCGCTGGATTCATACACATAAAACATGCTTAAAGGATCCGGTCCGGGAGGTGTTCCAAAATTTCCTTTCATCCAAAACTCAATAGAGCGGGCTCCGTTGATATTTGGGCTAATCATAGTGGCACTATCCACTCCGAATTTATAGGAGTTCGGACCACTTGGGCCGGAACTTTGAGTACTTGTATAATAGCTGTACTGAGTATTGTAACTGATATACCAGCCATGCCAGTCTACACTGGAAACAAGTGAATCGTACGTATTAAAATTCTCACAAAGAATTGGAACCTGCGCATAAGAGCCGGAAGCAAGAGTTGTGAATAAGGCAATGAGAGTAAAGATTTTTTTCATAGAAACTAATTTGGGTTAATGTCTCAAAGTTATGGAAATGATCCGTACCATTCCAAATAAAATACTGTTTATTTGATGGTTTTTAACCCGATTTTAACGATAAGTGGCTAAAACGAAGCGAACTATTTGCTACAGACAGGTTTATCCCCGCTTAGAATCACCTTTGAGCCGAGTGGGATCAATCTGATGGATTGATTTTCAAGCTTCTTCAAATAGACAATCCTGTACTTGCATTGGTTGGGCTTAACATAAATAATGGCTATGCCTTAGGAAGACCATCTTTAATCCTTGGTCCTTGCGATTCATCTCCCTCGAAGCTCGTGGAAATATTATTTCAGCTTATTGAAATCAGTCATAGTACGGTCTATTCCGATGGACACAAAGCTTTTCACTATTTGAACGGATTTATCGATTCGTTCCTTTAATGTTTTTTGTTCTTCCTCGTCCCATTGACCAAGAACGTAATCCACCTGTTTTCCTTTGGAAAATTCACTTCCTATTCCGAAACGCAGTCTTGCAAATTCCTGTGTTTGCATGCTTGCAATAATATCACTCAATCCGTTATGTCCTCCATCACTACCCTTTTTTCGCAAGCGCAAGGTTCCAAAAGGGAGTGCAAGGTCATCGGTGATCACTAAAAGATTTTCCACTGGAATTTTTTCTGTTTGCAGCCAATAGTTGATTGCTTTCCCACTCAGATTCATATAGGTTGTCGGTTTGATGATCACAAGGACTTTTCCTTTGAATTTTGATTCATTGACCATAGCCAGTCGGTCAGTACGAAAAAGCCGGAGAGGATTTTTTTCATCCTGATTAAGCGATGCTACAAGTGCATCAGCTGCAAGGAAACCAACATTGTGACGGGTGAAAGCGTATTCTTCCCCGATATTTCCCAGTCCGGCGATAAGGAATTTACTCATGCGGTGAAGATAGGATTTTGTTGAATTGATAATTTATTTTCAAGTGCACAGGAACAAAATGATGTTTTTTCTAAAGAATCCATTGCATACAAAAAAAGCCCCGTTGCTGAAATACAGCGGGGCTTTTGAAATGTTGAATATTGGTTTACTTTTTCTTTTCCTCTTTTGCCGGTGTTGCAGCGGCAGGAGCGAGCAGCAGGGGCAGCAGCAGCAGCAGGAGTTGCTTCAACGGCTGCGACAACCACGCGGGTGGTTTTCACTGCAGTGATCACATTTGAAGGAGAATCCAGAAAATCAACGCCGGTAATTTTCATGTCGCGCACACGTACATCGTCACCGATTTCCATTTCGTCGATTTTAATCTCGATAAAGTCCGGCAAGTGTTTAGGAAGAGCCGAAATTTTCAGACGACGGAGTTTGTTAATCAGCTGTCCGCCTGCACGCACTCCGGGAGCATTTCCGGTTACTTTCACAGGAATTTCAATCACGACTTTCTTGTCGTCGGTCATTTCCAAAAAATCGATGTGAAGGATTTTGTCGCTGACAGCATGAAATTGGATTTCTTTCATCACGGCCTTGTGAATGGTGCCATCGATGTTCAATTCAACTGTGTATACTTCCGGTGTGTACACCAACCCTTTCAATCCCATGGCCGGTGTGCTGAAATGGAACTGTTCTGCTCCACCATACAGTACACACGGAACCATACCCTCTGCTCGCAGTTTTTTAGTCTCCTGCTTGGAATGAGCTGCTCTCTTTGTTCCGTTAATTGTAATTGATTTCATTGTTTTTTGTTAGTTTGATTAGTTTATATGAATAATTAAAATTTGATTCGCTTTGATTGATAGTGTCGGTTTTATACGAGGAATAATTTGCTGATACTCTCGTAGACGTAAACCCTTCGGATAATACGGGCGAAGAGTTCGGCAGTTGGAATTACCTTTAATTTTATCACTTTCTCCTCTGATAGGAATTGTATCCGTCACCACCAATTCGGTGAGTCGTGACTTGTTAATACGATCATATGCTTTTCCGGAAAGACAGGGTGTGTGCAAAAAGCACGCACACTGCTGGCTCCTTTGTCGAAAAGCATGTCGGCAGCAGTCGTAAGTGTTCCGGCAGTGTCGCAGATATCATCCACGAGAATGATGTCACGACCTTCCACATCGCCGATGACGGTCATGGTGCCAATCTCATTCGCTTTTTTGCGCTGCTTGTCGCAAATCACCATTTCCGTGTTGAAGTATTTAGCATAACCTCTGGCACGATTCACACCGCCCATATCCGGAGCGGCGATAGTGATATTCTTTAAGTGCAGGGATTCGATATAGGGAACGAAGAGCGATGAAGGTTCAAGGTGATCCACCGGGATGTCAAAGAAACCCTGAATTTGTGGAGCATGGAGATCCATGGTCATGATACGGGTGATTCCTGCTGTTTGCAATAAATTGGCCACCAATTTGGCGGCAATAGCCACCCGGGGTTTGTCTTTCCGGTCGGAGCGGGCAAAACCAAAATAAGGTACCACAGCCGTAATGTAGTGAGCAGAAGCCCTTTTGGCGGCATCCACCAGAAGGAGTAGCTCCATCAGGTTATCGGAGGGAGCAAAGGTAGACTGTATGATAAACACGTCACATCCCCTCACGGATTCATCAAAAGCGGGAGAAAACTCGCCATCGCTGAACCGGGCCACATTGACTTCACCGAGCGGAAGTCCATACGCCAATGCAATCTTTTCAGCCAGGTAATGTGTGGCAGTACCGGAAAACAATTTGACATTACGTTCCATAATAGCGGGGGGGCTTTTTCGGGGATGCAAAGAAAAGAAAATCAAGCGGATCAGGCAAGGGGAGAGCTGCTTTTTCCCATTTTATAAGATGGTTTTTTGGTTAAAATCGGGCTTATTTTAAGGATTCTTTTTCTTGCGTTAAATATTGCCTATTTTCGCAGCCCAGTTCAGTTCAAAATGTCTCAGGATATAGAGGCAATTAAGACTATTTGAATTAATTCAGCAAATGCTGAATGAAGCCCGGGTGGCGGAATTGGTAGACGCAGCAGACTCAAAATCTGCCGAGGGCAACCTCGTGGGGGTTCGATTCCCTTCCCGGGTACTGAATCGAAGGCAAAAAACCCTTGTAAACTATTGTTTTACAGGGGTTTTGTCTTTTTATCAAATTTGACTGCTTAAACACTACTTAAACATTTGCCCGGTGACCTTGCAGGAAGCTTGTTTTTAGCCTAATTTTCATACATCTGATTTCCTGCTTTGAAATGTCGCGGAGGTTGGAACTTTGTCCTTCAGAAAGCAAGTGATTTCTTTTTTTTGGTAGAATTGAACTTAAATTCTAATTTTCTCATTAATTTGATGCATGATGAAAATCCTACTAATTCTATTTTTACTTTTTTCGACAATATCAAAAGCGCAGACCATTTCTGATTCAACTATTCAAAATAGAAGTGTCAACCTGAACATTGACAATGAAAAATATCAGGATCGGATTAAATTAGGTTCACAGGTTTTAGTCTGTGGGCTGGTAGGGGCAATAGTCGGTACATCGGTGAAAGCGGATAACATTGTTTATACCGGGGCTGGGATCTTTACAATAGGGGTTGCATTGATCTTTTCTGCTGATAAATTCAGAGATTCAAGATTGAAGGTTGAGGGAAATGGGCTTACGTACAAGCTGAAATCTAAATCTTAGCCAATTATTTAGCAGCAGTTCGTTTTATTGATTTTCATTTTTTTAACAATTAGTCCAAGGAATGAGTTATGAATACAATGCATCCCGGCGACTCTGATCTGAATGACATTAACTCTTAACTTCGGCTTACAGCGCCTTTTCTGAAATGATAAAACCGGACAGCATATTGCGAAAAGCTACTTCATGGGAGTCATTCTGGAAACTGGCAATAGTTCTTGACAAACACGATAAAGGAAAACTTTTCGAAAGATTGACAGAACTAATACTTTTAACCAGACCTGAATATGTTTCTCAGGTAAAAAAAGTGTGGAAACAAGGATCTGGCATTCCAAATCAAATACGGATGAAACTTCGGTTACCGACCACCGATGAAGGAATTGATCTAATAGCCGAAACTCATCGAGGAGAATATTGGGCTATCCAATGTAAATTTAAAGGCGATAAATCTGCCCCTAACTACAAGGAGATCTCGACCTTTGGAAATCTGGCACATAACTATTGTCGAAATATTTCCAATTCTTTTCTTTTTCACACAGGGGAGCGAGGCGTATTAAAGAAAAAACTCCTTGGCGAGACTTTTACCCAAGTAGGCTTGGAGTTTTGGTTAAGCCTCCTTGACGAGGACTGGATCAGTATGCACAAACTTATCGGCGGTAAGTCAATTAGACCTAAACCAAGAAGCCCAAGGCCTCATCAGATAAAGGCCATTGAAGCAGCCAAAAAGCATTTTCTCACTAACCATCATCTTAGAGGTAGATTAATTATGCCATGTGGCACAGGAAAGAGCCTTACTTCTTTTTGGATTGCAGATGCTTTGAAAGCAAAATCCATTATTGTTGCTGTACCAAGTTTGGCACTGATAAAGCAAAGTATAGGAGATTGGACAAGAGAAATTGTTGCATTAAGGGAAAAAGTTCCATCTGATTGGCTCTGCATATGTAGTGATGAATCAACAGGCAAATTTGAACATGATGAATTTGTGAGCGATATATTTTCAAGTGGCATTCCCACTACAACCAATGCACGTGATATTTCATTATTTCTCAAAAGAAAAGCTAATGTTAGGAAAATTATATTCACTACTTATCAAAGTGGCGAACTTCTTGCTCAAATATCAAAGAAGTTAAATTTCAAGTTTGACCTGGCTATTCTTGATGAAGCACATAAGACTGTCGGAGAAAAATCGAAGACATTTGCTACTTTACTTTTTGACAAAAAAATATTTATCTCGAAAAGAATGTTCATGACAGCAACTGAACGAATCCTAAATGGGAGGAATGACGAGGTAATTAGTATGGATGATGAAAAAGTTTATGGAAAGCGATTTTATCTACTGACATTTAAAGAGGCAATACACTCAGTGCCTCCTATAATCTGTGACTATAAAATAGTGACAGTTATAGTAGCGGGTAATGAAATGAAGAAGATCATTAAAGAAAACAGGTATCTAACAGACAGAAATAGGAAAATCAATGAAAAGGAAGCTCAAACTCTCGTATCTGCAATTGCTTTAAGAAAAGCATACAAGAAATACGGAATTAAGCATGCTGTTTCATTTCATAGTAGTATTAAGCGAGCCTTTGATTTTACTGAATTGCAGAATACGATTTCAAATGAAAAACTATTTCCTACAATTAGTAGCTACCATATTTCCAGTAAGAAATCTGCTGGAGAAAGAGCCATTCTGATGAGGGAGTATTCCTCTGCAAAAAATGCATTGATTACAAATGCACGTTGTCTTACGGAAGGGGTCGATATTCCTGCGATTGATTGTGTCCTGTTTGCTGATCCTAAGCAGAGCATTGTTGACATCGTCCAGGCATCAGGTCGAGCATTGAGACCTTCAAAGGGTAAGAAATATGGTTACATCATGCTCCCGTTGATAGTGCCAGACGGAATGGGTTTGGAGGATTTCTCCGAATCTACACCATTCAAACAAGTTGTAAGGATCATTTCTGCACTTTCCGTACAGGATGAACGGATTGTGGAGGAGTTTAGATTAAAGGAACAAGGTAAAAGGTTTAACGGACAAATTGTGAATATAGATGTTTCTGTTCCAATAGGGTTAAATATTAGTTTAGAGACTTTTGCAGATTCTATCAAAACGAATATATGGGAGCGGGTTGGAAGATTGAATTGGAGATCCTTCGAAGATGCTCGGAATTTTGTCAAACAAATGAATTTGAAAAATCGAAATGCTTGGGAAGATTATCTAAAATCTGGGACAAAACCTGCCGACCTTCCATTCAGACCGAATAGGGTGTATTTCAATGAAGGCTGGCAAGGATGGGGTGATTGGCTTGGAACTGGAAATCTGAAATTCACCAAGGGAGATTATATGTCCTTTGTACAGGCAAAATCTTTTGTTAAATCACTTAAATTAACTAATACTGAACAATGGCAGAAGTATTGTGCCGCTGGAAATAAACCTGATTTCATCCCATCAAATCCTCAGTATAGATACAAACAAGAAGGATGGAAGGGATGGGGAGATTGGCTCGCAACAGGTCGAATTGCATCTCAAGAAAGAAAATTTATTAAATTTCAAGTTGCAAGAAAATTTGTACGAGAATTAAAACTGACTAATTGGAAAGAGTGGATTGAATATTGTAAAGCAGGGAAGTTGCCAATTGGAATCCCTGCAAATCCCAATAAGATTTACAAGACTAAGGGATGGAAGAATTTTGGGGACTGGCTTGGCACAGGCGAAATAGCTACCCAATTCAGGAAATACAAATCATTCAATTCAGCCAGAAAGTTTGCTCGATCATTGCATTTAAAAAATCATGTTCAGTGGGTTCAATTCTGCAATTTAGAAACAAAACCAAAGGATATTCCTTCTGCTCCCAATTGGCAGTATCAAAATTCGGGTTGGTCTGGATGGAAAGATTGGTTAGGTAATTAGCATATTTTCACTATTGGGAAAATTGTTGAGTTCTTAGAAAAAAATAAATTAAGATTTCCACAATCCTACCTAAAAGTGTAATGCCAATCCAATTTCATTTATATTCAGGTGCATTGAAAGCGATGCTTTCTTCGCTTTGTCTCTTTTCCGATTGGCTGAATCTAAAATTAAAATACCTACGAATGTATCTACTGAGCTGAAGCCTAAATAAAGAACTCTGTTCTGTTCATAGGTCTCCAAATCTTCTTCGTATTGATCAAGATCTTGCTGTGATTGGGGACCGGTTAATTCTGGTTTTCCTGCAAACCAATATACGGCAGAACCTAAAAGACCCAACAATCCCACTGTAGTTATTATCCTTCCAACAGTTTGCTGTGGCCTATAATCTTTAATAACAATCACATCTTTTGGAGCTTCCTCTTTTAGAGGTGTTCCGAACAGCATTTGTTTTTTGAGATTGGAATATTCGGCTGAATCAATTAAACCTTTTTCATAAAGATCTTTGTATTCTTCAAGCTGGTTTTTTGTTGAATCATTTACTTGGGCAGATACAAGTAAAGAACAAATGCATAGAAAAAGTGTCAAAATCAATGTTTTCATTCAGCAAGAATTTTTACTCTATAAAACTCATTTGACACAGCGTAAGCAAAATCATTATTGCAATGATATGGAAATTTTTAATAAACAAATCATTGCAGGATTTCAATAAAAAGCCCGGGTCGATGATGAATTAGTCAATTTGCAATAATTCAAATTTTTGAATTAGCTCGCATTTATAAGTGCTTACAATACAGGTATTTAGATAAATATTTGTCATGATAGTCTTATTCCTATTAGTCAATTAGTTGATTTCGAAAACATTGCCACAAATTGAAAGCATATATGATTGAATATCAATTTATAAGTGCAAATATTTTGCTGTTTTCATCTACCTGTAGACTTAGTCCTGTCTTATCGGGGTGTTTATTAGTTTTGAAAACCACTTTTTAGACTCCGACCCCCCTTGATCCTTTAGAATTGCAATGACAAAGAAAATTGGAATATTTCCCATTCATTTGCTTGGATTATAGGATAAGATTTCTTACCCCTTTAGTATGTTATATAAAAAGGGGTAGCCTGTTTAGTCTTGATGGGTTCTGAATCCAATTTAAGGCTCTTTACAAGGCTATCTGTCAAGTCATATTCGTTGGATAAGCTATTGCTGATCTTGTTCAGGTTAGCCTTAATTTGCCGCTTCCGTGCTTTCTTATCATTCCTTGACAAGAGCGATTCCGGAAAGGATGCAATTTTCTTTTTTAATAAGGCTTCAAGGTCAAAGCCATGTTGATCTTCCAATTCTTTAACTACAATTAGCGGAATGGTTGCTGCTGTCAAGTCCTTCTTATTCTTTGGTTGATTCATGCTTCGTATTTTTTTCATGCTGCCATAAGTTTCAATCAAATCTATATTGCAAAGTTCAATGAAATTAGGATGCAAAAGGTCATTGACTGAAACAGGTCTTTTGAAGTAACGACTTGGATGAAGTATTTTTTTTTCAACCCTCAATAGCCTTTGCATGTGATCAATACCTAATGAATTTAAGATTTCCACGCGGTTCGCATTGCTGTTAAGTTGTTTCAATCTCATTGCAGCATCATATAACTTCACAATTTGTGTTCCTGGTTTATTGAAATAAAGCCCATGCTTTTGCTGAACTCTTTCATGTCCGGGTAAACTTATATGCTTTTGAAATACTTCAATCGGAATTAAGTCAGTTTGAATGACTGCTGAATGATCAAATTCTTTCACATCAGCAGGAAACAAATCCACCCGGAGGCTATCGGAAATGTATTCGATTGAATTTCTCATGTCATCAAATGGGAAGTTTATGTTATGACCATTCCAAAACATTCCTAAATTACCTTTGACTGTCAATTCTCCGGTGGCTTCATTCATGATTATACCGATGTCAGTAAATTGCTTCTTCAATTTGTAATGTTGTGTAGTGTACTTTTCTCCAATGCTTACAAACCTTGTTTTCTCACAATGCGAAAAACCAGGGGTTTCATCAGTCAACTTCTTTCGTATATTTACAAAGTCATTCATGCTTTGCGCTGGATGTCTTTTCCCAAAAAAAGCCCCCGCCTCAGGTAGGGGTTTTTTCTTGAAAGCATGAAATGATTTCAGCCACTTTGTACTTGCAATCCGGGAAGATGTGAATTGCTATTGTCTTCCATTCTCCGCGATCTTCGAATACAAGCAAGGCATTAGATCCTTTGATGTCACCTGTTCCTATGATGCCGGGAACTGCTTTTGATAGCGGGTAAATGTTGGAATGAAGCGTACCAATTTCATTGCGATATGGTGAAACCTCCGCTTTGCGAAATGTTGCTTTAAATTGTCCTGATGGAAGCCTGTAACCTCCACGCTTGACCTGTGCAAATTGATTGCGATTAATACAGACCCGCCCCGGTAAATAGCCTGTTTCGCCCTCTGTCAGATAATAGCTTGTTGGTGCTGATTCTTTCTGCTGATAAATCAGTATAAGATGTTTTTCCCTTTCCATGTTCAAAATGTTTTAGGGGTTTCAATCTTGTGTGATTCCAGCAAAGAATTAATGTCATCCAACCTTACATAAATCTTTGCTCCAAATTGACTGAAGGGTATTAGTCGCTTATCCCTCCATGATTGCCATGTGCGGTTGCTGATGCCTAATAGTGGAGGCACTTTCTTAGATTCAATCCAGCGAAGTTTGAATTGTTCATCCGGTTGCTTCTGTAAAAGTTCAAGGATTCTTTTCTGATCCTGCCTGATTTCTTGCAGGTCATCATGAGGGATTAATTGTAGTGGGTTTGGTGTCATCTTTTGTTGCGCTTAATTGCTTGACAAAAGTGAAAACCCTTGGAAAAATCATCCGAAAAAAAACAAAGAAAAATTAAATCGTATTTTTTTCATTCATTTTGAAGCCTTTACAGCCTGTTTTAAATACTCTCTAATGTATGCTTCTTTATCCATGTCATCTACCGGTCTGTGATTCAAACTTCCCGCATCGTATAATAGATCAAAGATTATTCGACATTGTAGATTGGTAGCTAAAGTATTTTCTGGTGCTTTAATATCAGTAAATTCATTCAAGTAAGCAAGAATTGCAATCGAAAACATTCTTATATCAGCAGTCTTAAAAGTTTTAGGAAAATGAAAGTTTTCCTGATGAGGATTTGTACACCTTAAATATAAATTTCTGATTGCTTTAACAATACTTAAGCTTGCTGGAATTGAAATCGGCTCTAGTTCATCAAAATGAAGAGTGATTTTCTTAAGCTTATGTTTGTTCTCACTTTGGCTTTTCCTCTTATTCAACTCATTTGTAAGCAACCTCAAGATTCTATTCTCTTCTTTAGCTTCTTTGACATCATCTTGAAATCCTCCTTCTAAATATCTTCTGAAATCATTGGATTTATAGATGATGATCATGATTAATACTATGTCATAGATACAATCTTTACTTATGTTGTGATAAGTTGTAAATCTCTTGCCCCAAGCAAAAAATATGGAATAGTCCTCATCTTCCAATAGATAGAATAAAAATTCATTAAAAGGATATTCTAGTGCGAAAAAAAGATTCTCTTTATACAATGGTAATTCCAAAAAATACTTTTGAAAATATTCGACATGAATTTTTTCAAATCTGTGATTAAAGTATTTTTGGATAAATTTTGATTTGAATCTTTGTCTATCATTCATGCAAAAAGCCTTTCCATTTCTTCAGATACTTTTTTGTCCTGAAGTGTACTGATATAAACTTCAGTAGTAGCAGATTTTGAATGTCCTAAAATAGTTTGCAGCATTTTTATACTCATGTCCTTATTGATTGCGTATTGAGCGAATGAGTGACGCGCAATGTGAAATGTCAGAGGTTTAGTAATTGATGCCAATGTTGCCAACTTTTTAAGATTCTTATTAAAGATTGTATTCCGCGAAGCGATCCTGTTGAAAATTTTCACTTCATGACCGGGCTTAATCTTATTTTCAGTACTTATAAGGCTTGTCAAAGAATTTTCCAATTCTCCAAAGATGAACTGATCAGGGCTTACATCATGAGTTTGGTATTGTTTTAGAATCTTCGCCGCCTCCGCTAATAGTGGAACATTTCGCTCAGTTAATTTGCTGTTGCGATTCTTCGCCATCACATAACAAAGTTTGTTTTCCTGAATATTCTGCCATCGCATCATCATTAAATCACCCGCCCGGATGCCCCCGCAATAGAAAGAAAAGAGAAAGCAGTTCCGTGTATGTTGCAATGAGGGCTTGTCTTCAAGGTCTAATTCTTTCAATTTCTGAATTTCCTCAATAGTCAATTTAGCTTTGTTGGTAGGTACTTGCTTGACTTTAAATTTCAGGAATGGGTTTTGATCGCTTGAAATAATATCTTCTTGTATTGCCTGATTAAATGCCGCTTTCATATTTTTGAAATGTTCATAACGGGTATTTTGATGCAGCCCGGATAGATAGCTATTGAAATTCTTCAGAAAGGAAACTGTGATCTGATCAAATGGAATAGAATCAGCTTCAAATTCAATTAGCTTATTTAATAGCTGATTGTATCGCTTAGAAGTACGAACAGATCCGATTTGATTAAACCTGTCGATGATGGATCTGAGAAATGAAATAAAGTCCTGAGATGATTCACCTCTATACTTTTGCAGAATACTTTCCTTGCTTGGGTTCTTAACCTTTTTTTCAAGTGTATTCATTTCAGTCTTCATTGATTGAAGCTTGAAGGCAAGTGAATCATTCAGCTTCGCAGTATTTGCCGCCTTGCCTCTGATCCAATTATTCTGCTTTGCTTTAGGATTAAAGTCTTTCCGGTATTGAACAGAAATTCCGGTCTTAGTTAATTTGTGCTTTCGATCCTGAGTGATACGGATATAAATGTCAAAGCAGCCCCGCGCATTGGCGCGATTATTCAACCATAAGTTAAATGTAGTATTCATGATCTGATGTCTTTTCCCACTACAAATATAAGGGTTCAGTCATTACTTAAACATTTACTTAAACATTTATTGCACTTACTTACTTTTGTTTGCTTTTTGTTAGATTGCTTTTTACCTATGAAAACAGGATTTTATATAGCAAAGCGATGCAAAGGAATGAAGACTTGTATTGAAAAAAGTACCCCCTTCCCGGGTACGAAAGCGGAAATTGGCAATTCTTCATTGCTGTTTCCGCTTTTTTGTTCTTCTAAAAGCCGCATCCCGTGCGGGATTAGAGAGAAGATTGAATTTACTTTTGTGGTTCGATAAGTGTTCAATTGCTTGTTGTAACGTATTCCTTCCGGGAAGACTAAATATTGTAAACGCTTTTTTATTTTGTATCCTTCCAACTCCCACATTTCAGGGAGGTTAGCAGAAATTTTCAGCGCTTTTTCCAAGCAAATTTCAAGGTTCGATAAATCTATAGCTTGTTCCTTAATCTGCTTCTCAATTTCTTGCTTTTCCTTTAAATATTTCTTTGAGAACTTGGTGTAAAGTTCAGTGTTGATTTCACCCAACGCAAAGTTTTCTTCAATCTTTTCTATTTTCGATTCTGTCTTTTTGAGTGCTTCCAGATATTGCTTTCTCATTTGAACTCTATCCTTACCAAGCTCCTTGATGACATTGCTCATCATATGCTTTAAAGGGTCATGAAATTTCTCTTCTATTTTGTAGTCAGATAATACTTCCACAAATCCTTCATGGAGTTTAACGACACTTGCATTGCATCCACAGCCAATCTTATTGCATTTGTAATAATCTAGTCCTTTTTTCTTCACCAGATATCCTGTTAAGGCTGTATTACATCTGTCACAAATCACAAATTGTTTTAGTGGATATTTTTCATTCTCGTTACTGATTGAATAGCCATAATGCGTTCCATCAAGAATAGCCTGCACTTGCCAAAACACGTCTTTAGATATTAAAGGCGGGTGTTTTCCTTCAACGATTTCATCGCCGAGAATATTTCCAATTAATATCCCACAGTAGAACGGATTGCGTAAAATGATAGTGAGTCTTTTGGATGTTAAGTTAATGCCTACATTTTGCAATCTTGATGCTATTTCAACGTTGCTTATTTGTTCGTTTAACTTCCACTCAAAAGCCTTCTTAATCCACTTGGCTTTTTCATTCATTATGATTGCTTCACTTCTTGGGACACCCGGTACGTTCACATAGCCAACGGGCGCTTTGCCGCAGAAATAACCTGATAACAACCGTTCTCTCATCCCAGTGATTGTTTTAGTTCTACGCATGTCATTATCCAATTTTCCAAAAAGCAAAAGCAGATTTTGATAAAAGACACCCATGTCAGAGTTGAGATCCGTGGGTTGAGTAACTGAAACCAAATTGACACCTAATTTTTTTAGCTTTCCGGCAAGTACCATGGCTTGTTCTCCACTGCGTGAAAAACGATCAAGACTGTATACAATTAGGTACGAGATCTTATCCTTGTTTTCACTTAGAAACAATAACATTTTTTTGAATTCTTTCCTGTCTTCCGTTTTGGCACTTTCGTATGTCCCACCAAATTCGGATACAACAATCATATTGTTTTTCGAAGCATAATCCAGACAATGCTTTTTTTGGGTCTCTAAACTGAAATTGGTTTCCATTTGTTCAGCCGTCGATACGCGGGTATAGATGATCGCATTATTGGTGCTGATTCGTGCAGAGGATTTTGGAAGCAATGACTTAAAGCGATCAATACCATTTACTGATTCTAATTTCTTCATAGCGTTTTTCATCCTTTGAACTAATTAATTATTGTATTTGAAAATAGTTTATGAGCTAGTCTTTATTTGATTCAACAATTAACAAGCAAAATTCTTTTAGCTGGAGAAGCACTTCTTTTGCTTCTTCAACTGTGATGTCTTCAAATCCTTTGTATGTTCTTAAAATTTCTATAGTTAATTCATCCTTGTATGGTTGCATTTAAACTCCTGGAGGTCCAATACTCCCGGCTTATCCGATAAGTTCTGGTGATATCCAAATGGCCCGGTTTTTCCGATACCTGAAAATTTAATCTAGTTTGAATTTTTCAACTTTTTTGAAATGCTGCATTTTTCCTGCCTCAACACTGTAATGGACATGATAAAAATCCTTTTTGTTGAGCTTTTGGATTATCTTCATTTCAAGATCACTTGAATTCTCATTTGTAATTGTGACCATGTCAGGTTTGCCCTTATTAAATTTTATGGTAATCTCCTTGCCCTTATTTTCACGGACGAACTTCAGCAGCTTATATTCTTTTTCATCGATTAGCCCAAATTCCTTGCTCTTTTTCAGTTTCTGCAAAGTGAATCGATTTAGGTAATAGGACAGGGGTATTTGAAGATGAGGCCGGTTGAATAACAATTCCCGCTCTGCCTTCTCATTTGGACGAACCTCGTAAAGTGTACAGTAAATATGGCATTCTAACACCTGTTGTGGTTCAGTAGATTCGTCATTATCCAATTGAACTTTTGAGTCTTGGTGTTTATCGTCAAGATAAATAATGAGGAAGGATTCTTCATTTCTGATTCCTTTTTGGACCAAGAAAATTTCCAACCAAGTCATACCCTTGCCCATAATATGATTGATAAATTCATGCAAGGAACTTACGTTGTGTTCCCTTATGGCTTCTTGAAGTTTTTCTTCCGCCTTACTTTTACTACACTCATATTGTTTCTGCATCATCTCAACTAAGGATGATTTTACAGTCGATTCGTCAACAGCCTCCTTGCTAATCGATTTTATGTTGGCCAAAATTTTTTGCTTGAGCTTTTTAATGTCTTCAAAGGAAATTCCAAATGTTCTTAAATCTCTCACGATATGGAGCCAAACATATTCTACTAAATTCATTCGGATCCATTTCCTACCATCGTCTACATTTGAGCTGGCTAACAGATCTGAATTTTTCCAAAGATTATAGTTTCTAGATGATATGTTTGTGTCTTTTAATAGGAATGTGGGTTCTTTCAGTATTCGGAGAAATTCTGTGTCTTTTTCTGTGAAAGGTTCAATTTTGAGTTGATTTAATCTTTCCATGCTTGATGTTTTAGACCGAAGGTATATATTTTTTTGTTACTTCAAAGTATTTATTACTTTTACAGGATAAATGCCTAAAATAAGCTACCAAACCCAAGAATGTTTAAATCCTGACTGTCCGGTGGGCGATTTTACTCCCGGTCGTTCGGATCAAAAGTTCTGTGATGTTCACTGTGGAGTTTCCGCGCAAAGTGATCCACTGATTCCGCGTTAAAGAGGTCCACCCATTCCGCAGCAAAGAGGTCCACCTATTCCGCGGCAAATTGACCCCCCTGAATTTAAAGAAGGCTCTGCTGTTTTGCAGGCTATAAAGACCACAATTTTCAGTATGCTTAGCATACCCGAAAAATGAGGGAAATATGGCAAACCAAAACATAGACATGAGCAAACTAAGACAAATCCTAAAGCATTACAGCCACAAACAGGGAACACGCACAATACGTGATTTAACCGGGGTATCTCGCAATACAGTAAAAAAATACATTGCACAGTATAAGGCTTTAAAAATACCCTGGAGTGAACTCTCCAAGTTGAATGATAAAGAACTATCGGCTTTGTTTTTTGACGAAGTTATTCTGATCGATCCACCCGAAAGACAATTAGCGTTGTATTCCTTTTTCCCTTATGCTGAGAAGCGTTTAAAGCAACCGGGAATGACATTAAAGCTGCTGTGGCAGGAGTATTCTTCTCAACATCTGGATGGCTTTCAGAGTACCGGATTTTACAAGCACTTTAAAATTTGGAAGGGTCGATCACACCCATCTATGCATATGATCCATAAGGCCGGAGAAAGAATGTTTGTGGACTTTGCCGGTAAGAAATTACAGATCCTCGATACCATTACAGCAGAACTTAAGTCGGTGGAAGTCTTCGTTGCAATTTTAGGAGCGAGTCAACTCACCTATGTTGAAGCTGTTGAAAGTCAAGAAATGGAAGATTTTATTAGGTGCTGTGAGAATGCGTTGCATTTTTTTGGCGGAGCACCTGTTGCGATCGTACCGGATAATTTAAAATCAGCAGTTAATAAAGCGAGTCGCTATGAGCCGCATCTGAACGATAACTTTGAGGCTTTTGCTGAACATTATGGCATGGCTGTGTTGCCGGCCAGAGTATATAAGCCCAAGGATAAGTCTTTAGTGGAAGGAGCCGTCAAACTCACTTACAACAGAATATACACTAACCTGCATGGAAAGGAATTTACCTCTATCATTTTACTGAATCAAGCTATTTTAGGACATCTTGAAAATCACAATACCATGCACTTCCATAATCGTACTTACTCCCGCATGGAGCAGTTCCTGGAAATGGAAAAGCAAACACTTCAACCGCTTCACCCCATTCGTTTTGAAATGTACCAAACCTCCAGAGTAACGGTAATGAAAAACGGACATGTTTGTTTACACAGTGACAAGCACTATTACAGTGTACACTACAGCTATATTGGAAAGAAGGTAAAACTGTTTTACTCCAAACTAAAAATCGATATTTATTATAAGTACGAACTGATTGCAAGTCATGAAAGGAATAAAAGTCCGCATAATTATACAACTGATACTGCGCACATGGCAACTTTTAATCTGCATATCGCAGAATGGAATCCGGAGCGTTTTTTAACAGAGGCTGGCAATATCCACGCAGATGTAGAACTATACATCCGGCAGGTACTTATTAAAAAAGCACATCCCGAGCAAGGGTATAAATCCTGTCAGGGGATACTCTCTTTTGCCAAGCGTGTGGGACACGAGCGGTTGATCAATGCCTGCAGGCGTGCCTCACCAATATGGTATCTACCATTACAAAATCATTGAAACAATCCTTAAACGAAATCTAGATAACTATGAAACTGAAGATGAAACATTGTCTCGTCCTGAAAAAACCTTACAGGTTTTTATTGTTAGTACTGGTTTTCCTTGACATATTCTGAGTACTATATTACACAATTTTTATTAATCTTTGTGTCATTAGGTGAAGCAGAGTGAAGCTCTGCTGGAGAGCAACTTCTTAAGGAATAACCTAACCCGATAGTATGACAGGAGTCCAACTAAAGATTCCTGTTTTTTTATGCATTCATACTTTCGGCCTATGCCTTTATAAACTCTACCTCCTTTCTGATTTTATTCTTGTATGGATATTTCTTCCATCTTTTTTTTAATACCATTGAACTCACATGTGCAGCATGCGGTGTTAAGAAGTCTAGACTAGAATGTGGCCTAACAGTATTATAGCTTGAAACATTTTTATCAATATGTTTTTTTGCCTCTTTGTAATTTTGATAAACTTTCCTTGGGTAAAATTCATTTTTAAGTATACCATTCACACGTTCTGCCAACGCATTCTCATAGGGACTGCCACTTTGAGTCATACTAATATCAATTTCTGCCTTTTGAAGTAGTTCGATATATGCTGATGAGCAATATTGTATTCCTCGATCAGAGTGATGAATAAGCCTGAACACTGAATGCTCTTTGCGATTCGCAATTGCCATTTCTAAAGCCTCCATACAACCACGTGCTTCCAAAGTCGGATGCAATGCATAACCAACTATCTTTCGAGAGTAGGCATCAGTAATCAAGCTGAGATAGGCAAATCCTTGAAGAGTTCTTATATAGGTAATATCACTCACCCACAACTGTTCAATTCCATTTATGACTATATCCTTGGTTAGATTTGGATATTTTTTCAACCAATGATGCGAATCGGTTGTTTTAACCATCCTTTTACGCCGCCGAACTAATAAACCATGAAAACGAAGCAAACTAAATAGTTGATCTCTCCCCATTTTAATCCCGTGAATTTGCAAATGAGGATCTATAAGATGATACAACTTTCTTGTTCCTACAAGTGGAATATCATTCCGGAATTCTTTGACAAAGCCGAGCACTAATGCATTTGCAATTGAAGTTTTCTTTTCGTGTGTTTGAGCTTCATAATAAGCCTGACGTGTTACACCAAACAGTGCACATAGTCTTTCCAGGCTAACATTTGGAAAGACTTGCCTCATTCTTTTGACTGCTTGGTACCAGACTTTTTTCTGATTTTGATTTTCAAGTCATCCTCACTCACCTTTATTAATGTTTCCAAACTAGTTATCTTAAGCTTGGCGTGTTCAAGCGCCCGTGTTAGCTCATGAATCTTTCGCTGAAGGGCTTTAGAATCCAGATCTTGTTGCATATGTTTTATTGGCTTCTTGGACATGATGGATTCTAAGTTAAGCACAGATACTCTGGTAATCCAAAGTTTCAGTGTATTTCTACATAGGCCATACTTGAAACAAGCACCACGAATAGTGAGAATTCCGGTTTTTATTTCACCAATAATTTTCATCATTTCTGTCTCATTTCGCCTCACATATGGAGCCTTACTGACAGGTGTAAGTCGAGGTCTTTTTTGTCTTATTTTTACCATTCTGAAAGCTTTTGTGTAAAGCTATTTCAGGACAAGACAAGTCGATGAGTCCAAAAAATGCTCAGTTTAAACCTAGATTTATCGTTCTATTGGCTGAATCACTAAATTTCTAAATATAATATATAGTGGTCAATTTGACCTGAAAAGTGCGATCTTGTTTCGTTCGGAAAGAAAGTGTTCACATTGGCCGGAATCTCAAGATTGGTAAGTGAATTTATCTAGTTTTTGTTAAATTCGTTATTCCGAGAATTAATCATGGAAATAATATATAGCTTACGCACCTCTAGGAATTGGCCAGTGAGACGAATCGATTAATATTCCATTTTTACTGCAAATTGAGAATGTTGTTTTCCTTTAGTTGTATAGAATGCCAAGCAATAGTTATTTATAAATCTAAAAATAAATGGAATTTTTTTTACGTATGAAACACAACTTCATTAAACAGTGGGAGCTTTAAAATCAGAATTGAAATCATTAGTATTGACCTTAAGCAGGGACGGCAGCACATATTTTACTGTCCTTGAACTGACTGAAAATTCAATAGTGCGAATGGAAAATTCAGGGAACTCCGTTTTTCAAATAATTGATTCATTTCTATTGTCAGGTGCTAAAGCAATCTCAAATGGCATATTTAAAGATTTTAAGTTGCAACTTTGGAATGGTTCATATTGGTATGATATTAAGCATTCGCAAGGTGTGAGCCTGGATGTTGGTTTAAAATATGAGGAAATTGGAACAGACGAATTTAGAGAGATTAAAGAAAATTATCAGACTCTTACCAAAGTTGAGTTCAAGCTCTTGCGTCTTAGTGCACAAGGAATGGATGAAGAATCTATAAGCAGACATTTGAGAGTGAGCTTAAATACTGTTAAGAGTCATAGAAAACAGGTTTATAAAAAGCTAGGATTTAAAAATAAGAGTGAGTTGATTCTTTGGAGTGAAAGGTATTTAGTTCAACTAATTGGGGATTAATTTTATTTGGGAGTGTAAATTAAACTGTGCTATTTAGATTTACTACATTTACTTCATTAAGCAAAGCGGAGTTGAGCTCTGCTGGAGAGCAACTCAACAAGGAATAGCTTAATCCGATTGCATATACAGGGGCTGTTCTTTCAGCCTCTTTTTTTATGCCTATGCTTTCGGAAGTATGCCTGTTAAAACTCATGGTCATTCGAGTATTTGAAGTTTGAGTCGCTGTCCAAAGATAATGGATAATTGAGATACGGTAATACCCCAGTTGTGCATGGGCTGTGTCCACTTCTTGCTGATATTTCGATGAGCAAGATAAATCAGCTTGAGCAGTGCCATGTCTGAAGTGAAGGCCGTTTTATTTTTAGTAACCTTACGGACCTGTCGGTGGAATCCTTCAATGGTATTGGTCGTGTAAATGAGCTTTCGGATGGGCTTGGCGTACTTGAAATAGGTAGAGAGTTTATGCCAGTTATTTTTCCAGGAGGAAATTACAACAGGATACTTTTTGCCCCATTTTTCTTCAAGTGACACCAGTTTTTCCTCTGCGTATTCCTTGGTATCGGCTTGATAAACCAGTTTTAAATCAGCCATGAACTCTTTTTGGTTCTTGCTCGCCACATACTTCAATGAGTTACGTATCTGATGAACAATACAGCTTTGGACTTCAGTCCCCGGAAAAATACTTACGATGGCCTCTGCAAAGCCTTTGAGGTTATCTATACAGGCAATCAGCACATCCTTTACTCCACGGTTTTGTAAATCCGTCAGCACACTAAGCCAGAAGTTGGCTCCTTCGCTTTCGGAGAGATACATTCCAAGCAGTTCCTTTTTTCCTTCTGTAGTAATACCAAGGATGTTGTAAACAGCCCGGCTGACAACTCTTCCGTCTTCTTTTACTTTGTAATGCATGGCGTCCAACCATAAAATGCAATAGACCTCATCCAATGGCCTGGATTGCCATTCTTTGATTTGAGGAATGATGCGGTCGGTTATTCCACTCAGAGTAGTTGCTGAAATTTCTGTGTCATACATCTCTTTAATGTGGTTAGAGATGTCTCGCAGACTCATGCCAAGACCATAAAGCCCGATGATTTTACTTTCCAAATTATCGGCAAGAATCGTTTCTCGCTTCTTGACGATGTCTGGCTCAAAGGTACCTTCTCGGTCTCTGGGTGTTTCAAGCTCAAAACTTCCTTCTGAACTTTTTACAATTTTCTTGCTCTTGCCATTGCGGCGATTGCCACGCGTCCGCTCGACTTCATCGAGATGCTCTTCGACTTCTGCATCCAGGGCTGATTCTAAAAATTCTTTGAGCAGCGGAGCGAAAGCTCCGTCTTTTCCAAGCAAGGGCTCGCCTCGTTTAAATTGTTCTAAGGCTTTCTTTTTGAGTGCCTCATACTCTTCGTTTTTTTCTTTCATTTTGCTGTGGTTATTTAAAGGTAAAAATTACTTTTACTTTTAAATAGCACAGTTCATTTTACAGTCTCTTTTATTTATCAACATCACCCCTATGGGTGATTGACATGTTCATATTTAAGTCTTTTATTTGACCAGATGAATTTTTGATTAAGGTTGGAAATTCAAATTTAAAATTATTAATTATACTATTTTATATTCTATGCAAACTAAACTTTTTGCCCATGACTCTGTGAGCGTAATTATTGTCGATATGCTTCCAATGTTTCGGCTTGGGATGAAAACAACCCTTAAATCTTTGCATTATGTAGGTAAGGTTTTTGAAGCGCAAAATGGAATAGATACAAAGGTAATCCTGATGAATGAAAAGATTCAAATTGTATATTTAATTTCCCGCATCAACGGATTTGATGGTTTGGAACTGTCACGCGAGATATTGTTTGATTTTCCCGGTGTTCGAATCATATACTTGTCTATCCAAGATGATGAAGAAGAAATTATTAAAATGGTTCAGTTAGGAGTCCATGGTTTTATTTCAAAGTATGTTGATCAAATTGAACTTGATCAATCCATTAAAACAGTACTTGCCAATTCTAAATATTTCACACCGGAAATTTCAAATATTTTAGCAAAAAAATTATGCAATCGGAACTTGAAGTCTGATTGTCCAGAGGAGCTAAATAAAGAGAGAATAAGAGATGTCCTCTTCCTTCTATGTCATGAGAAGTCGAATTTTGAGATAGCGGATCTTCTTTTTCTATCTCATCGTACAATTGAATATTATAGACAAAAAATAAATCGATCTACTGGTGCAAAAAATCAATTAGGCGTATTGAAATTTGCAATTAAGAATGGAATTCTTGAAGACGAAAATCTGATTAATAAATGGAATTCTTCTATTAGTGTGAAGGCAAATAAACAGAGTGTCGCATGCTAAATTACTGTTGCTTTATAACTTTGCATTTCTCAGATGTTTTGATCAATTCTATACTTTCAAATTCAACTTTATAATTTTATTAATTTGAATGTTTTGTACTCTGAAAGATTGAAAACTTTACAGAAGTAAATTCCGGATGCCATTTGTGATAAGTCAAAAAATGCTTGAGAGTGCTCTTTATCTTCCAAATTTGTTTTTTTGGTGAGCAATTGTTTTCCATTCAGGTCATAGACTTGCACCGTGAAAGCGTCAGAATATTTAGTTGAACTGGAAAGCATATAGTATCCAGGATTCACCTCTGATATTTTTATTCCTAATAGATCAGACGGCGTCCCAACAACCTCAGTGCTTACGTCAAAATGTATATCATCAAGAAACGCATGGCTGGTAGGGTCTCCACCAAGGTTAGTCCAAAATAAAAGGATGGAATAGTAGGCGACAGAATCTCCTGTTGTGTACGTAAGCGGATCTGTGAATTGAGTCCAGGAACTAATTGATCCAAAAAAGGGTGTTTGGATTCCACCGGAACCAATTTCTACCATATTTGAATTGTATAGTTGGACATCAACAATTAATATATCTGTGTTTGTTGGGTTGAAAGTCTTCCAAAAACCTAATAAAGCATTCGGTCTTACTGCGCCTGAAAATGGAAGTTCTATTAATTGCATTAACCCGCCTTGAAAGTATCCAACTGATGAGTCATAAACAGAGACAAGTTTAGCAGAATACCCATTGCCAGACTGTCCTACATCCTGAAGAATTGTTGGTGCAGAATAGTTCAAATTGTCAGTTGTCCAATCCTGAAGATCTAATCGTCCAATGGAATTCGTGGTCCAATTATTAAAGCCACCATCAGGAATCTGGCCAATTAATTGAGAATTTATGAAAATAATTAAGAAATAAATCAAACTCAGTTTTGTTTTCATGACACATTTTTATGTTTAAACGCTTGCTAAGGTAATTATAAATTCCGTGAATTGCATTTGCTTAATTACTAATCGACACTAGTAGTTTTACCAAACTTTTTTTTCAGTATTGATGCTCATTCGATTGAGGAGTTTTGCAATTGATTTCAATTTA
The DNA here is from genome assembly GCA_963775555.1 of uncultured Bacteroidota bacterium. Classification (GTDB taxonomy): domain Bacteria; phylum Bacteroidota; class Bacteroidia; order AKYH767-A; family 2013-40CM-41-45; genus QQVM01. Next base: position 38,060 of record CAVZJJ010000002.1, on the reverse strand, counting down.
GTTTTAGCTTTTATTTATCGAATTAAAAATTCCTTTAAAATAAAGGCCGTGTTCAACCAATAAGTGCAATTTAAAGATTTAAACTTTCACCTTGGGACTTTTAATTGTCCCAGGTGAAAGTTAAGCTGAGAAGCTTCATCTTTGGATTGCTTATGTCAAAAAACTACACCCATCTCAACTCTGAACAAAGATATCAGATTGAAGCCTTATTAAAAAGCGGAATCGCTCAAAAGGATATTGCGAAAATTGTAAATAAATCGCCATCCACGATAAGTCGAGAACTTAAACGGAATATACCAAAACGTGGAAGAGGAGCTTTGGTTTACACAGCTGAAAATGCACAACGGAAAACGGATCATCGGCATCAAATCAAAATGAAAAAAGAAAGATTTACCGATGAAATGAAAGTGTGGACGCGTCTCTGGATGAAGAGTATAAAATTCAGTCCGGAATTAATTCATGTCGTTGGCAAAAATGAGTTAGGGGATTTTGTCAGCCACGAGACCATTTACAAGTGGATTTGGCGTTGTAAGCAAAGTAATTGTAAGGAAGATAGACAAGACAAGAAACTGTATATGCACTTAGCACATGGACGTAGAAGAAGAAAGCGCGGATTAAGAAGAGATAGCCGGGGTATTATTCCAAACCGAGTGTCTATTGAAAATCGTCCGAAAATCGTAGATAAAAGAAAGCGCTTGGGAGATTTTGAAGTAGATCTGATGATGGGAAAAAATCATCAGGGAGCTTTGCTTGTAATGACGGATCGGGCATCTCTGAAAACCAAACTCACAAGGTTAGCCGGGAAAGACAGCATCATAATAAAGCGCGAAATTAAACGTAGATTAATCTCATTAAAGGGAATTGTTAAAACACTTACATTTGACAACGATAAGGCATTTAGTAAACATGAATCGATAGGAAAATCGCTGAATGCTACTACCTATTTTACCCGGCCTTATACCTCACAAGATAAAGGAACTGTAGAAAACAGAATAGGATTAATCCGCAGATTCTTCCCAAAGAAAACAGACCTATTGAAAGTACCTGACATAGATGTTCAAATAGTAGAATCAATAATTAATAACAGACCAGTAAGAAAATTTAATTATCAAACACCTAACCAAGTCTTCTCACAAAAAATTGCACTTATTACTTGAACTTACAAAGTAATTAGAAGGATGTTTTATGAATATTTTTAATTGGTTGGCTGATAATGGAAATAAATCAATATAAATATTGAATGTGGAAACAAGCAGTCGGAATAGTCCTGAAGAATTATTGTTTCAGCATAATAATGCTTTTTATTATGAGTAATACAATAGTCTTACAAGCCCAAAGTACTCAATCCTCTGGAAAAGGAAGATTACTGCCATCGAAAAATGGGTTGGTATACGGCGCAAATATATCTATAGGGGAAGGATATGGTTTGATTCCATATCAAACAGATCCAATGCCTTCCTTTTATTTCAAATCAGAAGGAAACTTAGGTATCCAATTAGGTTTTGTGCCAATATCCATAACTTATGCTTTTAGTGATGTTTCAAGAAATTCGAATTCGAATTTTATTCACTTTTCATTTGATGTAAATAAATTTAGGGCTCTTCAAAAAGAGGCACTCAAAAAGTATAAGGACTCCCTTGACAATAAACTGTCAAGCCAACAATTATTGCGTCAGTCGCTTTTAAAGAGGAAATTTAATTCAGATTTACTTTTGGATTCTGCAACATATATGAATGCTGTTAGAATTCAACCAATTCATGACTCAATATGGGATTCTGCTCGGGATGACATCCCTTTGGGCTTTGAACCTTCTTCTACTAGGAAAGATAGTATCCAAAATGCTAATAAATTATTGAATGATTCAATTAAATTACTGGAGAAATCAATACAAAAATTAGAGCAAGCACAATTTTATTATAAAAATGCAATTGCAGCAGGGAACTTTGTATTAAACCCATCTACAAATTTTTCTCTTGAAAAGCTTTTGAATGGTTTTCAGAAGTTAGAAATAGGAAGGTGTAGCCCTAATAATTCTGCTTTTTTAATTTCAGGTGTAAGAATGAAAGGAATTTCTGCAGAGTACGAGCAAAATAATGTTTACTGGACCGGTGCAATTGGTAAAACTAGTGAACTATATAATGCACCCAATATTGGTAACCCAATAAGTCAATTTGCTGACAATTTTAATTTTTTGAGATTTTCCGATTTTTCTGACGGTAAAAGAATTGTTTCGATAAAAGGAGGGTATGGAAAGAAGGAGGCATCACACATTTATATAGGTGGATTATGGTCTGCCGGTTATTCGAGCAGTTATTATTATGCCCAGAACGAACCAAAGGTCCTTGAAGTAGAAAAAAATAGAGTGTATGAAATTGATGGAAGAATTGTTGCCGGTGGCCTGGTTGTAGATTTGGTAGGAGCGAAATCGGCAGTTTTTAGCACAAAAGACAATATTGAAACCCAAGACCATCGGACAAAATCAAATCAATTTTTGAAAAATAGTGCAGCAACCGGAAAGTTGAGCTATAATTTTTCGAAGATCAATTTGAATGTTGAATTGGGAGGGAAGTGGGCAGCGCCATTCTTCAGGAGTTTTGGAATTGGTTTTATCAACAATGATAATTTGCGTTTTGATTTAAAATCATCGAAGTCATTTGGTAAAAAGGAAAAGCTTACAATATTTTACCGTAAGGAGAGAAGTAATTTGAGTCATTATTTAACGAATACCTCAATCATTGAGTCTTTTGGTTTTACTAATCATTATAAAATTAATAGGCGCTTGCAATTTCATGTCGATGTTAGGCCAACGATTATTCGATCATTTGCTAATGATATTGAAAATTACAAAAGTAGTAATAGTTCTGCTTCGACTAGTTTGATGTATTTTATTAGTGGCAAAAAAGCTCCTGGATCTATTGGTTTAATTTATTCATATAATAGATTTAATACACCAGTTTTAACAACTATTTACCAGTCACTCACTAATAGTATTTCTTTTTCTCCAATTGAACATCTGGGAATAAATAATAATCTCAGTTTTTCACAACAAAGACGCATTGAGGAATTAAATGGAATAGATAATTATATGGTCGAAGAAGTACGAGTTGATTGGCAACTTAAAGAAAAACTAAAAACCACTGTTTATTTGAAATTTAGTAGATCGACACATTCTAAATCTCTAGGGGGAGGATTGAAGTGTAGTTATGCGATTATGAAAAAAATTGATGCTGGAATGAGCATCGATAAATTTGTTCAATCTGATGTTATTAGCTATTTGAAGGAAGATTACAGTAGATATCCATATAATATGTTTCTCCAATTAAAGTATCACTGGTAATATTAAACTCATGAAGAAAAAAACGGTATCCAGTCTTATTAATCTTGTCATATTTTATTTTTTGTTTCAAGCTTCATTCAAAGCTTGCGCACAAGAGATTACAGTAGTTCGCAAGGCATTTTCAGGGTATAATGCATCTGTGGGGGCGATGTTTGATATTAGTCTATTTAATTCTGGCCCTGAAGCAGAAGTTGTTGTGCATGGTAAGCTTCTTAATTCTGATGCAATTGTCCTAATTGATGCTTCCACTGCTCCATTAATTATGAAACAGGGCAGCCATTCTCTTTCTGAGCTGGGTGCTCAAATAGAAAGTCAAGACTATAGCACATCTGATCTTTCTGAATTCATTCGGTCAAGACATATTCTGCCTAATGGAATATTTATTCTGTGTTATACAATTACATCAAAGAATTCAGAGTCAATCTTGGTTGAAGTTTGTGATGAAATTGAGTCCGAGCAAGTTGATGAGTTGGTACTTGTAAGTCCATATGATGAATCAGAAATTGATACAAAGACGCCTTTGCTTGTTTGGAATCACACAGAGCCGTTTGAAATATTGGGTGAATCGGATTATTTTAATTTGACTTTGACGGAAGTCAAGGAAGGTCAGAATGCTGAATCTGCTCTGCAATCCAATATTCATTTGCTTTCATTGGATCACCTTATATCGCATCAAATTTTGTATCCAATTGATGGAACTGAATTACAGGAAGGAAAGACCTATTCATGGATGGTGCAGAAAATATCAAGAGGAAAGGTTGTTCAAAGGACGGAAGCATGGAAATTTAAAATAATAACAATTACTCCACAGCCGGATATTAAGTATTACACCTTATCGAAGTTGTTAAACAGCGGTTATTATTCTGCCGTGAACAAGAAACTTTTTGTGAGATTCGATGAGCCTCATGATAATGCTTCTGTTGTGATTAGAATTAGGGATGAAATCAGTCAAGATGTATCGGTTGAAGCAAAAAATGAGAAAAGCGAGATTTCGAAGTCGAATGTTCTGTATCGTGGATATAACAGATTTGAATTGGATTTAGCTCCTTTCAAATTAAGAAAAGAGGTCATATATACCTTAGAAGTAATTACACAATTCAAAGAAATTTATTTATTAAAATTTAAAATTGATTAAAACTATGAAAAAGAGAATTCTTGTGGCAGTTTCTGCTGGCTTTGCATTTAGTCTGGTATTTTTCATGTTGACAAGTCTAACATTAAAACCCAAGACAGGTTACATTTTGATTCATGATGTTTATCAAAAGTTTGAAATGAAAAATGAATTGGAGAAAAAGTATAAATATACTCATGATGAAAGACAAAAGATATTGGATAGTTTGGGCATTCAATTGAGATTGCTTGCCAATAAAATAGAATCTGACAAAGGAAAAATTAAGAGTGAAGTAGATTTTTATAATTATAAGCGTGAAGAATATTTACACAAGAAAAGTGAAATGGAGGAAGACAATACACAAATGTCAGAACAATTTGATGCAGCAATATTGAAACAATTGAATCAATATGTTAGAGAGTATGGTAAAATAAATGGGTATGAATATATTTTCGGGAATGATTCGAATGGCTCGCTAATGTATGCAGTTGAATCGAACAATATTACCCTACAGGTAACTGAGTTCATTAACTTAAAATATGCGGGGAAATGATTAAGCAGGCTGTCATTTTAATATTAGTTGTGTTTTTTAATTCGTGTTCTTCTGTGGATAATGCTGAAGTAATGGTGCCTGGTACTATAACAACAGAAGAACTTAATCATCGTGAAAAGTTAAGCTTAACTCCAATTGAATACGTGAATTGGGTGCAAAAGCCCTCGAGCAAACTGTTATATAGCAAAATAATTGATGAATTCAAATATGAAATTCTTTGCAAACCTGTTGAATATATTATTAGCAAAGAAGTTAGAGGCAGAGAAATTAATACAGTAGAATATAATCGCCTAAAATTGGAATTGGGTACAATGGATTATTATGATTTTCGAATTAGTGTTAGTGATTACTCAGATGAGTTTTTGAGGTATAATTTGGAGGATTTATCTCAATATCAAAATAGAATAGACTATTGTGCCTTTCAAATGGAAAATGATATAAAGATGGTCGATGGAATTGATTCAGTTTCGTGCACGCTATTTCACTTTGAACGGACTTTCAGTTTGACTCCATATGGAAACTTTTTAATTGGTATACCAAAATGTTCACCTGAAACTGTAGTTCGAACGTTTGTTTTTCATGATAGGCTTTTTAATAATGGGACAATTAAAATTATTATCGACCCTTCAGCATTGACTCACCTTCCAAAATTAAAAACAATATGACTAGAGGATATAGGTTTTCGACCTCAATTTGGCGCAAGAAAGCATTTGCCGTAGTTATGCTCTTTGTTTTTCTATTTAGTTTGTTTGAGCCAACTGTTGCTTTAGCCCTTACCAGTGGACCAAGTCAGCCGGAAGTGCAGAGTTTTGAACCTGTTGGAACTTCAGATATGGTTGACTTGTTCAGCGGCGATTTTAATTACAACATTCCCTTGCTTGATGTTGATGGCTACCCAATTAATATCAGCTATCATTCAGGCGTCACTATGGATCAGGAAGCAAGTTGGGTTGGATTGGGATGGAATATTAATCCTGGTGTAATAAATCGAAATGTTAGAGGTATTCCGGATGATTTTAATGGGGATGTTATTACAAAGAAGTTCAATATGAAACAAAATAAAACTTACGGTGTGAGTTTTGGAGTAGGTACTGAATTGTTTGGTTTAGATTTTCTCAAGCTTAGTTTATCTATGGGAATCAAGTATAATAACTACACTGGTGTTGGAGCCGAGCAATCTGTTAATTTATCAATTAATTGTTCTAAGTCTGGTGACGGCCCCTTAACAGGTAGTCTAGGATTGACTTCAAGTAGTGATGAAGGGGTGACAATTGCACCTTCAGTCTCAATGCAGGCTAAAGTTGGCAAGAATGATCAAACGAGTTTGGGTATCAATGTAGGAACTTCGTTTAATACAAGGGCCGGGTTAAAAGGATTAACGATCAGTGCAAGCGTAAGTCAAACTTCAATTATTACAAAAACAAATTCAAACTCTTCTAAGGCGGCCAAAACAACAAGAAGCATGGGTCTAGGAGGAGTATCATTTGATTTTACACAGCCTACGTATACTCCGAAGGTAGATTTGCCTCTCAACCATGTTTCATTCACGGGTAGATTTACTATCGGGGGTGAGATTTCAGGAGTAAATGTGTTTGGATTTGTTTCGGGGTATTATGCAAATCAATTTCTGTCAAAAAAGGAAATTGATAATCCGGCGTATGGATACTTAAATCTAGACGCTGGAGTTAAAAATTCAAATTCCTTACTTGATTTCAATAGAGAGAAAGATGGAGCATATACTAAAAATACACCAGCGTTGCCTTTGCCTATTCAGACTTTCGATACTTATTCTGTTTCAGGGCAAGGTGTAGGCGGAAGTTATCGTCCATATCGTAGCGATCTCGGGTATGTGTGTGACCCGAATTCCTCAGTAACAAGTGGAAGTGGTACTGTTGGTTTAGAGCTAGGAGCAGGGTATCTATTTAAGGTTGGCGTGGATGTGAATGCAAATATGGTTAGCACAAAAACAGGAAATTGGAAGAATGAAAATTTTGCGGAACAAAGAATGAATTATCAATCTAAGTCTAATGATCCCTTGTTTGAAAAAGTCTATTTTAAAGAAGCAAATGAAAAATCAGTTGATAGTGATCCTGAATTTCTAGCTAAGATGGGTGGCTTAGATCCACAGGCAATTGCACTTCGGAAGGCAGCTTATTTCTATACGATTGCTGATGATAAATATTTAAGTCAAATCCCCATTCAATCATCAAATTACAGAAAGAGTAGAGAACACCGCAATCAGGAAATTTCCGTTCTATCTCAGGCAGAAGCAGCTAATTTCGGATTTGATAATCCTGACTCGTTGAACCGAAATTTGACTGCACCTGCACATCATATTGCTGAGGTTGCTACTTATAGTACTGACGGAAGGAGGTATGTTTATGGAATAGGAGCATATAATAAAATTCAGAAGGAAGTTTCTTTTGCTACTGGAGGTAGCGTTGCAGACCCCAATACAAATTTGGTCCCTTATTCCGGAACTGATAATTCAGTGTCAAATGAATTAGGGACAGACTATTATTTTAATGAAGTGAGTACTCCTCAATACGCTCATAGTTATTTGCTCACTGCTATTCTTTCTGCTGATTATATCGATGCTGATGGGGTTCAAGGCCCAAGTAATGGTGATTTTGGGAGTTGGACAAAGATTCACTATGCTAAGATTGATGATTTTAAATGGCGTACTCCGGTGGATGCTAATCGCGCTAGTGCTAATGAAGGGCTTAGGTCAATTGCAAACGACGATAAGGGTAATTACTTATATGGAGAAAAGGAACTCTACTATGTTGATAGGATTGAGACTAAAAATTATATTGCCATTTTCAATCTTGAGTCACGCGGTGATGCTTATGGTGTTATAGGTGAGAATGGCGGGATAAATACTTCGATTCAGAACGGATCAAGATTACTTCGTTCTATTTCACTCTACTCGAAGCCGGATTATTATCAGAACGGAGTCAATGCTTTACCCATCAAGAAAGTTAATTTTGAGTACGACTATTCTTTGTGCAAAGGAGTGAAAAATGCCAATTATTCCAGCTCATATTTGACTGATTCAATTGACATTAATCATCCAGGATTAAATCCTGATCGTTGTGGTAAGTTAACACTCCGTAAGATATTTTTCACATACCAAAATTCTGAAAAAGGAAGATTAAGCCCGTACCAATTTGACTATTCTTCCGTAAATCCAGATTACTCATCAATTGCGTATGATCGTTGGGGAAACTATAAGTACACTAATGGTACGAGTAGTGCTTCCTTTTCAAATTTTAGTTATGTAGTTCAAGACAAAGCAACCGCAGATTCTACTTCTTCAGCATGGACCTTGAACAAAATTTCACTTCCGAGTGGCGGAACCATCAATGTAAATTTTGAATCGGATGACTATTCATTCGTGCAAAATAAACCTGCTGCTCAAATGTTTGTGATTGAAGGAGCAGGTCCTAATCTCAACAATCTCAGCAATTCCCTCGTTGGAAATCAAAGGTTATATTTTAAACTTCAAAAACGAGAAGATGGAAGTGTTGAGACCGATATTCATAAGTATATTCCGAGTGATACATCGTTAATATATTTTAGGTTTTTGGTCAATATCGCTAATCAAACCGATTCCGGAGAATACATATCAGGCTATGCGAAAATTGAGGAAAGTGGAACCCAAGTACTTCCTACAGGAATGCATGGATATGTGAAATTTAAACCGATTGGATTAGATAAAGAAAATGGCCCGAACTTAGAGAATCCAGTCATCCGAACTGCCATTCAGTATGCCAGAATAAATTTGCCCAAATCATTGTGGAATCAACCTTCAAATGTAGACAATAAGAATTTCGGGTTAGAATTAATAAAAGCTTTAGTCGAATCTTATTCTGTACTCAAAGAGTTAGTGTACGGACCAAATACTAACGCATTCAATAATCATCATTGTGAAACCTTTGTTCAGAACAAATCTTGGATAAGACTTAATAATCCGATTCAGAAAAAGTACGGAGGGGGTTGTAGAGTAAAAAGCATTGCTCTGAATAATGAGTGGAGTTCAATGACCGCTTCTTTAGAAAATGAATCAGTTTATGGTCAAGAGTATGATTATCGTCTTGATGATGGCTCTTCAAGTGGGGTTGCTGCATATGAGCCACTTCTTGGAGGTGATGAGAACCCTTTGAGGGTGCCATACTACTATTCTATAGATAAATTATGGGTACCGGATGATCAACAATACATGGAAGAGCCATTTGGCGAAGGACTTTATCCGGGTGCATCAGTAGGTTATGGAAGAGTCACTGTAAAAAATCTACAGCATGCAGGTCTTCACAAGCATGCAACTGGTAAGGTGGTTCATGAGTTTTATACTGCAAAAGATTTTCCAACAATATCTCGTAAAACTGAAGTATCGTCAGTCAGGGATAAGACAAACCCTTGGAGTTTCGCTTCTATTTTTCATATTGATTCCCGTGATTATATGACAGCCTCACAAGGTTTTAGCGTTGAGGTAAATGATATGCATGGTAAATCAAAATCGCAAATGGTTTATGCAGAGGGTCAGCGAGAACCAATTTCTTCAATTGAATATCGGTATAAGCAAGTGCCATATGGTGCAGGTTCCGCTAAGTTGGAAAACCAGGCTACCGTGATTTTACCTGATGGCAGTGTTTCTAATCGGAACATTGGGTTAAATGTCGATATGGTGAGTGATTTCCGCGAGTCTAAAACCAACTCCATTTCTGCCGGGGTACAGTTAAACCTCGATGGTTTTTCCTTAGTTATCATACCGCTCATTACAATTCCTGCAATATTGCCTTCAATGGCTAGAAGTCGTGTGCAGTTTAGAAGCGCTGTGACAACTAAATTAATTCAACGTTTCGGATTGATTGATGAAGTAATTGCTAAAGATCTTGGTTCAACAGTTTCGACTAAAAATCTTGCTTATGATTCTGAAAGTGGGGAAGTGATTCTTACCCAAACTACTCAGGATTTTAATGATCCTGTATACTCCTACACATTCCCTGCCTATTGGTATTATGATGGCATGGCTCCAACATCACGAAATCAAGGAGCCATTTTAAGAAATGTTGAAATCCTTCCTGGCAGTGAGTCAACATTTATCATCAGTGATGCCAAATCAATCTTCACCCCTGGAGATGAATTGGCCTTGTATCCTATAGGAGGGAGTCCAGTTCGCGCTTGGGTGAATAAAGTTGGCACAGGAACAGTGACCTTGATTGACCACTTTGGAAATAATATTCCGGCTGGAATTCTTGCATCACTTAAAATAATACGATCAGGACATCGAAATCAACAAAGTTTACCAATGGCGCAAATAACAACTTTGGTAAATCCTTTACAGTCTATTTTTTCGAATGCATATTCAAAGGTAGTCAGTGCAAGTGCTATTGAGTATTCGAACAGCTGGAAAACATTTTGTGATTGCTTTGATAATTCTACATCAGGGTCAAATACTTTAATAGCATCTACCAATCCTTACATTCTAGGAACAAAAGGATATTGGAAACCGCAAAAATCATATTTGTATCTGACAGATAGAACCCAAGCAAAGTATAATAATAATACTAACATTCGTAGGGATGGAATATTTACTGCTTTCACTCCATTTTATAAATTTAGTGAAGGAAAATGGGTTATGGATTATTCAAATTGGACTTATACTTCTGAAGTAACGGAGTTCAGCCCATTTGGTCAAGAGTTAGAAAATAGAGATGCACTTGGAAAATATTCAGCGGCAACCTTTGGGTTTAATCAAACACTTTCAACTTCAGTGTCTGCTAATTCCCGTTACAGTGATATTGGTTTTGATAGTTTCGAAGACTACGGATATAGTGAATGTGCTGACAATCACTTTAAAGTGACGCCGGTATCTTCTGCTTTACCGAGAATTTCACATGTTGCACACAGTGGGAGGAATAGTTTAAAGGTTAATGTTAGTGATTCTGTAGTGATCAGTAAGCAATTGAAGGCTATTTGTGATGTCCAACCAGATTGTGATTTAAATCTTTGTTATGAGATTGATAATTTGTCCATAGGGCATCCATTGGAAATTTTTGTAAATCAAGTTTCAACTTTGAGTGGAGGCTCGCCTTTCTCCATAGAATGGGAAGTAACTGGTGGGGTAGGTCAAAAATCGATCGTGCTTATACAAAATGGCATAGCCTTCACAAATGCCTTGACTCCGGGAGAATCATTCTTCCTTGATTTGACTTTCACATTTCAAGATGGATGTATCGTTCGAAAGCATCTTAATATCAAAAAGGAGATGAGCCAGCAAGTAATTATTTCTGGTATTAATCTATGTGTAAAATCCTAATCGAATGAGATACATTAAAATTGCAATTTTTGTTCACTTAATGTTGTTTCAGATTAGCAGCAGTGGACAAAATTGTTTGAATGGGACAATTGAAATTACTCAGCCCTTAACTTGTTGCCATGAAGTGGACTACCCAATCACCTTTGAACTGAATATCACACTAATGACATGTGTTGTAGATCATTGGGTTTGGTACTTTGGTAATGGACAAACTGATACTACTTCAGTTCCATATGTGACTTATACCTATCCATCAGCAGGGAGTTTTGTTGTCACCGTGAGGGCATTCAATTCGAGTGGAGTTCAATTGAATGCCGCAGTTGGGTCCTTCACCGTTGGAGTCAGAATATTTACTGGGGAACAGTGCGATGAATGCGCTATCGTTGATTTCGATTTCAATAATGTCCTATGCGGAGGGCCAACAGTTACTAACTTTACGAACCAGACTATAGTTCCTAATTGCGATTATTCGGGAATTCTTTTTTCATGGAATTTTGGCGATCCGGCTTCTGGTGTGGATAATACTTCAACATTAGAAAGCCCCTCCCATTATTTTTCATCTGCCGGATCATTTCTGGTTAAGCTTACAGTTACTCTCCCTGTATCATCAAGTAGACCAATTGAATGTACTGAGAGTTTCTCTTTGTTGATTAATGATACAATCGGGACTCCAATTTTTGTACCGGTACCTAATTTAATTATTACGAATACCCCAACTGATGTTAATACACCAGTTCAAATACAATTTCAAGGTTACGTTCCTTTTTACGACACTTCAAATTGTCATGTTAGCTTTGGTGATAATACTCCAATTGAAGATTGGGATTTACATACTACTCTTAGCCATCATTACACTTCGGTAGGAACCTTTACCGTAATTATTTATTTATTCCCAAATTCTGAATATTTCCCATCTTCAGGGAATCTTGAATGTCAATTTCGTGTTGATTTTACAATTATTGTACTTGCAGTCTCTCTCGACTGTAAAGATTGTATCGGATCATTCAATCCTGAACCAGGAAAGCGCTACTTAATTGACGCTTGGGTACGTGAAGACGGAGCCGGTCCACTAGTCGTGAATTTTTTAAAACCCAACTTATCACTTTCGTTTTATGATTTCAATGGAGTGATTACAACTTTGGCTTCCATGCAGGCTAAAGGTGAAATCATAGATGGTTGGCAGAGAATTGAGGAGGAGTTCGTGGTTCCGTACAACGCAGTCGGCATTACCATACAAATGAAATGTTCTTCAGGAAACTGTCTGTTCGATGATGTCAGAGTATTCCCTTATGATGGAATGATGAAAGGATATGTCTATGACCCTGTGACCTTAAAGCTCGTAGCCGAATTGGATGAAAGAAATTACGCAACATTTTACGAGTACGATGAAGAAGGGAAACTGATTAGAGTCAAAAAGGAGACGGAACGCGGAATCATGACTATTAAAGAAAACAGGAATCACTCCTCAAATAAATAATATGAAAAGTATATATATTTTATTTCTACTTGAATTAGCCTGGTTTAATTCAAATGCTGCCGAGTGGACCAATTTGAGTACCAAGGATTTTATATCCGATATGCAAGTCATTACACTTAGGCTCTCAAATTCAAAGTCATTTTCTGTAAATGTTTCATATGCAAGTTATGAAAAGGAGAATGAAGAAATTATCCATGATCAATCAAATGGATATGTAAAAAAAGCTGGAAATAACTATCACAGCTTTGCAATGGGTATTCATAGCATACAAAATACAACTGAAAGAGTCTTAGTGGATAATGGGAATGAAATTATCTCGGTAACCAACCCTGTAACGAGTCAGGAACAATATATCACTCCTGAGCTTTCAGAAAGGGTTTTGAAATTAGCTATATCAATTTCGAAAAAAAGCGAAGGTGATAATGTATACTACTCAATAAAATTTTCTGATAAATATCCAATTTCAAGCTATCTCATTAGGGTAGATCAAAAGAAATTTATGAAACAAATTGATATCGTGTATCAAGAAAAATTGAAAAATAATAAAGGGGAAGACGCAAACCTAAGACTGAGGATTAAGTTTAGTCAATGGTCTTTGAATGAAAGTATACCAAATTCCGAATTTCTGGCTTCACAATATGTCATTTTTCGAAATGGCAGATATGAGCTTACAACACAGTATTCCAATTATGAACTTTCTGATCAACGTGTAACAAATTAAAAAGATTAGTTATGAAATTTAATTTTCTTTCAAAGTATCGCGTTTTTCTTTTCGCCACAATTCTCGTCTCCTCTCTCAATTCTGCCCATGCAGGGATTATTCATACTACTAATAGAATTTATTCTAATTCAGTTGCCATTCCTGTCCCTTCGAGCTTTCCTTCTTTTGTGGCCACTGCTCCTGACACCTCTGGCAGAGCTTTTCAAGATGCGAGCATTATGGACTTAATTTCTATAGGAATTAATCATGATACTGATTTGTACGTAATTGCACCACATGTTTATCAAGTATATTTTACAGTTACAAGTGGTGGTTTTGTTGAGCAATTTGATCTTAGGCTGGAGTATAACCCTACCCCTGGTGCAATACCCAATCAAGATAAATCAACTCATGTTTTTTCCGGACATTCTTACTTTGATTTAACTGTTGATTCTATCCTAGACAATGGAAGTCAAATGTCCATCGTTACTAGTCTCATCTATATTGAGGGAGACGTAATCGTTGAGAGGTATGAGCAATTTGATACAGATACGTTAACAATGTATAGTCCGCGAATCATATCCTTTAATTGTGATACTGTTCCTGACGAAATTCAGTTTAACTGGCAAACCAGAAGTGATATTGAAGAGTACGAGCTTGAATGGGCATTCATTAATGATTATGATGTAAGTGCAGGATTATTTAAATCAAAAACTAATTTATCTTTCGATTTTCGTTACAATAGCACAAGAATAAGTACTGACAAATCGGGTTACAGATTACCATTAATTTTTGAACATGGTTATGTAATATTTAGAGTACGAGGTGTCGGGCGGGATTATTTGAATCCAAGTGTTCATTTAATTGGTAATTGGAATTCATTAGATAGTGGCTCTGTGAATTCCACAACCCATTATTATTGGAATCAAATTACCCATGAAAAAGTTAAAAACTGGCAATTGTCCACAACATTTGCTGAGCAAGGGAAAAGAAAGGAAGTAATTGTTTATGCTGATGGCAGCAGTAGAACTCGTCAGTCTGTTACCCAATTGAGCAGTGATTCTCTTATTATTGTCGGGGAAACTGTTTATGACATGCAAGGTCGTCCTGCTATAAATATCCTCCCAGTTCCGAATTATTCAGATTGCAATAATTGGGCAGAAAGAAATCTCAAGTATTATCCTATGTTCAATGTGCAGGATAGCGGATTTAAATACTCTGCTCAAGATTTTGATTTTGATGCATCGGATGTAGATAGTTGCAGCACACTGTTAAATCCTTTGAATAGTGTTAGTGGTGCTGCAGAGTATTATTCCGGTAACAACCCTGTGAAATCTAGCTATCAAGGGCTGGTGCCAGAATCAAATGGATATCCTTTTAGTCAAACAGAATACACACCTGACAATACAGGCCGAATTAGAAGGCAGGGGGGCGTTGGACCACAACATCAACTTGAATCGACGCATGAAACCAAAAATATTTATGGGCAACCAAACCAAATTCAATTGGATCGATTGTTTGGCTCCGAAGTTGGAGATGCTGCTCATTATAAAAAGAATGTTGTTATAGATGCAAATGGTCAGTCTAGTGTGAGTTATTTAAACCAAGCCGGGAAGGTTATTGCTACTTCTTTAGCCGGGGATGCACCCAAAGTTGATCCAAACCAATTTCGCTTGTCACCTCTTAGTTCGATTGGAGATGCTGCAAAGCCTTTTGAGGTCGATCTGTTTTCTAAGGATGACAATGGGTTCAGTTCCACAAATTCAGTAAACGTTTCTCAAGATGCAATTGTTTTCAGCACACAGTTGACGGTTCCGTTTGCGTCAGAACACACGTTTGCTTACTCCATCGGAATTGCAGCCTATAAGGATTCATGCCTGAAACCCAATATTTGTTTTAATTGTATTTATGATCTGGAGCTTTCATTGTTAGATGATTGTGGAGCCCTCGTCACGAGTAGTGGTGTAACTAACCCAATCATTAAAAAACTTGGTCATTTTACTGGCTCAGGAGATAGTATTATGTATCGCTTAGACTGTGATTCTTTGTCTGATAGTTACACAATGGTAGTGAATTTGAATCCGGGAAATTATACTTTGAGTAAGCGATTGTCAATTGACACAGTTGCACGAAATTTTTACGTTCAGCAATATTTAGACTCTGCAATAAATTCTTGTTTTTATCAATTAAGCCATTTTGAGGAAACCAGACTTGCCGGACTTGATACTATGTGTTGTTATATTGATTGTATTTCTTGTTTGGCGAATCTTGGAAGCAAAGAAGAATTTGTATCGCAGGGCAGAGGGCTCGACTATGATTATGACTATTTGTACGAACAGTGTCAGAAACCGTGTAAGCCAATTACAGATTGTGAGTCCAAGTATGAGATGATGCTGTCTGATATGACAAAAGATGGCCAGTATGCAGAGTACGATGATAATGGAGTTTTCAATCCTTCACACTTTCGCTTGTCAGTTTTAAATGAAGATAATTCTTTACCGCAAAATGTAATTGATCACACAGGTAATTGGAGAATTCCTAGTATTGACTTGAATGGGGAAAATTATAGTTACTATCTGGATGAAAATGGAAAAAGGTCAACGGTTTCATTGCTTGAAATCGGATTGAGGACTTATTATCCTGAAGTATTAGATACATCTTCAAGTGCTGTATTCTATGATGATGAGATTGGTTTCTATACTGATCCTCAAAATTTGAAAAGAGTTGAAGATTTTATTTCAATATTTCAGGATAGTTGGGCTAAATCGCTTGTGAAATATCATCCTGAATACTGTTATTATAAAGTTTGTCGGGAGATGGGAGTTATGCATGAAAATGACTCTATAACAAGCGATGCTTTTGATAATTTAATGATGCTTTCAATCACTTTTAACCAAGCAATGTTTAATGGGCTTATTAATATAGCGGATTCCAGCATTATAAATTATTTATTTAAAGATTCTTTAATAGTTGATCCGTTCTTCGTAAACAATATAACATATCAAAATTTTTCTACAAGCCCGGATCTTCTGGCTACAATGACAGATAAATTTTTTCATTACAAAGTTGTCGATCATGTTTGGCGAAGTATGGAAGAAATAGCCGCATCAGTTGTTCGCTGCTCCTTTAATAATTATCCTTGGATCACGTCAAATAGTGATTGTTTTGATTTTGGGAGCGATTTTTACCAGAATACCGTTTTTAATTATGAGCATAAGAACGACAGTATCCGTGACCTTGAATGGGTAACCTTTCGAGCCATGTATCAAGCAGAGAAGAAAAAGTTGCTAAAAAAATTGCAAGATAAATTTGCTAGAAATGACTGTTCAGGATGGAATGGTTGTATCGGGAAACCATCTTATAATCCTTGGACAGCTGGAATGATTTCATTTCTTCCTGGTCAATATTTTCCTTGGGTTAATCCGACGCAACCTTGTGGTAGCAATGCTTGGTGGAGCTACCTAAAAAAAGACAAAAGATTTACTGATGAAAATGATATTCCAAACAGTAGTCAGAATGCTGCTTTAGCTCAATATTATCAGGCCACTGGACAATGTCCTCTGACCGCCCAATTTCAAATGTTTATTAATGCATTGGCATCAAGAGGTAATTTAATCGATACAATTTCTTTAAAGTATGTTCCTGAGTTTGCCATGGATCTTTACGATTACCTGTTTAACCCGCAAAATTTAGCAAATTCAGATTCACTTGGATGGATGTTCGTTGATTCTTCAAATGCACAGCAGGATTTAATTGGAATCATTCGCAATTTGACAACGGGTGCACCTGTTTGTACTCTTGTCGTTCACAAAGGGACCTCAGTTTTTTATTGGATTGATATAAGTGGATTTATACAAGTAGAATATGTTAGTACAAATGGGGGGATGTATGAGTTCAATGCAACAGCAATCGAGTTACAAGTTGATCAATTAAACAATACCGTAAAAAATGCATTGCATCCGGTAACCGGATCGACATGTTTTAAATTAGGGCCGTGTGAATTTGAAGACGTTTGTGAATCAAATCAGTTAGCAAAAGATTTGGAAATTCTAATTTCATTGATTGCATTTGAACAATCAATGAATTCACCAAGTACTGCCCCCCTGATATTGTCCAATACTCCGTATTCACAATTTGTGACTCAAAGGATTATTAATGCCGTAAAAAGTCCAAATGGAAATTTGGTTTGGTACCAGGATATAAATAACCTTTCAAATTATATAATTGAGAATTTGTCGAATTCGCCCTGGAAACTACGAATTAATTTTTCGTCCTCCACGCCAGGAATTTTTATTTCCCATTTGAGTGATTTGTATGGCTTTAGAGATCTCACTAGAAAAAGTAAGTACTTAAACACCTTTATTGTGACAGGCTTGGATCAAGCCGGCGCGGAAGTTGCACGCTTCGAAGGAAATGTAGTGTTGGACAATGGGAGTTCAGAATTGCAAATGACTCTAGGGGATTGTGGATCACCTGCTTCAATTAGTTGCGTAGGTAGGCCGAATGAATTACGACGAGATTTAGAGGTTCTTTTAAGAGATGTTCTTGTGCAGCAAAAAAGCCAGTCTAGCATGGATCTTTTAGCCAGTCCGTATATATCTCCTTTAATTTTAAGCAATCTATCATTCTATGTAAGTGCTACTACAAGCTCAATCACAAACACAACAATCGGAGTTGACTCTACGCTTGATAGTTTGACATTTCAGTTCGTTCCTGATAGTGTGGACTGTGAGATGGTGCTTCGTCAATTTGATTATGCCGGTGGAAATCTTCAGTTTAATGAGTTAGTTGACATAAAGGGTTTAACCGGAATTGACCCAACTGACAATTTTGATAATTTTCTTAGCTTTTATTTCATAGGCGTTTTTGATCATGGAGGTTCTTTGGTCTCGGATACAGTATGGGGAAATAGTTGTTTTGGAATCCAGAATTGTCCTACCTGCGAACCGGAGATAGTCAGTAATCCATCGCCAACTTTCAAACGATCTTCTCAATCAGGAAATCAAACCCAACCTGAATTAAAATCTCCGGTTTCAAAAGACTTAATACAAAATGTTCTAAATAGTTATCTTCAATATAGAAAAGTCATTGGCCAATTCAATCAACGATTCAATCTGTTACCTACAGATAAGAATTATCTATCACCGGTTAGTATAACAGAATATTACAGAATTGTGAATGACAAAAATGCCAAAGAATATTTCGATTATTTAGAGAACTTCAGTGGTCGTTCTGCAAATGCTAAAAAACTTCAAAATTACTTTGGTGAATATAAGTCAAGTTCAATATTTGATTCAGGGTATCAGATCAAGCCTGATTTTTCAAACATTAATTCAACCAAATTTGAAAATAAATCTTTTAGTTTCGAGCCAGGTCAGCTAATTGAGAGCTCCTTTACCTACCATATTTCTAATTTCGAGATTATTCGTGCTTCATCACATGGAGGTTTTGTTACATCATGTCCGGATCTTCAGGATGCAATGGATGCTTATGCAAACTTACCATCTAGTATAAGGCCACCTCTAACCATGTGGTTGAACCATTATCTCAATGCCAATCATACTTATTCTTATTACTACTACCAATTATTGGGTTGTTCAATCACCGTTCCAAATTATGGTCCATCATGCATTGACTTGAATAATTTAGTTCATAACTGCATTGACAATCATGGACTTTCCGATTTATTCAAGTGTCTGAATTTGGAATTGGGACTTAATTTTAGCGTTGCAGATTACATTATGTGGATGGATAGTTGCCAAGTCTTTCCTATAAAATGTTCTGACCTTCAGAAAATAATAGATGACTATAATGCTTTGACGGCTGCATTCAAACCACCATTCCTTGTGTACCTTCATAATCGTACAGGTATGAGTTTGAGTTATTCAAATTGGAATGCTCTCTTTGCAAATTGCAATAAGACTATGCCTAATTCTAGTTTTGCATGCGATTCATTAGCATATTACTATTCACTCTTTGCTGAACAAGGAACCTCAGACATAACATCTCAGTTGAATAGTATTTTTAATTTAAATTTTGTTTGGAAAGAATATACAGCCTGGCTGGACAGTTGCGGTACGGAGTATATTGACTGTAATAAGCTTCAGCAGGCAATTAATAGTTTTAATGCCTTGCCCACATCTGTTAGGCCACCTGCTTACGTTTGGCTAAATCACCAGATGAATTTAAGTTTTACATGGGAACAATATGTTGTTTGGCTGGATAGATGCCAAATTAATGAACCTGAATATAAGGAGGGATCATGTGACTCAATTATTACTTTATTTCAATCATGTGGTAGTGTTAGTTTAAGTCAACTTGTTGCTTGTTTGGAGTCTCAATTACATTATTCCTTTACAATACAAGATTATTTGTTATGGTTGGATGTTTGTGGTCAATCCATAATTGATTGTGATACTTTAAAATCCTATTACAACTTATATACTGCACTCAGTCCTAGGCCTCCATTTTTGGACTACATGAATCTGTCACTTGGGATAAGTTTAACTTTTTCCGATTATCTGTTAATGTTCAATAGATGTAATTTTGAGAATCCAGACCCTAGTTTGCCATGTCGTAAAATTGAAGATGCATATTTCATTTGTCAACAAAATGGAGCACCATATAAAATTTCTGATTGTTTGAATTTTAGCTTGGGATGGAATTACCCATTATCCTATTATTTTGCCTGGATGGATAGTTGTAATATTCGTCATGATACAATAAACTGTGACCTGCTTGAGCGTGCCATACACGACTTTAAGTGTTTCCAGGATACAATGACATTGACAGCTTGGTTAAATTATTATTTTCAGGCAACCAATTCAACGACTTTTTACCAAAATTACATGGATGGTTGTAACCTCAGCTTAAAGTGTTGCAACGAATTAAGTGAGGCGTTAAGTAGATATCCATGCGAAGATGGGCCACTGGTTTCTGATTATCTAAACCACCATTTTTCTGTCAATTTTAGCCCTGCATTTTGGCTTCAATTCATGAGACAGTGTAAACTTGTTGTTCCCTGTGAGCCTTGTGAATTAATTAAAAATCTACTAAATAGATTTGTATGTCAAGATACGCTTACCGTGTATGAATATTTGGCAAGTGAAACTGGGTATATATATACTATTGAACAATGGGATAATCTCATTCGGGATTGCGGTAGGGAAGTGCCATGTGAAGTTCCTTGTGAGTACTTAGCTGTTGCAATTTCTGAATACAATTGCAGTGATTCGTTAGTCGCATACCTAAACAATTATTTTGGATATATATACAGTGGAGACACTTGGTTAACTTATCTCGATAGCTGTCATATTTCGTTGAAGTGTTTGGATTGTAATAGCTTTCGAGATTTAATTGCTTCATATCATTGTTTTTCAGATGGACCCTTAGAGGCCTGGCTCAATTCGCAACTAGGATATTCGTTGAGTTTAGATGAATATTTATATCAAATGGAGATTTGTGATATTCACTTGGATTGTGATAGCTGTCAAATTCTTGAAAATTATTTTAGTGAATATGATTGTAAAGAAGGTAAAAGCGTCGCATACTATTTAAACAAAATCACAAACTTTAACTTCAGTGATTCGGTATGGATCAGTATGCTCGACAGTTGCAAGATTAACTGGAAGTTCTGTGCTCCATGTGATTTGATTACTGCAGTTTCCCGTGATTACCCTTGTAATTCTTCGACACCGCTTTGGGTCTTTTTAAATACGACGCTTTCATTATCATATTCACAATTCGAATGGGATCAGATTTTGATAAAATGTCCTGTAAATCGTTGTGATACGTGTTCAAGATTAAATACCTTATCTCTATCTTATCCGTGTCATGGAACAAGGGATTTATTTACTTATTTGAATGATAGTACAGGCTGGAACTTTACTGATACAAAATTTATTACCTTATTAGATAGCTGTCACATCTCTTGGACAACAAAGTGTATCTCATGCGATTCCCTTAAACTGGTAAATTCATCATACCCTTGTAATTCAATTACCCCTCGATGGGTTTGGTTAAACACGCAACTAAACTTTCATTACTCTCAATATGAATGGGATCGAATTTTTATTAAATGCCCTGTAACTCGATGCGATACTTGCACTCGACTGAGTGCCTTGTCCCAATCTTATCCTTGCAATGGGACAAGGGATCTCAGCACCTTTTTGCGAGATAGTACTGGATGGAATTATTCAGATACAACATTTATATCTTTGTTGGATAGTTGTAATATTTCCTGGAAAACGCACTGCGTTAATTGTGATTCAATTCGTTCTATTGCTTCGGGATATCCATGTAATTCTTCAACGCCACTGTGGTCTTGGTTGAATGGACAAATTAATCTACATTATTCAGCATACCAATGGAAGAAAATTTTAGTTTCTTGCCCAATTGATACCATTCGTTGTCATCCATGCGATACGCTTGGGCCATTGCTGGCCAATTATAACTGTCATGATACGCTGACTTTAGCTGCTTATCTGGAAGGGCTCGTACATTTTGGATGGAATGATAGCACACTGATGGTGATGATGGATTCCTGTGGAGTAGACTCTCTTTGGTGGACCCATTGTGTGTCCTGCGATTCTATTAAGTGGGCATCGCGTCGTTATCCTTGTGGTAGCTCAATTGGAATGACAGCCTGGTTAAATCAAGAATTAAATTTGCATTTTACCGATGCCAATTGGGATCGAATATTTGCCATTTGTCCGGTCGATACAATTCATTGCCATCCATGTGATACGATAGTATCTTTGCTGGCCAATTATAACTGTCATGATACGCTGACTTTAGCTGCTTATCTGGAAGGGCTCGTGCATTTTGGATGGAATGACAGTACTTTGATGGTGATGATGGATTCCTGTGGAGTAGACTCTCTTTGGTGGACCCATTGTGTGTCCTGCGATTCTATCAAGTGGGCATCGCGTCGTTATCCTTGTGGTAGCTCAATTGGAATGACAGCCTGGTTAAATCAAGAATTAAATTTGCATTTTACCGATGCCAATTGGGATCGAATATTTGCCATTTGTCCGGTCGATACAATTCATTGCCATCCATGTGATACGATAGTATCTTTGCTGGCCAATTATAACTGTCATGATACGCTGACTTTAGCTGCTTATCTGGAAGGGCTCGTGCATTTTGGATGGAATGACAGTACTTTGATGGTGATGATGGATTCCTGTGGAGTAGACTCTCTTTGGTGGACCCATTGTGTGTCCTGCGATTCTATCAAGTGGGCATCGCGTCGTTATCCTTGTGGTAGCACAATTGGAATGACAGCCTGGTTAAATCAAGAATTAAATTTACATTTTACCGATGCCAATTGGGATCGAATATTTGCCATTTGTCCGGTCGATACAATTCACTGCAATCCATGTGATACGCTAGGGCCATTGCTGGCCAATTACAGTTGTCATGATACGCTGACTTTATCTGCTTATCTGGAAGGGCTCGTACATTTTGGATGGAATGATAGCACGCTGATGGTGATGATGGATTCCTGTGGAGTAGATTCGCTTTGGTGGACCCATTGTGTATCCTGCGATTCTATCAAGTGGGCATCGCGTCGTTATCCTTGTGGTAGCTCAATTGGAATGACAGCTTGGTTAAATCAAGAATTGAATCTACATTTTACTGATGCGAATTGGGATAGAATATTTGCCATTTGTCCGGTCGATACAATTCATTGTCATCCATGTGATACGTTAGGGCCATTGCTGGCCAATTACAGTTGTCATGATACTTTGACCTTAGCTGCATATCTGGAAGGGCTCATACATTTTGGATGGAACGATAGCACACTGATGGTGATGATGGATTCCTGTGGAGTAGACTCTCTATGGTGGACCCATTGTGTTTCCTGCGATTCTATCAAGTGGGCATCGCGTCGTTATCCTTGTGGTAGCTCAATTGGAATTACAGCCTGGTTAAATCAAGAATTGAATCTACATTTTACCGATGCCAATTGGGATCGAATATTTGCCATTTGTCCGGTCGATACAATTCATTGTCATCCATGTGATACGTTAGGGCCATTGCTGGCCAATTACAGTTGTCATGATACTTTGACCTTAGCTGCATATCTGGAAGGGCTCATACATTTTGGATGGAACGATAGCACACTGATGGTGATGATGGATTCCTGTGGAGTAGACTCTCTATGGTGGACCCATTGTGTGTCCTGCGATTCTATCAAGTGGGCATCGCGTCGTTATCCTTGTGGTAGCTCAATTGGAATTACAGCCTGGTTAAATCAAGAATTGAATCTACATTTTACCGATGCCAATTGGGATCGAATATTTGCCATTTGTCCGGTCGATACAATTCACTGCCATCCATGTGATACACTAGGTCCATTGCTGGCCAATTACAATTGCCATGATACGCTGACCTTGGCATCATATCTTGAAGGGCTCTTACATTTTGGCTGGAACGATAGTACGTTGATGGTGATGATGGATTCTTGTGGAGTAGATTCATTGTGGTGGACCCATTGTGTGTCCTGCGATTCTATTAAGTGGGCATCGCGTCGTTATCCTTGTGGTAGCTCAATTGGAATGACAGCTTGGTTAAATCAAGAATTGAATCTACATTTTACTGATGCGAATTGGGATCGAATATTTGCCATTTGTCCGGTCGATACAATTCATTGCCATCCATGTGATACGATAGGATCTTTGGTAGCCAATTATAACTGTCATGATACGCTGACTTTAGCTGCTTATCTGGAAGGGCTCGTACATTTTGGATGGAACGATAGCACGCTAATGGTGATGATGGATTCCTGTGAAGTAGACTCTCTATGGTGGACCCATTGTGTATCCTGTGACTCTATTCAGTGGGCATCTCGTAGATATCCTTGTGGTGGAAGTGTAACTCTTACCGCTTGGTTGAACCAAGAATTGAATTTACATTTTACCGATGCTAATTGGGATAGAATATTTGCCATTTGTCCGGTAGGGGATACATGCACTTCCCCTGATAGTTGTGCAATTTATTATCAAACTTATCAATTGGTCTATCACAGTTTTGTGCTTGCCCAGATGTCCTCCAATTCTTGTCCTAATTATACTTCTACAAGTCCTTTGTACACGTATCAGGAATTCCTTGACCATAATTTGTGTTGTACCGATACTGGATTTGCAATGTATGCAGACTACATTGCGTCATTCATTGCAACTCCTCCTTGTCCTTCGGGAATACCAACCGCAGATACATGCGTTGTTGTTCCTTCATTTACTTATTGTGATAGCATTTATCATGAATATTTAACAGCCATTGCTATATACAACATTTCACCTTGGGCGATTGCTCATTCCCACATGTTATACCCTGGTATCTATAATTCTTCTTGGGCATTTCAAAATGCTTATGACTGTAGTTGTGCTTCCAGATATATAGATAGCCTGGCAGTATATAGTTCTGCTAATCCTTCACAGTTATTGCCTCTTCCATTGCCTATTATTTCCACTCCTTTGTGTAATGAATTTAGTGAATGTGAACAATTGTATTATTTATTAAATCAAAGGATCACGTCATATAATAACTCTCCATATGCAATAGCTCATGATGATTCGTTAGAATATCCATTCGCTTCTTACACCGAGTTTCTCACATTCAGATTTTGCAATTGTGCGGAAAATTATATTTCTTATTTGGATACGCTCATTGCATTACCTGCAAACGGAACTCATGACTCAACAGTAACTATTTTTGGCTTTGAAGGATGTGGTGATGATCCTGTTCACCCTCATAGTGAGTGCGATGATGCATACGGAAAATACAGCTTAAGTGTTAATGAGTACAATCAATATATTTTAACACATTCAGTGCCTTCAGGTACTCCTGCAATTACCATTGTCTATCCGGCAAGTTCTTTCACATCGACAGGTTTCTGTTATTGTGTAAGTAATTATACAAGTTACTTGCAGTCTATAATTACGACATTATTACCAAATGGAATTTCATTAACTCCTGGTCAAGTAATACAGTTGGATATAGCTGAGTTCTGCGATGGTACTTATGATTGCCATGACACCTTGCCTCAATTTGCAATTTTGGATACGATGATAATTATGGATTCTTCCATGGTAAATAATTGTGCCCAACAGTTGATTGAAATCGAGCTTCAGAATGCTTGGATCGAATACAATGAATACTTGGATAGTCTCAGAACCTCTGTGAGTGCGGACTACACAAGACATTGCCTAAGTCCATTTGAGAATTTCATTCAGAATTATGATGATAAAGAGTATCACTTTACTCTTTACTATTACGATCAGGCCGGAAACCTTGTGAAGACGATTCCACCTGAAGGTGTTTCGATGCTCCCAATCACTTCATATACTGATTCGGTTGAAAAGTTAATTATTCATGATAGAACATATGGTGAACAAACTATTTTCACTGAGCATAATATGCCAACTATTTACGAGTATAATAGTCTGAATCAACTGGTAAAACAAAACCTTCCGGATCATGATCCTATGGATATCTGGGATTTTGGCTTGCCTTCCGGGTTGCCAAGCAGCCTTCATATTACATCAACTCAATTCGTAACCTCAAACAAAGCATATTTAACAGGCTACATCCAGAATGGAACTGAGAATCGTGGTTATGTCTTTACATCAAATGATGCCGGAAATACCTGGAAGCAATTATATGATCTCGTTGCCGCGGATTTCAATAAAGTACAGATGGTAAATAGTAGCGTGGGTTATGCAGTTGGAAACGATGGAGTAGTGGTAAAAACAATTGATGGTGGTAACACTTGGGATTTAATCTCCACCTATGTATTTACAAGCGGAACATCAGATTCAATTCTTGTTAACCTGAGAGACTTGCACGTTTTGGATAATGGTTCGGGTAATTATTCAGGATATGTGGCCGGTGATTTTGGTAGCCTATACCAACTTACTGATAATGGCACATCTGTCGCTTTCAATAAGCTTGCTGTTCCTTCCCCTGCTTCAAAAACTTTTACGTCATTGACGCATAATGGAACTGATTTTTATGCAGCTGGTTACAATAATCTAGATGAGGGCTTCATTTACCAACTTTCAGGAAGTAGTCTGACAGCAATTACAGACTTCACAACAGTAGGATTGAGCAAAATATTTTACCTCAAGAAACAGACTCAACATGCATTTGCCGTAGGGCTCGATGGAAACCTTTTGAAAACAATAGATGGCGGAGCAAGTTGGAAAATGATTCATACTGGAATTCGGAAGGATATTAAAGATATCTTCTTCGTGAATGACAATATCGGATTGGCCCTGATTGATAGTGCTGCCAACAATAACCAATTGTTTAAAACCTGGAATGGTGGTAAGGATTGGGAAAGACTTGGTGAAAAAGGAGAGTACTATAATTCTATGCATTTTGTAGATTCCACTCAAGGAATTGCTGTAGGAAAAAAGGGAGTCATCAAAAGAATAATCACCAACAGTTCAAATTACGAACCTTATTTTGGATTAATAAATGTTGTTAAGCCAACAGGAACCTTATCGACAATTGAGTTCACTGCAGTGACATCATCTATGGTAAGTGTTAGTGGTAGCGGTATAAAAAACTATGCTACTATAGTAAGTGCAGACGGGCAATTCTTTACTACAAGAGATATTGCTGCAAGTTCCGTTGCTTGGCGTGCTTTGAGTCCCGTACTCGCTGCCGGTAATCCGGTAACAAATATTGCGCAGCAAATCGTAAAGGTAACAGATACTGCTGGTACAGTTTTAACAGATTTGTATCTATATCGCATTCCATTTATTAATAGTTTGGATGAAGCCCAGTGTTATGTTGAAAAAAATGCAGGAACTACAGTTCAAGGTACATTTATTTCTGCTCCAGTTTCGACAAGTATTCCTGAATTGTATCAGCTGCAAAAGAGTCCTCTTACAAATGACATATACGGAATTGGAAAGATTGTTCTTCCGTCACCTGCTGATTTAATGATGTATATGGTTTCAATTGATACCGTTCCGACAATACCTGTGTTGGTCTTTGATGATTATTCCAGTACATCTGCATTTTCTTCAATGACTAGACCTTCATCATTCGACATCAGTGAACAAGATTCAGTCCTTGTAAGTTCTATGGATGCAGGAGTCAATATTGGCTCGATCAATGGGTGTAATTAGCACGACAACTTCATTTGACAATGAAAGTTGGTCCATAGCTCCTCTATCAATTTATGATATCGAACCGATGAATGTGACAGGAGATATGATTACTTCAGGTGCGGATGGTAGTATTATGACTTCAACACAACAGGTCCATTGCCGACATTCTCAAATCTTATCGGATACAATTCATCGAAATTAAATGCTGTGTGTGCGGATCAATCTCAGGGATTCGCTGCAGGCGATAGTGGTAAATTGTACAACCTCACTATAAGTTCATCACAAGTTGTATTCGATCCTGTAAAAACAGGGACAGTTTCTAATCTGAATGATCTTGCATTTGTGAATGCGACAACGTCCAGCTATGTATCAGGTGATAAAGGAACACTTTTAAAAATTCCTGAATTTTTATTGGCGATTACAACACAAAAAATGGTACCGGCTCCTTTAACGACTCATTTTAATGGAGTAGTATTCAGAACGGATGGGTCTGGTGTATTTGCTGTTGGATCAGGTAGTGCTATCTATAATTATAATGCTAACAATGGAATTAAAATAAAACCTGTATTCGTACATGCATTAAAAGATGTTCATTTCAGAGATGCCAATGAAGGATTTGCAGTTGGAGAACATGGAATAATACGTCATACCAGGAATGCAGGAATTTCATGGAATGTTATAAAACCAAACTATGACGCAAGTGGTAATCTCCCGGTTTACAAAAGTGTATGGACTACCGGCCCTGAACAATGCCTTGTTTCGGGTACAGGGGATTATTTAACCCAGCTTGCTCCAAATGGATTATTATCTAACCTTAGATCTTATAACAACTCAAGTTCTACTAGTTGGAATGATATTAAATTTGGCAAGGATGTAATTGGCTATGCAGTCAGTTCAGATGGAAAGGCAGCACCTTTGACCTATAACAGTGCTTCAAATTCCGTGACAGTTGGAACTCTTATAACTTCATCCGGAGGGAATCAATTTAATGCACTACACATGTTCAATGATAATAATTTCATTGCTGTTGGTCCTGCAAATACGATTCAAGTTTATGTATGGAGGAGCTTGGACAGATCAGAACATCTCGGCTTCTGGAAGTTCAGGTAATGTTTACAATGATGTGTTTTTCCACGATGATCGAAATGGATA
This sequence comes from uncultured Bacteroidota bacterium, assembly GCA_963775555.1. Classification (GTDB taxonomy): domain Bacteria; phylum Bacteroidota; class Bacteroidia; order AKYH767-A; family 2013-40CM-41-45; genus QQVM01. The sequence goes on along the minus strand of CAVZJJ010000002.1, from coordinate 9,282 downwards.
TGTAGTAGGTGATGCCGGATTAATTTATAGAGCATCCACCAAATGTAACATCCAAAATGAAGCTGCAAATTCAGTCACATGGTACAAGAAAACGGACAAAGATGCATTCATCATTTCAGATCCTGATACCGCAACAGTGGACATTAAAGTTGTAGCCTTCCCGGGTCGATACAGGGGATGGGTAGCTGGTACATATCCCGGTACTCTAATGAATACAATGGCAAGAGGCAGTACATATCCTTACGGAAGATTGTTACATGATGAATCCTTCCTATACAGTTCAACATTTTGGTACGATAAAGTTGGCCGATTAGTGCTTTCGCAAAACACCAAACAATTTAATTGTGAACCTAAACGCTATAGCTACACTGTCTATGATCACCTGGGAAGAATTGGTGAGACAGGGGAGAAGCTGGATAATACCGGAACAATAATTTTTAGTGAAATTTTTGGTGATCTTGTAAATTCAACCTTTAATCCGAAAGTATTGAACGATTCATTGTATCGCGATTGGTTAGCTAATTCGACAGGTTTACGGAGAGAGGTTACAAGAACTTTTTATGATACGGCAGCCTTTTCTTTAAAGCCTTTTACTACTGCGATGAGCACAACAACCTATGACTATTATCAGGAGAATCTACGCAACCGGGTTGTTAGCACTACTTATGCGGATACTTATGTTGCTGACTCAACCTATTATGACTTTGCAACACATTATTCTTATGACATACATGGAAATGTGAAGAGTTTATTGCAGGATAACCGCAAGCTCTCTATAGTTTCATCAATGGTTCTTCCTCAACGATTTAAAAGAATAGATTATAGCTATGATTTAATCAGTGGCAAAGTGAATACGGTTGATTTGCAGAAAGGCTATCCTGATCAGTTTTCACATCGTTACGAATACGATGCAGACAATAGAATTACTGAAGTCTTTACAAGTACAAATGGGGTACATTGGGATAGAGATGCTTCCTACTACTATTATGCTCATGGTCCTTTAGCGAGAGTAGAATTGGGTGATAATATGGTACAAGGAATTGATTATGCTTACACGCTTCATGGATGGATAAAGGGTGTGAATAGCAATATTGGTGACGCAGCTCATGATATAGGAAAAGATGGTCAGGCCGTAACTACAAATCCCAATAGGAATATTGCAAAGGATGCCTATGGCTATACGTTAAATTATTACGCAGGTGATTATAGTCCTATCGATGCAAGTCGGGCTGCAGACAGTATACGTTTCGAAGCGAATACAACTGGAAGCGATGTGATGGCAAGCCGTGCTGACCTATACAATGGCAATATAACCCTGATGGCAACTACCATTTCAGCCCCTATAGTTTCCAATAGCGCTTTATTGGCTCCATTGCCTCAAGCTAATGCCTATGAGTATGACCAACTGAATCGCGTCCTTGCATCCCGATCTTACACTAATTTGGATATAGCTAATAATAAATGGAATACGGGGTCAACTTATGCCAACCGCTATTTTAATCAGTTTAGCTATGATGCCAATGGTAACATTACAAATCAGGCGAGATATGGCGAAACCGGTGGAATTATTGATCAGTTTCATTATCTTTACGAATCACATAATTCTTGTAATGATGCAACAATGCGCACAGTTCGAAATCGTTTGGATAGCGTTGTGAATACTTCCTCCGGCTCTCCGGAAACCATGGTTTTCGCATATGATGCCATCGGGAACTTGGTAAAGGAAGACAGTGCTCAGATTGATACTATCTACTGGACAGTTAGCGGTAAAATCAAAGAAATTGTTCGTACAACCTCTAGTACAATGAAAGGCCTTCGTTTTGATTATGACCCGAGTGGAAACAGGATTGCGAAGCATGTATATGCCAGCAATAACACTCTTGAGACAAGTACCTATTATGTTCGAGATGCACAGGGAAATATTCTTAGTACCTACGAGCTTAACCCGAGTTCCTATATGGTAAAAGAGCGTGAAATCTATGGCAGCAGTCGTCTTGGAATTACCAAGGATTCCCTTGAATTGATAGGTGTTGATTCTGTTGGAACCACGATGAATTTTACAAGACCAATAGGTTTAAAACGCTATGAGTTGACGAACCACCTAGGAAATGTGTTGGCAACTATCTCAGATAGGAAGCTCCCATATTCCTCAAATACCACCACAATTGACTTCTATCAACCCGACATTTTAAGTGCAAATGACTATTATCCCGGCGGGATGTTGCAACCCGGAAGGTCGTTCAGTTCTTCAGCATATCGCTTTGGGTTTAATGGGCAGGAAAAAACTGATGAGATCAGCGGAAACGGAAATCATTATACTGCCGAGTTTTGGGAATATAATCCGAGAATTGTTAGACGCTGGAACATCGACCCTGTCGTGAAACCTTGGGAGAGTGGTTATGCGGTGATGGGGAATAATCCTATTTGGAATAAGGATCCATATGGGGATGATTTTGTTAATGTGCATACTGAGCGTAAGAAGGAAGCAAAACAGAAAAGGGATGAAGCTGGATCTAAACTTGAAGATGCTAAGGAAGGCTTCAAATCATTTGAAGGGATGACAAAAAAAGATGCGAAATCTTCGGGTGTATTGAAGGAGTTCAAGCAGGCGCGATCCGAACTAAATACAGCCCAAAAGAATTTTAATAAAGCAGATGCAACGTACAATCGGGAAGTGGAATATGAAGCGATAGTAAATGATGTGTTAGATCAGTTTAAAAGCGTCAACCCTGAAAAGTTTGCTGAGTTTGATAAGTTCGATCCATTTAATAGGGGTGTTATTGATGTTCACGTAAGTGCTCAAACTGCAGAAATACAAATGTTAGACGCAAATGGATTTCCAACAGGTCGCACAACTGTCGAGGGTATTAATGCACGGTTGGGTAATGCTAATCATAAAGAAGATTATGTTCGGGTTAGGCTTAAAGTTATCAAAGTGGATGGTATAGTTAAGTTACAAAGTATGACAGGTTCATTGGTGCATGGACTGGGGCACATTGAAGGTGGAAAAAGACATGATGAAACTCATGCCGTAAAATATCAAAAGGAACAATTTGAAGATAAGCTTAAAAAAAAGTAATGTGATAAAATATTTTATAATACTAACTGCAATTTTTTGGGCTTATCCAAGCGATGCCCAATTAGTAGAACACCTGAAGAGTAGAGCAGCGTTACTAGTACATGCTGATTATAATGACTTTTTCTTTTCAGAAAACACAAATATTATTGATTCTATTATAGCTGATTATGAGATTACTCAGTTAAAATCAGAAGGTGTCTTGGAGTGTTATTTTTTTTCGGTTAAGCCTATTTGTATTCACTGTCAGAAATGTGAATATATTTTAGCTTATAGCAATCAAGAGCATCGTTTTTTCAGATTGCAAGGGTTTAGGTATAATGAATTCAATGAATTTTACAATCTTATTTTATTGAGTAGTGAAGATGGAAATATTAGTGGTGCTATTCAAAAAGAAAAGTGGAATCAAATAAGAAAAAAGATACAGATAGAAGGGTACGATTTAGAAAAGGCGCATTTACATTACTATAAGAAGTATCAAAATTCACTTTTTGATGAAACTTCTTGCTTTAGAAAAGCAGTCATTCGGGAATATTAAATTTATTTCAGTTACCTAATACTGAATTGCACATTCTGCTTAATTCATTCCGCACCCTGCAACGCAGAGCTCAGTGCATCCTTTAATTTTTTCTTGCCTATAAAAGCATCGAGCACGGAATAGAAAGCGGCTTTTTCTTTTTTATCGAGTTGCTCGATGAGCGCCATTTTTTCCATCATGGATTTATCCAGTGAATTTATATCTTTTAAAACAGTGTCGGCTTTAAAGAGATCGGTAAGATGCACTCCAAGTGCTTTGGCAATCTTTACGACGGAAGAAAATGCAGGGTCAATTTTACCACCTTCAATCTTGCTATAGTTGCTGGTGTCGATTTTTGCTGCCAGTGCCACTTCTTTTTGGCTGAGCCCACGGGCTTCCCGTATTTTTTTAATGCAGTCTCCTAAATCCATTTATTAAGGGTTTAAACGCTCACAAAGTTATGTTTTGTGAGTTCATTCACCCACTTTTTAAAAAATCTTGATTCCATTGTTGGTTATTTAGCCAACTTGTTTATTTTTGCCAAAAGGTTTTATAACCCATAAATATTTTTTCAAGAAATGGCCGAATTAGACACTTCCAACCCGCATTTACTGAAATACAGCAACGAAATCCTGAAAATCGAAGTTCCTGGCGGTGTAAAGTTAGAAGGCTTAGACAGGATGCGTGTAACGCTGAAAGTAGAATTAAAAGATAGCCCCCGCCCACCGGTACGTCACAATCTGGACTTGTACAACGACACGCAACTGGAAAAGTTCATTCGTAAAACAGCCGAGCGACTGGAAATCGGAACCAGCATTATTGCCGCCAGCTTATCGGAACTCACCACAGGAATAGAAAACTACCGGCTGGAGCAGATCAAGCAGCAACAGGCCGAGCAGGTACAAGTAAAACGCTTGAGCGAAGATGAGCAGCGAAATGCAGAAGCCCATTTGCGAAATGAAAACCTGATGCATCAGACCATCGAGGATTTACAGAGCACGGGGATACAGGGCGAGAGAGAAAACAGCATGATCTTATTTTTAGCCATGAGCAGCCGCAAGCTGCACGATCCTTTGAGTGTGATGTGTCTTGCAAGGAGCGGCACCGGAAAAAGTTACCTCATGGAAAAAGTGGCGCAGGGCATACCACTTGAAGACCTGCGCGAGCAAACAGCGTTCACGGGTGCAAGTTTTTATCACTTCAAACGGGAAGAGATCAAAGGAAAAGTTTTTCTGATCGAAGATTTGCAAGGTGCGCAGAGCGTGATGTTCCCGATTGCAGAACTGCAAACCAAGAAACGCATCAGCAAGACGATGACGATCAAAGACAGGAGCGGAACCTTAAGAACCGTGACGCTGATCGTGGAAGGCCCGGTGAGCGTGATCGGTTGCACCACAAGAGAAAGGATATATGAGGATAATGCCAACCGTGCCATTCTTATTTACTTGGATGGAAGTAAAGAGCAGGACGAGCGCATTATGCAGTATCAGAAGCAATCAAGAGCCGGACTCACTGACTGGCTAAAGGAAAAACAGGCGCAAGAGAAATTACAAAACATGCAGCGCATACTGCATCCTTTAAGAATCATTAACCCCTATGCACCGCTGATCGAACTGCCGAAGGAAATTTTTAAACCAAGAAGAACCCTGCCGATCCTGCTGAGCTTCATTGAAGCCGTAACATTTTACTGTCAATACAACAGAGAGCAAAAGGCAGATGAACAGACCGGAGAAGTGTACATAGAGACGCAGCCGGAAGATATCCAGTGGGCATTTAAGTTGCTACGTGATGTGCTGTTCAGAAAGGGCGATGAACTCAGCGGTGCGGTGAGAGAATTTTACCAGTGGCTTCAAGGGTGGCAGAAAAAAGAAAACTTAAAACAGTTCTATGGCGGTGATATTAGAAAAAACAATCCCCTGCATCCAAGAACCTTAAGCAGGTACTTGCAGGAACTTACCGAATACGGTCTTTTGCAAATCGCTGGCGGCAACCGTCACCGCACCGGTTACGCCTACAAGATTATCGGAGAAAAGGATTTTGAAAAGATGCAGGGCAGCATCGAGGCGCAGATCAAACAGGTGATGCAGAATATCGAGAATGCCCACGAAAAAGAAAAAGCAGAACAGCCAGCGGTAAAACCAAAATCAAAAAAGAGTAAGCCAGTCGGACAACAGTTGGACAAAGCCGCTACTGTCTGACTCAAATCCTTTGCCGTGGCCTCTTGCAAGGCAGTCGGACAATCAAAGCTAAAAATGCAAGCGCATGAAAAATTTAATCATCAAAAGTGCATCGTTCCAGTACATCGAGAAAAGTTTTAGAGAATGGCTCGACGTGCTGGGCTATGCTCCGAGGACAGTGTACCAGATGCCGAATTCTTTGCGCGAATTTTTTCATTACCTCGAACAGCAAAGCATATATGAAATCTCGCAGCTTCAAGTAAAGCACTTCAAGGCATATTACACACAGCTGAAAATACGCAGCAACTTAAGACGTGGTGGGGGCTTATCGAACAGTTATTTGAACAAGCATGTGCAGATGCTGTACAAGTTCTCAGACTACCTGCGCCAGAGCGGAAGGATGATTTTACCATCTCTGAACATGGGGTGGGAAGAAAACGACACGGAAGAAATTATTTTTCTTACGCAAGATGAAATCAAAGAACTTTTTGCAGCCACCTATGGATACAACGAGGGAACGCAGTTGGAAGCGCTCAACAGCCGGGACAGAGCGATCCTTTGCGTGTTTTACGGTTGCGGCTTAAGAAAGAAACGAGGGTTATCTTCTGGATGTATCGGATATTAATTTTGACCGCCGGATTTTATATGTGAGAAATGGCAAGGCCTACAAGCAGCGCATTGTTCCTTTTAATAAAACCCTTTCCAAACATTTACAGGACTATGTGTATGAGGGGAGAACGCAGCTTGTGAAAGACAAGCGCGAAGATACTTTTTTTATCAGTCAGCGCGGACTTAGAATGAACGGTATGAGTATGGCTTTACGTCTGCGATTATTACAGCAAAGAACCGACAACATCGAGCTGCAAAATAAAAACGTGCGGCTGCATGTGCTGCGTCATTCGATTGCCACACACTTTTTACAAAACGGCATGACGCTGGAAAAAATAGCCAGGTTCTTAGGGCATGCATCATTGGAAAGTACGCAGGTGTATACGCATTTGGTGGAAGCGGACAGGAATGGCACGGAGCCGGTGAAGTCACAGCCGTATCACAACATTACGCGATACCCTTACCAGCAACTGCACGAAGATGAGCGGTAAAATACGACTGGGAAAAACCCGTGACAGCCGGACAAGAAAGAAGGTGGTCGCTCATGATGCAGATGCGGCCTTGCAATTAAAGCAGGAATTTAAAAGAGCAGAAGGATTTTACTTCCTACCTGCTCACTAAAGGATTTAGCGCAGCAACAGTTAAGCGTTTTATCAAAGACACCGGATATTTTTTACAGTGGTGCGAGAAAGAAAATATCCCTGTGAATCAGGCCACCTATGCCGATGTATTGCATTTTATTCAAGGCAAACGAAATCGCGTTAAACAAAAAACGATCGCCGTACAGGTTAACAGCCTGAAACATTATTTTAATTTTTTGTGCATCACCGAACAGGTTAAAGATAATCCGACCCTGACCTTGCGCATCCGGGGCATCCGGCGAAAAACCCTTTACGACATACTGAATAAAAGCGAGCTGGAGAGCCTGTACGGTGGCTTCTCGCTGCCGGGGGCAGATGACGCGGCAAAAAATCAGAACTGGTTTAAGGCCTCTCTAATGGCTTCCAGGCGCAACAAGGTGATTGTCGGGCTGATGGTTTATCAGGGATTAACGGCGTATGAGCTGGGCGCATTAAGAGAGAATAATATCCGTTTACGAGAGGGAAAAGTTTTTATTGAAGGAAGCCGCCGAAGTGAATCACGTGAACTCACTTTGGAGGCGCACCAGATTTTAGACCTGATGGAATATCAGTTAAAGACCAGAGGAGAAATCCTACGGTTAACAGGAAAGATGAGCGATAAGTTTTTTATCAGTGCGGGAGAGAGTCCGCACTTCCGCAGCATCATGCAAATTTTAATGGAGCGATTGCACCGGCAAAACAGCAAGGTCACTTCTGCCAAGCAGATCCGCGCAAGCGTCATTACCCACTGGCTGAAGCTGTATAACCTGCGCCAGGTGCAGCAGATGGCCGGACACCGATTCGTCAGTTCCACGGAGGCTTATCTGGTCAATGACCTGGATGATTTGCAGGAGGACATTCAGAAATTCCATCCCATCGGAGAATAGTTTTTTCTTTAAGGATCTTTAACAAAATCCGTAACCCCGGTGTAACCCCAAGTAGATTTTGAAGTTATCGAAATAGCTTAAGTCCTTGAAAAGATGGTGCCCGGAGTCGGATTTGAACCAACGACACGCGGATTTTCAATCTCGCTCAAGGGTATATTCTGTTAATTACCCTCTCTTCACTGAGCTTAAATCTCATTGATATAGAAAGATTTTTTCATCGTTTTGTTTTATGTGATATAACGGAAATATACCCATGATGTAACCCCGGCGTAACCCCCGGTGCATTTTTAAGTGAGGAAAAATCCATGATCAGAAAAGTAAACTTCACCAAGGCGCTGCTCTCCTCGATGAGGCCATCAAAGCCCGGTGAGCGGCTGGTTTTGATAGACACCAAGATACCGGGTTTACAATGCCGCATCAACCATACCGGTGTTGTAACCTTTAGCGTTTACCGGAGAATAAAAATGCGGCGGCCAGACGGATTACTTTGGGAAGGCTGTCGGATATAACGGTTGAACAGGCGCCGGGTAAATGCGGAGAAGATCAATGCTTGCATTGCCTCGGGAAACAACCCGGCGGAAGTTAAACGGGCGCACCGCTCGGAGATAACCTTTAAGGAGCTGTTTGAGCAGTACCTGGAGCGTCATTCCAAATGGAAGAAACGTTCCTGGCAAGATGATCGAGCGCGTTACCGGCTTTACTTGGAAAAGCCATTGGGAAACAAAAAGCTGTCGCATATCACGCGTCTTGACATTGCCTCCATTCATTCGGGCATCACAAAACAGATGAAGGAGAAAGGAAAAAGTCCTTCGTCCACGCAGTATAAAAGCGGAGCCACGGCCAACCGGGTGCTGGCTCTTGTCTCTGTCGTGTTTAACTGGGGTATATCCACCGGGTTTATGCCCGAGAATAATCCGGCTAGAGGAATTAAGAAGAACACGGAGAAGAGCCGGGAGCGATTCCTGCAACCGGAAGAGCTTGCAGGGTTCTTACAATCGGTGCGGGAAGAAGAGAGTGACGACATACGCGACTATGTGATGCTGTCGCTGTTTACCGGACGCCCGCCGTTCCAATGTTCTTTCCATGAAATGGGAGCAGGTATCTTTCCAGCAGAAGCTCTGGTGCATCCCGCACTCCAAGAATAATGAATCGGTTCTGGTTCCGCTTGTAGATGAAGTCATGGACACAGCGAAGGGGCGCAAAGACAATGAGAGCGAATATGTCTTTCCAGCCAAAGGAAAAACCGGCCACTTGCAGGAGCCTTGGAAAGGTTGGCAGCGTATTCTAAACGTGCCGGGATAAAAGACCTCAGGCTGCATGACCTGCGGCGTACGATGGGTAGCTGGCAGGCTATTACCGGCAGCAGCACGATCATCATCGGAAAATCGCTGGGTCA
>CAVZJJ010000001.1:0-7230 GCA_963775555.1 uncultured Bacteroidota bacterium | reverse complement strand
GTCCAGCATCAACTGATTTGCTTTGAGGGCTAGTTCAGGTGCTTTAACTTTTACAAGTTTCATTTTGCATATAGGGCAGTTTCCAGGTACTTTAGACATGATGGTTGGGTGCATGGAGCAAGTGTAATATTCATGTCCAGCCATGGAATTTGCATTTTGTTCTTCGCTTGGATCAACGTGAGGACCACAGCCTGTCCCAAATAGAATAAACAGAAAAATGCCTTGTATCCAAATTAAGTATCTCAGGTTTTTCATTTTTATTTGATTAGAGTTTCACTGTCAGTCATGTATGCTGCTATTGATACAATTTCATCTGCTTCAGAAAGCCCACTTACTATTTGTATTAATTCATCATTTTTATTTCCGGTTTGAACCTCACGGCTGATAAAAACCCCTTTGCCTTTCCCATAGTTTCCGGTCTTCAGCCAGACAACTTTTCTTTGCCCTAAATCGATTGCTGCACTTTGGGGAATCCACAAGGAAGTTTGTGAAGCGGTCATTATTACTGCATCGACCAGCTCATTTACCTTAAACAATCCTTTCTTGTTATCAAGATAAACTCTGGCTGTAATATATTTTTGTGCTTCGCGAATAGTCGGCTCGGCAAAATTTATTATTCCTTCCACTTGATTCGGTTTTGAGGCGGAATTGGTAATTATAACTTTATCATCTACTTTCAGGAAAGCACTCTCCTGTGCATGAATAGAGAGTAAAAGCCATACTTTTTCTAAATTGTTTAGTGTAAATAATTTTTGGCCTTTTCCTATATACATTCCTTCCTGCAATATGGAGCCTGTGTTCGTAGTATTGGTTGTTGATTTTAGATTTGTTGCTCCACCCATATTCATGTTTAATTGATTGGATAAGGAAGTGCTGTTCATTTTATTCTTTCCTCCTGAAATCGATTTTTCACCTTCAAACATTATATAGCCTTCGTAAGTACTGTAAATGGGAAGAACTTCAAGTGCTTTCCCGCTTGTTTTTATACCTTTTATTTGCTCAGGATTCAAGCCATAATAGCGCAACTGTTCTTCAGCTTTCTGTTGTAAATTTTGTTCTCCTTTTGAACGAAGGAGGAATAAATAATTTTCTTGCGCGGTATTAAGTTCAGGGCTGTAGATGTCCATGATCCTTTGCCCTTTTTTAATGTATTGATAATTGTACCTGACATATAATTTCTCGATTCGCCCTCCAAAATATGCTGACTCAGTAATATTGAGGCGTTCATCGAATGCGATTACTCCTTGTACCTTAATGGGTATCCGGAAAGTATCAATGAAAGGATGAACGGTAAGTTGATTAGAGATGATTACGCCTGCAGGTAGCACCCCTTCTGTTCTTTCGGTGGCTTTTTGCTGCTCAGGATCTGCCTGCTGCTCTGATTTTCGTTTGCTGCAGGCGCTCAAAATTAAAAGCAAAATGCATCCTGTAAAACAGAGTCTAGTTATTTTCAGTTTCTTTTTCATAATCCGCTTCTGTTTTTAATATATATCCCATTAGCTGATTTCGCTCCATTTGTTTCATAAGTAACATTTCCCAGGAATCGAGTACAATAAATAAGTCTCCTGTGTTTTCCTTAAAGGCCATAAGGGAAGACTCGAAATTTTTCTGATAGGAAGGGATAATTCCTTCGTCATAGTTGTGCAGCTGCTGATTGGAATATTTTAACATACTTATTTTTTCATGGATCATCCTGCCTGCCATCAGTTGCATGTCTTCTTTTTCCCTTTGCATTGATTCGATCTGAAAATCCATTGCCTTGGCGTCGGATTTGTACATTTTAGATGCCCAGGGGGCTATAGGAATCGAAATCATTCCCATTACAGAATACATGGGATCCATATTGAACATGTGCATATGTTCGAAACGGATTCCAAAATCTGGTTTGGCATTCCGCAGGACCATCTCTTTGTTCAATTGCATGGATTGAATGTTATTGTCTATGGTTGCAATATCATTCCTGTTTAAAATTGCAGAGTCTGCTCTGTCAAGCAGTAATTCGTTTTGGTAATTTTTGCGTTCAACAATTGTGTCTATTGAAAATTGAGTATTAGCATTAAGGTTCATTAATGTATTAAGTCCTATGCTGCTTTCTTCAATTATCCCCTCTTGCATCAATTTTGTGTTTTTTATGTCTTCAAGTTTTGCTTTTGCTTTGAATATATTTGATAAGCCTGCCTGATTGTAGGCATATTTTGATTCTGCTGAGTTTATCAGTAATCGTAGGAGTTCTTCACCTTCGTTTAGCAGTGTGAGGTTTCTTTCGGCTATAAATCGTTGATAATATAACTTTCTTGCTTCCCACAAAAGCTGATTCTTAGTCCACTCTTTTTCAGTGATCGACGCATTTGATAAGGATTGTAAGTATTTTTCCCTTGCATTTAATTTTGATGGGTTTGGGATCATCTGTTCTATACTGAGCATGGCGCCGGAAACTGTTTGCATCATGGGGTCATTGATCTGGGAGATGTTGTAAGGAATTCGGTTTAGTCCGAGTGATATGGTGGGAGCCATCCAGCTTTTGCTCCCTTCTGACTTCGCCAGTAATGCGTTGATCCTGGCATCATACATTTTCAACTCCGGATAATTCTTTTCAACTGTTTCCAGTGCAGAAGCCAGCGAAAGAATTTGAGCATAGATTGGATGTGCTGAGATCAGAAATACAGCCAAAAATGCAACCCACTTAAAATTTAGCATTGAGCATTTTAATTTTTCCATGTTTTTTTAGTTCATATTCTTTTGTCAGCTGAAAAATAATAGGTGTTACAAAAAGTACATGTATCGTAGAAGTAAACATTCCTCCGATCATAGGTAGTGCAATAGGGACCATCACATCAGTTCCTGTTCCACTTGAAAATAAAATCGGAATGAGGCCTAATAGTGCGGTCGATACAGTCATGATTTTGGGCCGGAGACGTTTAGCCGCTCCTGCGATGACAGCCTCACGGATGTCTTTGTTTGAAATGGAAGTATCTCCTTTAGCAATTATCATTTTTGACATAGCTTCATCCAGGTAAATAACCATAAGTACTCCTGTTTCAATCGCTACGCCAAGCAAGGCAATAAAGCCCACAGCAACGGCGATCGATAAATTGACACCGTAAAAAGAAACCAGGAAGACTCCGCCAATTAATGCAAAAGGCACACTTAGGGAAGTAATCATCGCTTCTTTAACCGACCGGTATATGATTACAAGCAGAATGAAAATTATTATCAATGTAAGGGGAAGAATTAACCTTAAGCTTTTTTCGGCACGGACCTGATTTTCCCATTGACCACTCCATTCAAAGAAATAGCCTTTGGGAAGTTTCTTTGTCATCGAATCAAGTTTTTTCATGGCCTCTGTGACGGTTCCACCAAGATCTCTGCCTCTTACGTTGAATAATACAGTACCCCGGAGCAAAGCATTTTCTGAATTGATCATGGGTGGGCCTTCTGTGTAATGGATATCTGCAACTGCTTCAAGTGGTATAGCACCATATTCTCGAGTTTGGACTTGCAGTCTTTTAATATCATCCATGCTATTCCGGAAATCCTGGGCAAAGCGTACATTCACACTGAAACGCTGTCTTCCTTCGATGGTAGTGGTAAGAGGCATTCCTCCAAGTGCCGCTTCAACGACCATGTTCACATCGTCCACACTCAAGCCATATCTTCCTATCTGATCCCGCTTAATTTGTATGTCAAGATATTTGCCACCTGTGATGGGTTCAACATATAAATCTTTAAGACCCTCTATGCCTTCCAGTTCTTTTTTAATACGGTTTGAAAGAACATCGATAGTATCAAGCACTTGCCCATACACTTTAATACCCACATCCGTTCGAATGCCTGTTGATAGCATATTGATGCGGTTGATAATCGGTTGGGTCCAGCCATTGGTGACTCCGGGTATTTGCAGTTTCTGATTTAGTTCTTCGACAATGTCTTCTTTGCTAATCCCTTTTCTCCATGTCCATTTGGGTTTCAGAAGCACAATGGTTTCAATCATGCTGATAGGTGAATTATCGGTAGCAGTGGAGGCGCGGCCTGCCTTTCCCAGGACATTGGCAACTTCAGGTACTGATTTGATGATATGATCCTGCAATTGTAAGATCCTGCGGATTTCAGTATTTGATACATCCGGAAGAGTTACCGGCATAAAGAGGATAGAGCCTTCATCAAGTGGAGGCATGAACTCTGTGCCGGTATTCATAAAGACAGGAATCGCTATTAGCAACGCAATCACATTTATGCCAAGGGTTGTTTTTTTCCATTTTAAGGAAAGGCGCAGGACCGGATCGTACAGGCGGTCAAAGAAACGGGAGACTGGATTTTGACTTTCCGGCCGTAGCTTTCCTTTGATAAAATATGTCATCAAAACAGGCACCAGTGTAATGGCAAAGAGTGCTGAACATGCCAGCACCAGGGTCTTGGTCCAGGCCATGGGAGAGAATAACTTGTACTCTTGTCCTGTCAGCATAAACACAGGCAGGAAGGAAACTACAATAATGAGGGTAGAAAAGAAAATTGCCCTTCCCACCTGATGTGAGGATTTTTCAATGATCCGAATCCTTTCCTCTTTTTGCTTTTTAGTTTCCATGCTTGTTTTCTGTTTTTATACCGGATTGTTCCTCCGACAAATGCCTGTAAGCATTTTCCACCATCACAATGCCGGCATCTACGATTACTCCAACGGCCAGAGCGATTCCGGTCAGTGACATGATATTGGAAGAAATGTGTAGTGCATTGAGTATAATAAAACTCGTTGCAATGGACACCGGAAGTTGAATAAGAATAACCAAGGTACTTCTCCAGTGAAAAAGAAAGATGAATACGATAATGGATACAATGATCATTTCCTCAGTCAGAACTCGTTTTACAGAAGCAATGGCTTGTTCGATGAGTTCACTTCGGTCGTAAACAAAATGGAATTTGACTCCTTCCGGAAGTCCTTTCTCCACTTCCTTCACCTTTTCCTTCACCGCCTTGATCACCGCATCTGCATTTTCATTTGAACGCATTACAATGATGCCTCCAACCACTTCTCCTTCGCCATTCTCGTCGAAAACCCCCAGGCGTAATGCTCCACCCATTTGCACGCTTCCCACATCCTTCATCATAATGGGAACAGAATTGTCATTTCCGACCGGAATATTTTCCACATCAGCGATGTTTTTAATATATCCCAATCCTCGGATTATATAAGCCATGTCGTTCACTTCGAATTTCCTGCCACCTACATCATTATTGTTGGATTGAACTGCTTTCAGTACATCCATCAATGGTATGTTATAGTGATTCAGTTTGTGGGGATCGACTGTAATCTGATACTGTTTTTCGAAACCTCCGAAAGAAGCCACTTCGCTGACTCCCGGAACAGTTTGCAAAGCGAACTTTACATACCAGTCCTGAAGGGCTCTCAGTTCTCCGGGATCATAATTTTTTGTCTCGAGTACATACCAAAAAATATGGCCCACACCGGTACCGTCGGGCCCTAATGAAGGTGTGACACCTGCCGGCATTAATCGTTGGGCATAATTCAGCCTTTCCAATACACGTGTCCGGGCCCAGTACACATCCACATTGTCTTCGAAGATGACATAGATAAAACTCATTCCAAACATGGAGCTGGCACGGATATCTTTCACCTTGGGAATTCCCTGAAGATTTGAAACCAGAGGATACGTAACCTGGTCTTCCATGATCTGCGGACTTCTGCCCATCCACTCAGTGAAAACAATTACCTGGTTTTCCGAAAGGTCAGGGATAGCATCAATCGGATTATTACGGACAGAATAGATGCCCCAGGCTAATAGAACTCCACTGATAGCCAGAACTACAATTCTGTTTCGGATGCAATAGGAGATGAGTTTTTCTATCATAGAATAGCTTAATATTATCCGGGTGTTAAAATGAATCTATTACTGGTGATGCATAGTGCTATCCATAGGCATTGCATTATCGGTGTTCATGCTACTGTCCATTTGATTGTTCATACTTCCTACTTGTTCCAGATCCATTCCGCATTTAGGACAAGAGCCAGGTTTGTCACTCAATACATCCGGATGCATCGGACAGGTATATTCAACCGTCGCTTCTGATTGTTTAGCTTCATTGGATGAGTTACTGCAGCCACTGATAATAAGGGTAAATGCGATGCCCGCGAATAAGATTGCTTTTTTCATTGTGTTTGTTTTAATTATTTATATGAATAGTTCAATTAATTATGAATAAACCTTATTTATTTATAAATGAATCTCTCAAGCTATTGCCGGATACTTCTTTATCGAGTTAAATAAATCTGGAATGAAGAGATAAGGAAGCCATCAGTTTAATTAAACAGTGTTTAATCATACAGCCTGCTTTTTCAGCATAGATAGTCTGTGAGAGAAAGCGATAAGCCGGGAGGCTAATAATCTCAAATCAGGATTGACCTGTACAAAACAGGTAAAGAAAGCCCTTCATGAAGAAGAGGAGGGCGGATAGCCAAATGAAAAAAAGAAAAATGACGAATGGTGAAATCAACTAAACTGCCCGTTTGGCTTAAATGTAAAAAACAAGGCAGGGAAGGAGGAACGTTGATTGACTGCAATTGAAAGAGGTTGTCGGTAATTTTGACAATTTTTGCTTTGTTTTTGCAACAACCTTCCTTTTCACCTTTTTCTCCACAACATGATTTTATTTTGAAAAAAGTGACGTCGATTCCCTTCCGCATACTGCATGCATGAACGTTGACGCTAAATCCAATAGTGCTAAAAACAAAAACTAAAGTAAGAAAGACAGAAAGTAATTTTTTCATAATGGAAAATGATGAAACAAAGTTAAAAAAAAATGGCAGATTCACAAGTGGATTTTTTAGCATTCGAGCATATCGCGGAGTATAAACACGGTTTTTGAATTAATTTTTTTTTAATCTGTTGTAGTAGCAAAAGATTAAAGTGATTTGAAAATTAAATTTGTGCTGGTATGCGAAATCTATGGTTCTCTGCCAAATTACATCCTGATTCAAATAAAACGTAATGAATGACAGTATTTGCTTGTGAAATTATGCAAACAGAAATACGTTTACATTATGGAGTATCTTCATAAAAATCGATTGAAATTTTAAATAATTTTTAAACAAGTATAAATTTGAATATATTTGCGCTCCAATTTTGAAAACAGTCCTAGTGAAAGGTTTAATTAATTGGAAATCAATTTAATGGGAGCATAGCTCAGCTGGTTCAGAGCATCTGCCTTACAAGCAGA